>NZ_JAWLHG010000019.1:0-100402 GCF_041690465.1 Falsiroseomonas sp. | reverse complement strand
ACCCTCCACGGCCGGAAGCTCTTCCTCATGCCGAAGAGCGAATCACCCCGCGCCCTACCTGTCGAGCCTCATCACCCGTTACAAGGACAGGCTCCTAGGCAACCGCCGGCCGCCCGTAGCCGCGCGCGCGGATCAGCAGCGTCGCGATGATCGCCACATTCGCCGCGTTCCACGCGATGCCGTTGAGGAAGGCGGCGAGATAGCTGCCGGTCAGGTCGAACACCAGGCCGGAGAGCCAGCCGCCCAGCGCCATGCCGATCAGCGTGGCGAACAGCACGATGCCGACGCGCGTGCCCACCTCCTTCGCCGGGAAATGCTCGCGCAGCGTCACCGCGTAGGAGGGGATGATGCCGCCCTGCACCAGGCCGAACAGCGCCGAGAGCAGGTAGAGCGAGGTCAGCCCGTCGAAGAACAGGAACAGCGACAGCGCGAACATCTGCAGCACCGAGCCGAGCAGCACCGTGGAAAGCCCGCCGATCCGATCGGCGATGAAGCCCGACGCCAAGCGCGAGACGATGCCGCAGGCCAGCATCAGCGAGAGCATCTCCGCCCCCCGCGCCACGCCGTAGCCGAGGTCGCCGCAATAGGCGACGATGTGGACCTGCGGCATCGCCATCGCCACGCAGCAGCCGATGCCCGCGATGGCCAGCACCGCCGTCAGCCCGTTGCGCGACAGGCCGAGCGGCCGGTCGCTGCCGCCTTCCGCCGGCATCGCCGCACCGCCGCGGGAGCCTGGCGGGCGGGCGCGCAGCAGCAGCGAGAGCGGCAGCATCGTCACCAGGCAGATCACGCCGATCACCACATGGGCGGTGCGCCACCCATGGTCGGCGATCAGCCAGGTGAGGATCGGCGGCCAGACCGCGCCGGCCAGGTAGTTGCCCGAGGCCGCCAGCGCCACCGCGATGCCGCGCCGCCTTCGGAACCACAGCGAGGCATCGGCCATCAGCGGCCCGAAGGCGGCGGAGGAGCCGAGGAAGCCGATCATCACGCCCTGCACCAGGGCGAAGACGGCAAGGCTCGGCGCCATCGCCGCGGCGACGTAGCCGGCGGCGAGCATCACGGTGCCGCCCAGCAGCGGCACCATCACGCCGAAGCGGTCGGCCAGCCTGCCCATCATGATCCCGCCCGCGCCGAAGCCGAGCATGGTAAGCGTGTAGGGCAGCGAGGCGCCGGCGCGCGTGGCGCCGAATTCCGCCTGGACATGCGGCAGCACCACGACCACCGACCACATGCCCACGCCGCCCACGGTCGCAAGCGCCACCACCGCGGCGAGGCGGATCCAGGCGGTGCGCGAATCGATGAGCTGTTCGCCGGTCATGCCTCGGGTCCGAACGTCACGAAATCCTCGAGCGGCTCACGCGCCGTCACCAAGCGGTTGGCAGGCTCGTCCGGATCCGCGTGCCCGAGCGACATGCCGCAGACCAGGATGCGGTCCTCCGGCAGCGACAGCTCCCGCCGCACGATGTGGTGGTAGTCGCAGAAGGCGGCCTGCGGGCAGGTGTCGAGGCCATGCCCGCGCGCCGCGAGCATCACGTTCTGCAGGAACATGCCGCAATCGAGCCAGGAGCCGATCTCCATGTCGCGGTCCATGGTGAAGAACAGCCCGACCGGCGCGCCGAAGAACTCGTAGTTGCGCCCATGCTGCGCGCTCATCCGCGCCGTGTCGCCCCGGCCGATGCCGAGCAGCGCATAAAGCCCCCAGCCCGTCGCGCGGCGCCGCGCCAGGTAAGGCTCCCGCCAGGCGCGCGGGTAGTAGTGGTATTCGCGCGCGCCCTTCTCGCCGGCCGCATGCGCGGCGCGCAGCGCAGCGGAAAGCCGCGCCTTCTCCGCGCCCATGGTCACCCGCACATGCCAGGGCTGGATGTTGGAGCCGGACGGCGCGCGGGACGCGGCGGCGAGGATTTTCTCCAGCGTCTCGCGCGGCACCGGGTCGGGGCGGAAGCCGCGGATGGAGCGGCGCGAGGCCATCGCCTCCAGCACATGCATGGCGCGGTTCAGCCCGGGATGCGGTCGGCGATGGCGCGCGCTACGTCGGCCGTGCCGGCGCCGCCGAATTCGGCGCTGACGAGCCCGCCGGCGAAGGCGGCATCCACCGCGGCGTCCAGCTCCGCCGCCGCATCGCTCCAGGCCTGCCCGGCGCCGCGGCTGCCCAGCCAGTCGAGCATCAGCGCCGCCGAGAGGATCGTCGCCGTCGGGTTCGCCAGCCCCTTGCCGGCGATGTCGGGCGCGGTGCCGTGGCTCGGCTGGAACACCGCGTGGTCGTCGCCGATATCGGCCGAGGGCGCATAGCCCATGCCGCCGATCAGCCCGGCGCCGAGATCGGAGAGGATGTCGCCGAACATGTTCTCGGTCGGCAGCACGTCGAACTCCCAGGGGCGTCGCACCAGGTCGAGCGCCATCGCGTCCACGTAGTGCGCGTCCGCCGCCACGCCGGGGAAGCCCTGCGCAACCTCGGAAAAGACCTTCCGCATGAAGGCCATGGAGGTGAAGACGTTGGCCTTGTCCACCAGCGTCACCTTCCCCGGCCTGCCGCGCCGCTGGGCGCGTCGTTCGGCGAGCCGGAAGGCGAAGCGGGAGAGACGTTCGGTGGTGGCGCGCGTGATCACCATGGTGTCGCGCGCCTCGCGATCCTCGATCACCTCGCCGCGGCCGCGCGACCAGAACAGGCCCTCGGTGCTCTCGCGCAGGATCACCAGGTCGATCTCCTGCGCACGGGGATGGGCGAGGGCGAGCGGCACGCCCGGTATCGCGCGGATCGGCCGCACCCCCGCGTACAGCCCGAGCCGGAAGCGCAAATCGAGCTGCGGCGCGATCTCGGTCCCGTCGGGGTAGCGGATGCCGGGCCAGCCCATGGCGCCGAGCAGGATGGCGTCGGCGGCTTCGGCGCGGCGGAAGGTCTCCTCGCTCATCGCCGTGCCCGTCGCCTGATAGCAGAAGGCGCCGGCCGGCAGCGTCTCGGTGGCCAGGCCCAGCCCATGGCGGCGGGTGAGCTTCCCGAGCACGCCGAGCGCGGCCTCGGTCACCTCCACGCCGATGCCGTCGCCGGGCAACACCGCCACCCGGACCGCATTGCCCGTCACTGCCATGGTTGCTCCGTATGGCGCCCTCGGCGCGCATGAAGGCATGGGTGGAGGGGGGCGGCAACTCGTCAGCGATTGCACGCGCAACGGGCAGTCTTAAAAATTGGATTTCCTCTTCCGGTTGATAGAGGATTCGTTCATACTCGCCACCATGGGTCGCACGCTCCGTCCGCTTCTTCTCGCCACCACTGCGCTGCTGGCGCCGGCCCTCGCGCAGGCCCAGGCGCCGGATGCCCGCCCGCAGGGCGGATCGGTCGTCGCCGGACAGGCGACGATCAGCCAGACCGCCACCCGCACCCAGGTGAACCAGGCGACCGACCGCGCGGTGATCGAGTGGCGCGGCTTCGACATCGGCGCCGGCCACCAGGTGGATATCCGCCAGCCCGGCGCGGCCTCCTGGTCGCTGCAGCGGGTGACCGGGCCGGACCCCTCCGCCATTGCCGGGCGGCTGACCTCGAACGGCGGCGTGGCGATCGTCAACCGCGCCGGCATCGTGTTCCAGAATGGCGCGCAGGTGGACGTGGCGGGGCTGATCGCCACCACCTCCGACACCACCAACCAGAACTTCATGGCCGGGCGCATGGCCTTCGACGGCGCGCCGCGCCCCGGCGCCCGCGTCGAGAACCGCGGCACCGTCACCGTGCGCGAGCAGGGCCTTGCCGCCCTTGTCGGCCCGGTCGCCGCCAATTCCGGCACCATCCGCGCCCGCCTCGGCCGCGTCGCCGTGGCGGGCGGCGAGGCCTTCGCGCTCGATCTCGCCGGCGACGGGCTGCTCTCGCTCGACGTCACGCGGCAGGTGACCGCCGCCCCCTCCGGCGCCGCCGCGCTCGCCACCAACAGCGGCACCATCGAGGCCGAGGGCGGCCATGTCCTGCTCACCGCCCGCGCCGCCTCCGGCGTGCTGGAGACGCTGGTGGAGGCCGGCGGCCGCATCACGGCGGCCGCCATCACGGCGAATGCGCCGGGCGGCGGTGTGCGCGTGCCCGCCGGCGCGGTGCTGGACGCCTCGGCAGCCAATGGCGGCGGCCAGGTCACGGTCGGCGCCGGTGCCACCAGCCGACTCGGCGCGCCCACGCAGCTCGCCGCCCGCACCACCGTCGCGCGCGGCGCCACGCTCCGCGCGGATGCGACCCGGCGCGGCACCGGCGGCCGCGTCATCGTGCACAGCGACGCCCGCACCGAGATGCGCGGCGCGATCTCCGCCCGCGGTGGCCCCGAAGGCGGGCGCGGCGGCGCGGTCGAGGTCTCCTCCCGCGGCGGCCTGCTGGTGGACGGAACGCTGCGCGCCGGCGCCGACGGCGTGGTGCTGATCGACCCCGAGGAACTGCACATCGTCGATTTCCCCTCCGGCGCCACCGAGCCGGAGGAGATCGCGGCCTCCACCGTCGCCACCACCGAGGGCCACCTGATCCTGCAGGCCGAGCGCCGCATCCGCGTGCTTGCCGCAGTGAACCGCGATGCCGGCCCGCTGACGCTCGAGACCACCAACGCCACCGCCGAGCCCGGCGACGGCATCTCGATCGAGGCGCCGCTCTCCGTCCTCGGCGACCTGCGCCTGCGCACCGCAGGCGACATCACCCAGGCCGAGTTCGGCGCCGGCATCAACGCCACCACCCTCTTCGCCGAGGCGCGCGCCGGCGCGGTGCGGCTGGAGGCCTTCGACAACCTGATCCTCGGCCTCGATGGCGGCTTCGCTGCCGGCCGCTTCGACATCGCCTCCGTCACCGCGATGGCGGTGGATGCCCCCGTGCAGGCCGAGGCGATCCGCCTGACGTCGCTCGAAGGCCTCTCGCTCTACGCCCCGCTCGCGGCCGGCAGCGTGGAGCTGGTCGCGCTCGGCGCCACCGGCATCACCCAGGCCGGCTTCGGCGCCGGCATCGCCACCGATCTGCTGCGCCTGGAATCGCCCTTCGCGGAGATCCGCCTCGACGGCGCCGGCAACCGCATCGCCGCCCTCGGCGACACCACCGCCATCGCCGGCCTGACGCTGCGCAATGCCGGGGCGCTGCACATCGCCGGCACCATCAACGGCTTCGACGCCAGCATCGCGCTGACGCTCGATGCCGGCGACCTGACGCAGGATGCCGACGTCTCCCGCGTCTATGCCGAGCGGCTGAACCTCGCCACGCCCGGCGGCTCGGTCCGGCTGGACGCGCCGAACAACCTGGTCTCCCGCCTCTCTGGTTCCGCGCGCGACACCTTCGCGCTCGATGCCGGCCGCACGCTGCTGCTGGAAGGCCCGGTCAGCGCCGCCGCCGTCACGCTCACCGCCCGCGGCGACCTGCTCCAGGAGACCGACGCGCTCGTCATCACGCCGCTGCTCTCGGCGCGCGCCATCGGCGGCTCCGTGCGGCTCGAGGACCCGCTGAACGAAATCGCCGCGCTCGGCGCCTCGGGCGCGGACGGCGTCTTCGCGCTGGCCACCTTCGGCGGCCTGTCGCTCACCGGCGCGCTGTCAGCGCCGGAAGTCTCGCTCCTCGCCGGCGGCAGCGTGACGCAGGCCGGGGGCAGCGTGCAGGCCGGGCTGCTGCGCGCCACCGCGCTGACCGGGGAGGTCGCGCTCGGCGGCGCCGGCAACGTCGTCGCGGAACTCGGCGCCTCCGGTGCCGCCGCGGGCTTCGCGCTGGCGAGCGATGGCGCGCTGGCGGCAACCGGCGCGCTTGCCGCCGGCGGCGCGCTGCTGCTGGAGGCAGGTTCGCTCCGCCTTGCCGCACCCGTCGCCGCGCCCTCGGTCACCTTGCGCGCGCTGGCCGGCGGCATCGCGCAGGAGGGCGGCACGATCGCCACCGCGGCACTGCGCGCCGAGGCGACCGGCCCGGTGCAGCTCGACGCCGCCGGCAACGCCATCGCCGCCGTCTCCGGCACCGCCGCGCCGCTGTTCCGCGTGGCGACCTCCGGCGCGCTGGCCGCCGACGACATCGCCGCAGCCGAGGTCGCGCTGCTGGCCGGCGGCGCCATCACCCAGGATGCGGCCGGGCCCGGCATCGCCGCCGAGCTGCTCTCGGTGGAATCGGGCGGCCGCGTGGAGCTTGCCGCCGCGGCCAATGCGGTGCGCGCCCTCGGCCGCGTGGTGGCGCCAGGCGGGTTGCTGCTGCGCACCACCACCGCGCTGCAACTCGCCAATGTCGCCGATCCGATCAGCGTTCCCTCGGCCGAGCTGCATCTCGGCGGCGACCTCACCCAGCTCCCCGGCGCCGCGCTCGCCGCCGGCACGCTGCGGCTCGCGGCCACCGGCGCGGTGACGCTCACCGATCCCGGCAACGACCTGCCGCGCCTGCTCGGCGCCGAGGCCGCCGGCGCGCTCGCGCTGACCACCTCCGGCGCGCTGGCGCTGGAAGGCGTCGTGCGCAGCGGCGATGTCGTCACGCTGACCGCGCTCGGCGGCATCACCCAGCCCGCCGGCATCATCGAGGCGCCGGTGCTGATCGCCCGCTCGGTGTTCGGCGGCGTGGCGCTGGAGGGCGAGAACCTGCTCGGCGCCGCGGGCGGCGGCGCCGCCGGCACCTGGCGCCTGCGCCATGCCGGCACCGGCGCGCTGCGCCTCGCCGGGCTGATCGCGGCGCCGGAGGTGCTGCTCGACCTCGGCGGCGGGCTCGACCAGGCGGCGGGCGCGCTGCGGGCCGATGTGCTGGGCCTCGATGTCGCAGGCACCGTCATGCTCGACGGCGCCGACCACCGCGTGGCTGCGCTGTCGGGCCGTGCGGGCGAGTTGTGGCTGGCCGCCGGCGGCGAGCTCGACGTGACCGGGGCGCTGGAGGTCGGCGGCCCGCTCGGCCTCTCGGCCGACCGCATCGGGCTGGCCGCGCCGGTTTCGGCTTCCGGCGCCGCGGTACTGGTGGCGCTCTCCGGCGATATCGCCCAGGCGCCGAGCGGCGCGGCGCTCCGCCTCGGCGGCGGCTTACAGGTGCATGCCGCCGGCGCCGTGGCGCTGGACGGCGCCGGCAACCAGCTCGGCCGGCTCGCCGCCGGCACCGCGGGCGCGGGCTTCGCGCTGGCCAGCGACAGCGCGCTCACCGTCACCGGCCCCGTCGCGGGCGAGACCGTGCTGCTGCGCGCCGGCGGCCAGATGACGCTGGACGGCGCCAGCTTCGAGGCCGGGCGCGCGGTGCTGCTGGCCGCGCCCGCCGGCATCGCCGCCGGCGCGCAAACCACGCTCGCGCCGCTCGATCCCACCCGGCTGCCGGTGCTGATCCTCGACACCCGCCGGACCGGCGGCCTGGCCACGCTGCCCGATGCGGTGCAGCCGGACCTGCCCGGCCTGCCGGCGGGGTCGCAGCCGACCCAGCTGGCGGCCTTCGGCCCGGCCAGCAGCGCCGCGGCCGGCGGCGCGGCCTTCGACATCCAGGCTGGCGCCTCGCCGGTGTTCCTGCTGCTCGATGGCGGCCCCGCGGTCGGCACGCTGGAGGCCGGGCGGCTCGGCGTGCTCGGGCGCGGTGCCTCGGCCTTCCTGGCCGGCGTGCTGGGCGGTGTCGGCGGGGCGGAGGCGGCGGCGCTGGTGACGCTCGCGGCCAGCGACACCGGCTACCGCTTCAACGACTGCCCGATGGGCGTCGCGAATTGCGGCCAGACGCCGCCCCCGCCCCCCGCGCGCGCCCCGCCGCCCCCGCCCCCGCCCGCCCCGCCACCCCCCCCCCCGCCACCCCCGCCGCCGCCTCCACCCCCGCCCGACCCGCCGCCGCCCGGGCCAGGGCCGGCGCCCACGCCCAGCGGCGAGGCGCCACCCGCGCCGCCCTTCCGCGTCGGCCTGTCCGGCCTCGCGACACCGGATGCCGCCGGCGGGCCCGTGGGCGAGGCCGGGCTGCCGGTCGCCTGGCTCCCCTGGCCCCCGGCGGCGCCGCTCCGCCTGGAGGAATAGCCCGCGGTCGGGGGCGTGCATTGCCGGGTCCTGGTCTGGTCCCCCGCCCGAACCCGGGCCGGCGCGGCACGTTGGTGCGACCAGATACCAAACACCGGGGGAGCCACCATGCCGCCCAACGGCCAGCGCAAACCGAACAACGAGCAGGACATTGCCAGCGCGGACAGCTTCCCCGCCAGCGACCCGCCCTCCAACACCGCCGAGCGCGGCACCCGCGCGGTGCCGATGTCCGAGTTGGTCGGCGAGCACCACGCCGCGGTGCCCGGCGCCGTCATGCTCTCCCGTCGCTTCCCGGACGGCGAGGCCGCCAAGCTGATGCTCGAGACGCTGGTGCGGCAGGTTCCGGTCGATCGCGACGCCGCCACGCTTGCCGAGCATGGCACCGAGGTCGAGCTGCGCATCGCCGCACCGCCCGGCGACGCCGCGCGCATCCGCGCCCTGCTCGATCGCGCCTGAGGGGCGCCGTCCGCCGCATCGCTCACGAGAGCGTGTGCGATGCACGGACGCCACAACCCGAACGAAAAGCGAACGTTCGATCGGTTCACCCTTGAGTCGATCGGCTCCGTCCTCCTAGCCTCGCCTGGCAAGCGAGGGAGGGGCGGCCCATGCAGGCATGGCGCGAGCGGGTCCATGGTCTGACGCAGGGCGCCCTCAGCGTTCTCGCCTGGATGGCGGTCGCCCGCGGCGCGGTGGCGCAGGTGGCGCCGCCGCTGCTGTCACCCGACGCGGCGGCGCTGGCGGAGCGGCTGGCTCTGCTGGAAGCCAGGGGGGCGACCGGCAATGCCCGGACCTTCGCGATGCTGCTGATGATCGGCGTGCTGGTCGCCTTCATGGTCGGGTCGTATTTCCTGATCCGGCACCTCGCGACCCAGGCGGCGGCGACCGGCCAGAAGCCGGGCGAGGCGAGCAGCTTCTCCGGCCGCTACTTCGACCTGCCGCTCGGCGCGCCGGAAGGCTCGGTCCGCGCGCTGGTCTCGATCTTCATCATCACCTTCGGCTTCCTGCTGCTGGCCTTGCAGAACGAGCTCGGCCTGACATCGGGCGAGGCGGTTGCCGGCTTCCTCGGCACCGTCATCACCTTCTATTTCTCGTCCCGCAACGCCGAGCAGTCGCGGCAGATCGTGGAGGGCGCGCGGGAGGCGGTGGAGCGCGCGACCACGGCGGCGCAGAATGCCGGCACCGCGGCCAGCAACGCCTCCGCCGCGGCCACCGATGCCGGCAGCGCGGCGCGCAGCGCGGCGGGCACGGCGGTGGTGGTGGCCGGCACCGCCGGGACCACGCCGGAGCAGCAGGCCCGGCTGGCCACGCTGCGCGACGCGCAGACGAAACTCCAGGCGCTGCGCGGGCTGATCGCGGTGGCCGGCACGCTCGGCGTCGGCACCGGCGCGGTGGCCGGGGCGGACCGGGCGCTCGCCCGCGTGGACGGGCTGCTGGCGCGCATCGGCCCGGTGGTCGGCGGCAGTGCCAGCGTCGAGAGCATCGGCAGGCTGGCCGAGGAGGCCGGCAGCGCGCTGCGCGAGCTCGGCGATCTCGGCCCGGTCGGCAATGCGGTGTCGGATGCGATGGCGACCGTCGGCCGCGTCGCGGCGCAGAGCACGCCGATCGCCAATGTGCTGACCGGCATGCTCGGCGGCGGCGCGGTGGCCGGGCCGGCCGGGTTGGTGGCCGCGGTGGTCGTCGGCGGGCTGCAGCTGGTGAAGGAGAAGGAGAAGTTCGACCGCTGGAAGGCGGCGATGCTCGACACGCCGCTCGATCTCGGGCTGCTGCCGACGACGGTGGATGCCGGGCTCGCCACCGCTGCGCTGCGCCGCGCGCCGCTTTTGTCCGAAAGGCTCGGCACCGCCGAACCGGCCATCGCGCTCGCGGTGTGGGAAGCGGTCGGCACCCGGGCCGGCCAGGTCCCCGCCCCGGCGCGGGAGGTGGCGGAGGCGGTGCTGGCCGGCGGCGGCGGGGAGGGCGGTGCCGCGCTGCGCGCGCAATTCGCCGGCAACCCGGAGGTGCTGGCCGATGCGATCGAGGATCTTCGCGCCGCCATGACCGGCGTGGCGGCGTTGCAGGGCCTGGACCTGCAACGCATCACCGTGGCGGGGGCGGAGGTCTCCACCATGGCGCTCGCCGGCGCGGTGCGCGCCGCCCGCCAGGACAGCCGCGTCGCCGCGGAGCTGGAGCGGATGGTCTATCTGGTGGAGGCGCTGGGCAAGGCCGATCCGGCGACGCTGGAAGCCGTCTCCGCCCGCCTCGGCGCCACCGACTTCCTGCGCGGCGCCGAGGCCGAGGCCGCCGCCAAGGCCCGCGCCGCCGAGCAGGCCTCCACCACGCCGGAAGAGGGAGGCTGACGCCATGCGCCGGATTTTGTCCGAAACCCGCAGGCGGCGCTGGTCGCCCGCCCTGCTGCTGCTGCTGCCCCTGCTGCTCGCCGCCTGCGGCGGCGGTCCCTCGCGGGAGGCGGTGCAGCTGGCCGGCGAGCTGCGCCGCACCCCGCCCGGCCCGGCCACCGATGCCATGGCCGACCGCATGTTCGACTGCTCGGAGGTGGACCGCGCCTGCGTGACGCTCTGGCTCTATCGCGGCGCCGCCTGCGCCCGCCTCGCCGAGGCGCCGGAGACGGCGGAGGGCGCGCGCCCCCTGCGCCGCACCTGCGCGGTGGAGGCCTTCACCCGCGCCCGCGCCCTGCTGCCCAGGGACGCCACCCCGCAGGAACGGCAGGAGGTGGCGATCCGCCTTGCCGATGTGCATGAGCGCCGCCGCGACCGCGCCACCGGCGATGCGCGCGTGGCGGAGAATGCGGCCATCCTCGCTGCGGTCGCGCCGCTGCGCGGCACGCCCGCCGCGCCCTACGCCGACCATTACGAGGCCGGCGTCGCGCTGAACCGCGTGCAGGCCGGGGAGGTGCTGCCGCCGGCGCGCTGCGCCGTGCTGCGGGAAGCGAGCCGGCAGGCCGCCGGCACGCCCGGCGGGCCCGGCCTGCCGCCGCTCGGCGACCGGCTCGACCAGCGCCGCGCCGCGATCGCGGCGCAACTCGCCCAGGAAGGCTGCACCTGATGTCCGCCGCGACCGCCGATCCCGCCACGCCCGTGCTCACCCGCACCTGGTGGTTCACCCAGCCGATGATGCGCGGCGAGGAGGTCTTCCTCGCCCAGCGCCTGCTGAACGAGCGTGCCGGCGCCGGCCTCAAGCCCGATGGCCTGTTCGGCGCCGCCACCCGGGCCGCGATCAAGGCCTTCCAGCGCCGCCGCGGCCTGGTGGAGGATGGCGTGCTCGGGCCCGTCACCTGGGCCGCGCTGGTCGGGGCGGCGCAACCCCCGCTGCGCAGCGGCGTCGCCGCCGTGCTGGACGGCGCGACTCTCGCCGCCCTGCAGGAGCCGCATGGCCGCTACCCCGACAGCGTCACCTGGCGCCTGACCCGGGACGGGCTGGAGGTCGCCGGCAAGATCGAGGCGCCGAGCGCAGCGGAGGTGGCGATGGCGGAGCGGGTTTTGTCCGAATACGCCGATGCCATCGTCACCGCCTCCGTCCGCTTCCCGGTCCCGGCGGAGCTGGTGGTGGCGACGATCTGCACCGAGAGCTCCGGCAATCCGCGCGCGAAGCGGCTGGAGCCGGGCTGCGACCTGGAGGATCCGTCGCGCACGCCGCGCCGCGTCTCGATGGGGCTGATGCAGACGCTGCTCTCCACCGCGCAGGAGGCGCTGGGCGACGAGACGCTGACGCTGGCCGCCCTCGAGAACCCCAGCACCTCGATCCGTGCCGGCATGGCCTATATCTCGCGCCAGGGCCGCTCCACGCGCTTCGACCCGCCGCTGGTGGCCTGCGCCTACAATGCCGGCTCGGTGCGCTACCAGGGCGCGGCGGCGAACCGCTGGAAGATGGCGCAATACCCGATCGGCACCGCGAAGCATGCCGACCGCTTCGTCCGCTTCTTCAACGGCGCGATGCAGGCGGTGGCGAAGGCCGGGCCGGGGGCGATCGCGGATCCGGGCGAGACCTTCGTGGAGCTGCTGTCCTGACCGGCCCCCGCCTCACGCGCCAGCGCCGCGACGTGGGGCCACCTCGGCCGCCACGGCATCGAGGAGTGTCCGGCCGAACGTCGCATCCGGCTCGAGGTAGTTGCCCTCCGCCCACTCGTTCCATGCCTTGAGGAAGACGATCCGATGTTGCGGCGGATAGGCGGCGACCAGATCGGTCGCCTTTCCCAGATACCGCCGCAGGAGTGCGGGCGAGAAGCCCTCGAACACATGGCCGCGCCTGCCTGCCCGGGGTGTGTTGTCCCAGCCCGTCAGCACACCGGGCAGGAAGCGCTTCTCGCGGGGGAGTGTGCCGAACGCCTGCTCCACGACATCGTGGAAATCGAACCTGAGCGGCCCACCCAGGGCCCCCCACAGCCGTCGGGCGATGCGCCGCCGCAAGGGCTGGGTCCGGAGACTGAAGAGATAGTCGGCCGGCCCGAAATTCGTCACCGCGTCGAATTGCCGCAGCGACGGATGCGCCATGTCGTAGCTCATCGCAATGAGGTACAGCCCGCCCAGCCCCGCGCTCGTCGCGAGTTGCCGCCAGTGGGCGGTGAAGGCCTCGGCATCCGGAAGCTCCGCCGGCCGGTAGACGAGGAACACCGGCCTGCCCTCCACCCGGACATGGCGTTCGTCCCGGAACGCCGGCAGGACAGTCTCGAAATGCGCCGCTTCGTCGTCGCGGCCGGGGTAGGTCTGCTCCATCAGCATCTGGCCTGGGGCGCCGTGCCAGACCCCCGTCCAGGAATCGTTTGCCCAGGCCAGGCAGAACGGAAAATCCGGCCTGCCGCTCTCCACGACGTCCTGGAAGGGCCGCTCCAGCAGGCGACGCCCTCGGCCGAACCAATAGTGCCAGTAGCAGAACCCCTCGATACCCGCGCTTCGCGCCAGGTCGGCCTGCCGCTCCCGGATGGCGGGATCGCGCAGGTCGTAATAGCCCAGTTCCCCCGGCACCCGCGGCTGCTGGTGCCCGGGATAGAGCGGCTTGGCCTTTGCGACATTGGTCCACTCCGTGAAGCCCTCTCCCCACCAGGCATCGTTCTCGGGGATCGGATGGAACTGGGGGAGGTAGAATGCGAGCAGCCGCGCGTTCAGATCGCCAAGTTCGCCCCAGAACGGCTGTCCTTCATCTGCAGGGCCGGGCAGGGCGGTCTCGTTCAACGGCGGCCTCCGGGACCCCGGGCGAGGCGGATGAACAGCAGAGCGCCCGATGGCGCAATCGGTTGTGAGGTCCGGAAGGCCAAAGTGCAGCGCAGGACCAGAACAAGTACCCGGCCTTCTTCCTACGGCGCGCGCAACTTGAAGCGGTCAGACCAAAGCTGCCGCAGAGTGGAAGGACTGAATCGTCCGCTCGCGATTCGAAGGTTGGTTCGCAAGCCCGGCGTCAAGAATCTCCCACCCGCGCTCGCTTCGCGGGCGCATCCTTCCCTGAAGAGCGCGCGCTGCAAGACGCCGAACGCAGCCCGGGGTGGGGCCCGCCCCCGCTCAGCCCGCCACCGGCAGCCCCTTGCTGGTGCTGTATTCGAAGTGCAGCGCCTCGCCGGGGAAGACGCGCGGGTGGATCGCATGGGCGGCCATCGCGGCCTCGCTGAACCCCTGAAGGATCAGCTTGAGCTTGCCCGGATAGGTGGCGATGTCGCCGATGGCGTGCACGCCGGGGATGTTCGTCTCGCAGGTCGCGGGCGCCACTTGCACATGCTTGTGCTCGACATCCAGCCCCCATTCGGCGATCGGGCCGAGCTCCATCGAGAGCCCGTAGAAGGGCAGCAGGATGTCGGCCGGCACGGTCCTCACCTCGCCCTTCAGCGTGGCGAGCTCCACCCCCGTCAGCCGCCCGCCTTCGCCCTGCAACCCGTGCAGCTGATAGGGGATCGCCATCTCCACCTCGCCGCGCTCGGCGGCGGCCCTGAGCTGCGCGGCGCTTTCCGGCGCGCAGCGGAACTTGTCGCGCCGGTGCACCACCGTGACCTTGGCGGCGATCTGCTTGAGGCTCAGCGCCCAGTCCACCGCGCTGTCCCCGCCGCCGGCGATCACCACGCGCTTGGCGCGGAAATCCTCCCGCCGCGTCACCAGGTAGCGCACGGCGCCGGTGGCCTCGTACTCCGGCAGGTGTTCCAGCGGCGGGCGGTTGGGGCCGAAGGCGCCGGCGCCGGCGGCGATGATCACCGCCTTGCAGGCGATGGTGTCGCCCTCGCTGGTAGCCAGCTCGAACCCGCCATCCAGCCGCGCCAGCCGCTCGACCCGGCGGGAGAGCAGCATCAGCGGGTGGAATGGCCGCGCCTGCTTCTCCAGCGCCTCGATCAGGTCGGCGGCGGCGATCTCGGGATGCGCCGGGATGTCGAAGATCGGCTTCTCCGGGTAGAGTGCGCTGCACTGCCCGCCGGCGGCATCGAGCGCATCCACCACCACCGTGCGCATCCGCAGCATGCCGCATTCGAAGACGGCGAAGAGCCCAACGGGCCCGGCGCCGATGATCGCCACATCCGTCTCGACCCTGGCCGTCATCGCCTGCGCATCCCTTCCCGCGTCCATCCGGTGTAGCGGCCGGGGCTGCCGCGATCAAACCGCGAACCCGGCGCTTGTGCCCGCCGCCCCGGGGAGGGCAGATTGCCCCCCGATCCCCGCATGCAAGCGCCCGTGACCCTGACACTCGCCGATACCGCCGCGACCGAGGCGCTGGCCGCACGGATCGCCACGCGCGCCCGGCGCGGCGATGCGCTGCTGCTGGAAGGCCCGCTGGGCGCCGGCAAGAGCACCTTCGCCCGCGCCTTCCTCCGCGCGGCCAGCGGCGATCCGGCGCTGGAGGTGCCCTCGCCCACCTTCACCCTGGTGCAGGAATACGCGCTTCCCGCCGGCCCCGCCTTCCACTTCGACCTGTGGCGACTCGACGGCCCCGCCGACCTCGCCGAGCTCGGCTGGGACGAGGCGCGGGAGGGGATCGTGCTGGTGGAATGGCCCGACCGCCTCGGCGCGCTGCGCCCGGAGGATGCGCTGACCATCACGCTCGCCCCGGGCGCAAATGACGACCAGCGCATCGCCACCCTGAACGGTTGGCCCGGTCGCATGGCGGGGATCGCATGAGGGAGGGTGCCGAGGACTTCCTTGCCGCCCATGGCTTCGCCGCGGCAGGCCGCGAGTCGCTGCCCTCGGATGCCTCCTTCCGGCGCTACGTCCGGCTGCATGGCGGCCCGCGCCCGGCGCTGCTGATGGATGCGCCGCCGCCACAGGAGGATGTGCGGCCGTTCCTGCACGTCGCGTCGCATCTCTCAGCGGTCGGTCTTTCCGCGCCCGAGGTGATCGCCGCCGACGCCGCGCGCGGCTTCCTGCTGCTGGAGGATCTCGGCCGCGACAGCATGGCGACGCGACTCGACGCCGGCGCCGATCCGCTGCCCCTCTACCTGGACGCGGCCGAGGCGCTGGCCGCGCTGCACGAGGCACCGCCACCCGACGGCCTGCCGGAATGGGGCGCGGCGCGCATGGCGGAGACGGCGGCGGCCACCTTCCTCGACTGGTGGTGGCCCGAGACCTTCGGCGCCAAGCCCGCGCCCGCGGTGGTGGCGGAGTTCCACGCGGCACTGGAGGAAATGCTTGCGCCCGTCGCCGCGCGCGGCTTCGTGCATCGCGACTACTTCCCCGCCAATCTGATGCCGCTCGACCGCGCGCCGCCGCGGCGCGCCGGCATCATCGACTTCCAGGACGCGGCGTACGGCCATCCCGCCTACGACCTCGTCTCGCTGGTCGAGGACGCACGGCGCGACGTGGACGACGCCGTGCGGGCGGAGGCAATCGCGCGCTACCTCGCGCATCGCCCGGCGCTCGACGCGCGGGATTTCCGCGCCGCCATGGCGGCCTGCGCGGCGCAGCGGCATCTGCGCGTCGCCTCGCTCTGGGTGCGGCTGGCGCGGCGCGACGGCAAGCCGCGCTACCTCGTGCACGGCCCGCGCTGCTGGGCGCTGCTCGACCGCGCGCTGGCGCATCCGGCGGCGGCGCCGCTGGCGCGCTTCCTCGATCGCCACGTGCCGCACGCGCTGCGCGCCAATCCCGCCTCTCTCCAGGAACACGCGGCATGATCGCACCCACCCACGCCATGGTGCTCGCCGCCGGGCTCGGCACGCGGATGCGGCCGCTGACCGATGACCGGCCGAAGCCGCTGCTGCCGCTCGAAGGCCGCTCGCTGCTGCACCATGCGATGGACCGGCTGCGCGATGCCGGCATCGGCAACGTCGTGGTCAACGCCCACTGGTTCGCCGAGCAGGTGGCCGATGCGGCCGCCGCGCATGGCACGCGCCCGCCGCCCATCGTGCTGCGCGAGCCGGTGCTGCTGGAGACCGGCGGCGGCGTGAAGGCGGCGCTGCCGCATCTCGGACGCGATCCCTTCGTTGCGGTGAACGGCGATGCCTTCTGGCTGGACGGCCCCAACGCCGCGCTGCGCCGCATGGCCGCCGCCTTCGATCCGGCGGAGATGGATGCGCTGCTGCTGCTGGTGCGCACCGCGCATGTGGATGGCGAGACGGGGCGCGGCGATTTCCTGCTCGATCCGCTCGGCCGCGCCCGCCGTCCGAAGGAGCGCGAGATCGCGCCCTATCTGTTCGGCGGCGTGCAGATTCTCTCGCCAGTGCTGTTCGAGGATACGCCGGACGGACCCTTCTCGCTCAACCGCGTCTACGACCGTGCGATCGAGAACGGAAGGCTGTTCGGGCTGGTGCATGACGGCGCCTGGTTCCATCTCTCGACGCCCCGCGACCTGGCCCGCGCCGAGACGATGCTGCGCGCCGGGATGCTGCCCGTGCTGTTCTGATGCGCGCGGCATGGATCGAAGGCATGACGGGCGGTCAGCGAAGCTGGCCGAGGCCGCGTATGCGGCCCGCGGCTCATGCCGCGGAGCCAAGCGCGCGGCTTGCGGCACTGCCGCAAGGCCGAAGCGAAGCGAAGGCTCGCCGCCCGGCGTCTGAGGGTCACCCATGAGACTCTACGACATTCCGGCGCATCTGCCGTTCCTGGATTGCCTTGCGGCGGGCGTGCTCGACGGGCTTCGTGATGCGCCGCCGGAGGCGCTGGCGCGCGCTACCATCCTGCTGCCGACCCGCCGTTCCGCGCGCGCGTTGCGCGATGCCTTCCTGCGCGCGGCGAGCCATAACGCCCTGCTACTGCCGCGCATGCGCGCACTCGCCGGCCTCTCCACCGAGGATGCCGACGAACTCGCGCTCCCCGCGCTGCTCGACCTGCCACCGGCGGTCGCACCACTGACGCGGCAGGCGGTGCTGACCGGCTTCGTCATGCGCCTGCCGCCGCGCCATGGCGGCCCGACCACGCCGGAACAGGCCTGGGCGCTGGCCGGCGAGCTCGGCCGTCTGTTCGACGAGGTGGCGCTGGAGGAGAAGGACCCCGAGCTCCTCCAGGCCGCCGACCCGCTGCGCTTCGCCGAGGCCTGGCTCGAGCGCCTGGAGAAGCTGGTGCCGGCCGAGCAGGCGACGCATTGGCAGATCACCACCACCTTCCTGCGCGGCATCGCCAACCAATGGGCCGCCTGGCTGACGGATCAGGGCCTGCTCGATATCGGCCTGCGCCGCGTGCTGGCGCTGCGCGCGCAGGCCGAAGCCTGGCGGCGCGACCCCCCGAGGGAGCCGGTGATCGCCGCCGGCATCGGCGTCGGCGGCACCATCCCGGCCGCGGCCGAGCTTCTCCGGGTTGTCGCGGGCCTGCCGGATGGCGGCGTGGTGCTGCACGGGCTGGACCGGGCCGCGCTCGGCCGCATCTGGGCGGCGGTGGAGGGCGCGCCGACGCATCCCTTCTCCTCCCAGGCGCGGCTGCTGAAGGCGATGGGCGCCGACGAGGCGCGCATCCGCCCCTGGCCGGGCTGCGCGTCCATCGCGGCGCAGCGCGTGCCCCAGGCGCGCGCGGTCCTGATCGAGATGGCGCTGCGCCCGCCCGAGGGGCTGGACGAATGGACGCAGCCCGCGACCGAGCAATGGCGCCCCGGCCTTGCCGGCCTCTCGCTGCTCGCCGCGCCCGATGCGCAGACCGAGGCCGCCGCCATCGCGCTGACCCTGCGGGAGGCGCTGGAAGTGCCCGGCGCGCGCGCCGCGCTGGTCACGCCGGATCGCGACTTGGCGCGTCGCGTCTCGGCCGAGCTCACGCGCCACGGCATCCTCGCCGATGACAGCGCCGGCGAGCCGCTCGGCACCACGCCGACCGGCGCCTTCCTGCGCCTGATCGCGCGGATGGTGGCGGAGGGCTTCGCGCCGGTGCCGCTGCTCGCCGCGCTCAAGCATCCGCTCTGCTGCGCCGGGATGGAGCGCGCCGAGTGGATCGGCGCGATCCGCCTGCTGGAACGCGAGGCGCTGCGCGGCCCACGGCCGCAGGGCGGCCTGCCCGGCCTGCGCCGCGCCGCCGCCGCCGGCCTCAAGCGCGCGCCCGAGGCGCTGGCGCGGGTGGAGGCGGCGCTCGATGCGCTGGACTCGGCGCTCGACGGCTTCGCGAGGATGGATGGCGCCGCGCGCCCGCCGGCCGACCTGCTCGCCGCGCATCTTGCCGCCGCCGAGGCGCTGGCCGCGACGCCGACGCAGCCTGGCGGCCTGCGGCTCTACGCGGCCGAGGAAGGCGAGGTGCTGGCCAGTCACCTGGCGGAACTCGCCCCCGCCATGGCGCTGCTGCCGCCGCTCGATCCGCGCGCCTGGCCGGCGCTGTTCGACGCGACGCTGGAGGGCATCGCCACCCGCACCCGCCGCACCGCGCGCGGCCGCGACGCCGCGGCGCATCCGCGCATCGAGATCCTCGGCCTGCTGGAAGCGCGGCTGCTGTCCTTCGATCGCGTCGTGCTCGGCGCGCTGGACGAGACGGTCTGGCCGCTCGCCACCGATCCCGGCCCGTGGATGAGCCGCCCGATGCGCGCGCAGTTCGGCCTTCCGGAGCCGGAGGCGCGCATCGGCCGCGTCTGCACCGACTTCCTGCTGACCGCCTGCGCGGCGCCCGAGGCGGTGCTGTCGCGCGCGTCGCGGCGGGGCGGCGCGCCCACCGTGCCGGCGCGCTGGCTGACGCGCATCGAGACCTTCCTCGACGGCCAGGCGCTCAGGCTGCCGGCGAGCGCGGCGGCGCATTGGGCCGCGGCGCTGGATCGGCCGGCGCGGGTGACGCCGGTGGAGCGTCCGCGCCCCGCGCCGCCGGCCGCGCTGCGCCCGCGCGAGATCAGCGTGACCGAGGTGGCCGACCTGATCGCCGACCCCTATGCCTTCTATGCCAAGCGCATGCTGCGGCTGCGCGCGCTGGAGGAGCTGGATGCCGATGTCGGCGCGATCGACTACGGCACCATCGTGCATGCCGCGCTGGCGCGCTTCGTGGAGGGCATCGCACCCGCCCCCGGCGGCTGGCCCGGCGAGGATCGTGCGCGGGAGATCTGGGATGCGGCGGCGGAGACGGCGCTGGCCGACCAGGGCCCGCGCCCCGGCCTCGCCGCCTTCTGGCGCCCGCGCCTCAGGCGCATCGGCGAGTACGTGCTGGAGGTGGAGGCCAAGCGCCGCGAGGGCGGCCACATCGCCGCCTCCTACACCGAGCGCAAGGCGGAGATGCGGCTCGCGCGGCCGCGTGGCGAGGTGCTGCTGAAGGCGCGCGCCGACCGCATCGACCGCTTCGGCAACGGCACGCTGGAAGTGCTGGACTACAAGACCGGCGATCCGCCGAAGCCGGCCGCGCTGCTCGACGGCAGCGCGCCGCAGCTGCCGCTGGAAGCCGCACTCGCGCTGGAGGGCTGCTTCGAGAAGGTGCCGCAGGCCGCGGTGCGCGCGCTGACCTACTGGAAGCTGACGGGCGGGCAGGAGGCGGGCGAGGAGAAGCAGATGGTCTCCGAGCCGGAGGATGTGGCGAAGCTGGCGGCGGAGTCGCTCGACCGGCTCGGCGCGCTGGTGGATCGCTTCCTGCTGGGCGACGCGCCCTTCCTCGCGCGCCCGCATCCGGACCGCGCGCCGCGCGGCGGCGACTACGACCATCTCTCGCGCATCGCGGAATGGGCGGATGCGGAGGACGGCGAGTGAACGTCCCCCTTTCCCCCCGCCAGGAAGCCGAGTTCGAGCAGGGACGCGGCTCCGATCCCGCCGCCTCGGCCTGGGTCACCGCCTCGGCGGGATCGGGCAAGACCAAGGTGCTGACCGACCGCGTGCTGCGGCTGCTGCTGGCGCCGGAGTGCCGGCCGAACGCGATCCTCTGCCTCACCTTCACCAAGGCCGCCGCCGCCGAGATGGCCACGCGGCTCGCGCGCGAGCTCGGCCGCTGGGCGGTGCTGCCGGAAGCCGCGCTGGCGGCGCGGCTTTCCGTGCTGCTCGGCCGCGCGCCGGCGCGGGAGGACCTGGACCGCGCGCGCCGCCTGTTCTGCCGCGTGCTGGAACTGGCGGGCGGGATGCGCATCAGCACCATCCACGCCTTCTGCCAGTCGCTGCTGCGCGCCTTCCCGCTGGAAGCCGGGCTCTCGCCGCAATTCGGCGTGGTGGAGGATGCCGAGGCCGCCGCGCTGCTCGCCGATGCGCAGGAGGAGGTGCTGGCCGGCCCGCTGACGCCGCGCGCCGCGCTGGAAGCGCTCGCCGCCCTGGTGCCGCCGAGCGCCTTCGGCCAGCTCGTCGCCGCGCTGACCAGGGACCGCGAGCGGCTGGCCGCGGCGCTGCGCGCGACCGGCTCGCTGGACGGGCTCTCCGCGGCCATCGCGCGGCACCTCGGCATCGCGGAGAGCGCGCATGAGGCGGCGCTGATCGAGGCGGCCGCGGCGGCGCATGACGCGGAGATCGTCACCGCCGCGCGGCTGCTGCAGGCCAGCCGCAACGCCAACGACCAGGCGCGCGGCGAGAAGCTGATGGCCTGGGTCGCGCTGGATCCCGCGCGGCGCGTGGCGCAGTGGAATGGCTGGTGCGAGATCTTCCTGACCAAGGAAGGCACGGCGCGCGCGACGCTCGCGACCAAGCAGGTCGGCGAGCGCCAGGCCGAATGCATCGCGATCCTGCAGCGGGAGGCCGAGCGGCTCTGCGCCGTCGAGGGCAGCCGCCGCGCCTGCCGGCTGCTGGCGGCGACGCGCGCGCTGCTCGGCCTGGGCGCGCCGGTGCTGGATGGCTACCGCGCGCGCAAGCAGGCGCGGGGGCTGATGGATTTCGACGACCTCATCCTCGCCGCCGAGGGCGTGCTGAAGGATCCCGGCAGCGCCTGGGTGCTCTACAAGCTCGATGGTGGCTTGGAGCATGTGCTGCTGGACGAGGCGCAGGACAGCAACCCCGCGCAATGGGGCATCGCCGCCGCACTGACCGAGGAGTTCTTCGCCGGGCAAGGCGTGGAAAAGAGGGGCGCGCCGCCGCTGCGCACCATCTTCGCCGTGGGCGACGTCAAGCAATCCATCTACGGCTTCCAGGGCGCCGATGCCTCCGGCTTCGGGCGCTGGAAGAGGCACTTCGCCGAACGCTGCACCGCGCTGCATGGCGATCTGCGCGACGTGCAGCTCAAGGTCTCCTTCCGCTCCACCGCGCCGGTGCTCGCGCTGGTGGACGCCGTCTTCGCCGCCGGCCCCGCCCGCGCCGGGGTGGTGGAGGATGGCGCCACGCTGGAACACCGCGCCGACCGCCTCGGCCATGCCGGCACGGTGGAGCTCTGGCCGATGCTCGACGCCGCCGAGCGCGAGCCGCCGCCGGCCTGGGACGTGCCCGACGAACCCGCCCATGCCGAGGGGGCCGATGCGTTGCTGGCCGAGGCCATCGCCGCCCGCATCAAGGGCTGGCTCGATGCCGGCGAGATGCTGCCGGCGCGCGGCCGCGCCATGCGGCCGGGCGATATCCTGGTGCTGGTGCGCAAGCGCACCGGCGGCCTGGTGCCGCGCCTGCTGCGCGCGCTGAAGGAGAAGGGCGTGCCGGTCGGCGGCGCCGACCGCCTGAAGCTCGCCGAGCAGATCGCGGTGCAGGATCTGCTCGCGTTGTGCGACGTGCTGCTGCTGCCCGACGACGACCTGCAGCTCGCCGCGCTGCTGAAATCGCCGCTGGTCGGACTGACGGAGGCGCAGCTCTTCGCCCTTGCTCATGGCCGCCCCGGCAGCCTCTGGTCGCGGCTGGCGGCCGAGCGCGGGCGGGATTCGCCGGAAGGCCGGGTGGCCGAGTGGCTCGCGCGGCTGATGAACCGCGCCGATCTCGTCACCCCGCATGCGCTGCTGGCCGAGGTGCTGGGCGAGCATCGCGGGCGGGAGCGCCTGCTCGCGCGCCTCGGCCCCGATGCGGCCGATCCTCTGGACGAGCTGCTGAACGCCGCGCTGGAGCATGAGCGGCGCAACCCGCCGAGCCTGCAGGGCTTCGTCCACTGGCTGCGCCGCGGCGGCGCCGAGGTGAAGCGCGAGCAGGAAAGCGGCGACGTGGTGCGGGTGATGACCGTGCACAACGCCAAGGGCCTGCAGGCGCCGGTGGTGATCCTGCCCGACACCGTCGGCCGCGGCCGCGACGACCGCTCCGTGCGCTGGCATGTCGAGGAGGGCAAGCCGCCGCTGCCGCTCTGGGCGCCGCGGCAGGAGGCCCATGCGCCGGCCTTCACCGACCTGCTGGAGGCCGAGAAGCGCGCCCGCGCGGAGGAGGAGCACCGCCTGCTCTATGTCGCGCTGACCCGCGCCGAGGACCGGCTGCTGGTCTGCGGCTGGCAGCGCAAGCCACCGAAGGGCCGCGACTGGCCGGAAGGCTGCTGGTACGACCTGGTGGAGGCCGGCTTCCAGCGCCTGGGCGCCGCCGCGCTGGATTTCGCCCCGGCCAGCTTCGGCGCGCCTGCCGGCTGCCGCTTCGCCGCGAAGCCCCTGCTGCGCCACGACTGCGCCCAGGCCGAACCGCCAAGGCAGGAGGAGGCGCGCGACGCGATCGCCACCGCCGCCGCCGCGCTGCCCGCCTGGGCGCATCGCCCGGCGCCGCCCGAGGCGGTGGAGGATGCGCTCGCCCCCTCCGCCATCCCGGCGGAGGACGAGACGCCGGCCGCCGCGCCGCATGGCGCCGCCGATCCCAGGGGCGAGCGGTTCCGCCGCGGCCGGCTGATCCACGCGCTGCTGCAGCACCTGCCCGAGCGCGCGCCCGCCGAGCGGGAGGCGGCGGCGCGCGCCTTCCTCGCCCGGCCCGGCCATGGGCTCGACCCCGCCGCGCAGGCGGCGATGCTCGCCGAGGTGCTGGCGCTGCTGGCCGAGCCGGAGCTGGCCGCGGCCTTCGGCCCCGGCAGCCTGGCCGAGGCGCCGATCGCCGGGCGGCTCGGCGACAGGCTGGTGAGCGGTCAGGTGGACCGGCTGCTTGTCGCGCCCGACCGCGTGCTGGTGCTGGACTACAAGACCAACCGCCCGCCGCCGCTCACGTTCGACCAGGTGCCGGCGCTTTACCTGCGCCAGATGGCCGCCTATCGCGCGGTGCTGCGGCTGGCCTATCCGGGCCGGGCGGTGGAGTGCGTGCTGGTCTGGACCTATGGCGCCCGGTTCATGCGCCTGCCTGGCGAATTACTCGACACCCATGCGCCGCGCGCATGAGGGATGGGGCGGAGAGCCATGGCAGGGTTTGCTTGACCGCGCGGGTCCGCGCCACGATCTTGCCACCGATAGGACCGGGCCGACTCGTCCCCCCTCGGCCGGCCGATGGAGAGATCCGATGAGCGAGTTCACCAAGGCGGTCACGGATGACAGCTTCAAGCAGGATGTGCTGCAGGCCCCGGGGCCGGTGCTGGTGGATTTCTGGGCGGAGTGGTGCGGCCCCTGCCGCATGGTGGCGCCGATCCTGGACGAGATCGCCAAGGAGTACGACGGCAAGCTGACCGTCGCGAAGGTCAACATCGACGACAACCCGATGACGCCGAACGATTACGCGGTGCGCGGGATCCCGACGATGATCCTGTTCAAGGACGGCAAGCCGGTGGACACCAAGGTCGGTGCCCTGCCGCGCAGCGCGCTGAAGGAGTGGGTGGCCAGCAAGGTCGGGTGAGGGGGGCGGGTCCGGAGCGGCCGCGGCCGCGGCCCGCTCCGGTCAGGCCCGCTTCCGGCGCAGGATGCCGAGGCCGACCAGCCCCAATCCGAAGATCGCGAAGGCGGCGGGCTCCGCCACGGTGGCGACCACCGTGCCGATCACCTGCGCCGTGGCATAGGTCGCGACGACGCCCGGCGGCGTGAAGTTGAGATACACGGATTCGGCCTGCGGGCCCGCGCCGGTGCAGCCGGCGATTTCGAGGCACCAGTAGTTGGTGCCGGCCCCGATGAAGGGCGCCTGGAACAGGGCGGCACCCGAAGGTGCGGCGAAGTCGAACACCAGCTGCGTGGCCGTTGCGCTGAACGCCTGCCCGTCGATCACGTGCTGGGAATTGGCCGGGGTGAGCACCAGGGTGGCAGCCCCGTCGCTCAGCACCAGGTTCCAGTCCGTGATGTTCTGCGTCGCGAGTGCGCCGATCGTTCCGTCCGTGGTGAGGGTGCCGCTCACACCGCCGAGGCCGATCGTGCGGTTCACGTTGAAGATCGCCGCCTCGGCACCGCCGGTCGGCGCGGCGACCGCGGCGGCCGCGGCTATGGCCAGAAGCAGGGCCGATCCAGAAAGACGCATCCTACACATCCTCCGTTCCTCGTCGGGTCGGGTCCGCTTCGGCACCGGGCCCTCTGCCTGGATGCCACGGGTGCAAGCCGATCCTTCGCGAAGCGTTATCGCGCGCGCCGGTGAAACCGGGGCGTAAGGATTGCTGGGATAATGTGCGAAATCTGGACGGCGTCGTTCGATGCGTCACCGTATGGGCTGGCGGCTCTTCGCGAAGAGGCTGACCGGAGTCAGCCGCCGTCCAGCTTCAGCACCTCGCCCGCCAGATAGAGGCTGCCGCAGATCAGCACGCGGGCCGGCGGGCCGTCCTTCGGCAGGGTGCGCAACGCCTGCTCCACCGTCCCGCCGGGCCGGGCCGCGCCGCCGCTGGCCTCGACGATCGCCTCGACGGGCAGGGCGAGATGCTGACCGGGTTCCTGCACCGCCCAGAGCGTGGTTGCGCGGGGGATGATCGGGCGGAGGAACTCGGCGGCCTGCTTGCCGCCCTTCATGCCGACCAGGACATGCGCCGGCCGGTCGGCAAAGGCCTCGGCGAGGTGCTGGCCGATCGCCGCCCCGCCCGCGGCGTTGTGCCCGCCATCCAGCCACAACTCCCACCCCGCCGGCAGCAGCGCGGCGAGGCGCCCCGCCAGACGCTGCATCCGCGCCGGCCATTCCGCGCGCGCCACGCCCGTGCGGAGCGCCTCCTCCGTCAGCCAGGCCGGGTTCCAGGCGCGCAGCGCGGCGATGGCGATGCCGGCATTGTCCAGCTGATGCGGACCGGCGAGGCCGGGGGGCGGCAGTGCCAGCGCGCCTGCCGCATCGCGGAAGGTGAAGGAGCCATCGGCGTTGCGCGCGACGTCCCATGCGTCGCCGCGCGCATGCAGCTTCGCGCCGGCCCCGGCGGCGACCCGCGCGATCACCGCCATCGCCTCCTCCGGCTGTGCGCCGGTGGCACACGGCACGCCGGGCCTGATGATGCCCGCCTTCTCGAAGGCGATCTTCGCCAGCGTGTCGCCCAGGAACTCCATGTGGTCCATGGAGATGGAGGTGATCGCGGTGGCCGCCGGCGCATCCACCACGCTGGTCGCGTCGAACCGCCCGCCGAGCCCGACCTCCAGTACCAGCAGGTCGGCCGGCACGCTGGCGAAGAGGTGGAAGGCGACGGCGGTGGTCACCTCGAACACCGTGATCGGCTCGCCGGCATTCACCCGCTCGACATGCTCCAGCGCCTCGCTCAGCGCCTCCTCGCCCACCAGCTCGCCGGCCAGCCGGATGCGCTCGTGGAAGCGCACGAGGTGCGGCGAGGTGTAGACATGCACGCGCAAGCCGGCGGCTTCCGCGATGGCGCGCAGGAAGGCGCAGGTCGAGCCCTTGCCGTTGGTGCCGGCGACATGGATCACCGGCGGCAGGCGCCGCTCCGGACTGCCCAGGGCATCGAGGCAGCGCCGCATCCGCCCGAGGCTGAGGTCGATCAGCTTCGGGTGAAGCGCGTGCAGGCGTTCGATGATCGCTTCCGAGCGGGAAGCGGTGGTCGCGTTCACGCGGGCTTCGCGGCCTCGGTCTCCGCGACAGGCTCGGGCGCGGGCAGTGCCGGCAGTTCGGGCGGCCGCTCCTCGACCACCGGCGGCAGCCGCTCGCGCAGCAGCGAGATCAGCCGCGCCAGCGTGGCGCGCATCTCGTGGCGCTTCACCACCATGTCGAGGATGCCGTGCTCCAGCAGGTATTCGGCGCGCTGGAAGCCCTCGGGCAGCTTCTCGCGCACCGTCTGCTCGATCACCCGCGCGCCGGCGAAGCCGATCAGCGCGCCGGGCTCGGCGATCTGGATGTCGCCGAGCATGGCGAAGCTCGCCGTCACGCCGCCCGTCGTCGGGTCGCAGAGCACGACGATGAAGGGCAGCCCGGCCTCCTTGACCAGGCGCGTGGCGATGACGGTGCGCGGCATCTGCATCAGGCTGATCGTGCCTTCCTGCATCCGCGCGCCGCCCGAGGCGGTGAAGACGATCAGCGGCGCGTCCTGCAGCACGGCGAGCTTCGCCGCGGTGACCAGCGCCTCGCCCACGCCGGCGCCCATGGAGCCGCCGAGGAAGGCGAATTCGAAGGCGGCAACCACCGCCTTGCGGCCCTCGATGCTGCCCTGCGCGACCAGGACCGCGTCATCCGCGGTGTTGCGCGCCTGCGCGTCCTTCAGCCGGTCGGAATAGCGGCGCTGGTCGCGGAAGCGGAGCGGGTCGGCCGGGGCCTTCGGCAGCTCGATGCGCGACCAGCCCTCATCCAGCGTGGCCTTGATGCGCGCCTGGGCCGAGAGCCGCATGTGATGGCCGCAGCTGGTGCAGACCATCAGGTTCCGCTCGAGGTCGCGGTGGAAGATCATCTGCTCGCAGGCCGGGCATTTGTGCCAGAGGTTGTCCGGCACCTCCCGCGAGGTGCCGATCAGGCCCTTGATCTTCGGCAGCGCCCAGTCGGTGATCCAGTTCATCTCAGCCTCTTGCCGCCCGGGCGCGTGCCGGGCTGGCAAGGGGAGTAGGCGGTGCCGGGGTCCGACCGCAAGGGGGGCTCCGGCGCCTGCCGCATCCGCCGGACCCGGACCAGCACCTCCACCTCGCCGGGCCGTTCGGCCATCGCCTGGCGGAGGATGGCGAACAGGGTCTCGGGCGAGACGTCGAGATCCACCGTCTGCGACGTCTCCTCATAGACCAGGTGGGAATGCGGCTCCGGCACGGTGTCGAAGACCGGCTCGGCCGCCGTGCTCGGCAGCCGGCCGAGCAGCCCATGGTCGGCCAGCGTTTCCAGCTGGCCGGCGAGCTCGATGGGCGTCAGGGCGAGGCCCGCCTCCCCGGCCATGCGGACCACCTGCGCGAGGCCGAGATGCGTCTCCGGCGCGGCCCGCAGCAGCGCGAGCAGGCGCGCCAGCGCGCCGTGGCCCGGCAGGCCGGCGCGGCGCAGCTCCTCCCGGACCGCGGTCTGCACCGCGTGTGGCATTGGTTGTTCCTCCCCCCGGCGTCCTTGGCGATCGCATCCCTGGGGGATGCGATCGGATCAGGACGCCACGCCCGGGCGCAGCTGGGCTTCAGCTGCGCCCGGCCGCCTCTCCGCCGCGATCAGGCGAGGTCGAAGCGGTCCAGGTTCATCACCTTGGTCCAGGCGGCGACGAAGTCCTTCACGAACTTCGCCTGGTTGTCGGACTGGGCATAGACTTCCGACAGGGCACGCAGCTGGGAGTTCGACCCGAAGACGAGGTCCACGCGCGTGCCGGTCCACTTCACCGCGCCCGTCGCGCGGTCGCGGCCCTCGAACTCCTCGGCCTCCTCCGAGGTCGGCGTCCAGGCCGTCCCCATGTCGAGCAGGTTGACGAAGAAGTCGTTGGTCAGCGTCTCCGGCCGCCTGGTGAGGACGCCGTGCGGCGAGGAGCCGACATTCCCGCCCAGCACGCGCATGCCGCCGACCAGGACCGTCATCTCCGGCGCGGTCAGCGTCAGCAGCTGCGCCTTGTCCACCAGCTGCTCCTCGGCCGCGACCGTGTAGCGGGCCTTGCGGTAGTTGCGGAAGCCGTCCGCCTCCGGCTCGAGCACCGCGAAGCTGTCCACGTCCGTCTGCTCCTGCGAGGCGTCGGTGCGGCCCGGTGCGAAGGGCACCGTCACCTCATGGCCGGCGGCGCGGGCCGCCTTCTCGATGGCCGCGCAGCCGCCGAGCACGATCAGGTCGGCGAGCGAGACCTGCTTGCCGCCGGTCGCCGTAGCGTTGAACTGCCGCTGGATGCCCTCCAGCGTCTCCAGCACGATCGCCAGCTGGGCCGGCTGGTCGGCCTCCCAGTCCTTCTGCGGCGCCAGGCGGATGCGCGCGCCGTTGGCGCCGCCGCGGCGGTCGGAGCCGCGGTAGGTCGAGGCCGAGGCCCAGGCGGTGGAGACCAGCTGGGAAACCGACAGGCCGCTGGCGAGGATCTTCGCCTTCAGCGCCGCGATGTCCGCCTCGTCCACCAGCTTGT
The DNA here is from genome assembly GCF_041690465.1 of Falsiroseomonas sp. GTDB lineage: Bacteria > Pseudomonadota > Alphaproteobacteria > Acetobacterales > Acetobacteraceae > Falsiroseomonas. The sequence continues at coordinate 71,951 of NZ_JAWLHG010000019.1, read as the reverse complement.
GCGTCACCGGCGGCACGGGGTCCTGCCAGATCAGGTCCTCCGCCGGGACCATCGAGCCGAGGTAGCGGGCCTTCGGACCCATGTCGCGATGCGTCAGCTTGAACCAGGCGCGGGCGAAGGCGTCGGCGAACTGGTCCGGGTTCTTGTGGAAGCGCTCCGAGATCTTGCGGTACTCGGGGTCCATCTTCATCGCCATGTCCGCCGTGGTCATGATCGGCGCATGGCGCTTCGTCGGGTCGTGCGCGTCCGGCACCAGCGTGGCCGCGGCGGGATCGGTCGGGATCCACTGCTGCGCGCCGGCCGGGCTCTTCGTCAGCTTCCACTCGTAGCCGAGCAGCATGTCGAAGTAGCTGTTGTCCCACTTCGTCGGCGTGGGCGTCCAGGCGCCCTCGATGCCGCTGGTGATGGCGTGCACGCCCATGCCGCTGCCGAAGGTGCTGAGCCAGCCGAGGCCCATCTGCTCGATCGGGGCGCCTTCCGGCTCACGGCCGACATGGGAGACATCGCCGGCGCCGTGGCACTTGCCGAAGGTGTGGCCGCCGGCGGTCAGCGCCACGGTCTCCTCGTCGTTCATCGCCATGCGCGCGAAGGTCTCGCGGATGTCGCGGCCGGATGCGATCGGGTCCGGGTTGCCGTTCGGGCCTTCCGGATTCACGTAGATCAGGCCCATCTGCACCGCGGCCAGCGGGTTCTCCAGCTGGCGGTCGCCGCTGTAGCGCTTGTCGCCGAGCCAGGTGTCCTCGGCGCCCCAGTAGATGTCCTCCTCCGGCTCCCAGATGTCCACGCGGCCGCCGCCGAAGCCGAAGGGCTTCAGGCCCATCGACTCGATCGCGCAGTTGCCCGCGAAGATGAACAGATCAGCCCAGGAGATCCTGTTGCCGTATTTCTGCTTGATCGGCCAAAGCAGGCGGCGCGCCTTGTCGAGGTTGGCGTTGTCGGGCCAGCTGTTCTCCGGGGCGAAGCGGTGCGCGCCGTTGGAGGCGCCGCCGCGGCCGTCAGCGGTGCGGTAGGTGCCGGCGGCGTGCCAGGCCATGCGGATGAAGAACGGGCCGTAATGGCCATAGTCGGCCGGCCACCAGGGCTGGCTGATCGTCATCAGCGCGAAGATGTCCTGCTTCAGCGCCTCGAGGTCGAGCTTCTTGAATTCCTCGGCGTAGTTGAACGCCTCGCCCATCGGGTTGGACTTGGCGGAGTGCTGGCTGAGGATCCGCAGGTTGAGCTGGTTCGGCCACCAATCGCGGTTCGAGCGGGTCGTGAAGCGCACGGCCGTCGGCTTGCCGTGCATCACCGGGCACTTGCCGGCGCCCTGGCCACCAATTCCGTCCATCTTTCCCTCCTCCTGTGTGACTGCGCTTGATCGGCATGGTCGAGCGAAGACGCTGGTTTTCCCGGAAGAACCGGCCGCGGGCATGCGCCCGTGCCGGCCGGGCCGGGGCCCGCCGTTGCTTCCTCGGATACGTGGTCTTGCGCAACGCTAGCGGCATCGTGACTATAAAGGAAAGTCCCGAGCGTCAACCGCGTTGATAGATACCATCTATGACACCAGCGTGCCCGACCAGATGAACCTTCGCGACCTTCGCTACCTGCTCGCCATCGCCGAGCACGCGCATTTCGGCCGCGCCGCCGAAGCCTGCGGCGTGAGCCAGCCGACGCTCTCCATCCAGCTCCGCAAGCTCGAGGAGCAGCTGGGCGTCGCGCTGTTCGAGCGCGGCGGCAAGAGCGTGATGCCGACCGCCGCCTGCGAGCGGCTGATCGGCCATGCCCGCGCCGCCGTGACGGAGGCGGACGCCGTGCTGGCGGCCGCGCGCGCGCTGCGCGATCCGCGCGCCGGGCGGTTCCGCCTCGGCATCATCCCCACCCTCGCGCCCTATATCCTGCCGCTGGTCTATGCGCCGCTGCGGGAGGCGCTGCCGAAGCTGGTGCTGGAGCCCTGGGAGGACCAGACCGCCGCGCTGGTCGAGCGGCTGCGCGCCCATGAGCTGGACGCCGCGCTGCTCGGCACGGCGGTGGACGGCCCCGACCTGGCGAGCCTCGCCTTGTTCGAGGAGCCCTTCCTGGCCGGCCTGCCGCCGGGCCACAAGCTCGCCGCGCAGCGCCAGGTGGCGCAGGACCAGCTCGCCCCGGATGTGCTGGTGCTGGCCGACGGGCATTGCCTGCGCGACCAGGCGCTCGAGGCCTGTGGCCGGGCCGAGGCGAGCAACGCCCCGCTGCGGGCGGCCAGCCTGACCACGCTGATGAACATGGTCGCCGCTGGCTACGGCACCACGCTGGTGCCGGGGCTTGCCGTGGGCGTGGCGCAGGATGCCGGCATCGAGCTGCGCCCGCTGGCGCGGCCCGCCGGGCGGGTGGTGCGGATCGTCTGGCGCGCCAGCTTTCCCGGCCGGGCGGCGGTGGAGGCGGTGGCCGAGGTGATCGCCGGCCGCCTGCGCGGCTTCGCCGAGGGGGCGAAGCAGGGGCTGTTCTGACGCGAACGGCCCCCCTCGGCGGCTGAGCCGCTACGCCGCGACCTTCCGCGCCGCGCGGATCGCCGCGGAAAGGCCGGCCACCTGCGCCAGCACCTTCGGCGCCGTCTCCGCCGTCGCGCGGCCCTCGGCGTCCAGCGTGGAGGCCAGCGTGTCCACCAGCGCGGTGCCGACCACCGCGCCATCGGCCACCGTCGCCGCGATCGCCGCCTGCTCCGGCGTGCGGATGCCGAAGCCGATCGCCACCGGCAGGTCGGTGTGCCGCTTCAGCGCGGCGACCGCCGGGGCGAGCGACGCATAATCCGCGCTGCGGGTGCCGGTGATGCCGGTGATCGAGACGTAGTAGATGAACCCAGTCGTCGCGCCGAGCACGCGCGGCAGCCGCGCCTCGTCGGTGGTCGGCGCGATCAGGCGGATCAGGTCGAGGCCATGCGCGGCGGCATGCGGCTCGACCTCGTCGGCTTCCTCGGGCGGGACGTCCACGATGATCAGGCCGTCCACTCCGGCGGCCGCGGCATCGGCGCAGAAGCGCGTGACGCCATAGGCGAGCAGCGGGTTGTAGTAGCCCATCAGCACGACGGGCGTGTCCTGCTCCGTCGTGCGCAGCGCGCGCACCAGGGCGAGGATGCCGGCGACCGTCGCACCCGCCTTCAGCCCGCGCTGGCCGGCCTTCTGGACCGAGGGGCCGTCCGCCATCGGGTCGGTGAAGGGCACGCCGATCTCGATCACGTCGGCGCCGGCGGCGGGCAGGCCCCGCAGGATCGCCAGCGAGGTTTCCCGGTCCGGATCGAAGGCGGTGAGGAAGGTGACGAGCGCGCCGCGGCCTTCGGCCCGGAGCCTCGCGAAGCGTGCAGCGATCCTCGACATGGTCAGATCTTCTCGCCCAGATGCCGCGCCACGGTGAAGATGTCCTTGTCGCCGCGGCCGCAGAGATTCATCAGCACGATGCTCTCCGCCGGCATCTCCGGCGCCATCTTCAGCACATGCGCCAGCGCATGCGCCGGCTCCAGCGCGGGGATGATCCCCTCCAGCTTCGAGCAGAGCTGGAAGGCGTCCAGCGCCTCGTCGTCGGTGGCGCCGACATATTGCACGCGGCCGATCTCGTGCAGCCAGGAATGCTCCGGCCCGACGCCGGGATAGTCGAGGCCGGCGGAGATGCTGTGCGCCTCGGTGATCTGCCCGTCGCCGTCCTGCAGCAGGTAGGTGCGGTTGCCGTGCAGCACGCCGGGCCGCCCGCGCGACAGCGCCGCAGCGTGCTCCTGCGTATCCAGGCCCCGGCCGGCGGCCTCGACGCCGATCATCTGCACCTCGCTGTCGTCGAGGAAGGGGAAGAACAGCCCCATCGCGTTCGACCCGCCGCCGACGGCCGCGACCAGCGCATCCGGCAGGCGGCCCTCGGCCTCCTGCATCTGCGCGCGCGCCTCGGTGCCGATCACCGACTGGAAGTCGCGCACCATCTGCGGATAGGGGTGCGGGCCGGCCACGGTGCCGATGCAGTAGTAGGTGTCGTGGACATTCGCGACCCAGTCGCGCAGCCCCTCGTTCATCGCGTCCTTCAGCGTCGCCGCGCCGGAGGTGACGGGGCGGACCTCGGCGCCCAGCAGCTTCATGCGGAACACGTTGGGCTGCTGCCGCTCCACGTCGGTGGCGCCCATGTAGACGATGCAGGGCAGGTCCATCAGCGCGCACGCCGTGGCGGTGGCGACGCCATGCTGGCCGGCGCCGGTCTCCGCGATGATGCGCGTCTTGCCCATCTGCTTCGCCAGCAGGATCTGGCCGAGCACCGCGTTGATCTTGTGCGCGCCGGTGTGGTTCAGCTCATCGCGCTTGAAATAGACCTTCGCACCCTTGCCCGCCGGCGCCGACTTGCGGACATGCGCGGTCAGCCGCTCGGCGAACCACAGCGGGCTCGGGCGGCCGACGTAGTGCGTCAGAAGCCGGCGCCATTCGGCCTGGAAGGCGGCGTCCTTCTTCGCGGCCTCGTAGGCCTTCTCGACCTCGAGGATCAGCGGCATCAGCGTCTCCGCCACGAAGCGGCCGCCGAAGGTGCCGAAGCGGCCCCGTGCATCGGGACCCTGGCGGAGGGAGTTGGGGAGGGCTTGGTTCACCTGACGTTTTCCTGGGCTAGCTGCCGTCATAGCGCGCCCGCCGGGCGCGGTCACGCCGGTGGGGCGGCCTGCGCCTCCGCCGGGGGGTCGTCGGCGGCGAGCAGCGGCTCAGCCGGCTCATGGCCCGGCACCAGGCGCTCCACCGGCACCCGCGCTTCCCAATGCAGCCCGCCCTCAAGCCAATCGGCGCGGACCTCGCCGCCGAGCTGGCGCGTGACCGTGGCGACGATCAGCGAGGAGCCGAAGCCCTGCCGCGTCGGCGGCAGCGCCACCGGCGGCCCCTCCGCCTCATGCCAGCAGATCCGCAACATGCCCTCGCTGATCTCCCATGTCAGCTGCAGCCGTCCCTGCGGCACGGAGAGCGCGCCATGCTTGGCGGCGTTGGTGGCCAGCTCGTGCAGCGCCATGGAGAGGGCCTGCACCGCGGTCGGCGTCAGCGGCAGCGGCGGCCCGTGCAGCGTCGCGGCCGGGCCGGTGCCATCGGCGGCGCGGAACGGGGCGAGCGCCTCCTCCGCGACGATGCGCAGATCGGCGCCGCGCCAATGGCCCTTGGCGAGCAGCGTATGGGCGCGCGAGAGCGCGGCGACGCGGCCTTCCACCGCGCGGGCATAGGCCTCCACGTCGTGCCGCGGGGTCAGGCGCAGCGCCGCCTGCACCACCGCGAGCGTGTTCTTGGCGCGGTGGTCCAGCTCATGCACCAGCACCGCCTGGCGTTCCTCCGCCGCCTTGCGCTCGGTGATGTCGAGGGTGGTGCCGATCAGCCGGGTCGGCTTGCCGGTCAGCGGGTCGTGGCGGGCGGCCCGGCCGTGGCTTTCCACCCAGATCCAGCGCCCATCCGGCCGAAGGAAGCGGAACTCGGCCTGGTAGCTCCGCTCCCGGCCCGACTCCAGCGCGTCGAAGGCCTGCGTCAACCGGTCGCGGTCGTCGGGATGCACGCGGTGGTGCCAGCCGCGGAGATGGGCGGTCTCCTCCTCCGGCAGGAAGCCGAAGATCTCGAGGGAGCGTGGGGTGCGGACCACCCGCCCATCCGCCATGTCCACCTGCCAGGCGCCGAGCCGCGCGGCCTCCAGCGCCAGGCGCAGCCGCTCCTCGCTGTCGCGCATGGCATCCTCGGCCGATTTCAGCGCAGTCACGTCCAGATGCGCGCCGACCATGCGCAGCGCCCGGCCGTCGGCGTCGCGCTCGATCTCCGCACGGGCGTAGATCCAGCGGACTTCGCCATCCGGCAGGACGATGCGGTACTCCTGCTCGTAGTCGGTCTGCGCCGAGCCGTCGGCGATCGCCTCGAGGAAATGGCGCTTCGCCCGCGCCCGGTCCGCGGGATGCAGCCGCGCCACCCAATCCTCGTGCCCGTCGGTGGCCCGCGACGGCGGGATGCCGTGCAGCTCCGCATATTCGGTGGAGCGGCGCGAGAGCAGCTTGGCTTCCGGCCGCAGATCCACCTCGAACCCGCCGACCCGGCCGATGCGCTGCACCCGGCGCAGCGCCGCCTCGGCGCCAGTGACGGCACGGCGCAGGCGCTCGAACTCGGCGACCCGGGCGGGCGGCACCGCGGGGGCTTCGCCGGGGCCGGCCGCGCTGGCGGCCACCGCCTCCGCCCGCGCCACCAGCGCCTCCACCGGGCGGAGCAGGCGGCGCGTGACCAGCGTCCCACCCGCGATCCCCGTCAGCAGTGCCAGTGCCGCGCCGCCGGCGAGCGCCAGCAGCGGGCCGCGTTGCGCGGCAACGAAGGAGGCCTCCGGCTCGTTCACCCAGACATGCCAGCCGGGCGCCGTGGACAGCGCGTGGTAGGCGGTACGGATCGGCGCATCATCGGAAAGGCTGCGCCCGCGCAGCACGCCGCTCTCGCCCAGCGGCCCATCCGTGCGCGGCGGGCGCGGCCGGCCGACCACCTGCTCCGTCTCGCGCGAGCGGGCGGCGAAGACGCCGCGGCTGTCGGTGAGCGCCACGGCGCCGCGGCCCTGCGCAGCCTGGCCGCGCAGCGTCTCCGCGAGATCGGCGGGCACCAGCGGCATGCCGATCACCGCATGCGCCTGGCCGCCGCGCATCACCGGGACGAAGACGAAGGCGGTCGGCTGGCCGGAGACCCGCCCCACCGCGATGTCGGAGACCACCGGCCGGCCGGTGTCGAAGGCGCGGGTGATGGCGACGCCGCCGCCGCCCGGGCCCGGCGCGCCGCCGGGCCCGGGCAGCGGCGCATCCGGCGCCAGCCTCGTGTTGACGATCTGGCTGCCGTCGCGCCGGTAGAGCACGATCCAGCTTCCGAACACCTCGGCAGCGGCGCGGGCATGCACCAGGAACCGCGCCGGATCGGTGGGCGGGTCCGCATAGGGCGAGACGGCGAGGGTCCGCAGCGCGCCGACATGGCCGTCGATCTGCCGGTCCACCGCGGCGGCGAGCGCATGGGCGGTATCCCGCAGGCGGTCCTCGGCCAAGGCTTCCTGCCGGCGCAGCGCCTCCCACGCGGCGGCGCCACCGAAGGCGATCGCCGGCAGCAGGACCGCCAGCACCAGCGCGAAGAGATGTTCGCGCAAGCCCGGGAGTCGTTCTATCCTCGCATCGGATGCGGTCGCCGGCCGACCTTCGACTGGCGCCGCGGGATGCCGGCGGTCGAAGGTCATGGCGCCCGCAGCTAGAGTTGGCGCGGCCGCCTCAGGCCGCCCGGAGAGACATGAAGGATCCGCAAGATCCTGCCAACCAACGAACCGGTGCGGTCGCCGACACGGCGCCGTGACGATCGCGTGAAGGCTAAACCCTTGCGGTCGCGCGCGCTGCGCGGGTGAAGGCGGCGATGCGCGCCGGGTCCTTCACCCCGCGCGCCCGCTCGACGCCCGAGGATACGTCCACCCCCGTCGCGCCGGCGGCGGCGATGGCCTGCACGACGTTCTCCGGCGTCAGCCCGCCGGCGAGCAGCCAGGGGCGGGGGATCGCGCGGCCGGCGGTCAGCGTCCAGTCGAAGGGCGCGGCATTGCCACCCGGCAGCGGTGCGCCGGGCGGCGCCTTGGCGTCCAGCAGGAAGCGGTCCACCGCCGGGGCATAGGCCGCCAGCCGGTCGAGATCGGCCGCCGAGGCGATCCCCAGCGCCTTCATCACCGGCAGGCCGAACCGCTTCCGCACCGCGGCGCAGCGCTCCGGCGTCTCCTCCCCATGCAGCTGGATCAGGTCGAGCGGCAGGGCGGCGAGCACCGCGACGATGTCGGCGTCGGTCGGGTCCACGAACAGCCCGACCTTGCCCGGCCCGGCCCCGGCCTCGGACCGCGCCAGCGCCGCGGCCTGTTCCGGCGTCACCGCGCGCGGGGAGGGCGGGAAGAAGACCAGGCCGACCAGGTCGGCGCCCGCCGCCGCGGCTGCCTCCATCGCCGCCGGGTCGTTGATGCCGCAGATCTTGACCAGCATGGTCAGCCGGCCAGAGCGCGGGCGATGGCGGCCGCCGCGGCGGCGGGATCGGGCGCGCGGGTGATCGGCCGGCCGACCACCACGAAATCGGCGCCGGCCGCGGCCATCTCCTCGGGCGTCGCGGTGCGGGCCTGGTCGTCGGCGGCGCTGCCGGCCGGGCGCACGCCGGGCACCACCAGCACCGGGCCCTCGCCCAGCGCATCGCGCAGCGGCGCCACCTCGCGCGGCGAGCAGACCAGGCCATCGGCGCCTGCCGCGACGGCCAGCCGGGCCAGCCGCAGCACCTGCTGCACCGGGCCGCCGGCCACGCCGGTGTCGGCGAGCGCCGCGGCGTCCAGGCTGGTCAGCACGGTCACCGCCAGGATGCGGATGCGGTCCTGGCCGCCGGCCTTCTCCGCCGCCTCCCGCGCGGCGGCGACCATGGCCGCGCCGCCGGCGGCATGGATGGTCAGCCAGGCCGGGCGCAGCGGCGTGAGCGCGCGCACCGCGCCGGCGACCGTGTTCGGGATGTCGTGCAGCTTGAGGTCGAGGAAGACCGGCCCATGCGCGGCGATGCGCCGCACCGCCTGGCCGCCCTCGGCCGAGAACAGCTCCAGCCCGACCTTGAGCAACGCGGCATGCGGCGCGACGGCGCCGGCCCAGCCCTCCGCGGTCATCAGCTCCGGCGCGTCGAGCGCGACGCAGAGGCGGCAGGCGCGCGCCATGGTCAGTGCCGGCCGCCGATGGCGGAATGCGGGACCGGCTGGGCGGGGATCACCTGCGCTTCCGGGATGCGGCCCATGTCGGCGTCGCGGCGGGCCTTCTCCTCCCGCGCGCGGTAGGTGGCGAGTTCGGCCTCCAGCAGCTTCGCTGCCTGCTCCATCCGCGCGGCGCGGCGGCGGGCGGGCAGGCTGGCGGCCCAGGTGATGCCGGCGCCGAGCAGGAAGGCAAGGCCGGCCAGGATCAGCACCGCCGTGCCGAGCGGCGAGACCCAGGCGAGGTCGAACGGCCACAGCCGGATCTCGACATCCTGCGGGTTCGACAGCGCGAACAGCGCCAGGATGACGAGCAACGGGACGAACAGAACCCAGCGCATGGCGATCCCTCCGGCGGCTTGGCGGGGCTCACCCTCTACGCCGGGCCCGGCGCGGCGTCACCCCACCGGCCGCTCGCGGCGGCCGGGTGGCCTGGTGTTGCCCCTCGATCGCCGGGCGGCCCTTCGCCCGCTCGCCCGCCTGCAGCGGGCGCCAGAAGGAAATGCGGGTCTCACCCCACCGGGGTGGGCGCGCGTGCCCTGCGGACCGGGGCCTGCAGCGGGCCGCCATTGACGCGCTCGCGCAGCTCCTTGCCCGGCTTGAAATACGGCACCGCCTTGGCCGAGACCTCCACCGCCGAGCCGGTGCGCGGGTTGCGGCCGGTGCGCGGGTCGCGCTTCTTGATGGAGAAGGCGCCGAAGCCGCGCAGCTCCACACGGTCCCCGCGGGCCAGCGCCTCGGTGATCTCGTCGAAGATGGTCGCGACGATAAGTTCCACGTCTGGCTGCCGCAGATGCGGGTTGGTTGCCGCCAACTGGGCGATCAGTTCCGATCGCGTCATCGAGGCTCCGTATCCCCCCATCTTCTCATCAGATGAGAGGCTGCCAAAGCGCGCGGACGCGGTCAACGACAAGCCACTCCCCAACCACCGCGCGCAACGCCGCGCCGATCGCCGCGCCGAAGGTTCTCTCGGTGAAGCTGCGCGTCTCGATGTCGCGCAGCGGCAGGCCGGCCGGCACGCCATGGGCCTCGGCAAGCCAGGCCCGCGCCTCCCGCTCGCCGCCGATCGCGTCCACCAGCCCGAGTGCAACCGCCTGCCGGCCGGTGAAGATGCGGCCATCCGCCAGCTCCCGCACGCGGTCGGGCGGCATCTCGCGGCCGGCGGCGACGCGGGCGACGAACTGCTCATGCAGGTCGGCGACGATCCGCCGCAGCTCCGCCCGCCCGGCATCGTCCAGCGGGCGGAAGGGGCTCGGCTGGCCCTTGAACGGGCCGGAGGTCAGCATCTCCACCCGCACGCCGAGCCAGGCCAGCAGGTCCGATGCGTCGAAGGATTGCAGGATGACGCCGATCGAGCCGGTCACCGTCGCCTCGCGCGCGAAGATCCGCTCCGCCGGCAGCGCGGCCATGTAGGCGGCAGAGGCGGCAGTGCCGCCCATCACCGCGACCACCGGCTTGACGGCGGCAAGCTGCGCCAGGCTGGCATGCAGCGCCTCCCCGCCGGCGACGCTGCCGCCGGGGCTGTCGATGGCGACGAGCACCGCACGGACCGAATCATCCCGCCGGACACGGTCCAGCGCTTCCTGCACGTCGCGGTCGTCACCGATGAAACCCGTGACCTCCAGCCGCGCGACATGGGCGGCGCCGGGCAGCAGGCCGCCGGGCTCGCGCAGCCCGGCCAGCGCGAAGATCAGCACCGCGCCCACCAGCACGGCGAGCGCGCGCCAGAAGGAGATGCGACGCTTAAGCCGGCGGCGATCGAGCAGGAGGTCGGCATCAAGGGGCATGCTGCGCATATGGACCGGACCGAGGCGTGCGGCCAAGGGCCCATGCCGCTGCCCGCCAGGTGGCACGATCTTGTGCGTGACACGGAAGGAACCCGGGGCGCGCTGATGGATTGCGGCCGTTAGGATCGCGCAACGGGCCCGTGACGCCCTTGCCGCTGGCCCGGGGGGCCCTGCCATGCTGCGCCTGTCGGTCGCCTTCTTCTGCTCGGGCTTCGGCGCCTTGCTCTGCCAGATCGCCTGGCAGCGCATGCTCGGCATCTTCGCGGGCTCGGACACCATCTCCGCCGCGCTGGTGGTCGGTGCCTTCCTGGGCGGGCTCGGACTCGGCAGCCTGATCGGCGCGCGCATCGCCGACCGGCTGGCGCCGGCCACCGCCCTGCTCGGCTTCGTGGCGTGCGAGGCGCTGGTGGCCGTGTTTGCGCTGCTGTCGAAGCCCTTCCTCTACGACCTGCTGGCGGTGCGGCTGGCCGGCGTGGTGGACAGCCCGGCGGCGATCTTCGCGCTGTGCTTCGCCGGGCTGGTGGTGCCGACGACGCTGATGGGCGCCTCGCTGCCGCTGATCGCGCGCGCCGTCGCCACCACGCTCGACAGCGTGGCGGAGCGGGTGGGCTGGCTCTACGGGCTGAACACGCTGGGCGCCGGGCTCGGCGCGCTGGCGGGGGGCTGGGTCGTGCTCGGCACGGTCGGCTTCACCGGTGCGCTGGGGGTCGCGGCGGTGCTCGACCTCAGCGCGGCGGCGCTGGCGCTGAGCCTGGTGCCGCGGCTGCGCCGGGCGGGCGCGCCGGCAGCCGCGGAGCCGGCCTCCCTGGGCGCGGCCGCGGTGGGGCCCCGGGGATCGGTGCAGGCGCCCGCGGCCGATGCGGGCGGCCTGCCGCTGTGGTGCTTCCTGGTCTTCCTCTCGGGCTATGTGATCGTTGCGCTCGAGATCGTCTGGGTGCGCGTGCTCGGGCAGGTCGGGCAGTTCCACGCCTATCTCTTCCCGACCGTGCTGGGGGTGTTCCTGCTGGCGGACGGGCTCGGCATCGCGGTGGCGTCGCGGCTGGTGCGACGGCTGCGCGATCCGAGGCCGGCCTTCTTCCTGGCCCAGTCGGGCGGCTTCGTGCTGGCCGCGGCACTGCTGCTGGCGCTGTGGTGGGTGCTGCCGCACCGGCCCTTCGCCGTGCTGCTGCCGGACTACTGGCGGCTGGGCGGGCGGGCCTTCCTGATGTCGCTGGCGCTCGTCGTCGTGGTGGTCGGGCCGCCCTCCTTCCTGATCGGCATGACCTTTCCCTTCGTGCAACGCGCCGTGCAGCGGGACCTGGCGCAGGTCGGCGCGCGGGTCGGCTGGGTGCAGCTGGCGAACATCCTCGGCAATGCCGCGGGATCGGTGGTGACCGGGCTGGTGGCGCTGCACCTGCTCGGCACGGCGGGGACGCTGGCGCTGATCGGCGGCGTCTCGCTGCTGCTGGCGCTCGGCTGGGTTTTCTGGTCGCGCGGCGGCGGCTGGGCCGGGCGCGGGCCGGCGCTGGCGGCGGCGGCGGGCTGCGCGGCGGTGCTGGCGCTGCTGCCGGACAACGCGACCTTCTGGCGCCGCGCGCATGGGCTGGCGCCGGGCACCGAGCATGCCTGGGGGGAGGACCGCTCCGGCGTCGCCTTCTGGCGCGCCGGCGCGAAGCGCGGCAGCGAGTCGATGTGGGGCCCCTTCTTCATCATGGGCCACACCCAGGCCACCATTCCCTTCCTCTCCGAGCACCTGATCCTTGGCGCTGCGGGTCCGCTGCTGCACCCGGCGCCGCGGCGCCTCTTCGCCGTCGGCGTCGGCAGCGGCGGCACGCCCTGGGGCTCGGCCGCGGTGCGGGAGCTGGAGGAGATCAGCGCGGTGGAGCTGGTCGCGCCGATCCTCGGCGTGCTGCGGCGACACGCGGCACTCCAGCCCGACGGCCCCGTGGCGCCCTTGCTGGCCGATCCGCGCATCCGGCTGGAGGCGGGCGACGGGCGCCGCGCGCTCGCGCGCAGCGCGCCCGGTTCCTGGGACGTGATCCAGGCGGATGCGATCTACCCGCAGACCTCGCATAGCGGCCTGCTCTACAGCCGCGAGTATCTGGAGCTGGTGCGGTCCCGCCTGGCGCCCGGTGGCCTTGCGGTGCAGTGGGCGCCGAGCTGGTCGGTGGTGGAGACCTTCGTCGCGGTCTTCCCGCATGCCGTGATGCTGCGGCCGCTCAACGTGCTGATCGGCAGCGACCGGCCGATCCCGGATGCGCGCGCGCGGCTGCTACGGCGGCTGGCGGAGCCGGAGCTGCTCGCCCGCCTCACCCACGGGAACCACGAGCAGGCGGCCGGGATCGCGCAGCAGGTCGCGGGCGAGTCGCTGGTCTGGAGCCCGGCAACGCCGCGCGGCCCGGCGCCGCTGACCGACATGTTTCCGCGCGACGAGTTCTTCATGAACAACCTGGTGCGCGACACCTGGAACTCGGCGCCGCCGCCCCAGCTGCATCCGGCCCGGGAGTGAGCGCCTCCCGGCGCAAGGAATAATTTCTTTCTTCTGCCCTCGGACGCGTGCCGGAGGCACGCCTTCGGCCTGACGCGCCAGCATCCGCGGCCCTGGCATCGGTCAACGACCGACGCCGCGCGTATCAGCCGCCCTGCGGGCGCGACCTTCCGGCCGCGCCCTGCGATTCGGCGAAGTCGCCTATTTCCGCCACCAGCCGCGCTTGCGCGGCAGTTCCGCCGGGCCCTCGGCGCCGAGCACGATCGGGGCGACCGGCTGCCCGATCACCGGCTCGGCCGGGGGCACTTGCCCGGCAGGCGGGGCAGGTGGCGCGGCGGGCGGGGTTTCCTGGTCCGGCAAGGCCGCGGCGGGCGGTTCGGCCACCACGATCTCCGCCACGGGCACAGCCGGCGAAGGCGCTGCGGCCTGCGGCGCCTCGGCCATGGGTGCCTCCGGCGCCGGCGGTTCCGCGGCGACCGGCGCGGACGCCAGCTCCGCCATCGGCGCAGCCACCTGGGACGGCGCGGCGGCCATCTCGGCGGGATGCTCCACGGGCGATGCGGCCGGCGCGGGCTCGACCGGCTCCGGCGGCGGGGCGCGTCGGCTGCGGGTGGCGCGCTCCGCGGCCTGCTGCTCGGCCGCCTCCATTGCCATCAGGATCTCATCCATCTGGCCCGCGAAGGGATCGGCCGGTGTCGGCGCGCGGCGCGGCTGCGGCATATGGGCGACCGGCGCGGCCATCGGCGTGGCGGGCGGCGCAGCGGGCGGCGCCGCGGGCTGGCCCTCGGCCGCCTCGGCGCCGGACTCGCCGTCCGGACGCCGGCGACGCCCGCCGCGACGACCGCGGCGGCGGCGACGCGCCTCCTCGGCGCCATCGGCATCGGTGGCTTCGGCCTCCGGCTCGCCCTCGGCCTCGGCATCCGTACCCGCCTCGGCCACGGCTTCGGCCTGCGACTCGGTGGCGCCGGCCTCGGCCTCCTCGGCCTCGTCCTCCTCCTCGCCCTCCTCGGTGGTGGCCTCGCCGGGCAGCGCCTCGCCGCCCTCGCGGCGGCCGCGACGACGCCGACGGCGACGGCGGCCGCGGCCCTGGGCGTCACCCTCGGCATCGGCCCGGGGCTCGGCCCGCGGCTCGGCCTCGGCGCGGGCGGCTGGCGCCCCCACGGGCTCGGCCATGGGCTCGGCCTCGTCCTCCTCTGCCTCCTCCGGCTCCGGCGCGTAGTCCATGCGCAGCGCGGCGGGGCGCTCGGCGACGGCATCCGGGTTCTGCGCCCGCGTGCGCTCGATGCGCAGCGCCGGCGGGATCAGCGTGTCGTCGGCCTGGAACAGCACGGACATGCCGAACCGCTCCTCGATCATGGCCAGCCGCTCGCGCTTGCGGTTGAGCAGCCAGAAGGCCAGCGGCGTGGCGACATGCACCACGATCTCCGCGGCGCGGCGCTTCGCGCCCTCCTCCTCGATGGCGCGCAGCACGGCGAGGCCGCTGCTCTCCACGCTCCGCACCAGGCCACGGCCGCTGCAATGCGGGCAGGTGATGAAGGCGTGCTCGACCAGCGAGGGGCGCAGCCGCTGGCGCGACATCTCCAGTAGGCCGAAATGGCTGATCCGGCCGACCTGGATGCGTGCGCGGTCGAGCTTCAGCGCTTCCTTGAGGCGTCGCTCCACCATGCCGTCATGCTTGGACGACTCCATGTCGATGAAGTCGATGACGATCAGGCCCGCCAGGTCGCGCAGCCGAAGCTGGCGCGCCACCTCGTCGGCGGCCTCGAGGTTGGTGCGCAGCGCGGTGTCCTCGATGTGCCGGTCACGCGTCGCGCGGCCGGAGTTCACGTCGATGGCGACCAGCGCCTCGGTCTGGTTGATGACGATGTAGCCGCCGGACTTGAGCTGCACCGTCGGGTTGTGCATCTGCTCCAGCTGCGAATCGACGCCGTGCTTGGCGAACAACGGGATGCCGTCGCGCGGCGTCCGCACCTTGTTGGCGTGCGCGGGCATCAGCATGCGCATGAACTCGCGCGCTTCCTGATAGGCGTCCTCGCCGTCCACCAGCACTTCCTCGACATCCTTGCCGTAGGTGTCGCGGATCGAGCGCTTGATGAGATCGGCTTCCTCGTAGATCAGCGCCGGCGCGCTGCTCGCGAAGGTGCGTTCGCGGATGCCGTCCCACA
Organism: Falsiroseomonas sp.; assembly: GCF_041690465.1. GTDB lineage: Bacteria > Pseudomonadota > Alphaproteobacteria > Acetobacterales > Acetobacteraceae > Falsiroseomonas. The sequence goes on along the minus strand of NZ_JAWLHG010000019.1, from coordinate 56,832 downwards.
GCCGCAGCAGGTATTCGCAATCCTTCCTGATCTCGGGCTTCGGCCGCTGCGCGCCGGCGGTGCGCACGATCAGGCTCATGCCCTCCGGCAGCGCGAGGTCGTCGATCACTTCCCGCAGGCGCTTGCGGTCCGCCGTCGAGGTGATCTTGCGGGAGACGCCGCCGCCGCGCGGGCTGTTCGGCATCAGCACGGAAAAGCGGCCGGCCAGCGAGATGTAGGTGGTCAGCGCCGCGCCCTTGGTGCCGCGCTCCTCCTTGACGACCTGCACCAGCATGATCTGCCGGCGCTTGATGACTTCCTGGATCTTGTAGTTGCGGAGGAACTTCGGCGGGATGCGGCGCTCGCGCATCTCGTCCTCGGTGGTGCCGCCGACCGTCTCCGGCGGCAGGCCGGGCTCGCCGTCGCCGCCATCGCTGTCCTCGCTGCGGGTCTCGCCATCACCGGCACGGTTGGTGTCGCGCGGCGAGTCCTCGGTCGCGGCGGCCTCGCCCGGCAAGTGGTCCTCGCCCTCGGCGTTCGGCTCGGCGGCCGGCTCCGACGCGGCGGAGCGGACGCCCTCGGGCGGCAGGGGCGACGACTCGGCGACCGGCACGCCCTCATGCGGGACGGGCGCCTCCGCGGCCTCGGCCTCGAGGGTGACGATACGCGCGGCGGGCGTTTCCTCGGTGGTGTCGGCGGCGGCGGGAAGCGGTGCGCCGCCCTCTTCGGTGGCGCTCTCCTCGTCGCCGGCGGGTGCCTCTGCGATGGCGGCCTCGATGGCGTCGTTCAGGGCGCCGTCATTGGCGCGGGCGGCGTCCTCGGCCTCCTCGCGGCGGCGTTCCTCCTCCGCCTCGGCGCGCTGCGCCTCCAGCAGGCGCTGCCGGTCGGCGATGGGGATCTGGTAGTAGTCGGGGTGGATCTCGCCGAAGGCCAGGAAGCCGTGGCGATTGCCGCCGTATTCGACGAAGGCGGCCTGCAGGCTGGGCTCCACCCGCACCACGCGGGCCAGGTAGATGTTGCCCTTCAGCGGCAGGCGGTTGGCGGACTCGATGTCGAAGGCTTCGAGCCGGTTGCCGTCCAGCACCGCCACCCGCGTCTCTTCGGGGTGGGATGCGTCGATCAGCATGCGCTTGGTCATGGAAGCGGAAACTCCGCGCCGCAGCGACTGATGGCCGGGCTGCGGCGGAGATGGGTGGCGGGGCCCGGGAAGCGGCGGCGGCGCGGCTGGCAGGTGACCATGCGGCGACGCCCGATCCTCTTCTCGGCGGACCGGCGCCCCGCATGCGGCGGGGGCGCGGCCCTGGTGGGGTCTCTGGACCAGGCGGGGGCGGGGCCTGCACATGTGCCATGGCCGTCGCACCGCCGGTCCGGCGGATGCGCCTCGCGATGCCCCGAAGCCCTCCGGGCGGCGGCCCCGCCCGCGCAGCCGCACGGAATCGTACGGGTCGCGGTCCAGGGGCGCCGATCGCAGGCGCGGTCGGGCGGGCGGCGGGCGTCGGTCATGCCCCGGGCCCGGGCGGAAATGGCCAGGGAAGGGGCGTGTCGCGCGCGCTCCGCGCCGGCGGGGAGGGGCTCGCGGCACCTGACGAAACGCGAGGCGGGCACAATGCCCGTCCCATGCCAGGACTGAGGCCGGCCCCGCCACCGCCCGCCGCACTCTGCGGCCGGATGCGGGGCCGGGCGGCCACGCAAAACCAGAACAACCCTGCCGACGGCGTCGCCGCCGGGGCAACTCACCATAGTTGCACGGCCCCCGCTCCACAAGGCGCTGCGTGACAGGCTCGTGCCGGCGCTCACGTCGGGTTCAACCGCGGTGGGAGGCTTTCCTGGCAAGCCCCGGTCGGCATGTGCTATTGGCTCGCCTCGCCGGGGCCGCGGGGGTGGCCGCCGGATCAGGGGGACCCTTCGCCATGCTCCGCCGCCGCGGACTGGCGAGCCTGCTGCTCGCCTTCGCCATGCTGCCGCCGCCGCGCGCGGCCGACGCCGCCACCACCGCCACCCTGACGGCGGAGGGCAGGGGCGCGCGGCTGACCGTTGCGCTCGCCGCGGGCGAGCGCTGGCGCATCCGCGCCCTGGTGCGGCCCAACCGCCTGCTGATCGACTTCCCCGGCTCGCGCTGGCGCGGCCCCGCGCGCACGGCCGGCGCCGGCCCGGTCAGCGTCATGCGCAACAGCCGCGGCCAGTTGGTGCTGGACCTCACCGGCCCCGTGCAGGTGACGCGCGCCACCGGCCAGCCCGGCCAGCTGGTGGTGGAGATCGCCCCCGGCCCCGCCGCCGCCTTCAACCGCGCCGCCGCCGCGAAGACCGTGCTGGCGCAGGGCGGCGGCACCGCCGGCCTGCCGCTGGTGGTGCTCGATCCCGGCCATGGCGGGCGCGACCCCGGCGCGATCGGCGTGAAGGGCACGCGGGAGAAGACCATCGTGCTCGCCGCCGCGCAGGAGCTGCGCCGGCAGCTGGAGGCGACCGGGCGCTGCCGCGTGGCGATGACGCGCACCGGCGACCGCTTCATCCCGCTCAACGACCGGGTCACCTTCGCCCGAAGGCGGGAGGCGGCGCTGTTCGTCTCCCTGCATGCCGACAGCGCGCCCGGCGCGCGCGGCGCCAGCGTCTATACGCTGGGCGACAGCACCGACGCCTTTTCCACCGCGCTCGCCCGGCGGGAGAACGACTCCGACCGCGCCGGCGGGCTGCGCCTGCCATCGGTCTCGCCGGAGGTGCAGGCGATCCTGCTCTCGCTGATGCGGGCCGAGACAAGGGCGGGCAGCGCGCGGATGGCGGAGATGGTGGTGCAGGAACTCGGCGGGCAGGTGCCGCTGCTGCCCAACACCCACCGCCAGGCCGGCTTCGTGGTGCTGAAGGCGCCGGAGATCCCCTCGGTGCTGGTGGAGCTCGGCTTCCTCTCCCATGCGCAGGACGAGGCGGCGCTGCGCCGGCCCGACCATCGGGCGAAGCTGGCCCGGGCGCTCTCGCGCGCGATCGGCGGCTGGCTCGCCCGCGCACGAACGGCCGAGGTCCTGGCAACCGGTTGAGCGCGCCCCGATATGCTGCGCTAGCGACGTGCTCGCGCTTGCCACGCGCAGGTGGGGCCTGTGTGCGGGCGTCGGGAGTGGTGTAAGGAAGCCGCATGGATACCCCTGAGCTCCGCGCGGAGGAACGCATGGTCGGGCAGCGCCCGGCCGGCGCCGCTTCGCGACCTTCCCGCCGCAACCGGAAGCCGCAGCCCCCGAAGCCGCCGCGCCGCCGCCTGTTCGGCACGCTGCGCTTCCTGGTGAAGCTCGGCCTGATCCTCGCGGTGACCGGCGGCCTGGCCGCCGCCGGGGCGGGCTGGGCGCTCTACCGCTCGGCCGAGGCGGAGCTGCCCGACCATGCCTGGCTGGCCGATTACCAGCCGCCGCAGATGAGCCGGATCTACGCCGGCGACAGCCGGCTGATGGCCGAGCTCGCCCAGGAGCGCCGGGTCTTCGTGCCGATCGAGGCGATCCCGCGCCGCGTGCAGCAGGCCTTCGTCTCCGCCGAGGATCAGAATTTCTGGAGCCATCCGGGCGTGGACCCGGTGGCGGTGCTGCGTGCCGTGGTGACCAATGTCGAGCTGCTCGCCGGCGGGCGCCGGCCAATCGGCGCCTCCACCATCACCCAGCAGGTCGCCAAGAACATGCTGGTCGGCAACGACCGCACGCTGACCCGCAAGGTGCGGGAGGCGATCCTGGCGCTGCGCATCGAGCAGGCGATGCCCAAGGCACGCATCCTGGAGATCTACCTGAACGAGATCTTCCTCGGCTTGCAGGCCTATGGCGTGGCTGCCGCGGCGCAGGGCTATTTCAACAAGTCGCTGGACGACCTGACGCTGGGCGAGGCGGCCTTCCTCGCCGCGCTGCCGAAGGCGCCGAACAACTACAACCCGCTGCGCTTCCCCGAAGCCGCCCGGGCCCGCCGCGACTGGGTGATCGAACGCATGGCCGATGATGGCCACATCACCCGCGCCGAGGCCGAGGCCGCCAAGGCCGAGCCCATCGTCCCGCGGCCGAGCCGCCGGCCGGACCTGGTCGCGGTCGGCCAGCACTTCACCGAGGAGGTGCGGCGCGAGCTGGTGTCCCGCTTCGGCGCCGACCAGACCACCATGGGCGGGCTGGTGGTGCGCACCTCGCTCGAGCCCACCCTGCAGGCCGAGGCGGAGCGCGCGCTTCGCCGCGGGCTCAGCGAGTATGATCGCCGCCGCGGCGGCTGGCGTGGCCCGGTGGCGCAGATTCCCGCCGCCGCCACCGAATGGATGCCCGCGCTCGCCGAGGTGCAGCGCCCGCCCGGCATGCTGGCCGGGTGGCGGCTTGCCGTGGTGCTGGAGGTGCGCGACCGGGAAGCGCGCCTCGCCTGGGTCGAGCGGCCCGACTCCGGCGCCGCGCCGCAGCCGCGCACCGGCACCCTGCCGTTCGACGAGGTCTCGCCCTGGGCTCGCCCCGTGCGGGAGGATGGCCGCCTCGGCCCGGCGCCGCGCCGCCTGCAGGAGGTGCTGTCCGTCGGCGACGTGGTGATGGTGGAGGACCTGCCCGCCACGCCGGCGCAGGGCCGCACGCCGGCCCGCCCGGAGCGGCTTGGCCTGCGCCAGGTGCCGGAGGTCGAGGGCGCGGTGGTCGCGCTCGACCCCAACAACGGCCGGGTGCTGGCAATGGTCGGCGGCTGGTCCTTCGAGCGGTCCTGGTTCAATCGTGCCAGCCAGGCGCAGCGCCAGCCCGGCTCCTCCTTCAAGCCGTTCGTGTACCTGCCGGCGCTGGAGGCGGGCATCCCGCCGAACCAGCTGCTGCTCGATGCGCCGGTGGAGATCATGACGCCGCAGGGCATGTGGCGGCCGGGGAATTACGGCGGCGGCGCGCCGCAGGGCTGGGTGACCATGCGCAACGCGCTGGAGCGCAGCCTCAACCTGGTCACCGTCCGCCTCGCGCAGCAGGTCGGCATGGACGCCGTGGCGGATACCGCGGCGCGCTTCGGCGTGATCGACAACATGCCGCGCGTCCTGGCGATGTCGCTCGGCGCCGGGGAAACCACGGTGCTGCGCCAGGCCGCGGCCTATGCCGGCTTCGTCAATGGCGGGCGCCAGGTGACGCCGACGCTGATCGACACCGTGCAGGACCGCCACGGCCGGCTGGTCTGGCGCACCGACATGCGCCGCTGCGCGGCCTGCGCGACCACCGATCCGGCCGCCGGCCCGCCCGAGCTGACCTCGGAACTGCGCCAGATCGCCGATCCGGTCGCCGCCTACCAGATGGTGAGTCTGCTGCAGGGCGTGGTGCAGCGCGGCACCGGCACCCGCGCCGGCGCCGGGTTGAACCGCCCGGTCGCCGGCAAGACCGGCACCACCGACGACTACAAGGACAACTGGTTCGTCGGCTTCACGCCCGATCTCGTGGTCGCCGTCTGGGTCGGCTTCGATGAGCCGCGCTCGCTCGGCGAGCGGGAGACCGGCGGCACCAACGCCGCGCCGATCTTCCGCGACGTCATGGCCTCGGCGCTGGAGGGCAGCCCGCCGCTGCCCTTCCGCGCCCCCGCCGGCACCGCGCTGGTGCGGGTGCCGCTGGAGAATGGCGGGACGCTGCTGGAAGCCTTCCGCCCGGGAAGCGACACCAGCGGGCGCGGACAGATGGATCCCTTCGCGGGCGGCACCGGGGCGGCCGCCGCCGGCCTCGACAGCGGACTCGGGGGTTTGTACTGAGCCGCCACCATGCGCGCTGATGCCGAGACCCTGAAGACCGAGATCGCGGAGAGCATTGCGCTGCTCCGCCGCCACCTCGACTGGGACGCCGCCCTGGTGCGGCTGGCCGAGCTGAATGCGCGCGCCGAGGACCCCGAGCTCTGGAACAAGGCCGACGAGGCCCAGACGGTGATGCGCGAGCGCAACCGGCTCGCCTCGCAGCTCGAGGGCGTGCAGAAGCTGGAGAAGGACGTCGCCGACGCGCTGGAGCTGATCGAGCTCGCCGAGGCCGAGGGCGATGCCGCGACGGCCGATGCCGCGGTGGCCGACCTCAAGGGCTTCGCCGCCGAGCTCAAGCGCCGCGAGATCGAAAGCCTGCTCTCGGGCGAGGCGGATGCGAATGACTGCTACGTCGAGGTGAATGCCGGCGCCGGCGGCACCGAGGCGCAGGACTGGGCCGAGATGCTGCTGCGCATGTACAGCCGCTGGGCGGAGTCGCACGGCTACAAGGTCACGATGACCGAGCAGAGCGAGGGCGAGCAGGCGGGCGTGAAGAGCGCCACGATCCAGGTCAGCGGCCCCAATGCCTATGGCTGGCTGAAGACCGAGACCGGCGTGCACCGGCTGGTCCGCATCAGCCCCTTCGACGCCGCCGCACGGCGGCAGACCAGCTTCGCCTCCGTGTACGTCTATCCCGTGATCGACGACCGCATCCAGATCGAGGTCAACCCGGCCGACCTGAAGACCGATACCTTCCGTGCCTCCGGCGCCGGCGGCCAGCACGTGAACAAGACGGAATCCGGGGTGCGCTTCACCCACATCCCGACCGGCATCGTGGTCGCGAGCACCCAGGACCGCAGCCAGCACCGCAACCGCGCCATCGCGCTGGACATGCTGAAGGCGCGTCTCTACGAGCTGGAACTGTCGAAGCGCGAGGCGATCAACGCCGCCACCGAGGCCGGCAAGACCGACATCGGCTGGGGCCACCAGATCCGGTCCTACGTGTTGCAGCCCTATCAGATGGTGAAGGACCTGCGGACCGGCGTGGAGAAGGGCAACCCCGCGGCGGTGCTGGACGGCGACCTCGACGAATTCATGGCCGCGGCGCTGGCGCTGCGGGTAGGGACGACGCGCTCCGACGCCAGCGCGCAGGCGCAGTAGCCGCGTGACCGACCGCGCAGCCCTTGTGGAGGCAGCGCGGGCGTTGGATGCGGCGGGCTACATGCCGCAGAAGTCCGGCAATCTTTCGCTGCGCACGCGGGACGGCTTCGTCATCACGCCCTCCGGCCTGGCCTACGCGGCGATGACCGAGTCCGATCTGGTGGAATGCGCGCCCGATGGCGCACCGCTAACCAACGGGCGTCCGTCCTCCGAATGGCGCCTGCATGCGGCGATCTACCGCGCGCGGCCGGATGCTCAGGCGGCGGTGCACACGCATTCGCCGCGCGCCACCGCCCTCTCCTGCGCGCGGCGGCCGATCCCGCCGTTGCACTACATGATCACCCTGGCCGGTGCGGGCGGCCGCCTCGGCATTCCCTGCGCCACGCATGCCACCTTCGGCACCGAGGAATTGGCGCAGGCCTGCGTCGCCGTGCTCGGTGCCGAGCTGCGCGCGACGCTGCTGCCGAATCACGGCGTCGTCGCCCTCGGCGCGTCGCTCGCCGATGCGGTGGCGCTGGCGCGGGAGGTGGAGAACCTGGCTGGGCAATATCTCGACCTTCTGGCGGCGCGGCTCGACCCGGTGCTGCTGGACACGGCCGAGCTCGCCGACGCTGCCGCGCAGCTGAAGGGCTACGGGCGGCCCGCCTGATGTAGCCCGCCGGCTGACGCAAGCCGGAAGAGGGCCGGGCCGCAGCGCCGCGGACAGGGCTATGCAATCTCGGCGACCAGCTTGCGCAGGATGGCTTGCGAGAAGCTGGCGGCGTCGCGGGCCACCACCATGAAGGCGCGCGGTCCGCCGATGACGCTCTGTGCGAAATAGGCGTCCAGGTTCCGATGGGCATCCAGGATCGGCAGGCCGTTCACCGTGACGCCTGCGGCCACCGCGTCGTCCCGCGCCTCGGCGGCAGAGCGCCCATCGTTGTTGGGGCCGTTTCCCGAGATGTCGATGATGCGGCGCGCAGCGGCATGCGGCGCCCGGGCGAGCAGATCGACCGAGAAATCGATCGCCGCGCCGATCGCAGTGTAGCCGGGCATGGGCCGGGGCGCCCGCATCAGGGCCTCGGCGAATTGCGCGGCGCTGCCGGCATCCTCGATCACGGCCCATGGCAAGATCTGGTCCTGCCGGTGCGACCATTCAACGGCGGTTATGCCGACTCGGCCGTGAAGACCCGTCGATACCGCCTCGAGGAAAGCCGGGCTTCGCAACGCCCGCGCATGCCCTTCGCGCTGCAGCATCAGCCGCTCTTCACTCAGGCTGCCCGACGCGTCGATAGCGACAACCAGCAGCACATCGAGCGAAACCTCCGGCCCAGTCGCCGGGATGACGCGTGACAGTCGGTTGTGCCGCATGGCGCGCGGGACTTCGATGAGGCTCGGGCGGCGCACGGGTATCTCCAACGCTTCGGCCGGGGGATCCTGCGTGACGCGACCGCGTGGCGTCCTGAGCGTCTTCCGAAAAATTGTGCGTGAAGTCCGAAACCGTTTAGGCTCCAGACGCAAGGGGCCTGCCGACATGCGACTTGTCTCACCTGCGCAGCAAAGGGCGTGCGTTCTACCGGCCGGGTTCGTGGTGGATCTCGTCTCCGATTCGCTCCGCACCGCCGACGGCGCCTTCGTGGAGTTGCGCCCACGCTCCTTCGCCGTGCTGCGCCTCTTGGCGCAGAACCTTGGCCGAGTGGTGTCCCGCGGCGAGATCATGGCTTCTGTCTGGAACGACGCCGCGGTGACCGACGACGTCCTCACCCAGTGCATCGTGGACATCCGCCGCGCCATCGGCGACACGGAACACAGGACCCTGCGGACAGTGCCGCGGCGGGGATACCTGCTGACGGGCACGCCGGGTGAGCCCGCCCGGCCGGAAGCGGCAGCGCCGGAACCCGCGCTGGCGCCAGCCGGGCGCGTCGTGCCGGAAACGCGCTATGCCCGCAGCGGCGCCATCCACATTGCCTACCAGGTCACCGGCGAAGGACCTGTCGATGTGGTCTTCGTGCAGGGCTATGTCACGCATCTGGAGCTGGAATGGGAAGACCCCCGCCCGGCCCGCTTCTTCGAGCAGCTCTCCTCCTTCTGCCGGCTGATCCGCTTCGACAAGCGCGGCACCGGCCTGTCCGACCGGGTGAGCGGCCTGCCGACTCTGGAGGAGCGGATGGACGACGTGCGGGCAGTGATGGACGCCGCAGGTTCGCAGCGCGCCGTCCTGCTCGGCTGCTCGGAGGGCGGACCGATGAGCATTCTCTTCGCCGCCACCCATCCCGAGCGCGTGCGATCCCTGATGCTGTGCGGTGTGATGGCCCGCATCGCCTGGGCGCCTGACCATCCCTGGGGCCGCACCGCCGAGCAGCTGGCGACGAACGTCCGGATCATCGAGGAGAAATGGGGCAGCGGCCACTCGGTGGACCTGTTCGCGCCGAGCATCGCCGGCGATCCGGCCTATCGCGCCTGGCGTGGGCGTCTCGACCGCGCCGCGGCGAGTCCCGGCGCGGCCATCACCCTGGCGCGGATGAACTTCGACATCGACGTCCGTCATGTGCTGCCGAGCATCGCGGTGCCTACGCTGGTGGTGCATCGCACGGGTGACATAGCCGTGAATGTTGAGCATGGGCGCCACCTCGCGGGACTCATTCCGAGGGCGCGCTATCTCGAACTGCCGGGCCGGGATCACGCCTTGTGGGCGTCCGACACGCAGATCCTTTGCGACACGCTGCGTGCCTTCATCAACGAGGCGGAGGTCGGGCCAGACCGCGACCGGGTGCTTGCCACCATCCTGATCGCCGAACCGGGATCGGAAGCGGACGAGGCCGCCTCCGCCGGCGTGCTGCGGCGGCAGATCGCCCTGCACCGCGGGCGGGAGGTCGGCGCAGGCGGCAACGCGCCGTGGACCGTCATCTTCGACGGACCTGCCCGCGCGGTCCGCTGCGCCCGCGCGATCATCGAGGCGCTGCGGGCCTCGGGCATGCAGGCCCGGGTCGGCGTGCATACAGGCGAATGCGAGCTGCGCGACGGCAAGCTGGAGGGGGTGGCCTTCCGCATTGCGGCGCATGTCGCCAAGGCGGCGGCTCCCGGGCAGGTACTTGTGACATCCACGGTGCGCGACCTGGTCGCCGGCTCGGGACTGCGCTTCGTGCAACTGGGGGAGCGGAGCTTCCCGGGCCTTCCCGGAAGCTGGGTCGTGCTCATCGCGGGGTAGCGCGCGGCGACCCCTGAACGTGAAGAAGGCCCGGCGGATCGCTCCGCCGGGCCTTCCGCATTGCCGGTGGCTTTCGCCGCGGCAGGCCTAGTGACTCGCCCTCGCTGTGGCGATGGCGATGATCCAGGCCGCGGACACGGCGTCGGCCGAAGAGCAATGAGACACTGGATCACCTCCTTTCAGTTGGTTTCGGATGACCGAGCCTGGGGCCGGACAGGTGCAGAACGCAAGATGAAAATTCCTCAGCCGCCCTTCGCCTTCGTTCGCAGGACATGCTTCTGGATCTTGCCGGTGCTGGTCTTCGGCAGCTCGTCGAAGACCACGTGCCGCGGTACCTTGTAGCCGGCCAGGTGCTGCTTGCAGTGGGCGATCAGCTCCTCAGCCGTCGCGGTCATGCCGGGGCGGAGCTCGACGAAGGCGCAGGGCGTCTCGCCCCATTTCTCGTCGGGCTTCGCCACCACGGCGGCGACAGCAACGGCGGGATGCCTGTAGAGCGCATCCTCCACCTCGATCGAGCTGATGTTCTCGCCGCCCGAGATGATGATGTCCTTCGAGCGGTCCTTCAGCTGGATGTAGCCGTCGGGACAGGCCACGGCGAGGTCGCCGGTGTGGAACCAGCCGCCGGCGAAGGCCTTGGCCGTGGCCTCGGCATCCTTCAGGTAGCCCTTCATCACCACGTTGCCGCGCATCATCACCTCGCCCATGGTCGCGCCATCGGCGGGCACCTTCGCCATCGTCTCGGGGTCCATCACCTCGAGGCCTTCCAGCGCGAGGTAGCGCACACCCTGGCGCGCCATCAGCCCGGCCTGCTCGCCGGCGGGCTTCGCGTTCCACGCGGCGTGCCACTCGTTGACCACGGCCGGGCCGTACACCTCGGTCAGGCCATAGACGTGGCAGACGGCGAAGCCGGCCTCCTTCATCGCGGCGAGCACCGCCTCGGGCGGCGGCGCGCCGGCGACGACGAACTGCACCTGATGCGGCAGTGGCCGCTTCTCCTCCGCCGGCGTCGCCAGCAGCGCGGACATGACAATGGGCGCGCCGCACATGTGGGTTACGCCTTCGGACGCCATCAGCCGCCACATGTCGGCGCCGCGCACGGCGCGCAGGCAGACATGCACGCCGGCCTGCGCGGTGACGGTCCAGGGGAAGCACCAGCCGTTGCAGTGGAACATCGGCAGCGTCCAGAGATAGACGGGGTGCTTGCCCATGCCGGCGCTCAGCACATTGCCGATGGCGAGCAACTGCGCGCCGCGATGGTGGTACACCACGCCCTTCGGACGCCCGGTGGTGCCGGAGGTGTAGTTCAGCGTGATCGCGTCCCATTCGTCGCCGGGCATCACCCAGGGCCAGACCGCGTCACCCGTCGCGATGAACGCCTCGTAGTCGGTGGCGCCGTCCAGCCGGTTGGCACGCGCGGCATCGGAGGCCTCCGGGTCATCCACCTCGATCACCCGCGGCGCAGCCTTGCATTGCGTCAGTGCGAGGCGCACCAGCGGCACCAACTCGCGATCCACGATCACCGCCTTCGCCTCGCCGTGGTCGAGGCAATAGGCGATCGTCGCCGCATCCAGCCGCGTGTTGAGCGTGTTCAGCACGCCACCGGTCATCGGCACGCCGTAATGGCATTCGAGCATGGCCGGCGTGTTGGGCAGCAGGGCCGCCACCGTATCGCCGCGGCCGATGCCGGCCTGCGCCAGCGCATGAGCGAGCTTCACGCAGCGGTCGCGCAGTTCGCGATAGCTGCGGCGCAATGCGCCATGCACCACGGCGGTATGGTCGGGGAAGACCTGCGCCGTGCGTTCCAGGAACAGCAGCGGCGTCAGCGGCTGGTGGTTGGCGGGGACGCGCGGCAGGGCGTCGTAATCGGCGGCGGCCATCTAGCGGTCTCTCCACACGGGCTTGCGCTTGCCGAGGAAGGCGCCGATGCCCTCGATCGCGTCCTCGGCCATCAGGTTCTCGGTCATCACGGCAGCGGTCAGCGCATAGGCTTCATCCAGCTTCAGGCCACGCTGCCGGTGGAACGCCGCCTTGCCAACCCGCACCGTATGCGCGCTGCGCGCGGCGATGCGGGCGGCGAGTTCCATCGTCGCGGCGGCGAGTTCCTCGTGCGGCACCACGCGGTTGACCAGGCCGATGCGCTCGGCGTGTTCGGCGCCGATCATCTCGCCGGTGAGCAGCATCTCCATCGCGGGCTTCGCCGGCACGGCGCGGGACAGCGCGACCGCGGGCGTCGAGCAGAACAGGCCGATATCCACACCCGGCGTGCAGAAGCGCGCCTGGTCGGAGGCGACGGCGAGATCGCAGGTGGCGACCAGCTGGCAGCCGGCGGCGGTGGCCACGCCCTGCACCTGCGCGATCACCGGCTGCGGCAGCCCGACGATCGCCTGCATCACCTGCGCGCAGCGCGTCATCGCCGCGTCGAAGAAGCCGCGGCCGGCATCGGCGTCGGCGCGATGCGCGGTGATCTCGCGCAAATCGTGGCCGGCGCTGAACACCGGGCCCTCGGCCGCCAGGATCACCACGCGCACGCGCGCATCCGTCGCCACCTGCGCCAGCGATTCCTGCAGCGCGCCGAGCATCGCGAAGGAGAGCGCGTTGCGCGAGGCCGCGCGGTTCAGCGTCAGCGTGGTGACGCCGCCATCGGTGTCGGCGCGCAGCAGCAGGGGGGACGTTCCATCGGGCATGGGCGCTATTTCTCCGCAGCCTTCAGCACATCACCGATCTCGTCGAGGATCAGCGGATCATCAATCGTCGGCGGCACCGCATAGGTCTCGCCATCGGCGATCCTGCGGATCGTCCCCCGCAGGATCTTGCCCGACCGCGTCTTGGGAAGGCGTGCCACGACGCGGGCATCCTTGAAGGCCGCGACGGGGCCGATGCGGTCGCGCACCATCGCGACGAGTTCCTTCGCGATGTCGGACTCGGCGCGGTGCACGCTGGCCTTCAGCACCACCAGGCCGATCGGCGCCTGGCCCTTCAGCGAGTCCTTCACGCCGACCACCGCGCATTCCGCCACGTCCGGATGCGCCGCCAGCACCTCCTCCATGGCGCCGGTGGAAAGGCGATGGCCGGCGACGTTGATGATGTCGTCGGTGCGGCTCATCACCCAGACATAGCCATCCGCATCCACCATTCCCGCATCGGAGGTGTTGTAGTGGCCCGGGAAGGTTTCGAGATAGGCGCTGCGGAACCGGTCGTCGGCATGCCACAGGGTCGGCAGGCAGGACGGCGGCAGCGGCAGCTTCACCGCCAGCGTGCCGATCTGCCCGCGCGGCACCTCCTGCCCGCCTTCGTCCAGCACGCGCAGATCGTAGCCGGGCGCCGGCTTGCCGCCGGAACCGAAGCGCGCGGGGAACAGGCCGAGGCCGCGGAAATTGCCGGTGATGGTCCAGCCCGTCTCGGTCTGCCACCAATGGTCGATCACCGGCTTCTTCAGTAGCGCGCTGACCCATTCCGCCGTCGGCGGATCGCACCGCTCGCCGGCGAGGAAAAGCGCTTCCAGCTTCGAGAGGTCGTGCCGTGCGACGAAGCTGCCTTCCGGATCCTCCTTCTTGATCGCGCGCAGCGCGGTGGGCGCGGTGAACAGCACCTTCACGCCGTGCTGCGACGCAACCCGCCAGAAGGCGCCGGCATCCGGCGTGCCCACCGGCTTGCCCTCGTAGAGGACGCTGGTGCAGCCCGCGAGCAGCGGGCCGTAGACGATGTAGGAATGGCCCACCACCCAGCCGACATCGGAGGCCGTCCACATCACGTCGCCGGCCTTCAGGCCGTAAAGCATGGACATCGAGTTCATCAGCGCCACGGCGTGCCCGCCATTGTCGCGCACGATGCCCTTCGGCGCCCCCGTCGTGCCGGAGGTGTAGAGGATGTAGAGCGGATCGGTCGCCGCCACCGGCTCGCAGGGCTGGTGCGGCGCCTCGGCCTCGGCTTGCAGGAAATCGGTGTCGCGGTCGGGGGTGAGATCGCAGGGCTGTTCGGGCCGCTGCAGGATCAGGCAGAAATCCGGCTTGTGCGGGGAGAGCGAGATCGCCGCGTCCAGCAACGGCTTGTATTTCACGATGCGGCCGGGCTCGATCCCGCAACTCGCGCTCAGCACCGCCTTCGGCTTGGCATCGGCGATGCGCGCCGCCAGCTCCGCCGCCGCGAAGCCGCCGAACACCACCGAATGCACCGCACCAAGCCGTGCGCAGGCCAGCATGGCGATGGCAGCTTCCGGCACCATCGGCATGTAGACGATGACGCGATCACCCTTGCCGACCCCGCGCGCGGACAGCGCGCCGGCGACGCGTGCAACCCGGTCCAGCAGCTGTGCATAGCTCAGCACCGCGCTGCGCCCGGTGATCGGGCTGTCCCAGATGATCGCCGGCTGCGCGCCGCGCCCGGCGCCGACATGGCGGTCCAGCGCGTTCCAGCAGGTGTTCAGCTCGCCATCCGGGAACCAGCGGCCATAGACGCCGCGCTTGGGATCGAACACCGTCTTCGGCGCGACGGTCCAGTCGATGGCGCGCGCGGCGCGGCGCCAGAAGGCCGAGGGATCCGCCTTCCACGCGGCATAGACCTCGTCGTAGCGACTGCTGCCGGTGTTCGCGTCCATCGCTGGCCGTCCTCCGTGGCGCGGCGGCGGCGCTTGCCGCTTCCGCTGTTGCAACCGAGTGTGCCATCCTCCGCCCCATGGCGGGAGGTATCTGGCAGTCCTGGCGGTCCGTCTTCGTCTCGGTCCGGGTCGGGCCGGAGACCGCGCCGGCGCCCGAACCGCTGCCGGCCGGCCCGCTGGATGCGCAGTGCTACGTCGTATTCGATCTCGAAACCACCGGCCTCAGGCCGAGCCTCGATGACGCCATCGTGCAGATCGGCGCAGTGCGGCTGGAGACCGGCACGGAGGTGGGCAGCTTCGACATGCTCGTCCATCCCGGCCGGAAGATCCCGCCCGTCTCCACCCGCTATCACGGCATCACCGACGCCATGGTCGCCGGCGCGCCGACCGTGCCGGAGGCCCTGGCCGCCTTCCGGGACTTCGCCGCCGGCGCCGTGCTGGTGGCGCACAACGCCGCCTTCGACCTGACCGCGCTCGCGGCCGCCGCGGAGCGCGGCGCGCCACGGCTGCCGAACCCCGCCATGTGCTCGATGCTGCTGGCCCGCTGGCTCGATCCGCGCGAGCCCGACATCTCGCTCGACGGGCTGTGCGGCCGCGCCGGGCTGGTGATCGAGCATCGCCACCGGGCGCTCGGCGATGCGCGGGCGACGGCGGCGCTGTGGATGTCGCTGCTCGCCCGCGCCTCGGCGCGCGGCGTCGTGGACCTGCCCGAACTCGCGCTGCGCACCCGCATGGCGGAGCGCATCGCCGAGCACGCACGGCATTTCTGACCACAGGAGGCCGCGACCCGGCCCGGCCGCCCCGCAAGGCACCATGGCAGGAGGAACGACCCGATGCAGGACAGTACGCTCCGCCCCGCGACGAAGGCGGACAGCCAAGCCATAGCGGCGCTCTTCCTGATCTCCTCCGACGGACTCGCCGCCTATATCTGGAGCCGCCTGGCCGGCCCGGATGAGGATCTGATCGCCGTCGGCGCGCGGCGCTACGCGCGGGAGGACGTGGCCTTCTCCTACCAGAACTGCCTGATCGCGGAGCGGGGCGGAGAGGTGGCGGGGATGCTGCACAGCTTCCCGATGGAGCACACCCCGGACGCACCGCCGGAGGCCGATCCGGTGCTGCGTCCCTACAGCGAGCTCGAGGACCCCGGCAGCCTCTATGTCTCCGGCGTGGCGCTGTTCCCGCAGCATCGCGGGCATGGCATCGGGACGCGGCTGATGGCGGCGGCGGTGGCGCGGGCACGCGATCTCGGCCTGCCGCGCGTCAGCCTCATCTGCTTCGAGCAGAACGCCGCTGCGATGCGGCTCTACCGGCGGCTCGGCTACCGGGAGATCGCCCGCCGGCCGGTGGTGCCGCACCCGACGCTCCACTATGCCGATGGCGACGCCGTCCTGCTGGCGCGGCCGGTGGCCGCCTCCGGCTGAGGCGGTGCTCACCACACCCGCCCGGTCAATTCGGCGGCCGCGGTCCGGGAGAAGCCGCGGATCGCCTTCAGCCCGTCCTTCAACGCCGCGCGTTGCGCCGGCGGCAGCGCCGCGGTGTCCACCAGGTTCCCTGGCGGCAGGCCGGCGGCGAGATCGGCCAGCTGCTGGCGCAGCACGGCATCGAGCAGCATGGCAAAGCCGGCACGCAGACGCTCGGCCTCCGCCGCGGAGATGGTGCCGCGCGCCGCCAGGCCGGCAAGTCGCGCCGGCGTGGCAGGGTCGGGGACGCCGGCGCGCAGCGCCGCCAGCCGCGCCGCGGCGACCAGCGGCATCAGCCCGTGCAGCTTGAGGTCGGTGCGCGTGCCCGGCCCCGGCTCGTCGTCTGTGAAGCCGCCCCAGAAGGTGAGGCCGACATTGAGCTGCGCATCCTGCGCCGCCAGCATCGCACCCCAGGCCGGCTCCTCCTTCAGCAGCGCCATCGCCTGTTCGCGCAGCGCCTCGGCCGGCGCCTCCTCGCCCCAGCCGGCGCGCAGATCGAGGAAGATGTCGGCGAAGAGCAGCGCCGCGCCGTGCCGCTTCCGCGCCCAGAGGCGCAGCTGGTCGCGCCATTGCGTGCGCGTCTTCCGCCACAGCGGGTTCATCGCCATCACGCCGCCCTTGCAGAGCGTGAAGCCGGCCTCGGCCAACGCCAGGCAGAAGCGCTCGGAGACGCGGCGGAACCAGGCATCCACGCGGCCGTGCTCGGCATCGTCGTAGTCGGCCAGCAGGAAGCCGTTGTCCTGGTCGGGCCGCAGCAGCGACTCGCCGCGGCCGAGGCTGCCCATCAGCAGCAGGGTGAAGGGCACCGGCGGCGGCTCCGCCTCGGCGGCGATCGCGCGGTCCAGGATGCGGCGATGCAGATCGGCATTGATGCCGCTGACCAGCGCGACGACCTCCGCCGCATCCAGCCCCTCGGACAGCAGCGCGGTGGCGAGCCCGGCCTGCGCCTGCTTCACCGCCGCATCATCGCCGGCCAGCGCATCGAGATGCGCCAGCATCAGGCCGGAGGAAGCCTCCAGCGCCTCCGCCCGGTGCAGCATGCCGATGCAGCGGCCATCCCGGTCCAGCAGCGGCAGGTGGCGCAGCCGGTGGGCGCGCAGCAGCGCCACCGCGCGCCACAGCCCCCGCTCCGCCGCGCAGCCGATCACCGGCGTGGTCATTGCCGCGGCGAGCGGCGCCTCGGGCGGCATGCGGAAGGCCACGCGGCGGGCGACATCCTGCTCCGTGAGGATGCCGATCGGCCGCCCCGCCGCATCCACCGCCAGCACCGAGGAGGCGCGCGCCGCGGTCATGGCGGCGAGCGCCTGGGTCAGCGGCGTCTCGGGCGGCAGGGCGGGCGGCGCGGGCGCCACCGCGCCGGAGGCGGGGCGGAGCAGTGCGGCGGCGGCGGAGGTCGGGCTCATGGACATGCAGTCTGCCATGGCTGCGCGGCGGAGCGGTTGACCCATCGCAAGCGGTGCCGGGCGGCTCCGCCGAGCATTAATTCGTCTCCAGATCTGCATCGCTGCGGAGAATCTTGTAACACATCCGCCGCCGCCAGCGGCGTTTCCGTTACGCGGCTGTCACCCCTGGACCAGGCGCGCCGTGACCGCCGGCGCGTCGAAGGCGCGCTCGAGCTCCTGCTGGGTGGCGACGAAGTGGAAGCGCAGCGCGCCGCGGATCGAGGGCGTCTCGCCGATCCGCTGGTCCGGGTGGAACGGGATGGTCGCGAGCAGCGGCGCCTCGCACCGCAGCGGCAGCCGGTCGGCGGAAAGCGGCGGCGCATCCTGGAGCACCATGAGATGATGCAGCAGGCCCTGCTTCGCGGCCTCCAGCGTCTCGCGCTCCGGCTCCGGCGCCGGGGCGGCATCGAGCACGGCGCCGCCGATCGCGGCAAGCGCCTCCGCCAGCATCGCCTCGCGGCCCGGGGCATGGGGGCGCAGCCAGGCCTCGGCCATCGCGGTCACGTCGAGCGCGGCGCCGGCGAAGGTCTGCCAGCGGCAATGCAGCAGGGCGGCAGCGAAGTCCGGGTTGGCGAAGGCTTCGCGCTCGGCGCGGCCAGTCTTCACGCGGCAATAATCCAGCACGGTCTTCTGGGTGACGAAGGCGGATTGCCGGGCGACGAAGGCCTCGAGCGCGGCCGGATCGGCCTGGCGGGCGCGGCCGAGCAGGCGCGAGAACAGCATGGACATTACGTAACCTTACCTCCCGCGGTTCATGTTGCGCCGGCTTCTTCGGGCATGATAGCGGCGGTTCTGAAGAAAAATTCACTGCCACGATTCGTGGCGGAACGTGGAAGCTGCCGCGTGCAAGGCCCTGCGCGGCCGTGATGGGGAGAGAGACAGTATGCCACTTGTGGGAGACGTGCAGGAGAAGCGGGGGGATGGCGGCCCCGCCGTGGACAAGGCAACGGCGGATGCCTACTGGAGCAAGACCTCCGGGCTGATGTGGACAATGCTGGTCATCTGGCTGGTCGCCGGCTTCGGCATCCACTTCTTCGCCACCGCGCTCAACGAGATCCGGATCTTCGGCTTCCCGGTCGGCTTCTACATGGCCGCGCAGGGCAGCCTGATCATCTTCGTCGTCATGCTGTTCTGGTTCGCGAGGCGCCAGAACGCCATCGACGAGGAATTCGGCGTCGAGGAGGAGTGAGATGTCCGACGCCAGCAAGCCGCAGAGCGGCGACTTCCTCTCGAACCTCGGCCGGATCTATGCCTGGTACACCGGTGGCTTCGCCGGCTTCGTGCTGGTGCTCGCCCTGCTCGAGCAGCTCGGGGTGCCGAACCGGATCATCGGCTACCTGTTCGTCTTCCTCACCATCGGCGTCTATGCGCTGATCGGCTACCTGTCGCGTACCGCGCAGGTTTCCGAATACTACGTGGCGGGCCGGCGGGTTCCGGCCTTCTACAACGGCATGGCGACCGGCTCCGACTGGATGTCGGCGGCCAGCTTCATCGGCATGGCCGGCACGCTGTACCTGCTCGGCTATGACGGCCTGGCCTTCGTGCTCGGCTGGACCGGCGGCTACGTGCTGGTGGCGATCCTGCTCGCGCCCTATCTGCGCAAGTTCGGCGCCTACACCGTGCCGGACTTCCTCGGCGCGCGCTACGGCGGCAACTTCGCGCGGCTGTGCGGCGTGATCGTGCTGATGTCGGCCTCCTTCACCTATGTGGTGGCGCAGATCTTCGGCACCGGCATCATCGCCTCCCGCTTCCTCGGCATCTCCTTCGAGGTCGCGGTGTTCGTCGGCCTGGCGGGCATCCTGGTCTGCTCGATGCTGGGCGGCATGCGCGCGGTCACCTGGACCCAGGTGGCGCAGTACATCATCCTGATCATCGCCTACCTGATCCCGGTCGTGCTGCTCTCGTTCAAGGTGACGGGCGTGCCGGTGCCGCAGCTGATGTACGGCCAGGCGCTCGAGCAGATCGAGCTGCTGCGCACGACGAAGGAGGCCTTGGCGGGTGCGCCATCGCACATCACGCCGTTCACCACCTATGATCCGCTCAACTTCTTCGGGCTGATCTTCTGCCTGATGGTGGGCACCGCCTCGCTTCCGCACATCCTGATGCGCTACTTCACCACGCCCTCCGTGCGCGACGCGCGGAAATCCGTGGCGTGGAGCCTGTTCTTTATCTTCCTGCTCTACTTCACCGCGCCGGCCTATGCGGCCTTCGCCAAGCTGGAAGTGTTCACCAACGTGATCGGCTCCCCGATCGCGAGCCTGCCGGCCTGGGTCGGCATCTGGAGCGACATCGGCCTGGTGCGGGTGACCGATGCCAATGCGGACGGCATCCTGCAGTTCCGGGAGTTCGTGATCAACGCCGACGCCATCGTGCTGGCGACGCCGGAGATCGCGGGCCTGCCCTATGTGATCGCCGGCCTGGTGGCGGCGGGCGGCCTGGCCGCAGCGCTCTCCACCGCCGATGGCCTGCTGCTGGCCATCGCCAACGCGCTCAGCCACGATATCTACTACCGGATGATCGATCCGCAGGCGAATGCCAGGCGCCGCCTGGTGGTCGCGCGTGTCCTGCTGATCATCGTGGCGATCATCGCCGCCTGGGTCGCGAGCACCCGCCCGGCGGGCATCCTGGCCATGGTGGCCTGGGCCTTCTCCATCGCGGCCTCGGGGCTGTTCCCGGCGCTGGTGATGGGCGTCTGGTGGAAGCGCACCACCTCGGCGGGCGCCATCGCCGGCATGATTACCGGCTACGGCGTCTGCCTGTTCTACCTGATCGGCACGCAGTACTACGGCATGCCGCTCTGGTTCGGGGTGCGCAACATCTCCTGCGGCCTGTTCGGTATCCCGGCGGCCTTCATCGTGACCTGGGTGGTCAGCATGATGACGGCCGCACCCTCGAAGTCCATGCAGGACTTCATCGACAGCATCCGCACGCCGCGCGGCGGCGTCCGGTTGGTGGCGGGCGAGAAGGCACTCGACTGAACACTGCCGCGGCCCGGAGACGGGCCGCGGATCTGCCGATGGGGGGCGGGGCGCCGCACGGTGTCCCGCCCTTTCCATGTCCGGAATTCCGTGCGATGGCGGCCGGCATGGAGGCATCCGGCTTCATCCTCGGCCATCTGCCCTTCTGGGCGGTGACCTATGGCCTGGCGGCCGTGGGCTGGACGCTGATGGGCCGCTTCATGCTGCAGTTCCTGGTGCCGCAGGACAGCGCGCTCTACATCTGGCGCGCCTTCCGGATGCTGACCGACTGGGCGGTGGCCGTCGCGCGGATGCTGGTGCCGAGCTTCGTGGCCCCCGGCTACCTGCCGCTCGTCGCGGCCTTCTGGATCTTCGTGCTGCGCATGGGCCTCGGCATCCTGTTCTGGTCCGCCGGCTGGGCGCCGCGCTTCGCGCCGCCGGAAGGATGAGGCGCCGGCCATGGCACCGCAGACCGTCTTCGTGTTCGTCGTCGCGCTCAGCCTGCTGAACGGGCTGGTGAGCCCGCTGCTGGGGCTGGTCTTCGGCCTCTGGCCGCTCTGGTATCCGCAGGCGATCACGCCGGTGCCGGAGCTGGTGTTCTACGGCGCCAGCCTGATCGTCTCCACCGCCACCCTGCTGGTCTCCGCCGTGCCGGCCGCGGTCGCCGAGCGGGCCGGCCTGCCGCTCGGCACGGCGATGTGGGTGTGGGTCGCCGGCGCGGGCGCGCTGCTGCTGCTCGGCCTCGCCTGAGCCGCCGCAGCCAGGGCCCGGCCACCGCTGCAACCGCAATTGCGGCAGGACCTTGGCAGTTGCGTCCGGGTTGAAACCCAATCCATGCTGCCTAAACCCTTGGTATAATTGAATACCAAAAACCGCATACAATTAGGCTAGACAGCCTACTTATGGTTGTGGCCTCACGCTTCCGCGAGCGCATCACGCCGCCGCGAGCAAGCAGAGGACCACGCATGGGGACCTATAACGACGTCAACCCGACGCCGCTCGACATGACCGGCTGGCAGACCGTCTTCTTCGACGGTTTCAACGGCACGCAGCTCGACTGGCAGAAATGGCCGATCACCTATGGCGGCTCGATGTACTGGAACAACGCCTTCTGGTGGGACAACGGGCAGCTCAGCGTCGGGAACGGCGAACTCACCATCGGCATGGACAAGCAGTCCGACGGCATCTGGACCGTCGGCGGCCTGTCCAATGCACCCTATGCGGGCGCGCCGGAGGGGCATGGGCACGGCTTCACCTATGGGCGGGTCGAGATCCGCGCCAAGACCAGCGAGGAGCTGGAAGGCGCCGGCCCCTGCTTCCTGCTGTGGCCGACCTCGCTCGACAAGTGGCCGCCGGAGGTGGACATCCTGGAGACGCCGAAGAACGGCCAGGGCATGTTCACCAATCACTGGCAGGGCCCCGGCGGCAACGGCGACGACGAGTACCAGACCTTCCTGTTCGATCTCGACCACAGCCAGTGGCATACCTATACGCTTGACTGGCTGCCCGACCGGCTGACGCTCTACATCGACGGCGTGAAGGTGGCCGAGACCTTCGAGAACATCCCGACCGAGCAGATGTCCGTCGGCCTGCAGGGCCATGTCGGCACAGAGAGCGACGGCTGGTACGGCTCGCCCAACAACTCCGGCGTCAACAGCGTGGACATCAGCGTGGATTGGGTGCGGGTGTCGCAGTACACCAGCGGCAGCCCGCCCGCACCGGCGCCTGAGCCCGCGCCCCAGCCGACGCCCGAGCCGACACCCGCGCCAACGCCTGACCCGGCACCCGCGCCGACGCCCGAGCCCACGCCCGCGCCGCCTGCGAACGACCCGGTCGCGCTCAGCGTCGGCAGCGGCCCGGACACCCTGGTCCTGCAGATCGCGCAGGATGCCTACAAGGGTGACGCGCAGTATGTCGTGCATGTGGACGGAACGCAGGTCGGCGGCACCCTCACCGCCTCGGCCTCCCGCGCCTCGGGCCAGGCCGACACCGTCACCGTGAAGGGCGACTGGGCCGCCGGCGCGCACACGGTCGAGCTGTTCTTCCTCAACGACTTCTACGAAGGCTCGGCCGCCGCGGACCGCAACCTGCACCTGCTCTCGGCCACCTACAATGGCGAAGCGGTGCCGGGTGCCAGCCTCACCATCTGGGGCGGTGGCTCCGGCTACAACTTCTCCTTCACCGAGGCGGCGCCGCCGCCGGAGCCGACCCCTGCACCCGCACCAGTCCCGCCCTCCGGCGTCCTGCTGGAAGGCTCAGGCGGCGGCGACACGCTGCGCGGGCGGGTCGGGGCGGATACGCTGAACGGCGACGACGGGAACGATCTGCTGCAGGGTGGCGCGCAGGCCGACATCCTGTCCGGCGGCGACGGCTCCGACAGGCTCCTCGGCGGCGGTGGCGACGACCTGCTGCAAGGTGGCGGCGGCAACGACGTGCTGCGCGGCGGCGCAGGCGACGATCGCATCGTCACCGGCAGCGGCGCGGATCGCGTCATCTTCGGCACCGGCGACGGCGCCGACCGCGTCAGCGACTTCGCCCGCGGGACGGATCGCGTGCAGCTCGTCGGCGTCACCGCCGAGCAGGTGGTGGCCAAGCTCGCCACGCGCGACGGCGTCTCCGGCCTGGAGCTGAAACTGCCGGGCGGGGAGACCCTGTTCCTCGACGGCGTGGAGGCTTCCTCCGCGAGGCAGCTCGGCCTCCAGGGGAGCTTCGCGGCCGGCTCCGACCTGCCGGGCACGGCACCTGCGCCGGCGCCCGTGGCGCCATCGCTGCCGGCCACCACCAGCACGGTCGAGGGCACCTCGGGCGATGACTGGCTGAAGGGCGGCGGCGGGGCGGACCTGTTGCTGGGCGGCGCGGGCTCGGACGACCTGCAGGGCCTGGACGGCAACGACGTGCTGCGTGGCGGCAAGGATCACGACGGGCTCACCGGCGGGGCCGGCGTGGACACCTTCGTCTTCGCCCGCGGCGACGGCGACGATTGGGTGGTGGACTTCCAGCCCGGCAGCGAGAAGATCTGGCTGGAGGGCATCGCGTCGACCGAGGTGCGCCAGACCGTGGAGACCCGGTGGGGCATGGTCGGGCTGGAGCTCGACTTCGGCCAGGGCGACGAGATCTTCCTGCAGGGCGTCGCCCAGAACATCGCGGCGACCGACATGGTGTTCGCCTGAACCAGACCGGGGGAGGCCGCAGGGCCTCCCCCTTTTCCTCGCCAGCCGGTCGTGGCGGGACTAGACCCGACGATTCACGCCCTGGCGTGCCCGCCTGCGGCGTGCACACCCCGGGCGATCGCGGGCTAGAGGATGAAGTCGTCGGCCGTCAGCGTGTGGAGCCCGTTGAGCACCACGGCGAAGTCGACCGCCTTGTCGCCATTGGCATCGGCATAGACCAGGGTGTTGCCGCCCGACTGCACATAGCGCAGCTCCCCGCCTGCTCCGGTGAAGCCGAGGCTGCCGCGGAAGCTGAAGGCCTGCTCGCCGGCAAGGTTGGCGTTGGCGTCGATCAGCGCCAGGTCGATCAGGTCCTCGCCCTGTACGAAGTCGCGGATCTGGTCGCGGCTGGGCGCGCTCGGCGGGCTGTCCAGCAGGTCGCGGAAGACGAAGGTGTCGAAGCCGGCCTCGCCGAACAGGATGTCGCGGCCCAGGCCTCCCTCGAGGATGTCGTCGCCGTCGCCGCCGCGCAGCGTGTCGTCGCCGGCGCCGCCATTGATGATGTCGTTGCCCGCGCCGCCGTTGATCGCGTCGTGGCCGTCGAGCCCGGAGAGGTCGTTGTCGCCGGCGCTGCCGATCAGCAGGTCGGCGTGGTTGCTGCCCCAGAGGCGCTCGAAGCCGCCGAACCTGTCGCCCTGCGCATCGCCACCCCAGCCCTTGCCAGTGACGAGGTTCACGGTCACGCCCGCCGCGGACTGCGCGTACATCAGCAGGTCGGACCCGGCACCGCCATCCATGCTGTCGGCGCCCGCGCCGCCATGCACCGCATCGTCGCCGGCTCCGGCCAGGATCAGGTCCACGCCGGCGCCGCCGCTGACGATCTCGTCTCCCTCGCCGCCCCGGAAGGTGTCGTTGCCGTCGCCCGCGATCAGGTAGCCGTGCAGCTGGCCGAGCCGGCCGTCGTAGCTGTCGTTGCCGGCGCCGAACTCTATGTTGCCCTGTATCGTGCCCTGGTTGACGATCTCGGCCGTCAGCACATGGCCCGACGCGCCGGACACCGTGCGGATTGCGTTGGTCTCGCCGCTGATCGTGCCGGTGTTCAGCAGCTGGAAGGTGGCGACTTCGGAGCCCCAGAAGTTGCTGGCAACCAGGGCCTCGCCTTCCAGGTTCGTGATCGTTCCGCTGTTGTTCACCAGCGCGTTGCCGTTCACTTGCACCGCCTGGTAGGTGCTGCCGCCGCCGATGATGGCGCCGCTGTTCAGCAGCCGCCCATCCCCACCCAGGAGGGCGGCCACGCCGGAACTGGCAATGCTGCCGGTGTTCTCGAGCGTGGCATTGATGCCCGAGAGGTAGATCCCATCCGACCAGAACTCGTCGCTCCCCGTCGTCTCGATGATGCCGTGGTTGCGCACGAGCGTGTTGTCGCCGGAGATGCTGATGGCGCTGCCGCCGCCGACGATCCACCCGGTGTTCACCACGCTGGTGCCGTCGCCATGGAGCGAGATGCTGTAGTGGCCGGTAATCATCCCGGCATTGGTGATGGCGGTGCCGTCACCGATGACCTCCACGCCCATGTAATCGCCGGCCACCAGACCGCCGGAATCCACCTGCAGCCGGAAGCCGTTGAACTCCGGCGCCCACCCATATTGCCACAGGTGGGAGGCGTCCGGGGTCGCGATCGCGGTGCCGGTGGAGAAGATCGCACCGCGGACCACCGCCTCTGCATTGTTCGCCGCGATTTCCACCGCGAGGCTGCCGTCCACCACCAGGTTGCCCGAGCTGGCGACGAAAAGCTGGTCACCGTCGCCGAACGCGCCGCTCGGGTTCAGGGTCTTCTTGATGGTTTCGGTGCCACCCACGAACAGCAGGGCCATCGTCGTCTCCTATTTCCCGATCCGGCAGGCCGGCGCCCCATCGGCTCCGTGCCCGGCGATGGCAGGAGAATGCCGGGCGCACATTTCACCCCTGCGTTGGGCGCGCCCGCGTAACTGTTTCAGTTGTTCCGCCATTCGCCCGATTGTTGCGCGCCGCCCGTCCGTGTTTCGCGGCCCCGCCTCCCCGGCCATTGCGGCCCGTGCTACCCCACCGCCGCCATGTCTGCGCCTGCCCCCGCCACGCCTGATCTCCGCGCCGCCCGCCGCGTGGTGGTGAAGATCGGCTCCGCCCTCGTCGTGGACGAGCAGACCGCTGCCCCGCGCGAGGCCTGGCTGGCCGGCGTCGCGGCCGATGTGGCGGCGATGCGCGCGCGCGGGACGGAGGTGATCCTGGTCTCCTCCGGCGCCATCGCGCTGGCGCGCCGGGCCCTCGGCCTCACCCGGCGCAAGCTGCGGCTGGAGGAGAAGCAGGCCGCCGCCGCGGTCGGGCAGATCCGCCTGGCCGGCGCCTGGGCGGCAGCCCTCTCCGCCGTCGGGCTCAACGCCGCGCAGCTGCTGCTGACGCTGGAAGACAGCGAGGACCGCCGCCGCTACCTCAATGCGCGTGCCACGCTCGGCACGCTGCTGGCGCTCGGCTGCATCCCGGTGATCAACGAGAACGACACTGTCGCGACGACGGAAATCCGCTTCGGCGACAACGACCGCCTGGCCGCGCGCGTCGCCGCCATGATGGAGGCGGATGCGCTGGTGCTGCTGTCGGACATCGATGGCCTCTACACCGCCGACCCGCGCAAGGACCCCGCGGCGCGCCACTTGCCCGCGGTGGAGCACGTCACCGAGGAGATCATGGCCATGGGGGGCGAGCCGCCGCCCGGCTATTCCTCCGGCGGCATGCGCACCAAGCTGATCGCGGCCCGCATCGCCACCGGCGCGGGCTGCGCCATGGCCATCGCACTCGGCAAGCAGGACCGGCCGCTGCGGGCGATGGAGGCGGGCGCGCGCTGCAGCTGGTTCCTGCCGGAGCCCGCAGGGCGTTCGGCGCGCAAGCGCTGGATCGCCGGCAGCCTCGCGCCGCTCGGCGCGCTGGTGGTGGATGAAGGCGCGGCGCGGGCCTTGGCGCGCGGCTCCTCGCTGCTGCCGGCCGGCGTGCGGGCGGTGGAGGGCGAGTTCCGCCGCGGCGATCCGGTGAGCGTGAAGGACCAGGCCGGGCATGAGGTCGCGCGCGGCCTGTCCGCCTATGATGCAGCGGATGCGCTGAAGATCGCCGGCCATCGCAGCGAGGCGCTGGAGGCGCTGCTCGGCTGGCGCGGCCGGGACGAGCTGATCCACCGCGACGATCTGGTGCTGCTCTGACGGCGCCGCGCCGGTGGCTTCAGCGCACAGGCGACCCGTGCGACACTCCACCCGCACAAGAATAGCCGACAGGGACGAAACAGCATGAGCCTGCCACCCATCCACCGCCGCCACCTGCTTGCCGCCACCGCCGCCGCCGCCGTGCTCGCCCGGCCCGCCCTCGCCCAGGGCAGCTTCCCGGACCGGCCGGTGCGCCTCGTGGTCGGCTTCACGCCCGGTGGCGCGACCGACATCTCGGCCCGCGCCATCGCACCGAAGATGGGCGAGGTGCTTGGCCAGCCGGTGGTGGTGGAGAACCGGCCGGGCGCCGGGTCCAACCTGGCTTCGGAGATCGTCGCGCGCAGCCCCGCGGATGGCCACACCATCCTGCTCGCCACGCTGGGCGCGCTGGTCATCAGCCCGATGATCATGCGCCTGCCCGTGGATCCGGCGAAGGACCTGGTGCCGATCTCGACCGGGGTGAACCTGTTCAACATCATGGTCACGCCGGCTGACCGGCCCTGGCGGAGCCCGGCGGATGTGATCGCCGCGGCGAAGGCCAGGCCGGGCCAGCTCTCCTGGGGGCATAGCGGCATCGGCAGCGCGCCGCAGCTGGCCGGGCTGCTGTTCAGCCAGATGGCCGGCATCGACACCATCGGCGTGGCCTATCGCGGCGGCGGCCTCGTGGTGACGGATCTCATCTCCGGCCGGCTCGACTACGGCTTCCCCACCGCGCCTTCGGTGCTGCCGCAGGTGCGGGAGGGCAAGGTGCGCGCGCTGGCCGTGCCGACGGCACGCCGTTCCCGCCTGCTGCCGGATGTGCCGACCGTCGCCGAAAGCGGCCTGCCCGGCTATGACGTGCCATCCTGGTATGGCCTCGTCGCGCCGGCCGGCACGCCGCAGGCGGCGCTCGCCCGGCTGAACCAGGCGGCGGTCGCGGCGCTGAACGACCCCGGCGTGATCGCGATACTCGAGCGCGCCGGTCTCGAAGCCCTGCCCTCCACGCAGGAGGAAATGGCGAGCGCCTGGGCCGCCGAGCGCGCGAAGTGGGAGCCCGTGATCCGCAACAGCGGCATCCGCATCGAGGGCTGACGCCAATGCACCCGGCAGGCCACCGGCCCTGCCGGGCTGCGCCGAGGCGCGCGTGGCGAGCGCCTCCACCAAGACGATCCCACGGTCGGTTGTAGCGCCCGGCGGAGTGCGGCAGGCTTGCCCCTCGCTGCAGGAGACCCGCCATGCGCCACCTACGCCTTGCCGCCGCGATCCTTCCGCTGCTTGCCGCGCCCGTTGCCGCGCAGACCACGCTGCGCATCGGCATCGGCGCGGATCCGAACGTGCTGGATCCCGCGCAGTCCGGCAGCTTCGTGGAACGCGTGGTGTTCTCCGCCCTCTGCGACAGCCTGGTGGATGTCGCGCCCGACCTCTCCTTCCGGCCGGAGCTGGCGACCAGCTGGGAATGGTCGGCCGATGGCCGGGCGCTGACTCTCACGCTGCGTGAAGGCGCGCGCTTCCATGACGGTGCGCCGGTGGACGCCGCCGCCGTGAAGGCCAACCTCGACCGCTACCGCACGGCGCGGGAGAGCCGCCGCCGCAGCGAGCTGCGCTCGGTCAGCGCGGTGGAGACGCCGGATGCACGCACCGTGCGTCTGGTGCTGAGCGAGCCCTTCGCGCCGCTGCTCTCCGTGCTGTCCGATCGCGCCGGGATGATGCTCTCGCCCGCCGTGCTGCCGATGGCCGAGCGCATCGGCGAGAATCCGGTCTGCTCCGGCCCCTTCCGCCTGACGCGGCGCATCGCGCAGGACCGGATCGAGATGGAGAAGCACGAAGGCTACTGGGACGCGGCCAACATCCATTTCGACCGGCTCGTCTTCCTGCCGATCACCGACAACAACGTCCGCCTGCTGAACCTGCGCTCCGGCCAGCTCGACCTGATCGAGCGCGTGGCGCCGGTGGATGCGCCGCAGGTGGAGCGCGACAGCCGCCTGCGCCTCGTCACCGGCCCCTCCATCGCCTACCAGACGATGAGCATCAATGTCGGCAACGGCCCGATGGCGCAGCGCCCGCTCGGCAGCGATCCGCGCGTGCGGGAGGCGCTGGAGCTCTCGATCGACCGCGCCATCATCAACCAGGTCGCGCTGGAAGGCCGCTTCACGCCGAACAACCAGCCGGAGGCGCCGGGCACGCCCTATCACTTCGCCGACCTCGCGCCGCCCGCCCGCGATCCGGCGCGCGCACGGGCACTGCTGCGCGAAGCGGGGCATGACCGCGTGTCCTTCACCCTGAAGGTGCCGAACCAGCCGGTGGAGTCGCAGGTCGCGCAGATCATCCAGGCGATGGCCGCGGAAGGCGGCTTCGACATCCGGCTCGAAATCCTGGAATCGGCGGCGATGGTCGCGGCGACGCGGCGCGGCGACTACGAAGCAGCGATCGCCATCTGGTCAGGCCGCCCCGATCCGGACGGCAATGTCAGCTTCTGGCTGGCCTCGGACGGTTTCATCAACTGGGGGAAATACAGCAATCCGCGCCTGGATACGCTGCTGGCGCAGGCGCGCGGCGTGACCGCCACGGCGGAGCGGCAGCGGCTGTATCGCGAGGCGGCGCGCATCTGGATGGCCGAGCGGCCGCACCTGATGCTCTACCATCACCGCTGGTTCTGGGCGATGCGCAGCGACCTGCAAGGCTTCGAACCGAGCCCGGACGGCATCATCCGCCTGTCCGGCCTGCGCCTGCAGCAGCGGTGAGGCGCGGAGCGGGGCGGCCTGCCTGCCGCCCCGCCCATCCGCGGGCCATTCAGCCCGCCGTGCCCGGCCGTGCCGCCTGCATGGTCACCGGCGGCGCGTCCTCGTAGACGACGCTCAGGTTCTCGCCGCTGCCGGTCACCGTCGCGATGCGGCCGGCCTGCGCGTTCTGCGTCCCGATCGTGCGCAGCGAGTCGCCCTGGCCGCTGCCATCGGCCTGCGCGTAGATCGCGCCGCCGACCACGTTGGCGCTCGGCGTCGGATAGACGACCGAGAGGTTCTCGCCGGAGCCGACCAGGTAGGGGCCAAGCTGCTCGGCCGAGGCGGCGGAGGT
Organism: Falsiroseomonas sp.; assembly: GCF_041690465.1. Classification (GTDB taxonomy): domain Bacteria; phylum Pseudomonadota; class Alphaproteobacteria; order Acetobacterales; family Acetobacteraceae; genus Falsiroseomonas. Next base: position 26,945 of record NZ_JAWLHG010000019.1, on the reverse strand, counting down.
GAAGCCGATGCCGATCAGGGCGGCCGCGGCGATCCGGGTGAAGGTGTTCATGACTGCATTCTCCTCGTCGTGGTTCGTGTTGCGTGGTTGCCGTGGGGTGCTGCGTGCCGGGACGCGGCTGCGTCCGCGGCACGCGCAGCACCTGATCAGCCCTGCGTCGCGCCCTGGGCGGCCTGCACCGTCGCCGGCGCCGCGTCCTCGTAGACGACGCTCAGGTTCTCGCCGCTGCCGGTCACCGTCGCGATGCGGCTGGGCTGCGCGTTCTGCGTCCCGATGGTGCGCAGCGAGTCGCCCTGGCCGCTGCCGTCGGCGCTGGCGTAGACCGCACCGCCGACCACATTGGCGTTCGGCGTCGGATAGACGACCGAGAGGTTCTCGCCGGAACCGACCAGGTAAGGGCCAAGCTGCTCGGCCGAGGCGGCGGAGGTGAAGCCGATGCCGATCAGGGCGGCGGCGGCGATCCGGGTGAAGGTGTTCATGACTGCATTCTCCTCTTCGTGTTTCGAACAGGCGGTGCCGGGGATCCGGGCCGCCGCGGGGATGTGCCTGTGTGAGGCGGTGCATCCCCGTTGAGCGGAAACTGGGCCCGCTGCGTTTCCGCGTGATGTCGCCAATGGCCTCGTGTGCGACGGGGGACCGTTGCGCGTGCTTCGCGCGTCTCCGCAGCGGGGCGTCAGGTTGCATCTGCAACGCGCGCTGCCGCGTGCGTCACGCGCGTCCTGTGATCCTGAAGCCCTGCATATCCGCTCTCCTTGCTTCGCATCCGCGGGGTTCGCCGCGGCCGATGCCCTCTGTTCGACGAGGTGGCCCCGGCGTTACGGCGCGGATGCGACATCAGATGCGGTGATGTGCCGGGATTTCCGATGCGAAGAGCGGATGGGCGCCATTGAGCAGGCCGATGACACGGCCGCGTGTGCGCAAGCTTGCAGGCCGCCGTACGGCGCCCAGGGGCGCCGCATCGCGTTGCAGCTCGGCGTCTGCCGGCGGCGGCGCCCGTCGCGCCGCCGCGCCGCGGATCAGACCTTGCCGCCGTCCACCACGAAATACTGCGCCGTCACCATCGCGCTGTCGTCGGCGGCGAGCCACAGCGCCATGCGCGCGATGTCGGCCGGCATCACCTTGCGATGGATGGATTGCGCGGCGAGATGGCTCGCCACTGCGTCCGGCGTCGCCCAGAGCTGTTCCTGCCGCTCGGTGAAGACCCAGCCGGGCACCAGCTCGTTCACCCGTATCCCGTCGCCGCCGAGGTCGCGCGCCAGGCCGCGCGTGAGGCCGCGCACCGCGCTCTTCGCCGCGGTGTAGGCTGGCATGCCGCCCTGGCCGCTCATCCAGCTCACGCTGCCCATGTTGATGATCGAGCCCGCCTTCGCCGCGCGCATGCCTGGTGCGACCGCCTGGGCGCAGAAGAACATGTGGCGCAGGTTGGTGTGCATCCGCTCGTCCCAGTACTCGGGCTCCACCGTCTCCAGCCCGTGCCGGTCGTCGCGCGCGGCGTTGTTGACCAGCACCAGCACCGCGCCGAGCTTCGCCGCGACCTCCGCGACGGCGGCGCGCAGGGCGGCGATGTCGCGCAGGTCGCATTGCAGGAACAGCGTTCCGGTCGCCTGTGCCAACTTCGCGCCGTTCGCGGCGTCGAAGTCGAGGAAGGCAACGCGCGATCCCTGCCGCGCGAACTGCGCCACCAGCTCCGCGCCGATGCCGGAGGCGCCGCCGGTGATCAGGACCACCTTGCCCTTGAGGCTGGGATAGATGGCGTAGGCGTTGTCGGCCATGCGTATTCTCCTGCTGCGCGCGGCGGCGTGAACGCAGGGCGGCGGCGCCTGTTCCTAACCGTCCAGCAGCGGCTGCGGATCGAGCCAGGTGAGATACCAGGACAGCGAGAAATGCAGGTGCGGGCCGGTCACGCGGCCGGTCGCGCCGATCTCCCCGATCGGCTGGCCGCACGTCACCGCCTCGCCCTCCTCGACCAGCCGTTCGGAGAGATGCGCATAGAGCGTGTTCACGCCGTGTCCGTGGTCCACCACCAGAAGCTGCCCGAAGAAGAAGAAGTCACCAGAGAGCGTCACGCGCCCGGACAGCGCGGCGGCGACCGGCGTGCCGGTTGGCGCGGCGACGTCGAGCCCGTAATGCGGCTGGCGCGGCTGGCCGTTCAGCACGCGCTGGCTGCCGAAGACGCCGCTTATCCGCCCGCGCGCGGGCCAGGCCATCGGATCGGCGAAGTGCGTCAGCGTGCTGTCGGTTCGACGCGCCGCCAGCAGCCGCTCGCGTTCCGCGGTGATGCGGCGCAGCGCGGCGGCGTCGGGCGTCACCTGCGCCGGCGGCAGGCCGGTGATGTGCTGGACATTCCATTGGCGCGGCCGCACCGCGATCTCGCGGCGCTCCGCGCGCCCGTCCGGATGGGTGATGGCGAGGGTTGCGTTCTCGGCCTGGTCGCGGCCGAAGCCGAGAGCGAAGCGGCCCGCCGGGCTGACGCGCACCGCGCGCCCTTCCAGCGCCAGGCGCGTGCCGGGTTCGGCCTGGCCGAGGATCAGCGCGCCCTGTGCCGGCTCGCCGCGCAGTTCCACCGCCTGCGCGCGGCGCGCGAGCAGCAGCGCCGGCGCGGCGAGCAGCAGCCTGCGCCCAGGGGAGAACCGCATCACAGCAGCGAACCCTGTGCTGCGAGGGATTTCGCCTTCCCTCGCTTCGGCGCCTCGCCCTCCGCCGTGGCGAGGACCTGGCCATCCGCGAAGTTCAGCGAGAGCCTGGCGCCGGCCGCGACATCCGCCGCGCGTGTCAGCGGCTCGCCCGCCGCGTCGCGCACCAGGGCGAAGCCGCGCGCCAGCACCGCGTTGTAGGACAGCGCCTCGAGCCGCCCCGCGGCACCGTCGAGCCGGGCGCGGCGTTCGCGCAGCATCGCCAGCAGCGGTGCGCCCGAGAAGGCCTGCAGGGCGCGCGCGCCGCGGGCACGCTGCAGGGCGCGCGCGAAGCCCGCCGCCTTCCGGCCGTCCAGCAGTTCCAGCGCATGGCGCCGCGCGGCGATGGCGGCGCGGGGATGCGGCACGGCGAGCGGTGCGAGCGCGTCGCGCTTGCCGCGCACGAAGTGGCGCAGCGAATCCGGCAGGCACTCGCCCGCCTCGTCCAGCCGCCTGCGATACTCCGTCACGCGCGCGGGTATGTCCGGCAGGCGGCGTTCCAGCCGCAGCAGCACGGTCTCGGCGGCGCGCAGCAGCCGCGTGGCGGCGCCGCGCAGCCTTGCGCCGGTCTGGTCGAGCGCGGCCAGCATCTCGGCGCGTGCCGGCACCGCAAGCTCGGCGGCTGCTGTCGGCGTTGGCGCGCGGCGGTCGGCGGCGAAGTCGATCAGCGTTGTGTCGGTCTCGTGGCCCACGGCGGAGATCAGCGGGATCGGGCAGGCGGCGGCGGCGCGCACCACCACCTCCTCGTTGAAGGCCATCAGGTCTTCCAGGCTGCCTCCGCCACGCGCGACGATCAGCACGTCCGGCCGCGGCACCGGGCCGTGCACGGGCAGCCTGCCGAACCCCTCGATGGCGGCAGCGATCTTCTCCGCCGCGCCCTGGCCCTGCACCGGCACCGGCCAGAGGATGATCCGGCGCGGGAAGCGGCGCGCGATGGTGGTGCGGATGTCCTGGATCACCGCGCCGGATTCGCTGGTCACCACGCCGATGACGCGCGGCAGCAGCGGCAGGCGGCGCTTTCCCGCCTCCTCGAACAGCCCTTCGGCGGCGAGCTTCGCCTTCAGCTTCTCGATCCGTGCCAGCAGTGCGCCGGCGCCGGCGTATTCCAGCCGCTCGATGACCAGCTGGTATTTCGAGCGGTCGGCATAGGTGGTGAGCTTGCCGGTGGCGATGACCTCCAAGCCGTTCTCCGGCTGCACCGAAAGCCGCGGCACGGCGGATTTCCACACCACCGATTCCAGCTTCGCGCTCTCATCCTTCAGCGAGAGATAGATGTGGCCGGAGGGGTAGCGCTTGCACTCGGTGATCTCGCCGCGGATGCGCACGCGGCCGAAGGCGCCCTCCAGCGTGCGGCGGATGGCACCCGAGATCTCGGAGACGCTGAATTCGGGAACGTTGTTGGCGGCCGGCGTGTCCATCGCCCGACCCTATGCTAGGACGCGCCGGCGCGGAACAGGCCGCGCGCCATGGTTGCGGAGACGCATGGGATGCGGGTTCTGGTGGTCGGCGGGGGTGGGCGCGAGCATGCGCTGTGCTGGGCGATCGCCGCCTCGCCGCTGCTGACGAAGCTGTGGTGCGCGCCGGGCAATCCCGGCATCGCGGAGCTGGCGGAATGCGTGCCCGTGGGTGCGACGGACATCCCGGCCCTCATCGACTTCGCCCGCGAGAGGCAGGTGGAGCTGGTGGTGGCCGGGCCGGAGGCGCCGCTGACGCTCGGCCTGGCCGATGCCTGCGCGGCTGCCGGCATCAAGTGTTTCGGGCCGAGCGCCGCGGCGGCACAACTTGAAGGCAGCAAGGCCTTCTGCAAGGCGGTCGCGGATGCCGCCGGCGTGCCGACCGCCGCCTGGGCGCGCTTCGACGATCCCGGCGCCGCCCGCGCCCATATCCGCGCGAAGGGCGCGCCCATCGTGGTGAAGGCGGATGGCCTCGCGGCCGGGAAGGGCGTGGTGGTGGCGCAGACGCTCGCCGAGGCCGAGGCCGCCATCGCCGAGATCATGGAAAGCCGGGTGCATGGCGCGGCCGGCGCCAGCGTGGTGATCGAGGATTTTCTCGAGGGCGAGGAGGTCTCCTTCTTCGCGCTCTGCGACGGCGCCACGGCGCTGCCGATGGCCGCCGCGCAGGACCACAAGCGCGTGGGCGAGGGCGACACCGGCCCCAATACCGGCGGCATGGGCGCCTATTCCCCGCCGCCCGCCTTCACCGATGCGGTGCGCGACGAGGTGATGGCCCGTATCGTCAAGCCGACGCTCGCCGAGATGGCCGGGCGCGGCACGCCGTTCCGCGGCGTGCTCTTCGCCGGGCTGATGCTGACGCAGGCCGGCCCGAAGCTGATCGAGTTCAACGTCCGCTTCGGCGATCCCGAATGCCAGGCGCTGATGCTGCGCCTGCGCTCGGACCTTCTTCCCGCGCTGCTGGCCGCCTGCGACGGCGAATTGTCCCGCTTCGACCTGCGCTGGGAGCCGACACCAAGCCTCGTCGTGGTGATGGCCGCCGAGGGCTATCCCGGCACGCCGCGCAAGGGCAGCGAGATCCGTGGCCTGGAGCGCGCGGCCCAGGTCCCGGGCGTGCAGGTCTTCCACGCCGGCACCGCGCGGCGGGAGGATGGCGCGCTGGTGGCCGATGGCGGCCGCGTGCTGGCCATCGGCGCCATCGGCGCGACATTGCGCGCCGCCCGGGATGCGGCCTATGCCGGCGTGGATGCGGTGGAGTGGCCCGGCGGCTTCTGCCGGCGCGATATCGGCTGGCGAGCGTTGTAGGCCGACAGGGGGAACACGCAGTTGGACCGGCCGCTCATCGCGATCGACGGCTACAATCTCTCGCTCGAGCAGGGCACCGGCGTCGCTACCTACGCCCGCGGCCTGTCGCGACGGCTGAAGGCGCTCGGCGCCGAGGTCGGCGTGCTCTACGGCCACCGCTCCTCCGCCGGCAAGGACGGGCTGCTGCGGGAAGTCACCTTCTTCGACCCGCGCGGCGACCTGCCGGGCTGGCGCAAGCCGCTCGACGACTTCTCCCGCATGCTGCGACTGCGCGCGGGCGTGGATGCGGTGCCGGTGCCGGTCGGCAGCGTCGAGACCACCGCCATCGAAGCCCGCCTGCCCGCCTTCGACCGGCTGTGGAACGTGCCGAACCTCTACCGCGCCGCGGTGCTCGGCTTCGGCGCCAGCCACCGCTTCGGCAAGGTGCGGCTGCCCGGCGCGCCGCGGCTGATGCACTGGACCTATCCGGTGCCGCTGACGGCACAGGGGCCGAACAGGGAAGCGCTGCCGAACATCTACACCATCCACGACCTGGTGCCGCTGCGCCTGCCCTTCACCACGCTCGACAACAAGAAGCGCTACCTCGGCACGGTGCGCGGCATCGCCGAGCGCGCGGCGCATATCGTGACGGTGAGCGAGGCGTCGAAGCGCGACATCGTCAACCTGCTGGGCGTGCCGGAAGAGCGGGTCACCAACACCTTCCAGGCCGTCGAGCTGCCCGACCTCGCCACGCTGAAGCCGGAGGCGCTGGTGCGCGCGGAGCTGGAAGGCTTCTTCGGCCTGCACTGGCAGAAATACTTCCTGTTCTTCGGCGCGATCGAACCGAAGAAGAATGTCGGCCGGCTGATCGAGGCTTATCTCGCCTCGGGCTGCGAGCATCCGCTGGTGATCTGCGGCAAGCAGGCCTGGAACTCCCACCAGGAGCTCGCCCTGCTCTACGAGGACGACCGGCGGGATTTCGTCCCCCGCGGCCCCATCGAGGGCGTGCAGGGCATGGCGCGCCGGCTGCGCGACCGCGTCATGCTGATCAACTACGTGCCGGGCCGGCTGCTGACCGGGCTGATCCGCGGTGCGCGCGGGGTGCTGTTCCCCTCGCTCTATGAGGGCTTCGGCCTGCCGGTGATCGAGGCGCTGCATCTCGGCACCCCGGTGATGACCTCCAACACCTCCTCGCTACCGGAAGTGGCGGGCGATGCCGCGCTGCTGGTGGACCCCTACGACACGCGCATGATGGCCGAGGCGATCCAGAAGCTCGATTCCGACGCCGAGCTGCGGGCGGAGCTGGCGGCGCGCGGCCCGAAGCAGGCGGCGCAATTCGGCGCCGAGCACTACGCGAAGCGGCTGCGGGCGATGTATGCCCGGCTGGGGATCAGGCTGGAGGGCGAGGGGTAGCTTCGCGCAGGAACACCAGCCGCGCCGCACCATGCGCGCGCTCGGCGACCTGTTCGAAGCCGGGGACGTCCAGCGCATCCGCCTTCGCCACCTCCGCCGCGACCAGCGCGCCGGGCGCAATCCAGCCGGCCGCCCCCAACGTCGCCAGCGCGCGGGCTACCAGATCCTTGCCATAGGGCGGATCGAGCAGGAGCAGCGAACAGCGGGCGTCGGCCGGTGGCGGGCGGGTGGCGTCGCCGGGGATGACCCGGCACCGCTCCGCCTCGCCCAGCGTCTCGATGTTCCGCCGCAGCGCGGCGAGCGCGGCGCGGTCGGGCTCGATGAACACAGCGCGTGCGGCGCCGCGCGACATCGCTTCCAGCCCGAGCGCGCCGGTGCCGGCGAAGGCGTCCAGCACGCGCGCGCCCTCCACCGCCTGGCGTCCGGCCCAGGGCGCGTGCCACAGCATGTCGAACAGCGCCTGACGGACGCGCTCGGCGGTGGGGCGGGTGGTCGCGCCTTCGGGCGCGAGCAGCCTACGGCCGCGATGGCGGCCGGCGACGATTCGCAGCACGGGCGGGGCGCCGCGGCGCGGCATTGCGCGCCCTGGGAATGGTATGGCCGCGCCCCGGCGGGCCAGGGGGCTTAGGATCGGGCTTCGGGTCCGGCTTCGGCTCGGGCGGCGGCTCGGCGGGCGCTTCGGCGGGTGCTTCGGCGGCAGCGCGGCGGCGCTGCGGCCTCTCGCCGATGCCGAGCTGCTCGCGCATGATCCGCGGATGCACCTCCTCCACGCCGCCGCGCGGCAGCGCGCCGAGCTGGAAGGGGCCGTAGGCGACGCGGATCAGCCGTGTCACCTGCAGGCCGAGATGCGCCATCACGCGCCGCACCTCGCGGTTCTTGCCTTCCTTCAGGCTCACCGTCAGCCAGGCATTGGCGCCCTGCCGGGAATCGAGCCCCGCCTCGATCGGGCCGTAGGCCACGCCCTCGATGGTGATGCCGCGCGAGAGCCTGGCCAGCGCGCGCTCATCCACCGTGCCGAACACGCGCACGCGGTAGCGGCGCAGCCAGCCGTTGGAGGGCAGCTCGAGCCGCCGTGCCAGCTCGCCATCATTGGTCAGCAGCAGCAGCCCCTCGGAGGTGATGTCCAGCCGGCCGATCGAGACCACGCGCGGCAGCGCGGCCGGCAGCTTCTCGAACACCGTGGGGCGGCCCTCGGGGTCGCGATGCGTGGTCACCAGCCCTTCGGGCTTGTGGTAGCGGAACAGCCGCGTGCGCTCGGGCGAGGCAACGGCCTTGCCGTCCACGCTGACGCGGTCGCCCGGGGCGACGAAGGTGGCGGGGCCCTCCACCTTCCTGCCGTTGAGCTTCACCTTGCCCTCGGCGATCAGCTTCTCGGCGTCGCGACGGGAGGCGACGCCGGCGCGGGCGAGCCATTTGGCGATACGCTCGCCACGCGGCGCCTCGGGCGCTTCGTCCTCGTCGCTCATCGGGTTGCGGCCTGGACAAACGCGCGAAAAATCGCCGGGTCGCGCGGGTCCACCGCGTATTCCGGGTGCCACTGGACACCGAGGGCGAAGCGGTAGCCGGGGTGCTCGACCCCTTCCACCACGCCGTCCGGCGCGCGGGCGTTCACCACGGCGCCGGCGCCCGGCGTCGCCACCGCCTGGTGGTGCGCGCTGTTCACCGCCAGGCGCGGCGCGCCGACGATGCTCGCCAGCAGCGTGCCGCCCGCGACTGCGACCTCGTGCCCCGGTTCGGTGCGCGGGTTTGGCTGTTCGTGGGGCAGGGCGTTCTCCACCTCGTCGGGGATGTGCTGGATCAGCGTGCCGCCGAAGGCCACCGCCAGAAGCTGCTGGCCGCCGCAGATGCCGAGCACCGGCATGTCCCGCGCCAGCGCCGCGCGCACCGCGGCCAGCTCGAAATCCGTCCGCCCGGGCTTGAGCGTGACCTTCGGATGCGGCGCGCCGCCGCCCCACAGCGCCGGGTCCACGTCGAAGGCGCCGCCGGTCACCAGCAGGCCGTCCAGCGCGTCCAGGTACTCCGCCGCCAGATCGGGATGGTGCGGCAGGGCCACCGGCAGGCCGCCGGCGGCGATGACGCTCGAGAAATAGTTCTGGCGCAGCGCGTACCAGGGCAGCTTCGACCAGCCGCCGGCCGGTTCCGCGTCCAGGGTCACGCCGATCATCGGACGCTTGGGCATGGCTGGTTGCTAGACCTGCCGCCCGTGTCGCGGCAAGCATCCCGCATGAGCCCCCCCGCATGAGCCCCATGGAAATCGCCCTGGCCGAAGCCCGCGCCGCCGCCGCGCGCGGCGAGGTGCCGGTGGGCGCGGTCGTCACCGCCGCGGACGGCACCGTGCTGGGCCGCGCCGGCAACGAGGTGGAGGCGCGGCGCGACCCCTCCGCCCACGCCGAGATGCTGGCGCTGCGCGCCGCCGCGGCCGCCACCGGCGACAAGGTGCTGCCCGATGCGACGCTCTGGGTCACGCTGGAGCCCTGCGCCATGTGCGCCGCCGCCGCCAGCCTGTTCCGCGTCAGGCGCCTGGTGTTCGGCGCCTACGACCCCAAGGGCGGTGGTGTCGAGCACGGGCCGCGCTTCTTCGCCCAGCCGACCTGCCACCACGCGCCAGAGGTCGTCGGCGGCGTCCGCGAGGGAGAGGCGGCGGAACTCCTGCGTGGCTTCTTCACCGCGCTCCGCCAGGGGGGCTGAGGCTTCACGTTCCCTCCATTGGCAAAGCGAGGCCTCCGTTCGGCCGTTGGCCCGCCATGCCAGATCGGCCGAGCCTCGCCCACATGCTGCAGCGCACGCGTCGGCTTTCGACGCCGCTCCGCTACATCATCACCACCGTCATCGTGCTGGTGCTTTTTGCGGTTCCGGAATTGTTGGTGGCCGGGATACCGTCCTCCTATTCGCTGACCCATCTGCTCATCGCCGTGCTGCTCGCCGCAGCTTTGTTCGACCACGGCACCGGCCTGTTCGCCACGCTGCTCTGCGCCGCGCTCGGCTATTGGCGCAACCTGGGCCCGGCACCCTCGCTGGGCGTCCAGGACCCGGACGTGCTGGTGGAACTCGCGCTGTTCATCGTGGTCGGGGTCACCATGTCGCTGGTGCTCGAGGCGCTGCACCGGGCGGTGGCGCGGCAGCAGCAGGCCCAGGACGAGCTGCGACGATCCGAACGCTCCCAGGCGCTGCTGCTCCGCGAGTTCCGCCACCGCACGCGCAACGACCTGGGCTCCCTGGTCGGGCTGCTGATGCTGCGTGCCCGCCTTGCTCCCTCGGCCGCGGCGCGGGAAGCGTTGCGCGAAGCAGCCGACCACGCGCTGGCCCTGGCGCGGGTGCATGCGCGGCTGGCACTGGATGACGGGCTGGACCAGGGGGCGGAGCGGCCGGTGATCGATTCGCGTGAGTTCATCACCGGCCTCTGCAGCGACATCGAGACATCGCTGACCAGTGCCGGGCTGCGCCCGGTGCGCCTGCTGGCGGAGGCGGAGCCGCATCCGCTCTCCGCCGAGCGCGCGGTGCCGCTCGGCCTGGTGCTGAACGAGACGGTGACCAATGCGCTGAAATACGCTTTCCCCGAGGACCGGCCCGGCACCGTTCAGGTGCGGTTCGCCCGCGACGGCGAGGAGTTCGTGCTGGTCGTCACCGACGATGGCATCGGCGTGCCGCCGGAAGGCGAGCTGGAGGGCGCGCCGCCGGCGTCTCCGTCGCGCGATGCCGGCCTCGGCACGCGCCTGCTGCGCTCGCTTGCGGCGCAGCTGCGCGGCCGCTTCGCACGGCGCCCGGGCCCGGATGGCGCCGGCACCGTCGTGGAACTCCGCTTTCTCGTGGCAGAGCCCGGCGGCGCCAGGGCGTCCGCGGCCGCGTGAGCGCGGCGACCGGGCGGCTCAGCCGCGCCCCTCGACCACGCCGCCGAAGTGCGGATCCCAGCGCCAGGGTGCGCGCGGCGCGATCGTGACGCCGCCCTGGAAGCGTGGCGCGGGCGCCTGGCGTGCCTCGCCGCGCAGCAGCGCCTCGCCCTGCGGCGAGAGCCGCCAGGGCACACCGCGGGCAATGGCACGGCGCGGCCCTTCGGAGAGCCGCGCATGATGGTCCCGCACGATGAGGTCCGTCACCTGGAACACCGGATCGGCCGCCTGCAAGGCGCGGCAGGCGGCCGAGAGGTCGCCGGCGCCCTCGGCCACCGCGCGCAGCAGCAGCCGCTCCGTCAGGGAGAGACCATCGGTGGTCCAGGGCAGGTCCTGCAGGTGCCGGCGCAATGCCGGCGCCAGATGCGGCAGCGCCAGCGCCCGGCGCCACAGCGCATCGAGCGGGCGCGGATCCTCGGCTGCGAAGGCCGCCCAGGCCTCGGCGCCGACCTCGATCTGCGCACGGGTGAGTTCCCGCGGCGCCAGCGCGGCGAGCTCCGCATCGGACAAGGCGGCGAAGGGGCGCTGCCCATCGGCGGGCACCAGGAACAGCTTGCCCGCCAGCCCGCGCCGTTCCGCCAGCAGGCCGAGCACGCGGATCAGCGCCGCCTGGTCCCAGAGATCGTGCTCGAACCACAGCAGCACGCGGTCGAAGCGGTCGAGCCCGTTGAGCGCCGCATACTCCGCGCCGAGGCGCAGCCGCACCGCCTGCAACTCGGCCCCGTAATGCGCGGCGACGAAGCGGGCGCGGCGGCCGAGATAGGCCATCAGCCCGTCCTCGCCGACCGGTCCCTGGCAGACCGGGTCGGCGAAGGCGAGGTACTCGCCCTCCCACCCCGCCGCGGGCAGGCGATCGCGCAGATCGTCGCCGCAGCGGAGGTGGGCGGTGGTCAGAGCCGCAGGCCCAGGCGCCGGATCATCTCGCCTTCCTCCGCATAGGTCTTCCGCGCGAAGGCGGTGTACTCCTCCGGGCCCATGTGCCAGGGCGCCATGTCGAAGCGATCGAGGATGGCGATATGCGCGGGGTCCATCAGGGCCTCCCGGAAGGCGTCGTGCAGCCGCTGCACGATCGCCGGGTTCATGCCCTTCGGGCCGGCCAGGCCGTAGGGCGAGGCGGAGACGATGTCGATGCCGCTCTCGCGCAGCGTCGGCACCTCCGGGAAGCGCTTGGCGCGCTCCGCGCTCCACACCGCCAGCAGGCGCAGCTGGCCACCCTTCACCAGCTCGGCCCAGCCGGAGCTGTCGGAGCTGGCATGGATCTGCCCGCCGAGCAGCGCCTGCGCGTTCTCCGCCCAGCCGCGGAACGGCACATGGGTCCATTCGATGCCGCGGGTGCCGGCGATCTGCTCCATGGTGATGTGCAGCGAGGTGCCGACGCCCGGGGTGCCGTAGTTGACCTTGCCCGGATTGGCCTTGGCGTGGTCGAGCAGCTGGCCGAGCGTCTGCCAGGGCGCATCGGCCCGCACCACGGTGCCGAACAGATAGCCGGTCAGGTGGATGACGTAGGTGAAGTCCTCGAGCGGGTTGAACAGCGCCCGCTGCGCCATCTGCGGGTGGCGGAACACGCTGATCGGCATCTGCGACAGCACGTAGCCGTCGGGCCGTTCCTGCAGGAGCTGCTGCGGGGCGAGCACGCCGCCGGCGCCGGGCTTGTTCTCCACCACGATCGGCTGCCCCAGGCGGCGCGAAGCCTGCTCGGCCAGGACGCGCATCTGGATGTCGGTGGTGCCGCCGGCGGCCCAGGGGACCAGCAGGCGGATAGGCTTGTCGGGGAACCGGGCCTGCGCGCGCACCCCCGGCGCGGCCAGCACCCCGGCCCCCAGTCCGAGCAGCGCGGCACGGCGCGGAATCGAGATCGTCATCGGCGAAACCTCCCTGGATCCGGCGGGCTTTCGGGGCCCGTCCAGCGTACAATGCCGACATGGGTAGCCCGCAACGGCCGCCATGGGCAACGGCCCGCGACGGGTGGGCTTAACCGAGTTTTCAGGATGAATTCGTAACGTTGCCTTCATGGCAATCCGGCTGTCCCAACACCGGCTGCAGGCGACCCTGCTGGCCGGTGCCCTGCTTCTCGCAACCGTCATCGGCGCCGCATCGGCTCTCCACAGCCACGCGCAGCTGCGCCGGCAGCAGGGGGCGATCGTCGGTCTCCACCAGGAGGCGGCGGAGGCGGAGCGGCTGCTGCTGCTGCTGGCCGACGCGCAGTCGGCAATGCGCCACTGGCTGCTCTCCGGCCGGCTCGAAGACCGCGACGGCGCGATCCGCAGCGGCGCGGCGCTGCGCGACCAGGGGCGCGAGGTGGTGCGCCGCCTGGAACCGCCGCTCGCCGCGCGCGGCCTGGCGCCGCTCGGTGCTCCGCTCGAGCACGTGTTGCGGATCCACGAGCATGCGCAGGACCTGTTCGAATCGAGCGCCGACAACAGCGCGCCGCAGGCCGTGCTGCGCTCCGAGGCGGAAAGCGTGGTGCAGCGCATCCACGGCGTGCTGCACGAATTCCGCCACAAGGCGCAGGCCGAGCTGGCGATGCGCGAGGCTGCCCTGCAGGAGGGGCAGATGGTCGGCCTGCTGCTGATCGGCGGATCCTCCGGCGCCACGCTGGTGCTGCTGCTCGGCGCGATCGCGATGCTGGGCCGGCGGCGCAGCGCGGCGGAAGAGGCCAGCGCCGCGATGGATGCGCGCGGGCGCGAGATCGCCACCCTGTTCCGCATGGGCGAGCTGCTGCAGAGCAGCCTCTCGCCGGAGGACATCCGCCGCGTCGTCTCGCACACCGCGCGCGAACTGCTGCCCAAGCTCGGTGGCGCCTTCTACGTGTTCAACAATTCCCGCGACCGGCTCGACCTGCTCGGCGCCTGGGGCGCCGGCGAGGCCGCAGTGGCCGCCCTGCCGGAGCATTTCGGGCCGAATGAATGCTGGGCGCTGAAGCGCGGCCGGCCGCATGGCTGCGGGCTGGGCGGCGGCCTGCTCTGCGAGCACGCCACCGGCACCGGTACCTGCGGGCTATGCGTGCCGATGCACGCGCGCGGCGAGGTCTATGGGGTGCTGAAGTTCATCCCGCCGGCGGACCACGACATTCCCTCCACGGCGCGGCGCGAACTGGCCTATGCGCTGGCCGACGGCGTCAGCCTGGCGCTTGCCAACCTCGCGCTGCGGGAGAAGCTGCGCAACCAGGCGATGCGCGACGAGCTCACCGGACTGCAGAACCGCCGCTTCCTGGAGGAGATGCTGCCGCGCTTGGTGGCGCATGCCGAGCGCCGCGGCGCGCCGATCGCGGTGCTGATGCTCGACCTCGATCACTTCAAGCAGGTGAACGACCGCTACGGCCACGCCACCGGCGACGCCGTGCTGCGCGAGGTCGGCGCGCTGCTGCTGGCCAGGTTGCGGCGGATGGACATGGCCTGCCGCTATGGCGGCGAGGAGCTGCTGGTGGTGATGCCGGACTGCACCGCGCAGGAGGCGCTGGTGCGCGCGCAGGAGCTGTGCGGCAACATCCGCGCGCTGCGCGACCGTGCCGACAACGGCCTGCCGCCGGTCACCGTCTCGATCGGCGTCGCCGCCTGGCCGGAGCATGGCGAGCAGCTCGGCAAGGTGATCGAGGCCGCGGATGCCGCGCTCTACGCCGCCAAGCGCGGCGGCCGCGACCGCGCCATGCCGGCCGAGGCCACCATGGCCGCCCTGCCCATGCCGGGCTGAGGCGCCCGCCATCCCGTTGCCAGACGGCTGCCTTTCTTTTTCCCGGGTGGTGCGACACAACCGGCCGTCACGCCTTCTGCCAGGACCCTCAGAATGCCCACCGCGCCCGCCGACCGGATCGTACCCGTCATCCTCTCCGGCGGTACCGGCACGCGCCTCTGGCCGCTCTCGCGGGAGGGCTACCCGAAGCAGTTCTGGCCGCTCGCCGCCGCGGGCACCATGCTGCAGGAAACCGCCGCCCGCGCCGCCGGCCCGCTGTTCGCCCCGCCGGTCGTGGTCTGCGGCGAGGCGCATCGCTTCCTGGTCGCCGAGCAGCTGCGCGAGGCGGGCCTCGCCGAGGCGCGGATCGTGCTGGAGCCGGTGGCGCGCAACTCCGCCGCCGCGATCGCCGCCGCCGCCGCGCTGGTCGGCGAGGCCGCGCCGGAGACGGTGCTCTGGATCATGGCCGCCGATGCCGCGGTGGCCGACGTGCCCGGGCTGCTCGCCGCGCTGGCGGCCGCCGCGGTGGCCGCGCGCGCCGGGCGCATCGCCACCTTCGGCATCCGCCCGACCCGCCCCGAAACCGGCTACGGCTATATCGAGGCCGGCGCCGCGCTGCCGGGCGGCGAGGCCGCCGGCCATGCCGCGCGCGCCGTCGCCCGCTTCGTCGAGAAGCCCGATGCCGCCACCGCCGCGGCCATGGTCGAGGGCGGGCGCCATCTCTGGAACAGCGGCATGTTCGTGGCCACGGCCGGCACCCTGCTGGCCGAGCTGGCCACGCACGCGCCGCAGGTGCTGGCGGCAGCGAAGGACGGCGTGGCCGGCGCGGCGCGCGACCTCGGCTTCGTCCGCCTCGGTGCCGGCTTCGCCGAGGCGCCCTCGATCTCGATCGACCATGCGGTGATGGAGCGCACCGCGCTCGCCGCCGTGGTGCCCTGCGACCCTGGCTGGTCCGATGTCGGCTCCTGGGATTCGCTGTGGGAGATCGCGGCGAAGGACGCGGATGGCAACGCCACCGCCGGCCCGGTCACCACGCTCGGCGCGCGCAACTGCTTCGTGCGTTCGGAGGGCATCCTCACGGCCGTGGTCGGCCTGGAGGATGTGGTGCTGGTGGTCACCGACGACGCTGTGCTCGCCTGCCACCGCGAGCGCGCGCAGGAGGTGAAGCAGCTTGTCGAGAAGCTGAAGGCCGAGGGCCGCAAGGAGGCCACCGAGCATCGCCGCGTCTACCGCCCCTGGGGCAGCTACGAGGGCGTGGCGCATGGCGCGCGCTTCCAGGTGAAGCGTATCGTCGTGCGCCCTGGCGCCAAGCTCAGCCTGCAGAAGCACTACCACCGCGCCGAGCATTGGGTGGTGGTGGCCGGCACCGCCATCGTCGAGCGCGACAAGGAGCGTATCCTGCTGCGCGAGAACGAGAGCGTGTATCTGCCGCTCGGCTGCGTGCACCGGCTGGAGAATCCGGGCATGATCCCGCTGACGCTGATCGAGGTGCAGTCCGGCCCCTATCTCGGCGAGGACGACATCGTGCGCATCGAGGACACCTACGGCCGCGCCTGAGCGCGCTGCGAGCAGGGGGGCGGATGGACCGGGCGCGCGAACCGCTCGCCGAGGCCGAGGCGCGGCGGGCCGCCGGCGATTGGCGCGGTGCGGCGGCCGCCTATGCCGCGCATCTCGCCCGCGCCCCGGAGGACTGGGCGATCTGGGTCCAGCACGGCCATTGCGTGAAGGAGGCCGGCGATCCTTCCGCCGCGCTCGACTCCTACCGCCGTGCCGAAGCCGGCCTGCCCGGCGATGCCGACCTGCAACTGCAGATCGGCCATGCCCTCAAGCTGGCCGGTGATCTCGCCGGCGCGCGCGAGGCCTATGCCGCCGCGCTGGAGCTCGACCCTTCTGGCGACGCCGCCTGGCAGGAACTGACCGCGCTGCGCGATCCCGCCGCCGGGCTTCCGGCGGAACAGCCCGCCGGGCTCAGCCTGATCGGCGACCTGCGCGTGGTCTTCGACCTCTCCGACCTGATGTCCTGGTTCGGCTCCGCGCGCGCGCCGAGCGGCATCCAGCGGGTGCAGATGGAACTCGCCGGCGCTGCGCTGGCGCGCGACATCGGGCTCGCGGAAGCGCGCCTCGCCGTGTTCCGCCCCGCCACCGGCAGCTGGCGCGAGCTGCCGCGCGAGGCCTTCCTTCGCCTGGCCGCATTGGCCCGCGCCGGCGCCGACCCCCTCGACCCAGCCTGGACCGCCACCCGCGCGGCCGCCGAGGCGATGCTGGAGGCGGCGCCCGACCTCGCCTTCCCGCAGGGCGCGTGGCTGGTGAACCCCGGTTCCTCCTGGTGGCTGGCGGGTTATCACCAGGCGGTGCGCGAGGCCCGCGCGCGCCACGGGCTGCGCTACGCCGCGCTGGTGCACGACACCGGGCCGGTGAGCATCCCGGAACACAGCGAGCCGGCCGTCTCGGCCCGCTTCGCCCGCTGGTTCTCGGCTGTCGGCACCCAGGCCGATCTGGTCCTGGCGATCTCCGAGGCGACCAGGCAGGACGTGGAGCGGCTGGCCGCGGAGCGCCTGCCCGGCCTGCCCTTCGCGCCGGTGCAGGTGCTGCGACCCGACGCCGCCCTGCCGCCGCCGCCCGCCGCCGCCCCGCATCCACGCGCCGCCACGCTGGCCGGCGAGCCCTACATCCTCTTCGTCGGCACCATCGAAAGCCGCAAGGACCACCTCTTCGTCCTGAATGCCTGGCTCGAATTGCTGCGGCGGCATGGCGAGGCGGTGCCGCGGCTGGTGCTGGTCGGCCGCGCCGGCTTCAACGCCGGGCCGGCGCTGGCGCTGCTGCAACGCGCCCCCGCGCTGGAAGGCCGCGTGCTCTGGCTGGACGACGTGGCCGATGGCGCGCTGGCGGCGCTCTATCGCGGCGCGCTGTTCACCGTCTACCACTCGCGGCACGAAGGCTGGGGCCTGCCGGTGACCGAAGCGCTGGCTGCCGGCAAGGCGGTGGTGGCGCCGGCGCATTCGGGGCTGCTCGAAGCCGGGCAGGGGCTGGCGCTGCATGTCGCGCCGGGCAGCGAGCCGGATTTCCTCGCCATGATCGAGAAGCTGCTGTTCGAGCCCGGCTTCCGCACGGCCACGGAGGCGCGCATCGCCACCGGCCTGCGCCTGCGCAGCTGGCGCGCGGTGGCGGAGGAGTTGATCGCCGCACTGGACTCGGCACCGGCCGGCCCGTCATCGCCGCCACCGGCGCCGCCGCTCGGCCTGGTGCATCGCCTGGCCGAGATCGAGGCGCCACGTCCCGAGCCTGCCATGGCCTGGGCCGAGCTGCTGCGCGCCGGCCCAGCCTGGCACGCGCCGGAGCCCTGGGGCTGCTGGACCCGGCCCGGCCGGGCCTTGCTGCGGCTGCCGGTGCCGGAGACGCGGTCGGGCCCGCTGCGGCTGCACATCGCGTTGCGCGGCGCCGCGGCGGCGCGCCGGGTCACCCTGCGCGCCGGGCGTGGCCCGCGGCGGCTGCTGGAACTGGCCGCCGAGTCGCGCCCGGTGGTGGTGCTGGACCTGCCCGCCCCCGCCGCGGTGGCAGAGTTGGCGATCGAGGCGGATCCGCCGTCGGACGATCCGGTGCCCGGGATCGGCGTGGGCGTCGTCGCGCTGATGGCCTGCGCGCCGGAGGATGTGGCGGCGCGGCTCGGCTTCCTGGAGCGGCTCACCTTCACCTGGCCGGAGCCGGCCTGAACGGCGCCGCCGGGCAGCCGTCGCATCCGCCTCTACGGTCTGTAGGAGGCCGGGCCCGCCGTGCTGAACGGCACGCCGCTGCTGTCCGGGTCGCTCTCTGGCTCGGGCCGGCGCGAGTTCGCGGCGGAGGTGTCCTGGGACCTGCCGAGCCTCGCTGCCGGTGCAACGGCGAACGTCGACGTCACCCTGCCTGGCGCGCGGCGGGGCGACTTCCCCGACGCCTCGCTCGACACCAGCAGCATCGCCTTCGTGCTCGATTGCGATGTACGAGCGGCCGGTGGATTGCCGCAGGTGAGTGGATCGTGGAGATGCCCCGCGTACCGAGTTGGGCCCACGGCACACTCGATACCGTCGCCCGAGCGGACGGCCCGATCTCCTCCGCAGTACCGAACTCGACCAGCTCGCCGAGATACTTCCGGACGGGCCGATCAGCGCGGTCACGTGGCGGTCCTTAAGCGACAGGCTGACGTTCTTCAGTGCCTGGGAACGACCTTAGAAGAAATCCAGATTCCGGATATCGACCTTCGTGCGATGCGCCGGCGCCGTGGCCTCGTCGGCCGCTCGCGCCGCCAGCATGCCGCGCATGTCCTGATGCGCGCCACCTGACCCGGCTCGCTCCCGTGGCAGGATCATGTTCATGGTCCGCCTCTCCGCTGTCCGGCGGAGCTTGCGGCATGAATCGGCTCGCCGATGGCGGCGGCCGCTACAGCGACATGATCATGCGCCAGGATAGCAGGCGCTTCACCTCGGCGCGCGGCAGCATCACCGCGATCTTGCGTCCATCCGCGGAGGAGAGGAGGACCGTGACATGCGCCGGGTCGTCGGTGGAGACGGAGACCTCTTCGAATTCATGCGTCGCCTTGGTGCGCCCGAGCGAGAGCATCACGGTCGCGGCGACCTTCGCCGCCTCCGACGCACCGGCTTCGCCTTTCGGCTTCCTGCTCATCGGCCACTTGCCCCTTCCGCCCAATGATCGCCCGACGCTACCTTCATGCACGGTGAACGGGCAACGCGCCCCGACGCACCCATGGGCAAGGAACAGGATCGCGCCGATGCCTCCTCTTCTCGTGTTTCTCGCCGGTGTCGCCGCAGGCGCGGGGGCCGCCGTGCTGGCGCCTGCGCTGGCGCCGGAGGCATCGCGCAATCTCCGCCCCGTGCTGCGCGCCGGGCTGAAGCTCGCGATTGCGACCGGCACCGCGCTGCGCACCGCCGCGGCCGAGGCAGCCGAGACGGTCGAGGACCTCTATGCGGAGGCGCAGGCCGAACTCGCCGAGGCGCCGGAGCCCCAGCCGCCGCCCGCGCCGCCCGCCCGCGCAAGACGGGCGGCACGGGCGCCCGCCAAGCGGACGCGCAAAGTTGCGCGGGCGCCGGCCGATGCCTGAAGCCCCGCGCGCCATCATCGTCTCCGCCGTGGCGGGGCGGATGCGGCTGCGGCTGCCGGGGCACCGCGACGACGCGGCATTCTTCGCGCTGCTCGCGCAGCGCGCGCTGATGCTGCCGGGTGTCGTCGGCGCCGCCGCGAACCCGACCACCGCAGGGCTCTTGCTTCGCTTCCGCGGCGCGGCGGAGGCGGTGCTCGCGGCCGCGGCGAAGGAAGGCATGTTCCGCGCCACGGCGCAGGCGCCCGCGACGCGCACGCCCTCGGCGGCGCAGTTTGCACCGGTCGGCGCAGCGGCCTTCGGGCTCCTGGCGGCCCTGCAGGCCTCGCGGGGCGCCGTTCTGCCACCGGCCATTACGCTGCTTTGGTACGCGGGCAGCTTGTTGCGCGGCTCACCTGCGTCCGACCCCCAGGAGTAACCTCGATGGCGGCCGCCCCCAGGCGCCCCGCCACGAAACGACAAGTCCCCGCCCGCAGGCGTGCCGGCAAGCCGCGCGACCCGCAGCAGGCGCTGGCGCAGGCGGCCGCCGCGACGCACGCTACTGCAGCAGCGCCGCCTCGCTGGTCTCCTCCCAGGGCACGGCGAGATCCTCGCGCCCCATCTGCCCGTAGACGGCGAGGGGGCGAAAGAATCCCGCCTCGCCGGCGGCCTGCGCACGGCTGCGCAGCGCGAAGCGGCGCTCGATCGCGGCGGGGCGGAAATCGAAAGTCGCGGCGACGCGCCGGGCAATCTCCTCCTCGGCGACCGAGGCGGTGCCGAAGCATTCCACAGCGACGCTGACCGGCCGCGCATGGCCAATGACGTAGCCGAGATGCACTTCGCAGCGCCGCGCCAGGCCCGCGGCGACCACGCATTTCGCCGCGTGCCGCGCCGCATAGGCGCCGATCCGGTCGATGCGCGACGGGTCCTTGCCCGAGAGTGCTGCGCCGGATTGCCGCGCCGCCTCGCCATAGGTGTCGATGCCGTTCTTGCGCCCGGTGAGCCCCGCATGGCGCGACGGGCCGCCGATCGCGAAGGGGCCGCCGGCATTCACATGGACCTCGGTATGCGGCGACAAAGGCAACGGTGCATCCGCCAGCGCCGGGACCACCACCTGCTCGCGCAATGCCGCCGCGAGCGGGCCGGCCTTTGGCGCGCCAGGAAGCGTCGCCACCGTGAGGGCGACGGTCGACAGTGCTGCGGCGCGGCCTCCGCCGTACAGGACGCCCGCCTGTGTCTTGCCGTCCGGCGCCAGCCACGGCAGTTGCGCCCGCGCCGCATCCAGGGCGCGCGCCAGGCGATGCGCGATGACCAGGGGTGCCGGCATCAGCGTGGCCGTCTCGTCGGTGGCGTAGCCGAAGACATTGGCCTGCTCGGTCGCACTGAGCGCTTCGACCTCGTGCTCCTCGTCGGTCGCCTCCTCATCCGGGGCGCGTGCCGCCGCCGGCAGCTCCGAGATGCTGGTCAGGATGGAGCAGGTGCGGGCGTCGAAGCCCTCGCCGACATAGCCCGCCTCGGCGATCACGCCGCGCGCGAGGGAGGGAAGGTCGACCACCGCCTCCGCCGCGAAGCGCGCGGCGATGAAGACGATGCCGGTCGCCACCGCGCATTCCACCACGGCGCGCGCCCGCGCATCCTGCTGCAGGAAGGCGTCCACCGCCGCGTCGCTGATGCGGTCGCAGAGCTTGTCCGGATGGCCCGGCGTCACCGATTCCGAGGTGAAGATCGTGCCGTCACGCATCCGGCCCCTCCTCCCGCCGCCGCCGCTGCGACGCGGCCGAGATGATCCCGTTCACCACCAGCGGCGCAACCGCCGTCGCCGCCGTTGCGGCGAAGCCGGCCGGCCCGAGCGGTCCCAGACCGAGCAGCCGGCGTAGCGGCCCCACCCCCTGCGCCGCGCCCTGCAACGCCAGGCAGATGCCGATGGCGCCGACCAGCCTGGCATTCATCGGCGGCCGGTGGGGATCGAGCAGGCCATGCGTCTCCGACCGGCAGACGAAGGCATGCGCCAGCTGCGCCAGGGTCAACCCGTGGAAGGTCGCCGCCGGCGCCGCGCCGAAGGTGGAAGCGAGCGCCGCAGCGCCGATCACCGCGCCCTCGCGCAGCAGTCGGCGGAAATCCGCGGGGGAGAGGATCGGCGCGCGCGGATCGTGCGGCAGCTGCTCCAGCACATCGGGCTCCGGCGCCTCGAGCCCCAGCGCCAGCGCGGGGAGCGGATCGGAGACGAGATTGAGCCAGAGCAGCTGCATCGGCGTCAGCGGCGCCGGCAGTCCGGCGATCGCCGCGCCGAGCATCACCATGGTCTCGGACGCATTGGTGCCAACCAGGTAGCGCAGCACCTTGCGGATATTGGCGTAGGTCGCGCGGCCGAGCCCGATGGCGTCGAGCAGCCCGCCCAGATCGTCGGTGGCGAGCACGATGTCGGCGACCTCGCGCGCCACATCGGTGCCGCCGCCCCCCATCGCGATACCGATCTCGGCGGCGCGCAGCGCCGGGCCGTCGTTGATGCCGTCGCCGGTCATGGCGACGATCCGCCCCGAAGCCTGAAGCGCGCGCACGATCTGCAGCTTGTTGGAGGGGCTGACGCGGGCGAAGACATCGGCCTGCGGGGCAAGGGCCGCCAGCGCCTCGGGCGGCAGGTCGCGCAGCGCGCCGGCTTCCAGCACGCGCACCTCGCCGTCGCGCGGCAGCCCGAGTTCCTTGGCGATGGCGTAGGCGGTCGCACTCTGGTCGCCGGTGATCATCATGGTGCGGATGCCGGCAACGTGCAGGTCGTGGATCGCCTCCGCCGCACCCGGCCGCAGCGGGTCCGCAAGGCCGGCCAGGCCGAGCCAGGTCAGGCCGTGCTCGTCCTGCGGATCGCCGCCGCCCTCCCGCCGCGCGACGCCGAGCACGCGCAGCGCCTGCGCCGCCATCCGGTCATTGGCGGCAATGATCGCCTGGCGCGCCGCGCCGTCGAGCGGCACCTCGCCCGATGCGGTGAGGCGCTTCGTGCAGCGCGCCAGCACTTCGGCCGGGTCGCCCTTCACCGCCAGCAGGGCGCCGCCACGGCCGCGGTGCAGCGTCGTCATGCGCTTGCGGCCCTCGGCCCTGGGCACCGCCTCCTTCCTCGGCCAGCGCGCGCGCAGCCTGGCGAGGTCGAGGCCGAGATCCTGCGCGGCGCGCACCAGCGCCGTCTCGGTCGGCGACCCGGCGAGTCCGTCGGCGGCCTGCTCGACATCGCTGCACAGCGTCGCAGCCTCCAGCAGCGCCGCGGCCACGCCGCGCTGCTTGCCGGCGGGCGCCGGTGGCGCCAGCAATGCGCCATCCACATGCAGCGCCGTGGTCGCCATGCGGTTCGTGGTCAGCGTGCCGGTCTTGTCGAGGCAGACTACCTCCACGGCGCCCAGCGTCTCCACCGCGTCCAGCCGGCGGACCAGGATCTGCTTGTCCCGCATGTCCTGGATGCCGAGGGCGAGGGTGGTGGTGGCGACCGCCGGCAGGCCTTCCGGCACGGCGGCAATGGCCAGGCTGATGGCGCTGCGCAGCACCGCCGGCCATGGCTGGCCGCGCAGCAGCCCGATGCCGCCGACCGTCGCGCAGATCACGCCATTGATCAGCACCAGCTCGCGCCCGACCTCGCCAAGCTGGCGCTCGATCGGCGTCTGCGGCGGGCGGACGTCGCCGAGCAGCGCCTGGATTCGGCCGATCTCGGTCGCCGTTCCGGTCGCGGTGACGATCGCGAGGCCTGAGCCGCCGGTCACGCCGGTGCCGCGGAAGACCATGCTGCGGCGCTCGGCGAGCGGCGCCTCGACCGGCACGCGCGCCGCAGCGTCCTTGGTGACGGGCAGGCTCTCGCCGGTCAGCGCGCTCTCGTTCACCGTCAGGTCCGTCGACGCGATCAGCCGGGCGTCGGCGGGCACCAGGATTCCGGGCTCGAGCTGGATGAGGTCGCCCGGCACGAGGCCCTCGACCGGCAGCAGGATGCGCTTGCCGCCGCGGATAGCCGGCACCGGCGCGGGGGAGACGTCGGACAGGCCGCGGATGGTGCGCTCGGCGGAGCGTTCGGTGACGGTGGCGATGCCGGCGTTCAGCAGCACCACCGCACCGATCGCCACCGCATCGGCGATCCCACCCGTGGCGATGGAGACGACCGCCGAGGCGCCCAGCAGCGCCACCGGGACCGAGGTGAGTTGCTCGGCAAAGATGGCGGCGAGGGAACGCGCCTCGGCGCGCGCCAGCAGGTTCGGGCCGCCCGCGGCCAGCCGCGCCGCGGCCTCGGCGGGCGGCAGGCCGCGCTTGGGGGCACAGCCCAGCGCGGCCGCCGCGGCAGGCACCGGCATGGCGTGCCACGCATGCGGCTCGGCGGGCGGCGCCGCCGCGGGCGCGGCGGAGAGGCTGCGTGCCCGCGGCGGACCGCCGAGCGCCGCCCCCAGCACGGCGCAGAGGCGCGATGGCGTGACCGCGGCCGCGCAGTGCACAAGCGCGGTTCCGGTCACCGCCGAGGCGCTCGCCTGCGTCACGCCCGGCACGCCGAGCAAGGCCAGCCGCGCCGCCTCGGCGCGATCCGGAGCCCCGCGCAGCCGCGGGTCGGCGAGGCGGTAGCGGCCGGGCAGTGCGTGCACGACGGTGGCGCCGCGCGCTCGGCGTGGCCGCGACGGCAGGTTGCCGCTGACCGTCATGTCAGCAGCAGGCCCACAAGGCCGAGATAGACCGCAAGCGACAGCACGCCCTGCACGACCGTTGCCACCGGCCCGGAGCCGAGCGCCGGGTCCAGGCCGCCGCGTTGGAAGACCCGGGCCAGGAGGAAGCCGACACCGGTCGCAATGGTTCCGGCCGCTGCCAGCGCGGCTGCCACGGCCGGGGCGAGGCGCGGATCACCGAACACCGACCAGACCGCAACGAAGGACAGCGTGGCCAGGGTGAGGCCCAGCAGCGCGCCGGTGCCGAGTTCGCCGAGCAGGAGCCGTAAGGGGCCGCCATCAGTGAACGAGAGTCCGCGGACGGCGACCGCCTCCGCCTGCGTGCCAATGGCGTCCGCCAGGTAGACGATGGCCGGGATGAAGAATGCGATGGCGATATGGTTCGAGAGTTGCGCCTCCGCCCCGGCCATCAGCGCCGTCGCGGCAGCCGAGCCCGCCAGGCCGACCAGCAGCCAGGGCAGGCGGTACAGCGCGCGCCGGTGCGGGGGTGCCGTCAGCGCCGCCTTGGCCTGGTCGATATGGGCGGAAACAGAGCGGGCGATCCGTCCGTCTGGAGCGCCACTGCTGGGTGGGATGCCTTCATTCATGCTGGATCACCATACCGCATGGATGAGACAATTCCGCGACGCCCCTTGATCTCATGAGCGCCACCACTTTTCCGCAGGCACGGCGGATGAGGGCGCGCTGCACGGGATGGGAGCTACACCGCGCGCCCTTTGGACGGCACTTTCGACGATCTTCCATGCGTCGTGATCCTTCGAAGGTGCTAGCTTCGCTGCTGATCTCCGAGGCCGTCGCGGCAGCAACCAGCCTTGCGCCCAGCGGTGGCAAGGGCGCGGCCACGGACGAGGCGGCTAGAAGAAGGCGAAATCCGCAAGGGCGCCGGCCAAGGAGCGGACGGAGCCGCTGAACTTCCGCGTGACGCCCGACTTCCGCCGCGCCTTCAAGCGCGCAGCGGCAGCACAGGACTGCAAGAAGGTCGAGCTGCTTGAACGCATCTTCGCGGAGTGGAGCGCCCGCAATCCAGCCTGATTGTTGCCGCAACGCCGGAAGCGGCAGGCGGGAACACGCATCACTGCAGTTCCCGGCGGGGACCGGCAGACGGGTCTTCATCCGCCTGGTACCAGGCCCGCCTCACCGCCGTCGGCCGATCTTGGTATGATACAGCCGACATGTGGCAAGAGATGTTCGGGAGCGAATATGGCGGCGAACAGGTTGCATGTGACCTCCGGCCAAGTGGTCGCGCTGCGGCTCGTGGACGTTGCCTACGGCATCGATCTGCAGCGCGCCGAAGAGCTCTGGGCGCGCAGGGCGGCGGGCGCGAGCGCGCGCAGCCGCCTCGGCGCCACGCCTGCGAAGGCCGTGTCCTTCGGGGTGCCGCCGCTGGCGCTCGAACTCGGCCAGGTTCCGATCACCGTTGAGGGCAGGGAGGTGGCGGCCGCGGCCAGCGTGCGGCTCTACGACTTCGGCGTCGCGGCCTTCGCGCTGCGGGTGCCAGCGCAGGAAACCGACTGGGCCGGCTTCACGCAGCTCGTCAACGGCGTCGATGCTGCCATCGGCCCGGCTTCGGAAAGCCCGGTCTGGCACGCCCTGCTCCGCAAGCTGCGCGAGCTGCTTGCTGAGGCGCTGGACCGCCCGAGCACGGCGCTGCTGCAGGAGGACTACCTGCTCGCGATGGTGGACGCGCTCGACCCGCCGATGAGGGCTGAGGAAGTCATGGCGGGCGTCGACCTCGTGCCGCTGCTGTCGGGCGAGACGCGGGAACTGAGCGAAGGGGCGCGCCGCGATCTGCTGCGGCACCGCTTCTCCTATTACCCGGACGACCTGGTCGTGCTGACCTGGGACCGTGCGCTCATCCTGGAACCCCGTCGCGAGACCGACGTGGCCGACGTGCTCGAAATGGCCAATGCGCAGCTGCTGGAGATGCGCACCTACGACGAGATGCTCGACGAGGAGCTGCCGCGCATGCGCGCCCTGGTGGAGGCGGCGCGCAACAGGACCAGCATGCTGGCGGCGCGGCGCTACAGCCGCCTGGCGCAGCGCCTACACACCCTTGTTGGCGAAGTAACGGAGCTCACCGAGCGCGTAGACAACGCGCTGCAGGTGACGGAGGACGTCTACTTAGCGCGGGTCTATGCGGCGGCGATGGAGCTCTTCCGGGTCGGCAGTGTCAGCGCCGCGGTGGACCGCAAGCTCGCCATCATCCGCGACACCTACACGGCACTCCACGGCGAGGCGGCGGGGGCGCGGGCGGAACTGCTGGAGATCGCGATTGTCGTCCTGATTGCGGTCGACATCGCGCTGTCGCTCGTCAAGCCCTGACCGCCAGAGGTCGGCCGCGGGGCGATGACCAAGGCAGTCGCCCGTGTCGAAAGGTGGCACCCTGTCAGGCCGGGAGGTCTTCTCGTGCAGCGGACGCGATGCGTCCATGTCAGGCCGTGCGGGTCGTTCCGGATGGCGGTCCGCGACGAGATGGCCGGCGCCTGGTCCCTCCGCATCTGTCCGCGGCCGGACGCGACCGGCACCAGGGCGCACGTGTTGAGCGAGCCCGCGATGGACGGCCTGGGCGCGCTGCTGGCCCGCGCGCAGGGATGGATCGACATGCGGTCCGGGGCAGCGCCTGGCGCCGGCCGGTTCAGGGGGCCGGAGGGCAAACACAGGAACAGCAGGACCACCACAAAGCAGTTCGAACCCCGGTCGACCCACGCCGCAACGGCAGCGTCAGGTGTATTAGCCAGGACTTGATCTGACAGACGGCGCTGGCTGTTCGAGCCGTTGGGCGTGTCTGTTGTGGTCAGTGGCGCATGATCTTCTCCCTG
>NZ_JAWLHG010000018.1:0-100521 GCF_041690465.1 Falsiroseomonas sp. | reverse complement strand
AACGCCATCGGCAACCTCCTTGACCGCTTCAGCCCCGAAGAATGCACCGACTACCTGCGACACTGCGGCTATGCACAGTCAGGCCAATAATGGTCTAGCACACGATGCCGCGGGCACGGCGGTCCGGAATCCGGACTCCGGAGGTCACGGGCGGGCCTGCCCCTCCTGCGGGCTGGGATGATCGCCGGGAGGGCTGCGGCGCGTCGCGGGCCAGACGGCGAGGGCGAAGACGACCAGGGCGGCGCGCGGCTCGATCCGGTCGAGGACCAGCATGACCGCGGCGGGCGGCAGGAGAAGATCGCCGAGCACAGCCAGGTTGGCCAGCACGAACGCCGCAACGGTCGCCCCGGCCCAGCCCCATGCGGCAGGTCCGGAGAGCCGCGAGAGGGCGCCCGCGAGCTGGCCGAGCGCACCGTGGAACAGCATGGGCCAGACGAAACGAGACGCCGAACGGGATGCTCAGCCCAAAGGCCAGCAGCGAAGCCGGGAGCGCCGCTCCGCCGCGTCAGAACGCCACCTTGTCGCCGCCCTTGAGGCTCAGGATCTCCCGCGCCTCCGCAGGCGTGGCCACTTCGAGCCCGAGTCCCTCGATGATCTGCCGCGCCAGCCGTACCTGTTCGGCGTTGCTCTCCGCCAGCCTTCCCGGGCCCGCCCAGAGCGAGTCCTCCAACCCGACGCGCACATTGCCGCCCATCGCCGCGGCCGTGGCCGCGACGCGCAGCTGTGAGGCGCCGGCGCCGAGCACGCTCCATCTGTAGGCATCGCCGAACAGCCGGTCCGCGGTGCGCTTCATGTGCAGCACGTCCTCGGGATGGCTGCCGATGCCGCCCTGGATGCCGAACACGGTCTGGATGAACAGCGGCGCCTTCACCAGGCCCCGGTCGAGGAAATAGCGCAGGTTGTAGAGATGCGCGGTGTCGTAGCACTCGAACTCGAAGCGGGTGTCGTTCTCGGCGCAGGTGGTCAGGATGTATTCGATATCGGCGAAGCTGTTGCGGAAGACGATGTCCTTGTTGGCGAGGTAGTCGGCCTCCCACTGGTGCTTGAAGCTCTTGAAGCGGTTGAGCATCCCGAACAGGCCGAAATTCATCGAGCCCATGTTGAGGCTGGCGACCTCGGGCCTGAACGTGGCGGCCGGGGCGACCCGCTGCTGGATAGTCATGGTCGGTGCGCCGCCGGTGGTGAGGTTCACCACGCAGTCGCTGCGCTGCTTGATGACGCGCAGGAAGGGTTCGAAGGCTTCCGGCGACTGGTCGGGGCGGCCATCCTTCGGGTCGCGGGCATGGAGGTGGACGATCGCGGCACCCGCCTCCGCCGCGCCGATCGCGGCGTCGGCGATCTCCTGCGCGGTCACCGGCAGGTGCGGCGACATGGAGGGGGTGTGGATCGCGCCCGTCACGGCGCAGGTGATGATGACCTTGCGATCGAGCTTGCCAGCCATGCGGCGCCTCCCACGGAAAGCGGCAGGGTGGCGGGCGCCGCGCTCCGGGGCAAGGCGGCGCCGCGAACCGTCAGGCTGCCAGCGGCACCTGCAGGCACCAGCTCTGGGTGGGCAGCACCTCGCGCCAGGTCTCGATCAGCCGCTTGTAGGCCAGGCCGACGCGGCGCGGCTTGCGGTCGAGGTCGTAGAGGCCGCGCGGGTTCACGTCGCCGCGCTGCTCGCGCAGCGCATGCGTCCAGTCGATCTGGTCGGTCAGCGAATACCAGGTGAAGCCGAGCACCGGCACGCCGTCCCGGCGCAGCCGCAGAATGCCGGACCACTGCTTCCACAGCCAGTGCTCCGCCTCGTCGCCGCGCGGGCCCTCGTCGAGGTTGGTTTCGGTGTGCATCACCGGCAGGCCGTAGCGGGCATGGTAGTCGCGGGTGACGGTGTCATAGCCGAACACCTCGCCCGCCCAGCGGCCATGGCCATGCGCGTTCAGGATGTGCTCGTTGGTCTGGTACCAGTCATTGCCCATCACGCAATGGCGCTTCAGGGCAGGGGCCTCGCGCAGGAAGAAATGGTAGTCCTCGCGCGACATGCCGTTGTCCATCAGGAACTCGTACATCAAGCTGTCCACGCGGCGGCCGTAGTTGAGGTCGAGCGTCAGGAAGCGCTCGGCGTTGCGGAACTCGGCATGCGGCAGGGCGGCGGGGCATTCGGCGTGGAAGGCCTCGGTGCTCTCGGACTGGATGAAGATGGCGTCGGGGCGCACGCGCAGGATCTCGCGCATCGCCAGCAGGTTGGCGCGGACGATGTTGCGGATGGCGGTGACGTAGCTCCGGTCATCGTGGCGCTGCTCGTTCCACCAGCCGTATTTCGCGCTGAAGACGGCGGTGATGAACATCTCGTTCACCGGCGTGTAGAGCTGCACCCAGGGGAAACGCCGGGCGAAGGCGCCGGCATAGTCGGCGAACAGGGCCGGGAAGTCCGGATTCTGGAAGTCGCCGATCCAGTCGGGCACGCCGAAGTGGCAGAGATCCACGATCGGGCGGATGCCGAGGCGCTTCAGCTCGGCGAAGCCCTCATCGGCGAAGTCCCAGCTGTGCAGGCCCGGCGCGCGCAGCGTCGTGTGCAGCTGCGGGCCGTAGCGCAGCGCGTCGCAGCCCAGCTCCTTCACCAGCGCGAAATCCTCGCGCCAGCGGTCGTAATGGCCGCACTCCGCCATCTGGTCGCGCCGGATGCGGCCGCCCTGGATGGTCGGTGCGCTGTTCTCGATGCCGGTGGCGAAGAGGAAGCCGTGATGCGGCGCGAGTTGCGCGCGCGTCTCGCCGGCGGGAAGGGCGGCGTCGAGCATGAAGCGGCTCCTGGCAATGGCGTCGCGTGTTGCGCGGCGGCCGGATGTCTCGACCGCCTTGCGCTCACGTATTATTGTATACGCCAACCAGCACGATGCGGTGAACCCGTAAATCCGCCGGGTCGCCACGATTTTGCCGTAGTTGCGTCGGGGCCACAGCCAGGAGGCGCGGCGAGCGGCCCGCGGGCTCAGCGCGGCAGCGTCTCCACGAAATACTCGTAGTTGTCGGCGTTCCGCGCCGCGCGCTGCGGGTCCGCCTTGGCCAGGATGAGTGCCGCCTGGGGGCCGTAGGCGTGGTCATCGGTGCCGGCGCCGAGATGCGAGGCCTCGTGGATCAGCACCCCCCAGCTGGTGTCGAAGCCCGTCGCGCTGGCGCGGAAGAAGGCCGGGCAGAGGCCGACGATGCGGCGCGAGGGCGCGGCATAGGCCATGCGCGCGCCCCGGCAGGCGGGCGGGTCGTTGCAGAGCAGCTTGAAGCGCTCCGGCTGGTCCAGCCAGACGGCGGTCAGCCGCAGCCGCTCCTGGATCTCCGGCGGTGGGGTGGTGCCGAACCAGCGCCGCAGATGGCCATGCTCCGGCTGCTCCCGCACCAGGCGGATGGCCTCCGCCATGCGTTGCCGGGCCAGGCCGAGCGCTTCCTCGATCACCAGGCGGTGCTCGCTGGCGCAGGCGGGGCCGGGGATGTCGGCGGCATGGCGCAGCGCGGCGCCAGGCTTGCCCATCGGCGTCGGCGCCAGGGTCTGTGCCGCCTCGCCCGGCGCCCCGGCGCAGGCGGCGGCGGTCAGCAGCAGCGCCAGCGACAGCGTGCGCGCCAGCGCGCGCACCTGCACCCCCTGGCGGGTTCGGGACGGGCGCGACTCGGCATCCGGCATGTCGGTGGCTCCGGGTTGGGCAGCAAGCATGCTGGCTACGGATCATGCGCGAAAGATGAACCCGTTGCGGCGCCGGCGTGGCCGGCTCGCCGCCTCGGCGGCTTTGCAGCGCACCGGCGGCAGGGCAGTCTCGCCGCCGGCAGGACAGGGGGCGTGGCGTGCAACTCGACGATCCGGCGGTGCTGGCGGAGGTCCGCGCCGTCTTCGACCGCTACGAGGCCGCGCTGATGGCCAATGAGACCGCGGTGCTCGATGCCATCTTCTGGGCCGATCCGCGCACCGTCCGCTTCGGCATCACCGAGATCCTCTACGGCCATGACGCGATCCGCGCCTTCCGGGCCGGGGTGAAGGGCTATGCGCCGCGGGTGCAGAAGAAGGTCCACATCGTCGCCTTCGGCCGCGACTTCGCAGCGACGCATCTGGAATACGAGCGCGTCGGCACCGGGCTCATCGGGCGCGAGACCAAGATCATGGCGCGTATGCCTGAGGGCTGGCGCGTGGTCTCGGCGCATGTCTCGCTGCTCGGCCAGGCCGATCCGGGGCGGGAGATGCGACGGTGAGCGCGCATGTCGCGGTGATCGGCGCCGGCATCGTCGGCGCCGCGACGGCGCTGGAGGCGCTCTCGGCCGGGTTCCGCGTGACCATCATCGAGCCCGGCGATCCGGGCGGCGAGCAGGCGGCGTCCTACGGCAATGGCTGCTGGCTCAGCCCGATGTCGGTGATCCCGCCCTCCACGCCGGGGCTGTGGAAGAAGGTGCCGCGATTCCTGATGGATCCGCTCGGCCCGCTGGCGATCCGCTGGTCGTACTTTCCGCGGGTCGCGCCCTGGCTGGTGAAGTACCTGCTCGCCGGCTGGACGGAGGCGAAGGTGGAGGCCATCGCGCGCGCCATCCGCCCGCTGCTGCAGGGCGCGCCGGCGCTGCACCGCGAACTCGCCGCCCGCGCCGGCGTGGAGCGCCTGATCGAGCAGCGCGGCCTGATGTACATCTACGAGAACCGCGCCCAGTTCGAGTCCGAGGCGATGGCCTGGCGGGTCCGGCGCAAGGTCGGCATCGAGTGGCTGGAGCTCGACGCCGACGAGATGCGCCAGCGCGAGCCGGAGCTCGACCGCCGCTACGGCTTCGGCGCGCTGGTGGAGGAGGGCGGGCATTGCCGCGATCCGGGCGCCTATGTCGCCGCCCTGGTCGCCCAGGCGCAGGCTGAGGGCGCCGCGTTGATGCGTGCGAAGGCGACCGGCTTCCGAATCGAGGGCGCGCGCCTCAAGGCCGTGCTGACCGATTCAGGTGAGGTCGCGGCAGACCGCGCGGTGATCTGCGCCGGTGCGCATTCGAAGGCGCTGGCCGCCGCCGCCGGCTCGAAGGTGCCGCTGGAGACCGAGCGCGGCTACCACGCCATGGTGCTCGATTCCGAGGTCGGCCCGCGCACGCCGCTGATGCCCTATGACGGCAAGATGTCGGTCACCTGGACCGATCGCGGCCTGCGCTGCGCTGGCCAGGTGGAGATCGCCGGGCTGGAGGCCGCGCCCAACTGGAAGCGCGCCGAGATCCTGCGCGACCATTTGCTGCGCAGCTTCCCCAACCTGCCGCGCGACCTGCCACCGGAGCGGGTGAGGGTCTGGATGGGCCATCGCCCCTCGATGCCGGACGGGCTGCCCTGCCTCGGTCCGGCGGCGGCGAGCCGGGATGTGCTGCTGGCCTTCGGGCACGGCCATGTCGGGCTGGTGGCGGCACCCCGCAGCGCGCGGATCGTGACGGCGATGCTCGCCGGGAATGAGCCGGAGATCCCGGTGGCGCCGTTCCGCCCATCACGCTTCGCTTGACTTCGTTTTCCGCTGGTGTTCGGCGCGGGCTGATGCCATGTTCAGTACTGGCGGCCCCGCATCGTGTCGGGTCGTGTCTGCTAGCGGATTGATACGTATCGTGTTTCCCGAGAATGAACAGGGTGGCGACGGCCCAATCGAGGCCGAGGTCAAGTGGTACAACGCCCGAAAGGGGTTCGGCTTCGTCCTCGGCCCGGATGGGCAGGACGTTTTCTTCCACGCCTCCGCCCTGACGGAAGCGGGAATCGAGCCGCCGGAAACCGGCGACAAGCTGAACTGCGAGATCGGCACTGACCGGCAGGGTCGGCGCCTCGTCACGCGGATCCACAGCGTGATCAAGGGCCCCGGGGGCGGCGACCGTCCGCGCGGCGGCTTCGGTGATCGTCCCCCGCGGCGCGACTTCGGTGGCGGCGGCGGCGGCTTCGGCGATCGTCCCCCGCGGCGCGACTTCGGTGGCGGCGGCGGCTTCGGCGATCGTCCCCCGCGGCGCGACTTCGGCGGTGGCGGCGGCGGCGGCTTTGGCGCCCCCCGTGGTGGCGGCTTCGGCGGCGGCGGCGGTTTTGGCGGCGGCGGTGGTGGCGGCTTCGGCGCACCGCGCGGCGGCTTCGGCGATCGTCCCCCGCCGCGGCGCGACTTCGGCGCCCGCGACGAGGGCGGCCCGACCTATGCGGTCAGCGGCACCGTGAAGTGGTTCGACCAGGTGCGCGGCTTCGGCTTCGTCACTCCCGATGATGGTGGCCAGGACGTCTTCCTGCATTCCTCCGTGCTGCAGCGCGCCGGCAAGCAGGATGTGCAGCAGGGCGAGAAGGTGGCGCTCGACGTGCGGGACGGCCAGCGCGGCCGCCAGGCCGTCACCATCAAGTAGTCGCTCGCGCAGATCGCGCGTGCCGAAGAACCCCGGTCGCCTCTGGCGGCCGGGGTTTTTTCATGCCGTGGCGCTTGGCGGCGGGCGTTAACCACTTTCTCGCCGCATCCCTCCCGCAGCCATCGGGCGTTAACGCTTCGTTTACCCCCGCAATGAAATCTGGCTGGGCGTCCCGTAGCGCAACGGACGAGGAACCGCCCCGCATGCCATCTCCGCTTCCCGCCGCCCGCAGCTGGCTTGCCGCGGCCTCCTCCCTTTCAGTGTCGGAACCCGGGCGATCCGGAAGGCGGCCGGCGGGGCTCGTCGCTGCGGTGGCGGGCATCGTCGCCGTCGCGGCGGAACGCGCCCGCGCCGCCGGCGACCTCGGCGCCTTGCGGGAGGCGATCGAGCGCGCGCTCGATGCCGCCGCGCCGCCCGCCGGCGACCCGCGGGAGCCCGGCGCCACCGACCTGCCACGCATCACCGACGCCGATCCCGCACTCGAGCAGACCCGCCTGCGCGCCCTGCTCGCCCGGCCGCAGCCGGGCTGAGGCTCAGAAGCGCCGCGGCCGCAGCCCGCCGTGGAACCAGCTCACCAGCGTGTAGATGTCGTAGACCGGCAGCCCCAGCGCCTCGTGCAGCGCCGCCGCGTAGGGCGGCATGTTGGTGCATTCCAGCACGATGGCGCCGACCTCCGGATGCCGCGCCACAAGGCGCCGCCCGGCATCCAGGATGTCCTGCTCCGCCAGCGCGACATCCATGTCCTGCTTCTCGGCACGGATCAGCACGCGGAAGAATTCCCGCCCGCCTTCGGTGCCCTCCACCGGGATGTCCTGCGGAACGCCGGCCGCGGCCAGATGCGCGGGCGTCAGTGAGCCGCGGCTGACGGTGATCACGCCGACCCGCTGGCCCGGCGGCAGCATCGCCTGCACCCAGGGCACCTGCAGCAGCGAGGAGGTGGCCACCGGCACCCGCACCGCCGCCGCCAGCTCCGCCTGGAGCAACGACAGGAAGCCGCAATTGGTGGTGATCGCCTCGGCGCCGAGATCCACCAGGTCACGCGCGGCCGCGACGAAGTCGTCCAGCAGGCCCTTCGCCCCCTGCAGCACCACCTTCTCCGGACTGGCGCCGCGCACGACACGGAACAGCACAGGGAAGGGCCAAGTGGCGGCGTTCCCCATGTCGCCGGGGATTCGCGGAAAGCGCGCTTCGAGCATCAGGATGCCGAGCGGCGCGCCGTAGATGGATTTGCCGCCGCGGGCGAGGCGCGGCGCAGCCCTGGTGTGGTCCATGGGCCGAAGCGTAGATCGGCATTGCCGGGCGCAACAGGGCTTGCGCTCCGGCCGCTTGGCGCCTTCAACTCCCGCGGGAACCACGGAGAAACCGAGATGAAGCTCGCCCGCCGCCTGCTTGCCCTGCCGCTGCTTGCCGCGATCGCCGCCCCGTCGGCGCCGGCGCTGGCACAGGGCGCCGCCTGGCCCACCGCACGCCCGATCGAGATGGTGATCGGCTTCCCGAACAGCTCCGGCGTCGGCATCTATGGCCGCAAGCTGGCCGACGAGCTGACGCGCGCGCTCGGGCAGACGGTGGTGGTCGTGCCGCGCACCGGCGCCGGCGGCAACGTCGCCTCCGACTTCGTCGCCAAGGCACGGCCGGACGGCTACACGATCCTTTTCGGCACGGCCGGGACGCACGCGATCAACCAGGCGCTCTACCGCCGCCTGCCGTTCAACGTGCTGAACGACTTCACGCCGATCGCCCATCTCGGCGACGTGCCGAACATCCTGACCACCAGCGTGGAGCGCCGGCCGCAGTACCGCACCTGCATGGACGTCATCAACGACGCCAAGGCGCGCCCCGGCGCGCTGAACTACGGCAGCACGGGCAACGGCGCGTCCACCCATCTCGCCGGCGTGCGCTTCGCCCGCGCCGCGGGTCTCGACGTGGTGCATGTGCCCTTCGTCGGCCAGGCCGGCGTGGTGACGGCGCAGCTCGGCGGGCAGATCGACTACTTCTTCAACCAGACCGGCCCGGCCATCGCGATGATCCAGCAGGGCCAGGTACGCGGCCTGGCGGTGACCACCCGCGAGCGCGTGCCGGCGCTGCCCGACGTGCCGACGGTGGCCGAGGCGTGCAACCTGCCGGGCTTCGAGAGCACCACCTGGTACGGCATCTTCGGCCCCGCCAACCTGCCCGCGCCGATCACCAACCGCCTGAACGAGGAGATCGTGAAGATCATCTCCGCGCCCGACTTCCGGCGCTGGCTGGTCCAGGACCAGGGCATCCAGCCGCCGACCGTCCGCACGCCCGCCGAGTTCCGCGCGGTGCAGGAGCAGGACGTGCAGCGCTGGGGGCAGGTGGTCCGCGACGCCGGAGCAACGGTGGACTGACCGGTCGCGCCCCGCTCAGACGGGCGCCGGGAAGGCCGGCACCGGCGCTACGGTGGCAGCGGCGATGCGCTCGATCGCCGCTGCCACCAGCCCGGGCGCGCCGTGGTGCACCATGTGGCCCATCCCGGGAACCAGGGTGAGCTCGCTGTCCGGCAGCTCGTCGTGCAGCCGAAGCGAGTGGCGGCCGACATCCACGATCCGGTCCTCCGCCCCGGCGACGATGGCCACCGGCAGCCGCCGCAACTCCGGATAGCGCGGCGCGGCGGCGCGCACGCCCGGGATCATGAGGGCAGCCTCCTCCGATGCGGCCCGGAGCTGCGACGGGCGCAGCATCATCGGCACCGGGACGGCCTCGGTGAAGGCGGGCGGGACCGGCATCGGCGCGAACATCCGGCGGATCATGCGCGGCGCGATCAGCCGCCCGGTCAGGGGCGCCAGCGTGTGGCGCAGGATATCGCCGAACAGCGGCAGCGCGGCCGGGGAGAAGGCGACCACGTCCGCACGCGCGGTCGGGTAGTAGTATCCCGCCGCCAGCACCAGGCCGGAGACCGCCCGTGGATGAGCAAGCCCGAGCGCCATCGCGACCAGCGTGCCCCAGGACTGCCCCACCACGACGGGTCGCTCGAGTCCCAGCCGCGCGAAGGCCTCGGCCAGCACGGCGGCCTGTGCCGCGGGCGTCCAGGCGCGGTCGCGCGGGCGGTCGCTGTAGCCGAAGCCGGGACGATCCAGGGCGATGACCCGGCGCCGGCCCGCAACACGGCCGAACACGCCGCTGGCGACCCAATCCTCGGCACTCACCGAGTTTCCGTGCAGCAGCACGACCGGCGACGCATCGCCGTGCCCGGCCTCGAGATAGTGGAGGCGGATGCCGCCGGCTGCGAGGAAGCGCCCGCGCGGCGGGTGCTCACGCTCGGCGCGCCGCGCATCCGCCTGCGCCTGGAGCGCGGCGGCGCCAAGCGCCGCGGCGGAGCCAAGCAGGATCGCCGCCACGCGCTTCGCCGCACCGCTGCGGCCCCGGAGAGCCGGTGTCGCGTTGTGGGACATCTGCATCCTCCGGGCTGTCCGGCGCCGCGCATGCGGCAGGGCATGACCGCACCGCGCGGCATCGCAGCAGCCCAACGGACCACGGCACGGCAGGTTGCGAGGGCGGCTCGCCGGGGCTCCGCGAACCGCGCTCGGCCGGGTCCGACGTCAGCCCTCCGCCGCCGCCAGGATGCGCAGCACCGCCTCGCTCCGCCCGAGCGCGGCGAGCACCGCGTCGATCGGCGGGCTCTGCGTGCTGCCGGTGAGGGCGGCGCGCAGCGGCTGCGCCACAGCGCCGAGCTTCATCCCCTTCACCTCGGCATAGTCGCGCAGCCACTGCTGCAGGTCCGCGCGCTCCCAGGGCGCGTCCCCGAGGAACTGCGCGAGATCGGCCAGCAGCGCCTTGGCCTCCGGCGTCATCAGCGCGGCCGCCTTGGGCTCCAGCGTCGGCGGGCCTTCATGCACGGCGAAGGCGGCCGAGCCGGCCAACTCCTCCAACGTCTTCGCGCGCTCCTTCAGGTCGGGCATCAGGGCGCGGACCCGCTCGCCGCCGTCGGTGCCGAACAGCACGCCGCGCCTGGCGAAGCGCTCCAGCACCTCGCGCGTCAGCCGCTCGTCATCGGCGGCGCGCAGATAGACCCCGTTGAAATGGGTGAGCTTGGCGTAGTCCATGCGCGCCGCGGCGCGGCCGACATCGGCGATGTCGAAGATGCGGATCGCGTCCTCGCGGCTGATGATCTCGGTGTCGCCATGGCCCCAGCCGAGGCGCAGCAGGTAGTTGCACACCGCCTCCGGCAGGAAGCCCTGCTCGCGGAAGTCGATCGCGCCCACGGCGCCGTGCCGCTTCGAGAGCTTGGCGCCGTCCGCCCCATGGATCAGCGGCACATGGGCGAAGTGGGGGCGGCGCCAGCCCATCGCGTCATAGACCATGCACTGGCGGAAGGTGTTGGTCAGGTGGTCGTCGCCGCGGATCACATGGGTGATCTGCATGTCGTGGTCGTCCACCACCACCGCATGCAGGTAGGTCGGCGTGCCGTCCGAGCGGAGGATGATCATGTCGTCGAGTTCGCTCGCCGCGACCCGCACCTCGCCCTGCACCAGGTCGTGCACCGTGGTCTCGCCTTCACGCGGGGCGATGATGCGGATGGCGGGTGCGACGGCAGGGGCGTCCTTCGCGTCCAGGCCGATCCAGCGGCTGCCGTCGTATTTGAACGGCCGCTTCTCCGCCTCCGCCGCGCTGCGCATCGCCGCGAGCTCCTCCGGCGTGTCATAGGCCAGGTAGGCCTTGCCCATCGCCAGCAGCGCGCGCGCCACTTCGGCGTGGCGCGGCTCGCGCTGGCTCTGGAACACTGGCGGCTCGTCCGGGCTCAGGCCGAGCCATTCCAGGCTGTCGAGGATCTGCTGCACCGCCTCCGGCGTGGAGCGCTGCTTGTCGGTGTCCTCGATCCGCAGCAGGTACTGGCCGCCATGCCGGCGGGCGAAGAGGAAGTTGAACAGCGCGGTGCGCGCGCCACCGATATGCAGGTAGCCGGTGGGCGAGGGGGCGAAGCGGGTGCGGACCGACATGGATGTCCCGGTGATTCTGCTGAGCCGCGTTCCTAACGCAGCTTGGCGCCGGGCAGAACTGCCGCGGCCCATCCGATGAGCGCTTCTCCGGATGGTTGCAAAGTGGGCGTCGATTAACGACTGTAGCGCGAG
This sequence comes from Falsiroseomonas sp., assembly GCF_041690465.1. Classification (GTDB taxonomy): domain Bacteria; phylum Pseudomonadota; class Alphaproteobacteria; order Acetobacterales; family Acetobacteraceae; genus Falsiroseomonas. The sequence continues at coordinate 89,098 of NZ_JAWLHG010000018.1, read as the reverse complement.
TGAGCCTCGCCCTGGTCCGGATCGAGCGGCCCGAAGGGGATGAACCCGGCCTCGTGGCGCGGCTGCGCGTCAGGGCGATGGGGCTGGCTGCGCGCCAGCAGGGCCGCTTCGCGCCGTGGCTTGCGGTGGCGCTCGGGGCTGGCGTGCTCGCCTATTTCCAGCCGGCCGAGGAGCCTACCCAGGGGGCGCTCTGGCTGGCGTCGCCGTTGGCGGCGCTGGCAATCTGGGTGGCACGACGGGCGCGGCTGGCGGGTTGGGCGCTCGGGATGCTGGCCGCGGCGCTGCTCGGATTCGGGATCGCCGGCTGGCACGCGGCGCGGCAGCCGCCGGCGCTCGACCTGCCCTCCACCGCGGTGGTGCTGACCGGCCGGGTGGCGCAGGTGGAACTGCTGCCCCAGGGGCGGCGGGTCACGCTCGAAGGGGTTCGACTCGGCGAAGGGGAGGCGCTGCCGCGGCGGCTGAGGGTGCGGTTGCGCCCGGCCGATCCGTCGCGGCCGGCGCCTGGAGATACGCTGCGGATCCGCGCGCTGCTGCGGCCGCCGCCGCCGCCGGTGGTGCCGGATGGATGGGACTTCCAGCGCGCGGCCTATTTCTCCGGGCTGGGCGGCTCCGGCTTCGCGCTCGGCCCGGCCGAGGTGATCCCCGCCCCGCCCTCGCTGCCGGGATTCGCCCGGCTGCGCGCCGCCGTGGAGGCGCGGGTGGAGGCGATGATCCCGGGTGCCGCGGGGGCGGTGGCGGCGGCGCTGCTGACCGGCTCGCAGGCCGCCATCCCGCCCGCCGAGATGACGGCGATGCGCGATTCCGGGCTGGCGCATCTGCTCTCGGTTTCGGGGCTGCACATGACGATCGTGATGGGCACGACCTTTGCGGTGCTTCGGCTTGCGATCGCGCTGGTGCCCTGGCTGGCGCTGCGGGTGCCGGGCAAGACGGTGGCGGCGGTGGGCGCGTTGGCCGCGGGCATCGGCTACACGCTGCTGACCGGCGCACAGGTGCCGGTGCAGCGCAGCCTGGCGATGGCGGCGCTGGTGACGCTCGGGCTGGTGGTCGGGCGTCGTGCGCTGACGGTGCGCAGCCTGGCCATCGCCGCCGCGCTGGTGCTGCTGCTCGCGCCGGCCGAAGTGCTCGGGCCGTCCTTCCAGATGTCCTTCGCAGCGGTGCTGGCGCTGGCGGCCGGGTGGGAGGTTCTGCGCGGACGCCTGCCGGCCGCCGGCCCGCGGGCCGGCTGGCGGCGGCGCCTGGTGCTGGCGGTCTTCGGCCTGGTGGTGACGTCCGTGCTGGCCGGGGCGGCGACGGCGCCGATCGGGCTCTACCATTTCGGCCGGCTGCAGCTCTACGGCGTGGCGGCGAATGCGGTGGCGGTGCCGCTGACCTCGCTGCTGGTGATGCCGGCTGGAATGCTGGCGCTGGTGCTGATGCCGTTCGGGCTCGAGGCGCCGGCGCTCTGGGCGATGGGCCAGGGGGTGGAGGCGATCCTCGCTTCGGCGCGCACCGTGGCCGCCTGGCCGGAGGCATCGCCGTTGCGCGCGCCGCCGCCGGGCCCGGCGCTGGCGCTCGCCGCCTTCGGTTTCTGCTGGCTCGGGCTGTGGCGCGGACGGCTGCGGCTGCTCGGCCTGCCGGTGATGGCTGCGGCATTGGCCGGGGGGATGGCGCAGCCTCCGCCGGACCTGCTGGTCGCCGGCGATTCGCGGCTGATTGCGCTGCGCACCGCGGACGGCGTCTTCCTGCACCGGCTGCCCGGCGCAAGTGCCTTCGCGCGCGATGCCATGCTGCGCCGCCTGGGCGTGGCGGAGGCGGCGCCGCTGCCGGCGGAGGGCGTCGTTGCGAGGGGGGCGATCGCCTGCACCCCGGCCGCCTGCCGTTTCCGGCCGCACCCGGGGTCGCCGGAGATCGTGCTGTTGCGCACCGCTCCGCCGGCCCGCGGTGCGCGGCGCGGCGAGCCGCCGGACCGCGTCGAACTGGCCGAAGCCTGCGGCCGGGCCGCGCTGCTGGTGGCGACCGAGCCCATCCGCCCCCGCTGCCGTGCGAGCGCCGCGATCGATCGTTTCACGGTCTGGCGCGAAGGGGCCCAGGCGGTGCGGCTGGGCCACGCCGGATTGCAGGTGCAGTCGGAGCGCGGGTCGCGCGGGCGCCGCCGCTGGGTGCCGCCGCTGCCGATCCCGGGGCGCCCGGAGGCGCTGCCGATGGCGCCGCTGGATCGCGGCGCGTAATCCTTCCTTCACTCTTCGTCGCGCAAGCTGGCCCTCGGCAGGACAGGGAGGATCGCGATGAGCTTCCAAATCACCACCACAATGGCCGATGCCGCCTGGCTGGTCCTCGGCACGCTGCTGGGGGCCGGCGCGATGCTGCTCCGGCGCAAGCTGCAGGACTGGCGGGAGGCGCGGCTTTCGGCGGAGTGGGATCCCTACTGATCCCGGCGGCCGCCTTCAGCCACTCGCTGAGACCCCTGTTTCGCGCCCTCGAAGGCCGGGCGCCGGCATCCGCCAGATCTCGAATGGATGGACTGGAATTGCCCTGAGTACGCTCAGGGCAATTCAGTCTTGTACGATCCCGCCCGCCGCGCCGGTCAGTAGCGGCGCAGCAGGCCGATGAGGCGGCCCTGCACACGGACCCGGTCGGGGCCGAAGATGCGGGTTTCGTAGCTCCGGTTGGCAGGCTCCAGCGCCACCGAATTGCCGCGTCGGCGCAGCCGCTTCAGGGTGACCTCGGCCTCGTCCACCAGCGCCACCACGATGGCGCCGTTCTCTGCCGTGTCACCGCGGCGGATGATCACCGTGTCGCCGTCCAGGATGCCAGCCTCGATCATCGAATCGCCGGCGACCTCCAGCGCGTAGTGCTCACCGCTGGCGAGCATGGCGGCCGGGACCTCCACGCTGGCACCGGAATCGCGCAACGCCTCGATCGGCAGGCCGGCGGCGATCCGGCCGTAGAGCGGCAGGTGCACCGCTGGTGCCTCGTTCGCGGGCTTGGGGACGCCCGGCAGGTTGGCGGCGAAGTTGCCGCGGATGACGTTGGGCGCGAAGGTCGGGGCCGCAGCGGGCGGCGGGGCCGCCATGGCGGGTGCGGCGCGGGCCCCGACGTTCTCCGGCAGCCGGATCACCTCCAGCGCACGGGCGCGATGGGCGCGACGCTTGAGGAAGCCGCGCTCCTCCAGGGCGGTGATCAGCCGGTGGATCCCGGACTTGGACTTCAGGCGCAGCGCCTCCTTCATCTCCTCGAAGGAAGGCGAGAACCCGGTCTCACGCAGGTGCCGGTCGATGAACATCAGCAACTCGTGCTGCTTCCGCGTGAGCATGGATCCTCCTGTCTCCCAGCCGGCGCACGCTTGTCCCAGGCCGGCGAACAAACGGGCAACCGATGCGAGTGTTCTAGGTAGGTTCTCCGCGTCGCGTCAAATGTTTTCCACAAGACAAGGCTGTGAGCCGGCTCAAATGCCGAACTGGCCGAGCGGAATGGCCTCGACCTCCGCCCCTTCCGGCACCGCCGGCGCGTAGGGCGGGCGCAGGATCAGGGCCTCGGCGCGGGCCAGTGTGGCGAGCATCGAGCTGTCCTGCAGCGGGAAGGGCGTGGCGACCGGTCGCCCGTCCCGGTCGGTGCCCAGCGAGCTTCGTAAATGATCGAATCGCCTGTCGTTCTCCGCCAGGGGTGCGCCGGTGCGCACCAGCAGCGTGGCCGGTGGCGCGGCGGGCAGGCCCGACATGACGGCCAGCGCCGGCACCAGGAACTGCACGGCGCAGACCAGCGCCGAAACCGGGTTGCCGGGCAGGCCGAGCACCGGCGTCCGCCCCAGCCGCCCCCAGATCAGCGGCTTGCCCGGCCGCATGGCGATCTTCCAGAAATCGAGCGCGAAGCCTTCCGGCCCGAGCGCCTTCTGCACCAAGTCGTGCTCGCCGACGCTGGCGCCGCCGGTCGTCACCAGCATGTCGCAGGCGCGCGCGGCGGAGGCGGCGGCGGCGATGGCGTCGCGGTCGTCGGGCGCGATCGGCAGGATCAGCGGCTCGCCGCCGGCGGCGCGGACCAGGGCGGCGAGGGCATGGGCGTTGCTGCTGACGATGCCGCCCGCGGGGATCGGCTCGCCGGGGAGGGCGATCTCGTCGCCGGTCGCCAGGATCCCGATCCGGGGGCGGCAATGCACCGTCACCCAGGGATTGTTCCCGGCGGCGGCCAGGCCGATGTCGCGCGCGGTGAGGCGCCGCCCGGCCGGCAGCAGCGTGTCGCCGGCGGCGAAGTCGAGCCCGGCACGGCGGATCCAGCGGCCGGGCTTCACCGTCTCCTTCACCGTGACCTGGCCCGCGGCTTCCTCGGCATCTTCCTGCAGTAGGATGGCGTCGGCGCCGGGGGGGACGAAGCCGCCGGTGAAGATGCGCACCGCCTGGCCGGGACCGATCGCGCCGGCGAAGGGGTGGCCCGCCGGGGCTGTGCCGATCACGGCGAGCCGCGCGCCTTCGCTGCCGTCGGCGCCGCGCAGCGCATAGCCATCCATCGCCGAGACATCGGCAGGTGGCTGGGTCAGCCGTGCCGGGACGGGGCGGGCGAGGACGCGGTTCCAGGCCTCGGCGAGGGCGATGGTCTCGGCCGGGGTGGCCTCCAGCGCGGCCAGGATGCGGGCGCGGGCTTCTTCAAGCGCGAGCATCACTCAGCCTCGTAAATGCCGGATTTGCCGCCGGATTTGTGCATCACGCGCACTGCCTCGATGCGCATGCCGCGGTCCACCGCCTTGCACATGTCGTAGATGGTGAGCGCGGCGACGCTGACGGCGGTCAGCGCCTCCATCTCCACCCCGGTCTGGCCGGTGAGCTTCACCATCGCCTCGATCTCGACGGCGTCGGGGGGCGCGGGGGTGAGGTCCACGGTCACCTTGCTGATCAGCAGCGGGTGGCAGAGCGGGATAAGCTCGGAAGTCTTCTTCGCCGCCATGATCCCGGCGATCCGCGCCACGCCGAGCACGTCGCCCTTGCCGATCTGGCCTTGCTGGATGAGGGCCAGGGTCTCGGGCCGCATCACGATGCGCCCGCGCGCGACCGCGGTGCGCGATGTCTCCGGCTTCGCGGAGACATCGACCATGGCTGCCTGGCCGGCTTCGTCGAAATGCGTGAGCTTGTCCGCCATCCCCGCAGCATAGGCCCGGAGCCGCCTACGGGGGAGGGTCGGACCGGGGGATCGGGGCGTGGCGAGCCTGCCCGGCCGCCGCTAGCCTGGCAGGGCGTGAATCAGCTCGCGCGCCGCCGCGGTCACGTCCGGCTGGCGCAGCAGGTGCTCGCCGACCAGCAGGCAGCGCGCACCGGCCTGGCACATCCGGCGCACATCCTCGGGCGTGCGGATGCCGCTTTCGGAAATCGGGATGCGGTCGGCCGGGATCAGCGGCACCAGCTGATCTGAAGTGTCAAGATCGGTCACCAAGGTCTTGAGATTGCGGTTGTTCACGCCGATCAGCCGCGTCTCCAGCCCGAGGGCGCGGTCAAGCTCGCGGCGATCATGCACCTCGGCCAGCACCGCCATGTCGAGGGACCGGGCGATATCCTCCAGCTCCTCTGCCAGCTCGTCCGGCAGCGCGGCGAGGATCAGCAGGATGCAGTCGGCGCCCATCGCGCGCGCCTCGAAGACCTGCCAGGGATGGACCATGAAATCCTTGCGCAGCACCGGCAGCGCGCAGGCGCCGCGGGCGGCGGCGAGATCCTCCGCCGAGCCATGGAAATAGGGCGCATCGGTCAGCACGGAGAGGCAGGCGGCGCCGGCATCCGCATAGGCGCGGGCCAGCTCGGCGGGATCGAAGGGATCGCGGATCATGCCGCCGGAGGGCGAGGCGCGCTTGATCTCGGCGATCAGCCCGACGCGGCCCTCGGCCACGGCGTCGCAGAGCGCGCCGGTGAAGTCGCGGGTGGGGCCGGCCTGGGCGGCGCGCCGCTCCATCTCGGACAGCGGCACGGCGGCGGACCGCTCGCGCACCTCGGTGTGCTTGTCGGCCAGGATGCGGGCGAGCGTGTCGGACAGGGTCTTGGTCGGTGCGTTCATGTGCTTGTCTCAGCTATCCGGAGTCTCGGCCGGTGCCGCAGCGGCGGTGCGCAGCTTCCGAAGCACGTCCAACGCCCCGCCAGCGTCAAGGCTCCGCGCCGCCATCGCGGCACCCTCCCGCAGCGTCGCAACGCGCCCGGCGACGATCAGGGCGGCGGCGGCGTTCAGCAGCACGCAGTCCCGATAGGCGCCAAGCGCGCCTTCCAGCAGCGCCTGCAGCGCGGCGGCATTCTCCGCCGGCTCGCCCCCCTTCAGCGACTCGGCCGGGGCAGGGGCGAGGCCGGCGTCCTCCGGTGTCACCTGGAACTCCCGGATGCTGCCACCGGCCAGCTCCACCACCTGGGACGGGCCGGCGAGAGTGAGCTCGTCGAGGCCCTGGCCATGCACCAGCCAGGCGCGCTCGGTGCCGAGCCGGGCCAGCGTCTCGGCCATCGGGCGCAGCCAGGCGGGGGCGAAGGCGCCGGTCATCTGGCGTTTCACTCGTGCGGGGTTCGCCAGCGGGCCGAGCAGGTTGAAGATGGTGCGGGTGCCGAGCTCCATCCGCGGGCCGGCGGCATGGCGCAGCGCGCTGTGGTGGCGCGGCGCCATCAGGAAGCACATGCCGGCCTCGGCCAGGATCGCCGGCAGCCGATCGAGCGGCGTCTCCATCACCGGGATGCCGAGGGCGGAGAGCGCATCGGCCGCGCCGGATTTCGAGGACAGCGCCCGGTTGCCGTGCTTGGCGACCTTCACGCCGCAACCCGCCACCACCAGTGCGGCGGCTGTCGAGATGTTGAGCGTGCCCGCCGCGTCGCCCCCGGTGCCGACGATGTCCATCGCATCCGCCGGCGCTTCCACCGCGATCATGCGGGCACGCATGGCGCGGACGGCGCCGGTCATCTCGGCGACCGTCTCGCCGCGGACGCGCATGGCCATCAGCAGCCCGGCGATCTGCGCGGGCGTCGCCTCACCGGCCATGATCATGCCGAAGGCGGCTTCCGCCTCGCTCTCGGCGAGGCGCTCGCCAGCAGCGAGACGGGCCAGGATCGCCTTCATCTAGGCGACGACCGGCGCATTCCTGCCCGCGCGCACGCCGGCGAGCGAGAGGAAGTTGCGCAGCATGTCGTGGCCGTGCTCGGAGGCGATGCTTTCCGGGTGGAACTGGACGCCCCAGATCGGCAGGTCACGATGCGCCAGGCCCATCACCAGCCCATCCGCGGTGCGGGCGGTGGGGATCAGCGCCTCCGGCAGGTCCTCGACCACCAGCGAATGGTAGCGCGTGGCGCGGAAGGGGGAGGGCAGGCCGGCGAAGATGTCGGTGCCGGAATGGGTGATTTCCCACACCTTCCCGTGCACCGGCGCCGGCGCGCGGACCACCTTGCCGCCGAAGGCCTGGCCGATCGCCTGGTGGCCGAGGCAGACGCCAAGCAGCGGCAGGCGGCGCGCCGCGGCGGCGGCGATCAGCGCAAGCGAGATGCCCGCCTCGTTCGGCGTGCAGGGACCGGGCGACAGCACGACCGCCTCCGGCTGGAGTGCGAGCGCCTGCTCCACCGTCAGGGCGTCGTTGCGTCGAACCTCCACCACTGCCCCAAGATCGCCCAGGAAGTGATAGAGATTGAACGTAAAGCTGTCGTAGTTGTCGAGCAGCAGGATCATGCGGCGGGATCGTCGTCCCGAGCGGCGGATGAATCAAGACATGGTTCAGCGCGGTGCTGGCTTGCGGTGCGGGCGTGGCCGCGCGTGCGGTCCGTCGGTGGGCGATCGCCCGCGGGCGCCCCTGCCTGCCGGAAAGCGACGCCGTATGCCGCCGACACAATATTGCGTGAGACATCCTGACCTGAATCAGTAGCAGGAACTGACTGCTGCTGAAATTCGCCCCCGGCGAGGGATGTCATCAACTGACGAAGATGCGGGCAATCGACTGCGCGGTTTCGCGTCATCACGCCGTTACATCCGGCACGTGTTGCATTTCGTGGCGTGGCGTTGCCGCGGAGTGATACCATGTCTTTTGGGCCGGGCAGGGGACACGGAAGCGTGACCGGACAAGCGCATCATCCGGCCGGTTTCGCTGACGTTCCATTGCCGCTGGCGTTTTGGAGCGGCCGATGCAGATCTTCGATGACGTCTTCTCCGGCTACGCGCGCGATTACGATCGGCGCCGCGACGCCGAAATGTCCTTGCAGGAATACCTCGAGGCGTGTCGCCACGACCCGACCATGTTCGCCTCCGCCCCCGAACGAATCCTCGCCGCGATCGGCGAGCCGGAGCTGGTGGACACGGCGAAGGACCCGCGGCTCGGGCGCATCTTTCTCAACCGCACGATCAGACGATACCCGGCCTTTGCCGAGTTCTACGGCATGGAGGAGACGATCGAGCGCATCGTCGGCTTCTTCCGCCATGCCGCGCAGGGGTTGGAGGAACGCAAGCAGATCCTCTACCTGCTCGGACCGGTCGGCGGCGGCAAATCCTCGCTCGCGGAGCGGCTGAAGGCGCTGATGGAGGTGATGCCCATCTATGCGCTGAAAGCCGGCGACCAGGTCAGCCCGGTCTTCGAAAGCCCGCTCGGCCTGTTCGATGCCGAAAAGCACGGCGCGGTGATGGAGGACAAGTACGGCATCCCGCGCCGGCGGCTCGGCGGCTTCATGAGCCCCTGGGCGGTGAAGCGCCTGGATGAGTTCCGCGGCGACATCTCCCGCTTCCGCGTGGTGCGGCTGAACCCCTCGCGACTCCGGCAGATCGCGATCGCCAAGACCGAGCCGGGCGACGAGAACAACCAGGACATCTCGTCACTGGTCGGCAAGGTGGATATCCGCCGGCTGGAGCAGTACGCGCAGAACGATCCGGACGCCTACGGCTTCTCCGGCGGGCTGAACCGCGCCAACCAGGGCATGCTCGAATTCGTTGAGATGTTCAAGGCGCCCATCAAGATGCTGCACCCGTTGCTGACCGCGACGCAGGAAGGCAGCTACATCGGCACCGAGAACATCGGCGCCATCCCCTTCCAGGGGATCATCATGGCGCACTCCAACGAGGCCGAGTGGCAGGCCTTCCGCAACAATCGGAACAACGAGGCCTTCATCGACCGCATCTACGTCATCAAGGTGCCGTACTGCCTGCGGGTGACGGAGGAGCAGAAGATCTACGACAAGCTGGTGCGCACCAGCGAGCTGGCCGCGGCGCCCTGCGCGCCCGGCACGCTGGAGATGCTGGCGCGGTTCTCCGTGCTGTCACGCCTGAAGAAGCACGAGAACAGCAACCTCTACTCCAAGCTCCGCGTCTATGATGGCGAGAGCCTGAAGGAGACCGATCCGCGCGCGCGGTCCCTGCAGGAGTACCGCGACGCGGCGGGCAACGACGAGGGCATGGACGGCATCTCGACGCGCTTCGCCTTCAAGGTGTTGGCGGCCACTTACAACCACGACACCAGCGAGGTCGCGGCCGATCCGGTGCACCTGATGTACTCGCTGGAGCAGGCGATCCGCCGCGAGCAGTTCGGCGACGACACCGAGAAGCGCTACCTCGAGTTCATCAAGGGCGAGCTCGCGCCGCGCTATGCGGAGTTCATCGGCAACGAGATCCAGAAGGCGTATCTGGAAAGCTACTCGGACTATGGCCAGAATCTGTTCGACCGCTACGTGGCCTATGCCGACGCCTGGATCGAGGATCTCGACTTCAAGGATCCCGACACCGGGCAGCTGCTGAACCGCGAGGCGTTGAACCAGGAGCTGACCAAGATCGAGAAGCCCGCCGGCATCGCCAACCCGAAGGACTTCCGCAACGAGGTGGTGAAGTTCTCGCTGCGGGCGCGGGCGGCGAATGCGGGCAGGAATCCGTCCTGGACCAGCTACGAGAAGATCCGCGAGGTGATCGAGCGGCGGATGTTCAGCCAGGTGGAGGACCTTCTGCCGGTGATCAGCTTCGGGTCCAAGAAGGACCAGGAAAGCGAGCGCAAGCACGACGAGTTCGTCCGCCGCATGACCAGCCGCGGCTACACGGAGCGGCAGGTTCGGCGACTGGTGGAGTGGTACATGCGGGTGAAGCAATCGGGGTGATGAGTGCGACCTTCTCCATGAGCGAGCAGCCGGCGCGCCCCGCTTCGGGCGCGCCGGGATTGCTCCCGGCGATTGAGGGCCTAGGATAATGCAGATCGTGGACCGCCGGCTGAATCCCGGCGGCAAGAGCCTCGCGAACCGACAACGCTTCCTGCGTCGCGCGAAGGACATGATCCGCGACGCCGTGCGCAACACGGCCGGCGAGCGAAGCCTGAAGGACATGGAACGCGGCGGCGAGGTGAGCATCCCCGCCTCCGGCGTGAAGGAGCCGCGCTTCCACCGCGACGCCGGAGGCTTCCGCGAGCATGTGCTGCCGGGCAACAAGGAGTATGTCGAAGGCGACACCATCCCGCGCCCGCGCGGCGGCGGCGGCGGCGGCAACGAGGGCAGCCCCGATGGCGAGGGCGAGGATGCGTTCCGCTTCGCGCTGACGCAGGATGAATTCCTCGACCTGTTCCTCGAGGATCTGGAACTGCCGGAGCTCGCGAAGAAGCGCGTGGTGGAGGGCGATGCCTCCGGCGTGCGCCGCGCGGGCTTCGCGACGCAGGGCTCGCCGGCGAACCTGGCGCTCGGGCGGACCATGCGCAACGCGATGTCGCGCCGGCTTGCGCTGCGCCGCCCGAAGCCGCAGGAGCTGGAGGAGCTGGAGGAGGCGCTGCGTCTCGCGGAGGAGAACGACCCCGCCGAGGCCGAAGCGCTGCGCGGGCGGATCGGCGTGCTGCGGCAGCGCGCCATGCGCATTCCCTATATCGACCCGATCGACGTGCGCTACCGGCAGTTCGAACCGGCGCCGAAGCCGATCGCGCGCGCGGTGATGTTCTGCCTGATGGATGTCTCGGGCAGCATGACGGAGGGAATGAAGGACCTCGCCAAGCGCTTCTACCTGCTTCTGCACCTGTTCCTGAAGCGCCGCTACAAGCAGGTGGAGGTGGTTTTCATCCGCCATACGCACGAGGCGAAGGAGGTTGACGAGGAGACCTTCTTCCGCAGCCCCGAGACGGGCGGCACGGTCGTTTCCACCGCCTTCGAGGAGATGATCAAGGTGATGGAGGCGCGCTACAGCCCGGCGGACTGGAACATCTACGTCGCGCAGGCCTCCGACGGCGACAACACCAGCGCAGACAACGACCGCACCGCGCATCTGCTGGCCGACCGCGTGCTGCCGGCGAGCCAGTATTTTGCCTACCTCGAAGTGGGCCGCGAGGATGATGGCGGGCCGATCGGCTTCATGCCGCGCGAGACGGAGCTGTGGCGCACCTATGGTCGGCTGCGCACGGTGGAGCCGCGGCTGGCGATGCGCAAGGTGCGGCACCGCAAGGACATCTACCCCGTGTTCCGAGACCTGTTCCGCAAGGGCGCGGTGGAGGCGCAGAAGGCATGAATGCCATCGGGAAGGACCGGCTGCTGTTCCCCGGCGCGGATTGGGATTTCGACACGCTGCGCCGGATCCACGATGCGTGCGGCGAGATCGCCATCGGCGAGCTTGGCCTCTCGCTCTATCCCACCCGCATCGAGGTCATCTCGGCCGAGCAGATGCTTGACGCCTATGCCGCGAACGGCATGCCTGTTCTCTACCGCCACTGGTCCTTCGGCAAGCGCTTCGCCCGGCACGAGATGCTCTACCGCCGCGGCATGCAGGGCCTGGCGTACGAGATCGTCATCAACTCCTCCCCGTGCCTCTGCTACGTGATGGAGGAGAACACGGCGACGATGCAGGCGCTGGTGATCGCGCATGCCGCATACGGCCACAACCACTTCTTCCGCAACAACCACCTGTTCCTGGAGTGGACGGATGCGCACGGCATCCTCGACTACCTGGAATTCGCCCGCGGCTACATCATGAACTGCGAGGACAAGTACGGCGAGGCGGCGGTCGAGCGCGTGCTGGATGCCGCGCATGCGCTTTCCTCGCACGGCGTGTTCCGCGTGCCGCGCCGGCGCATCCCCGACCTCGCCAGCGAGGAGCGGCGCGAGCGCGAGCGGCGCCAGCACGAGGAACGCATCTACGACGACCTCTGGCGCACCATCCCCGGCCCGAAGAACGCGCCGGGCGCGAAGGCGGAGGAGGCGCGGCGCCGCGCGCTGCTGCAGCTGCCGCAGGAGAACCTGCTCTACTTCCTGGAGAAGACCGCCCCGCGCCTGAAGCCCTGGCAGCGCGAGATCCTCCGCATCGTCCGCCACGTCGAGCAGTATTTCTATCCGCAGCGCCAGACCAAGGTGATGAACGAGGGCTGCGCCACCTGGGTGCACCATCGCATCATGACCAGGCTGCATGAGCAGGGACGCCTCTCGGACGGGCAGTATCTCGAGTTCCTGCACAGCCACACCAACGTGGTGTTCCAGCCGACCTTCGACGATCCGCGCTATGGCGGCATCAATCCCTATGCGCTCGGCTACGCCATGATGGAGGATATCGCGCGCATCGCGACCGCCCCCGATGACGAGGACCGCGCGTGGTTCCCGGACATCGCCGGCCACGGCGATGCGCCGGCGGTGCTGCGGGAGGCGTGGGCCAATCACCGCGACGACAGCTTCATCGCGCAGTACCTCAGCCCGCGGCTGATGCGGCGGCTGCGCCTGTTCCACCTGGCGGACGACCAGGCGGAGGAGGAGCTGCTGGTCGGCGCGATCCACGACGAGCGCGGCTATCTGCGGGTGCGTCGTGCCCTTGCGCGGCAATACGACATCGGCCGCATCGATCCCGACATCCAGGTGGAGGATGTGGATCTGACGGGCGACCGCCGCCTGATGCTGCGCCATGCCGTGCTGGACCGGCAGATGCTGGAGCCGGAGGAAGCGCGCCAAGTGCTGCAGCAGCTCGCCGACCTCTGGGGCTATGGCGTGCTGCTGCGGGAGGTGGATGCAACGAGCGGCGCGGTGCTGCGCGAGCATCACGCCAGCGCGCGGCCGGGGATCGTGGAGTAGGCTCGGCTCAGCGGCGCGAGCGGGCGGCGCTGACCTCGATCTCAACCAGCAGCCGGGGATCGGCGAGGCCCGCGACCTGCACCACGGTCCGCGCCGGCAGGTTGGGCTGCGCCGAGGTGCCGAAGAACTCGCGGTAGGCGGCCATGAAGCCGGCGGTGTCCATCCGACCATCCTGGGCCGGGTCGCCAACCAGGAAGGCCTGCATCCGCACCACGTCGCCGAGGTCGAGGCCCAGGCGGCGCAGCATGTCCTCGAGGCTGCGCAGCGCGCCGCGCGTCTGGGTGCGGGTGTCGCCATAGCTGCCATCCGGACGCAGCGCTGGCGTGGCGCCCGAGAGGTGGACCATCGTCGCACCCGCCGGGACCTCCACAGCCATCGCCACCGGCAGGTCGGAGCCGGGCATGCGATGACGCTTCACCTCTTCCGCCGCGCCACGCGCGACGGTCGGGATCAGCGCGATGACCGGCACAGCCCTCATTCAGGCCCCTCCAGGGGAGCGATAGGCACGAGCAACAACGGCGCAGGCAGGCTCATGGCGAAGGCACATATAGGCACGCGTGGCACGCAAACATAGGCATGCGTGACACGCAAACGAATAGGGCGCGGCCGGGATCGGCTGCGCCGGGACGAAGCCATCGAGCCCGGTGGTGCAACGCAGCGGAGGGCGACTGGTGCCCTGGGCATCCCGCAGGATTCAGGCCAGATCCGCCCCGTTCCGAAACCTCAACGCGGGCGCGCACGGTGCAGTTAGCGGATCAGCATCGTTCGCGCAATGTTGAGATGGTTCGAAGTTGTAGCTCAGATTGTGACCGGCACGCCGATCTGCGGCACCAGCACCTTTGCCGTGGCGCCCTGCATGTGCTGCACGAAGGCATCCGGAGTGGGCGCGATGATCGGGAAGGTTCCCCAATGGCAGGGAATCGCGGTCTTCACGCCCGGCAGGAAACGCTGCACCGCCAGCGCGCCGCGCCGCCCATCCATGGTGAAGCGGTCCCCGACCGGCACGATTGCCACCGTGGGATGGTGCAGCTCCTCGATCAGCGCCATGTCGGAGAAGAGCTCGGTGTCGCCCATGTGGTACAGGGTCGGCTCCCCGGGCAGCTTCGGCGTCACCACCACGCCGTGCGGCAGGCCGAGATCCTGGGAGATGCCGTTCTCATCCATCACGGAGGAGGAGTGGAAGGCGATGGTCAGCGTCACGCTGAACTCGCCCTGGTCGGTGGTGCCGCCCGAATTCATCGGGTCCATCGCCTTGAGGCCCTTCCGGCCGAGCCACATGCAGATCTCGTAGTTCGCCACGACCTTGGCGCCGGTGCGCTCGCTGATCGCCAGCGCATCGCCGACATGGTCGGCATGGCCATGGGTGAGCAGCACATGCGTCGCCCCCGCCGCGGCCTCGGCCGGATCGCCCTTGAAGGATGGGTTGCCGGTGAGGAAGGGGTCGATCATCACCACCGACTTGCCGAGTTCGAGCCGATAGGCGGAGTGTCCGAACCAGGTCAGCTTCATCTTGTCGGGTCTCCCAGAGCGGTTGGCGGGCGGCGGTTGTAGCGGAGCGGGATGCGCCGCTCCAGGCGGTGCGCGCTGTCGTGCGGTGTCAGGCAACCTTGTCGCGCGGTCCGGCGTCTTCGGCGCAGCCTGTCGCCCGGCCCGTCCGGCCGGCGGCGGAGGAAGGAGAGGCGGAACCGGCGCATCGCCCGGAATCCTGCCGTGACGGGGCCGCAGGGCTCCGAAGCGAGCCGCCCCCGGTTGCCCGCGCAGGGCGCCGCCCCTTCCGCCGAAGGCCGACGATGAATGCGCTGACAGAAACCCGGGCGGATCGCGATCCGCCGCTGGGCACGCCCGCCCCTCCGCCCGCCTGGCGCCGCCTGCTGCGGCGGCTGCGCCTGCCGTTGGCCGGGCTGGTGCTGCTGGCCGGGCTGCTGGCCGGGGGCTGGTGGTGGAGCACCGGGCGGTTCCTCGAATCCACGGACAACGCCGCGATCGCCGGCGACATCGCGGTGCTGTCGGCCCGGGTCGAGGGTGAGGTTGCGGCGATCCTGGTCGAGGACAACCAGCCCGTGCGAGCCGGCCAGGCACTGATCCGGCTCGATGACCGCGACTGGCGCTCGCGGGTGGCCGAGGCCGAGGCGGGGCTCGCCGAGGCGCGCGCGGCGGTGGTGACGCTGACCGAGCAGATCGCGCAGCAGCGCGCGCAGGTCGATGCGGCGGCGGCGGAGCTCGACGCCGCGCGGGCGGAGCTGGCCCGCGCCGAGGGCGATTTCCGCCGCGCCGGGCAGCTGGCCGGCGGCGGTTATGCCTCGCGCCAGGCGCGCGACCGCGCCGAGGCCGATCTGCGCAAGGCCGAAGCCGGCGTCGCCGCGGCGCGCGGCGGGCTCGAGGCGCAGCGGCGCGCGCTGCCGGTGCTGGAGGCGAATCGCGACCAGGCGCGGGCGCGGCGCGACCATGCCGAGGCGGCGCTCGGCATGGCACGGCACGCGCTGGCCGACACGGTCATCCGCGCGCCGGTGGAGGGCATCGCGGCCAACCGCGCGGCGCAGCTCGGCGAGCATGTGCGGCCCGGCCAGCCGCTGATCGCCATTGCCCCGCCGCCCGCGCGGCAATGGGTGGTGGCGAACTTCAAGGAAACGCAGCTTGCCCGCATGCGAATCGGCCAGCCTGTGCGGCTGACGGTGGATGCCATCCCCGATGTCGCGCTCACCGGCCGGCTCGCGAGCCTGGCGCCGGCCACCGGCAGCCAGTTCAGCCTGCTGCCGCCGGAGAATGCGACCGGCAACTTCACCAAGGTGGTGCAGCGCGTGCCGGTGCGCATCGCGCTCGATCCCGCGACGACGGAAGGGCTGGAACTGCTGCGCCCCGGCCTGTCGGTGGTGGCGGAGGTGGACACCCGCGACGATCCGACGCGGCCGAGTGGCCTGTTCGCCGCCGCCGCCGGCGTGCTGCGCGACGCCATGCTGGCCGAGTAGGCATCTTGGGCGCGACCACGGCCGGCGCCCTGCCGGCGCCGCCGGCGGCGGTGCCGCGGGCGCAGATGCTCGGCTTCCTGGCGATGGTGTTCGGGATGTTCATGGCCATCCTGGACATCCAGATCGTCGCCTCCTCGATCGCCGAGATCCAGGCCGGGCTCTCCGCCGCGCCGGAGGAGGCGAGCTGGGTGCAGACCAGCTACCTGGTGGCCGAGATCGTGATGATCCCGCTCTCGGGCTTCCTGTCGCGGCTGTGGTCCACGCGGGTGCTGTTCGTCGCCTCCTGCCTCGGCTTCACGGCCTTCTCGCTGGCCTGCGCGCTGGCGACCTCGCTGCCGGAGATGATCGTCTTCCGCGCGCTGCAAGGCTTCCTGGGCGGCGCGATGATCCCGACCGTCTTCGCCACCTCGTACCTGCTGTTCCAGGGTGCGCAGCGCGTGCGGATGAGCCTGCTGATCGGGCTGACCGCGACCCTGGCGCCGACCATCGGGCCGACGCTCGGCGGCTGGATCACCGAAACCTTCTCCTGGCACTGGCTGTTCCTGGTGAACGTGCCGATCGGCCTGGCGGTGGCCGGCGCGGTGTGGCGGCTGCTCGACATCGACCGCGGCGACCGCCGCCTTCTCGCCCGCTTCGACTGGTGGGGCCTGCTGTCCATGGCCGGCTTCCTCGGCTGCCTGGAATATGTGCTGGAAGAGGGGCCGCGATCGGACTGGCTGGAGGACGGGACCATCGCCGCGGTGGCGGCGATCTGCGCCGCTTCGGGCGTACTGTTCCTCTGGCGCGCCTTCGCGGCGGCGGAGCCGGTGGTGCGGCTGCGCGCCTTCCGCGACCGCAATTTCGCGCTCGGCTGCGGCTTCAGCCTGCTGATGGGCATGGGGCTCTATGGCGCGGTCTATCTGGTGCCGCTCTTCCTCGCCCGGGTGCGTGGGTACGACGCCTTGCAGATCGGCGAGGTGATGGCGGTCACCGGGTTGTTCATGCTGCTCGGCGCGCCCTATGCCGGGCTCGCGGCGCGGCTGCTCGATCTGCGCGCGGTGCTGGCGCTCGGGCTTGCGATGTTCGGCGTCTCGATCCGCATGACCGCCGGCCTGACGGCTGAAAGCGGCTTCTGGGATCTCGCGCTGCCGCTCGGGCTGCGCGGCTTCGCGATGATGTTCGTGATGCTGCCGATCAACCAGATCACCCTCGGCACGCTGCCGGCGGCGGAGGTGAAGAACGCGTCCGGCCTCTACAACCTGATGCGCAACCTCGGCGGGGCGGTGGGGTTGGCGGCGATCAACACGCTGGCGACGGAGCGCGGCTTCCTCTACCGCCAGCAGATGGCCGGGCAGGTCACCTGGGACCGCCCGGGCGCCACCGCCTATCTCGACACGCTGACCAATGCGCTGGCGCTGCGCATGGACCTCGCCGAGGCGGAGCGCGCGGCGCTCGAGATCGTGCGCCAGGTGGTCGGGCGCGAGGCGACGGTGCTGGCCTACAACGACATCCTGCTGGCACTCGGCGGCCTGTTCATCCTCGCCGTGCCCCTGGTGCTGCTGCTGCGCCCGGTGAAGGCCGACGGCTTCGGCGGCGGCCACTGACCGGCGCGCGGCCTCACCGCGAGCAGGCGGCGCCGCCGAGCACGCAGAAGCGCGCGCAATGCGGGTGGTTCAGCGCCACCGGGCGCATCGCCTCCGTCAGCGTGGCGCCGAGCTCGAATTGCGGGTCGTAGGGCAGCAGCGTGCAGGCCACCACTGCCGGCTGGGCCGCGCCCTTGCGCTTCACAACCATGCGGGAGCTGGCGCACATCACGCTCTCCGGCGCCTTGTGCAGGATGCCCCAGCACGCCTCGGTGATCTCCGGCACGTCGGCCCCGGCGTCCATCTCCGGGAACAGCATCAGCGCCACCGGGTCATGGGCGTCCACCGGGATCGCATGGGTGGCGAACAGGCGGGCGAAGCCGGCGCGCATGGTGGCCTCGTCCTCGCCGCCGAAGGCGGCGCGGCCGGCGACATGCAGGCGGAACCCCTCGCGCGCCAGCCAGGCCAAGCCCTCCAGCGTCTTCGCGAAGCTGCCCTCGCCGCGCTCGACGTCATGATGGGTGGGCTCGTGGTGGTCGAGGCTGACGCGGATGGTCAGCCGCTCCGTCCCGAAGCGGTCGCGCAGCGCCAGCAGCGGCGCGGCATAGCGGCGCATCGGCTGCATCGCATTGGTCAGCACGATGGCGCCGAGCTCCGGGCGGGCCAGCACATCGGCCAGCATCGCGCAAAGCTCCGGGTTCATGAAGGGCTCGCCGCCGGTGAAGCCCACCTCCTGCAGCGGTTCGCCGCGCGCCGCCGCCTCGTCGAGATAGGCGGCGACCTCGGCGGCGGAGATGTAGACCAGGGCATCGTTGCGCGGGCTGCTCTCGATGTAGCAGCCGGCGCAGGCGATGTTGCAGAGCGTGCCGGTGTTGATCCACAGCGTCTGCAGGCCTTTCGGTGCCACCTGAGCCCGGCGCTCGCCACGGGCGGTGATGAGCGGATCGGCGAACTTGGCGGGATCGAGCCGGCGGGGCAGGGCGGGCGGGCGGACGGACACGGCGACTCCTCGGCTGTTCCAGGCCATTTCGCCCGACGAAGGCGGGAGGTTACGCAGCGCCGGCACCGCTTGCCAGACGCCGGTCAGCCCCGATCCTCGCCGGCTTTCTCTCCGGGCACCTCGACGGGCTTGCCCAGCGTCTCCTGCACATAGAGCTTGCTGACCAGCACCACCATCACGACGGTCAGCGGCGCGGCGAGCAGCACGCCGCCGATGCCGAGCGCCGCCCCCGCCGCCACCAGCGAGATCAGCAGCAGCCCGGGCGGAATGGACACCATCCGCTCGCCGACCATCGGCGTCAGCACATTGCCCTCCAGCTGCTGCACCGCAAGGTAGAGCGCGACGGTCCAGGCCAGCGTCTCCCAGCCCAGGTTGATCGCCAGCAGCACGCCCGGGACGGCGCCGATGAAGGCGCCGAGCAGCGGCACGATGTTCGCCAGTCCCGCCAGCAGCCCGAGCGCCAGCGGCGCCGGCAGCCCGATCGCCCAGGTGCCGAGGCCGGTCAGCGTTCCGACCACCGCCATCGCCATGAGCTGCCCCGTGAGCCATAGCCGCAGCGCATTCCCGCTCGCCGCCAGCGCCTCCTCGCCGAGGGCCTGCTGCGCCCGCGGCAGCAGCCGCGCCAGGCCGCGACGGTAGGTCGCCGGATCGCCGGCGAAGTAGATGCCGCCGACCACCACGATCACCAGCCCCGCCAGGGCGTCCACGGTGGCCAGGGCGAAGCTCGCGATGCGCCCCGCCACGGTGCCGAACACCGATGCATCGAGCAGCGATCCCGGATCCGCCTCGCCCGCCCCCGGAATAGGCAGGCCGAACTCGCGTTCCAGGGTCTCCGCGGCCTCCGGCAGTTGTTCGAGCAGCAGGCCGAGTTGCTCCCGCATCTCGCTGCCGGCCAGCCACAGCGCCAGCGCGATCGGCAGGGCGACGACCAGGCAGGCGGCGGCAACCGACCAGCCGCCGGGCACGCCGAGCCGTTCCCGCAGCGGATCGGCCAGCATGCGCAGCAGCACCGCGACCAGCAGCGCCGCGAACCCCATGAGCAGCGCGTGGCGGACGGTCCAGGCCAGCAGCAGCAGGATCACGACGCCCGCGACGATCAGGGTGCGGCGGAGGAACGCGACCTCGCCGCGCCAGCCGCCTTCGGCCGGGCCCGGGGCCTCGGTGTTGCGCATTGGTGCGGATGCTCCCAGGCTTGTCGCGTCCGCAACGTCAGGCGGCGCAAGGCGTTCACCGGTCGCGGAACGCGGCCGGGCATCCGTGCGCTAGCCTGGCCTGGAGCCGGAGCGGGAAAGCATGGCGGGAACTTCCGAACAGCGTCTGCTCGACGCGCTGGCCACACTCAGCCGGGCCTTCGCCGAGGGCGGCGTGCCGGCCATGCCCGGCGCCGATGCCGCGCCCGGGGACGACGCGCCGCCCGTCTCCGCCATGGACACCGAGACGCGGGAGGTGCTGGGCGAGGCGGCGCTGGCGGTCGCCTTCGGCGCCTTCGCCTCGCGCGGCGGCGAGCACGGGCCGATCCAGACGCTGATCGCCTCGCTCGGGCTGCTGGCCGTGCTCGCCGAGGAGGAGCCGGACCCGCCGGCCGAGATCCTCGGCATTGTCGCCGAGGATGCGCGGGTGGAGGCGGAGGTCGAGCGGGCCGGGGAAGCGCTGGACGCGGAATTCGGCCGCGATGCCTCGGCCGAGGCGCAGATCGCGGCGCTGGAGGCGCGGATCCTCGGCACCGCCATCACCCTGGCCGGTTGCACCCTGCCCGAGGGCTCCGAAGGCCCGGCCGCAGTCCGGCGGCACGCCGCGCGCTGCCTGACCCGGCTGGCGGCCGGGCTGCTGGCGATGAACGCCGCCGGGGCCGGCGCGCTGCCGGGCGCCGACCCCGGTGGCGACCAGGGCCCGCCGCCGGGCTGACGAACCGGGCCGCCAGGCCGGGCTGACAGGCTGGGCTGATCGGGGCCTGGCGACAGTCCGGGTGGGCTGTGGCATGCTCCACACATGCCCCGCAGGACCGACGGCGCACCGGCCAAGGCGCAGCGCCACCGCAGCATCCTCGCCGCGCTCGCGACCGACCCGACGGTGCGCATCTCCTCGCTCGCCACCTCCTTCGGCGTCTCCTCGGAGACGGTGCGGCGCGACATCGAGGAACTGTCGCGCCAGGGCGCGGTGCGGCGGACCTATGGCGGCGCCTCGGTGGTGCAGGCGGCGCTGCAGCCGGAACTCTCCTCGCGCGAGCGGATGGCGGTGGCGGAGCGGGCGCGGATCGGCGCGGCGGCGGCGGCGCTGGTGGAACCGGGCGACGTCGTCATGCTCGACGCCGGCAGCACCACCTCGCATTTCGCCCGCGCCCTGGTGGCCCGCGGCAGCGCGGCGACGGTGCTCACCAACACCCTGCCCGGGGCGGGCGACCTGGCCGCCGCGCCGGCCGGGCTGCTGCGCGTGGTGCTGTGCCCCGGCGAGGTCAGCGCCGCCGAACGGGGCGTCTATGGCTCCGAGACCGAGGCCTTCCTGCGCCGCTTCAACGCCGACCTGGCGGTGATCGGCGCATCGGGGCTGACGGAGGAGGGGCCGTGCGAAGCGGTCTCGCGCGCCGCCTGGGTGAAGCGCGCCATGCTCGGCCGGGCGCCGCGGCGGATGCTGCTGGCCGATTCCGGGAAATTCGGGCGCGGACTGCTGGAGTGCGTCTGCCCCCTGGGGGAACTGACCGACCTGGTGACCGAGGCGCCGCCGCCGCCGGGGCTGGCGGCGGCGCTGGGCCGGGCGGGCATGGCCGTGACGCTGGCGGATGACGCGTCGTGAATTTGTGAGGCTCCACATTCGTTGCCGGATGTGCCACACTCCACCGCATGGGCGCCCTGACCCGTCCCGCGGCCGCCGCGCCGCAGCCCCTGGCCGCCGTGCCGACCGCGCGGCTGGCCGCGTTGCGCTGGGTGCTCACCGACATCGACGACACGCTGACCACCGAAGGCCGGCTCACCGCCGCTGCCTACGCCGCGATGGAGCGGCTGCAGGCGGCGGGGCTGCTGGTGGTGCCGGTCACCGGGCGGCCGGCCGGCTGGTGCGACATGGTCGCGCGGCTCTGGCCCGTCGCCGCGGTGGTGGGGGAGAATGGCGCGCTCTGGTACGCCATGGACCATGCCGCGCGCCGGATGCGGCGGTACCATGTGCAGGATGACGCCGCGCGCCTCGCCGCGCGCGCCCGGCTGGAGGCGCTGGCCGCGCGCGCCCTGGCCGCCGTGCCGGGCAGCCGGCCCGCCGCCGACCAGCCCTTCCGGATGTTCGACCTGGCACTCGACTTCGCCGAGGATGCCGGGCCGCTGCCGCTCGCGGAGGCCGAGCGGATCGCCGCAATCTTCCGGGCGGGCGGCGCCGAGGCGAAGGTTAGCTCCATCCATGTCAACGCCTGGATCGGCGCCTGGGACAAGCTCGCGGGGCTGCGCCACCTGTTCGAAGCGCTGTGGTGCCCGCTGGAGCAGGCGCTGGACCGCGCTGCCTTTCTCGGCGACAGCCCGAATGACGCGCCGCTCTTCGCCGCGCTGCCGCTCTCGGTGGGCGTCGCCAATATCGCGCCCTTCCTGCCCGGCATTGCAGCAGCGCCGGCTTACGTGACGGCGGGGGCGGGGGGCGCAGGCTTCGTGGAATTCGCCGATGCCGTCCTCGCGGCGCGACCGCGGCCGCCAGGCTGAGCGCGGCGATGCAGGAAAGCTTCGACCTTCTCGTCATCGGCGGCGGCGTCAATGGCGCCGGGATCGCGCGCGACGCGCAAGGGCGCGGGCTCTCCACCTGCCTGGTGGAGCGCGGCGACCTGGCCGGCGCCACCTCCTCCTCCAGCTCCAAGCTGATCCATGGCGGGCTGCGCTACCTTGAGCAATACGAGTTCCGCCTGGTGCGCGAAGCGCTCGCCGAGCGCGAGGTGCTGCTGAAGATCGCGCCGCACATCGTGTGGCCGATGCGCTTCGTGCTGCCGCACCGGCCGGAGATGCGTCCGCGCTGGGTGATCCGCGCCGGCCTGTTCCTCTACGATCACCTTGCGCGGCGGGTGAGCCTGCCGGGCACCGAGAGCATCGCCACCGCGCGCCATGCCTATGGTGCGCCGCTGAAGCCCGGGATCACCGATGCCTTCGCCTATTCCGACTGCTGGGTGGAGGACAGCCGCCTGGTTGTGCTGAACGCGCGCGATGCGGCCGCGCGCGGCGCCGAGGTGCTGGTGCGCACCGCATTCGCCGGGGCCGAGCGCGGCGTGGAGAACTGGATCTGTCGGCTGGCCATGCCGGACGGCAGCCAGCGCGTCGTCCGCGCGCGTGCGCTGGTGAACGCCGCCGGCCCCTGGGTGCTGGAAGCGCAGGATGCGGCCCACGCCGAG
This sequence comes from Falsiroseomonas sp., assembly GCF_041690465.1. GTDB lineage: Bacteria > Pseudomonadota > Alphaproteobacteria > Acetobacterales > Acetobacteraceae > Falsiroseomonas. The sequence goes on along the minus strand of NZ_JAWLHG010000018.1, from coordinate 66,251 downwards.
CCGCAGGGGCGGGTGCGGCTGGTCCGCGGCAGCCATATCGTGCTGCCGGCGCTCTATGAGGGCGAGCAGGCCTACATCCTGCAGAACGACGACCGCCGCGTCGTCTTCGTGATACCCTATGAGGGCCGCTTCTCGCTGGTCGGCACCACCGACGTGCCGCACCAGGGCGATGCGCGCAGCGCCTGCTGCTCGGCGGAGGAGGCGGCCTATCTCTGCGCCGCCGTCGGCCGCCAGTTCCGCCGCGCACCGCAGCCCGAGGAGATCGTCTGGAGCTATTCAGGCGTGCGGCCGCTGCACGACGACGGTGCCGACAACCCCTCCGCCGTCACGCGCGACTATGTGCTGAAGACCGATGCGCCGGCGGGGCAGGCGCCGGTGCTCACCATCTACGGCGGCAAGATCACCACCTACCGGCGCCTCGCGGAGGAGGCGGTGGCGCGCATCGGCGGCCTGCTCGGCCGCGAGGGCACGCCCTGGACCGCGACGTCGCCGCTGCCTGGGGGTGATCTCGGCGGCCGCGACCTGCCGGCCTTCGAGTCCGAGATGGCGCGCCGCCATCCCTGGCTGCCGCCTTCCACGCTGCACCGCCTGGTGCGCGCCTATGGCAGCGACCTCGATGCGCTGCTCGACGGTGCGAGCGGGCCGAATGCGATGGGCGAGGAGTACGGCGCAGGCTTCACGGAGCGCGAGCTGGATTGGCTGGTCCGCCACGAATGGGCGCGCACCGCCGAGGACGTGCTGTGGCGGCGCAGCAAGCTCGGCCTGCACATGCCGCGCGAGGGGCAGGAAAAATTGGCGCGCCGCCTCGGCGGGTAGGCGGGGCGCCGCCCAGGATGCCATGCTGCGCGCCGGTTGCGGAGGGAACGGCATGGCGCAGTGGCAGGTGCGGCGGATCGGCCCGATCATCCTTCCCGGCATGGATGCGCGGATGGGCGCCAATGTGCAGGGCCCCTCGATGATCCGCGTGCCGGAGTGGGTGCCGGGTGCGCTCGGGCGCTACTACCTCTACTTCGCCGACCACAAGGGATCCTACATCCGCCTGGCCTATGCCGATGCGCCGGAAGGACCGTGGCGGATGCATGAGCCGGGCAGCCTCGACCTGCGCGACAGCCTCTTCCCGACAGAACCGCCGCCGCCGGACGAGTCCAGGAGGGAGCGGCTGCCCGGCAATGCGCCACCCGGCACAGCTGGCATGCTCGCACCGGAGATCGAGGCCTCACATCCCCACATCGCCTCGCCGGACGTGCATGTGGACCACGCCAACCGGCGCGTGGTGATGTACTATCACGGGCTCGTCGGCTGGGACGTGCAGCGCACGCGCGTCGCGATTTCCGCGGACGGGCTGAGCTTCCGGGCGCGGCCGGAGCTGCTCGGCCCTTCCTATTTCCGCGTCTTCCGCCATGGCGGCGCGCATTACGCTCTGGCGATGCCGGGCATCCTGTTCCGCTCGGCGGACGGGCTCTCGGGCTTCGAGCGCGGCCCCGAGCTGTTCAACCCGCGGCAGCGCCACACCGCCGTGCTGCTGCGCGGGGATGTGCTGCACGTATTCTGGACGCAGGTGGGCGACGTGCCGGAACGCATCCTGCACTCGCGCATCCCGCTGGTGGGCGACTGGCGCGCGTGGCGCGTGGCGGGCGAAGCGGAGGAGGTGCTGCGGCCCGAGGAAGCCTGGGAAGGCGCCGGCCTGCCGCTGCTCCCTTCGTTTCGCGGCGCCGTCGCGGGGCCGGTGAACCAGCTGCGCGACCCCGCGGTGTTCGAGGAGGATGGCCGGTTGTACCTGCTCTATGCAGTGCAGGGCGAGGCGGGCATCGCAATCGCGGAGCTGCTGCCTTCGGGGTGAGGCCGCGCGCGGTTCAGGCCGCGGCGAGACCCGGTAGCGCGGCCTTCACCTCCTCGATCCGCGCCAGCGTCCAGGCCGCGAGTGCCGAGGCCATCGCCTCGGGCTCGGCCGGGAAATCCTGCAAGGGGCGGGCCGCGGCGAGGAAGGCGGCCTCACCACCCACCACGGACCAGCCCGGCGGCGGGGTCCCGCCCAGCGGCCGCGCCGGGGAGACGCCGCTCGCGCCGACCGCGACGATGGCGTGCGGCCGGTTGGGCAGGCGCGGCGCAGAGGCGTCCCAGCCGCTTCCGCCATCCGGGAAGCGCAGGCCCCAGGCGAGGAACCACTCGGCCTCGACGCTCGGCGCGTAGGGCGGCCGCAGGAAGGCGTGGCCCCAGATGGCGCCGCGCTCCGGATCAGTGAGGTAGGTGGTGCGCCCGGTCGCGCGCATGCCGCGCAGCAGCGGCGCGACCGCCTCCTCGGTCCGCTCGAAGCTGGCGGCGATGCGCGCCTCCGCGGCCAGGAAGCGCTCGGCGGCGAGCAGGTCATGCGCGTCCGGCATGGTCTTCGGCATGGGTCGGAGTCCTCCGGCGCAGCGCTTGGCCCTGGGGCGTTCTCCGTTCACTGGCGTTCACGGGAAACGCTCCACCTTGGTTGTTGGCAGAGCAGCTTCACGCCTCCGGGCGATCCCGCCCTTCGGCGATCTGCTCTAGTGGCCCGGCGTGTAGTTGACCAGCCGCACGAAGGACTGGAGCAGCTTCGGCATCTCCTCGGCCCGGGCCGGCAGGCGGTCGGCGTCGAGCGTCAGGCTGTCGAGGAAGCGGCCGCCTGCGGTGTAGAAGGAGAGCTCCAGCGCATCGCCGATGATCTCGGGGCGGCAGACCACCTCCTCATCGCCGGCCTCGCGCCTGGCGGTCGCCACGGCTTCCCGGATCTCCTCGATGCCCTCGGTCCCGGCACTGGCTTCCTCGAGGAAGGCCGCGATCTCCTCGCCGACCTCGGAGGGCGCGACGAGGGCGAGCGGCACGCAGCCGCCATGCGCCTCGAAGGCGGCGGCACGCCAATGGTCGAAGAGGGTGGCGCGGCGCAGATCCTCCGGCGTGTCCTCCTCATCCTCCTCGGGCAGGCCGCCGGCGGCGGCGATCCGCTCCCAGGGCTGGAGGTTCCAGTCGATCTGCCAGCCGATCAGCACGCCGAAGCCCTGGGCGGCGAGCTCGTCGGTGTCGCCCGGCGGCAGCGCGCGCGGCTCGGTGCCGGCAACGAGGTCCAGCAGGACGCGCCGGATGGCGCCGGGCGAAAGCTCCGCGAGCGCGTCGGGCGACCGCCAGCCGGGCAGGAAGCGGAGCTCCAGGCCCTCATGGATCGCGCCGGCGGCGAGCAGGCTTTCGGCGAGCGCCAGCGCATCCGGCGCATCGCCGGCCGGAAGCGCGACCGGCAGCGCCACCAGCTCGGCCCAGCCGGCGGGGCCGACCCGCGCACCTTCGGCGGCGGCGAGCAGCTCGCCGGCCAGCTCGTCGGCGGCATCGTCGCCATGGCGCGCGGCGAGCTTGCGCGTGGCGAGCTCCAGCACATCGTTGCGTCCGGCGTCGAGCAGGTGCTGCGCGAGTTCGGTGAAGGCGCTCTCCTCCTCGTCGGCGAAGGCGTCGAGCAGCCGGTCGGCGATCGGCCCGGGCGCGGTGCCGAAGCTCGGGCGCGGCGGCCGGGCAGGGGGCGCGAGGCCGAGCGCCTTGAAGGCATCGGCGCCGCGCAGCAGCCTGTCCCGGTCGATCCAGCCGAGGCGGTTCTCGGGCGTATCCTCGCGCCCCTGCAGCCAGCGCCGGAAGGCGGACCGGTCCGCGCGCTGGACGAAGACATCCACGCCCTGCGCCGCCATCTCGGTCGCCACCGCGCGGTTCACCGCCGTGGCGGTCTCGATGTCGGTCTCGCCGGGGCGCAGCGTGTCGAGCGTGTCGGCGTCCGGGTAGTGGGTGAGCAGGATCGAGGCGAGTTCGGGCGCGACGTCGCGGGCCAGTTGCGTCGCCTCTTCGACGATCTCGTCCCTGCGGTCGGTGGATTGCGGCAATGGCGTTGTCCTCGGGATCACTCCCCTTATGGTGCGCGCGGTGCCCGGGCTCAACCGCAACCTCGGCGCGGGGCGTTGGCGGGGCGCGGCGGCGGCCCTAGGCTGGCCGGGCGCAGCGACAATGCGAGGGAGGGTGTCGGACGTGATCCATGTCATCGCGGTGATCACTGCGAAGCCGGGCATGCGGGAGGCGGTGCTGAAGGAATTCCGCGCCAACATGCCCGCCGTCCATGCCGAGCAGGGATGCATCGAATACGCGCCGGCGATCGACGCCGAGGGGATTGGCGCCTTCCAGGCCCCGTTCGGCCCCGACACCTTCCTTGCCATCGAGAAGTGGGAGAGCGCGGAGGCGTTGAAGGCGCACGCGGCGGCGCCGCACATGGCGGCCTATGCGGCGAAGACGCGCGAGATGATCGCCAGCCGCACCATCCACGTCCTCGCGCCGGCGGGTTGAGCCGGCGGATCCAGCGGGGCGTTGATCTCGCGCGCCGCGCGGCCCAACCTGCCGGCCTGGCAACGCAAGGGATCGGATCGATGGCTGAGACGCTCGTCTTCCCGGGCACCGTCGAGTGGTCCGGCGAGAATCCCGGCATCTCGCTGAAGGAGGCCCCGGACGGCCCCTTCACCACGCTCGCCTCCTTCTTCCGTGTGGTGCTTTCGCCGCACGGGCGCGGGCATGCGCTGGTGCTGATGCAGTCGCCGCAGGAGGCATCGCCGCCGGAGGGCCGCGCGAATCTCTGCCTGACGGACAACGAGCAGCTCGCGCGCTGGCTGGTGGCCGAATACGTGTCCCATTTCGGCGCCTGGCGCGGGCTGCCGGGCTTGCAGGGGCTCACTTACCGCCGCCTCGATGAGGTGACGTCGAGTGGCGACGCGATCACGAGCTACGCCGAGACGGTGCGCGCCGGCGACCTGACGGTGAGGCTCGAATGGTCGGGGCTCGGCAGGCCCTTCTGCTTCGCGCTGGCGCCCGCCCAATCGGCCACCGGCCTGCACCACATGCCGAGCCTCTTCGTCGGCTGCGACGCCGCGACGGTCACGGTGAACGGCACGCGGCGGCCGGGCGCGCCGATCCCCCGCGAGATCGCGGGCCAGCGCATCTCGACGGCGATGCTGGCCTTCTCGGAGACCTGGATCCGCGCCTGACGGAACGGGGCGGCACGGCGCCCTGGGGAGGCGGCGGGCAGGGCGGCGAACCGGCCCGGTCAATGACGGCATGACGGCCATCCGGCAGGCTGCTAACCTGCGCGGTGACTGCCAGCGGAGACCGGCCATGGCCAAGATGCGCATCGAGGGTTCCTTCGTCGCCCTCATCACCCCGTTCAACGCCGACGGCACCGTTGATTTCGGCGCCTTCCGGACGCTGCTGGACTGGCACGCGGCGAACGGCACCTCCGCCGTGCTGATCATGGGCTCGACCGGCGAGGTCTCCATGCTCACGCCGGAAGAGCGGGGCGAGATCGTGGAGAAGACGGCCGCGATGAAAGCCGATGGGGCCACGGGCCGGATGAAGTTCTTCTACGGCTGCACCGGCCCCTCGACCGCGGCGACGATCAAGTACCTGCAGCATGCGAAGGCCGCCGGCGCGGATGGCGCGATCCTCGCCGCTCCCGCCTATATCTGCGCGCCCGAGGACGACATCGAGGCGTTCTTCGCCGAATGCGCCGATGCGGTGGAACTGCCGCTCGGCATCTACAACAACCCGCCGCGGGTGAAGTCCGACCTGCACTGGGACCACCTGCTGCGGCTGATGCAGCACCCGAACATCGTCGTGCTGAAGGAGAGCACCACCCGCGTCGGCCAGGTGGCGCAGGTCTGCGCCGCGCAGCCGGATGCGACCATCATGTGCTGCGACAGCCCGAACCTCGGCCTGGTGGTGGCGACCATGTCGCTCGGCGGCCATGGCACGGCGAACATGACTGGCAACATCGACCCCGCCGGCATGGCGCGGCTTTCCACGCCGTGGCGCGATCCGGCGCAGTCCGTGGTGTTCCGCGAGACATACCTGCGGCTGCTGCCGCTGCTGCACTTCACCTACAGCGCGATCAACCCGGTGGCGGTCAAGTCGCTGATGAAGGCGGTCGGCCTGCCGGCCGGCGATCTGCGGCGGCCGCTGACGGGGCTCAAGCCAGACCACCTGGCGAAGGGTGTCGGCATCGTCCGCGCGCTCGGGCTCGATGCGCAGTATGGCTGGCGGCTGCCGGGCGGCATGGCGCTCGCGGCCGAATAGGCGCCGCGCGGGATGGATCTCGGCATCGCCGGCCGGCGCGCGCTGGTCTGCGGCGGCAGCCGGGGCATGGGCCGGGCGGTCGCGATGCGGCTGGCGCAGGAAGGCGCGGCGGTGACCATCGCCGCGCGCAAGCCCGGGCCGCTCGGCGAGGCCGCGGAGGCGATCGCCGCGGCCACTGGCAACCCGGTCGGCCATGTCGCTGCGGATCTGACTACGGAGGAAGGCCGTGCGGCGATCCTCGCCGCCTGCCCGGAGCCGGACATCCTGGTCAACAATGGCGACGGCATGCCGCCCGGCGATTTCCGCGACTGGGACCGCGCGACCTGGATCCGCGCGCTGGACCAGATGATGCTGGCGCCGATCGCGATGATCCAAGGCACGGTGGACGGGATGATGGCGCGCGGTTGGGGCCGCGTGGTGAACATCGTCTCGCGCAGCGTGAAGGAACCGCAGGCGGAACTCGGGCTGTCGAACGGCGCGCGCTCCGGCCTGGTCGGCTTCGTCGCCGGGCTGTCGCGGCAGACCGTCGCGCGTGGCGTGACCATCAACAACCTGCTGCCGGGCATCGTCGCGACCGATGCGCAACGCGCGCATGTCGAGGGGCTGGTGACGATGACCGGCCGTCCCTTCGGCGAGATCTGGGCGGAACGCGCGGCGCGCAACCCGGCCGGCCGCTACGGCGCGCCGGAGGAGATCGCGGCCTGCGTCGCCTTCCTCGCTTCCGCGCACGCCGGCTTCATCACGGGGCAGAGCCTGCTCGTCGATGGCGGGCAGTATCCGGGAACCTACTAGCCAGCCAGGAAGGATGACCAGGATGCGCGCGACCCGTCGCAGTCTCATGCTCTCGACCCTCGGCGCCGCGGCGCTGCCCGCCACGCACGGCGTGGCGCAGGGCCTGCCGGACCGGCCGATCACCATCGTGGTGCCGTTCCCGCCCGGCGGGTCGGTGGACGGCGTCGCGCGGATGCTGGCGACCGAGCTCGGCGCGCAGACCGGCAGCACCTGGGTGGTGGAGAACCGTGCGGGCGGCGCCGGCGGGGCGGTCGGCTCCGCCCATGTCATGCGCGCGCCGCCGGATGGCGCCACGCTGCTGCTGAACGCTTCGATCCATGTCGTGGTGCCGCTGATCAACAGCAACATCACCTTCGACGTGGTGAACGATTTCAGCCACATCGCGCTGCTGGCCGAAGGGCCGCTGCTGGTGCTGACGCACCCCTCGGTGCCGGCGAACACGCTCGGCGAGTTCTTCGCGCTCGTCCGGCAGGATCCGCGGCGCTACAATTTCGCCACCACCGGCCTCGGCTCGGCGGGCCACCTGACGGTGGAACTGCTGAAGCAGCGCGCCGGCGTTTCCTCGGAGGTGGTGGCCTATCGCGGCGCCGGCCCGGCGCTGGCGGACCTCGCCGCGGGCAACATTCATCTGCTGGCCGACCCGATCCTCTCCGCGCTGCAGCTGGTGCGCGGCGGGCGCGCGAAGGCGCTGGCGGTGACCACGCGGCAGCGCACGCCGCTGGCACCCGAGATCCCGACGGTGGCCGAAAGCGGTCTCGACCCGCTGGAGATGGTCTCCTGGTACGGGCTCTGGGGCCCGAAGGGGATCCCGCAGCCGGTGACGGAGGAGCTCTCGCGCCGGGTTCGCACCGTGGTGAACTCGGCCCCCTTCGGCGAGCGGCTGCGCGCAATGGGCTTCGTGCCGCGCGCGAGCGACCCGGCCGGACTGCGGGCCTTCGTCGAGAGCGAGATCGCGACCGCGCGGCCCATCGTCGAGGCGGCGGGCATCCGGGTGCAGTAGGGCGGACCGCCGCTCACCCTGCCGGCGGTGGCGCCACCGGCAAGGCGGGGCGATAGGGCTCCACCATCAGCGCCTCCTGCCGCAGCACGGCGACCTTTTCCCGCGTCGCCAGCCGCGTGCTGCCATCGGGGGCGCGGGTGACCGTGTAGCGCCAGGCGGTGATCTGGCCCTCGGCGGCGATGCGGCGGGCGATGCGCTCCACTTCCGGCCCGCTGCCCAGCGACTCCAGCTCGCGCGGGGTGAGGCCGATGATCACCTCGCCGCGCTGCATCACCAGGCGGAACAGGCGCACCGGCGACTCGCCCTGCGCGGCGGCGGGGCGGGCGAGGGGCAGGGCGAGCGCGGGCAGCAGGCTCAGCGCGCTGCGTCGGCTGATGGGCATCGGGCGGTCTCCGCGTGTTCGTGACGTCCCGCAGCCTGCGCCGCATGCATTGCACGCGCATGTCGCGCCGCATGGTGAATGTTTCCGCACCGTTTCGCGGAGAATCGCCGCGGCCGGGCCTGTGGAAAGCGAGGACATCGGGGATGGCGGATCACAGGCCCTGGCGCCGGGAGGCGCCGCCGTGGTCCAACGGGAGGCTCTCGCGCGGTTGGGGAGACCCGTCGCGGGGAGTCGCTCCGAAGATGTGCAGGTCCTGAATCCCGCGTGCGGTTGGAAGTCTTGCATCAACGAACGAAACGGCAACATTGTGGGTGGGGATGAGGGCGCCGGAAAAATGCAACAGGGGAACCCCGGCGCAGCAGTGGTGTTTTCCGGAGTGTGGCAACACTACATCTTGTTGTGGTGGGCCGGCCGGAGGCAATCTCCGCGGCATGGGGGAGTCGCCCTGTTCCGTGGGGCCGATGAATGGGGGTTGTCGTGTTCGACGCAGTTCAGCTTGAAGGCCACAGCCAGGTTCGCATCGACCGCGCGCGCGACGCGCTGCTGACGGATTTCGGCAAGGCGACGCTCGACGACCGCTACCTGCTGCCTGGCGAGTCCTATCAGGACCTCTTCGCCCGGGTGGCGAGCGCCTATGGCGACGATGCGGCGCATGCGCAGCGCATCTACGACTACATGTCGCGGCTGTGGTTCATGCCGGCCACCCCGGTGCTGTCCAATGGCGGCACCACGCGCGGCTTGCCGATCTCCTGCTTCCTCAACGAGGCCTCGGACAGCCTGGAGGGCATCCTCGGCCTGTGGAACGAGAATGTCTGGCTGGCGGCCAAGGGCGGCGGCATCGGCTCCTATTGGGGCAATCTGCGCGGTATCGGCGAGAAGGTCGGGCGCAACGGCAAGACCTCGGGCGTCATCCCCTTCATCCGGGTGATGGACAGCCTGACCCTCGCCATCAGCCAGGGTTCGCTCCGCCGCGGCTCGGCCGCCTGCTACCTGCCGGTGAGCCATCCGGAGATCGAGGAATTCCTCGAGATGCGCCGCCCGACCGGCGGCGACCCGAACCGCAAGGCGCTGAACCTGCACCATGGCGTGCTGATCCCGGACGCCTTCATGCGCGCGGTCGAGGCCGACGAGGATTGGGCGCTGGTCTCCCCGAAGGACGGGACGCTGGTGAAGAAGGTCTCGGCGCGCTCGATCTGGATCCGCATCCTGACGGCGCGGATCGAGACCGGCGAGCCCTACATCATCTATTCGGACCATGTGCACCGCGCCCAGCCGGCGCACCACAAGCTGGCGGGGCTGGAGGTGAAGACCTCCAACCTCTGCTCCGAGATCACGCTGCCGACCGGGCTCGACCAGCACGGGATGGAGCGCACGGCGGTGTGCTGCCTCTCCTCGCTGAACCTCGAGACCTGGTTCGAGTGGCACAAGGAGCCGCAGTTCATCCCGGACGTGATGCGGTTCCTGGACAACGTGCTGCAGAATTTCATCGACACCGCGCCCGATTCGATGGCGCGCGCCAAGTACAGCGCGATGCGGGAGCGCAGCGTGGGCCTCGGCGTGATGGGCTTCCACAGCTTCCTGCAGGCGCTGAACGTGCCGTTCGAGAGCGTGGTGGCGAAGTCCTGGAACAAGCGGATGTTCAAGCACATCCGGGAGGGCGCCGACCTCGCTTCCCGCCTTCTCGCGGAGGAGCGCGGGCCGTGCCCCGATGCCGCGGAATACGGCTTCATGGAGCGATTCTCGCACAAGATCGCCATCGCGCCGACGGCCTCGATCTCGATCATCTGCGGCGGCGCGAGCCCCGGGATCGAGCCGATCGCGGCCAATGTCTACAATCACAAGACGCTGTCGGGCAGCTACATCGTGCGCAACCCGTATCTGAGGAAGGTGCTGGCGAAGCACGGGCGCGACGACGAGGAGACGTGGAACTCCATCACCGTGCGCAAGGGCAGCGTGCAGCACCTCGATTGCCTCGACGAGCATGAGAAGGCGACCTTCAAGACAGCCTTCGAGCTCGACCAGCGCTGGGTCATCGAGCATGCGGCGGACCGCACGCCGTTCATCTGCCAGTCGCAGTCGGTGAACCTGTTCCTCCCGGCGAATGTGCACAAGCGCGACCTGCACCAGATCCATGCGTTGGCCTGGAAGAAGGGCGTGAAGTCTCTGTATTACTGTCGCAGCCTCTCCATCCAGCGCGCGGATGCGATCAGTGAGAAGATCGTCGGCCAGTCCGACGTGATGACCGTACACAAGGATGACGTACAGCCCTCGCTCGACCTGGTGGTCGCGAAGGCGAATTCGACGGATTACGAGGAGTGCCTTGCATGCCAGTGATGGACCCGTCGCTGCCGCCCGACGCGGTGCGGCTTGCCAGCCGGCGCGCGAGCGTCGCGCGCCAGCTGGACCTGATGATCGACCTGCGCGGGCCGGTGGAACAGGTGCGGCGGCTCATCGCCGACCTGGACAACATTTCCGCCGATCTCACGAAAATGCTGCAGGAAGCGGATTCGACCGCGCATCCGCCGCATCGCCGAGCCGGCCGCGACTGACGCAACATCGAGTAAGCAGAGAGCACCCATGCCGGACGACGCACGCGCCACGCCCGACGAACTGCCGATCAAGTTCGACCTGCTGACCGCCAACCCAGTCTACAAGCCCTTCCGCTACCCCTGGGCCTATGAGGCCTGGCTGCAGCAGCAGCGCATCCACTGGCTGCCGGAGGAGGTGCCGCTCGCCGATGACGTGAAGGACTGGCAGCGGAACCTGACGCCGCCGGAGCGCAACCTGCTGACCCAGATCTTCCGCTTCTTCACCCAGGCAGATGTCGAGGTGAACAACTGCTACATGAAGCAGTACAGCCAGGTGTTCAAACCCACCGAAGTTCTGATGATGATGTCGGCCTTCTCCAACACGGAGACGATCCACATCGCTGCCTATTCGCATCTCCTCGACACCATCGGGATGCCGGAGATCGAATACACCGCCTTCCTCAAGTACAAGGAGATGAAGGACAAGTACGACTACATGCATGCCTTCTCGGTCGAGAACAAGACCGAGATCGCCAAGACGCTGGCCGCCTTCGGCGCCTTCACCGAGGGGCTGCAGCTCTTCGCCTCCTTCGCGATCCTGATGAACTTCCCGCGCTTCAACAAGATGAAGGGCATGGGGCAGATCGTCTCCTGGAGCGTGCGCGACGAGACGCTGCACTGCCTCAGCGTGATCCGCCTGTTCCGCACCTTCGTGCAGGAGAATCCGGAGATCTGGACGGAGGAGCTGAAGCGCGACCTCTACCTGATCTGCTCGACCATCGTGGACCACGAGGACGCCTTCATCGACCTCGCCTTCGAGCTCGGCGGCGTGCAGGGGCTCGATGCAGCGCAGACCAAGCAGTACATCCGCTTCATCGCCGACCGCCGCCTGCAGCAGCTGGGCCTCGAGCCGCTCTACCGGATCGAGAAGAATCCGCTGCCCTGGCTCGACGAGATGCTGAACGCGGTGGAGCACACCAACTTCTTCGAGAACCGCGCCACGGAGTATTCCAAGGCGTCCACCACCGGATCCTGGGAAGAAGCCTTCGCCGACTCGACCTTCAGCTCAACCCAGCCGGAAGGCGAACTGGCCGTCAGCCGACACTGATGTCCTGGGCGGGGGGCACCCCCGCCTCCGGCGCGGCGGGCGCGGATTGCGGCGCTTCGCCGGCGCGCCTATGTCGCGCCCATCATGCTTCACGCTGTCCGGCTGTTCGCTCTCGTCATCATCGTCTTCCTCGGTCTGCTCTGGGGCGCCGCCTGGCTGGGCCGGGGGGAGGGTGAGGGGGTTGCGGATTCCTTCATCCGGCAGGCCGCCACGCTGTTCGGCCATGATGTGCCGGCGCCCTCCGCGGGCGGCGTGCAGATGCCGCAGGGGCTGGTGCTCGGTGGGCCGTTCAGTCTCGTTGACCAGTCCGGCCGTGCGGTCACCGAGGCCGACTTCGCCGGGCGCTTCCTGCTGGTCTATTTCGGCTTCACCTACTGCCCCGATGTCTGCCCGACCGAGCTCGGCAGCATCGCCGCGGCGATGGATGCACTGGGCGAGCAGGCCGGGCGCGTCACGCCGGTCTTCGTCTCGGTGGATCCCGAGCGGGACACCCCCGAGGTTCTGGCCGATTATGTCGGCCGCTTCCACCCGCAGATGGTCGGGCTCACCGGCACGCCGGAGCAGGTGGCAGCGGCCGCTCGCGCCTATCGTGTGTTCTATGCGAAGGTGAATCGGCCGGAGATGACGGAGTACCTGATGGACCATTCGTCCTTCATCTACCTGGTCGGGCCGGATGGCAGGGTCCGCAGCCTGTTCCGCCCGAACACCGATCCCGAGGCGATCGCGCAGGCCGTTCGCGGCCAGCTCCGCGGCGGATAGGCTTTCTTGCTCGAGCCGTAACGAAGGCTCGGCGTGCTTCCTGACAAATCTACAGGGTTCCGGTAAGCCGGCGCTGTGGGTATTATACTTCTCCGAACTGCGCCGGCTCTTCCGTGCCGGACCCCGAGGGGAGCCGCTTCGTTTATGGCCGAAGATGAACGGGATCATGCGGGGCGGGATGCCGGGCGGGCGGCGGCTGGGCCGCCGCGGCATACGCGCCGCTTGTCCGACAAGATCCTGATCGCCTTCCACCACGCCTGCGACCAGGGCGATTACGAGGTTGCGGAGGAACTTCTCCGCATTCTCGAAATGATGCTCACGCGTCGCCCGGTGGCGCCCGACGTGAACCGGCGGAAGAACATGGAAAGCCTGGTCGCCGCGCATGAGCGGCTCTGGCTCCTGCGCCACCCGGACGCGAACGAATCGTAGGCCGACCCGGAGCCGCCGTCACATCACCAGCGCGGCCCCGTCGCGCAGGATCGACTCGGCTTCGGGCGTCGAGCCTGCCGGGCCGTGCAGCACCAGGCCGGGCAGCACGCGCCCCGGGCCGCGTCCCTCGCGCCGCGCGGCGAGCAGCACGCGGCGTGCCGGCATGCCCGCTCGTGGCCAGAGCGGCAGCAGGGCAGGGCTGCCGAAGCCGGCTTCACCGAGCGCGCCGACTCCGTCGGCGAAGCGCGACGCCGGCAGCACCAGCGTCACGCTGCCCCTCGGCGCGACCGCCGCGGCCAGGCAGCCCGCCCAATCCGCCAGGCCGGTTTCGCCGGCGTGCGTCGCGGCGCGCCGCAATGCCGCCGGCGGCGCGCTGCCGGCCGGCCAGAAGGGCGGGTTGGCAAAGCCATGGGCGCATCGCGGCAGGGCCCGGCGCAGCGACGGATCGGCGATGTCGCCCTCGATCACCGTCACCTGCCCGGCCAGGCCGTTCAGCGCAGCATTCTCGCGCGCCAGCGCGGCGAGCTCCGCTTCCCGCTCCACCGCGACGATCTCGAGGCCCGGCACCCGTGCGGCGAGGCAGAGGAACGCGGCGCCGCTGCCGCAGCCGAGCTCGATCACGCGGTCCCCTGTGCGCGCCGGCACGGCGGCGGCCAGCAGCACGGCATCGTGCCCGGCCCGCAAGCCGATGATGGGCTGGCGAAGCCTCACGCGGCCGCCGAGCAGGCTGTCCTCGGTCAGCACGGATCGGCCTCGCCGGCCTCCCGCAGCACCCGCAGCGCCTGCGCGGCCTGCTCCTCCGGCACGGCGATACGGCGGGGGAAGATGCCGATTCCCCCCTCGACGGCGCTGATCGCGGCATCCAGCACCACCGGCGTGCAACCGCCATCGCGCAGCAGGGCCAAGAGGAAGGAAAGTCGCACCGGGTCCACGGTGGCCAGCAAGACGCGCATCGCTGGCCCTCCCCGCGGCCGGACTCCACCCTATCTGCCAGCAAGCCGCGATGCTTGCCGCCTTGTGGGGTGGGGGCTAGGTTGCCGCGGCCCGGATCGAGGTCAAGTGAGCGTGGATCTGCCAATGCCGGCGAGCGCCGACACCGCCGCACCCGTCATGGGCGCCCCCCTTGGCGAGGATGCGCTCGCGGCGCTGACGGCACTCGTCCGCGAGGATCTGGAGGCGTGCAACCGCCTGATCGTGGACCGGATGCAGAGTCCGGTGGCGCTGATCCCGCAGCTGGCGGCGCATATCGTCGCTGCCGGCGGAAAGCGGCTGCGGCCACTGCTGACGCTCGCCGCCGCGCGGATGGCCGGCTATCGCGGCACCCGCCATGTGGCGCTCGCCGCCTGCGTCGAGTTCATCCACACCGCGACGCTGCTGCATGACGACGTGGTGGACGAGAGCGCGCTGCGCCGTGGCCAGGCGAGCGCCAACGCGCTGTTCGGCAACAAGCCGAGCGTGCTGGTCGGCGACTTCCTGTTCGCGCGCGCCTTCCAGCTGATGGTGGAGGACGGCTCGCTGGAGGTGCTGCGCATCCTGTCGGCCGCCTCCGCGACCATCTCGGAAGGCGAGGTCCTGCAACTCGTCATCCAGAACGACACCTCGAGCACCGAGGCGCAGTACCTGGCGGTGATCGAGGGCAAGACGGCGGCGCTGTTCGCTGCCGCCACGGAGATCGGCGCCGTGGTCGCCGATCGCCCGGCCGCGGAGCAGGCGGCGCTGCGCGCCTATGGCCACCACCTGGGCGTTGCCTTCCAGCTCGTGGACGATGCGCTGGATTACTCGGCGGAGCAGGAGCGGCTCGGCAAGACCGTCGGCGACGATTTCCGCGAGGGCAAGATCACGCTGCCCGTGCTGCTGGCCTTCGCCCGCGGCAATGAGGCGGAGCGCGCCTTCTGGCGCCGTACCGTGGAGGAGCGCGAGCAGTCCGGCGCTGATCTGCAGCAGGCCATCGCGCTGATGCAGAAGCACCGGGCCTTCGGCGATACGGTGGCGCGGGCGCGGGACTACGGGGCGAAGGCGCTCGCGGCCCTGGGGGTCTTCGCTGACGGCGCCGAGCGGCGGGCGCTCGCCGGCATCGTCGAGTTCTGCATCAGCCGGGCGCGGTAGCCCGAGTTCTCAACGGCGGGACAGCGCGACCAGGTAGGTGACGCTGCGCGTGCCGGACGGGTTCTCATAGGCGCAATCCGCCGGCGGGCCGAGCGAGAGGCAGTCTCCGGCGCCCAGCAGATGCGTCGCCCCGCCTTCCTGGAAGCGCAATTCCCCCTCCAGCACCCAGATCGAGTGACCGCGCGTGAGCAGGTAGGTGGCGGCGGGATAGGCCACGCGCGCGCCCGCCGGCAGCTCCACCCGCACCAGTTCCGGCTCGGCGCCCGGGGGGCTGATGGCGCGGCGGATATAGCCCGTCTCCGGGTCGCGCCAGCTTGGCTGGTCGGCGGCACGAGCGACGGCGCCGCCGGCGAGGCCCTCGGCGCGGGCGAGCAGGGCCGAGAGCGTCAGGCCCAGCGCACCGCATAGCCGGCCGAGCAGGGCGGCGGTCGGGCTGGCCTCGGCGCGTTCGACCTTGCTGATCATGGCACGGGAGACGCCGGACCGCTCGGCGAGCTCGGCGATGGACCAGCCGCGCGAGTCCCGCTCCGCCTGCAACTGTGCCGCCAAGCGGAGACCGGCGCTGTCGAGCTTCGGATCGTCTTGTATGTTGGTCATGTGTCCACTATCGTGGATTTGCCATGACCGATCCAGCCCCGCCCCCCCGTATCGGCCACAATGGCGGCCCGCCGCTGGAGGAGCCGGAGGCGGATGGCGGCTGGAGCCACTACATCTGGCGCAAGGCGCACAAGAAGGCCTGGAAGACGCCGCCGCCGGAGATCGCGCTGCGGCGGCTGGCCCGCGCCGAGGAACTCGGCATGACCTACAAGGAGTACACGCTCGAGATCCTGGAGCGCGGGCGCTACCTCTAGCCAGCGATCGCCCTGGGTATGCACGCCGCCGGCGGGCACGCCAGGGCGTGAATCGCCGGCCCGAAAGGGCTGGACCCGAGTTGCCAGGACACCGTCCGGGCAACTTGGGTCCAGCGGCGCCCGCGCGCCGGAACTCAGACCACCGCCAGGCTTTCGCGGCGCAGCTGCACCGTCAGCGTATCCAGCGCGCGGCCGGTGCGCTCCACCATCGCGTCGATCTCGGCCTCGGTCATGATGAGCGGCGGCGAGAAGGCGACGGTGTCGTTCGCCAAGCCGCGCAGGATCACGCCCTCGGCCTCGCCAAGCTTGGTCATGCGCGGGCCGACCTTCAGCGCGGCATCGAAGTTCCTGTGCGTGGCCTTGTCGGCCACGAGTTCGATCGCGCCGACCAGCCCGATGCCGCGCACCTCGCCAACCAGCGGGTGGTCGGCGAAGCGCTCGCGCAGGCGCTTCTGCAGATGCGGACCGGTCTTGCGGACGTGGCCGACGATGTCGAGCTCATCGTAGATCTTCAGCGTCTCGACCGCGACCGCGGCCGGCACCGGGTGGCCGGAATAGGTGAAGCCATGGCCCCAGGTGCCGATGGTGTGGGAGCCGTCGGCCAGTGCCTGGAAGACGCGGTCATTGATGATGATGGCGCTGATCGGCAGGAAGCTGGCCGAGAGCGCCTTGGCGCAGGTGATGATGTCCGGCGTGATGGCGTAGGTCTGGCTGCCCCAGTAGTTGCCGGTGCGCCCGAAGCCGCAGATCACCTCGTCGGCGACGAACATCACGTCGTGCTTCTTCAGCACGGCCTGGACCTTCTCGAAATAGGTGGCGGGCGGCACCATCACGCCGCCGGCACCCATCACCGGCTCGGCGAAGAAGGCGGCGACCGTCTCCGGGCCCTCGCGCTGGATCACCTGGTCGAGCTCCTCGGCCAGCCGGGTGGCGAAGGCCTCCTCCGACTCGCCCGGCTGGGCGCCGTGGTAGTGGTGCGGCGTCGAGACATGGACGAAGCGGTCGGAGACCGGCAGGTCGAACATCCTGTGGTTCGCCGGCAGCCCCGTCAGCGAGCCGCTGGCGATGGTGATGCCGTGATAGGCCTTCAGGCGCGAGATGATCTTCTTCTTGTTGGGCCGCCCCATCGCGTTGTTGGCGTACCAGATCATCTTGATGGCGGTGTCGTTCGCCTCGGAGCCGCTGTTGGCGTAGAATACCTTGCTCATCGGGCAGGGGCTGCGCTCGATCAGCATCTCCGACAGGTCGATCAGCGGCTCGTGCGACTTGGCGGTGAAGGAGTGATAGAAGGGCAGCTTCTTCATCTGCGCATAGGCGGCCTCCGCCAGGCGCTTGTTGTCGAAGCCGAGCGAGGCGCACCAGAGGCCGGCGACGGCCTCGATGTATTCCTTGCCCTGGTCATCCCACACCCGCACGCCCTCGCCACGGGCGATCACCAGCGGGCCGGTCTCGGCATGGGCGCGGTGGTCCGTGTAGGGGTGCAGGACGTTGGCGATGTCCCGGACGGCGTTGGAGTTGCGGGGCGGGGTCATGGTGCTTGCTCTTCCTCGGCGGGTCGTGGCGCGATGCTAGAACGGCCACGCGCCCGCGTCATCCGCCGTGGGCGCCGGTTGCGGCTGGCAGGCGCCAAGGCCAGACTGAAGGCCGCAGGAGGGCTTACATGACCGAGATCAAGCCGCATGGTTCGCATTTCGGCTCCTTCGACGCGGTGGTCGAAGGGGGGCGGCTGGTCGCTGCGCGCCCCTTCGCGCGCGATCCCTTTCCGGGCTCGCTGCTGCAATCCATCCCCGACGCGGTGCACAGCGCCGCGCGGATCGACCGCCCCTACGTCCGCGCCGGCTGGCTGAAGGGCGGGCGGCGCGGCAGCGCGCGGGGCGGCGATGCCTTCGTGCCGGTCTCCTGGGACCAGGCGATCCGCCTGGTGGCGGAGGAAACCGCGCGGGTGCGGGGCGAGCACGGGCCTGCCTCTATCCTCGGCGGATCCTATGGCTGGTCCTCGGCCGGCCGCTACCATCATGCGCGGACGCAGCTGCACCGCTTCCTCGGCCTCGGCGGCGGCTTCACGGCACAGGTGACGAACTATTCCTACGGCGCCGGCATGACGCTGATGCCGCACATCCTCGGCACCAACGAGGTGATCCAGGGGCCGGTGACCGACTGGGTCTCGATCCGGGATAACGCGAAGCTGATGCTGTGCTTCGGCGGGCTGCCGCTGAAGAACGGGCTGATCACCTCCGGCGGCAGCGGCGCGCATGAATACGTGCCGCTGATGAAGGCGGCAGCGGAGGCGGGCGTCCGCTTCGTCAACATCTCGCCATTCCGCGGCGACACGGCGGAGTTCATGGGCGCCGAATGGGTGCCGATCCGCCCGAACAGCGATGCGGCGATGGTCTTCGCCATGGCGCATGTCATCCTGGAGGCGGGCAGGGAGGATCGCGACTTCCTCGCCCGCTGCGCCGTCGGGTTCGACCGCTTCTCCGATTACGTGCTGGGCAGGGCGGACGGCACGCCGAAGACGCCGGAATGGGCGGAAGCGCTCACCGACGTGCCGGCCGCCACGATCCGGCGCCTGGCCCTGGAGGCGGCCGGCGCGCCGACCATGCTCACCGCAACCTGGTCCATCCAGCGTGCCGAGCATGGGGAACAGCCCTGGTGGGCGCTGGTCGCGCTGGCGGCGATGCTTGGCGGCATCGGCCGGCCGGGGCAGGGGATCGCCTTCGGCTATGGTTCGATGAACGGCATCGGCACGCCGCGGCTCGAGGTGCCGAGCGTGGGCGGCGTGCCGGTGAAGAACCCCTGCGGCGCCTATATCCCGGTGTCTCGCATCACCGAGCTGCTGGAGCGCCCGGGCGAGATCCTGCAGTACAACGGCCGCAACCTGCTGCTGCCGGACATCCGCATGATCTGGTGGGCCGGCGGCAACCCCTTCCACCACCACCAGGATCTCGGCCGCCTGCTGCGCGGGTGGAACCGGGCGGACACCGTCGTCGTCTCCGAGCCCTGGTGGACCGCGGTGGCGCGCCATGCCGACATCGTGCTGCCGGCCACCACCACGCTGGAGCGCAACGACATCGGCTCCTCCTCGCGCGACCGCTTCGTGCGCGCGATGCACCAGGCGATCGCTCCGATCGGCCAGGCGCGCAACGACGTGGACATCTTCGCCGATATTGCCGACGCGCTGGGCTATCGCGCCGCCTACACCGAGCAGCGCGACGAGATGGCCTGGCTGCAGCACCTGTATGGCCTGTGGCGCCGCGCCTGTGCCGGGCAGGGGATCGAGGTGCCGGACTTCACGACCTTCTGGGAGGCCGGCCATGTCGAGCTGCCGGCGCCCGAGACGCCCTATGTGCAGTTCGCCGAGTTCCGCGCCGACCCGGAGGCCAACCCGCTCAACACGCCGTCCGGCAAGGTGGAGATCCATTCCGAGACCATCGCCTCCTTCGGCTACGAGGAAGCGCCGGGCCATGCGGTGTGGCGGGAGCCGCGCGAATGGCTGGGGAGCGAGCTGGCGCAGCGTTACCCCCTGCACATGCTCTCCTTCCAGCCTTTCACGCGGTTGCACGGGCAGTTGGATGTCGGGCGCGTCGCCGCCGCCAACCGCGTCGGCGGGCGCGAGCCGATCCACATGCACGCGGACGACGCCGCCGCGCGCGGCCTAAACGACGGGGAGGTGGTGCGGGTCTTCAACGATCGCGGCGTGATCGCCGCCGGGCTGCGGGTGACGGACGCGATACGCCCCGGCGTGGTGGCGATGGCCACCGGCGCGTGGTGGAACCCCGCGCGTCCGGGTGCGACCGATGCGCCCTGCCTGCACGGCAACGCCAACGTTCTGACCCAGGACGTGCCGACCTCGCGCCTCGGCCAGGGCTCGGCGGCGCAATCCTGCCTGGTGCAGATCGAGCGCTGGCCCGGCGAGCTGCCGCCCATCACGGTGCATGCGCCACCGCCGGTGACGGAGGCGCCTTGAGCGTCCCGCGCCGCGCGCTGCTCGGCGCGGCGGTTGCGCTCGCCGCACCGCCCGCACGGGCGCAGATCACCACGCTGGACCTCGCCCCGGCCGCCCTTCCGGTGCGACCGGACGATTGGGTCGCCGCCGGCCATGCGCGACAGGTGCTGATCCGCTGGGGCGACCGCGTGACCTTCGACGCACCGCCCTGGGCGCCGCGCAACCCGACGCCGGATGCGGCCGCCGCGCAGTTCGGGTGGGATGGCCGCCTCGCCAGCATCGTCGTGCCGCCAATGGCCAGCGACGGCATCCCGCGCCTCGTCGCCTGCGTCGTGCATCCGCAGGTGGACCCTGCGATGGCTTGGCCGGGCGGACGCGACCGGGCAGCGGTCGCGGCGGCGATGCAGGGTGCCTCGCTGCTCAACCTGGAGCGGACGGCGTCCGGCTGGATGGTGGTCGATGGCGGCTTCCAAAGCCGGCGGCTCGGTGCCGACACGCTCTGCCGCTGGTCCGGGCCTGCCGCTGGCACCGAGGCGGTGCAGGGTATCCTGGCGCCGGAGGCAGGCTGCGCCACGCCATGGGGCAGCGCTCTGCTGGCGGAGGGCGATCCCGAGCCTTGGCTGGCGCGACTGCGCGACCTCGACCCGCGTTGGCGCACCGCCAATCGCTTCGGCTGGGTGCTGGAGCTCGATCCGCTCGATCCGCAAAGCGTGCCGGTGAAGCGGAGCGCGCTGGGCCGGATCGGCGCCGCGGCGGTCGCCGCCACGCGCGCGGCGGACGGCCGGGCAGTGGTGTTCCTGGCCGACGGGCGGGCGATGGGGTTCGTCTACCGCTTCCTCTCGGCGGGCCTGGCGGAGGCGCCGGACGCGCTGGATGACGGCCAGCTGTACGCCGCGCGCGCCGAGGGCGATGCGATCGCCTGGTTGCCACTGCCGGAAGGCGCCGCCGTGGACCCGGCGAGTGCCGCAACACTCGCCGGCGCCTCGCGCTTCGACAGGCCGGCGGCTCTGGCGCTCGATCCCGCAGGGCCCCGGCTGCTGCTGGCCTGCCGCGCCGGCAGTTCCCGCAGTCCGGACCAGGTCGAGGCGCTGAACCCGCGGGCCGGGGCGCATCCTGGCCATGTGCTGGAACTCGCCGGCGACCTTGCGGCCGAGCGGCTGTCGGCGCGCGTGCTGTTCCTTGCCGGCGATGCCGGCGAGGGCGGCAGCTACGGGCGCGACCAGCCCATGGCCGCGCTGCCGCGATACCCGGCGACGCTGTCCGTGGATGCGCGCGGGCGGCTCTGGGTCGGCACCGATCGCGCCGGGCGGCCGGGCACGGCGGCGGATGCGGTGTTCGCCTGCGACCTCGACGGCCCCGGCCGCGCGGTACTGCTGCCCGCCTATGCCGCGCCGCGTGGCGCGGGGATCGGCGGCGCCGCGACCACGCCGGAGGCCGATGCGCTGCTGGTTCTGGTGCGTGCGCCGGGCGCCGAGCCGGGCGCGAGCTTCGACCGGCCGACCACCCGCTGGCCGGGCTTCGAGGCCCGCACGCCGCCGCGCACGGCGCTGGTGGCGGTGGCGAAGCGGGGCGGCGGCGCCGTCGGCGGCTGAACCCTTCGCTGCTCGGTAGTGGCTGCTCAGTAGTGAGTGTGGCCCCAGAAGCGGGGCGGCAGCTCGAATTGCTCGCCGAGGCCGGTGCGGCGGAGCATCGCCTCGGCCTCCACCTGAACCTCCTGAAGGACTCCGCGCCAATCCACGGTGCGGACCTCGCCGCCTTCCAGGACGACGCGCCCATCCACGATGACGTTGGCGACGTCCGAGCCCTGCACGAAGCAGGTGACGCGATAGACCGGCATCTGCAGCGGCATGATGTGCGGCTTGAACAGGTCCACCGTGATCACGTCGGCCTTCTTGCCGACTTCCAGCGAGCCGATCTCGCCGTCCAGGCCGAGGCCCTTCGCAGCGTCGATGGTGCACATCTCCAGTACCTTGCCGGCGGGCATCACCTGCTCGTCGCGCTTCGCCGTGCGTTGATAGTGCATGCACTGCCACATGTTGCGGAACATGTCGGCCGAGCGGTCAGGCGCCGGCGCATCGGTGCCGAGCGCGACCGTCACGCCCGCGTCGATCAGCTCCGGCGCCGGGCAGCGGCCGCGGATGGAGTAGTTGGCCGAGGGATTGTGCACCACCACCGCCCCGGTCTCGACCAGCGCGGCGATGTCGGCCTCGGTCAGGTCCACGCAATGCGAGAGCGACGCATCGGGGCCGAGCGCGCCGGTCTCGCGCTGCAGCTGCGCGATGGAGCCGTTGCGATGGCCGTCCATGTGGAACAGCACGCCGAGTTGGCGCGAGAGCTCCCGCATCTCCCGCGTGCAGGCGTAGAGCGCCCCGGCCTGCGCCGGGTCGGAGAACTGGTGATGCACGGGCGAGAGCAGCGCCACGCGGATGCGGCCCTCGGCGCCGCCATGCCATTTCCGCACCGCCTCGGCGCAGACGTCGCGGAACTGCGTGAAGGGCACGCTGGCGACGCTCTCCTGCCCGCCCTGCCAGGTGGAATAGGTGGCGGGGAAGGGCGGGCGCGGATGGCCGACCACGACGATCTCCTTCACGCCGACCTGCCGCACGGCTTCCATATGCGCGTCCACGAATTGCATCTCGTCGCAGCGCATGGCGGAATCGCCGCCGCCGAGCAGCACGATTGCGGTGGTGGTGCCGAAGCGCAGCCGTTCCGTGGCCGCCATCGAGGCATCGAGTCGCCAGAAATCCACCGAGGTGCCGCGCATGTAGATGCGCCCCACCGTGTCGAACCACACCTTGCTGTTGCCGCCGCCGGCGGTGCGCGTCATTGCGTGGCCGGCATGGGTGTGGGCGTCGATCAGGCCGGGCAGCACGGCGTGGTTCTGCGCGGCGATGCGCTTGCGCGGATGCGGGTGGCGCGCGGCGAGCTCGGCGGCGGGGCCGATATCGGTGATGCGCCCGGCCTCGATCGCGACTGAGCCGTCCTCGATCACCCGGCGCGCCGGGTCCATGGTGATGAGCGTGCCGTGCTCGATCAGGATGTCGGTCATCTGCGTTCCCCTCAGACGTCCAGCCAGCGGATCGCACGCGGCGGCGGCAGGTCCGGGTTGGCGGCGAGCATGCGTTCCCACACGCGCCTGGTGACGTTCTGCGCCTCGGCGAGCAAAGCGGGCTCGTCCACGGTCAGGATGCGGCCGTCGCGCATCACCCAGTTGCCGTCCACCATCACGCTCTCGACGATGCCGGGATGGCCGTAATGCACCAGGTTGCCGACGAGGTTCGTCACCGGCCGCATGACCGGCGTGTTCAGGTTCACCAGCGTCAGGTCCGCCTTCTTGCCGGCCTCGATGGTGCCGATGTCGGCAAGGCGCCCGATGGCCTTGGCGCCGTTCCGGTTGACGCTGTCGAACACCTGCTCGGGCGAGGGGTCCACGCCCTGCGTGCCCTCCGCGCCGCGATGCACGATGAGGCCGATCTTCAGCGCGTGGAACATGTCCTCCGTCATGTTGTCGGAGCCGAAGACGATGTTCACGCCGGCCTTGCGGATGGTCTTGGCGAGTGCCGGATGCGGGCCGCGGCGGGAGGCATTGGGCGGGCAATGCGCCCAGTGCACGCCGCCCTTCGCCAGCAGCGCGACGTCGTCGGCCGTGCAGAAGGTCCAGTGCGCGGCGATCACGTCGGGCTCCGCCCAGCCGTTCCGCGCCAGGTATTCGGCGGGCGTGCAGCCATGGCGCTCCCGCACCACGCGCACCTCCTCCATGGACTGCGCCAGGTGGACGGTGCGCGGCATGCCGTGCTTGCGTGCGAGCTGCGTCAGGCGCTCCAGATAGGCGGGCGTGCAGTTGTCGGTGGCGTGCGCGGCGATCTGGATCTGCAGGCGGCCATCATGCGTGCCGTGGAAGCGTTCGATGCCGGCGATGGTGCGGTCCAGGAATGCCTCGCCGAAGGCCGGGTCGGGTGACCAGTCGCCATGGCGGATCTTTAGCGTGTTCACGTCCGCGCAGTTCTCGGAGAGCAGCAGGCGCGCACCGGTCGCGGCCATCGCCTCGGCATAGTCGGGAACGTGGCGGAACGGGTCCACGAACATGGTGCAGCCGGATCGGATACCCTCCAGCACGCCGAGCACGGCCATCACCTGCCGTTCCTCCGGCGTCATGGTGTAGGAGACCGGCGACATGTAGCCGTAGACGGCGTTGCCGGCCCAATCCTCCACCGTCGCGCGCAGCACGGTCAGGATCGTATGCGTGTGGCTGTTGATGAAGCCGGGCAGCACCGCCTTGCCGCGGCCCGGCAGGCGCTGGAGGTCGGGATGCGCGGCCTCCAACTCCGCGCTCGGGCCGACGGCGGCGATGCGGTCGCCGCGGATGACAACGGCGCCGCGGTCGAGGATCGTCCGCTGCTCGTCCTGGGTGACGACCACCGTATCCGTGATGAGCAGGTCCAAGGCCCGGTCCCCCGATCTCGCCGTTGCGTCCGCCCCATCCTGCACCGCATGATGGCGGCGGCAAGAGACAGCTGGGAGAGCTTCGATGCGCAACGGTGCAGGGATTGGACGCCGCACGCTTCTGGCGGCGGGCAGCGCGTTGGCGGCGCCGGTTCTGGCGCCGTCCGGCACGGCGCGCGCGCAGCAGCGGGGCGATACGCTGACCATCGCGGTCGGCGGCGCCTTCAGCTCGATGGATCCGCACTTCCATGCGCTGACGCCGAACGGCGCGGTGGCGCAGCACATCTTCGATCGCCTGGTCCACCATGACGAGAATTTCCGGCCCTATCCGGCACTCGCGGAATCCTGGCGGCCGGTGACGGAGACGACCTGGGAGTTCAAGCTGCGGCGCGGCGTGAACTGGCACGACGGCAGCCCCTTCACCGCGGACGACGTGGTGTTCACCTTCGAACGCGTGCCGCAGGTGCGCAACAGTCCCTCCAACTTCACCATCTACACGCGGCCAATCCAGCGGCTGGAGGTGGTGGATTCGCATACCATCCGGATGCATACTGCTGCGCCGAACCCGCTGGTGCCGACGCTGATGGGCGGGCTGACGCTGATCAGCCGCAAGCATGCGCAGGGCGCCGAGACCGCCGATTTCAACAGCGGCAAGGCGACCGTCGGCACCGGCCCGTACCGCATGGTCTCCTACATGCCTGGCGATCGCGTGGTGTTCGAGCGCAACGACGCCTGGTGGGGCCCGGCGCAGCCCTGGCGGCGCGTGGTCTATCGGATGATCACCAACGAGGCGACGCGCATCGCGGCACTCAGCGCGGGCGATGTGGATGTGATCGACTCCGTGCCGACGCGCGACGTCGGCGCGCTGCAGTCGAACAACCGCCTGACGATCGTCAGCCAGGCGGGCCTGCGCAACATCTACCTGTTCCTCGACCACCAGCGCGACGACACGCCCGATGTCAGCGGCCCGAATGGGGAGAAGCTCGAGCGCAGCCCGCTCAAGGATGTGCGCGTGCGCCGTGCGCTCTCGCTGGCAATCAATCGCGAGGGCATCGTCCAGCAGATCATGAGCGGCTTCGCCGCGCCATCGGGCCAGTTCCTCTCGCGCGGCGTGTTCGGCCATGATCCCTCGATCCAGCATGATCCCTACGATCCGGAGGCAGCGAAGCGGCTGCTGACCGAGGCCGGCTACCCGAACGGGTTCCGCATCAAGCTCAGCGGTCCGAACGACCGCTATGTGAACGACGAGCGGATCGTGCAGGCGATCGCCCAGATGTGGTCGCGCGTCGGCGTGCGGACGGAGGTGAACGTGATGCCCTCCAACGTGTTCTTCGCCCGCTCGGCGCGCAACGAGTTCTCGATCGGCCTGCTCGGCTGGGGCACCGGCACCGGCGAGCCGGACAGCCCGATGTCTGCACTGATCGCGACCGCCAACCGCGATCGCGGGCGCGGCGTGGCAAATCGCTCCCTCTACTCCAATCCCGCATTCGACGCGCTGCTCGATCGCGCGCTCGCCACCATCGACGATGCCGCGCGGGAGAAGGTGTATCACGAGGCGACGAGGCTGGTGATGCCGGACTATCCGATCATCCCGCTGCATCACCAGGTGAACATCTGGGCCTCCCGGCGCGGCCTGCGCGTGACGCCGCGCAACGACGAGCGGACGCTGGCGATGGAGATCGCGCCGGTCAACGCCTGATGCCACGCCTGCGCCCGGCCATGCTGCGGTCGGGCGCTGGCGGACCCCTTGCCCGCGCCGCGCCTGCCGCGCGGGCAAGGAGGAACGCCGACGCCGAGCGAAGTCAGACTGCGTCGAGATTGGCGCGGGCGCGGTGGAGCAGGGCAAGCAGCATGGCGCGCTCTTCCGCCGTCATGTCTCGCATGGCGGCGTCCAGCACGGCATGCGCCTCGGGCAGCAGCGTCTCGCGCAGGGCTCGCCCGGACTGGGTGAGGCGGATGGCGACCTTGCGGCGATCGTCCGCACTCGGCTCGCGGCGGATCCAGCCGGCCTGTTCCATGCCGCGCAACGCGATCACCGCGGTGGGTTCCTGCATGCCGGTGCGGCTTGCCAGCTCGCGCTGGGTCAGCCCGTCCTCCTCCCACAGGACGCGGAGGAAGTACCAGGCGCCGAGCGTCGCACCATGCGGCTGGATGCGGGCCTGCAGGTTGCGCTGGATGGCGCGGTTCAGCTCGCGCACCTGGTAGCCCAGGCTGGCGTCGAAGGGCAGCGGCGCGGCGCGGCGCCGGTGCCGCGGGCTCATCGCGGGCGGTTCGCGGCGGCGGTGATCGTCGCGATCATGTCCTGCTCCGCCGCGGCGGCGCTCATGTAGCGCGGGGCGGTGGTGACGAAGGGCTCGGTCGCGTCGGCGGGCATGTAGACGGTGAGGAAGAACAGTCCGGTCGTTTCGTCCCGGGTCGCCTCGATGCGCAGCGTTGGCATGCCGTGTCCCTTCAGTCGCCCGTGGCCACCTGGTGCCGCAGCACCACCTCGCCCCCCTCGCGCGCAGAGTGCAGGAGGGCGAGGCACGCCTCAAGCGTCGCCATGCCCCAGGCGCCGGAATGCAGCGGTGGAATGCCATCCAGCACGGCGGCGCAGAGCTCGTCCAGCACCTCGGCGCGCGGGACATGGGGCAGGGGCGTGTTCTCCGTCCA
Organism: Falsiroseomonas sp.; assembly: GCF_041690465.1. Lineage (GTDB taxonomy): Bacteria > Pseudomonadota > Alphaproteobacteria > Acetobacterales > Acetobacteraceae > Falsiroseomonas. Next base: position 39,144 of record NZ_JAWLHG010000018.1, on the reverse strand, counting down.
GCGCCGGTCGTCGCCGTACACCGTCACGCCTTCCGCGGTGATGCGCAGGTCGGCGCGCTCGCAGCAGGCGAGCAGGAAGCCGAACTGGTTGTGGAACTCCGGCGGGCCGGGCGGCGGTAGCGGAGCGCTCTCGCGCCCGTAGGCGCGGCGCGTCTTGGCCGCGGACTCGTCCGTCACCGTGGCGAGGGCGCGGCGGGCAGCGCCGTACTCCGCGGGATCGCGGCGGTGGCCGGTCTCGCCGATCCAACCGAGCAGCTCGTCGGTGTCGAAGCGGCCATGGCCGCTGTAGGTGAGGGTGGCGGCCGCGCCGTCCGCGAATTGCAGGAAGGCGGTGTAGGCGCCCTCCGTTGGACGCGCCGGATCCCAGGCGAAGCATTGCGCGCGCACCGATTGCAGCAGGCCGCCGCCGAGCAGGCGCACGATGTCGACCTGGTGCGCGCCCTGGCTGAACACCACGCCACCGCCCTGCGCGGTCACCAGCTCCTCGGGCCGGCGCGGGCGGTAGAGGAAATCGGTAAAGGTCAGCGCGGAGATCATCCGCATGCGGCCATGCGTGCCGGCGGCGATCATGCGCCGCGCTGCGAGCACCGGCCCGTCATGGCTGTGGCTGTGGCCGATGACGAGCTGCACGCCCGCGCGCTCCGCCGCCTCGACCATCGCGGCGCACTCGGCGAGGGTCACGGCCATCGGCTTCTCGACCAGCGCGTGCTTGCCTGCGGCGCAGGCGGCCAGGACATCGGCGGCGTGGAACTGGTGCGGCGTGGCGATGTAGATCGCCTCCACATCCGGGTCCTCGCACAGCGCCGCGACGTCGCCGTAGGCGCGGCTGCCGGGGAAGTCCTGCGCGAAGCGCGCGCGGGCCTCGGGGCGCGGATCGGCGCAGGCGACCAGCTCCACGCGGCGATGGCCTGCGAGCGTCGGCAGCATCAGCATGAAGGCGCGGCCGAGGCCGGCGACGCCAAGCTTCAGGCGCCGCGTCACAGGTCGAGCACCAGCTCTCCCGTGCCCGGCGCGGCGCGGGAGACGCAGACCATGATCTGCGCGGCCTTCTCGTGCTCCATCAGGACGAGGTCGCGATGATCGGCCACGCCGGCGAGCAGCCCGGTGCGGCAGGTGCCGCATGTGCCGCTCTCGCAGGAATGCGCCACCTCGATGCCGGCCGCGTGAAGCGCCTCCAGGACTGTGGTGCCGGGCGGCACCTCGACCGCGCGCCCGGTGCGCGCGAGGCGGACGGTGAAGGGCAGGTCGTCGGGTCGCTTCTGGCCCCCGGCGGTGCCAAAGTCCTCGAAGTGCACGGCCGAGGCGGGCCAGTGGCCGGTCATGTCGCGCACCGCCTGCATGAGGCCGCGCGGGCCGCAGCAATGCACGTGGCGGCCTTTCGGCTGCTCCAGCACCGGCCAGAGATCGAACGCCTTGTCGGGATCGCCGCCGTCATGGTGGACCACCACCTTGCCGCGCAGTTCCGGCGCGCGCAGCTCCTCGAGGAACGCCGTCTGCGCCGGCGAGCGGGTGAGATACCAGAGCTTCCAGGGCGGCCGGCCCTCCGCCTGCAGGTGCCGGATCATCGCCATGATCGGGGTGATGCCGATGCCGCCGGCGATGAAGACGCGCGCGACGGGATTGCCCGACAGCGCGAAATCGTTGCGCGACGCCGCCACCGGCAGCAGATCGCCGGCCCGGACGCCGTCGCAGAGCGAGACGGAACCACCGAGCCCGCCTTCCTCGCGCTTCACCGCGATACTGTAGAGGCGGGCATCGGCGGGGTCGCCGCAGAGCGAGTAGCGCCGCACCAGGCCGTTCGGCACGCGCAGGCGCAGATGCGCGCCGGGTGTGAAGGGCGGCAGCTCCCCGCCTTCCGGGTGCGCCAGGTCGAAGCGGTGGATGCCTTCCGCGATGCGCTCCGCGGCGACGACGCGCAGCGGGTGGAACTCGGCTTCCTCGTCCATCGGCGCTCCCCTGGTGCGGGCGGACACTTAGCTTTCTAAGTGTCGGGGTCAAGGCCCTGGACAGGGGCGGCGCCCGGCCGCATACCTTAGCAACCTAAGCATCCTGACGCCGTTCCGATCGGGAGGACGCCCCCATGCTCAGCCATGCGGAGAACCAACTACTCTGCCGCGTCGAGGGCGACGCGCCGATGGGCCGCTTCATGCGCCAGCACTGGCTGCCCGTCTGCCTCTCGGAGGAGGTGGAGGAGCCGGAGGGCAAGCCCGTCCGCGTGGAGATCCTGGGCGAAAAGCTGGTCGCCTATCGCGATGCCGAAGGACGCATCGGCCTGGTCGGGGAGTTCTGCCCCCACCGCAAGGCCTCGCTGGTCTATGGCCGCAACGAGGAAGGCGGGCTGCGCTGCCTCTATCACGGATGGAAGGTGGATGCGGAGGGCAACGTGCTGGAGATGCCCTCCGAGCCGCCCGAGGCCTGCGCGGCGGCGAAGTTCCGCCATGTCGCCTACCCGACCGAGGAGGCCGGCGGCTTCGTCTGGGCCTGGCTGGGTGACCGCGCCACCATGCCGGCCTTCGAGCCACCGCCCTTCGCGCCGAGGCCGGAGACGCGGGTTTCGATCGGCACGGCGCGCGTGGATTGCAACTGGGCGCAGGTGGTGGAGGGGCAGATCGACAGCGCACATTCCTCCTCCCTGCACTCGTCCGACATGGTGCCGGCGCGCGTCGGGCGTGCGGGGGCGAATGCGAAGAACTGGACGCGGCCCTCCACCGACAAGGCACCGCGGCTGCAGGTGCAACTTACCTCCTACGGCTTCCGCTACGCGGCGATCCGTCGCCCGATCCAGAATGCGGCGACGCACGACTACATCCGCATCACCACCTTCGTCGCGCCGGTGACGAGCCTGATCCCACCGAACGCCAGCTACAACGTCGCCCAGGTGACCGTGCCGGTGAACGACACCACCTGCATGTTCCACTTCATCGCCTGGGGTGATGGGCCGGATGTGCCTTCCATGGCGGAGTGGCGGAAGTTCCTTGCGCTCACGCCGGGGGTGGACGTGGATCCGGCACATGGCTGGCGCCGGCTGCGGGTGCGGGAGAACGACTACCTGCAGGACCGCAACCTGATGCGGACCGGCAACTTCACCGGCATCAAGGGCATCCCGGCGCAGGACATGGCGATGTGGGAGAGCATGGGACCGATCGCCGACCGGACCAGCGAAAGGCTTGGCGCAAGCGATGTCGCCATCGTGCAGTGGCGGCGACTGATGATCGAGGCGGCGAAGGCCTTCGCGGAAGGCGCGCCGGCGCTCGGCCGCAGCGAGCCGCGCGTGCCGCAGAAGGACATCGCGAGCTTCGAAGGCGTGGTGCCGAAGACGGTGGACTGGCGCACGCTCGGCACGACCGAGCTTGAGCGCGCGCGTTTCGTCGGTACGCCGCCGGCACAGGCAGCGGAATGACGCGTGTTCCCCCTCCCGCACCTGCGGGGGAGGGAACAGAACCTGCGGAACACCTCATGGCAAAGCTGCAGCTCTCCATCGCGATCGGCCCCTATGACCGCATGCTGCCCCTCGTGCACGGGGAGGTGCAGATCGACGCAGTGGATCCGCAGTTCATGCTTCTGGAGCCGGAGGAGATCTTCTTCCGGGCGATGCGGCATGAGGCGTTCGACATCTGCGAGCTCTCGCTCTCCTCCTACTGCCTGCGCGTGGCGCGCGGGGATAGCCCCTATGTGGCGGTGCCGGTGTTCCCCTCGCGCGCCTTCCGCCACACCTGCATCGTGGTGCGCACCGATCGCGGCGTCCGCTCACCCGCCGACCTGCGCGGCAAGCGGATCGGCATGCCGGAATACCAGCTCACGGCTAATGTCTGGGCGCGCGCCATCCTGGAGGAAGAGTACGGGGTGCATGCGCGCGACATCACCTGGGTGCGCGGCGGCTACGAAACGCCGGGGCGGATCGAGAAGCTGAGCGTCAGCTTGCCCGCAGGCGTGCGCGTGGAGAACGCGCCGGAGGGTTCCACCATCTCCGGCATGCTCGCAGCCGGCGAGCTGGACGGCGTGATGGGCCCGCGGGCGCCGAGTTGCTTCGAGCGCGGCGACCCGAACATCAGGTGGCTGTTCGACGATCCGACCGCCGAGGCGATCGCCTGGTTCAACAAGACCCGCATTTTCCCGGTGATGCATGTGCTGGGCATCCGGAAGAGCCTGGTGGAGAAGCACGCCTGGCTGCCTGGCGCGGTGATGAAGGCGTTCGAGAGATCGAAGGCGATCGCGCTGGCACGGCTGACCGATACCTCCGCCACCAAGGTCACGCTGCCCTTCGTCGAGGAGAATCTGCGCCGGGCGCGCCAGTTGATGGGCGAGGACTTCTTCTCCTACGGCCTCTCGCCCAACCGCCATGTCTTCGAGTGGTTCCTGCGCCACCACCACGCGCAGGGCCTGTCGGACCGCGTGCTGTCGCCGGAGGAGCTGTTCCATCCGGCGACGCTGGAGTCACACAAGGTCTGACGGCGGAGACCTATTGCACGCGGATCTGCGCGGACTCGATCACCTCGCGCCACTTCGCGGACTCGGCGGCGAGGAAGCGGGAGAACTCGTCCGGTGAATCGCCAACCGCCTCGAAGCCGAGCGCGGTGATGCGCTGCTGCACCTCCGGGCGGCGCAGCGCCGCTCGGAAGGCGGCGTTCAGGCGCTCGATGATCGGCTGCGGCGTGCCGGCAGGCGCAAGCAGGCCGTACCATGCCTCGACCGAGATGTCGGGGCCGCCCGATTCCTTCACGGTGGGTATCTCGGGGAAGGCCGCGAAGCGGCGCGGCGTGGTGACGGCCAGCGCCCGCACGGTGCCGGCGCGCACATGCCGGATGCTCGCCGGGCTGTCGAAGAACACTGCGGTGTCGCCCCGCACCACGCTCTGCGTCGCATCCGGCGTCTGGCGGTACGTGACGTTGGTGAGTTGCACGCCAGCCGCGCGCAGGAACAGCTCGGTCGCGAGATGCGGCACGGTGCCGTTGCCGGCGGTTGCGTAGTTCAGCGCACCGGGCCGGCGCTTCGCCTCCGCAATCAGGTCGCCGATGCTGTTGAAGCCGAGCGCCGGGTTGGCGATCACCAGCAGCGGGCCGGTGGTGAGCCGCGAGATCGGCACAAGGTCCTTCGCAGGATCGAAGCCCATATCGCGGTAGAGCGACTGGTTGATCACCAGCGGCGAGGCCGCGTTCAGCACCAGCGTGTAGCCATCGGCCGGGGCCTGGGTGACGGCGCGCGTGCCGATGTTGCCGCCCGCGCCGGCGCGGTTCTCGATCACCAGCGGCTGGCCGAGCGCGGCGCCCACCGGATCGGCCAGAAGGCGCGCGACCACGTCCGTGGGCCCGCCGGCGCCGAAGGGGACCACGACGCGGATCGGTCGGTCCGGCCAGCCGGCCTGCGCGCGGGCGGCGCCCGGCAGCAGCACCGGCGCGCCGAAGGTTGCAGCAAGAAGCGTGCGGCGATGCATGCGTCTCACTCCGGCTGGATGCGCGCGGCGGCGACGAGCGCGCGGTTGCGCGGGATCTCGGCGGCGATGATCTCGGCGAAGCGCTGCGCCGTCTCGTTCACCGGCGTGAGGCCGAGGGTGCGCATCCGCTCCATGGCGGCCGGATCACTGGTGGCGCGGTTCACTGCCGCATTCACGCCGGCGACGACATCGGCAGGCAGGCCGCGCGGCCCCCAGACGCCGCACCAGCCTTCATAGACCAGGTCGGGGAAGCCGGCCTCGGCGAGGGTCGGCACATCGGGCAGCACGGCCTCGCGCCGTGCCGAGGTCACGGCGAAGGCGCGCAGCCGGCCGTCGCGCACCAGCGGCAGCGCCGGTCCCATCGGCGCGATGAACAGGCTGACGGAGCCCGCCACCGTGTCGTTCATTGCCGGGCCGGTGCCGCGGTAGGCGACGAAGGTGGTCTCCACGCCGAGCTTCTGCATCAGCGCCGCGGTCGCGAGCTGGCCGACCGAGCCGAGCGACGAACCGGCGAAGGAGAAGCGCTGCGGCGTGCGGCGCAGCGCCTCCAGCAGCGGCGCGATGGCCTGCTGTTCCAGGCTCGCGGCGCCGACCATCACATAGGGAATGGAGACGGTACGGGCGACCGGCGTGAAATCCTGCTGCAGGTCGAAGGGCACGTTGCGCTGCACGAAGGGCAGCACCGTCAGCACCTCGTTCGAGTAGAGCAGGGAGGTGCCGTCGGGCGCGCTGCGCGCCACGTTTTCCGCGCCGACCACCCCGTTGGCGCCGGAGCGGTTCTCCACCACCCAGGTCTGACCGAGCGCATCGGCGGCGCGCGGCGCGATCAGGCGGGCGGTCAGGTCGGTGGTGCCGCCGGGAGGGTAGGGCACGACGAAGCGCACATTGCGGGCCTGCGCCAAGGCCGGTGCGGCAAGCGCCGCGATGCCGAGCGCCAAGGTGGCGCGGCGGGTTGTCGTCGTCATCCCTGTTTCCTCTCCTGCTTCCCCGCGTGCGCCGATCTGCATGCCGGCGCCGCGTCTTGTTGGTTGTTCGTGGTGCACCCGGTCTCAGACCGGGTAGCCCTCCAGCAGTTCCACCGGGTCGCCATAGCGCTCCGCCATGGCCAGCACGGCCGGATCGCGCAACGAGAGCAGGAGGCCGTCCTCCACCATGGCTCGGTTGTCGGCCATCACCGTGCTGTCATAGGTGACCAGGTCCATGTGGATGTGCGGCTCCTCCCAGTTCGGCATCACGCGGCGGAGGTATTCGGAGGGCTTCAGCGCATTGATGCCGAAATGCAGCGCGCCGGGGGAGTTCGGGCCGGCGGGGTAGATGTCGAAGCGCGGTGCCTTCGGCACATGCCCGCAGCCCACCTCTTCGAGGGTGCCGCCGATGAGGTAGTCGCGCAGCACCTCCGCCTCGAAGCCGTCGCCGTGCACGGCATGCACCACGTCGTCGCGGAACTCGACGCCGAGCGGGGTCTCGAAGGGCTTGTCGAAGCCGACCGCCCATTGCGGCCAGATCGTGCCGGTGATGCCGACCTTGTCATGCGGCTGCAGGCCGACCATGCCGGGTTCGAACAGGTTCGGGCCGTGGGTCGGCAGGTAATGGACATAGCAGCCATCCTCATCCGCCACGTTGTGGCCGCGCCAGCGGTTGTGCCGCTTCAGCTTCTGCAACATCGCATCGGTGTACGGGATGCGGAAATCGGTGCCGCGCGGATCGGTGAAGCGAAGCGTGAAGTCGCCATTCTCCGGCAACAGGCGGGAGGTGGCGCGGATGATCTCGCCGAGCAGATCCACGGGGAATTGCGCCTGCGGGGTGTGCAGCAGGTCGAGGTCACGGAAGAAGGTGATCTTCACCCAGCGCTGGCCCTTGTTGCGCCGAAGCCCGATGCAGAACGGGTCGAGCACGGAGGCGAACCAGGTGGAGACGACGAAGGTTGCGCGCTCCAGCAGCGCCTTCGCCTCGTCCGGCACGGTCACGTAGCGGGTGGACTCGCCCATGTAGGAGATGAAGGTGGCGCCGCGGCCGCGCGCCAGCCCCTGCACCGCCTGGATCACCCGAGGGTCGAGCAGCGGGTCCGTCAGCATCACCACATGGTCGCCAGGACGGATCGCCATCACCCGGCAGAAATTGTCCAGGCCCTTCATGTAGGACGCCACGTCCGACGACTGGTGCCTGATCGCGCGCGGCAGGCCGCGGCGCGTGGACGAGGCAAGGATATCCTCGACGCGGTTGGCGATGCCTGGCATCCGCTCCTCTCCTCCCGGCCGTTCCTGCCGCGACCGCACGGCCCGCGGCGAGGGCGCAATGGTCATTGTCGCGCAACGGTGCGCGAGCCCACCCGCAGATACTTTGAGGGCTAAGCATATCGCTGGCAAGGGCAGGGACGGCCGGCCCGCGGGGTGCGTTGCGTTGACATGCTCTGCCGGCCGTCCATAGGCTGAAGCCATGCAGATGGGCATGGACATGATGCTGTCCGGACGGGCGCGGCGTCGAACGTGGTGACGCACATCCACCGTCCGGAGGTCGAGACGCGCGAGCCCGCCGCGCAGCACGCGCGCGACGATGCGGCCTGGCGCCGCCAGCTGCGCTACCTGTTCGACCGCTCGGACTTCTACCGTGACAAGTTCCGCGCCGCGGGCGTCGCCGATGCCGCGTCCTGTGGCGGCCTGGACGAGCTTGCGCGCCTGCCCTTCACCGAGAAGGACGAGATCCGTCGCAGCCAGGCCGAGGCGCCGCCCTTCGGGCATCATTTGGCAGCCGATCCGGCGGCGCTGCAGCGCATCTACTCCACCAGCGGCACCACCGGCGATCCCTGCTACATGCCGGTCACCGCGCAGGACCTGGCGAACTGGATCGAGATCTCCTCGCGCTCCTACACGGCGGGCGGGCTGCGGCGCGGGATGCGGGTGGTCAGCACCTACAATGCCGGGCCGTTCGTGGCCGGCGCGGCGCTCGACACCATCACCGCGCTCGGCGTGTGCCATATCCCGGTCGGCACGGGGAACACGGCGCGGCTGGTGCGCGCGCTGCAGCTGATGCGGCCGGAGGCGCTGCTCTGCACGCCGTCCTATGCGGTGCACCTGGCGGAGCAGCTCGCCGCGCAAGGCATCGCCGCCGATGGCCTGGGCCTCCGACGCATCTGCGTCGCCGGCGAGCCGGGGGGCGGCGAGGCGCAGATGCGCGGCCGGATCGAGGGTGCCTTCGGTGCGATGCTGTGCGAGGCGATGGGGATCGGCGATGTCTCCATCTCGCTCTGGGGCGAGTGCGATGCTCAGCAAGGCATGCATTTCGGCGGCGGCGACCATGTGCATGTCGAGCTGGTGGATCCGGAGAGCGGCGCGCCGGTGGAGCAGCGCGACGGCGCGACGGGCGAGCTGGTCTACACCGCGCTGACGCGCGAGGCGGTGCCACTCGCGCGCTTCCGCTCGCGCGACCATGTCGTGTGGTGGTCCTCGCCCTGCGCCTGCGGGCGCACCACGCCGCGCGTGCGCTGCATCGGCCGCACGGATGACCTGGTGATCGTGCGCGGGGTCAATGTCTTTCCTTCCGCCGTGCGCGCCGTTGCCGCTGGTTTCGCGCCGCAGGTGAGCGGCGCGATGGTGATCCGGCCGCTGCGCCGCGGCGTGCGACAGGACCCGCCGCTGCCGGTGCATGTCGAGCTCGGACCCGGCGAGGCCGCGCCGCCGGCAGGACTGGCGCGGGCGATCGAGCAGGCGGTGCGCGCCACGCTGGTGGCCTCCGTGCGCGTGACGCTGGTGCCCTTCGGCAGCATCGGGCGCAGCGAGTACAAGACGAAGCTGCTGGATTTCGGCGACGCGACCTGAGCGGCACGAGGAGCCAACGCGATGAAGACGCATATCGCCGGATCGGACGCCACCTCCATCCGCCTGCGCGGCCGCGACCTGGTGGAGGAACTGATCGGCAAGCACGGCTTCACCGAGGTGCTGTACCTCCTCACCTGCGGGCGCCTGCCGACACCCGGCGAGGCGCGCGTGCTGGATGCCTGCCTGGTCACGCTGATGGACCATGGCTGGACGCCGACCTCGCTGATCGCGCGCCTGGCTTATGACAGCGCGCCGGGCCAGGCGCAGGTCGGCATCGCGGCAGGGCTGCTCGCGGTCGGCGATGTGTTCGCGGGCACGATGGACGGCTGCGCGCGGTTGCTGGCGGAGGGCATCGACAAGTCGGACAAGGTCGCCTGGTGCCGCGAGGTGGTGCAGGCACATCGCACGCTCAGGAAGCCGATCCCGGGCTTCGGCCACCCCTTCCACAAGCCGGACGATCCAAGGCCGCCGCGGCTGTTCCGGGTGGCGGCCGAGTGCGGCGTGCAGGGGCACCACATCGCACTGCTGCGGGCGCTCGGAGAGGCGGTGGATGCCGGGTATGGGCGCCACCTGACCATCAACGCGACCGGCGCCATCGCGGCGCTGTTGCTCGAGATCGGGATGCCGGTCTCGATCATGCGGGGCATCGCCGTGGTCTCGCGCTCCGGGGGGCTGGCCGGCCATCTCGTGGAGGAGCAGCAGACCCATGCCGCCCGCGAGATCTGGCGGATTACGGATGAGCATATCCCCTACGAGGATCCGCCGGCCTAGACCGCGGGCACCTCGGGCCAATCCCTGCGAAGGCATCCTCTGGACATTGCGGCCCTGCGCTAGCTTTCGTTCCGGCCGCACGCAGCGGCGCCAGCGGGTCGGACATGGTCGCAGCCTGGCAGATCGGCTTCGACATCGCCGGCACATCCACCGAGTTCATCCTCGCTGATCCCGGCCGGGGATTGCCCGGCTGCACAACTGCCTGACGCCGGCCTCCGATCCTTCGATTGGTGCGCTGGCCGAGCTGGAGGAGGTGATGCAGGCCGCCGGCATCGGGCTGGAGGATGTCCGCGCGATCCTGCACGGCACCACCTCGGTCAGACGGGCAGCGAACAGCCCTACCATGTCTACGACCTGTTCCTGCAATACCCCGAGCCGCTGGTGGCGTGCCTGGAAGTGCGGTGTTGGTGCCGCCGACGTCAATCCCGATCCTGCGGCGCATCAGAGCACGCTCACGGAATCAAGGTCGTAGCCGAAGGCGCGGGGCCCGACGAACTCCAGCCTTGTTGGCGACAGGAATACCGTCGGCGCGCGCAGCACGATGACCGTAGCCCAGCGTTCCGGTGCCGATCGCCTCGCCAATGGCGGTGTCGAGCACGCAGATCAGGTCGGGCGTCATCACCCGCGGCACGCCGTCCAGCCAGCCCACGGCGAGCTCGTTCTGGAACGCAAGCTCGAAGCTGCGGCCGTGCCATTCGGCGAGGTCGTCGAGCTTCGCGGTGCCGCGCAGGAACAGGCGTTCCTGCCCAACCAGCGGTGCGCCCATGTTGGAGACGACGGCGACCAGATCGTCGTTCGCCAGACCCTCCGGGGGCATCAGGCTGACACGATGGCCCTGAGCATAGTGCTGCCGCATGTTGAGAAGCCCGAGATAGGGCAACGAGGACGTTCAGCCTCTGCTCCTCCGCTCAGCCCCTGAGCAACGCCGCGAGCGCTGGCGAGAGGCCGAGCGTCGCGCGCGTGCCGGGATGCGCCAGGCTGCCGAGGCGGGCCTTGGCCGGGCGGAGCTTCACCAGCATCTCGCACATGCCGACGCCGCTCGCGATGCCGTCGAGCACCGGCACGGGCACGCTATCCGCGATGCGGCCGGGCATGCCGGCCATCGCCGCGCCGCACAGCGCGACTGCCTCCGCGCCGGTCTCCGCCACCAGGCCGGCGACCGCTTCTGCTACCAGCGCATCGACCGCATCGGGATCGGAGAGGGCATCGGCGGCGGAGGCGTTGATCGCGCGGATGCCCGCCAGCCGCGCCGTCAGGCCCTGCTGCGCAACCAGCTCGTGATAGGCCGTCGGCGTGCCGAAGGTGACCAGGCCGAAGCGCGTGCCGAGCAGACAGGCTGCATACATCGAGGCTTCCGTCATGCCGACCACCGGCACCGGCAACAGCTCCCGCGCCGCCAGCAGGGCGGTGTCATAGGAGACGGCGAGCAGCACCGCATCGGTACCGCTGATGTTGTCGGCCAGCAGTTCCAGCATGGCATGGCCGGCGATCGCGTTCTCCGCGCGGGAATTGATGATGCGCGCGCCGAAGCGGCCGGTGAGCGGGACGATCTCGGTGCCCGGCGAGGCTACGGCACGCGCGGCGCGCGCGCAGAGCTCGGTGACCTCGGGCGTGGTGTTCGGGTTGGCGACCAGGAGGCGCAAGGAAGGGCTCCATGCAGGGCGGGCGGCGCAGTATGCCGTGATGCACGTAGGCTGTCGCCCTGCCATGGCCCCGTCCCGTCAGCGCCGGAAACGGCTGTGGCCGGCGCCCCTCGTCAGCCCGGCTGCCAGTGCGGCCGGCGATGCGCGGTGCGCTCCGCCAGGTCGGGTCCGGGGAAGATGAAGGCGAGATCATAGACGCCGCCAGCGTCCAGCGGTGCGACGCTTGGCAGGAAGCGCGCTGCGGCCTCGGCGAAGGCGCCTTGCGCGGCGCGACGATCCAGTGCCTCGATCAGCAGGAGTGCGGCGAAGTCATCGCTGGCACCGCTTCCATCCGCGCCGGCGCGGAAGCCGCCCGATGCGAGCCCGCGGTCGGCGCGCCGCCCAAAGCGGGCGCGCACCACATCCTCACCCTGGACGAGGCTGCCGAGTGCCGCCAGTGCCTTCTCATCCGGCAGCCGCAGCACGGCGAGCGCGCCGCCGATTCCGTAGCCGGCGCTCCCCGCCTCGCTGCATGGCACCCGCAGGAAGTTGCGGAACTCAGGCCGCATCGAAGCAGACCACGGTGTCGGGTTACGCAGCAGGTCAACATATTCGGGCGTTTCGAGGCAACCGAGCGCGGCCAGCTCGTAAAGCGTGAACCAGCGATGTGAGGGATGCGTCGCGCAGACATAGCGTCGCCCGCTGCGGAATCCCGGCGCGGCGACACGCTCCGGCACGTGCTCGCGCGTGTGCCAGGCGTCGTATTCGCGCTCGCGACCGGGTGCGAGATCGTTCCAGAGCGCGAGGAAGGCGGTGATCGCGCTCAAGCCCGGCCGTCCGTGACCTCGGCGCTGGCCGGCCGTGCGGCAAGCTGTGCGCCGCCGCAGACATGCAGCACCTCTCCGGTGATGAAGCGTGCATCGGCGGAGGCGAGGAAGGCGACGGCGCCGGCAACATCCTCGGCGGTGGCGAGCCGATCCAGCACGCCGAGCCGGATATGTTCCTGCTCCGCGCGCCGGCGTGCCGCCTCGTCGCCGTCGAAATTGAAGCCGCTCCCGAGATAGCTCGGCGCCACAGCGTTCACCGTGACCTCGAGCGGGCCGAGCTGGACCGCGAGTGAACGCGTGAGCCCGATCAGCCCGGCCTTGGAGGCGGTGTAGCCGGGCCCGGCCCCGCTCAGCCATACGCGTGAGGCGATGTTGACGATACTGCCGCCATGTCGTGCCTGCCATAGCGGCATCGCTTCCTGCGCCAGCAGCATCGGCGCGGTGAGGTTCACGGCAAGCACGGCGTCCCACTCCGCGATAGCGACCTCGCCGATACGCCGCGCGCCGCTCAGCCCGGCATTGTTGACCAGGCAGTCGAGCCGCCCGAACGCCTGCGCAACGCGCGCCATGATCGCGTGTGGCGCCGCGCGGTCCAGCAGGTCGGCCAGGATGCCGAGCGCGGGCTGCCCGGTTTCCGCGCGCAAGGCGGCCACGGCGATGTCAAGCGCAGTGCCGTCCCGGTCGACGAGAACCGGCAGCATGCCGCCGCGCGCCAGGCGCCGCGCGCTGGCCATCCCGATCGCGCCGGCGCCACCGGTGATGAGCGCGATGCGCCGTTCGGTTAGATCCAGGCTCATGCGCGCGACAGGGCACCCTCGGCGGTGGCCTCGATCAGGCCGGCGAGGACGGCGCCGCGCGAGACGATGGACGGCACCTCCACCGATTCGCGGCGCGAGCAGGTTTCGTGCGCGATGGGCCCTAGGCCGTCCAATGTTGGCACGCCCAAGCGCGCGGCGAAGCTGCCATCCGAGCCGCCGCGCGAAACCAGCCCGAATACCGGCTCCCCGAGCTCGGCACCGAAGCTCTCGGCGAGCGCCAGCAACTCCCGCGTGCCGGCATGGGTGGGGAAGGCCGGGCGTGTGAAGCCGCCGCGCAAGGCGACCGAGATGCGCGGGTCCGACGGCGGCGCGGTTACGATCCGGCGCACATCGGCCAGCAGCCGCTCGGCCGCGGCGTCATCCGGCGCGCGGAGGTCGAGATGCATCTCGGCCCAGCCGGGCACCACCTGCCGCGCATCGCCGCCGCGAAGGATGCCGACCGTCGCGTAGAGCCCGGCTGAGATGTCGCCGAGGGACTCGAGCCTCGGGACCATCGCGGCGAGCGCGGCGACGGCGCTCGCGCCCTTGTCGCGCGCGGCGCCGCAATGGGCCGTCACGCCGGTGGCGGTGACATAGGCCGCGCCCACCGCCCCGCGCCCGATCACGACGCCACCCGCGGGCCGGCAAGGTTCGAGCGTCAGACAGAGATCGGCCCGCTGCGCCTCCGCCTCCAGCCATGCGCGGCTGCCGGGGGAGCCGATCTCCTCGTCCGGGACGATGCAGACGGTGATGGATGACAGACCCTTCGCGGCGCCCTCGACCAGCATGCCGCGGAGGACATGCAGTGCCATAACGACATTCGTCTTCATGTCGCCGACACCCGGCCCGGTGATGCGCCCGCCGTCGCGATGGAACGGCCACTCGGCCGCGACGCCGGCTGGCCAGACGGTGTCGGCATGGCCGAAGACGAGCAGGCGCGGCCCGTTCCCGCCGATGGCGAGGCGCGCCGTCAGCTGGTCACCGAAATCCGCCAGCGGCGTTCGCTCGATGGTGAAGCCGATCCCGGCGAGCATATCCGCCCAGACGTCGATGACGGCATTCACGCCTGCTGCGAGATAGCTGCCGCTGTCGATGTTCACCACGCGCTCGCTCATCGCAAGGATGGCGGGCAGTTCGCCCTCCAGCATCGACGCCCAATGCCGGACCTTTGCCATGACCATTCTCCCCGCATTGAGGCAGCAAAGGGCAGGCTAGCAACCGCGCCGACGATGCGTCACGTGGATCTTCCGCAGGGCTTCGGCGCGGCGGATCGCCATCCTGCGGCCGATGTGCTGCGCCGCATGTGGGCCAGCCAGCGGATCATGGGGCATTTCGAAGTGATCCATGCGGCAGGTTGCGGCTATCCGGCACCGCGGCCGGCGGCGCCGCGACTGTGTTGAAAGTCACCCTGGATTCTATCGCCGGCGCGGAGAATCTCACGGTGCCGATGAGCAATCCGCCAGGGCTGGCGGCATGCCTGAGCGCGACACTCGAACCGCGCGGTCCTCGATCCGCGACCGGATTGCCGATCATCGCAAGCCTGCCCTTGCGCCCGGCGGCAAGCTGGGGACAACATTTGCGACCATGACCTATTCATTGATCGGGCGTTGCGCCCTTACAGGCCAACTCGGCTGCGCCGTTGCCACGTCGAGCCTCTCGGTTGGCTCGCGGGTTCCCTATGCCGAAGCGGGCGTCGGTGCGGTGCTGACGCAGCATCGCACCGATCCGCGGCTCGGCCCGCGGGGCCTCGCGCTGCTGCGTCAGGGCTGCTCCGCCGAGGAGGCCCTCGCCGCGCTGGTTGCCAGCACGCCGCATCACGGCTGGCGGCAGCTGGCAGTGATGGATCGGCTGGGCCGCACGGCACAGTTCGACGGCGCGAAGGTGAAGCCCGCGCGTGCCGCGGTGCACGCCGAAGATTGCGTCGCGATGGGCAACATCCTGGCGAACGAGCAGGTGCCCGCCGCGATGGCCGCTGCTTTCGCCGGGTCGGCCGCCGAACCGCTGGCGGAGCGGCTGGTGCGTGCCATGGAGGCCGGCGAGGCCGCCGGCGGCGAAGGCCGGCCTGTCATCTCTTCCGCGCTGCTGGTCGTGGAACGGAAGGTCTTCCCGCTGGTGGACCTCCGCGTGGATGATGCGCCGGAAGCCATCCTGGCGCTGCGCACACTGTGGGACCGCTACCGGCCGATGGTCGAGCTGTTCGTGACGCGCGCCGTGGACCCGGACGCCACGCCCGCCCCGGTCTGATTCAAGCGCGACGCCGCAGAGAGAGAGGAACGGGCCATGGCCGCGACGCGCCATGCAGCCCTCGCACTGCCCGCACGTATGTCCTCCATTGCCTTCCCTCGGCGTGGCACCAGCCGGGCCGAGCTGGACACCTCCGCATGGCGATGAGCGCCGTACGTGATCTTCACGAATACCCGCGACTTCGGCCCGGCCACCGCATGCCCGTCCGGACGAAGTACGGCATCACCGCCCAGCGGGCCGCGTGCGATCTCCATTCGGTCACTCACCACCTGAGGTATGCTATGTTGCCTTCGCGGACATCTTGACGGCTTGGCGAGTGCAGGCCTCGCCGCCCGATGGGCTCCCCGACGTCGCCACGCCAGCGGTCGGCGCCGCTCCCTTCCGGGCATTGAGCCGAAGATCATCCCAGCTGGGCACGAACATCCACTTCCATCAGGATCTCCGGCGCGGCGAGGCCCTTCACGACAAGCACGCTGAGCGGCACCGGCGAGGCCGCGAAGCGTGGCACCACTGCGCGCAACGCCGGAGACAGCCAGGCACGATCCGTGACATAGACCGTCACATGCACGGCGTCGGCGAGGGTCGCGCCCGCATCCGCCAGCAGCGTCTCGACGTTGTCCATCGCCACGCGTGCCTGTGCGCCGGGATCGCCGGCACCGGTGAACGTGCCATCCAGGCTCATGCCGGTCTGGCCGCGCAGGAAGACGTCGCGGCCGGCCTTCACGACCATGCAGAACTCGGCGACGAAGGGCTGGTGCGTGGTGCCATAGGGAACGGAGGTCGAGCGATAGCTGCGCAGCCGCTCATGCGGACCACCAGGCGCCGCCCAGGCATCAAGCTGGAACAGCGCGTGCGGGTCGTCCAGCCCGTTGACGATCAGCCCGGTGCTGACAGGTCGCACGCCGAGCAGCCGCCGGCCCATCACTGCATACACCGCCTGGCGGAAGGCGCGGTCGGTGATCTGCATGGTGATCTTGCAGACGTCGTGGAGCGCGCCCCCGGCTGCGGCGAGGCGTGCTTCCAGCGCGTCGAATACGGCCTCGGCCTGCCCGGCCGCGGCGTCTGGCGTGTTGCCGCCCGGCGCCGCGGAGCTGATGCCGCCGAGCAGCAGCGCGCCGCCGGATGCGAGCACCACTCTCATGCCGGGATCACCGCGTCGATGCCGATCTCGACCAGCATTTCCGGCAGGGCGAGACCATTCACGATAAGGCTGGTGCCGACCGGCGCGATGTCGCCCAGGTGGCGTCCGATCACGGCATGGACCGGTTCGTGGAAGGCGCGATCTGTGATGCAGGTCGTGATCTTGCAGATATGCTCCATCCGCGCGCCGGTCTCCTCGAGAAGGATCTTCACGTTGCACATGGCCTGGTCGGCCTGTGCCGCAGCGTCGCCGAAGCCGGTGAAGCAGCCATCCAGCGTGAACCCTGTCTGGCCGCGGAGGAAAACCAGATTGCCGGCGCGGACCGCCAAGCACATGTCCCTCCCTATGGCCTGGTCCTTGTCGTAGAGGCCGGTCTTGATTGGGCGAAAGCGCTGGTGGGCCATCGGAACCTCTTCCGGCAGCATGCAGGACGGCTTCCCCCGCGCGCAAGCGAAAGCCGGAGCAGGACGGCTTCTCGAATCGCGCCGCCTTGGCAGCGGCGCGGAAGCGCAGGCGCTGCAATCGTTGCAGCAGAAGGTCTGTTGCCGCCGCCCTGGGCCTGCCGCATAGTTTGCGCACCTTGGGATCCATGAGGGATGCAGGCCATGCGGCACGATGATCTTGCGACGGCAAGGCTGGGTCGGCGCGCGGCGCTCGGGTTGGGCGCCGGAATGGCGGGGCTCGGCCTGCTCGGTTCGGACGCCGCGGCGCAGCAGCGCTTCCAGGGCCGTGAGCTGGTCGCAACCGCCTTCGGTGGGCCCAGCCAGGACCTGATCCAACGAATGGTTTACGACCGGGTCTCACAGGCGACCGGCGCCCGAACCACCCAGACGCCGCTGCTTTCAGCCCAGGCCTTCGCACGTATGCGAGCCGAGACGCAGGCCCCGCAGATAGATCTCTTCATGTTCTCGGGCGGCCAGGAACGTGCGGCCAAGGCGGCCGGCTTGACGCAGCCCATTCCCGCCGGTGCCAACTTCGCCAATGTCCCGGCGCATCTCAAGGACGCCGAGGGCCACTATATCGCCTGGGGCCTGGTGACGGAGGGCATCCTCTACCGCACCGACAAGGTCGCCACGCCGCCGCGCAGCTATCGCGACTTCTTCAAGCCGGAGTTCGAGGGGCACATCGCCTTTCCGCACATCACCAACGGCTACGGCACGGACTTCCTGGTGATGCTGGCCAAGACCTTCGGTGGCAGCGAGCAGAACATGGGGCCGGGCTTCGACGCGATGAAGCGCATCGCCGCGCGTGCCACCATATTCCGTGCGGCCGCCGAGGTGCAGACGCTGTTCTCCACCGGCGACATCTGGATCATGCCGTACGACGGCGCCTCGGCCATGCGCAGCAGCGCGATGGGCATCCCGGTCGGCTACAGCGTTCCGGAGGAGGGCGCCCCCTTCGTCACGCTGATGGGGTGCGTGGCGCGGCGCAGCCGGAACGCGGACATCGCCAGCGCCGTGCTCGACGGCCATCTGGAGCCGGAGGTGCAGGTCGCGATCGCACAGCAGGTCGGCTGGGCACCGGTGAACACCGCCGCCCGCCTGCCGGAAGATGTCGCGCGGTTCATGGCGCCGACCGACAAGCTTGCAACGCTCGACCGCGACGTGATCAACGCCAGCCGGCCCGCCTGGACCGAGCGCTTCAACCGCGAGATCGCCACCCGGTGACATCAGCGGCGCGGAGGGGGCTGATCGCCGCCGGTCTGCTGGCGCCGGCGGCGCTGCTCTTTGCCGTGCTCTTTGTCTGGCCGCAGGTCGGGCTGCTCGGGCTTTCGATCGGCAACCCGCCCCCCTTCGGGCTGGCCTCCTACGAGCGGTTCCTCGGCGATTCCTACTACCTCGGCGTGCTGGGGAATTCCCTGGCGCTGGGCGTCTGCGTCACCCTGGTCACACTCGTCCTGGGGTTTCCGCTCGCTTTCCTGCTGGCGCGGGCAGAGACGCGCTGGACGGGTCTGCTGCTGCTGCTCACCACCTTCCCGCTCTGGGTCAGCGCGGTGGTGCGCAGCTTCGCCTGGATGGTGTTGTTCTATCGTGGCGGCACCGTCAGCCGTCTGCTGCAGGGCTCTGGCCTGGTGCCGCCGGACTACCAGTTGCTCGGCACCTTCAGCGGCGTGGTGATTGCGCTGGCGCAGGTGCTGCTGCCGATCATGATCCTGACGCTCTATGCAGTGCTCCGCAGCATCGACCGCGACCTGGAACATGCGGCGATGAACCTCGGCGCCCCGCCAGCGGTCGCGATGTGGCTGGTGACGATCCGCCTGGCGCGCGGCGGCATCCTGGCTGGCTGCCTACTGGTCTTCTCGCTCTCCGTCAGTGCCTTCGCCACGCCGAGCCTGGTCGGCGGCGCGCGCGCGCATTTCATGGCGGTGACGATCTACGAGCAGACGCTGGAACTGCTCGACTGGCCCTTCGCCGCCGCGATCTCGGCGATCCTCCTGGTCATCGCGCTCACCGTCGCGATGACCTACGGTCGGCTGCTGGGCGAGGGGCGGGAGGCGGCGGAGCGATGATCTCGCTGCGTCATCCATTCGGCTGGCTGCTGCGGCTGCTTGCGTTGCTTGCGTTCGTGTACCTGCTTGGTCCGCTCTTCGTGATCATCGCGGCCTCGCTGAGCGACACCGGCTATCTTGCCTTCCCTCCGCAAGGGCTCTCGTTGCGCTGGTATCAATCGGCGCTCGCCGATACCCGCTATCTCGACGGCTTCTTCGTCAGCGTGCGCCTGGCGCTGACCGTGGCCGCCATCTCGCTGGTGATCGGCACGGCGGCGGCGGTGGCGCTGACGCGCTTCCGCTTTCCCGGCCGCGCGCTGATCGAGGCTTTCTTCCTCTCGCCACTGGTGCTGCCGGGTCTGGTGCTCGCGGTCGCTCTGACGCTGTTCTTCGCCTCCAACCCGCTGGTGCCGCCCGGCATGATGCGCCTGGTCGTCTCGCACCTGATCGTCGGGGTGCCGCTGGTGCTGCGGGTGATGCTGCCGGTGCTGCGCCGGGTGGACCGCTCGATCGAGGAGGCGGCGCAGAACCTCGGCGCTTCGCCCTTGAAGGCCTTCCTGCTGGTGACGCTGCCGGCGCTGCGGCCGGGCCTCTTCGCCGCCGCCGCGCTGGCCTTCATCTTCTCCTTCGACGAGGTCGAGATGGCGTTGTTCCTCGGTTCGGCCCGAGAGGCGCCGCTGACCGTCGTGCTCTACGGCGCCGCGCAGATGGCCTTCGACCCGACGGTGGCCGCGGTTTCCTCCCTGCTGATCCTGCTGGCGCTCATCCTGATGGTCGCGCAGCAGATCTACGCCCAACGATGAGCGGCGGCACCGAACTCGCGCTGGAGGGGCTGTCGCGCCGCTACGGCAGCACGGTCGCGGTCGCGCGCATGGACCTTGCCGTCGCGCCGGGCGAGCTGGTGGCGCTGCTCGGCCCCTCCGGCTGCGGCAAGACGACGACGCTGCGCATGGTCGCCGGCTTCGTGGAGCCGAGCGGCGGGCGCATCCTGCTGCGCGGGCGCGACATCACCAGCATGCCGGCGCACAAGCGCGACACCGGCATGGTGTTCCAGTCCTACGCGCTGTTTCCGCATCTCAGCGTGGCGGAGAACATCGCCTTCGGACTTCATCGCCGCGGCGTGCCGAAGGCCGAGGTCGCGCACCGCGTCGCACGCATGGTGGCACTGCTGAAGCTCGACGGGCTCGAGGCGCGGCTGCCGCGCCAGCTTTCCGGCGGCCAGCAGCAGCGCGTCGCCGTGGGGCGCGCGCTGGTGATCAATCCTGCGGTCGTGCTGCTGGACGAGCCCTTCTCCAACCTGGACGCGCTGCTGCGCGAGGGCACCCGGATCGAGCTGCGCCGCCTGCAGACCGAACTCGGCCTGACGACGCTCTTCGTCACGCATGACCAGGCGGAGGCGATGGCGATCTCCGACCGCATCGCGGTGATGAACCAGGGCCGGCTGGAGCAGCTTGGCACGCCGCGGGAGATCTACGACCGCCCCGCGACGCGCTTCGTCGCCGGCTTCATCGGCCGCGCCAACCTGTTCGATGCGAAGCCGGGCGCCGCCGGCGGCCTGATATCGGAGGACGGCATTCCGCTCGAAGCCGCCGGCGCCGCGACCTATGTGCTGCGCCCCGAGCGGATCGTGCTGGACGATGCGCCGGCCGAGGGACCGAATGCCGCGGCGGGCTCGATCGAGGTGCTGTCCTTCCTCGGCACCGGCGTGCAGGCAGTGCTGCGGCTGTCGGGCGGTCGCGCGCTGCTGGTGGAGGGGCCTGCCTCGCTCGCCGACCGTTTCCGTCCCGGCGCCGCTGCGACGGCCCGCTGGACTGCCGCCGACCTCACCGCGATCCCGGCGCCCTGACGCGCCGCTGCAAGGAGGACAACGCCATGCGCTTCGGAACCGCGGAGGCCGCGCCCGGCGAACTCGCGAAGGGGGTCATCGAACTCGGCGAGGATCCGATCCTCCCGCTGCTCTCCCCGGTGCTGCTGGCGCGCGGCGCGCAGCCGGGGCCGCGGCTCTACATCCAGTGCCTGATCCATGGCGGCGAGAATGTCGGCCCGCTGGCGACGGCGCGCTTCCTGCGCGGGTTGGACCTGAGCCAGATGAAGGGCAGCATCGCCGCGCTGATGTGCGCCAACCCGCTCGGCCAGCGCCAGCACAGCCGCCTGGTGCCGCAGGACGGCACCAACCTCAACCGTATCTTTCCTGGCAAGCCGGATGGCAGTGTCGGCGAGCAGATGGTGCACCGGCTGCTGGCACTCGCGGCCGAGCAGGGCGGGGATGCCGTGCTCGACCTGCATTCGGGAGGCGAGCTGACCATCACCGCCTTCTACGTGATCTATGATGCCAAGGTGATGGGCCCCGCGCAGACCGCAGCGCGCGACCTCGCTGCCAAGGTCGGCAGCCGCTACCAGTGGGGCGCGTCGGAGGATTGGATGGAGGGCACCTTCCTCACCAACGTCACGCGCCGCCACAACAAGCCGACGCTGATCATCGAGAGCGGCGGCGGCGCGCGGGTCCGCGAGGAGGATCTCGAGAACTTCTCGGTCGCGCTGCACGGCGCGGCGCGTGCGCTCGGCATGATCCCGGGCGAGCCGCCGACTGCCACCGATATCCGGCGTGGCGGCAATGCCGTGCATGTGAAGTGCACGCGTGGCGGCTTCTGGAAGCCCGCGGTCGAGCCGGGCCAGGACATGGCCGGCGGCCAGGTGATGGGGGAGATGATCGACATGTATGGCGAGGTCGTCGAGACCATTCCCTGCCCGGCCCGCGAGGCCTGGGTGGGCTCGATCCGCCGGCCCTTCATGCCGCTGCATGCGGGCGACCAGGTGGTGGAGGTGGTGGAGCGCAAGCACGCATGACACTCGCGGAGTTCACCGCCTGGGCGCAGCGGCTGGGGCTGGAACGGCTCTCGCGGGACGACCTGGAACAGCTGCACCGCGGCTGGCTCGGCCTGCAACCGCAACTCGCGCGCGTGCGCGAGGGGTTGCGCGCGGAGGACGGTCCGCCACCGCCGCCGCTCGGCCCGTGACCGACCTCGCCTGGCTCGGCGCCGCCGAGGGCGCGCGCCGCGTCGCCACCGGCACGCTCACGGCCGAACGCTGGACCGAGGCGCTGCTGGCCCGCTGTGCGCTGCTGCAGGTGGAGCTTGCCGCCTGGATCACGCTCGATGCCGATGGCGCGCTGGCCACCGCCCGCACGGCGGATCGTGGTGGGGCTCAAGGCCCGCTGCACGGCGTGCCGATCGGGCTGAAGGATTGCATCGACACGGCGGGACAGCGCACCACCGGTCATTCGCGGCTGCATCTCGACCGGGTGCCCGCGCGCGATGCCGCCATCGTCACGCGGCTGCGCGTGGCGGGCGCGGTGATCCTCGGCAAGCATGCGATGTACGAGCTGTCCTATGGCGGTCCCTCCTTCGACCTGCCATTCCCGCCGGCGCGCAACCCTTGGGATCCGGCGCGCATTCCGGGCGGCTCCTCCTCCGGCTCGGCCTCGGCGGTGGCATCCGGACAGGGGCCTCTCGCGATCGGCACCGATGCCGGCGGGTCCATTCGTCAGCCGGCGGCCTATTGTGGCGTGGTCGGGCTGAAGCCGACGCTCGGCCTGGTTTCGCGCGCCGGTGTGCTGCCGATGACCTTCACCATGGGCGAGCCCGGCCCGATGGCCCGCACCGTAGAGGATTGTGCGCTGCTGCTCGACGCCATCGCCGGAACGCGGACCCTTCCGATGCTCGGCAGTGGCTTGGCCGGGACCCGGATCGGCGTGCTGCGCAGCTTCTTCGATGGCCCGGCGGTGCGCGCCAGCGATGCCGTCATCGCCACGGTCGAGCATGCGCTCAGGCTGCTCGCCGCGCTCGGTGCGCAGGTGGCGGAGGCGAGGCCGCCGGCGCCGCACGACCTCGACGCCTGTGGCCGCATCATCCTGCTTGCCGAGGCCTTCGCCAACCACGAGGCGCAGCTGCGTACGGACCCCACGGTCTATGGCACGCTGGCGCGACATCGCTTCGCGCTCGGCGCCTTCCTCTCGGCGGCCGACCTGCTGCAGGCGCAACGCAGGCGCATGCGGCTGGCCGCCGAGATGGACGCGCTGTTCGACGATCACGACCTGCTGGTCTGCGCCGCCGAGGTTTCCGGTGCGCCGCGCTTCGACGATGCCGTCTCCGCCGAAAGCTTCCCCTTCGTCGCGCAGCCTTCGCTGCGCATCCCGTTCAACCTGACGGGCCACCCGGCGCTGTCGCTGCCCGCCGGATTCGACGCATCGGGCATGCCGCTGGCGCTGCAGATGGTGGCGCGGCGCGGCGACGAAGCACGGCTGCTCGCAGCCGCACAGGCGCTGGAAGCGCGGCTTGGTGTGCGGGACGCCCGGCCGCCGCGCTTTCCCTGATCAGCCCTCGCGGCGGATCTCCAGCATCTTCGCGCCGTGCAGGCGAATGTCGGCGCATTCCTTGGCGAAGCCAGGAAGGTCCTCGGGCAGCATGCGGCCGAACATGGTCACCGGAGTCCAGCCGAGCGGGCCGAAGACGCGGCCGCCATCGCCGTAGAACATGCCGATCTCCCAGAACTCGTCGGCGAGGCCCTTCATCATGTTCGGCGCCTGGTAGAACCACAGCACGTCGCCCGGCGTCGGGATCACCGTCTGGTTTTCCGGCGGCAGGCTGCGCGGGTCGAAGGTCTGCGCGGATTTCGGCAGGCCGACCATGATCTCCGGGCCGGCGAACATGGCGTGGAAGCTCAGCTCGCGGACCGGTTGCGCCAGGGCACCCCAGATTGCTTCCACGGTCTTCGCCGCGAGGGTCTCGTGCAGTTCGACGCGGCCGGACACGCCGGCATCGACGAAGGTGAAGCGCAGCATGCGCGGCATGGCGATCTCCAGGCTCTGGTCGCGCAAGGATCGGCTGCCGGGATGCATCCGGTCAAGGCGCCTCGGCGGGCCCGCAATGGTGGGGAGTATCTGTCATCGGCACGACCGTCTCTCCCGCCCACCTCGGTCGCCCGAAGCGCCGTGTCGCCGCTGGCCGAGCAGGGTGCGATGCGCCTGGTGTTCGGCAGAAGGTCCGGTATCCGCTTGCGGGCGCGCCGGATGGCCGCGTAGCCTCCCGGCCTCGTTGCAAGCCGCACCAAACGAGGAGAGGGCCCAGGTAGGGCATGGCTGTGCTGCTCAGGCTCTGGAGGGGCGAGCTTCCGCTCGCGACGGCGTTCTGGAATTGGGCCGTGTTGGGTGGGCTTGCCGTCAACCTGACAACCAGCATCCTATTCCTCGTGCTGATTTCCGCGGACCGTCCGATCGCGGCGCTGGTCGTGGGCTATGGGCTGTCGGTCCCGTACAACGTCCTCGTCGCCGTCGGCGTCTGGCGCTCGGCCGGACGGCACGAGGGTGACCGGCGCTGGGCGGACACGGCACGCTTCGTGACGGTGATCGGCATGACGATCCTGAGCCTGACGTGATGGCGCAGAGGCGCCGGCCAGCCGATGATCACCGCGCGCCAGGCTCGGCCACACGAGGTCTGCACGAGGGGGCGCCGCCATGACTGGACCGCGTTTGCACCTGATCACGCCACGCGGTTTCGGTGCCGAGGTGAGCGGCGTACCGCCGACGCTCGAACTGGATTCGGCGACCTTCCGCGCGGTAGAGGACGCCTGGTATCGCCACTCCATCCTGGTGTTCCGCGAATTGTCCATGACGCCGGAGCAGCACATCGCCTTCACGCGTCGCCTTGGGCCGTTGCACATCATGGTGCCCCCCGACTTCAACCTGGAGGGCCATCCGGAGGTCTTCGTCGTCGGCAATGCTGAGGAGGGCGGCAAGGCCATCGGGCTGCGCCGTGCCGGGATGGGGTTCCACAGCGATGGCGAGGACAAGGCAATCCCGAATGCGGGCTCCTTCCTCCATGGCGTCCAGGTGCCGCCGGAAGGTGGCGATACGCTGTTCGCCGACATGTATGCCGCCTGGGATGCGCTGCCGGAGTCCACGAAGACGCAGCTCGCTGGCCGTCGTGCGCGTTTCAGTCGCGTGCAGCTGCACCATGTCCACTACCCCCACCTGCCCGCGCTGACCGAGGAGCAAAAGCGCGAGCGGCCGGATGTCTGGCACCCGATCGCCCGTCGTCATCCGCGCACCGGTCGAACTGCCCTCTACATCGGCCGCTGGGCGGTGGAGATCGAGGGGATTCCCCGTGAGGAAGGACGCGAGCTGATCGCGTCGCTCTGCGCCTTCGCGCAGCGGCCGGACTTCGTCTATCGTCACCGCTGGCTGCCCGGCGATGCGGTGCTGTGGGACAACCGCTGCACGCAGCACTGCGCCACGCCCTTCGACGAGGAGCGCTATACAAGGCGCATGCACCGCACCACGCTGGAAGGCGAGGCCCCGCTGCTGGCCGAGACCGCCCCGCGCGCGGTATAGCGCGCGAAGCACAGCCGCGTGGCGCCGGCCGTGCGCGGCCGGGGGCGCTCGGTCGAATGAGTTGGCCTATTGACTTGTTCGGACCCCGGTCACCACCTTCCCGGCCCGGGATCGCGAGGAGATGTCATGGGCCCTGCGCCACATCCGCCGGCTGTCGGCCCGACGGAATCCCGCCTGCTTCACCTTCCGGCCGGTGACCTCGAGCTTGCAGCGATGGGCGCGGGCAGGCCCGTCGTGCTGGTCGCTTCGCTCGGCCGCGGGCAGGAGGATTTCGATTGTGTCGCGCAGCCGCTGCTGCAGGGCGGGCTGCGGCTGATCCGGCCGGAGCCGCGCGGCATCGGGCGCTCGGCGCCGCTGCGGCCGGACGCAACGCTTCATGACATGGCCGCCGATGTCGCGGCGGCGGTCGAAGCGCTGCAGGCCGGGCCTGCGCTCGTCGTCGGCCATGCCGCGGGCAACTGGGTGGCGCGCATGCTCGCGCATGACCGGCCCGACCTGGTGCAGGGCGTGGCGATGCTCGCCGCGGTGACGGGCACCTCGGTGGACGCCGGGATCAGCCGCTCGATCACCGCGAGCTTCGACCTCTCGCTGCCGGATCAGGAGCGTTTGCAGCACCTCCAGCGCGCCTATTTCGCGCCGGGCCATGATGCGCGTGTCTGGCTGCGAGGCTGGCACCCGGAAGTGGCGCGGGCACAGCGCGCAGCCCGCGAGGCGACCAGCGACCGTGCCTGGCTGCGCGCGGCGGAGACGAAGCCGCTGCTCTACCTGGCGGCGGCGGAGGACGCGATCGCGCCGCCGCCCTCGGAGGAGGAACTGCGCGCGGCGCTCGGCCCCCTGGCCCGCCGCGTCGTCGTGGCCCGCGCGGGACATGCACTGTTGCCGGAGCAGCCGGCGGCGGTGGCGGAGGCGCTGATCGCCTTCGCGCGCAGCCTCTGGACGTAGCGCCGAACCGGAAGGACCAGGCCATGGAGTTCGACTTTGCCGACCTGCCGCGCGAGGCGCGCAGCAAGCTGCTGCACTCCACCATCGTGCCGCGGCCGATCGCCTGGGTGGTGACTCGCCATGCGCATGGCGGCACCAATGCAGCGCCGTTCTCCTTCTTCAACGTGGTGTCCACCGAGCCGCCGCTGCTCTGCATCGGCATGGCCGCCCGCACCGACGGCGACAAGGACACGCTGGCGAACATCCGGCGCAGCGGCCAGTTCGTCGTCAACCTGGTGCCCATGGCGATGGCGGAGGCGATGAACCAGACCTCCGCCGAATTCGGGCCGGAGGTGGACGAGCTGGCGCGCTGCGGCCTGGCGACGCAGCCCTCCAGCAATGTGGATCCACCGCGCATCGCCGGCAGCCCCGTCGCGATGGAATGTGAGACCTTCCGGCTGGTGGATCTCGATCAGGGTGGCGCGGTCGTGCTCGGTCGCGTGCTGGCCATGCATCTGGCCGAGGAGATGCTGCTCGACCCGGCGCGCCAGTACGTGGACACGCCGCGCCTCGGCCTCATCGGGCGCATGCATGGCGGCGGCTGGTATGCCCGTACCACCGACCTTTTCGAGATGCCGCGCCCGCCGAAGCCGCCGCGATAGAGCATTGTCCGTTCACACGCGTTCAGGGCAAATGCTCTGGCTTTCTGCTTCTAGGGTAGCTTCAAGCCTCTGAGCGATGCCGCCCCACGGCGGGCAGCTCTAGTCCAGGCTGACGTTGCCGAGGCGGACGGCCTCGCGCGATGTCTCCATCTCCTCGCGGATCACGGTCGCGTAGCGGGCTGGCGTGATCTCCGAATCCGGGGGGATCTCGGCGCCGAGCTGGATCAGACGCTCACGCACCGCCGCATCGCCCATCGCCGCGGCCAGCGCCGTACGCAGCTTCGCCACCGCGGCCTCCGGCGTGCCCGCGGGTGCAAGCAGACCAAGCGTGGTGCTGAGTTCCGGCTGGACCAGCCCGGCCTGGCGCAGTGTCTGCACCTCCGGCAGCAGGGGCGAGCGCGCGGCCGAGGCGATGGCGATGATCCGCGCGCGGCCATCCGCGTGTAGCGGCAGCGCGCTGGAAAGCTGATCGAACACCACCGGGATGGTGCCGGCGATCAGGTCGTTGTGGGCCGGCCCGGTGCCGCGATAGGGCACATGGACGAGCCCGGCGCCGCTGCCGGCGTTGAACAGCTCGATCGCCAGATGCGCGCCGGAGCCGATGCCGGAACTGCCGGCGGAAAGCCCGCCCTGCGTGGTCTTCGAGCGCGCGACGAGCTCGGCCGGCGTGCGCACCGGCAGCCGGGGCGAGACGAGCAGCACGATCGGCACGCGGTAAGAGATCCCGATCGGTGCGAAGTCGCGCAGCGTGTCGTAGGGCAGCGACGATTTCGCCACCGGGAACAGCGAGAGCGGCCCGGTCGAGCCGAGCAGCACCGTATAGCCATCGGGCTGTGCGCGCGCCACGGCCTCGGTGCCGACGATGCCGCCCGCGCCGGCTCGGTTGTCCACCACCACGGACTGGCCGAGCGAGCGCGACATGGCAGGCAGCAGCAGGCGCGCCGTGAAATCCGCATTGCCACCGGGCGGGAAGGGGACGACGATCCGCACCGGCCGGTCCGGGAAGCCCTGTGCTCGCGCACCGGCGCCGCTGGCGGCAAGTCCGACCGCGGCTGCGCCCAGGATCATGTTGCGACGGGTGTGCATGTCCTTCCTCCCTGTTGTCGTTATCCGGCGGCGGCGCGCCGGGTGGCGAATTCCCGTTCCAGCAGGGGGATGATACCGCCCGCCCGCCAGATCTGCACCATTCGTTCCGAGAAGGGGCGCGCGCGCAGGACCTGGCCCGAGGGCAGCACGATCTCGCCGGTGGCGGGATCGGCCAAGATCACCTCGTCATCCGCCACGGCAGCGGTGATGCCCGGGCAGATCATCACTGGCAGGCCGGTGTTGAGCGCACGGCGGACGAAGCCGGCCTCGCACGATTCCACCACCACCGCGGCGATGCCGGAGGCGCGGATCGCGACGCTGACTTCGACATGGTTGTGGTGCGCGAAGTTCCGTCCTCCCACCACGATGTCGCCTGGCCGCACCTCGGCAGGGAACTCAGGCCGCAGGCGGCGGAAGCACATGGCGCGCAGCGCGTCCTCGTCGAAGGCCTTGCCGAAGCCCTCGCGGACGATGGCGAACTCGATGATGCCGTCATCGCCGCTGACATCGTCGCCGAATTTCCACACGCGGCCGCGCGGCACGGGCTCCGTCACGACACGGCCTCCGCCAGCATCGGGCGCGGGTCCGCGATGCGGCCGGCCACGGCCGAGGCGGCCACCACATGCGGCCCGGCGAGGAAAACGCGTGCGCTGCGGCTACCATTGCGGCCCTGGTAGTTGAACTGCTGGGTGGAGATCGAAACCTCGCCCTCGTTCAGCACGCCCTGGTAGCCCCAGCAGGTGGTGCAGCCCGGGGCCAGGATGGCGGCACCGGCCTCGGCGAGGATCTCCAGCAGCCCCTCGCGCGCTGCCTCGGCATAGACGCCGCGGCTGCCGGGCGTGACGTAGAGCGTGACATGCGGCGCCACCCGCCGCCCGCGGAGGATCCGCGCCGCGGCCCGAAGGTCGTCCAGCCGACCGCCGGCGCAGGAGCCGATCGAAGCCTGGTCTATGCGCGTCCCTGCCGTCTCGCCGACCGGTACGGCCGCATGCGCATCCGGCGGCAGCGTCACCATCGGTGCGATCGCCGCGAGGTCGTAGCGCAAATGCCTGACGTACTCCGCGCCCGCATCCGCCTGCACGACCTGCCAGGGCCGGCCCCGCGCGCGGGCCTCCACATAGGCGAGGGCAAGCGCGTCCGGCACCATGATCCCGGTATAGGCGCCGCTGTGGAACAGCGCGGCAAGCAGCGTCTGCCGCTCGTCCAGCGACAGTGCGGCGAGCCCCGGCCCATCGAACTCGACGCAGCATTGCAGCAGCCGGCCATCCGGCGTGGCGTCGCGCAGGATGGTCTGGATCGCGTCGCGCGCGGTGACGCCGAAGCCGAGCTGGCCGGTCAGCGTGATGCGCGCGGAAGGCGGCACGGCGATCCAGTTCTCGTCCTGGATCAGCGAAACCAGCACCTCCGTCGAGATCGGGAGGTTCAGCGCGCCGAGCGCGCCGATGCTTGCGATGTTGCCTTCGTCGGAGAAGATCAGCGTGCCGGGCCTGGCGAAGCCGCGCTCCGTCAGCACCAGGTGCCGCAGCCCGTTGCCGGGCCCGAAGAAGTTCTCGATGCCCTGCTGTTCGCACCAGTCGCGCAGCGTCCGGTGCGTCTCATGGTGGTGCGAGCCCATGGCGGCGGCGGTGGAATGGTCGATCACCATCACCGCCTTGTCCGGGCGCGGGATGCGGTCCACCCCGATCCGCTCCAGGTTCCGCTTGTGGCCGGGCCAGAACAGCTCCTGGCAGGCGGTGTAGTCGGGCGTGACGGTGACGTAGTCGCCGACCTCTACGGCCGTGCGGCCGGCAGCGCGGGCGATGATCTTCTGCGCAATGGTCTGCGGCGGGGCCATCGGCGGCGCTACCGCAGCGTCAGGCCGATCGCGCGGACGATCGGCTCCCAGGTCGTGCGCTCGGCCCGCAGGAACTCCGCGAGGTGCGCCGGCCCGCTCTGTGCCGGCAGCGCGCCCTGGTTGGCGAGCACGGTGCGCACCGCCTCGTCCCCATGCGCCGCCGCCACCGCCTCGGCGGCGCGGCGGAGGATCGACTCCGGCGTGCCGGCGGGCGCCAGCAGGGCCTGCCAGTTGCGCACCTGCAGCGCCGGATAGCCGAGCTCCGCCGCCGAAGGGATCTCGGGCGCGAGCGGCGAGCGCTGGCTGCCGGTGATCGCCAGGGCGCGCACCTGCCCGTCCCGCAGCAGCGGCAGCACGGCGGAGATGTCGCCGAACAGCGCCTCGATCTTGCCGCCGATGAGGTCGGGAAGCGCGGCGCCGGTGCCGCGATACGGGACGTGCTCGAAGCGCACCTCGGCGATGCGCGCCAGCAGCTCCATCGCCAGGTGGGGCGTGGTGCCGATGCCTGCGGAGCCGAGATTGAGCTCCCCCGGCCTGGCCCGCGCCAGCGCCAGGAACTCCGCGAGCGTCCGGGCCGGCAGGTCCTTCGTCACCACCAGGACCTGCGGGCTCTCGGCGATCAGCGCGATCGGGGCGAGCGCCTGCAGCGGATCCGGCGCGGTGCTGCCGGATGCCGCGGGCGCGATGGTCAGCGGGCCCGCCGAGCCGATGAGCAGCGTGTAGCCATCCGGGCGCGCCCCGGCGACGGCCCGGGTGCCGACCACGCCGCCGCCGCCGGCGCGGTTCTCCACCACGACCGGCTGGCCGAGCTGCCGACGCAGCCCCTCCGCCAGCGGACGCGCGACATTGTCCACCGGTCCGCCGGGCGCGAAGGGAACGACGAGCGTGACGGCACGGGTCGGCCAGGCTGCGGATTGCGCGGCCGCCTGGGCGGCAGGGAGGAGGAGCGTGGCCAGCAGCCCGCGGCGATGCAGCGCGACGCTCATTGCACGCTGATCCCGCCGCGGCGGATCACCGGTCCCCAGCGTTCCTGCTCCGCACGCACTGCGGCGGCGAGCGCCTCCGGCGTGCCGCCGAGCTTCTCGATGCCGAGCGTGGCGAATCGCTCCGTCACCTGCGGCGTATCGAGCAGGGCGTTCAGCGCCGCGTTCAGCCGCGCGATCACCTCGGGCGGCGTCCGCCCCGGGGCGAGGATGTAGTTGAAGGAGGCGTCGTGATAGCCGGGCAGGGTGCGCGCCAGCGGCGGCAGCTCCGGTGCGGCGGCCGCCGGCTCGCTGGTGCTGACAGCCAGCGCGCGCAGCTTGCCGTCACGCACCAGCGGCAGCAGCGTTGCGATGTTGTCGAGCATGAAATCCACGCGACCGGTCATCACCTCCTGCGAGGCAGGCGCGGTGCCGCGGAAGGGGATGTGCAGCAGCTCCAGATCCGCCATCTGGCCGAGCATCGCCGCGGCGAGGTGGCCGGAGGAGGCGACGCCGGCGCTGGCGAAGGTGAGCGGCTGCGCCGCGCGCCGCGCCCGTTCGATCAGCGCGGCCGCGTCGCGCGCCGGGAAGTCGGGCCCGACCACGAGCAGCTTGGGCGCGCGCATCAGTGCGATCACCGGTGCGAAATCGGCCGCCGCATCATACGGCATGCTGCGCATCAGGAAGGGATTGAGGATCTGCACGTTGGGCGTGGCGTAGAGCAGGGTGTGGCCATCGGCCTCGGCGCGCGCCACGGCGACGGCACCGATGGTGGTCCCGCCGCCCGGCCGGTTCTCCACAGTCACGGGCTGGCCGAGCTGCTCGCCGAGCGGCTCGGCAAGCAGGCGCGCAATCGTGTCCGCGGCGCCGCCGGGCGCGAAGGGCACGACGAGGCGCATCGGGCGGCTCGGTGCCCAGTTCTGGGCCACGGCCGGCCGCGCGGCGAGCAGGGATGCGCCGGCCAGGAGGAGCCCGCGGCGGCACAGGCGCGGTTGATCCTTGCGCTGTGCCTCGGGCGCAGGCTCGCCGTGCGATGGCATGGGTCATCCTCCCGGAATATGTCGTTAGGCCAGTTCTATGACCTTATGGCTGGATCGCCGGCCTTGTCCAGCCCTGCAAGGCTTGCCAGAGCCGTGCCGGCCTGCTGGACGCGCATCGGCTCCGGCATTAAGCTATAAAACTAGCCTATTGGCGTAATATGGCCCGCGTGGCGCCCGGGAGGAAATGGATGGCAGGCGCAGCCGCACCGACGCTCGACCAGCTGGACCGGCTCGACGATGCCGCCTTCCGCGCGCATGTCCGAGCCTGGGTGGAGGCCAGCACGCCGCCCGAACTCCGCTTCCCGCGCCGCCGCCTGCACTGGCGCGAGAACCGGCCCTGGTATCTTGCGCTGTCGCGGCAGGGCTGGCTCGCCCCGGCGTGGCCGCGCGAATACGGCGGCATGGGCCTTTCCGCCGCGCGCCAGCTCATCATGATCGAGGAGTTCGAGCGCCATGGCTGCCCCCGCGTCAGCGACATGGGTGTGCTGATGCTCGGCCCGCTGCTGCTGAAGCACGGGACCGAGGCGCAGAAGCGCCGCTTCCTGCCGCGGATCCTCTCCGGCGAGGACATCTGGGCGCAGGGCTATTCCGAGCCCGATGCCGGCTCCGACCTCGCATCGCTGCGGCTCGAGGCGCGCGACGAGGGCGACCACTGGGTGCTGAACGGGCAGAAGACCTGGATCACCTTTGCCAATGATGCCAGCTGGATCTTCGTGCTGGCGCGAACTGACAGGGCGGCGAAGAAGCAGGAGGGCATCTCCTTCCTGCTGCTGCCGATGGACAGCCCCGGCCTCTCGGTCCGGCCGATCCTCAATCTCGACCTGCATGACGAGTTCTGCGAAGTCTTCTTCGACGATGTCCGCGTGCCGAAGGACATGCTGGTCGGCGAGGTCGACAAGGGCTGGACCTACGCCAAGGCGCTGCTGGGCTTCGAGCGCGTGGCGATCGGCTCCCCGCGCCTCTCCGCGAACGGGCTGGCGGCGCTGAAGCGGCTGGCGGAGGCGGTGGACAAGGCCGAGGATCCCGCCTTCCTCGAGGCATATGCGCGCTTCCGGCTGGAGCTCGCCGACCTGAAGGCGCTCTACGAGAGCTACACGGCCGCGCTGAAGCGCGGCGAGACGCTCGGGCCGGACGTCTCCATCCTGAAGATCGTGCAGACGGAGCTCTACCAGCGCATCACCGACTGCATGCTGGAGATCGCCGGCGATCATGCCGGGCTGCTCGATCCGATGCAGGGCGCGGCGCTGCATCCCGCCGGCCAGTTCCTGCAGGCCCGGCCGACCACGATCTTCGGCGGATCATCGGAGATCCTGCGCAACGTGCTGGCGCGCAGCCTGCTCGACCTGCCGGCCTGAACGATGGAGAGGCGAGACGTGTCCGGCTGCCTGCCCCGCATCCGCGTGCTCGACATGACGCGCGTCTTCGCCGGCCCGTGGGCGGCGCAGCTGCTCGGCGACTTCGGCGCCGACGTGGTGAAAGTGGAACAGCCCGGCAGCGGTGACGATGTGCGCCGCATGGGCTTCCGCAGGCGCGGCGAGGACGGCGCGGAAACCGGCGAGACCTCCTCCTTCCTGGCGATGAACCGCAACAAGCGCAGCATCGCGCTCGACATCGCGAAGCCGGAAGGGCAGGCGACGCTGCGCGCGCTGGTGGCGAAGGCCGACGTCTTCATCGAGAACTTCAAGGCCGGCGGGCTGAAGCGCTACGGCCTGGACTACGCCGCGCTCTCGGAGGTCAATCCGCGCCTGGTCTATTGCTCCATCACCGGCTTCGGGCAGGACGGCCCCTATGCGCCGCTGCCCGGCTACGATCCGATCTTCCAGGCCATGAGCGGGCTGATGAGCGTGACCGGCCAGCCCGATGGGCAGCCCGGCGCCGGCCCGGTGCTCGCGGGCTACAGCCTCTCCGACATCAATGCCGGTTTCTATGCGACCATCGCTATCCTCGCCGCGCTCCATCACCGCGACACCATCTCCGGGCGCGGCCAGCACATCGACCTGGCGCTGCTGGATTCGCAGATCGCCGCGCAGTCGCACATCGCGATGAACTGGCTGGTGTCCGGCCGGATGCCAGTGCGCGCGGGCGCGGCAAGCCAGATCAACACGCCCTGGCAGACCTTCGAGACGGCGGACCGGCCGCTGATGGTGGCGATCGGCAATGACCGGCAGTTCGCGCAGTTCTGCACGGTGCTCGGCCTGCCCGACATGCCGTCCGACCCGCGCTTCGCGACCAATCGCCAGCGCATGGCGCACAAGGCCGAGATGCTGCCGCTCCTCCAGCATGCCCTGCGCGCACGGAACGCGTCGGAGTGGATGGATGCGCTCAACGCCGTCGGCGTCTCCTCCGGCCCTATCAACGATTTCGGCGCGGTGCAGGCGGACCCGCAGGTCCGTCATCGCGAGATGTTCCGCGCCATGCCGGATGGCACCGGCGGCGAGCAGCCATGCATCGCCAACCCCTTGAACTTCTCGGGCACGCCCGTGAGCTATCGCCGCGGGCCGCCAAGGCTCGGCGAGCATCAGGACGAGGTGTTGCGCGACTGGCTCGGCACGCCATGACCGACAGCACCGAGGACCGCGCGGAGTCCATCCGCATGATCCGCGACAGCGCCGCCGCGGTGGCGCCGCCCGGCGGCGATCTGCGCCGGATCCGCGCGCTGCGCTTCACGCCGCTCGGCCACGACCCGGCCGTCTGGCGGCAGATGGGCGAACTCGGCTGGATCGGGCTGCGGCTGCCGGAGGAACGGGGCGGCGCGGGCCTCGGCATGGCGGAATGCTGTGCGCTGACGGAGGAACTCGGCCGTGGCCTGGTGCCGGAGCCGCTGGTGGAGGGGATGCTCTCCGCCGCGCTGCTGGCCGCTGCCGGCGAGGAGGAGGTGCTCGGCCGCCTCCTATCCGGCCGGGCGCTGCCGCTGACGGCCTGGCAGGAAGCGCCGGACAGCCTGGACGCGCCCGGCACGCCGGACAGGCCGCGCCTCTTCGTGCCGATGGCGCGCGGCGCGGATGCCCTGCTGCCGCCGGTGCGCGAAGGCGACCGGCTTGCGCTGCATGCGCTGCCGGCGGTGCAGGACGCGCTCGCCATCCAGCCGATGCAGGATGGCAGCCATGTCGCGACGCTGCGGCCGGCGATGCCCGGCGCGCGGCGGCTCTCCGCGGACATCGGCCCGGCCCTGGACCGCGCATTGGACGAGGCGGCACTGGCGACTGCCGCCTATCTGCTCGGCCTGATGGAGCAGGCCTTCGCGATCACGCTCGGCTATCTCCGCACGCGCCGGCAGTTCGGCCGCCCGATCGGCAGCTTCCAGGCGCTGCAGCACCGCGCGGTGGACCTGAAGATCCAGCTCAGCCTGACGCGCGCGAGCGTCGAGGCCGCCGCCGCCACGCTCGACGCGCTGCCGCCCGGTGCCGACGCACCGCGCCGCGCCGCCGTCTCCCGCGCCAAGGCACGCGCGGCCGAGGCTTCCATGCTGGTGACTCGCCAGGCCGTGCAGATGCATGGCGCGATCGGCTACACCGACGAATACGATGTCGGCCTGTTCCTGCGCAGGGCGATGGTGCTGGCCAACCGCTACGGCTCCGCCACGCTGCACCGGCGCCGCTTCGTCGCCAGCCAGCCGGAGGACGACGAGGCGATCAGCGCAGCTTGATGTCGATGCGCACGATGTCGCCGCGGTAGATCCCGTCCGCCACCAGCACCAGCACGCCGCGCTGGTCCACGGCAGCACGGTGCACATGCGCCACCGGCGCGTTGAGGGGCACCTTCAGTGCCGCCGCGGTCTCGACATCCGCCGTGCCGATGGTCAGCGTCTGCCGGGCGTCGATGATGCGCACGCCGGGAATGCCGGCGACCAGCTTCAGCGCCGTCTTGGTGCGCAGGTCCTCGGCCGTCACCTTCGGCGAGAGGCGCTCATCCAGGTACACATCCGCCAGCAGGAAGGGCTGGCCGTCGCGCCAGTGGCGGCGCCGTATATGGCGGTAGCGCGGTGCGACCTCGCCGATCGCCGCCGGCGGCACGGCGGTACCGGCCAGGCCCGGCGTGTCGCCCAGCGTCTCGATCTCCGCGCCCTCGCGGGAGCGCAGCAGGCCCGACCAGTCGGTCTCCACCTCGCACCACAGCCGGTTGCTCGCGGGCGCGCTGCGCACGAAGGTTCCCTTGGCGCGGTAGCGCGCGATCAAGCCCTCCTCCTCCAGCAGGTCGAGGGCCTGGCGGATGGTGGCGCGCGCCACGCCGCATTCGGCGGAGAGCTCGTCCACCGTCGGGATCTGCTCGCCGAGCTTCCAGGCGCCCTGTTCGATCCGGCGGCGGAACAGAGTGGCGAGCTGGATATAGCGGGAGACAGCGCTGCGGCTGAGGTCGATCGCCGGAGCGGCGGCTGTCGCGGGCTTCACGGCCTGTGGCATGACCCGATCGTTAGCCGGCGCCGGCAGCCGCGTCCAGGAATTCCCGACCCTCGCGGAAGGCCGCGATGTCGGCGAGCATGCGCGCGACCAGCGCCGCACGCGTCTCGTAGGTGATGGAGGCGGAGTGTGGCGCCAGCACGACATTCTCCAGCGCCAGGAATCGCGGATCGAGCCCCGGCTCCTTCGCAAACACATCGAGCCCCGCCGCGGCAATGACACCTGATTCGAGCGCATCGAGCAGCGCCGGCTCGTCCACCGCGGAACCGCGCGCGATGTTCACCAGCACGCCGCCCGGACCGAGCGCGGCAAGGACGCCGGCATCCACCATGCGGTCGGTCCCCGTGCCGCCGGGCACCGCAAGGATCAGCACGTCCGATTGCTCGGCCAGGCGGCGCAGCTCCGGCACGAAGCCCCAGGGCAGTTCCGGCTTCGGGCGCGGCCCGGTCCAGGCCACCGTCATGCCGAGCCCCGCCGCGCGCCGCGCGATCGCCTTGCCGATCCGGCCCATGCCGACGATGCCCGCCACCTTGCCGTGCAGGCTGATGGAGGGGCGGATGCGCTCCGGCCCCCAGCGGCCGGCGCGCACGAAGCGGTCGGCCTCCGCGATCCGGCGGGCCGCGGCGTACATCAGCCCGATGGCCGCATCCGCCACATCCTCGGTCATCACGTCGGGCGTGTAGGCGACGGCGATGCCGCGCCGCGCCGCGGCCGGCAGATCGATCCGTTCCAGCCCGGTGCCCATGCTCGACAGCAGCCGCAAATCCGGCAGCCGCGCGAACTGCGCCTCGCCGGCGCCAGCCATGGCGGTGGTGACGGCGATGCGGACGCCTGGCCGCTCGCCCTCCGCCGGCTTGTCCTCAACCAGCTCGTAGCGCTCGGCCAGCGCCGCACGCAGATCCTGCGGGATCGCGGCAAGCAACAGGATCGCTTCCTTGCCGGGTCTGTCCATGTCAGCGGCCCTTGAAGGCGGGCTTGCGCTTCTCGGCGAAGGCGCGCCAGGCCTCCTGCGTATCCTCGGTCGAGGCGAGGGCAACGGTCTGCGACTGCTCGAAGCGGTAGCCCTCGTGCAGGGGCATGTATTCCGTGACCTGGAAGCTCTTCTTCGCCGCCTGTACCGCCAGCGGCACCTTGCCGGCGATCTCCCGCCCGATCTGCTGCGCGGCTGACAGCAACTGCTCGCGCGGCAGGCAGGCAGAGGCCACGTTCATGCGCAGCAGCTCCGGCCCGGTGATGCGGCGCGCGGTGTAGATCATCAGCCGCGCGTTGGACTGTCCGAAATGCCGCAGCACATGCCGCACGCCGCCGGCAAGGCCGACATCCACCTCGGTCATGGAGAGATAGGCCTCCTCCGCGACCAGGATGATGTCGGCACAGAGCGCGAGCACCGCGCCGGCGCCGATCGCAAGCCCGTTCACCGCTGCGATCACCGGCTTGCCGCACTCCATCACGCAGTCGAAGCTGGCGCGTGTCAGCCGGTTGTGGCGCGGGTAGGCGCCGGGGTTGCCGGCGATGTTCGGCCGCTCCTTCAAGTCGGCGCCGGCACTGAACGCCTTGCCGGCGCCGGTCAGCACCACCGCCCGCACATCGTCGCGGTCGTGCAGCTCGTCGAAGACGCGGACGAGTTCCTCCTTCAATGCGCGGTTCTGCGCATTGACCGGTGGGCGGTCGAGCGTGACGGTGGCGACGAAGTCGGCCACCTCCAGCCGCAAGGTCTCGTAGGGTTCGCTCATTCCACGCGGATCCCGGCCGCTTCGATGACCTGCTTCCAGCGCGCGCTCTCGGCGCGCAGCGTCGCGGCGAGCTCCTCCGGCGTGGAGGGCGTCGGCTCCTCGCCCAGCGCCTCCATCCGGGCGAGATAGGCCGGGTCGTTCAGGATGCCGACGATCGCCTGGTTCAGCCGTGCGATCACCGGCGCCGGCGTGCCGCCGGTGGTCACGATGTAGTTGAACGGCGCGGCATCGAAGCCGGGCAGCGATTCGGCGAGCGCCGGCAGGTCCGGCGCCTGCTTCGACCGCTGCGGCGTGGTGACGCCGAGCGCCCGCAGCCGGCCCTCCCGCGCATGCGGCAGAAGGATGGAGAGCGTATCGAGCGCCATGCTCACCGTGCCGGAGAGAAGATCCGTCACGGCCGGGCCGGTGCCGCGGTACGGGACATGGGTGATGTCGATCTTCGCCATGAACTTCAGCAACTCGCCCGCGAGATGCGAGGAGGAGCCGATGCCGGAGGAGGCGAAGGTCAGCCGCCCCGGCCGCGCCTTCGCCAGCGCGATCAGCTCGGCCAGGTTCTGCGCCGGCACGCCGGGATGGATCGCCAGCAGGTTCGGCGCCCGCTTGTAGCCGGAAATCGGCGCGAAATCCTTCTCCGGGTCGTAGGGGACGCTGCGCATCAGATGGGGGTTGATGATCTGCGGCCCGGGCGTGCCGTAGAGCAGCGTGTGCCCATCTGGCGTCGCGCGCGCGACTGCCTGCGCGCCGATGGTGGCGCCGCCGCCCGGGCGGTTCTCCACGACCACCGGCTGGCCGAGCGCGGCGCCGAGCGGCTCGGCCAACATGCGCGCGCTGGCATCGGCCGAGCCGCCGGCGGCGAAGGGGCAGATCAGCCGCAGCGGGCGCGAGGGAAAGCCCTGCGCGAGGGCCGGCAGGGGCAGGGCGAGCGCCGCGGCCAGCAGGCCGCGGCGGGCCACCGTCATTGGCATGGGCTACTGCAGCCTCACAC
>NZ_JAWLHG010000017.1:0-102841 GCF_041690465.1 Falsiroseomonas sp. | reverse complement strand
AACGCGTCGTGCCAGAGGCACGCCTTCGGCATGGCGCGGCCTGCGGCCGCATGGCTGCGCGCCACGGGGCGCGGCGCCCATCCGGGCGCCCGGCCGGCTTTCGCCGGCCGGCAGCTCAGCCGGTCACAGTCACATCAAGCAGCCGGCGGCTGCTCCGGCGCAGCCTCGGCCGGCGGAGGCTCGGCAGCGGCCACCGGCGGCTCCGGCAGCGCTTCCTCGGGCAGTTCCTCCATCGCGCCGATATCGGCGCCGGAGGCCGACATCGCGCCGGCAATGCCATCCAGCACCGCGCCCGCGACGCTGTCGCAGTAGAGGTGGATGGCGCGGATCGCGTCGTCGTTGCCCGGGATCGGGAAGGCGATGCCGGCAGGATCGGCGTTGCTGTCCACCACGGCGATCACCGGGATGCCGAGCTTGTTGGCCTCCTCGATCGCCAGCTTCTCCTTCACCGTATCGATGACGAAGATGATGTCCGGCAGGCCACCCATGTCCTTGATGCCGCCGAGCGCGCGGTCCAGCTTCTCCTTCTCGCGCGTCAGCATCAGGACCTCCTTCTTGGTGAGGCCCGCGATGTTGCCGCCGAGTTGCTCCTCCATCTGCTTCAGGCGCTTGATGCTGCCCTGGATGGTTTTCCAGTTGGTCAGCATGCCGCCGAGCCAGCGGTGGTTGACGTAGTACTGGCCGCAGCGCTTGGCGCTTTCCGCCACGTAGTCGGCCGCCGCCTTCTTGGTGCCGACCATCAGCACGCGGCCGCCGCCGGCGACGACATCGCGGATGGCGCGCAGCGCGCGCTCCATCATCGGAACGGTCTGCTGCAGGTCCAGGATATGCACCTGGTTGCGCACGCCGAAGATGTACGGCGACATGCGCGGGTTCCACCGGCGCGTGTGGTGGCCGAAATGCACGCCGGCCTCGAGCAGGCCGCGCAGGGTGACGTCGGGCATCGCCATCGGGCGAGATTCCTCCAGCTTCCAGTGGTCCGGTTAGGCCTCCGCGATGCGAACCCCGTTGCCGGAGACCGAACCCTCCACCTTGGGCAAGGCAGGAAGGGTGCACCGCGTGCGAATTTGCCGCCGCGGGGTCACCCCTGCGCCGACGCGGCGGCATATGCCCCACGCCAGCCGCCGGCGCAAGCTTTGTGCGGCCTCGCGCAAGCGTTATCGTGCTCTGGCCCGCGAGAAAAGGATGGAGCGGGTCGGTCCGGCGGGTCTCTCCCGCCCTGGGTTCGTCAGGCGGCTTGCCGATGCAGCGCGGCATGGGCCGCGCCACCTTCCTGCCCAGGACGAAAGATCTCTCGCCGCTCCTCCGCCGCCATCCTTCTCTCGCGGACCCCGAATGCGCATCCTGGCCGTCAGCCCCACCCCGACACACCCCCAGGATGCCGGCAACCGCGCCCGCATCCACGCCCTCTTGTCGTCGCTGAAGGCCGCGGGCCACGCGATCCATCTCTGCCTGCTGGCCCGCGAGAATCCCTCCGCCGCCACGCTCGCCGCCATGCGCGAGGCCTGGGACGAGGTGATCGAGGTGCCGCACGACCGCGCCCGCGAAGCCCGCAGCCTGGGCGAGCTCAACGCCCTCGACGACTGGATCCTGCCGGAGGCGGAAGCCGCCTTCACCGCGCTCGCCGCACGCGAGCCCGGCTTCGACATGATCCTGGTGGAATACGTCTTCCTCAGCCGCGCCTTCGAGGTCTTCCCCCGCCACATCCCGCGCGTGCTGGACACCCACGACATCTTCGCCGGCCGCGCCGAACGGCTCGCGGCGCTCGGCCTGGAGAACCGCTTCTTCGCCACCACCGAAGCCGAGGAAAACCGCGGCCTCGACCGCGCCGACCTGGTACTCGCGATCCAGGCGGAGGAGGCGCGCGAGCTCGCTGGCCGCACCCGCGCGGTGGTCATGACGCTCGGCCACCTGCCCTGGGACGACCGCCCGCACTTGCCGCCGCGCGAGAGCCTCGGTCCGGTCGCACTCGGCTATCTCGGCAGCCCCAACCCGCTCAACACCCGCGCGCTCGGCCGCTTCCTCGCCGCGCTCGACCCCGCCGCGCTCGCCGTCGAGGGTGGCGAGGTCGTGGTGGCCGGCGCCGCCGCCCGTGACCTGGCCCCCAGCCCCGGCCTGCGCCCGATCGGGCCGGTGGCGGATGCCGATGCGCTCTATCGGCAGGCCGATCTGGTGGTGAACCCGCACGAGGGCGGCACCGGCCTCAAGATCAAGACGGTGGAGGCGCTGGCGCGCGGCCGGCCGGTGATCGGCACCGCCGAAGCCTTTGCCGGCCTGCCCGCCGAAGCCCCCTTCCACGCCGCCGCCGACGCCGCGGAGCTTGCCGGCATCGCCCGCGCCTGCGTCGCCGATCCCGAGCTGCGCGAAACGGTCGCGGCCGAATCGGCGCGGCTCGCGGCCCGCTACGCGGCGGAGGTGGCCGGCGCGCGCGCCACCCTCGCCTCCCCCGCCGCGCTCGCCCGGCTGCTCGACCGGCCGCGGATGCTGCTGGTGACCGACGTGCCCTTCTGGCAGGCACGCCTCGGCAACCACCAGCGTATCGCGGCCCTCGCAGGCGCGGCGCGCATGGAGATGGATCTCGACCTGTTCTACGCCGCCCCGCTCACGCCCGCCGAGTGCCGCGCCGCGCAGCGCGCGATCGGCCCGCGCGGCCGCGTCTTCGCCGCCGCGCCCTGCGCGCCCGCAGATATCCCTTGGGGCCTCACCCCGTTCGAGCGTGCCCGCTTCGATGGCGCGGTCTTCGCCGCCCTCGCCGCGCATCTCCGCCGCCACCCGCCGCATGCGATGCTGGTCGAGTATATCCGCCTCTCCTACCTGCGCCGCGCGACGCAGTTCCCCGCACCGCTGACGGTGCTCGACACCCATGACGTGATGTCGCTGCGCGCGCAGAACTTCCGCCATTTCGGTCGCGAGCACTTCATCCGCATCTCCACATCCGAGGAGCTGCAGATCCTCGACGCCTTCAACCTGGTCCTCGCCATCCAGCCGGAGGAGGCCGCCTGGCTGGATCGCCTGCTGCCCGGCCGCGTGATCCTCGCCCCGCATGCGCTGCCGGCCATCCCGCGTGCCTCCGGCGGGCCACGCGCGATCCCGCGCATCGGCTTTCTCGGCGGCGACAGCCCGATGAACCGCGACGGGCTGCTCTGGCTGCTGGATCAGGTCTGGCCGGCGATCGTGCCGCTCGGAGCCGAGCTGCACATCGCTGGCGGCGTCTGCCCGAGCGTCCCGCCCGGCCGCGAAGGTGTCGTCCTGCATGGCGAGGTCGCCGACCACCACGCATTCCTCGCCGGGCTGGACATCGCGGTGAACCCGGTCTTCTTCGGCGGCGGATTGAAGATCAAGACGGTGGAGTATCTCGCCCATGGCCTGCCGAGCGTGCTGACGGCCGAGGCGTTGTTCGGCATTGCCGGCGGCAACAAGCGGCTCACGTCCACCGGCTCCGAGACCGGCGCCTACGCCCTCGCCGCCGACCGCGCCGAGTTCGTCGCCGAGTTGGCCGCGCTGGTGCGGGACGCCGCTGCACGGGCGCGCATGGGCGCCGAGGCGCAGGCCTTCGCACGCCGCCACTTCGGCCCGCGCGCGCTCGATCCGGCGATGCGCGCGCTGGCCGGGCTGGCGCGCGGCGTCACGCGGCCCGAGCCGCTGTCCATCGTCGCATGATCGCGCCGAGGCGGCTGGCGCGGCTGCTCATCCTGCTGCCCTCCACCCGGTTCGGCGGGACCGAGCGCCACACGGCCGAACTCGCCGCGCGCCTCACCGCGCGCACCGGCATCGCCGTGGACCTCGCAGCCGAGCCTGCGCTGCATTCCGGCCTTGGCGAACGGCCGGGCGTCACCCTGCGCGCTGCCGCACTCGGCTGGGAGGGCGCGCCCGCCGGGCAGCAGGCGGCGGAAACCGCGCGCCTGCTCGCCGAATTGCGCCCCGACGCCGCCTTCGTGCCCCTCCCCTGGCCCGACGCCGCCTCCGGCATCCTGCCCGCGCTCGCCGCGGCCGGCCTGCCGCGCCTCGTCCTGCTGCACCTCGCCCCCGAGGCGCCGGCACCCGAAGCACCGCCAGCGCTCGGGCTGGAGCGTGCCATGATCGCCGCCGTCTCCGCCCCGCTGACACGCCGGGCCGAGCGCGCCTGGGGCCTCGAGCCCGGCACCGTCGCGCTGCTGCCCAACCCGGCCCCGCCGCCGCCCGTGATGGAGCGCCAGGCCGCACGCGCCCGGCTGCGCGACGCTCTCGGCCTGCCGCCCGATGCGAAGCTGCTGCTGTTCGTCGGCAGGCTGGAGGAGGCGAAGGGCGCCGACCTGCTGCCCGACATCTCGGACCGCCTGCCCGCCACACTTGCCTGCGCCGGCGATGGGCCGCTCCGCGGACTGCTGGAATCGCGCGCCATGGGCGACCCGCGTGGCCTGCTGCGGATGCTCGGCCCGGTGGCCGATCCCGCGCCCTGGTATCTCGCCGCCGATGCGCTGCTGCTGCCCTCGCGGCTGGAAGGCGCGCCGCTGGTGTTCCTGGAGGCGGCGGCGCATCGCTGCCCGGTGGTCGCCACCCCCGATGCGCTGGAAGCGCTCGGCGAGGCGGCGCCAGCGATGGCCTGCCTCGCCACCTCCCCGGATGGCCGCGGGATGGCCGAGGCGGCGGGCGCGGTGCTGGACGATCCGCGGCGCTTCGACGGCATGCTGGCCCGCGCGGCGGCCTTAGCGGCGCGACAGGATTGGGCGAAGACGGTGGAGACGGCGCTCGGCCTGCTGCGCGCCGCGGTGCTGCGGGCGGAGGAAAGCGCGGGATGATCGGCCTCAGGATCGGCGCGGCCGAACTCGTGGAGATGGAAGCCGGCGCACCCGCCGTGGTGCTGGCGCCCGGCATCCTGCTGCCGCACGCCCCGCCGCTGCTCGCGCTGACGCTCAAGGAAGGCGTGCTGGTTCGCCCCGGCGGCGAGACCGCGCGCAGCCTGCCGCTGCCTCCCTGGGCGAAACTCCTGGCGCTGGTCGGGCCGGAGGCGGCGGCCGAGCGGCTGCTGCCGCTGCTCCCGCCTGGCCTGCCGGTGCTGCCCGATGCGACCGCCCTGCTCGGCCGCCTCGCCGAGGTGCTGCGGGAGGCCCGCCGGAGCGCCGAGGCCGCGGCGGCCGAGCGCGACGGGCTGAAGCGTGCCCTCGCCGGCCAGGGTGCAGCGCTGCCGCGCCGGGTGATTGCCCTGCCGCCGGGCGCCGGCACCGAGCCGGCCGCCCCGCCGCTGACCCAGCCGCTCGGCCGCGCGGCCGAAGGGCTCTGCACTGTGGAA
This sequence comes from Falsiroseomonas sp., assembly GCF_041690465.1. Lineage (GTDB taxonomy): Bacteria > Pseudomonadota > Alphaproteobacteria > Acetobacterales > Acetobacteraceae > Falsiroseomonas. The sequence goes on along the minus strand of NZ_JAWLHG010000017.1, from coordinate 97,572 downwards.
CTGCATGTCGCGGCGCGGGCCGCATCGGGCCTGATCGTCCGGCTGCTGGCCGGCGCGCAGGTGATCGGCCTGTGGCGCGTGCCGGCCGCGGCACTCCTGCCTGGCTGGCTGGCGCTCGACCTGCCCGAGCCCGCCACCGCGACCGAGGACGCGATCCTGGAAGTTCTCGCCGAACCCGGCGCCGCGCCGCCGCAACTCTCGCCCAGCGCCGACCATCCGCGGGCGAGCCTCGCGCTGCGTGCCTGGACGGCGCCGCCCGGCTGGGCGGTGCTGCCGCGCCATTTCGACTGGGCCGCGAGCGGCACGCCGCGCCCTGCCCTGCCTCTGCCGCTGCCCGCCGCGCTGCTGTCCGAGGCGGTCACCGAGGGCGCGCGTGTCGAGCTGGTCGCCGCCGGCGCGGAGCCCGCCCGCCTGCTGCTGGAGCTCCCGCCTGGCGGCGAGGCGCGGCTCACCCTACCCGCCACGCCGATCGGCCCGGCCGACCTGCTGCGGCTGCGCCTGGTGCAGATCGGCGCCGCGGCTTCGCCCATCTCCGCCGCCATCGAGGTCACCGGCCTGGCGGGCGAGCGCGTGGCCAGCGGCTGGCGCGAACTCGACAGCTCCGGTGCGCTGGCCGTCGCGCTGCCGCTACCGCCCGGCCCGATGGCCACGCTGGCGCTGGCGCTGCGCCATCGCGGCAGCGCCCCAGCCCTGCTGGAGCTTTCCGGCATCGCGCTGCAGGCCGGCGCCGCCGGCGAGCCGCGCCGTCCGCCCCCGGCCGAGGCGAGTTCCGCCAGCCGCGCCGCCGTCATGCTGCCCGGCACATCGCCCGGCGTGCAGCCGGCCGGCTGGCGAGCCGCCCCGCCGGCGCCGCGGCTCTCCGCCGCCGGGCCCGGCGGCTCGCCCGCGCCCCCGAGCCTCGCGGCCCCGATTCAGGCCCCCCCGGGCGCCGCCGGCTTCCAGGAGGTCAAGGTCAACCAGCACCTGGTCAATGCCGAAGGCACCTACAGCCACCTCGACATCGGCGTGGCCGGGCTGGTTTCCGGCGGCGGGCTGTGGCGCCAGCTACGGCTCAAGCTGTTCGACCGGCGCGGGGCCGCCGGCCTGGAGTTCCGCGAGGCGAAGGGCTGGCCGCAGATGTTCGATGTCTGGCCAGTGGGCGGCAGCGACAATTACGGGCCCTTCTGGCGGCTCGACACCGAGGCCGCCGCCGCCGCCCTGCCAGCGCTCGCCACGCCACATGACCGCGCGCTCATCGCCGCGCTGCTGGACGTGCTGCCCGACCTCGCAGCAAAGGCGGCCGCCGCCGCCGGCCTCGCCGGCCCGGAGGCCGAACTCTGGGCCGCCCGCGCCCGCCGCGTGGCGCAGGCCGTCGCGGAGGTACGCGGGGTCCGCGCCGCCGGCTGAGCCACGCCGGAACCGCCCGGCTGAACCTTTCTCTCCCGCAACGCCTGGCATCGGCAGCCTTCCGCAACGAGCGGTTGTCCGGAACGCTTTGGCTCGGCGCGTCGTTGTGGTCGCGACGCCGCCGCCGGACGGCGGTCCAGCTTCGTTGCCAGGAGAGATCAGCAGCATGAGCGACCCAGCACATCCCACCACCCCCACCCCCACGCCCCCAAGCGTGAAGGCTGCCGGCGAGCCGCGGCGGGACGCCACCGAGGACCTGCGCGCCACCGCGCGCGAGACCCGTGCGGCGGCCGGCGAGGCCGCCTCGACCGTCTCGGCAGAGGCCTCGGCCGCTGCCGGCACGCTCAAGCGCGAAGGAGCCGCGCTGCTCGACACTGCGAAGGACCGTGCCGGGGAGATGGCGCGCGAAGGCGTCGAGGCCGGCGCGGAGCGCGCCAAGGGCCTGGCGCGCGCCATCCACCGCGCCGCCGACGATCTGGAGGGCGAGAGCCCGGAACTCGCCCGCACCATCCATGAGGCGGCCGGCGCCGTGGACGGCATGGCGCGCGCGCTGCGCGAACGCAGCCCCGGCGAGATGCTGCGCGGTGCGGAGGCCTTCGCGCGCCGCCAGCCGCTGGCCTTCTTCGGCGGCGCCGCGCTCGCCGGCTTCGCCCTGGCCCGCTTCGCCCGCGCATCCGCCGCCCACCACCACGAGACGCGCCACGCCCACCCGACCCACCAGGCGGCGCATGGCGAGATCCCGGGCACGCCGGTCGGCGGTGGCGTGACGACGAGCCCCGGCACCGCAACGGCCGGCAACGCGGGCACGACGTACCCGAACGCGGCGACACCGCGCGATCCGGTGACCGGCGCGCCGCGACCGGCAACGCTCGCCAGCGCATCGCTCGGCGGCAGCGCCGCCTATCGCCCGCCTGGCCAGGACAAGGTCTGAGGAGCCGCCCGATGTCCACGCAATATGATCCGAACCGCCACGAGCCCGTCACCGGCCGGCCCGTGAACGACGACGCCCGCACGGCCGACAACCGCAGCGTCGGCGACCTGCTGAGCGACATGGTGAACCAGCTCACCCAGCTGTTCCGAAAGGAGCTGCAGCTCGCCCGCGCCGAGATGGGCGAGAAGGCCTCCCAGGCCACCAGCTCGATCCCGGCCATGGCGGGTGGCGGCGCATTGGCCTTCGGTGGGCTGATCCTGCTGCTGATGGCCGCCGCCGCCGGCGTCGCCCGGCTGTTCGAGCTCTCCACCGGCTGGGGGCTGCTGATCATCGGCGTGCTCGCCGCGCTCATCGGCTACGCGCTGGTACGCAGCGGCATCTCGAAGCTGAAGGCAACCAACCTCACCCCGCAACGCACCGCCGAGCAGCTCTCGCGCGATGCCCAGGCCGCGAAGGAGCAGGTCCGATGAGCACGACGAACCCCGGAGACCGCTCGGCCGCAGAGATCGAGCGCGATGTCGAACGCACCCGCGCCCGCCTGACCGGCACCGTCGAGGAACTGAAGGACCGCGTCTCGCCCGGCCAGATGGCCGAGCAGGCGATGGACTGGCTGCGCAGCTCGGGCGGCCGGGACTTCCTCGGCAACCTCGGCGCGACGGTGCGCGACAACCCGATGCCGATCATGCTGGTGGCCGCCGGGATCGGCTGGCTGGCGCTGTCGGGCCGCAACGACGACCGCAACGACCGGCGCCGCGCCCGCCGCGGCATCGGCGACACCGGCCCGGTCGGCGCCTATCCCGGCGGCGACTACCCGGAGGATTACAGCGCCGAGTATGTCGGTGAGAGCTACCCGGCCGGCACCTATATCGCCACCGGCACCTCCACCGGCGAGCACCATCGCTCGCTCGGCGAGCGCGCCGGCGAGACGGCGGGCGGCGTGCGGGAGCGCGCCGAGGACCTGGCCGGCCGTGCCGGCGAGGCCGCGAGCGGTGCCTGGGAAAGCGCGACCGGCGCCGCGCGCTCGGTCACTGGCGGCGCGGCGGCGGCCGGCCGGGGCGCCGCGCGGCGCGCCGGCGATGCCTGGCATACCGCCTCCGACACCGCGGGCGACGCCGCCTACCGCGCGGCACGCCTCGGCAGGCGCACCAGCCGCAGCGTCGCCGAGGCGGTCGAATCGCAGCCCCTGTTGCTCGGCGCGATCGGCTTCGCCCTCGGTGCGGCGCTCGGCGGGCTGCTGCCACCGAGCGAGGCGGAGGACCGGCTGATGGGCGAGCGCCGCGACCGCATGGCCGGGCGACTCTCCTCGCTGGCCGGCGAGGCGTACGGCAAGGCGCGCGAGGCGGCGGGCGAGCAGGCCGAGCGCGCCGGCGAGCACCTGGGCGAGGCCTATGACCGCTCGCGCGAGCGCGTCGGCGGCGTCTCGCCGCAGCAGGGTGCGACGGCGCTCGGCGAGGTTGCGCGCGATCTGCGCCACGCCGTGGAGCGCACCGCCCAGGAGGCCGGCGAGGCGGCGCGGGAGGCAATGGGCAAGCCCGAAAGCGGCACCAGCAGCGGCTCCGGCAGCGGCTCCGGCACGAAGCCCGGCACCAGCACGGGCGCCGGCAGCGCCAAGCCGCCGACCAGCGGGACGCCCTCGACGGGCTCTCCCACGGCCCAGCCGTCCCGCCCGGGCGGGACGGTCTGACGCAGGCCGGGCGGCGCCGCGGCGGAGCCTATTTCCGGCGCGGCGCCGGGCCGGCCGCGGCCGGTGCCGGCGGCAGGTCTTCCTCCAGCACCGTGATGTGGACGGCGTAGGAAACCTCGCCCTCCTCGTCGTCACGGTGGATGGTGCCGATCACCTCCTCGTCCACCGCGAGCTCCACCGACATGCCCTTGCGCGCCGGTGGCACCAGCTTGATCTTTTCCGAGCCGAACAACCGACGCAGATAGGTCTGCACGCGAGTGATTTCGGTTGGTGTCATGCGTCGCTTGCTCCGGAATCTCGGCGCACCCTATGCACCCGGCCATCCCGCCGGTCGAGGGCGCGGGCAGTCAGGCCGCGGCTTCCTGCTCCCGCGCGGCAAGCCAGGCGTCAAGCGGGGTGGCGATGCGGTCCCATTCGGCGGCGATCGCAGCATGCACGCCGAGATCGAAGGCGTTCAACTCGGCGATGCGGGCACGCAGCGCCGGCTCCTCGAGCGCCTGCATCACCTCCGCCTTCTCGGCGGCCGCGCCCTCGTTGACGCGCTTGCGCGCCGCCGGGCGCGAGGGCCGGCCGGCCGTTAGCGCCGTCAGCGCCCGGTAGCCGAGCTCGTAGCGCTCCTGCAGGCCGATGAAGGCGAAGCGTTTGCCCAGCAGATCGAGGCCACCTGCGACATCGCCATCCGCCACCACCTTCGGCGGCAGCAGGTGGCGGGCGATGCGGTTGCGCTGACCCTTCAGCTCGACGAAGGCGGCGAAGTCCGGGATGCGCGCGCGCACCTCGGCGGCCAGCGGGTGCATCGGCGAGAGCTGGTAGAGATAGTCCGAGACCAGCCGCGCCACCGGCTCGCGCAGCATGGTGAACAGCCGCGTGCCGGGCACCGCATCGGAGATGCGCTTGACGTTGCGGAACTGCACATGGCCGGAGGCGATGCGGCACGGCGCCGCCGCCTGCGCCTCGAGGAACCGCTCGGTGACGATGTCGTAGCGCTCCGGCGCCGGGCGGGAGCGGTCGGTGTGGTCGATATGGATGCTGCGATAGGGCGGGATCAGGGCCGCCAGGTCCGCGGCCAGCGAACTGCCGGCGGTCTTCGGCACATGCACGAAGAGCCACAGCGGCGGCCGCGGGCCGGGTGCCAGCCAGGTGTCGAACCGGCCGGCGAAGAGGTGCCGGGTCGCCGTCATGCCAGCCGCTGGGCCAGCGCCTCGCGCATCTGCTGCCAGCGGGGGAAGAAGGCGTCGTAGATCGCAACGTCGAGCGGATTGGCGGCGCGGATGCGCTCGGCGACCTCGGCTGCGACCTGCCGCTCGGCCTCGTTCTCGGTGTTGACGTTCTCCCGCAGCTTCGGCCAGGAGGGGGTGCCGACCAGGGTGGTCAGGACCCGGAAGGAGATCGGGTACATCTCCTGCATGCCGACGAAGGCGTAGGTCCGCATCACGTAGTCCACGCACTCCGCCGCGTCGCCGGCTAGCAGGATGTCCGGCGGAACAAGGTGCTGCGCGATCTTGTTCCGCTCCGACTTCAGCTCGAGATAGGCGTCGAGGCTCGGCACCCTGGCGACGAACTCGGCATGCACGGGGTGCCGCGGCGACCGCTGGTAGCGGTAGTCGGAGATAACCCGGTGGACCGGGTCGCGCAGGAAGGTCACCAGCCGCGCCTTCGGGAAGCTGCCGCGGATGCGCAGCACGTGCCGGCCGAGGATGTGGCCGGAGCCGAAGCGGATCGGCGAGGCGCTAGCCTCGGCGATGAAGGCCTCCACCGCCTCGTCCATCCGCTCGTGGAAGCTGCGCGCCGTGTCGGTGTAGTCCACCGCGATGTTGATGTCGGGCTGCAGCAGCTTGGCGATCTCGCCACGCAAGGAGGTGCCGGCGGTCTTCGGGACATGCACGAAGACGCAGAGCTCGCCGCCGACCGCCGCTTCGCGGAAATACTCGTCAAGCCGCCCCGCGAAGAGCAACTCCATCATCATCGCGCGACCCGCTCCCGGGGCGAATCAACCATGGCGTGCAAGCCTCCCCGCCCTCGTCGCCTGCGATCTTCGCAGTTAGGTGGTCGTTCCCGTGTGACGGTCCCTATTCCTGTGCCCCGGCGCGCGTGGTGTTGCAAGACCGCGCCAAGGCAAGCGATCAAAAAAATAGCAATTGCCCATACAGCGCGATCATGCCTCGAGCAACCGCCGGACATGTGCCAGGACGACTTCCGCCGCCTGCTCCGGCGTCTGGCCGACGGTGTCGATTCGCAGTTCGGCATTCTCCGGGGCCTCGTAGGGGCTCGAGACGCCGGTGAAGTTCTGGATCGCCCCGCGCGCCGCCTTGGCATAGAGCCCCTTCGGGTCGCGCCGCATGCATTCCTCGATCGGGGTGTCCACGAACACCTCGACGAACTCGCCCGGTTCCATCAGTTCGCGCACCGTCCGCCGCTCGGCCCGGAAGGGCGAGATGAAGGAGCAGAGCACGATCAGGCCGGCATCGGTGAACAGCTTCGCCACCTCGCCGACGCGGCGGATGTTCTCCACCCGGTCCTGGTCGGTGAAGCCCAGGTCGCGGTTCAGCCCGTGGCGGAGGTTGTCGCCATCCAGCGAGTAGGTGTGCCGCCCCTCGCGGTGCAGCGCCTGCTCGACCAGCTTGGCGATGGTGGACTTGCCCGAGCCCGACAGGCCGGTGAACCACAGCACCAGCGGCTTCTGGTGGTCGAGCGCGGCGCGGGCGCTCTTGTCCACCAGGAATTCCTCGGTGTGGATGTTGGTCGCACGGCGCAGCGCGAAGCTGACCATGCCGGCGGCGGCGGTGCGGTTGGTGAACCGGTCCACCAGCACGAAGGCCCCGGTGGCGCGGTTCTCCGCATAGGAATCGAGCGGCACGCGGTTGGCCAGCGAGAGATTGCACACTGCGATCTCGTTCAGCTCCAGCCGCTTGGCCGGTTGCTGCTCCAGCGTGTTCACATCGACCCGGTGCTTGATCGTGGTGACCGAGGCGGCGGTCCAGAGGTTGCCGAAGCGGGCCAGGTACTGGCGGCCGGGCAGCATCGCCTCCTCGTCCATCCACAGCAGGTGCGCGGCGAACTGGTCGGCCACTTCCGGCCGGTCGGCGAGCGGGGCGAGCACGTCGCCGCGCGCCACGTCCACCTCATCGGCCAGGCAGATCGTCACCGCCTCGCCCGCCCCGGTGCTCTGCTGGTCGCCATCCGGGCCGAGGATGCGCGCCACCCGGCTCTGCCGGCCGGAAGCGGCGACGACGACGCCGTCGCCCACCGCGATGCGGCCCGATGCGACGGTGCCGGAGAAGCCGCGGAAATCCAGGTTCGGCCGGTTCACCCACTGCACCGGGAAGCGGAAGGGCTTGTCCTCCACCCCGTGCTCCACATCCGCGGATTCCAGGTGGGCGAGCAGCGTCGGGCCGCGGTACCACGGCGCATTGCCGCTGCGCTCGGTCACGTTGTCGCCGAACCGCGCGGAGACCGGGATCGGCACCAGCGAGGTGAAGCCGAGGCCGGAGGCGAAGGTCGCCCAGTCGCCGACGATGCGGTCGAAGGTCGCCTCGTCCCAGTTCGCCAGGTCCATCTTGTTCACCGCCAGCACCACGTGGCGGATGCCCAGCAGCGAGCAGATGAAGGTGTGCCGCCTTGTCTGCGTCAGCACGCCCTTGCGGGCGTCGCACAGGATGATGGCGAGGTCGGAGTTGGACGCCCCGGTCGCCATGTTCCGCGTGTACTGCTCATGGCCCGGCGTGTCGGCGACGATGAAGCTGCGCTTCGGGGTCGCGAAGAAGCGGTAGGCGACATCGATGGTGATGCCCTGCTGGCGCTCCGCCTCCAGCCCGTCAACCAGCAGCGCGAGATCGATGTCCTCGCCCACCGTGCCGTGCTTACGGCTGTCCTTCTCGATGGTGGCGAGGGTGTCCTCCATGATCTGGCGGGACTCGTAGAGCAGCCGCCCGATCAGGGTGGACTTGCCGTCGTCCACCGAACCACAGGTGAGGAAGCGAAGCAGGCCGCGCGCCGAATGGGCGCCGGCAGGGTGCATGTCCATGATCCCGCTATCCTCGAATCCGCCTGTCCTGCAGCACGGCCCCACCCCGGAAGCCACGCCCGACTTGAGATGCAGCCGCCGTCACACGCCTTCGCACGGGGTGCAACCGGCGCGCGGGTGCGCTATCCCATGGACCACCTCAGCGCTGCAAGGTGCCAGCGCCTCAAGAGCACCCTGGTGCCCTTCCCCTCGTGACCGCAGGAACGTTCCGCACGATGCAAGATGCCGCCGCGCTGCTCCCCCGCCTGGTCGCCATCGCCGCTGAGGCCGGGGCGCGCATCGTCGAGGTGCGGCAGCGCCCCCATTCGGTGGAGGCCAAGGCCGATGGCAGCCCGCTGACCGAGGCCGACCTGGCGGCCGAAGCGGTGATCGCCGCGGGCCTCGCCGCCGCCGCCCCCACCATCCCGGTGGTCTCGGAGGAGGACGCCGCCCGCGTCGCCCCGCCCGAAGGCGCGACCTTCCTCCTGGTGGACCCGCTCGACGGCACGCGGGAGTTCCTCGGCCCGACCGGCGAGTTCACCGTGAACATCGCCCTGATCGAGGCCGGCCGGCCCGTCTGCGGCGTGGTCTATGCGCCGGCGCTCGGCCGCATCTGGCAGGGAGCCGCCGGGCTTGGCGCGCAGGCCGGCGACCTGCCGGCCGGGGGCGACGCGGGTGCGATCGCCTGGCGGCCGGTCCGCGCCCGGCCGCGCCCCGCCGAGGCGCTGGTGGCGGTGGCCAGCCGCTCGCATCTCGACCCGCAGACCGAGGCCTTCCTCGCGGCGCTGCCGGTCGGCGAGCGCCGCTCGATCGGTTCCTCGCTGAAGTTCTGCCTGGTCGCGGAGGGCGAGGCGGATGTCTACCCGCGCCTCGCCCCCACCATGGAATGGGACACCGCTGCCGGCCAGGCGGTCCTGGAGGCCGCCGGTGGCCGCGTCACCACCCCGGAGGGTGCGCCCTTCCGCTACGGAAAGGCGGGCGCTGGCTTCCGCAACGGGCCGTTCGTCGCCTGGGGCGCGGAGTGATTGGCCTGGGGCGCGGCCTGACAGCTCCCACGCGGAACGACGCCGCGCAGGCCTCGCGGCAAGGTTGACAGGGGGCGCCAAACCACCGCTCTGTCGCCGTGGCGCGCTGCGCCCGGCGTGACGGGGGGCCGGGCGGCGCGTAGGGCGGGCGGAGGTCCTGGTGTTCGTCTATCTGGATGAATCTCTGCAGTTGGCGCTCGACTGCGTCGCAATGGTCACGCCGCGCCGGGGCATCGCCTATGGCTGGGCGATGACGCCGCGCGGCGTCGGCACGGAGCTCTCGGTCTCCGCTGGCGCCGAGGGCGATTGCGCGATCGAGCATTGCAGCTTCCATCCGCGCCCGGACGTGGTGCCCGCCGATCCGCGGCGTGCCGCGGTGAACGGCTTCACCCTGCTCTTCGACCTGCCGGAGGACCCGCGCGAGCTGGTCCTCACGCTCGCAGCCGGCGATGCGCTGCTGCGCGCCGACATGCGCGACCCGAGCATCGAGGCCAACCTCTTCAAGGCAACCGCCGAACGCAACTGGCGCGTCACCTTCGGGCTGATGCAGGAGAGCGCCGGCAATGCCGCGCTCGGCAGCCTGCTGCGCTACCAGGGCCGCCCCTTCGGCGCCTTCGCCGACTGGATGGCGCGGCTGCCCCTGGTGCGCGGGCGCGCCGAGAATTTCGGCCAGCTGGCCGAGGTGGAGGCGCTCACCGCCGCCTCCGGCGAGGTGCTGGTGATGCTGCGCGCCGCTGGCGCCGTCCCGCGCGAGGCGGAGATCGGCGCCGCCATCATCGGCTGGCTGCGCGGCGAGGCCGGTGCGCTGGCCGAGCCGGTGCTGCTGCCGCTGGCCGATTGGCACGGCACGCGGATGCCCGCCGCGCTCGGCGGCTATGGCCGGCTGGAGCCGGCGGTGCTCGACCGGCTGCAATCGGTCGAGGTGATCGTGCGGGCCGAGCTGCGCCCGGGCGAGGAGGTCTGGCTGCGCTGCCAGCCCGGCCCGGCCACCGTGCCGGACCTGCTCGACGCCGCGTGCCGAACCACCGCCGCCGCGCTCGCCCTGCCTGTCGAAGCCGCCGCCTCGGCCGGGCTCGAATTGCTGCGCCAGGTGCTGGCGCGTCGCGAGGCCGCCTTCTCGCCGATGCTCGGCGCACTCGCCGCCCATGGCGCGACGGCCGAGCCGGGTGCCGGCCGGCTGCCGCGGCTGGCGCTGATCCTCGGCGCCGACGACCCGATGGCCGGCCGCCTGTTCCACGTGACCGCCGCCGAGTTCGAACGCCGCTGCGACACCGTGCTGGTGATGGGCGCGGCCGCCGACGATGTCGCGCAGGCCTTCGCGCGGCGCGGCCTGGTGGAGGTGATGGTCGGCGTGGAGGCGACGCAGGCGCTGCGCGAGGCCGCGGGCCGCGCCGGCATCATCGCGGTGGACGCCGCCGCCTTCGCCGAGGCCGTGGCCGCCGGCACGCCGGAGCGTGCCTTCTCCCGCCCGCTCGATGCGGCCGAGGTGGCGCGGCTGCTGGCGCTGCATGCGGTGGCCGGCTGCGCGCCCGCGCTGACCGACAGCCTGCAGCGCCTGCTGCGCGCGCGTGGTGGAGGCCCGGCGGAGGCGCGCGGCGCGTCACACCGCGATGCCCGCTTCACGCCGGTGCAACGCGCCTGGGGCAACCGCCACGCCGCCGAGCTGGTGAATGCGCATCTGCAACGCCTCTGGTCGGCCGGCGCCGCGCCCGCCGCCCCGCACGCCATCCTGCCGGAGCCTGCCCTCCATGGCTGAGGTCCCCGCCGCCGACCGCAGCGTCTGCATCCTGGCCCATTCGCATCCCGATTTCTCGAAGGGCGGCGGCGAGATGGCGGCGCACCGGCAGTTCCTCGCCATGCGCGCCGCCGGCCGCCGGGCGGTGTTTGTCGGCGCCTGCGATGTCGGCACGCAATACGCGGCGCAGCGCCCGATCGAGCAGATCATCGAGCATGGCGAGGACGACTACGTCTTCGCCTTCGCCGGCATGGCGGAGGACCGGCTGGGCTGGGAGGATCCCTATCAGCGGCGGATGATGGTGGAGTTCCTCGCCGGGCTGCGCAGCGACGTCTACCACTTCCATCATTACTGGCGGCTCGGCGTGGACCTGATCCACGATCTGATGGAGGCGCGGCCGGACGCCACCTTCGTCATGACGCTGCACGAGATGCTGGCCATCTGCCTGCACCATGGACAGATGATCAAGACCCGCTCGCGCGAGCTCTGCCGGCGCGAGAGCCCGCTGAGCTGCCTGGCCTGCTTTCCGGACCAGACCCTGGAACGCTTCGCCTTCCGCAAGGCGACGCTGCTGACCATCATGCGGCGCTTCGACCACATCATCTACCCCAGCGAGTTCGTGCGCGCCCGCTACGAAGCCTGGGGTCTCAAGGGGCGGCCTTCCTCCGTGCTGGAGAACTACCTGGGCGACGAGCTGATGGCGACGCCGCGCATGCAGTGCGACGCAGAGCGCATGGCAGCGCGCTTCGGCTTCTTCGGCCAGCCGACACCCTTCAAGGGCCTCGACATCCTGCTGCGCGCGCTGCCGCTGGCGCTGCGCGAGGACCCCGGCATCACCGTCACCGTCTTCGGCGCCGAGCGGGAGGACGTGCTGCGCTTCTTCCCGGTGCTGGAGCCGGTCATTGAGGCATCCGGCCAGAGCCTCTCCTTCGCCGGCCGCTATGACCCGCTGGATGCGGTGGAGCTGATGCGCTCGGTCGGCTGGGCGGTGGTGCCCTCGATCTGGTGGGAGAACTCGCCGGTGGTGATCCAGGAAGCGCGCCGTGCCGGCACGCCGCTGATCGTCGCCGACATCGGCGGCATGGCGGAGAAGGTGGAGGCCGGCGTGGACGGCATGCATTTCAAGCGCGGCTCGCCGGTGGACCTGGCGCGCGCGATGCTGGATGCGGCGCATCCCGCCCGCCGCGCGGCCTACGGGGCCACGGTGCGCGACGTGATCGGGCTCAAGGAGTTCCTCGCCGGGCTGGATCTCGCCTTCGCGCCGCGCGGCACCGCAGCGGTGGCACAGGCCGCGGAGTAGCTAGTCGCCCGTGAAGAATGCGATTTCAGCGGGCGATGAGCCGCAGTGCCGGCATGAGAGCCGTGGGCGCGCTGATGGCGAGGAGGCTGAGGAGGAACGCAAGAAGCCGGATCAGCCAGGCGCGGAGGAGGCGGAGGTTGTGGCCGGCGGTGGCCAGGGTGACGTTGATGGCGTCGCCCGCAGCGCCAGCGAGGAAGTTGCGGCCTAGGAGCCTGTCCGAGAAAGCAGATTCGCGACAAAGGGCGACACAACCTTGCTCCTATAGCGTCTGTGAAAGTGAAGGCGGATACCGATGATAGCCTTCGCGTATCAAAATTGCTGACTGCGGCGTGGGCGGGGAATACTCGGACAGGCTCCTAGATGGCCGTCGGCCTTCATGTGGCCGATCACTGGCTCGATGCCGGCACGCCGTCTGATCTCGCGACGAATGGTCGGCGTGACGCCACGCTTCTGTCCGGAGAGGAAGACGCGCGCCTTGTCGGCGTCGTGCCCGCGATAGCCGCGGTCGACATAGGCGCGCTCGATGGGCAAGCCGGTGATGCGCTCGATCTGGGCGATCTGTTCGGCGAGCGTGTGGCCGTCGAAGGGATTGCCCGGCAGGGTGCGGGCGCCGAGCACGAACTGCCCACCCGGTGCTGGTCGGTTGGTGGTGGCGAGGGACACCTTGCACCCGAATTCGAAGCGTGTGCGTGCCTTGCCCTTGCCGATGCACTCCACCTCGGGGGCGTGCAGCGCGTAGATCTTCTCGCGACCGCGGTCATCGCGGCGCTGGCGCAGCAGGCGGGCGATGCGCTCGAGCGGCGCAGCGAAGGCGGCGCGCACCGCCTCGTCGGCGCCGGCGATCTTGCGGGCGATGTCGCGGGCAAGCCGGCCGAGCCAGGTGCGCATGCGCCGGACCACGCGCTCGGCCTCGCGGTGGCGGCCGCGATGGATCAGCTTTGCGACCTCGCGCCGGGCGCGGGTGGAGACGCGCACGTAGGACTGGCGCAGCGCGATGCTGTGCTGGCGTGCGAGGCGGCCGAGGATCTCGACGCCGCGATGCAGCAGTTTGCTGTCGGTCGGGTGCGTCACCGCCTTCGGCTGGACGGTGGTGTCGATGGTCACCCGCTGGAAGTGCTTCGGCTCGACGGCCCCGGTGCGCTCTGCGGCGGCGAGCGTCTCGGCGAGCAGCAGTTCGAGCCGCTCGGCACCGATGCGCTTGCGCCAGCGGGTCATCGAGGAGCGGTCGAGCGGCAGGGCGTGCTGGAAGTGGGCCTCGCCGCAGAACAGCTGGACATAGGGGCTGTCGAGGAAGCGGCTGCAGACGGCCTCGTCGGAGAGCCCGTCCATGTGCTTGATCAGGTGCAGGCCAACCATCAGCCGGGTCGGCAGCCCGGGCCGGCCGATGCCGTCGCGGTAGAGTGGGCCGAAGGCCTCGGCGAAGCGCTGCCAGTCGATCAGGCTGGCCAGGCGCACCAGCGGATGCTTCGAATCGACCAGGTTCACCAGGGCCGAAAGGAAGAGTTCGGGCTGCTCGGGCGGCGGCGATACGGGAGGCAACGGGGCGTGCTCCTGCGCGGCGACGCGCCGACAGAATCGCGCCGCTCGACCGGCGGCAACAGGGGCGCCGAATCGCAAGGTTTTCACCCGCTCCGGACAGCGACCTTGCAAACGCGAATACTTGCGCCGGCCAGAAACCCAAGGAAATCCGCGGGCCTCCACGTTCTTCACGGACGACTAGCTACGGGCAGAACTGCCGCTCGGCCCGCGCGGCGACGCGCTGCTGGACGAGGTCGAAGGGCAGCTGGAAGGCAATCTCGTCCCAGCCCCAGAACTGGCGCAGTGCGCCGCGCAACGCGTTGGGCCCCAGCGCAGGCCTCCTTCCATCATGCGCAGAAACCGGCAGGACGGGTGCCAGCAGGTCTCGCCAGAAATCGGCCGAGAGCCAGGCATCCACCACGCTCGCGTGCATGCCCGGTGCCAACTCGTGGCGTTGCCGCGCCAGACGGAAGGGCGGCGTGCCGAGGAAGACGCCCTCCTTCCCGAAGAAGCGCGCCTCCTCCACCAGCGAGGAGGAGACGCCGACCACACGGCGGATGCTGTCCTGCGCCATCAGCAGATAGGCGTTGTCCGTCGCCTCGCGGATGCGGCGCAGCGGCAGGCAGAGATCGTGCAGGCCGAAGCCGTCCGCGTTGTAGGGGTGCGGCTTGAACAGCACGCGGCCCTCGCGCCCCACCGCCTTGTGAAAGGCTTCGAGAAAGCTGGCGAGATCGAGCAGCCTTCCCTGCGCGATCAGTGCACGGTCCACGCGCGTCTGGCCGACCACCAGCACGGATTCCGTGACAGGCGGGTGTAGCGGCACCTTCACCGCCGTCGCGGCGAGAAGATCGGCCCAGGGCTCGAAGACATGCTCCTCGGCATGGTGCGGCGCCAGCGCCTCGGCAATCGCGGCGTGGTTCGTCTGCACGGCGAAGAGGAGGTCCGGGCCGAAGCGCACCGGATGGATGTTCAGGTCCACCCAGGCGATGCCGAGGCGCGTCAGCAGGCGCTTCTGCGTCTCCGCCAGCTCGAAGCCGATCACCGCCGCCGCGCCCTCGAAGGCGCGCGCCAGCAGGCGGGCGGCGTCGCGCGGCAGTTCCGACGCGTCGAACAGCCCGACCCAGCCTTCGATGTCGGCGGGCGCACCGGCCTCGGCGAAGAAGGCCGGCGTGTCGAAGGCGATGGCGCCCGAACCCGCCGGCGGCGCCCAGGCCAGCGCCTGCACCTCGAGGCCCGATGCTGCCGCGAGCGGCCGGCGCAGCAGCCGGTGCAGCCACAGGATGTTGCCCGTCTGCGCCGGCCGGAACGCCTCGTCCTGCGGGCGAAGGAAATCGCCCGTGAGGATGATGCGCGCCGCAGTCAAGCGCGCTCGATCCTCGCCCAGATCAGGCCCAGGCCGATGCGGCGCGTGTCGCGCTTCGGCCCGACGGCCGGATCGTCGTGCTGCGGGCCGTGCAGCAGCAGCGTCAGCCGCGCGCTCGCCGGCATCTCGGGCAGGGTCAGCGCCGCCTCGAAGATCCCGACGACGCCGTCATTGGCCACCGTGTGGAAGGCGAGCGGTGCCCCGTCCAGGAACAGGTCGTGCTCGCCGATGTCGAGCGGCAGGCCGAACGGCGCGCGCAGGCAGAGCGTCAGCACCAGCTCGCCGCCGCCGAGCGCCGGCAGCAGCAGGGTTGCGCAGCGCGAGGCGCCCGACCAGCGCAGCGAGCCGCCCTCGGTGCGCTCCGCCTGCCACCAACCGAAGCCGACGAAGTCCGGCGCGCCGGCATCGAGCGCAACCGGCCCCTCGATCGGCTCCTCCGCCGGGCCAAGCGCGGCGCCAAGCCGCGACTTCGGGATGAAGCGCAGCGGATCGAGGCGCATGCGCTCCTCGCGCGACAGCATCGCCGCGCGCTGTGCATCCTCCAGCGCGTCCAGCCGCGCCGCCTGCCGCGCCATCTCGGCCAGCAGGAACTCGCCGAAGGGCTGCGCCTCCGCGGGCAGCGCGGCGAGCAGCGGCGCCACGTCCTCGCCCAAGCGCAGCGCGTGGCGACGTTCCAGCGCCGCGTCGATCAGTGGCGCGCGGTCGGGCGAGAGGTCGGGCAGGTCATCGGTCACAACTCCTGCACCTCCGCCACGCCGGGCAGCACCTTCATCGCCTGCATCAGCCGCGGCGAGACGTTGAAGCCGCCGGGCAGCGCGATCTCCACCTCCTGCCCCGGCCCGGTGACCGGCACCAGCACGACGCGCCCGCGCCCCTTGCCCTCGCGGTGGAGCAGCGCGCGAATGGAGCCGATCGCGGCCGTCTGCTCCAGCCAGAGCTTGATGCCGCCGGCGATGCCCTGCGCCGCCTTCTCCAGCGGCTCGGCATCCTGCGCGGTGATGCGGATGGTCTCGCCATCCATGCGGATCTCCGCCGTCAGCAGGATGGCGTTGCCCTCCGTCAGATGCTCGCCGGCGCGTGCGAGGCTCTCGCTGAAGAAGGTCGCCTCGTAGCTGCCCTGCGCGTCGGAGAAGCGGATCCACGCCATCTTGTTGCCGGTCTTGGTGCGGCCGTTCTTCACCGCGACGACGGTGCCCGCCAGCTTCATGCGCGCCGCGCCGCCCCGCGCGCGCTCCGCGATCTGCGCGGAGGACACGACGCCGAGCTTCGCAAGCGCCTTCTTGTAGGTATCGAGCGGATGCGCCGAGAGATGGAAGCCGACGGCCTCGGCCTCATAGGTCAGGCGTTCCAGCATCGGCCAGTCCTGCGCTTCCGGCAGGCGCAGCGGCGGCGGCGCGGTCTCGGCGCCGAACATGTCGCGCGTCGGGTTGAGGCGGCGCTCGGCCGCTTCCTGCGCGCCGCGCAGGATGAACTCGGCGCCCTGCACGACCCTCGCGCGGTTCCGCTCCAGGCTCTCGAAGGCGCCGGCCTTGGCGAGATTCTCCAGCTGCATCTTGTTCAGCAGCTTCGGGTCCACGCGGCCCGCGAAATCCGAAAGCGACGCGAATGGCCCGCCCGCATCGCGCGCCTTCACCAGCTCCTTCATCGCCGCGACGCCGACCCGCTTGACCGCGCCGAGCGCAAAGCGGATGGCGGCCTTGCCGTCGGCCATCGTCTCCATGACGAATTCCGCGCCGGAGAGGTTCACATCCGGCGGCAGCACCGGAATGCCGAGTCGTGCCGCCTCCTGCATGTGCCCGGCCAGCTTCTCCGTCTTGTCGAGGTCGAGCGACATCGAGGCGGCGAGGAACGCCACCGGGTGGTTCGCCTTCAGATAGGCGGTCTGGTAGGCGACCAGCGCGTAGGCGGCGGCGTGCGACTTGTTGAAGCCGTATTCAGCGAACTTCTCCATCAGGTCGAAGATCTCGCCGGCCTTCGCCTCCGGCACGCCGTTCTTCACCGCGCCATCCACGAAGATCCTGCGCTGCGCCTCCATCTCGGAACGGATCTTCTTGCCCATCGCGCGCCGCAGCAGGTCCGCGCCACCGAGCGAATAGCCGGCCAGGTCCTGCGCGATCTGCATCACCTGTTCCTGGTAGACCAGGATGCCGTAGGTCTCGTCCACGATGTGGCGGATCGCGGGATGCGGCGGCTCCCACTTCTCGCCATGCTTGCGCTGGCAATAGGCCGGGATGTTCGCCATCGGGCCCGGCCGGTAGAGCGACACCGCCGCGATCAGGTCCTCGAAGCGGTCGGGGCGCATCATGCGCAGGCATTCGCGCATGCCCTGACCTTCGAACTGGAACACGCCCGCCGCATCGCCCTTCGCCAGCATCGCGTAGGATTTCGCATCGTCCAGCGGCAGCGTCGCGAGGTCGATCACGATGCCCTGCGTCTTCAGCAGGTCCACCGCGCGTTCCAGCACGGTCAGCGTCTTCAGCCCGAGGAAGTCGAACTTCACCAGGCTCGCCTGCTCGACATACTTCATCGAGTACTGCGTGATGAGCATCTCGGACCGCGGGTCCCTGTAGAGGGGCACGATCTCCATCAGCGGCTTGCGCCCGATCACCACGCCCGCCGCGTGGGTGGAGGCGTTGCGGTACAGCCCCTCGAGCTGCTGCGCCACGTCGAGCAGGCGCGCCACCTGCTCGTCATTGTCGCGCATCTCCTGCAGCTTCGGCTCGCCCTCGATGGCCTGCGCCAGGGTCACCGGCTTGGCCGGGTTGAACGGGATCAGCGAGGCGATGCGGTCCACCTGGCCGTACGGCATGCCCAGCACGCGGCCGACGTCGCGCACCGCTGCCTTCGCCTGCAGCTTGCCGAAGGTGATGATCTGCGCCACGCGATCCGCGCCGTATTCGCGCACCACGTACTGGATCACCTCGTCGCGCCGGTCCTGGCAGAAATCGATGTCGAAGTCCGGCATCGAGACGCGCTCGGGGTTCAAGAAGCGCTCGAACAGCAGGCCGAAGCGCAGCGGGTCGAGATCGGTGATCAGCAGCGCCCAGGCGGCAACGGAGCCAGCCCCCGATCCACGCCCCGGCCCGACCGGGATGTCGTTCTGCTTCGCCCACTGGATGAAGTCGGCAACGATCAGGAAGTAGCCGGAGAAGCCCATCTTCTCGATCACGCCCAACTCATAGGCCAGCCGTTCGCGATAGACGCCGCGCGCCTCCTCGGGCGTCTTCTGCGCATCGAGCCGCTTCTCCAGCCCTTCGCGCGCCATGGCGGCGACGGTCTCCGGCTCGGTCATGCCGGGGCGGACCTTGGGGCAGATCGGCAGTTCGGGCTTGCGGCTCTCGGCCATCACGGCGCAGCGGCGCGCGATGGCGAGCGTGTTGTCGCAGGCCTCCGGCAGGTCGGCGAAGAGCTCGCGCATCGCCTCGGCCGCCTTGAACCAGTGCTCGCGCGTGACGCGGCGGCGGTCCTGCTCCGCCAGCACGCGGCTCTCGGCGATGCAGAGCAGCGCGTCATGCGCCTCATGCATCTTCGCCTCGGCGAAATAGACGTCATTGGCCGCGACGATCGGCAGGCCGTGCTCATCGGCCAGGCGCAGCAGGCCCGGCTCGATCGCGCGTTCCACCGCCAGTCCGTGGCGGTGCAGTTCCACCACCAGATCGTCCGGCCCGAACATCTCGCGAAGCTGTGCCAGCAGCTTGCGCGCAGCCTCCCGCCGGCCTTCCGCCAGCAGCCGCCCGAGCGGCCCGGTGGTGCCGCCGGTCAGCAGGATCAGCCCTTGCGCGTGCCGCCCGAGCGTCTCCAGCGTCACGCAGGGCTGGCCGGAGGGATCGCTGCCGAGGAAGCCGGCGGAGGACAGGCGCTGCAGGTTCTCCAGCCCCGCCGCATCCCTGGCCAGCGCCACGATCGGGTCCGGCCGGCTGCGCTGCGGATCATGCGCGCGGCCCGGCTCATCGGTCGCTGCGCGGCCGAGGAAGAGCTGGCAGCCCATGATCGGCTGGATGCCCTTGGCCGTGCACCCTTGTGCGAATTCCAGCGCGCCGAACAGGTTGGCCGAATCGGTCAGCGCCACCGCCGGCATGCCCGCGGCACGCGCCAGGGCCGGCAGCTTCTCCGCCTTGATCGCCCCTTCGGAGAGCGAGTAGGCGCTATGGGTGTGCAGGTGGACGAAGGAGGCGCTCATCGCCCCGTTCCTAGCACGGACGCCGAGGAGATTCGCGATGCCCGACGACCTGGCCCTGCTCCGCCGCGCCATCGCGCTGGCGGCCGAAAGCCGCGAAGCCGGCCAGCATCCTTTTGGCGCCGTGCTGGCCGATGCGCAGGGCCGCGTGCTGATGGAGGCGACCAACGGCTTCCACCCGCATGGCGACGGCACCGCGCATGCCGAGCGCCTGCTCGCCACCCGCGCCTGCCTGGAACTGCCGCCGGAATTGCGCAGCGCCGCGACGCTCTATTCCAGCGCCGAGCCCTGCGCGATGTGCAGCGGCGCGATCTACTGGGCCGGGATCGGCCGGCTGGTCTATGGCCTCTCCGAGTCGCGCCTGAAGGCGATGATCGGCCCGCACCCCGAGAACCTGACCATGGCCCTGCCCTGCCGCCAGGTCTTCGCCGCCGGCCAGCGCGCCATCGCGGTGGAAGGCCCGCTGCTGGAGGACGAGGCCGCGGTGGCGCATCACGGGTTCTGGTGAGCCGCTCCACCACCCCAGGCCGCGCAAGCGGCCCGCGCACAGCGCAACCGCTGGGCAGGTCGCACGAGCGCGTAGGCGCGCAAGCCAGGCGGCCGGAGGCCGCGCCCGGCGCCTGAGGGCACCGGATCAGTGCAGCTTCACGCGCGGCTCCGTCCGCTGGCTGAGCAGCCGCCCGAGCGAGGCCAGCGCCGTCTTCGGCACGCCATGCAGCGCGCGCTGGTGCATCTTGTAGAGCGAACGGTACATCAGGCGGGCGAAGTAGCCCTCCACCATCAGGCTCTTGCCGACCAGCACGCCCATCAGGCTGCCGACCGTCGAATAGTGGCCCAGCGAGACCAGCGAGCCGAAATCACGGTACTTGAACGGCTCCGGCGCTTCGCCCTTCAGGCGGCGGCGGATCTGGCGCAGCACATGGCTGGCCTGCTGATGCGCCGCCTGGGCGCGCGGCGGCAGGAAGCCGCCCGGCCCGGGACCGGGGCAGGCCGCGCAATCGCCGATCGCGAAGATGTCGGGATCCTGCGTGGTCTGCAGCGTCGGCAGCACCGCCAGCTGGTGCATGCGCGCCAGTTCCAGCCCGTCCAGCCGCGCCAGCACCGCCGGCCCCTTCACCCCCGCGGACCAGACGACGAGTTCCGAATCGAGCCTGCGCCCATCGGCCAGCTCCACGCCCTGCGCCGTGACGGCGCTGACCCGCGTGCCGGCCAGCACCACCACGCCAAGACCCTCCAGCAGCTTGGTCGCCGCTTCCGAAAGCCGCTCCGGCAGCGCCGGAAGGATGCGCGGCGCCGCCTCGATCAGCGTGATGCGGATGTCGCGCTCGGCGTCGATGCGATCCAGCCCATAGGCGACCAGCGAGCGCGTCGCGCGATGCAGCTCCGCGGCGAGTTCGGTGCCGGTCGCGCCGGCGCCGATGATCGCCACATGGAGCTGGCCCGGGCGGATCGGCTCCGGCTGGGTATGGGCGCGGATGCAGGCATTCACCAGGCGGCGGTTGAAGCGCCGCGCCTGCTCCGTGGTCTCGAGCGGAATGGCATGGTCACGCACGCCGGGCGTGCCGAAATCATTGGTCGTGCTGCCAACGGCGATCACCAGCGTGTCGTAGGGCTCCACGCGCTCCGGCGTGATCTGCCGCCCATCCTCGTCGAAGGTGGGGCCGAGCAACGCCAGCTTCCGCGCGCGGTCCAACCCGACCAGGTCGCCATAGCGGTAGGTGAAGTGGTGCCAATGCGCCTGCGCGAGGTAGTCCAGTTCGTGGTCGTCCACATCCAGGCTGCCGGCCGCGACCTCGTGCAGCAGCGGCTTCCAGAGGTGGCTGCGGGAGCGATCCACCAGCGTCACCACCGCCTTGCCGCGCCGGCCGAGCGTGTCGCCGAGGCGCGTTGCCAATTCCAGCCCGCCGGCGCCGCCGCCGACCACCACGATGCGGTGCAGCCCCGCCGCCCCCGCGGCCGCGGCATCCGCCGGGCCCTGCGGCCGGCTCAGATCATTCGGCATGCCGGCTTTCCCTCCGCTGCGCGATCAGCATAAACCGGCAGCGCGCGGCGAAGCCAAGCAGAACCGTTGCGCCTCAACCCGGGACGACGTGGCCCTCGCGCAGCGTCACCACCCGGTCCATCCGGGCGGCGAGGTCTGGATTGTGGGTGGCGATCAGCGCCGCGACGCCCTGGCCGCGCACCGCGTGCAGCAATTCGTGGAAGACGCGATCGGCGGTGCCGACATCAAGGTTGCCGGTCGGCTCGTCGGCCAGCAGCACGCGCGGCGCATTGGCCAGCGCACGCGCGATCGCCACGCGCTGCTGCTCGCCGCCCGAGAGCTTGCCCGGCCGATGCTGCTCGCGGCCCGTCAGGCCGAAGGCGTGCAGCAGCTCCGCGGCGCGGGCATTGGCCGCCGCGCGCGGCGTGCCGGCGGCCATCTGCGGCAGGGCGATGTTCTCGAGCGCGGTGAACTCCGGCAGCAGATGATGGAACTGATAGACGAAGCCGATGGTGCCGCGGCGGATCGCGGTGCGCTGGTCGTCGTTCAGCGTGCCGGCGGCGCGGCCCTCGACGAAGACCTCGCCGGCATCCGGCTTCTCCAGCAGGCCGGCGAGATGCAGCAGCGTGGACTTGCCGGTGCCGGAAGGTGCGACCAGGGCGACGATCTCGCCGGCATGCAGCGTCAGGTCGGCGCCGCCCAGCACCGGCAGCTCGCCCGCCTCCGTGCGGAAGCTGCGGACGACGTTCCGCAGCTCCAGCGGTGCCGCCTCACTCATTCCGCAGCGCCTCGACCGGGTCGGTCTTCGCCGCGCGCCAGGAGGGATAGATCGTCGCCAGCAGGCTGAGGCCCAGCCCCATGCCGACCACCTGCGCCACCTCCCTCGGGTCCACCACAGCCGGCAGGCGGGTGAGGAAATAGACCTCCGGGCTGAACAGCTCGGTGCCCGACAGCCACTGGATTGCCTGGCGGATGCTCTCGATGTTGGCGACGAAGGCCATGCCGAGCAGGAAGCCGATCAGCGTCCCCGCCACGCCGACGCTGGCCCCGCACAGCAGGAAGATGCGCAGGATCGCGCCGCGCGTCGCCCCCACCGTGCGCAGGATGGCGATGTCGCGGCCCTTGTCCTTCACCAGCATGATGAGCGAGGAGACGATGTTGAACGCCGCGACCAGGATGATCAGCGTCAGGATCAGGAACATCACGTTCCGCTCAACCTGCACGGCGGCGAAGAAGCTGGAGTTGGCGTCCTGCCAGTCCAGCACGCGCACCGGCGTCTCCAGTGCGCTGCGGATCGCGCGCGTCACGCCGCGCACTGCCGTCGGGTCCTGCACGAAGACCTCGATCTGCGTCGCCGTGTCGCCGGTCTGGAAGAAGGTCTGGGCGGCGGAGATCGGCAGGAAGACGAAGCTGCTGTCGTATTCGTGCATCCCCACCTCGAACAGCGCCGCGATGGTGAAGGCGCGCACCCGCGGCACCGTGCCGAACACCGTGGTGCGCCCCTGCGGCGAGACCAGCGTGACGCGGTCCCCCACCGTCACGCGCAGGCGCTGCGCCAGCCGCGTGCCGATCACGATGGCATCGTCGCCCGCGAACCGCTCCAGCGAGCCGACCGCGATGTTCTGCGCCACCAGGCCGCGCGCGCGGAACTCCTCCGGCCGGATGCCGCGCGCCAGGCCGCCGGAAGCGCCGCCCTGCTCGCTGGTCAGCAGCACCTGGCCCTCGACGATCGGCGTGGCGCTGACCACGCCGGGCACGGCGCGGATGCGGCCGGCCATGGCATCGTAGTCCGTGATGTTCCGCTCGACGCCGTAGACGCCGAGATGCCCGTTCAGCCCGAGAATCCGGCTCAGCAGCTCCTGGCGGAAGCCGTTCATCACGCTCATCACGATGATCAGCGTCGCCACGCCCAGCGCGATGCCCACCAGCGAGAAGATCGCGATGACCGAGACGAAGCGCTCACCCTTGCGCGCGCGCAGATAGCGGAAGGCGACGGCGCGCTCGAAGGCGTCGAACATCAGCCGCGGATCTTCGCGAGCGCGTCCTCGGGCGAGACCTCGTGCCGCTCCCCGGTCATGCGGCGCTTGAGCTCCACCCTGTTCGCCGCGGCGCCGCGGGGGCCGACGATGACCTGCCAGGGATGCCCCATCAGGTCGGCATCGGCGAATTTCGCGCCGGCGCGGTCGGCTCGGTCGTCATAGACCGCCGCATCGCCGAGCGCGCCGTAGAGCCGCTCGGACAAGGCATCGCAGGCGGCATCGCCGGCCTTGAGGTTCAGCACCGCCGCGGCGAAGGGCGCCACGGCGTCGGGCCACTTGATGCCCGCCTCGTCGTGATTGGCCTCGATGATCGCGCCGACCAGGCGGGAGACGCCGATGCCGTAGCTGCCCATCTCCGGCACCACAACCTGGCCATCGGCGCCCTGCACCGTCAGCCCCATGGGCTGGGAATACTTGGTGCCGAAATAGAAGATGTGGCCGACCTCGATCCCCCGGGCGGAGACACGCTCGGCCGCCGGCAGCTTCTCCCACGCCAGCGGGTCGTGCATCTCGTCGGTGGCGGCGTAGTGACCGGTCCAGCGCCCGACCAGCGGCGACAGGTCGGAATCGTAGTCGGGCGCCTCGGCGAGCGGGTCCATCTCCAGCAGCGCCTTGCTGACGAAGACCTGGCTTTCGCCGGTCTCGGCCAGGATGATGAATTCGTGGCTGAGGTCGCCGCCGATCGGGCCGGTGTCGGCGCGCATCGGGATCGCCTTCAGGCCCATCCGCGCGAAGGTCCGCAGATAGGCGAGGAACATCTGGTGATAGGAATGCGTCGCGCCTTCCTTCGTCAGGTCGAAGGAATAGGCGTCCTTCATCAGGAATTCGCGGCCGCGCATCACCCCGAAGCGGGGGCGCACCTCGTCGCGGAACTTCCATTGGATGTGGTACAGGTTGCGCGGCAGGTCGCGATAGGACTTGGCGAACTGGCGGAAGATGTCGGTGACCATCTCCTCGTTGGTGGGGCCGAACAGCATCTCGCGCTCGTGCCGGTCCTTCAGGCGCAGCATCTCGGGCCCATAGGCGTCATAGCGGCCGGACTGGCGCCAGAGATCGGCCGGCTGGATCGTCGGCATCAGGATCTCCTGCGCGCCGGCGCGGTCCTGCTCCTCACGGACGATCTGCTCCACCTTCTGCAACGCCCGCCACCCGAGCGGCAGCCATGCATAGATGCCGGCAGAGGTCTGGCGAACCAGCCCCGCACGCAGCATGAGCCGGTGGGAGACGATCTGCGCCTCGGCCGGGGTTTCCTTGAGTGTCGGCAGGAACGCACGAGAGAGGCGCAAGGGGTGGCTCCGGGGGAGAAGGGAAGGCGCCGGACCCTACAGCAGGATGGGGGCGTCCGGAACGGGCCATGGGCGCGGCGGCCGGAATGCTGCGCCAGATGAAGCACCGTCCATGCTCCGACCCCCAGGGCACTGTGAAACGACGAGTCCCGATCATGTTGCGCCGCAACAAAATGACTCGTGCGGGGTCGCGCAAGAATAAGTCGCGTCGTCACG
The DNA here is from genome assembly GCF_041690465.1 of Falsiroseomonas sp. Taxonomy (GTDB): domain Bacteria; phylum Pseudomonadota; class Alphaproteobacteria; order Acetobacterales; family Acetobacteraceae; genus Falsiroseomonas. Next base: position 72,928 of record NZ_JAWLHG010000017.1, on the reverse strand, counting down.
CGCGGCACAGTGTTCAAAAATCCCTTTGCATTTCTGAATCGCGCCGCTACAAAAAAAAGCGGGCCGCGCCCTTACGGGAGCGGCCCGAGTTTAGGGAGGAAACGCCAGTCACACGGCAGAGAGAGGATCAACCTCTCCCTGAAGACATAGTGGCGTGGGGAGCAAAGGCGGCACAACAGCAAAGCCCGCCGCGGAAAGCCAAAAAACGGGCGTCTAGAACCGAACTGCACATTCGAGTGGCGGCACCCGCTGGGGAGGCGGGTTTGCCGCCCTAATTTTGTGCACCGCCCTGCGGCGGCGCCGGGCCCTCATAAGCCAGCCAGCCCTCCCGGAAACTGATCAGGTCGGACTCGATCAGCGCGTAGGCGCCAAGCCAGAGCAGGCTGGCCAGCACCGTGGTGCCGATGAGCTTGCGGGCGAGCAGCGGCCGCGCCGGCGCGCCGCGCCAGCCGCCGGCCTCGGGGTCCGGATCCTCGACCGGGCGGGTGCCGATCGGCAGCACGGCGAACAGCGCCGTCCACCAGATCAACACATAGACGACACTCCCTGTGAACCAGTCCATGGCGTTCCGCCTCAGCGTCCCTCGCTCTCGGGAAATCTGGCGCGCAGGCCGAGCAATGCCAGCCGTGCCGTCAGACCCGCAGCAGATGTACCTCGACGCTCGGCCGCTTGCGCAGCCGGCGGCCGACTGCCTTGCGCACCGCGCTCCGCGCCGCTTCCCGCAGCGTGCCGTCCTCGCGCTTCATCGGCGCCGGCAGGTCGCCCATGGCGCGCGCCAGATCGGCGGCGATCTGCGCCGGCTCGTCATCGGTGCCGTCGAACAGGCCGGGCGCCGAGATCTGCGGCTTGCCCAGCACCCGCCCTGCCCCATCCACCGCCAGCGAGGCGACGACCACGCCGTTGAACAGCATCTTCTTGCGCGCCGCGAGCAGTTCGCCATCCAGCGGCAGCAGCCGATGGCCATCCACCGCCAGCCGCCCGACCGGCGCCGCCTCCACCACGTCCGGCGTGCCGGGCGCGAGGCGCAGCACGTCGCCATCCTCGATCACATAAGCTTCCGCCCCCAGGCTCTCGGCCAGGTTCGCGTGCTCGTTCATGTGCCGCCACTCGCCATGCACCGGCACCGCGTATTTCGGCTTCACCAGGCCGTAGAGCCGCTTCAGCTCGTCGCGCGCCGGATGGCCGGAGACATGCACCATGTGGTCGTCCGCGGTCATCACCTCGACGCCCGCCCGCGCAAGTTCGTCCTGGATGCGCAGGATCGCCCGCTCGTTGCCGGGGATCATCCGGGAGGAGAAGATCACCGTATCCCCCTCCCCCAGCGAGACATGCGGATGGGTGTCGCCGGCGATCTTGGCGAGTGCGCTGCGCGGCTCGCCCTGGCTGCCGGTGCAGATCATCACCAGTTTGCTGTCCGGCACGTCGCCGGCCTGTTCCTCCGTGAGGAAGGGCGGCAGGTCGCGCAGATAGCCGCATTCGCGCGCCGCGGCCTCGGCATTGCGGAGGGACCGGCCGAACAACGCGCATTCGCGCCCCGCCGCGCGGGCGGCGAGCGCGACGCTCTCCACGCGGGCGACATTGGTCGCGAAGCAGGCCACCGCCACACGGCCCTTCAGCTTGCGGATGATCGCGGCGAGGTTGCGCCGCACCTCCGCCTCGCTGCCGGAATGCCCCTCGACCAGCGCATTGGTGCTGTCGCCGACCATCGCCAGCACGCCTTCCTCGCCGAGGCGGGCGAAGGCGGCCTCGTCGGTCGGAGGGCCGATGAGCGGGTTGGGATCGAGCTTCCAGTCGCCGGTATGCAGCACCGTGCCGTGCCTGGTGCGGATCGCCAGCGCCTGCGCCTCCGGCACGGAATGCGCCACGCGGAGGAACTCCAGGTCAAAGGGCGCCACGGTCCAGCGGCTGCCCGGCGCCTGGGTGATGATCTCCACCTGCCCGAGCAGGCCGGCCTCGCCCAGCTTCCGCCGCAGCACGGCGGAGACGAAGGGGCCGGCGTGGATCGGGCAACGCAGCTGCGGCCACAGATGCGCCACCGCGCCGATGTGGTCCTCATGCGCATGGGTGATCACCAGCCCGACCAGCCGGTCGCGGCGTGCGACCAGCCAGGACGGGTCGGGCACCATGACCTCCACCTCCGGATGCTCCGGCCCGCCGAAGCCGAGGCCGCAGTCGACGGCGAGGAGTTGCCCATCGCAGCGATAGACGTTGAAGTTGAGTCCGATCTCCCCCGTCCCGCCGAGCGGGATGAAGGCCAGGTCTCCGGTCATTTCTGTTCCAGTGTCGTCGTCAGTTCGGTTCGGGGATCGGTCGGATGGCGCGCCTCAGGCGAGGCCGTCGTCGCGGCGGGGATGTCGCACCAATGTGGGGGCGGGATTGCGCTGCGCCAACAGTCGGAGGCCGTCAAGAGTGGTGTCGGGGTCCGTCGTCTCGATCACGGTGGTTCCCTCGGCAAAAAGGGGGGCGAGCCCGCCGGTTGCGATCACCTTCAGCCGCCCGTCCTTCACCTCGTCGTATTCGGCGCGGATCCGCGCCACGATGCCCTCGAGCAGCCCGATATAGCCCCAGTAGATGCCGGACTGCATGGCGGCCACGGTGTTGCGCCCGACCACCGCCTGCGGCCGGCCGATGCCGATGCGCGGCAGGCGGGCAGCGGCACGGTGCAGCGCCTCGATCGAGAGGTTGATGCCGGGCGCGATCACGCCGCCGAGATAGGCGCCATCCTTGGCGACCACGTCGAAGGTGGTGGCGGTGCCGAAATCGATCACCACCAGCGGGCCCTTGTAGCGGTGATGCGCCGCCAGCGCATTCAGCAGGCGGTCGGCGCCGACCTCGTGGGGCGCGTCCACCCGGATCTCGAACCCCCAGTCGAGCGGGGCGCGCGCGATCAGTGGCTCGCAGTCGAACCATTCGCGGCAGAGGCGCCTGAGGTTGTAGAGCGCCGCCGGCACCACCGTGCCGATGGCGCAGCGCGTGATGTCCATTGGCTTCAGCCCCGCGTGCTGCAGCAGCGCGAGCAGCCAGACGGCGTATTCGTCCGAGGTCCGCTCGGCTTCCGTGCGTAGGCGCCAGCGGCCGCGCCACTCGGTGCCGTCATGCACGGCGAAGACGACGTTGGTGTTGCCTGCATCCACTGCCAGCAGCATCGCACCTCAATCCCCTCCCGCGGCCAACTCGCCGGTGGCGAACCGCCGTATTCCGCCCGCCGTCTCGAGCAGCAGGGCGCCGTCCCGGTCCAGACCCCGATACAGGCCGATGGTTTCGCCCGCGGTGGTCCGCAGCGTCAACCTCGCACCGAGCGCCGGGCCGCGGCGCTGCCAGGCTTCCAGCAACGGCCCGAGCCCTTCCCCGGCCAGGACGCGGCGCCAGCGATCCACGGTGGAAACCAGGGCAACCGCGGCATCCTCCGCATCCGGCGCCGGCGAATGGGCGGCAATGCAAGTGGTCGCCCGTCCCTCGATCGCCGGGGCGACCGCCAGGTTGGCGCCGAGGCCCAGAACCACCCATTCGATCCGGCCATCGCGGGCCGATGCCTCGCAGAGCATGCCGGCCAGCTTGGCGCCGCCCAGCAGAAGGTCGTTCGGCCATTTCAGGCGGATCGCGGCGGGATCGGGGAGAAATCGGGCCAGCGCCTCGGCCAGCGCAACGGCGCCGAGCAGCGCCCAGTGCGATGCCTCGGAGGCCGGCGCATCGGGCCGCAGCAGAAGGGAGATGTAGAGATTGCCCGCCGGGCTCTGCCAGTTGCGCCCGTCGCGGCCGCGGCCAGAGGTCTGCCGGCGTGCCATCACCGCCAGGCCATCCGGCTCCCCTGCCGCAGCCAGCCGCAGCAGGAGATCCGAGGTCGATGGCAACTCCGCCTCGACCCGCAGCCGCCAGCCCGGCGGCAGCATGGCCATTGCGTCAGCCGGCCAGGGCCGCGACGGCCACCTGCGCCGCGCCGATCAGCGCCGCCGGGAACAGGAAGAACAGCAGCGTGAGAAGGCCGGTGCCCGCCATCACCACGGTGAGGCTCGCCGGCCGCGCATCCAGCGCGCCTTCCGAGGCCGCGTCGAAATACATCACCTTGACGATGCGCAGGTAGTAGTAGCTCGCGATCACGCTGGTCAGGATGCCGATGATGGCGAGCGTCCAGTAGCCCGCCTGCACCGCCGCCAGGAACACGTAGAGCTTGCCGAAGAAGCCGGCGAGCGGCGGGATGCCGGCCATGGAGAACATGAACACCGCCATCCACAGCGCCATGCCCGGATCGGTGCGGCCGAGGCCGGCAAGGTCGTCCACCTCCTCCAGCGCGCGGCCCTGGCGGCGCATCGCGATCAGCACCGCGAAGGTGCCGAGGCTCATCACCACGTAGATCGCCATGTAGACCAGCACGCCGCGGAACCCGACATCGTTCACCACGGCAAGGCCCATTAGCGCGTAGCCGACATGGCCGATGGAAGAATAGGCCATCAGCCGCTTGATGTTGCGCTGCCCGATCGCCGCAAAGCCGCCGAGGATCATCGAGCCCGCCGAGATTAGCCACACCACCTGGCCCCATTGCGCCGCCATGTCACCGAAGGGGCCGATCAGCACATGCATCAGCAGCGTGATCGCCGCCACCTTGGGCGCGGTGGCGAAGAAGGCCGTCACCGGCGTCGGTGCTCCTTCGTAGACATCGGGCGTCCACATGTGGAACGGCACCGCCGAGATCTTGAAGGCGAGGCCGGCCAGCACGAAGACCAGGCCCACCACCACGCCGGTGGATGGCTGGCCCGAGAGCGCATCCGCCAGACGGTCGAAATTGGTGGTTCCGGCGAAGCCATAGACCAGCGACGCACCATAGAGCAGAAGCCCCGAGGCCAGCGCGCCGAGCACGAAATACTTCAGGCCCGCTTCCGCGCTGCGCGGATTGTCGCGGTCGAAAGCGGCGATGACGTAGAGCGAGAGCGACAGCAGCTCCAGCCCGATATAGACCGACATCAGGTCGTTGGCCGAAACCATGACCATCATGCCGAGCGTCGCGAACAGCAGCAGCACGCTGTATTCGAAGCGCGCCAGCCCGGACTTCTCGTTGAAGTCCAACGCCAGCACCAGGCTGAGCGCAGCGCCGAGCAGGATCAGCACCTTGGCGAAGCTGGAGAAACCATCCGCCACATACTGGCCGACGAAGGCGGTGCCCTCGCCCTGTCCCAGCACCAGCACTGCGGTGATGACCAGCGCGCCGATCACCGCCATCGAGACCGGGAAGAACGTCTCCTTCCGCGGGATGACCCCGCCAAGCAGGATCAGGAGCCCGCAGACCGCAAGCACGATCTCCGGCAGGGCGAGCGACCAGTTCATCGGCACCATGGCGTCACATCCCGGCCAGGCGTGCGGCACCGAGCGCGGCCTCATGCCGCGCCACGAGGTTCGCCACGCTCGCCTCGAAGAAGTTCAGGAAGGACGAGGGATACACCCCCATCCACAGCGTCAGCAGGATCAGCGGCGCGAAGGTGGCGTATTCGCGCGGGCTGAGATCGAGCAGCGAACGCAGGTCGTCGCGGGTGATCTTCCCGAAGGCGACGCGGCGGTAGAGGTAGAGCATGTACGCCGCGCCGAGGATCATGCCGGTCGCCGCACCCAGCGCCACCCAGGGGTTCACCTTGAAGGCCCCGACGATCACCAGCAGCTCTCCCGGGAAGTTGGCGGTGCCGGGCAGCGCGACGGAGGCCATGGTGAACAGCATGAGGACCAGCGCGTAGGCGGGCATGACCTTCGCGATGCCGCCGTATCGCGCGATCTCCCGGCTGTGCACGCGGTCGTAGAGCACGCCCACGCAGAGGAACAGCGCGCCGGAAACCACGCCATGCGCCAGCATGGTGAACAGCGCGCCCGAGAGCCCCTGCTGCGTGAAGGTGAAGATGCCGAGCGTGACGATGCCCATATGCGCCACCGAGGAGTAGGCGATCAGCTTCTTCATGTCCTCCTGCGCCAGCGCCACCAGCGAGGTATAGACGACGGCGACGACCGAGAGCGCGAAGATCAGCGGCGCGAACTCCGCCGAGGCGATCGGCAGCATCGGCAGCGAGAAGCGCAGGAACCCGTAGGCGCCCATCTTCAGCAGCACGCCCGCCAGGATGACGGAGCCCGCCGTCGGCGCCTCCACATGCGCGTCAGGCAGCCAGGTGTGCACTGGCCACATCGGCACCTTCACCGCGAAGGAGACCAGGAAGGCGAGGAAAAGCCAGAACTGCATCGCCGGCGGGAAGGCGGTCGTCATCAGTGTCGGGATGTCGGTGGTGCCGACGTGGTACCAGACCGCCAGGATCGCCAGCAGCATCAGCAGGCTGCCCGCCAGCGTGTAGAGGAAGAACTTGAAGGCGGCATAGACCCGTCGCGCGCCGCCCCACACCCCGATGATGAGGAACATCGGGATCAGCACCGCCTCGAAGAAGATGTAGAACACCACGAAGTCGAGCGCGCAGAACATGCCGACCATCATGCTTTCCAGCACCAGGAAGGCGACCATGTACTCGCGCACCCGCGTCTGCACGCTCTCCCACGAGGCCAGGATGCAGAGCGGGGTGAGCAGCGTGGACAGCAGCACGAACAGCACCGAGATGCCGTCCACGCCCATGTGGTAGGCAACGCCATACTCCGGCAGCCAGGTTGCGCGCTCGACGAACTGGAACTCGGCGCTCGACTGGTCGAACCGCGCCCAGAGGATGAGCGAGAGCGCCAGCGTGATCAGGCTGGTCCACAGCGCGGTCCAGCGCGCGTTGCGCGCCACCACCTCCTCCTCGCCGCGCACCATCAGGATGATGAAGGCGCCCGCCAGCGGCAGGAAGGTGACCAGCGAGAGGATCGGGAAACCGGCGGCGTTCATCGGGCACCGTAGAGCAGGATGGAGACGAAGAGGACGAGGCCGATGATCATCGCGAAGGCGTAGTTCGCGACCCGTCCGGTCTGGATACGCACCGCGCCGCGGGCCGCCTGCACCGCCAGCGCCGCGGCGCCGTTCGGCACCCCGTCGATCAGCCGCGCATCGCCGGTCTTCCAGAAGGCGCGCGCCAGGTGGCGCGCCGGCTGGACGAAGATGGCGTCATACAGCTCGTCGAAATACCACTTGTTGAGCAGGAAGCGGTACAGCCCCTGGAAGCGCGCAGCGAGGCGCCCCGGGATGCCCGGCGCCACCATGTAGAGCAGGTAGGCGAGCACGATACCCGCCACGCCCACCACCGTCGGCGCCAGCGGCACCCAGGCCGGTACGTCATGTGCATGGTGCAGCACTTCGTTGTGGGCGGCGGTGTGGATCGCCCCGCGCCAGAAGCTCTCCTGCAGCTCGCCGACGAAGAGCGGGTAGAACAGGTAGCCCGTCACCACCGCGCCGGCCGCCAGCACTAGTAGCGGGATCAGCATCACCGCCGGGCTTTCGTGCACATGCTCCATGGTGTGGTGGTCGGCCCGCGGCGCGCCGTGGAAGGTCAGGATCAACAGCCGCCAGGAATAGAAGGCGGTCATGAAGGCGGCCAGCAGGCCGAGCACGAAGGCATACATGCCGGGCCCGCTATGCGCCGCATAGGCAACCTCCAGCACGATGTCCTTCGAATAGTAGCCGGCGAAGAAGGGCACGCCCGCCAGCGCCAGGCTGCCGATCCACATCACGGCGTAGGTGATCGGGATCTTCCGCCAGATGCCGCCCATCCTTCGGATATCCTGCTCGTCCGACATCGCGTGGATCACGCTTCCGGCGCCGAGGAACAGCAGGGCCTTGAAGAAGGCGTGCGTGAAAAGGTGGAAGATCCCCGCCTGGTACACGCCCACGCCGATGGCGAAGAACATGTAGCCGAGCTGCGACATGGTGGAGTAGGCGATGATCCGCTTGATGTCGTTCTGCACGCAGCCGATGGTCGCCGCGACAAAGGCCGTGCTGGCACCGACGATGGCGACGATCGAGAGCGCAACCGGCGCGTATTCCATCACCGGCGACATCCGCGCCATCAGGAAGACGCCCGCGGTCACCATCGTCGCGGCATGGATCAGCGCGGAAACCGGCGTCGGCCCCTCCATCGCGTCCGGCAGCCAGGTGTGCAGGCCGAGCTGCGCCGACTTGCCGCAGGCGCCGAGGAACAGCAGCACGCCGATCACTTCCAGCGCCGGCATTCCCAGGAAGGTGATCTGCCGTGCCGCCTCGACGCCGGCGAAGATCGTCGCGAACTCCACCGACTGGAAGGTCCAGAAGGTCAGCGCCAGGCCGAGCATGAAGAACAGGTCGCCGACGCGGTTGACGATGAAGGCCTTCATCGCCGCGGCGTTCGCGCTCTCCTTCTCGTACCAGTAGCCGATCAGCAGGTAGCTCGCGAGGCCCACGCCCTCCCAGCCGAAGAACAGCTGCACGAGGTTGTCGGCCGTCACCAGCATCAGCATCATGAAGGTGAACAGCGAGAGATAGGCGAAGAAGCGCGGGATCGTCGCATCGTGCGACATGTAGCCCACGGAGTAGAGGTGGATCAGCGTGGAGATGAAGGTGACCATCGCCACCATCACCACGGAGAGCGTGTCGTAGCGTAGCGCCCAGGCCACCTCGAAGCTGCCGACGTCGATGAATGTGACGATCGGCACGACGCCCGAGGCACCATTCAGCGCGACCTCGATGAACGCTCCGATGCCGAAGACCGCGGCCATGGCCATGCAGGCGACGGTGACCCACTGCGAGGCCTTGTCGCCGAGCCAGCGGCCCAGGAACCCCGCCAGGCAGGCGCCCAGCAGGGGGAAGAAGACGGCGCCGACGTACATCGACCTAGCCCTTCAGGGTGGAGACGTCCTCCACCTCGATCGTGCCGCGGTTGCGGAAGTAGATGACCACGATGGCGAGCCCGATCGCCGCCTCGGCGGCAGCGACGGTCAGGATCAGCATCGCGAAGACCTGGCCTGTCAGATCGCCAAGCGCGGAGGAGAAGGCGACCAGGTTGAGGCTGACCGAGAGAAGGATCAGCTCCACGGACATCAGGATGACGATGACGTTCTTCCGGTTCAGGAAGATGCCGAGCACGCCCAGCGTGAACAGGATGGCACTGACCGTGAGGTAGTGCGCGAGGCCGACGGCCAGCATCTCAGTGGTGCCCCCCCCCGTTGGAGCCGTGGGCGCCGGCGTGTTCGACCTGCTTCGGCTTGGCGCCCGGCGGCGGCTCCACCGGCGGCCGCTCGACGCCGATCTCGCCCAGTCCGGCGCCGAGCGCCGGCTGGCGCAGGTTGACGCTTCCCGCGCGCGCGACCTGGCGCCCGATATCCTGCCGCTTCGAGGTGGGCTTGCCGCGCAGCGTCAGCACGATGGCGCCGATCATCGCCACCAGCAGGATCAGGCCGGAGAGCTGGAACAGCCAGACGTAGTCCGTGTAGAGGATCCGCCCGAGCGCACGCGTGTTGTCCACGCCGGCCGGCGTCGGGTTCAGGCGGAAGCCCGCCGCATCGGAGGCGAACTGCCAGGTGCCGAACACCAGCAGCAGTTCCAGCAGCAGGATCGCGCCCACGACGCCGCCGACCGGCGCGTAGCGCTGGAAGCCCTGGCGCAGCGCCGAGAAATCCACGTCGAGCATCATCACGACGAAGAGGAACAGCACCGCGACCGCGCCGACATAGACGATGACCAGGATCATCGCCAGGAACTCGGCGCCCGCGATCAGGAACAGCGCGGCGGCATTGAAGAAGGCGAGGATCAGGAACAGCACGCTGTGCACGGGGTTGCGGCTGGTCACGACCATCACCGCGCTCGCGATCAGCACCGCGGCGAAGAGATAGAAGGCGGCGGCAGCGATCATCGGTAGGGTGCGTCCAGCTCGAGCCGCTTGGCCAGCACCGCTTCCCAGCGGTCGCCGTTATCCAGCAGGCGTTCCTTGTTGTAGATCAGCTCCTCGCGCGTCTCGGTGGCGAATTCGAGGTTCGGCCCCTCAACGATCGCGTCCACCGGGCAGGCTTCCTCGCACATGCCGCAGTAGATGCACTTCGTCATGTCGATGTCGTAGCGCGTGGTGCGACGGGATCCGTCCTCGCGCGGCTCGGCCTCGATGGTGATGGCGAGCGCGGGGCAGATCGCCTCGCAGAGCTTGCAGGCGATGCAGCGCTCCTCCCCGTTCGGGTATCGGCGCAGCCCATGCTCGCCCTTGAAGCGAGGGCTGAGCGGCGCCTTCTCATGCGGATAGTTGATCGTCGCCTTGGGCTTGAAGAAGTAGCGCAGCGTCAGCGCCATGCCGGAGACGAGCTCTGCCAGCAGGAAGCTGCGCGCCACGCGGTCGAGCGTGATGGCCATATGTCAGACTCCCCCCGCCACCGGCAGCCAGCCGAACAGCTTGAGCGCTGCGGCCGTGATCACCAGCCAGACGAGGCTGAACGGCAGGAACACCTTCCACCCCAGCCGCATGAGCTGGTCGTAGCGGTAGCGCGGGAAGGTGGCGCGCACCCAGATGAAGACGAACAGGCAGAAGCAGATCTTGAAGATGAACCACAGCGGCCCGGGGATCCAGTTGAACGGCGCGATGTCCACGGGCGGCAGCCAGCCGCCGAGGAACAGGATCGTCGTCAGCGCCGACATCAGGATCATGTTCGCGTATTCGCCGAGGAAGAACAGCGCGAAGGACATGCTGCTGTATTCCACGAAGAAGCCGGCCACCAGCTCGCTCTCGCCCTCCGGCAGGTCGAAGGGCGCGCGGTTGGTCTCCGCCAGCGTGCTGATGAAGAAGATCACGAACATCGGGAAGAGCGGGATGACGAACCACATGTTCGCCTGCGCCCGCACGATCTCCGTCAGGTTCAGCGAACCCACGCAGAGCAGCACGGTGACGATCACGAAGCCCATGCTGACCTCGTAGCTCACCATCTGCGCCGCGCTGCGCAGCGCGCCGAGGAAGGCATACTTCGAGTTTGACGCCCAGCCCGCGATGATGACGCCGTAGACGCCGAGCGAGGAGATCGCGAAGAGGTAGAGGATGCCCACGTTGATGTCGGCGATCGCCCAGCCATCGTTCACCGGGATCACCGCCCAGGCCAGCATGGCCAGCATGAAGGTGATCATCGGCGCCATGATGAAAAGCGCACGCGATGCGCCGGCGGGGATGATCGTCTCCTTCATCAGCATCTTGATGGCGTCGGCGAAGGGCTGCAGCAGGCCGAAGGGACCGACCACATTCGGCCCCTTCCGCAGCTGCATCGCCGCCAGCACCTTGCGCTCCGCCCAGGTGAGATAGGCGACGCCGATCAGCAGCGGCACCAGCAGCGCCATCGCCTGCGCGACAGTGAGTGCCAGGACCCCGACCGGGGTGGCGAGGAAGCCTTCCATCGTCAGCTCACTCCGCCGCCTGCAGGGTCGGCTGTCCGCCATAGGTGCGCGCGCATTCCGCCATCACGTCCGAGGCACGCGCGATCGCGTCGGCCAGGTGGTACTGGGCGATCGGCAGCGCGAAGGGCGCGTCCGACATCTGTGCCGGGTCGCCCGCCGGACCAGCCGCGTCCTCGCAACCACGCCGCTCGAACGGCTGCGCCAGCACCGGCGCCGCCTGAGTCATCGCGGCGCGAAGCTGCGCCAGGTCGTCGAAGGGCAGGCGCAGGCCCATCGTCTCGCCCGCCGCGCGGATGATGCGCCAGTCCTCGCGCGCATCCCCCGGCGCGTGCACCGAGAGCCAGGCGCGCTGCACGCGGCCTTCGGTGTTGACGTAGGTACCGTCCTTCTCGGTGTAGGCGGCGCCGGGCAGGATCACGTCGGCGCGGCCCGCGGCGCGGTCGCCATGATGGCCCTGGTAGATCACGAACGTCTCCGCCGGGATCAGCGACGGGTCGAAGCCGTCCGCGCCGAGCAGCCACATCGCATCCACGCCGCCGCCCAGCATCGCACCGAGCGTCTTCCCCTGCGGACCCGGCAGGAAACCGAGTTCCAGCGCCCCGACCTGCCCGCCGAACAGGTGCAGAAGATTGATTCCATGCCAGTCCGGCCGCAGCGCATTCGCCGCCGCCGCCACCTGCCACGCCGCCGCGAGCACCGCGAGCCCGTCGCGCCGCGCCAGCGCGCCGCGTCCTACGATCACCATCGGGTTCTTCGCTGCCTTCAGCGTCTCCATGAAGGGATGCGAACCATCGAGCAGCGCACGCAGCACCTCCGGCCCGTCGCCGAGATGCTGGTGCGGATAGGTCAGGTCCACGCCCGCCGGCCCAATGCGTCCGATGGGGAACTTGCCCAACACCCAGCGCTTGCGGATGCGCGCATTGATCACCGGCGCTTCCTTGCGCGGATCGCTGCCGACGATCAGCAGCGCATCGGCCTGGTCGATGCCGGCGATGGTCGTGTTGAACAGGTAGAAGTCGCGCCGCGTCGCATCGATCGCCGCACCATCCTGCCGGCAATCAAGGTTCTGGGAACCGATCGCACTCATCAGCGCCTTCAGCGCAAAGGTGCTCTCCGCCTCCACCAGGTCGCCCGCCACCGCGCCGATGCGCTCCGCCGGCAGACCGCGCAGCTTCGTCGCGATGACGCGGAACGCCTCGCCCCAGCTCGCCGGCTTCAGCCTGCCGTCAACCTTCACCCAGGGCCGGTCCAGCCGCTTGCGCTTCAGCCCGTCGAACGAGAAGCGGCCGCGGTCGGCCATCCACTCCTCGTTCACGTCGTCATTGATACGCGGCAGGATGCGCAGCACCTCGGGCCCACGATTGTCGATGCGGATGTTGGTGCCCGTCGCATCCTGGACATCGATGCTGTCGGTCTTGCGCAGCTCCCAGGGCCGCGAGACGAAGGCATAGGGCCGGCTGGTCAGCGCGCCGACCGGGCAGATGTCGATCAAATTGCCGGAGAGCTCGGTCGTCAGCGCCTTCTCGACATAGGTGCCGACCTCCATCGCCTCGCCGCGGCCCGTTGCGCCGAGTTCCGGCACGCCGGCGACCTCGCTCGCGAAGCGGATGCAGCGCGTGCACTGGATGCAGCGCGTCATGATCGTCTTGATCAGCGGGCCGACATACTTGTCCTTCACCACCCGCTTTGGCTCGCGATAGCGGCTGTGGTCCATCCCGTAGGCCACGGCCTGGTCCTGCAGGTCGCACTCGCCGCCCTGGTCGCAGATCGGGCAGTCGAGCGGGTGGTTTATCAGCAGGAACTCCATGACGCCACGGCGCGCATTGCGCACCATCGGGCTGTCGGTCTTCACCACCATGCCGTCCGCAACGGGATAGGCGCAGGAGGCGATGGGCTTCGGCGCCTTCTCGACCTCGACCAGGCACATGCGGCAATTGCCGGCGACGCTCAGCCGCTCGTGGTAGCAGAAGCGCGGGATCTCCTTGCCTGCGGCCTCGCAGGCCTGCAGCACCGTCGCCCCGTTCGGGACTTCGACCTCGATGCCGTCCACGATGATCTTCGCCATGGCGCGCTACTCCGCCGCCATCGGGAGAGGCCGCGCGACGCGCCGCTTGTACTCGGCGATGCGCTCCTCCATCACCGGGCGGAAATGCCGGATCAGGCCCTGCACCGGCCAGACGCCGCCATCGGCGAGCGCGCAGATGGTGTGGCCCTCGATGCGGCGGGTGACTTCCTCGAGCAGGTCGATCTCCTCGATCTCGGCGCGGCCTTCGACCATGCGTTCCATCATGCGGCTGACCCAACCCATGCCTTCACGGCAGGGCGTGCACTGGCCGCAGCTCTCATGCTTGTAGAACTTCGACAGCCGCGCGATGGCGCGGACGATATCGGTGGACTTGTCCATCACGATCACGCCCGCGGTGCCGAGCCCGGTCTTGTGCTCGCGCAGCGCATCGAAATCCATCAGCACGTCGTCGCACACGCTCTTCGGGATCAGCGGCGTGGAGCTCCCGCCGGGGATCACGCAGAGCAGATTGTCCCAGCCGCCGCGCACGCCGCCGGCGTGGCGCTCGATGAGTTCCCGCAGCGGGATGCTCATCTCCTCTTCCACGTTGCATGGCTTGTTCACGTGCCCCTGCAGGCAGAAGATCTTGGTGCCGGAGTTCTTCGGCCGCCCGAAGCCGGCGAACCAGGCCGCACCGCGGCGGAGGATGGTCGGCACCACGGCAATGGTCTCGACGTTGTTCACCGTGGTCGGCGCGCCGTAGAGCCCGACGGCGGCGGGGAATGGCGGCTTCAGCCGCGGCATGCCTTTCTTGCCCTCGAGGCTTTCGATCAGCGCCGTCTCTTCGCCGCAGATATAGGCCCCTGCCCCGCGATGGACGTAGAGGTCGAAATCCCAGCCGCTGCCTGCGGCATTCTTCCCGAGCAGGCCGGCATCGTAGGCCTCCTGGATGGCGGCCTCCAGCACGACGCTCTCGTTGTAGTATTCGCCGCGGATGTAGATGTAGCCGGCATGCGCGCCCATCGCGAAGCCGGCGATGAGGCAGCCCTCGATCAGCGTGTGCGGATCGTGCCGGATGATGTCGCGATCCTTGCAGGTCCCGGGCTCGGACTCGTCGGCGTTGACCACGAGGTAATGCGGCCGCTCGCTCGCCTGCTTCGGCATGAAGGACCATTTCATCCCGGTCGGGAAGCCCGCGCCACCCCGGCCGCGCAGGCCGGACTGCTTCATCTCCTCGATGATCCAGTCGCGGCCCTTCTCCAGGATGCCCTTGGTCCCATCCCAGTTGCCGCGCCGCTGCGCCGCGGGCAGGCGCCAATCCTGCACGCCGTACAGGTTGGTGAAGATCCTGTCCTTGTCGGAGAGTGCCATCGGCCTATTCCCCCGCCACGTCGAGCAACGTCAGCGGGCCACCTTCCGGCGCGCTGGTCTGGCGGCCGATGGTGCTGCCCGGCTGCGGCCGCTCACCGCGCTTCAGCGCCTCAATCAGCGCGACCGTGCGGTCGTAATCGAGGTCCTCGTAGTAGTCGTCGTCCACCTGCAGCACCGGCGCGTTCACGCAGGCGCCGAGGCATTCCACCTCGGTCAGCGTGAACAGCCCGTCCGGCGAGGTGTGGCCATAGCCCTTCACGTGCCCGGCATCCTTGCAGGCCCGCAGCACGTCATCGCTGCCACGAAGCATGCAGGGCGTTGTGCCGCAGACCTGCAGGTGAAAACGGCCGATAGGGCGCGTGTTGAACATGAAGTAGAAGGTCGCGACCTCATAGACGCGGATCGGCGGCATGCCGAGCCGTGCGCCGATCACGTCCATCGCCACGCGCGGCACCCAGGCGCTGCCGGTCTGCCGCCCCATCTGCTTCTGCGCGACATAGAGCAGCGGGATCACCGCGCTGGCCTGCTTGCCCGCGGGATAGCGCGCGACGATCTTGTCGATCTGCGCGTTGCTCTCTGCGTCGAACTCGAAATGCGTCGGCTGTTCCGGGTGCTCCCGGTCGGCCGCATGCGTGGCCCCCCAGCCGCCGCCGAGCGACTGCGCGCCGTCCTTGCGGATGTCCTCGCTCACCGGTCGATCTCCCCGAAGACGATGTCGAGGCTGCCGATGATGGCGACCGCATCCGCCAGCATGTGCCCCTTGGACAGCACCTCCATCGCCTGCAGATGCGCGAAGCCGGGCGCGCGGATCTTCACGCGGTACGGCCGGTTGGTGCCGTCGGCCACCATGTACACTCCGAACTCGCCCTTCGGCGCCTCGGTCACGGTGTAGGTCGCGCCCGCCGGCACGTGGTAGCCCTCGGTATAGAGCTTGAAGTGATGGATCAGACTTTCCATCGAGCGCTTCATGTCGGCGCGCGAGGGCGGGACGATCTTGTTGTCCTGGATCTTGATCGGGCCGGGCTTCATCTGCGCCAGGCATTGCTCGACGATGCGCAGGCTCTGACGCATCTCCTGCATGCGCACCAGATAACGGTCGTAGCAGTCGCCATGCACCCCGACCGGCACGTCGAACTCGACACGGTCGTACATGTCATAGGGCTGCGACTTGCGCAGGTCCCATGCGCAGCCCGATGCGCGCAGGCAGGGGCCGGAGAACCCCCAGGCCATCGCCTGCTCCGCGGTCATCACGCCGATATCCACGGTGCGCTGCTTGAAGATGCGGTTCTGGCTCAGCAGCCCTTCGAGGTCGTCGAGGAATCTCGGGAATTGCCTGCACCAGGCGGCAATCCGGTCCTCAAGCCCCGCGGGGAGGTCGCGCGAGACACCGCCGGCTCGGAAGTAGTTGACGTGGTAGTGGCTGCCGCCGACCGCCTCGTAGAATTCCAGCAGCGGCTCGCGCTGCTCGAAGCCCCAGAGGGAAGGCGTGATGGCGCCGACATCGAGCGCATAGGTGGTGATGTTCAGCAGGTGGTTCGCGATTCGCGTGATCTCCGCGAACATCGTGCGGATCCAGCGGGCGCGATCCGGCACCTCGGCCTCGATGCCGAGCAGCCGCTCGGTCGCCAAAACGAAGCTGTGCTCCATGCACATCGGCGAGACGTAGTCCAGGCGGTCCATGTAGGGCATCGCCTGGAGATACGTCTTGTACTCCATCAGCTTCTCGGTGCCGCGATGCAGCAGGCCGATATGCGGGTCGGCGCGCTCCACCACCTCGCCCTTCATCTCCAGGATGAGGCGCAGCACGCCATGCGCCGCCGGGTGCTGCGGGCCGAAATTGATGGTGTGCGAATCCACCTCGATCGTCCGGCGCTGCAGGCCGTCTCCGGTGGCGGAGGCGAAGGCGGCGGGATCGGCGGAAGCCGCCAGCGGCCCCGCCTCGGACGCCATGGAAGAACTGCCGCTCATCGCGGACCCCCAGAGGAATCTTCTATCTGCCCGCGCTCGGCACGGGTGAGGTGCACCTTCTCGTCGCCCGGAAGCGTGGTCATCGCTTCCCAGGGCGAGAGGAAATCGAAGTTGCGGAAATCCTGCGTCAGCGCGACCGGCTCATACACCACCTGCTTGCGCGTCTCGTCGTACCGCACCTCGACATAGCCGGTCAGCGGGAAGTCCTTGCGCAGCGGGTGGCCCTCGAAGCCGTAATCGGTGAGCAGGCGACGCAGGTCGGACAGGCCCTCGAAGACGATGCCGTACATGTCCCAGGCCTCGCGCTCGAACCAGGTGGCGGTCGGCCAGATGCCGCTGACGCTCGGCACCGGTGTCGCCTCGTCGGTCGTGACGATCACGCGGATGCGCCGGTTATGCGTCAGGCTGAGCAGGTTGTAGACCACCTGGAAGCGCTCGGCGGCTTCGGGGTAGTCCACGCCGCAGAGGTCCACCAGCTGCTCGAAGGCCAGCCGCGGGTCGTCGCGCAGCAGCGTCATCAGCGGCAGCAGCCCGGCGCGCGTCGCCCGCAGCACCAGCTCCTGCCCGCGCTCGACATAGGCTTCCTCCACCGCAGGGCCGGCGGCGGTGGCGATGGCGGCACCGAGGTCCGCGAGGCTCATCCGCTCAGCCACGGAGGATGGTCCCCGTCCGGCGGATCTTCTTCTGCAACTGCAGGATCCCGTACACCAGCGCCTCCGCCGTGGGCGGGCAGCCCGGCACATAGACATCCACCGGCACGATCCGGTCGCAGCCGCGCACCACCGAATAGCTGTAGTGATAGTAGCCGCCGCCATTGGCGCAGCTGCCCATGCTGATCACCCAGCGCGGCTCGCTCATCTGGTCGTAGACCTTGCGCAGCGCAGGCGCCATCTTGTTGGTCAGCGTGCCGGCGACGATCATCACGTCGCTCTGCCGCGGCGAGCCGCGCGGGATGATGCCGAACCGGTCGAGGTCGTAGCGCGCCATGTAGGCGTGGATCATCGGCACGGCGCAGCAGGCCAGCCCGAAGGTCATCGGCCAGAGGCTGCCCGTGCGCGCCCAGTTCACCACCTTGTCCAGGTTGGCGACGACGAAGCCCTTCTCCTCCATCTCGCCGGTGATGCCCTTGATCACCGCGTCCTGCGCCGGGCCGGGGGGCAACGCCTCCCGGTTCCAGAGCATTTCGTCCCGCGCGCCCATCGGCGCGACCGCTTCGGAATTGGTAGCACTCATTGCATTCTCTCCCGGCGCCCGCCGCGCCCGAGGTTCAGGCAGCGCCCTTCGACGTCATTCCCAGTCCAGCGCGCCCTTCCGCCATTCGTAGATGAAGCCCACGGTCAGTACGCCGAGGAAGCCCATCATCGAGAGGAAGCCGAACCAGCCGATCTCGCCCAGGCTGACCGCCCAGGGGAACAGGAATGCGACCTCCAGGTCGAAGATGATGAAGAGGATCGCCACCAGGTAGAATCGCACGTCGAAGCGCCGGCGCGTGTCGTCGAACGGCTCGAAGCCGCACTCATAGGCCGAGAGCTTCTCCGGGTTCGGCTTCTGGTGCGCAGCCAACATCGCGCCGCCCACCATCGCACTGGCGATGGCCGCGGCGATCCCGAGGAAAACGAGGATCGGAAAATACTCCGCCAGCAGCGGCTGGGTCATGTGCCTGTGCTTTCGCCTTGCCGAACCAGACCCGGGATCTTGCGTCCCGCGGTGACGCAGCGCCGCGCCAAAGGCGGGCCTCCCGCGTGTTGTCCCGCAGGGCCCCGCCGATGCCGCACCGCAGCGTGGCCGGACATTAGCCGCGCCCCGCGCGCTCCGCCATAGGGGCAGGCGGCGATGAATCACAACTCGCGAGATGTGCAGCCAAAGCCGGAACGTCCAGCCCGAACGAATTAACGGTTTCAATGGGGAGATGCGCGGCGTGGCGCGAGTGACGGGGCTCGAACCCGCGACCTCCGGCGTGACAGGCCGGCGCTCTAACCAACTGAGCTACACCCGCATAGCGCGACAGGCGGCGGGAAATACGGGGGGAGGGCGGAGGTGTCAAGCGGCGGGGTGCGGCATTTCGTGGCGGGACGAAGGACAGTTTCACCGCTGGTCAGCCGCACTGCGCGGCAGCGTCGCGCAGGCCGCTCCGCCGAACGCCCTCGGGATCCGGCCCCGTCCAGGGGGTTCTTCCGCGGCTTTCCCGCAGAAGGAATGGGCGCTGACGGATTCGAACCGCCGACATCCTGTGTGTAAGACAGGCGCTCTACCGCTGAGCTAAGCGCCCCCGCACCCCTGCCCTACGCCGACCTGTCTTGCACGCCAAGAGGCCAGCTTTCAGCGCCACATGCAAAAGGGGCCGATCCTCCGCAGGATCGGCCGCCTATGCACGTCCCTCCGACCCAATGCCGGCAGGCGAAACTCAGCTCACGGCATCCTTCAGGCCCTTGCCGGCCTTGAACCGAACCGTGGTGCTGGCCGGGATCGTGATCTCCTCGCCGGTGCGTGGATTGCGACCCTTGCCGGCCTTGCGCTTCGACGTCGAGAAGGTGCCGAAGCCGACCACGCGGACCTCCTGCTGCGTCTTCAGCGCCGTCTGAATCGCCTCGAACAGCGCGTCGAGCACATCGCCCGCCTTCGCCTTCGGCAGATCGCCCGCCTCGGCGACGACGGCAACGAGATCCTGCTTGTTCATCCCACCCCCCAGCTTCCCCGCAGAAACAGGCAGACGACCCGGCCCCTTTTCACGGCGACTCTAGGCGCGCCGTTTCGGTCGCGTCAACGTGCGCCCCACCCCGATTCGCGGGGAAGGGCCGCCCCTTGCAGGCCGCTCGGGACGACGAAGACAGGCCCCCCGCCTGCGGCTGGGGTGACCCCGGCACCCTCGGTGCCGGAAACCAGCCGTCACAACGGAAAAGGGCGCCCGCCGCAAGGCGGACGCCCTTCCCGAACATCACGCTCCGCGTCAGTGCGGGCGGACAGCGGCCCCGTCGCCACCCGCGGCCGCCGGCGGCGCCTCGGGCGGCTCTTCCCAGGTGATCGGCTCCGGCTTCCGCACCAGCGCCTTGCCGATCACCTCATCCACATGGCTGACCGGGATGATGGTGAGGACCTTCTTCACGTTGTCCGGGATGTCGGCCAGGTCTTTCTCGTTGTCCTTCGGGATGAAGACCGTGGTGGTGCCGGTGCGCAGCGCCGCCAGCAGCTTCTCCTTGAGGCCGCCGATTGGCAGCACGCGGCCCCGCAGCGTGATCTCGCCCGTCATGGCGACATCCCGCCGCACCGGAATGCCGGTGAGCACCGAGACGATCGAGGTCGCCATCGCGATGCCCGCGCTCGGGCCGTCCTTCGGCGTGGCGCCCTCCGGCACGTGCAGGTGGACGTCGCGCTTCTCGAACAGGGTCGGCTTGATGCCGAAGGTCGTCGCACGCGAGCGGACATAGCTCATCGCCGCGCTGACGCTCTCCTGCATGACGTCACCAAGCTTGCCGGTCTGCTTCACGTTGCCCTTGCCGGGCACCATGACGCTCTCGATGGTCAGGATCTCGCCGCCCACCTCGGTCCAGGCCAGGCCGGTGACGACGCCCACCATGTCCTCCGCCTCGGCCTCGCCGTAGCGGAATTTCCGCACGCCGGCGAACTTCTCGAGGTTCTTGACGGTGACTGCCACCTTCTTGGCCTTCTTGGCGACGATCTCGCGCACCGCCTTGCGGGCGATGCCGGCAAGCTCGCGCTCCAGGTTGCGCACGCCCGCTTCCCGCGTGTGGTAGCGCACCATGTCGCGGATCGCCTCGTCGCTGATCGTCCACTCGCCCTTCTTCAGCCCGTTGGCCTCGTTGACCTTGGGCAGCAGGTGGCGCTTGGCGATCTCGACCTTCTCATCCTCGGTGTAGCCGGGGATGCGGATGATCTCCATGCGGTCGAGCAGCGGCTGCGGCATGCGCAGGCTGTTCGCCGTCGTGATGAACATCACGTCCGAGAGGTCGTAATCCACCTCCAGGTAGTGGTCGTTGAAGGTGCTGTTCTGCTCGGGGTCGAGCACCTCCAGCAGCGCGGCCGAGGGGTCGCCCCGCCAGTCGGCGCCGAGCTTGTCGATCTCGTCCAGCAGGAACAGCGGGTTGGAGGACTTCGCCTTCTTCATGCCCTGCACGACCTTGCCGGGCATCGAGCCGATATAGGTCCGCCGGTGGCCGCGCACCTCCGCCTCGTCCCGCACACCGCCGAGCGACATGCGCACGAAGTTCCGCCCCGTCGCCTTGGCGATGGACTTGCCGAGCGAGGTCTTGCCGACGCCGGGCGGGCCGACCAGGCACAGGATGGGGCCGCGGATCTTCTGGCTGCGCGACTGCACCGCCAGGTATTCGATGATCCGCTCCTTGACCTTCTCCAGCCCGTAATGGTCGGCGTCGAGCACCTGCTCGGCCGCGACGATGTCGTTGCGGACGCGCGTGCGCTTCTTCCAGGGGATGGAAAGGATCCAGTCAAGGTAGTTGCGCACCACCGTCGCCTCGGCGCTCATCGGCGACATGGACTTGAGCTTCTTCAGCTCCGCCATTGCCTTCTCGCGCGCTTCCTTCGACAGCTTGGTGGCCTTGATCTTGGCCTCGAGCTCCGCAGCCTCGTCCTTGCCGTCCTCGCCTTCGCCCAACTCCTTCTGGATCGCCTTGAGCTGCTCGTTCAGGTAGTACTCGCGCTGGGTCTTCTCCATCTGCCGCTTGACGCGGTTGCGGATGCGCTTCTCCACCTGCAGCACGCCGATCTCGCCTTCCATATGGGCGAAGACGCGCTCCAGCCGCGGGGCAATGCCGGCGGTCTCCAGCAGTTCCTGCTTCTCGGAGATCTTGAGGTTGAGGTGGCTCGCCACCGTATCGGCCAGCTTGGACGGATCGTCGATCTGGTTGATCGAGACCAGCACCTCCGGCGCGATCTTCTTGTTGAGCTTGATGTAGCTCTCGAACTGCGTGACGACGCTGCGCGCCAGCGCCTCCTGCTCACGCCCCTCGGACGCCTTCTCCTCCTCCATCGGGGCGGCGAAGGCCTCGAAATAGGGGTCCGTGGACTTGTAGGCAGCGATCTTCGCGCGCTTGCCGCCCTCGACCAGCACCTTAACGGTGCCGTCCGGCAGCTTCAGCAACTGCAGCACGGTGGACACCGTACCGACCTCATACAGGTCGTCGACGCCAGGGTCGTCCTGCGCGGCATTCTTCTGCGCGACGAGCAGGATCTGCTTGTCGTCGCGCATCACCGCTTCCAGGGCACGCACGGACTTCTCGCGCCCGACGAAAAGCGGGACGATCATGTGGGGGAAAACCACGATGTCGCGCAGCGGGAGCACCGGCAGGAGCTCGCCACGGCCGACTGGAACCTTCACTTCAGGCGCATTATCCGCCATCTGGACCTCGCTCGGACGATCGGTGCGGGGACGCCCACGGAGGGGCCAACGATGGCCCTCCGCCTCTTTCGGCACGGCCCCGGCACCACGGGATTGTCATGCAGATGGCCCCCGCCCCCCACCGCCGCAAGAACCTGACCGGCGCATGGCCGGTCGGCGTCGCAGGGAGGGGTGGGGGGCCTTGAACCATGCGGCTCAGCCGGCGGACTGCTCCGCCTTGCGCTCGCCGTAGATGAAGAGCGGGCTGGCCCGGCTTTCCGCGACCTCGCGGTTCACCACCACCTCCTCCACGTCCTCCAGCCCCGGCAGGTCGAACATCGTGCCGAGCAGGATGCTCTCCATGATGGAGCGCAGGCCGCGGGCGCCGGTGCGGCGCTGGATCGCGCGGGTGGCGACCGACTTCAGCGCGTCCTCGGTGAAGGTGAGCTTCGCCCCCTCCATCTCGAACAGGCGCTGGTACTGCTTGACCAGGGCGTTTTTCGGCTTGGTCAGGATCTCGATCAGCGCCTTCTCGTCGAGGTCCTCGAGCGTCGCGACCACCGGCAGGCGGCCGATGAACTCGGGGATGAGCCCGAACTTCAGCAGGTCCTCGGGCTCCACCTCGCGCAGGATGGCGCCGGTCCGGCGGTCATCCGGTGCGCGGACCTCCGCCCCGAAGCCCATCCCCGAGCCCTTGCCGCGCGCGCCGATGATCTTCTCCAGGCCCGCGAAGGCGCCGCCGCAGATGAACAGGATATTGGTCGTGTCCACCTGCAGGAATTCCTGCTGCGGGTGCTTGCGCCCGCCCTGCGGCGGCACGGAGGCCACGGTGCCTTCCATGATCTTCAGCAGCGCCTGCTGCACGCCCTCCCCGCTGACGTCGCGGGTGATCGAGGGGTTGTCGGACTTGCGGCTGATCTTGTCCACTTCATCGATGTAGACGATGCCGCGCTGCGCCCGCTCCACGTTGTAGTCGGCGGATTGCAGCAGCTTGAGGATGATGTTCTCGACATCCTCGCCGACATAGCCGGCCTCGGTCAGCGTGGTCGCATCCGCCATGGTGAAGGGCACGTCGAGGATGCGCGCCAGGGTCTGGGCGAGCAGCGTCTTGCCCGAACCGGTCGGGCCGATGAGCATGATGTTGCTCTTCGCGATCTCGATGTCGCCGGACTTCGCGCTGCTGGCCAGGCGCTTGTAATGATTGTGAACGGCGACCGAGAGCACCTTCTTGGCGTGGTCCTGGCCGATCACGTAGTCATCCAGCACCTTGCAGATCTCGCGCGGGGTCGGGACTCCATCGCGGGACTTCACGAGGTGCGTCTTGTGCTCCTCGCGGATGATATCCATGCAGAGCTCGACGCATTCGTCGCAGATGAACACGGTCGGCCCGGCAATGAGCTTCCGGACCTCGTGCTGCGACTTGCCGCAGAACGAGCAATACAGGGTGTTCTTCGAGTCGCCGGACTTGCTCATGCGCGCTCCAGGAGCCTCCCCCTCCATGCGAAGGGGTCGGCGTCAACTTTCGCCCGACTCCCTGCCAGGAGATCGGCCAAACAGAACCATAGCCCCCGGCTGTCCCCGGGGAAAGCAGAACCGCGCCCCGGCCCGCCCCGGCAACGGAACGTGGCAGGGACGGGACAGGGCCGGACGGGGTCGCCCCCGCCCCGAAGGGCCCCGCTCAGCTCTTCGCCGCCTCCGCGGGCGGCACCGGGCGCTGTGCGACCACCTGGTCGATCAGGCCGAAATCGCGCGCTTCCTCGGCGGACATATAGGTGTCGCGCTCGAGTTTCGACTGGATGGCCTCGATCGGCTGGCCGGTGTGGTGCACGTAGATCTCGTTCAGCCGCTGGCGCAGCTTCAGGATCTCGCGCGCCTGGATCTCGATGTCCGTCGCCTGGCCCTGGGCGCCGCCGGAGGGCTGGTGCACCATGATCCGGCTGTTCGGCAGCGCGAAGCGCTTCCCCTTTTCGCCCGCCGTCAGCAGCAGCGAGCCCATGGAGGCCGCCATGCCCATGCAGACGGTGGAAATCGGCGACCGGATGTATTGCATGGTGTCGTAGATCGCGAGACCGGCGGAGACCACGCCGCCCGGGCTGTTGATGTAGAAGGCGATGTCCTTGTTGGGGTTTTCGCTCTCCAGGAACAGCAGCTGGGCGCACAGCAGGCTGCCCACCTGATCGTACACCGGGCCGGTCAGGAAGACGATCCGCTCCTTCAGCAGGCGCGAATAGATGTCGAAGGCGCGCTCGCCCCGCGCCGTCTGCTCGACGACCATGGGGACGAGGGTGTTGTTGTAGACCTCGACGGGGTCGCGCTCAGACATGACAATCCCTTTCACCCCGGGCATGCGCCCAGGCCTGCCGGCGGCGGCGCGCCCCCTGCGGGGCGGCCCGGCCGCACGGCCATTGTGCAGCATCATGCTTAATGTGGTGGAACCAACCCGCCGCGCAAAGCCCCCGACGCACAGCGAAACGTGATCGCTGCCGCCGGAGCCGGGCGGGAGGGGCCGGCAGGGCGTCAGCCGCCGGCGTTGGCGGTCAGCTCGTTCGGCGCCACCGGCTTCTCGCTGACCTTGGCGAGTTCCAGCACGAAGTCCACGACCTTCTCCTCGAAGATCGGGGCGCGCAGGCCATCCACAGCCTGGGGGTTGCTGCGGAAGTAGTCGAGCACCTGCTTCTCCTGGCCGGGATAGCGGCCGGCCTCGGCGCGCATCGCCCCGGCCAGCTCGTCGTTCGTGACCTGGATGTTGTTGGTCCGCCCGATCTCCGAGAGCAGCAGGCCGAGCCGGATCCGGCGTTCGGCGATGCCGCGGTACTCGGCCTTCAGCGTGTCCTCGTCCTTGCCCTTGTCGTCCTCGTCCAGCCGCCCGGCCTTGAGGTCGGCCTCGACGCGCTGCCAGATCTGGGCGAACTCGGCCTCCACCATGCCTTCCGGCACGGTGAAGCTGGCCTGTTCGGCCAGCGCGTCGAGCAGGGCGCGCTTCACCTTCATCCGCGCCAGCGCGTCGTATTCGCGCTGCAGGTTCTCCACCACGCGGGCGCGCAGCGCCGCCAGGTCGTCCACGCCGAGGCGCTTGGCGAATTCGTCGTCGAGCTCCGGCAGGACCTTGTGCTTCAAGGACTTAGCGGTGATCGCGAAGACCGCCTGCTTGCCGGCCAGCTCGGCGGAGCCGTATTCGGCGGGGAAGGCGACCTCGATATCCTTCTTCTCGCCGGGCGACATCCCCTCGAGCTGCTCGGTGAAGCCCGGGATGAAGCCGGTCCCCGCCACCTCGATCGGCATCTCGGAGGCGGTGCCGCCCTGGAAAGGCTCGGCCAGGGTGCCGTCCTCGTTCTTCAGCCGGCCCTCGAAATCGCAGACCAGGATGTCGCCCTTGGCGGCGGGACGGGCCTCGGCCACGTCCTCGGTGCCGGCCAGGCGCTCGCGCATGGTCTTGAGGAACTCGTCCACCTGCTCGTCGCCCGGGGTCGCCTTCTCGCGTTCCAGGCTGATGGCGGCGAAGTCCGGCATCGGGATCTCGGGCAGGAGCTCCAGGTCGAGCTTGTACTCCAGGTCAGCGCCGTCGCTGTAGTTCACCAGCTCGATCTTCGGCTGCAGGGCGGGGCGCAGGCCGCGATCGGCGATCACCTGGCGGGTGGCCTCGTTGACGCTCTCCTCGAGCACCTCGCCCTGCACCGCGGCGCCGTAGCGCGCCTTGACGACGGCGGGCGGCACCTTGCCGGGGCGGAAGCCCGGCAGGCGCAGCTCGGTTCCGAGCTTCTTCAGGCGTGCGTCGCGCCGTTCGGCGAGGCTCGCCGCGGGCACGACAACCTGGAATGCCCTCTTCAGCCCCTCGGCCGGCAGCTCGGTGACCTGCATGGTGACTCCGGAATCCTTCTCGCGGCCCCACGGCGGGGACCGCCCAACGCGATCAAGCCCGCCCCGTTAGCGCCGTGCGGCCCAGGGGGCAATGGGGCGAGCCCGATCCTGCCCGGCCAGGAGCGGCACCCGTGACGGCGCGAAAGGCAAGCGGCCGGAGGCTGCGCCCGCCGCTCGAGGGCAACGGATCATGCGGGCGGAGGGACTCGAACCCCCATGGCTTGCGCCACTGGAACCTAAATCCAGCGTGTCTACCGTTCCACCACGCCCGCGCGCGCCAAGAAATGCGACAAGCCATGCCGCCGGTCGAGTCCCCCCGCCGCCCGGCCTCAGCCCGGCCGCCGCAGCACGAAGCTGTGGGAGAGATAGCGCCCGGCCTCGCGAGTCGCCTGGTGGCTGTCCTCGCGCACCTCCAGCACGGCGAGGCCGGCCTCGGCAGCCAGGCGGAACACCTCCACCTGCGGCAAGGCGTGCATCTCCATCCCCGCGGCGGGCGGGCGGGCAAGGTAGTCGGCCATGCTGAACCTGTAGCCACGGATATGGGTCAGCAGCTGGAACAGCGCGACGCCGCCCGGCGCCAGCCCGGCGAAGGCCCTGCGCAGCACCTCCCGGCTCACCGGCGGCGGGTTGTGCTGCAGCACGAGCTGGCTGAACCAGAGATCCCACGGCGGCGCCGGCAGGGGCGCCTCCGGCGTCGCATGCCACCAGGCGATGTTGCCGCGGCCGGCGATCTCCGCGGCTTCCCGCGCGAAGCCGAGGTGCGGGTCGGAGATGTCGCAGCCGGTGACGCGCGCGAAGTGCCGGCTGAGCGGCAGCGTGATCCGCCCGACCCCGCAACCGAACTCAAGGCAATGCGGCAGGGCGGCGGGTGCGATGCCGTGCCGGGCCAGCATCGCCAGCGCCACGCGGCAGGCCTCCGCGCCGGTCGCCTCGAAGGCCGCCAGGTTCTCCGCAAGCCGGTCGGGGCGGAAGCGGTCGTCGGTGACGACGGACCAATGCGCCCCCGCCTCGCCCAGCCCGGTCCAGGCACGGCCGGTGCGGGCGAGCAGGGCCTGCAACGCGCCCTCCCCTGCCTCGGTCTCGACATCCGCAGGCGGCAGATCGAGCTCCATCGGCCGCCAGCGCGCCGGGTCGAACTGCGCGCGGCACTCGGCCGAGGCGAGGAAGCGGTTGCGCAGGTCGCGGTTGGTGGAGGCGGCGGCGAGATGGGCGGCGATCACCGCCTCGCTCTCCGGCTCGCGGCCGAGCAGGTAGCGATAGGCGGCGACGACCTGCGGGCGTTCCGGGCGACGTTCGAACCAGCCCAGCGGCCGGGGCCGGTCGCTCATCCCGGCAGCAGCGCCTCGGCGCAGGCATCCAGCACGGCGTCCACGTCGAGGCCGTATTCCCGGTAGAGGTCCGGGATGTCGCCGGCCTGCCCGAAGCGGTCCACGCCGAGCGGCACCACACGCTGCCCGCGCACCGCGCCGATCCAGGCATGTGCCGCAGGGTGGCCATCCAGCAGGCCGACCAGCGCCGCATCAGGCGCCAGCGGGGCGAGCAGGCGCTCGATGGTGGAGGGCTGCGCCGCCCTGCCCTGCCGCCGCGCCCGCCGCGCGGCGAGCCATTCGGCGTGCAGGCGGTCGGGCGAGGTGATCGCCAGCAGCCCCGCCCCCGGCTCCTCCTCGCGCAGTTGCGCGAAGGCTTCGGCCGCCTCCTGCGCGACGGGGCCCTGGTAGGCGATCGCGATCCGGGCGCCTTCCGCCGGCGGCACCGCCCAGTAGCCGCCGGCGATCACGCCGGCCGGGTCGAGCAGCCGTTCAGGCTGCGCCAGGGCCCGGGTGGACAGCCGCAGCCAGACCGCCGAACCGTCCGGCTTCTGCATGTGCGCGAAGGCGTAGCGCATTAGCACCGCGAGTTCGTCGGCATGCGCCGGCTCGAAGGCGGCGAGGCGGTCGGCCGCCATGCCGAGCAGCGGCGTGTTGACGGATTGATGCTGCCCGCCCTCCGGCGCCAGCGTCAGCCCGGAGGGCGTGGAGACCAGAAGGAAGCGCGCATCCTGGTAGCAGGCATAGATCAGCGCATCGAGGCCGCGATTGACGAAGGGATCGTACACCGTCCCCACCGGCAGCAGCCGCGCCCCGTAGAGATCGTGCGAGAGGCCGAGCGCCGAGAGCAGCAGAAACAAATTCTGCTCGGCAATGCCGAGCTCGACATGCTGCCCTTCCGGCGCCATGCCCCAGCGCTGCGCGGAGGCGAGCTTGGCGTCCCGGAACACATCGTTCTTCTGGTGCCGGTCGAAGATGCCGCGCCGGTTCACCCAGGGGCCGAGGTTGGTGCTGACCGTCACGTCCGGGCTGGTGGTGACGATGCGCTGCGCCAGCTCCTGTGCCTCGCCATGGCCGCGGCCGAGCTCGGCCAGGATCTCGCCGAAGGCACCCTGGGTGGAGAGCTTGCGCCCGGGCGCCACGCGCGGCGGCGGGATGACGGCCGGCACCGGCACGACAGGCGTTGACAGCCGCCGGCCCTCCGGCGCGACCGGGCGCGCGAAGGGGCTGGCGTCGAGGAAGGCGCGCAGCTCGGCCTCGGATGCCTCCAGCCCCTCGAACTGGTCCCATTCATGGCCGTCGCGGATGCGCATGGCGTCCTTGAAGGCCGCCATCTGCTCCTTCGTCATCAGCCCGGCATGGTTGTCCTTGTGGCCGGCGAAGGGCAGGCCCATGCCCTTGATGGTGTAGGCGATGAAGCAGGTCGGCTGGTCGCCCTCGGCATCCTGCGCGCGGAAGGCTTCCGTCAGCGTCTCGATGTCGTGGCCGCCGAGATTGGTCATCAGCTCGGCCAGCTCGTCATCGGTGAGCGGATCGATGATCGCCCGCACACCCGGCACGCGGCCGAGATCGGCCAGCACGGCGTTGCGCCAGGCCGCGCCCCCCTGGAAGGTCAGCGCGGCGTAGAGGCTGTTGGGGCAGTCGTCGATCCAGCGGCGCAGCGTCTCGCCATCCGGCCTC
Organism: Falsiroseomonas sp.; assembly: GCF_041690465.1. GTDB lineage: Bacteria > Pseudomonadota > Alphaproteobacteria > Acetobacterales > Acetobacteraceae > Falsiroseomonas. Next base: position 44,096 of record NZ_JAWLHG010000017.1, on the reverse strand, counting down.
GCGAAGGCCGCCTGCAGCCTGCGGCCGTATTTGAGCGTGACGACGTTCCACCCCATGTCGCGGAACAGCCCCTCGATCCGCCCGAACAGCCGGTCCGGCACCACGGAATCGAGGCTCTGGCGGTTGTAGTCCACCACCCACCAGACGTTTCGCACATCGTGCTTCCAGCCCTCGAGCAGCGCCTCGTAGATGTTGCCCTCGTCGAGCTCGGCATCGCCGACGACGGCGACATGCCGCCCCCTCGGCACGTCCGGCCGCGCCATGCCGTGCAGGTGGACGTAATCCTGCACCAGGGAGCCGAAGGTGGTCAGCGCGACGCCGAGGCCGACCGAGCCGGTGGAGAAATCCACCTCCGCCCCGTCCTTCACGCGGCTCGGATAGGGCTGGATGCCGCCGAATGCCCGAAGCGTCGCGAGCTTCTCCCGCGATTGCCGGCCGAGCAGGTAGTTGATGGCGTGGAAAACGGGGCCGGCATGCGGCTTCACGGCCACGCGATCCTCCGGGCGCAGGATCTCGAAATAGAGCGCCGCCATGATCGAGATGCAGGAGGCGCAGGAGGCCTGGTGCCCGCCCACCTTCAGCCCGTCCCGGTTGGGCCGGATATGGTTGGCGTGATGGATCATCCAGGCCGAGAGCCAGAGCAGCTTGCGCTCCACCTGGCGGAGCAGGGCGAGGCGCTGGGCGGGCTGCCTGCCTGCCCGGATCGGCTGCTGCACCGTCATCGTCCCACTCCGCTGCCTTGCCCGGACGGAAGATAGGGCGGCCCGGCGCCGGCGCGAAGGCTGGGGCTCAGCACGGCTCGACCCGAGCGCCAGGGCGGTGCGGCGGAGACGCGGCAAGGGCGGCAGCGCCGGTGCGCCGCCGCCGCTTCCCGCATCGGTCCCGTTTCAGAGCGCGAAGTCGCTCGCCGTCAGGTTCCACACGCCGACCACGGTCATGGACATGTCGGCCAGGCCGTCGCCGTTCACGTCCATGTTCACGTTGCTGCCGACCAGCGTCGAGCTCACCCAGAGATCGCCCGGGCTCTGGAAGAAGGCGCCCGACCCGGTGAAGGCGAAGGCCTGGTTGCCCGCGAGCGTCGTGTTGGCGTCGATCCAGGTGAGGTCGATCTTGTCCTGTCCCTGCTCGAAACCGTAGATGAAGTCCCGGCCGTTCGCGGTGTTGCTCTCCGAAAGGCTCTGGTAGCAGAAGCGGTCCATGCCGACCTCGCCGTAGAGCTTGTCGGCGCCGAGGCCGCCATAGATGTTGTCGTTGCCCTCGCCGCCGCGGATGATGTCGTTGCCGCTGCCGCCCTGGATCAGGTCGTTTCCGGCTCCGCCAAGCATGCTGTCGTTGCCGGCATCGCCGTGGAGATTGTCGTTGCCGGTTCCGCCGTCGATCGTGTCGTTGCCGTCGCCGCCGGTGACGTAGTCGGCGTCCCCCATCCCGTAGAGACGGTCGTTGCCGGCCTCACCATGGAGGCTGTCGATGCCGTTGCCGCCATTGGCATAGTCGTCGCCATTGCCGCCCTTCAGCTGGTCGGCGCCATCGTTGCCGAAGAGCTGGTCGTTGCCGTCGAGCCCGTTCAGGCTGTCGGCGCCGGCGCTGCCGCGCATCACGTTGCCCAGCGCGTTGCCGTTGCCCTGCGCGGCCGCGCTGCCCTGGAAGGTCAGGTTCTCGACATTGGCGCCGAGCGTGTAGGAGGTGACGCGCGTGACCACCGTGTCGGTGCCGGCGCCGGCGGCCTCGACAACCACGTCGGTCGCATCCATCACGATGTAGGTGTCGTTGCCCTCGCCACCGTTCATCGTGTCGGCGCCGACGCCGCCGTTGATGTAGTCGTTGCCGGCGGCGCCGTGGATGACGTCGTTGCCCGAGCCGCCGTCGATGGTGTCGTTCTCGGCGCCACCGTCGATCAGGTCATGGCCGGCACCGCCGTAGAGCTTGTCGTGTCCGGCGCCGCCCGAGAGGGTGTCGTTGCCGTGATCGCCTTGGAGGTGGTCGTTGCCGTTCTCGCCGTAGAGCTTGTCGGCGGAGACCCCGCCGCGCAGCGTGTCGGCGCCCTCGCCGCCCTGCAGCGTGTCGAGCATGTCGCTGCCGGTGATGACGTTGTCCACCGCATTGCCGACGATCTTGACGCCGACATCCGCCTTGCCGTGGTCGTACTTCCCGTCGGTGGTATCCCAGCTGTCGCTGAAGAAGCCCCAGTACCAGACGTCGGTGACCTGCAGGTTCTCGACGTTCTGCGGGATGTGGTAGGTGTCATTGCTCCAGAGGCTGATCTCGATCGTGTCGGTGCCCTCGTTCGCGTTCTCGACGACGCTCACCTGATGGTCGTCGCCGTCGATGATGTAGCGGTCGTTGCCGAGGCCGCCGTGCAGGACGCCGTCGGAGTTGTAGAAGTCGAAGGTGTCGTTGCCCTCGCCGCCGTACACCGTGGAACTGCCCGAGGTCTTCGGGTTGGTGTCGAAGGGGCCACCGATGGTGTTGGTGGCGGCGTAGTAGTCGTTGCCCTTGCCCAGGTAGAACAGGTTCGTTCCCTGCCCCGCCTCGGCGAAGTCGTGGCCGCCGCCCATCTGCACGATCAGGTCGTCTTCGTAGGCCTGGCCGCTGAAATGGTCGTTCTCGTCGCCGAAGGTGATGCTCGTGGTCGCCATGTCGCGTCTCCCGCGTCCGGATCGGCCCGGGACATCCGGGCCTGCGGGAGACCTTCTGGCGGCGTAACCTTGCCGGCGCATTTTGCTGCCGCAACAACTGTTGCGCGACGCGTTTCAGTTGTTCCCGAGCGTGCGTGTCTAGATGAAGCCCTTCGCCAGGCGCCGCACCGCGGAGGAGGCGGCGCGCTTGCCCTCCCCGGCATAGTCCTCGTGGTAGTCCTCGATCTTGGCGGGATCGTAGAGGTAGTTCACCATCATCCCGGCACTCTCCCGCCAGCCCTTCTCGCTGAGGTCGCCGCGTGGGTTGAGCCGTTCCACCCGCGCGCCGTTGGAGAGGTGGAAATGCGCCACCGGGTCGCGCGCGCGCTTGCCGCCGCGGCCATTCTCCGCAAGCAGGTAGCGGGCGCAGGCACGCGAAAGCACGGGATCGAGCAGCTTCGCCACCGGCTCCTCCCGCGCCACGGCACGGCGGGCCAGCAGCCTGGCCAGGGTCTGCGCCGGCGCCTCCTCAAGCTGCGCCGCCTCCAGCACCTCGCCCTCCGCCGCGGGCGCGGGCAGCGCCAGGTCCGGCGGCGCGGCTTCGCGCAGCGCCCCGGCCTCGTCCCCGGTCAGCAGCGTGGCGTCGCCGGCGGCGATGCGCTCCTCCAGCCAGCGGCGGAAGCCGGGGATGGGCGAGAGGGTGGCGAAGCTCTTCAGGTTGCGGAACTCGTCGGCCAGCAGCGCGACCACGCGCTTGATCAGGAAGTTGCCGAAGCTGATCCCGTCCAGCCCGCGCTGGCAGTTGTTGATCGAGTAGAAGATCGCGGTGTCGGCCTGCTTCGGGTCCAGCACCGGCTCCTTCTCGTCCAGCAGCCGCTGCACATTCCCCGCCATGCCCTTGACCAGCGCGACCTCGACGAAGATCAGCGGCTCCTGCGGCATGCGGGGGTGGAAGAAGGCGTAGCAGCGGCGATCGGAATCCAGCCGGTTCTTCAGGTCGCGCCAGGTGCGGATGCGGTGCACCGCCTCGTAGCCCACCAGCTTCTCCAGCAACGAAGCGGGAGAGGACCAGTCGATCCGCCGCAGTTCCAGGAAGCCGACATCGAACCAGGCGGCGAGCAGGTTGCGCAGGTCGCCTTCCAGCGCCTCCAGCAGCGGGTCGCCCTTCATCCGCGCCAGCAGGTCGGCGCGCAGATCCACCATGAACTTCACTCCGTCGGGGATGGCGGTGAACTGCGTGAGCAGCCGCAACCGCGGCGGCTCCAGCGCCCGGCGCAGCCGGGCCTGTGCCGCGGCGCGCTCGGCCGCGCCGTTCGCGGCGGCCACACCCTCCCAGGCCCGACGCACCGCCTCGTGGTCGGAATCGAAGGAGGCCAGGGCACGCAGGAACTCGTCCCGCCCGGCATGGTCGGCCACCAGGTATGCCTGCGCCAGGCCCGCCGCGCGCGCACGGGCCGAAACCTCGCCGCCGCGCGCCTCCAGGCAGGCACGCATCTGCTCGGCGAACCCGTTCCCCGACGCGGCGGGGCCGGCCATGTCGCGCCAGAGGGCCGTGACGCGCCGGAGCGCTCGGTCAAGCAGGCCGGGGCCCTCCGCCAGATCGGACATCACGGATCCTTACCGCATGTTTCAAGCAGATAGTGACCGAAGGCGCCGCTTCAATCGAGCCATAAGGTTGCGAGCGCAGCCGGAATCGCACGCGGCAGGTCCTCCGCCAGCAGACCTGGGCCTGCCAGGCGGGCCGCCGCGCCATGCAGGTGGACGGCGGCGGCCGCGGCCTCGAAGGGCGCCATGCCCTGGGCGAGCAGCGCCGCCGCGACGCCGGCCAGCACGTCGCCGGTGCCGCCGGTGGCCAGCCAGGGCGGCGCGTTGTCGTTGATCGCGAGCCGCCCGTCGGGCGCCGCGATCAGCGTGTCGGCCCCCTTCAGCACCACCACCGCGCCGGTCGCCGCCGCGGCGGCGCGAACCGCGGCGGGGCGGTCGGCACCCGGCGGGCCGAACACCGCGGCGAACTCGCCGGCATGCGGGGTCAGGATCGCCACCCCGGCGAGCGCCGCCGCATCGCCCGACGCCGCGCGCACCGCCCCGGCATCGGCCACCACCTGCCGGCCCGCTGCCACCGTCTGGCGCAGCAGCGCCAGCGTGGCCGCATCCGGCGGCAGCCCGGGGCCGAGCACCCAGACGCCGATTCGCGGATCGGCGAGCAGCGCAGCGCGATCGGCGACGACGATCACGCCCGGATCGCCGGCGCGCAGCACCGCGGCGGTCGCCTCATCGGGCGCGGCGATGCTCAGCAGCCCCGCCCCCGCCCTCCGGGCGCCGGCGGCGACCAGCCGCGCCGCACCCGTCATGCCCGGCCCGGCGGCCACCGCGACATGGCCGCGCGCGTATTTGTGGCTCGCTGCGCCGGGCCGTGGGATGCGCCAGAGATGCGGCCCGTTGCGCCAGGCGCGGGGCGCGATGGCAGGCAGCACGGTGGCCGGCAGCGCGATCCCGGCAAGCACCGTCTCGCCGCAGAGATCGCGGCCGGGCAGCAGAAGATGCCCGGGCTTGCGGCGGAAGAACGTCACGGTCAGCGCCGCCTGCGGCGCCACGCCCCGCACCGCCCCGGTCGCGCCATCCACGCCGGAAGGCACATCCACCGCCAGGACGGGGCCGGCGAGCGCGGCCAGCACCTCCGCCGCGCGCCCCTCGACCGGCTTCGACAGCCCGGCGCCGAACACCGCGTCGATCACCAGCCCCGCCCGCGCCGCCTCGGCGGCGGAGAACGCCACCACCTTCCCGCGCCAGCGCGCCGCCGCAAGCGCCGCATCGGTGCCGGCGCGCGGCGGCGCCAGCGGCGCGACCGCCACCGGCCAGCCCGCCTGCTCCAGCAGCCGCGCCGCCGCCCAGCCATCGCCGCCATTGTTGCCCGGCCCGGCCAGCACCAGCGTCCGGCACGGCCGGAAGCGCCGCATCGCCGCCCGCGCCACGGCGCGCCCCGCGGCCTCCATCAGCACGATGCACGGCACGCCGCCGGCGATCGCCGCCGCATCCGCGCGCGCCATCTCGGCCGGGGTGAGCAGTTCCTCCATCGTGCCCAGCCTATCGCCTCTGCGGATCGCAGCGAACCCGCCCCTTGGCGGCGCGCTAACCCCGCATGATCCGACATGTGCCGCTCGCCCTGCTGCTCCTTGCCGCAGGATCCGCCCAGGCCCAGCGCGAGGCCGACCCGCGCGAGGCCCTCCGCTCCGGCCCCGATGCCCCCGCGGTCAGCAGCCAGCTGCCGCCCTCCATTCCGCCGGGCAACAGCTTCCAGGGCCCGGAAGGCCCGCTGCTCGCACCGCGCCTGACGCCGGACGCCGAGACCGGGGACACCGGTGCCGGCGCGCCGGAGACGCAGAGCACCGACCACATCCGCGGCGTCGCGCCGACCCCGGAACTCGGAATCGGCGGCGTGCAGGTGCCCGGCGCGGGCCGCAGCCCGCCCCCCGGCCACGAAGTGCTCGGCGGCCCGGCCCTGCCCGGCGCCGTCCGGCCGGACGACTCGACCGGCATCTTCACCGATCGCGACGTCATCCCGCCGCGCCCCGGCGAGGGACCTTCACTCAGCGACGTGCCACCCGTGGTCCGCTGACGTCGCGACGTTTGGGCCAAGGGGGCCGCGGCTGCTATATCCCGCACCGCACAATGACCGTGCGGAGCAGCACCCATGGCCTTCATCGTCGCCGTCGCGCAGCGCAAGGGCGGTGCGGGCAAGTCCACCCTTGCCGCCAACCTCGCCGCGGCCTTCGCCGGCCAGGGCGAGCGGGTGGCGCTGCTCGACACCGATCCGCAGAAGACGCTCAGCCACTGGCATGGCGAGCGCGCGCGCGCGGGAAGCCGCGCCGGCCTGCTGGCCTTCGACGCGCCGGCCGGCTGGCGGGTGCCCGCCGCCTGCGACAAGCTGCGCCGCAGCCACGACGTCATCCTGCTCGACACCCCCCCGCACGACGACACCGATGCCCGCATCGCGATCCGCGCCGCCGATCTGGTCCTGGTCCCGCTGCAGCCCTCGCCGGCTGACCTCTGGGCCACCGGCGCGACGCTCGATCTCGCCAGGGCCGAGCGCCGGCCGGTCGCGGTGGCGCTGAACCGCGTGCCGGCGCAGGGAAAGCTCGCCGAGCAGGTGGCGCAGCAGCTGCGCGCCCAGGGGCTGACGCTGCTCGATGCGACCCTCGGCAATCGCACCGGTTTCGCCAGCGCCTTCGCCGCCGGACTCGGCGTGACCGAGGCCGCGCCGCGCTCGCTCGCGGCGGAGGAGGTGCGCGCACTGGCCGCCGCGCTGAAGGGGCTGGCGCCGCGGCGTTGAACGTGGACTCCTGCGCGGCCCGGTGCGACGAGACGGCATGAGCGAGAAGAAGAACGACATCGAGATCGTCGAGGACGCCTTCCCGGAGCTGGACGCGGTGGCGGCCATCCAGCGCGGGCTGCACGCCTTCAACCAGGAGATGGGCGGCGACTATGACCGCGAGCCGGTGACCCTGCTGGCCCGCGCGCCCGGCGGCACGGTGCGCGGCGGCCTGCTCGGCCTCACCTTCTGGGGCTGGCTGTTCATCGACTGGCTCTGGCTGGCGCGCGAGGCCCGCGGCCTCGGCCTGGGGTCGGAGCTGCTGCGCCGCGCCGAGGCGATCGCGCGCGAACGCGGCTGCGCCCATGCCTACACCGACACCTTCTCCTTCCAGGCGCCGGATTTCTGGCAGCGCAACGGCTATGCCGAGTTCGGCCGGCTGGACGGCATGCCCGCCGGCCATTCCCGCCTTTGGTTCAGGAAGAGTCTCTGATGATGCCTCAGGCGCGGGCGCCTGAGGCATCCCGCGGCTTGGCTTCGCGCCCACGCACTGGCCCACGGACGGGCAAGCCCGCGCTGTGCGCGGGGCCGCATGCGCGACCCGGACGGGCTGCATCGGCCTCGACCATGTCGTAGAACGGCGCATGCCCAAACCGGATCTCATCCTCCACATCGGCCAGTCCAAGACCGGCACCTCCTCGATCCAGCGCGTGCTCGGCGCGCGGCGGGAGGCACTTGCGGGGCTCGGCGTCTGCTATCCGCTCTCGCCGGGCTGGGCGAACCACGGGCTGCTGCCGGCCTCGCTGGTGCCGCTGGAGCGGCTCGGCCACTTCCATCCGAATGTGTGGGAGGGCCTGGCGCCCGCCGCCCGCCTCGCCCGCTTCCGCGCCGCCTTCGCGGCCGAACTCGCCGCGCTGCCCGCCTCTACCAGGCTGCTGCTGATCTCGGCCGAGCAGATGTCCGGCCTGCTCGACACCGAGGAGAGCCTCGGCGCGCTGCGCGACCTGCTGGCGCCGCATGTCGGCAGCGTGCGGGTGGTGATGTATCTGCGCCGGCAGGACAGCCACTTCGCCTCCGGCTACACTCAGGCGCTGCGCGTCGGCCATGTCGGCCCGCCGATGCTGCCCCCGGCCGGGCCGGAGCAGCGGCGCGACTACGACTACCACGCCATCCTCGACCTCTGGGCGCGGGTCTTCGGGGAGGCCGCGGTGCAGCCCCGCATCTTCGAGCCGGAAAGCCTGCTGAACCGCGACGTGGTGGACGACTTCCTCGCCTTCTGCGGCATTCCGCTCGAGGTGCCGAAGGACGACCCCGACCGCCAGAGCAACCTCTCGCTGACACCCGGCGGCATCGACCTGGTGCGCGCCATGGCGGAGGCGCTGACGGCGACGCCGGCCGGCCTCAACGGCTCCTCGCCCCTCTGGCGCCGCTTCGTCCAGGCGGCGAACGAGCACCTGCCCGGCCGCGGCTGGAAGCCCGGCCCGGCCGAGGCCGCCGCCTTCCTCGCCCGCTTCGCCGCGGTGAACGAAGCGGTGCGCCGCCGCTGGTTCCCCGACCGCCCGAGCCTCTTCGCGCCGATGGCGGTGCCCGAGGGCGCGGCGCCCGCCGCCGCCGCCTCGCCGATCGACCGCGCCGCCGCGCTGACAGCCGCCCTTACCCTGATCCTGCGCGAGACCGAGGCGGCGATGGCCCGCGAGGCGCAACTGCAATCCAGCATCGGCCGCCTGCGCGAGCGGCTCGGCGAGCATGACGGCGCACGCACCGCCTGGCGCGCCGCGCTGCGTGCCGACCCGGCGCATCCCATGGCGCAGCAGCGCCTGGCCGAGGCCGCGCTCGCGAATGGCGACCGTGCGACGGCGGAGGCGCACCTGGCGGTGCTGAAGGCCGCGCATCCCGCGCATCCGCTGACGCAGCGCGTCGCGCGGATGGTGGCTAAGGCCGCCCACGCGTGATGCGCGGGCGGCGCGGCGCGATCAATCCACGGTGATGTTGCTGCGCCGGATCACCTCGGTCCATTTCGCGGTGTCGGCCTGGATGATGGCGGCGAAGCGGGCGCGGTCGGTGGCGGCGACCTCGTAGCCGATCCCGGCGAGGCGCGCGGCGATGGCGGGCTTGCTCGCCTGGCGCACCAGCAGCGCATTGGCGCGCTCCAGCACCTCGGCCGGGGTGCCCGCGGGCGCCACCACGCCGAAGAAGGGTTGCGCATCCACCGCCGGCAGGCCGGACTCGGCGAAGGTCGGCACCTCGGGCAGCACCGCGCTGCGCCGTGCGCCGGTCACCGCCAGGGCGCGCAGGCGGCCGGCCTCGATATGCGGCTTGCAGGCGGGGATCGAGGAGAAGACGTAATCCACCTCATGCGCCAGCGCCGCCGTCAGCATCGGCCCGCCGCCGCGATAAGCCACCAGCGCCGCCTGCGCATCGGCCGCCAGCAGCAGCTGCGCGGAGGCCAGGTGGATCGCCGTGCCGTTCCCCGCATGGCCGATATTGCTCTGCCCCGCCCGGTCGCGGATGCGAGCGGTCGCCTCCGCAAGGGAGCGCGCCGGCACGTCGGGATGTGCCAGGAACACCAGCGGCGACGTCGCGACCAGCCCGACCGGCGCCAGGTCACGCATGGCGTCATAGGGCAGCCGCGGGCCGAACAGGCCCGGATTGATCACCAGCGCGGTGTCGATGAAGCCGAGCGTGTAGCCATCGGGCGGCGCCGTCGCGACGGCCTGGGTGCCGGGGATGCTGGCGCCGCCGCCGCGGTTCTCCACCACGAATGACTGCCCGGCCTCCCGGCCCGCGGCTTCCGTCACGATCCGGGCAACGATGTCGGTCGCGCCGCCGGCCGAGTAGGGCACGATCACCCGCACCGCCCTGGTGGGCCACGCCTGCGCGCGCGCCGGCGCCGCGCCGAGGCCCGCCATCGCCGCCGCCAGCATTCCGATATCCCGTCTGCGCATGCGTCTTGCCTCCCTGTTCTGGTTCACGCGCGGAACCGCGCGACCTTCCTTCACGCGCGGAACCGCGCGCCTTTCCTTCACGCGCGGAACCGCGCGTTGCCTGTCACACGCGGAACCGCGCGATCAAGTCCGGCTCCGGCTCCACCCCGAGGCCAGGCCCCTGCGGCACCGCGACGCGGCCGCCGACCACATCGAGCTGGCCCGCGAAGGGCGTGGCCTCCAGATCCACGAAGAACCGCTCGATCACCGTCTCGCGTTCGGCAGCGGCGAGCAGGTGCAGCGTCGCCGCAAAGCCGGGCCCGAAATAGGCCGAGTGCGGCGCGAGGCGCACGCCATGCTGCGCCGCCGCCGCCGCCGCCTCCAAGAAGCCAGTGATGCCGCCGATCTTCGTGACGCTCGGCTGCGCAAAATCCACCGCGCCCGCTGCCACCATCTGTGCCAGATCCGGCGCGCAGACCGACGTCTCGCCCGCCGCCACGGCGACCCCCGCCTCGCGCCGCACGCGGGCAAGCGTGGCATGGTCCTCCGGCGGCCAGGCCGGCTCCTCGACCCAGAGCGGCGCGATGGCGGCGATGCGCCGTGCATTCTCCACCGCCTCGTCGCCGCGCCAGGCGCAGTTCACATCCACCATGATCGGCACATCGGCGCCCGCCGCCTTGCGCGCCGCGGCGATCGCATCGTGGCGGATCTCGTGCAGCTTCACCTGGCGGTAGCCGGCCGCCAGCGCGCGCTCCACCCCTGCCGCGACCAGCGTCGGATCGCCGTAGCGCAGCAGGCTCGCATAGGCATCCAGGCTCTGCCGCCGCGCGCCGCCGAGCAGCGCGTGCAGTGGCTTTCCCTGCGCCTTGGCCGCCAGGTCCCACAGCGCGATGTCCACGCCGGAGAGCGCGAACATCGTCGGCCCGCCACGCCCGAGATTGTGCAGCGTCACCTGCAGCCGCTGCGACATCGCCGCCGGATCGCCGAGTTCCGCGCCGATCAGCAGCGGCGCGACCAGTTCCTCCACCACCAGCCGCGTCGCCGGCCAGATCAGCGCGCCGAAGCCATCGCCCCAGCCGACAAGGCCGGCATCGCTCTCGATGCGGATCAGCAGCGTGTCCATGGTGGTGCGCGGGCGGCCGGCGAAGGCCGGCGGCGGACCGCCATGCGTGAAGGGAATCCGCAGCGGGATGGTCTCGATGCTGCTGATCTTCATCGGCCGCGGCGCCCCTCTTGCGGCGCGATCCTAGTTGGCGTCGGATCGGGGTGTCGAGGGCTGGTGGAACACGATGCGCATCCTGGAGATCCGTGAGACGGCGGTGCCGATCCGCTCGGCGATGCGCAATGCGGTGTTCGATTTCTCGGAAATGACCACCTCCGTCGTCGCGGTGATCACCGACCGGTTGCGCGATGGCCGCCGCGTGGTCGGCTTCGCCTTCAACGCGACCGGCCGCTATGCCTGCGGCGAGCCGATGCGCACGCGCTTCATCCCGCGCCTGCTCGCCGCCGCGCCCGACACGCTGCTGGACGCCGACGGCATCATCGATCCCGAGCGCTGCCTCGCGGTGATGTCGAAGCGCGAGAAGCCCGGCGGCGACGCCGAGCGCGCCATCCCGATCGGCACCATCGAGACCGCGCTGTGGGATGCCGCGGCGAAGGCGCGCGGCCTGCCGCTGCACGCGCTGCTCGCGCGCCGCTACGGCCCCGGCACGCCGGGCGGAAAGGTGTTCTGCTATGTCGGCGGCGGCTGGTACCTGCCGGGCCAGACGCTCGACGATGTGCGCAACGAGATGAAGCGTCACCGCGATGCCGGCTATGTGATGATCAAGACCAAGGTCGGCGGCCTGCCGCTCGCCGAGGACCGGGAGCGCATCGCCGCCGTGGTCGAGGTGGCCGGCGCCGGCAGCAATGTCGCGGTGGACGCCAACGGCGCCTTCGACCGCGACCGCGCCTTCGCCTATGCGGAGATGCTCGCCCCCTTCGGCCTGCGCTGGTTCGAGGAGCCGGCGCCGCCGCTCGACTTCGCGCTCTACGCCGAGATCTGCGCCCGCTACCCGCACCCCATCGGCAGCGCCGAGAATCTCTACAGCCCGCAGGATGTCGCCAACCTGATCCGCTTCGGCGGTCTGCGCCCCGACCGCGACATCCTGCAGGTCGATCCGCCGCAGGCCTACGGCCTCGCAACCTTCGCGCGGATCGTCGCGATGGCGGAAGCGGCCGGCTTCTCGCGGGCGCAGATCTTCCCGCATGGCGGCAACCTGATGTCGCTCGCCTGCGTCGGCGGCCTCGGGCTCGGCGGATGCGAGGCCTATCCCGGCGTCTTCGGGCCCTTCGCCGGCTACACCGACGATGCCCGCGTCGAGGATGGATGGATGCGGCTGCCGGACCTGCCGGGCATCGGCTTCGAAGGGCAGTCCGCGCTCTACGCCGTGATGCGGGAGCTCGCCCCGGAAGCCGCGTCCGGCATGTGAGCCAGGCGCCTCAGCGCCGCACCCCCAGCCGCGTCTCGCGCCACCAGATGAACAGCCCCGCGCCGACCAGCACCGCGAAGCCCGCGAGATCCACCACGCCGGGCCACTCCGCCCAGATCAGCGCGCCCAGCAGCATGGTCCAGACCAGCCCCGCATACTCGAAGGGCGCCAGCAGCGTGGTCTCGCCCCGCCGATAGGCCTCCGTCATCAACAGCTGCGCGACCGCGGAGACCACGCCGATCGCGCCCAGAAGCAGCCATTCGCGCGGCGTCGGCTCCACCCAGACGGGGATCGTCGCCATCCCCGCCAGCACCGCGGAGCCGATCGCGAACCAGATGACGATGGTCACGCCATGCTCGCCCGCCTCGCCCAGCCGGCGAATGGTCATCATCGCCAGCGCCCATCCCAGCGCGCCCAGCAGCACCAGCAGCACCGGGCCGAGCGGCAGCGCCGCCGCATCCGCCCCCGGCCGCGCCACCAGCAGCACGCCGGCGAAGCCGACCCCCACCGCTGTCCATCGCCGCCAGCCCACCCGCTCGCCGAGCAGCACGACGGACAGCGCCGTCAGGAACAGCGGCATGGTGAAGCCCAGCACCGTCGCGGTCGCCAGCGGCAGGTAGGTGTAGCCCGCGAAGGCGCCGACCATGCCGCTCATGCCGAAGAGGATGCGCAGCGCGTGCATCCCCGGGAAGCGCGGCCGCAGCAGCGCCAGCCCGCCCACCTGCATCAGCATCAGGAACAGCAGCGGCAGGGCGAGCAGGTTGCGGAACAGGATGAGCTGCGCCATCGGGATGGCGCCACCCAGCGCCTTCACGGCGGCCGCCGCCAGGGTGAAGGTCGCCGAGGCGCCCAGCACGAGCAGGATGGCGCGCTTCCGCGCGTCTGCAGTGGCGCGCTGCTGCGCGACGGCGATCGCCGCCGGATCGGGTGAGGACATGGACCTTCCTGACACCCGAGGCTAGTTTCCCCCGCGAATGAGCGCCAGCCCGCCACGCCACCCGAAAGCGCCGCCGATCCCGCCCGCGCCGGGCCTTGCCGTGGAGGAGGACGAGGTGGTGTTCGGCAACCGCTTCGCCATGCAGCGCGTGCGCTTCCGCTACACCCGTTTCGACGGCAGCCTCTCCGGCCCGCTGACCTGGGAGCTCTGGCGGCGTGGCCGCGGCGTGGTGATCCTGCCCTACGACCCGCGCACCGACCGCGTCGCGCTGATCGAGCAGTTCCGCCTGCCCGCCCATGCCGCGGGCCTCAACGGGGTGCAGACCGAACTCCCCGCCGGGCTGCTCGACACGGCGGAGGATCCGCGCCTCGCCGGTATCCGCGAGCTGCGCGAGGAGGCGGGGCTGGAGGCGCGGGCCATGGCCCCCATCGGCCCCTTCCTGCTGATGCCCGGCGGCTGCGACGAGGTGGTGCATTTCTACTGTGCGCATGTGGACCTCTCGGCCAAGGAAGCCGACACCCACGGCCTCGACGCCGAGCACGAGGAGACGCGCGTGGTGGTGCTGCCGGCCGAGCACGCTTTCCGCCTGGTCGCGGAGAACCGGGTGGACGGCGCCCCCACCGCGCTGGCGCTGCTTTGGCTTCAACTGCATCGCGCCAGGCTGCGCACCGAATGGACATGACGATGGCGACCGAACAGCTCTTCACCGCCGATGCCTATCTGCGCGAGGCGACGGCGCGCGTGCTCGCGCATGAGGAGCGCGGCGTGATCCTGGACCGCACGGTGCTCTACGCCCGCAGCGGCGGGCAGCCCGGCGATTCCGGTGCGCTCGCCTGGAGCGGCGGCGAGGTCGCGGTGCCCGAGGCGATCAAGGGCGAGGAGGGCGCGATCATCCACACCCTCGCCCCCGGCGCCGTGCCGCCGCCGATCGGCGCGGAGGTGACCGTCACCCTCGACTGGGCGCGGCGGCACCGGCACATGCGCATGCACACCACGATGCATCTGCTGTGCAGCGTGCTGCCCGGCATCTACGCCACCGGCAACCAGATCGGCGCCGAGAAATCCCGCCTCGATTTCGACCTGCCGGAGCCGCCCTCGAAGGAGTGGTTCGGCGAGAAGCTGAACGCGCTGATCGCCGGGGACCATCCGGTCGGCGCCAGCTGGATCACCGAGGCCGAGCTCGATGCCAACCCGCAGCTGGTGCGCACCCTCTCGGTGCAGCCGCCGCGCGGCGCGGGCCGGGTGCGGCTGGTGCGCATCGGCACCGAGGCGCAGCAGGTGGACCTGCAGCCCTGCGGCGGCACGCATGTGCGCTCGACCGGCGAGATCGGGCGCGTCGAGGTGACGAAGCTCGAGAGCAAGGGCCGGCAGAACCGGCGCATCCACTTCATCCTGGCGGAGTGAGCGCGATGGACAATCTCGTCTCGACCGAGTGGCTGGCCGGCGAGCTCGGCAAGCCCGACCTCGTCCTGCTGGACTGCACGAAATACCTGCCGAACGAGGCACCGCTCGACGGCCGCACCGAGTTCCTGAAGGCGCACATCCCGGGCAGCCGCTTCGCCGACCTCGACGAGCTGGCCGACATCGAGGACCCGTTGCCGCACATGGTCCCGACGCCGGCGCGCTTCGCGAAGGTGGCCGGCGCGCTCGGCATCTCCAATGCGTCGCGCGTCGTCGCCTATGACCAGAAGGGGCTGCAATCCTCGCCGCGCATCTGGTGGCTGCTGCGGCTGTTCGGGCATGAGGCGGTGGCGGTGCTGGATGGCGGCCTGCCGAAGTGGAAGGCCGAAGGGCGCAGGCTGGAGTCGGGCGAACCCGCGCCGCCGCAGCGCGCCACCTTCGTGCCGGACCTGATCGCGCGGCGGCTGGCCGGCATCGGCGACATGAAGCGCATCGTCCGCCAGGGCGGCGGCGAGGCGCTGATCCTCGACGCCCGCAGCAAGGCCCGCTTCGACGGCAAGGCGCCCGAGCCGCGTGCCGGCATCGCCTCCGGCCACATGCCCGGTGCGGCGAGCATGCCCTTCACCGAGTTGCTGAATGCCGACGGCACCATGAAGGACGCTGCCGCGATCCGCGCCCTGTTCGAGGCCCGCGGCGCCGACGACACGCGCCCGCTCGTCACCTCCTGCGGCACCGGCGTCACCGCCTGTGTCCTCGCGCTCGGCGCGGTACGCGCAGGGCTGCCCGAGCCGGCCGTCTATGACGGCTCCTGGACGGAATGGGCATCGCGGCCCGAGACGCCGAAGGCGTCGAACCCATGAGCAGCACAACCCCGAAGGCAACCGCGTGATGGATGACGTGACCTCTCCCGGCGCGCGGCGTGGCTTCGGCACGCGGCTGACACATGGCTCCCGCCCGGCAGTGCGCAGCCACGGCTTCGTCAACCCGCCGCTCCATCGCGGCTCCACGGTGCTGCAGCCCTCCTGCGAGGCGCGGATCGAGAATGCGAAGCACCGCTTCGAGCGGGTGATGACCTACGGCACCCAGGGCGGGCCGACGCATTACGCGCTCGAGGACATGGTCGCCGGCATAGAGGGCGGCACGCATTGCACCATCGTCGGCACCGGCCTCGCGGCCGTCGCGGTGCCGCTGCTGGCCTTCCTCAGGGCGGGCGACCACTGCCTCATGCCCGACAGCGCCTATGGCCCGGCCCGCAACCTGGCCGAGGGCCTGATGACCGGCTGGGGGATCGAGACCACCTTCTACGACCCCACCGCCACCGCCGAGTCGCTGGCCGCGCTGTGGCGGCCCAACACGCGGGTGCTCTACATGGAGAGCCCCGGCAGCCACACCTTCGAGATACAGGACGTGCCCGCGCTTGCGGCACTCGCGCGCGCCCGCGGCGCGATATCGATGATCGACAACACCTGGGGCATCCATCATTTCCAGCCCTTCGCGAAGGGCTGCGACGTCTCGATCCAGGCGCTGACCAAGTATGTCGGCGGCCATTCCGACATCCTGCTCGGCTCGGTCACGGTGAACAGCCAGGCACACCATCACGCCGTGCGCGCCGCGTCCTCGGCGATGGGCCACTATGCCAGCCCCGATGATTGCTGGCTGGCGCTGCGCGGCGCGCGCACCATGGCCGTGCGGCTGGCGCATCAGGAGAAGGCGGGGCTGGAGGTCGCCCGCTGGCTGCAGGCGCGGCCGGAGGTGGACCGCATCCTCCATCCCGCCTTGCCGGAGGATCCCGGCCACGCGATCTGGAAGCGCGACTTCACCGGCGCCTGCAGCCTGTTCGGCGTGGTGTTCCAGCCGCGCTATGCGCAGGAGGAGATCTTCCGCTTCGTGGACGGGCTGCAACTGTTCGGCATCGGCGCGTCCTGGGGCGGCTATGAGAGCCTGGCGCTGCCCACCAACCTCGCCGTGGTTCGCCGGGTCACGCCCGCTCCTGCCGCGCAGATCGTCCGTCTGCATGTCGGGCTGGAAGAGGTTGCCGACCTCCAGGCTGATCTGGCCCAGGCCCTGGCACTCCTGCCGCGCTGAACCCGCGCAGCCCGCCGAGCGAGGCGGCCGCCTGCTCGGCGAAGCCCAGGGTCGCTGCGACATAGGCGTCGTAGCCCGCATGGCCATGCGGCGTGAGGCGGTAGAAGCGGGTCCGGCCGACCCGGCGCCCGACGCAGACGCTGTCCGCCTCCATCAGGCGCGTCAGCACCATGCGGATGGTCGGGCCGCTGTAGCCTGTGCGCTCGGTGATCTGGCCGACCGCCATGCCCACCTCGCCCCGCTCGTAGAGCAGCAGCCCGACATCGAAGGCGATGCCGCTGTGCCGGACCCCGATCGGTTCGCTCAGGCGGCGCAGTTCGCGCAGCAACGCGATGGCTGAGTCTCGGGGGGCGAGGAGGAGAGCCGTATCGGGCATGGCGTGCGGTTCTGCCATCGGGCCCGCGAAAGGCAACGATGTAGCAACGGCTTGTAAGAACTCTCACACAATCGTGAAGAGTAACAATTTCAGGCGCATGCCGGTGCGGCTGCACAGGCGACGCAAAGCCCCTCGACCTCCACCGTGGTCCGGCTGGGCACGAAACCGGCGGCGCGCGCCGCCTCGGCCACCGCCTCCGCCACCCGCTCGTCGCAGATCTCCGCCGTGGCGCCGCAGCGGCCGCAGATGAGGAACTGGTGCGGATGGTCGTGGCCATGGCCGCAGCTGTGATGCGCCTCCGGTCCGGCGCAGCCGACGAAGGCGTTGAGCCGCTCCACCCGGTGCACCAGCCCCTGCTCCTGCAGGAAATCCAGCGCGCGGTAGATGGTGGGCGGCGCCGCGCCGGGGCGGTCGGCACGCAGCCGGTCGAGCAGTGCATAGGCACCGATCGGCTGCGGCGACTCCAGCACCAGGCGCAGAACCTGCCGGCGCAGCTCGGTGAACTGCACGCCACGCGCCACGCAGGCCGCTTCCGCCCGATCCACCGCTTCCGCCACGGCGGAGCCGCGCACTGCCTCTGTCGTCTCGGCCATGGCTTGCCTCTTTCGCCCCGGCTGCTGCGGGGCGATATACTGTAACGCCGCAGCGGATCTCTCGCCATGCCCTCGCTTCCCGTCACCCCACCCGATGCCATGGAGCCCGCCGCCCGCGCGCAGCTTCTGGATGCGGTGCGCTTCGATCACGCCGGGCTCGTCGCCTGCATCGCGCAGCAGCACGACACCGGCGAGGTGCTGATGATGGCCTGGATGAACCGCGCCGCGCTGGCCGAGACGCTGGCGACGGGCCGCGTCACCTACTGGTCCCGCTCGCGTGGCGCGCTGTGGCGCAAGGGGGAGAGTTCCGGCCAGGTGCAGAAGCTGGTGGACCTCCGCCTCGATTGCGACGGCGATGCGCTGCTGGCCCTGGTGGACCAGACCGGCGTGGCCTGCCACACCGGCCGCCGCAGCTGCTTCTTCCGGGCGCTGCGCGAGGGCGAACTGGCCGAGATCACTGCGCCGGAAGTGGCCCCCGAGGCGCTGTACGGCCGATGACCACCCCGGTTCCGCTGACCGTCCTCACCGGCTTCCTCGGCGCCGGCAAGACCACGCTGCTGAATGCGCTGCTCGGCGACAAGGCGCTGGCCGACACCGCCGTGCTGATCAACGAATTCGGCGAGATCGGCCTCGACCATCTTCTGGTGGAAAGGCTGGACGGCGAGGCGGTGCTGCTGAACGCCGGCTGCCTCTGCTGCACCGTACGCGGCGACCTCGTCCGCGCCCTCGATGGCCTGTGGGAGCGCATCCTCGCCGGCCGCGTGATCCGCCGCGTGGTGGTGGAGACCACCGGCCTCGCCGATCCCGCCCCGATCCTGGCGACCCTGATGGCCGATCCCCGCCTCGGCGCCCGCTTTGCGCTGGATGGCGTGGTGACGGTGGTGGACGCCGTCGCCGGCGATGCCACGCTGGACACGCAGGAGGAGGCGGTGCGCCAGGCCGCCGTCGCCGACCGCATCGTGCTGAGCAAGACCGACCTCGCCACGCCGGAGCAGGTCGCGGCGCTCACCGAAAGGCTGCAGGCGCTCAATCCGGTCGCGCCGGTGATCCCGGCCGTGCAGGGCGCCGTGGCACCGGAGGCGATTCTCGCCGCCGGTCCCTTCGACCCCGCCGCCAAGGCGCCCGATGTCGCGCGCTGGATCGGCGCCGCCGGCCACCACCATCACCACCACGCACACGACCCCAACCGCCACGATGCGCGCATCCGCGCCCTCTGCCTGGAGTACGACCGCCCCCTGCCATGGGAGGGCATCGCCGGCTGGCTCGATATGCTGGCGATGACCCGCGGCGCCTCCGTGCTGCGCGTGAAGGGCATCCTGGATCTCGCCGGCGAGGACCGCCCGGTGGTGGTCCATGGCGTCCAGTCGGTGTTCCACCCGCCCCGCCGCCTGCCCGCCTGGCCGCCCGGCGAGCCCCGTCGCTCCCGCCTCGTCTTCATCCTGCGCGACCTCGACCCGCAGGTGGTGGAGGAGGGTCTCGCCGCCTTCCTGCGGGCCGCCGAGGAGAAGGCGGCGATCGCCGGCTAACCCTGCCGCAGCTTCATCCCCAGCAGGTAGAGCGTCAGCGGCACCGTCACGACATTCGCCGCCACCAGCGCCGCCGAGCCGGTCAGCGCGCCATAGGTCAGCCAGAGGCAGTTCCCCAGCACCAGCAGCCACAGCAGCCCCAGCGAGAAATCCCGCGCCGAGCGCGTGCGCCAGGTGCGCACCACCTGCGGGACGAAGGCCGAAGTGGTCAGCACCCCCGCGATCCCGCCGATCGCCTCCACCGGATCCAAGCGCCTCTCCCCCTCCCCGGCCCTTCCCCAGGGCGGGCGCGATCCCTATGCATCCCCCCATGGCCGAAATCCATCTCACCTTCGAGACCCTGGCCGGCCCGGCGCTGCACCCGCTGCTGCCGGACCTCGCCCGGCTGCGCACCATCGTGTTCCGCGGCTGGCCCTACCTCTACGAAGGCGAGGAAGCGTACGAACGCGACTATCTCCGCGCCTATGCCGATGCACCCGGCGCCGTGGTGGTGGTCTGCCGCGACGGCGTGCGGGTGGTGGGTGCCGCGACCTGCGAGCCGATGAGCGAGGGCCACGAGCCCGTCCGCCGCAGCTTCCAGGCCGCCGGCCTCGACCCGGCGCAGTTCTGCTATTTCGGCGAATCCGTGCTGCTCGCCGAATACCGCGGCCGCGGCGCCGGCGTGCGCTTCTTCACCGAGCGCGAGGCGCATGCGCGCTCGCTCGGCCTGCGCTTCGCCGCCTTCTGCGCCGTGGTCCGCGACCCCGACGATCCCCGCCGCCCGGCGGACTACGTCCCGCTCGACGCCTTCTGGCGCAAGCGCGGCTACACCCCGCGCCCGGAGATCACCGTCACCTTCGACTGGAAGGAGGTCGGCGCGGACGCCGAGACACCGCACACCCTCTCCTGCTGGATCAAGGACCTCGACGCGTGAGCCTGCCCGAGCCCCGGACGCTCCGCCTCGGCCTGCTGCAGTATCCCGTCGAGAAGCCGGCCTCGATCGAGGCCTTCGGCGCCAAGCTCGACCGCTGGCTCGCCGAGGCGAAGGGCCACGCCGATCTCTGCGTCCTGCCCGAATACGCCGCCGTCGAGCTCGGCGCCGCCCTGGTCGGCCGCGCGACCACCGACGAGCCCACCGAGCTCGCCGCCATGGTCGCGCACGCGGACGCCATCCTCGGCGCGATGCGAGCCGCCACGATGCGCGCCGGCATCTGGCTGCTCGCCGGCACCCTGCCGATGCGCCACGGCGACCGCGTCATCGCCCGCGCGCCCCTCATCACCCCCGATGGCCGCATCGCCTTCCAGGAGAAGCGCGCCATGACCCGCTTCGAGACCGAGCGCTGGGGCATCACTGGCGGCGCCCCGCCGCGCGTCTTCGACACGCCCTGGGGCCGCCTCGGTGTCTCGATCTGCTACGATGTGGAGTTCCCCAAGCACGTCCGCGCCCAGGTCGAGGCCGGCGCCTGGCTAATCCTGGCGCCGAGCTGCACCGACACGCTGCATGGCTTCACCCGCGTGCGCGTCTCCGCCGCCGCGCGCGCCATCGAGAACCAGTGCTACGTCGCCTGCACGCCGACGGTGGGCGAGGCGCCGTGGTCGGCGGCACTCGACATCAACCACGGCCACGCGGCGGTGTTCTGCCCGCCCGATCGCGGCTTCCCCGCCGATGGCGTGCTGGCCGCCGGCAAGCTCGACGCCGCGCAATGGCTGTTCTGCGAGCTGGACCCCGCGCGCATCGCCGAGGTGCGCGAGCATGGCGCCGTGCGCAACCACCGCGACTGGCCGCGCGCACCCTACCCGCCCACCGTCGCAGCGGACTTCGCGTGAGCCTGGTCTACATCGTCGCTGGCGAAGCCTCCGGCGACGCGCTCGGCGCCCGCCTTCTCGCCGCGCTCCGCGCCCGCCGCCCCGACCTGGCCTTCGCCGGCATCGGCGGCGAGCGACTGGCCGAGCAGGGCATGCCGAGCCTCTTCCCGATGCGCGAGCTCGCCCTGATGGGCCTGATCGAGGTGCTGCCCAACCTCCGCAACCTCACCCGCCGCATGGCCGAGACGGTGGCGGACATCACCGCCCGTCGCCCCACGGTGATCGTCACCATCGACAGCCCCGGCTTCGCGCTGCGCCTGGCGGAGCGCGTCAGGCCGCTCGGCATCCCCATCGTGCACTACGTCGCGCCGCAGATCTGGGCTTGGCGACCCGGCCGCGTGGCGAAGATCCGCGCGCGCGTGGACCGCATCCTCTGCCTGCTGCCCTTCGAGACGGTGATCTTCGAGGCGGCCGGCATCCCCGCCAGCTTCGTCGGCCACCCGGTGCTGGAAAGCGGCGCCGGCACCGGCGATGCCGCGCGCTTCCGCGCCACCCACGACATCGCGCCGGACGCGGCCCTGCTGCTGGTGATGCCCGGCAGCCGGCGGATGGAGGCGAAGCGCCTGCTGCCCATCTTCGGGGCCGCCCTCCGCCTGCTCGCCGCGCGCATCCCCGGGCTGCGCGCCGTCATTGCCGTCTCGCCGGTGGTGGCGGATGCGGTTCGCGCCGGCGTCGCCGACTGGCCCGGCCGCCCGGTCCTGGTGGACACCCTGGCCGCCAAGCA
Source organism: Falsiroseomonas sp. (assembly GCF_041690465.1). Lineage (GTDB taxonomy): Bacteria > Pseudomonadota > Alphaproteobacteria > Acetobacterales > Acetobacteraceae > Falsiroseomonas. The sequence continues at coordinate 22,290 of NZ_JAWLHG010000017.1, read as the reverse complement.
CGACGCCTTTGCCGCCGCGGCGCAATCCGGCGGCGCGGGCCTGATCAAGTCCGGCACCTCAAGCCTGGAGATGGCGGTGGCCGGCGTGCCGCATGTCGTCTCCTACCGGGTGAACCCGATCACCGCCGCCATCGTCCGCCGGCTGGTGCAGGTGCGCTTCGCATCCCTGGTGAACCTGCTCGCCGAGCGCGAAATCGCGCCCGAATTCATCCAGGACCGCGCGACACCCGAGGCGCTGTCGGAGGCCCTGCACCGCCTGCTGACCGACCCCGCAGCTGCCGCCGCGCAGCGCGCCGCCTTCGCCCCCGTGCTGGCGCAACTCCACCCGCCCGGCCTCGCGCCGAGCGAGGCGGCAGCGGAGGCGGTGCTGGAGCAGATCGCCGGAGGGCGGAATCGCCCGGAGTCGTGAAGCCGCTCCTGGAGCAGCCGTTAGAGCGACGTGCCGATATTCTGACCTGCGGCCGGCGACGCTGGCCGAGCGGCCGAATGGCCGCCGCCGCCAGTGCGGCGAAGCCGAGCCGCGGAGCGGCGCTGGCGTTTGAAGGCCGAAATGCACCAGCATTTCGGCACGCCGCTCTAAGCGTGCCGTGCGACGCCTGATCCGGACCAGGCGCGCCGGGCTCCGGACCGGGCCTGGCCCGCCGGCCTACCCCGCCGCCACCGGCAGAAGCTGTGGGCTCGTCCAGCCGATGGTGCCGACCGACTGGCAGTGCGGGCAGACCGGCGCCCAGGCCGGCTGGTCGGTGCCGCAGGCGGAGCAGCGCCAGCGCGGCTCCGGTGCCGCGGTGGCCGCCATGCGCAGCCATTTCGCCTGCGCCGCGCGGGTCTCCGGCGTGTCGCCGCCCTCGGCCTCCTCGAGGTCGGACAGCGCCAGGAAGGCACGGCGGTCGGCCTGCCCGGTTGCGGTCAGCGCCTCCAGCTCCTGGCGGGCGCGGCCGGTGAGGCCGGCCTCCACCGCGAGGCGGCCGATCAGCAGATGGCTCTCCGGGTGGCGCGGGTTGCCATGCACCAGCTGCTCCGCCGCCTTCACCCGCTGCAGCGGATCGGCCTCGGCGCCGATATAGGCGTCGGCGAGGTCCGGATGCGGCCGCGCCTTCCAGGCTTCCTCGAGCACCTGCCGGGCGCGGCGGGGGCTGCCGGCCTCCTTCAGGCGGCGGGCATGCGCCAGCGCGGCGGGGGCGAAGCCGGGATCGGTCTGGAAGGCCTGCCGCTCCAGTTCCGCGGCACGGCCACCCTCCGCCGGCTCCTGGCTCGCCGCGGCGAGGGCAAGCGGCGCCTGGGCGGTGCCGGGGGCAGCGAGCGCCAGCGCCTCGCGCCAATCCCGCGTGCGCAGCGCCAGCGTCTCGCGCTCCTGGCGGAGCCAGGCGGCGCCGGGCTGGGCGGCTTCGGCCTCCCGCGCCAGGCGCTGGGCGGTCGCCCAATCCTCGCGCTGGATCGCCTGGCGCAGCAGGCCGCGCAGGCCGAGGAAACGCGAATCCGGGCGCGCCGCCAGCGCGTGGAAGGCCTCGGCCGCCGCCTCCTCGCGGCCGGCCAGGCGTTCCGCCTCGGCGGTCAGCATCAGGGTCTGCGGCGTATCGCCCAGCCGGTCGCGCGCGCGGCGCACCTCCAGCCGGGCGACTTCCGGCGTGCCGGCGGCCAGCGCCACCAGCGCGCGGGTCACCGCCGCCTCCCCCTCGACGCGATGCCGCGCCTCCCGCTTGGCGCGCCGCTTCGCCGGCCAGCGGCGCAGCGCGGCGATCGCGGCGAGCGTCAGGTGCAGCGCCAGGAAGAAGATGGCCAGCAGCAGCAAGGCCACCGCGAAGGGCACGATGACCTGCACATCGCCGACGCGGATCTCCACCGCGCCGCCGAGGCGGGCCATGTAGAGCACGCCCGCCACGCCGAGCGCGAGGAGGGCGAGATAGACGAGGGCACGACGCATCCGGGGGCGCCCCTCAGCCCGCGGCCATCTGGCGCAGCGCGTCGCGCGCCGCGACCAGCGCCTCGGCCTGGGCGATCCAGTCGCCCATCGCCTGCTTCGCAGGCGGGGAGAGGCGCGACAGGAAGCGCAGCGCGCCCTGCAGGTCGCCAGCCTCGACGGCGCGCCGGGCGCGCTCGATCTCGGCGGCGGCGGCGTCGCCCCACAGGACCTCCTCGCCGCGCCGGACCGTCACCAGGCCCGAGAGGCGCGAAACCGCGCTGTCCAGCACGCCGGCGCCTTCCCGCGCCGGCTCGCTGGCAGCGAGCGCGGCCCGTGCGGCCTCGTCGAAGGAGAGGCGCAGCTGCGATTCGGTCGGCGGCGCCGCCTCGGCGAAGCGGCTCAGCGCCGGCGGTGGATCCTGCAGCGGGCGCAGCGCCGGGCCGAGCGGCTGGCCGGCATCGAGCCTGAGCCGCGCTGCATCCAGCGCCGCCATCCGGGCCGAGCGCCCCTCCAGCGCCGAGAGGCGCTGCGCCGCAGCCTCCAGCGTCGCGAGGCGCTGGGCCTGCTGTTCGAGCGCCTGGCCGCGCTGGGTCAGCTGGCCCTCGAGCTCGCGGATGCGGCCGGCGAGCTGCTGCTCGACATTGCCGATCCGGCCCGCGAGCTGCTGCTCCAACTGGCCGATCCGCCCGGCCTGCTGCTCGAAGGTCTGCGCGCGGGAGGCGAGCGCCGCCTCGTTCGCGGCGACGCGGCCGGCGAAGCCGCCGATCGCCTGTTCGGTGGCGGCCAGCCGCTGCTGGGTCTGCGCCCCGGCTGCCTGCAACTCGCGCGACAGCGCCTCGACGCGGTTCGCCAGCTGCTCGACGGCGGCGCGGGAGGCCAAGGTGGCGGGGTCCAGCTGCGGGCGCCCGGCGAGGTCGCGGGCGGTGGCGGCGACGCGCTCCTCCAGCGCCGCGGCGCGCTGCTCGGCTGCCTCGGCGCGCTGGGTGGCGGCCTGCACCTGCTGCGCCAGCGCCTGGGCCCGCTCGGCCGCGGCCTGCGCCTGCTGCTCGGCTGCCTGCGCCCGCCGCTCGGCAGCCTCGACCCGGCCGGTGGCGGCGGCGAGCCCCTCGCGCAGGGGCGCGAGATCCGGCGCGGGCGGGGTCGGCCGGCCCTCCAGCGCGGAGAGGCGCGGCGCAATCCCCTCCAGCGCGGCGACGCGGCCGGCGAGCTGTTCCAGCTGTGCCTGGCGCTCGCGCAGCACGGCGACGTCCTGCGCGGTCTGCGGATCGGGCCCGGCGACGGGCTGCGGCAGCGGCCGGCCGAGCAGCCAGACCACCGCGCCGATCAGCACGATGACGGCCACCACGATGGGCAGGACCGTCGGGTCGAACTGGCGCAGGCGATCAAGGAAGCTGGGGGAGGGCTTTGGCGGGCTCATGACTCTCCTGACGGGGTAGGACCGCCGGCGCGGGCGGGGGCGTCCCGCCTGCCGAGCAGCCTCAGCAACGCGTCTTCCTCGGGCCGGTCGGCGACGCGGATGGCGCGCCACGCCAGGGGAGCGAGGGCTGCGGCGGCGGCCTCGGCCACCCGCCGGCTGATCGCCAGCACCTCCATGCGCGACGCAGCCGGCGCAAGACCGGCGGCCCGGAGCAGGGTCATCGCACACAGCGCGGAGCGTGGCGAGTGGAACAGCACGGCACCGACCCGTCCCGCCGCCACCGCCCGGACGGCCGCTTCCGGCAGCGATGCGGCCGGCGCCGCGGCATAGGCGATCCGGCGGATGACGCGAAATCCACGCCGCCGCAGATCGCCGGCAAGGTCCAGCGAATAGCCCTGACCGACAGCCAGCAGCAGCGGCCCGGCGGCCGGATCGAGGCGTTCGGCGGCGAGGCGGGCGAGGTCCTCGGCGGTGCCGGCCGCCGCCTCGGTCAGCGGCCACCCATTTGCGCGCGCCTCGGCCGCCGTCGCGTCGCCCACCGCGAGGATCGGCAGGCCGGGAACCGGCGCGGGCAGCGCGCGGGCGGCGGCCCGGCTGGTCAGGAGCAATGCGTGGGCAGGCGGCATCACGAAGGCGCGAGGGCGCAGCACCAGCGCCGGTGCCAATACCGGCTCCCAGCCCAGCGCCGCGACCCGGGCCGCGGTCTCCGCACCGCCCGGCTCCGGCCGGGTGACCAGCACGGACGGGGCGGTGCTCACCCGAAGATGTCGGCCGGGCTGTCCCGCCGCAGGCTCTCGCCGAGGTCCCGCCCGAGCCGCGCTGCCTCCTTCGGGTCGCCATGCAGCGCACGCTTGAGCAGGAAGGACCCATCAGCCCGCGCGACAAGGCCGGTCAGCAACAGCTGACCATCGGGCAGCAGGCGTGCATGGCCGCCGATCGGGGTGCGGCACGACCCATCGAGCGCCGCCAGCAGCGACCGCTCGGCGGTGGAGACGGCGCGCGCCTCGGTGTCCTCGATGGCGGAAAGCAGCTCGTGCAGTTCGATATCGTCGGCGCGGACGGTGACGCCGACGATCCCCTGCCCGGCCGCGGGCACCATCGCCTCCGGGTCCAGCACCACCGCCGCCTGCTCCTCCAGGCCGAGGCGCCGCAGCCCCGCCAGCGCCAGCAACGAGGCCGCCGGGCCGTCGGCGGAATGCACCTTGGTCAGCCGGGTCTGCACGTTGCCGCGGATCATCTCGACCTTCAGGTCGGGCCGGGCGTGCAGGATCTGGCTCTGCCGCCGCACCGAGGAGGTACCGACCACCGCGCCTGCCGGCAGGCATCCATAGGGGTCGGCCGGGTCCACCGGGCTGCAGGACGGACCGAGAATCAGCGCGTCCCGTGCATCCTCACGCGTCAGGGTGCAGGCCAGCACGATGCCGGGGGGAAGCTCGGTTTCCAGATCCTTCAGGCTGTGCACCGCGAAATCGATCCGGCCATCGGCCAGCGCCTCGTGGATCTCCTTCGAGAACAGCCCCTTGCCGCCGATGTCGGCCAGCCGCTTGTCCTGGATGCGGTCGCCGGAGGTGGCGATGGCGTGCTCCTCGAACGCCTTGGCGTCGCGCAGCACGGGGCAGATCCGGGTGATCAGCGCGAGGAAATGCCGCGTCTGCCAGAGCGCCAGCGGCGAGCCGCGGGTGCCGACGCGCAGCGGCAGCGCATGGACATGCGGCCGCACCTGCGGATGCGCCGCGGCCCGTGGACCGGCCTGGGGATGCGCGCCGGGATGGGCTGCGCCGTGCGGATGGGCTACCGACATGTTGGCGCGCGTCATAGAACCGTCAGGGAGACCACGGAAGTGCTGGCTGGGGATGCCGCCATGCCTGTCCTGCGGGACGGATCGCTCGTGCTGGGCCTTGAAAGCTCCTGCGACGAGACGGCTGCCGCCGTGCTGCGCGCCGATGGCACCGTGCTGGCCGAGGCGGTGCTGAGCCAGCTGGCCGACCATGCCCCCTTTGGCGGGGTGGTGCCGGAGATCGCCGCCCGCGCCCATCTCGCGCACCTGCCGGCCCTGGTGCGCCGCGTGCTGGCCGAAGCCGGCACCACGCCCGCCGGGCTCGCCGCGGTCGCGGCCACGGCGGGGCCGGGGCTGATCGGCGGGCTGATCGTCGGCGCCACGCTTGGCAAGGGCATCGCCGCGGCGCGCGGCATCCCCTACCTAGCGATCAACCACCTGGAGGCGCATGCCCTCTCGCCGCGGCTGCCGATGGTCAGCCCACAGGGCCTCGCCTTCCCCTATCTGTTGCTGCTGCTCTCCGGCGGGCATTGCCAGTGCGTCGCGGTGGAGGGGGTCGGGCGGCACCGCCGGCTCGGCACCACGCTGGATGACGCGGTGGGCGAGGCGTTCGACAAATCGGCCAAGCTGCTCGGCCTGCCCTGGCCCGGCGGCCCGCATCTGGAACGGCTGGCGGCCGAGGGCGATCCGAAGCGCTTCCCCCTGCCCCGCCCGCTGCTCGGCCGGCCGGGCTGCGACTTCTCCTTCAGCGGGCTGAAGACGGCGGTGGCGCAGCTTGTCGCCAAGGGGCTCGACGAGCGGGGACGCCATGACCTGGCGGCGAGTTTCCAGGCCGCGGTCGCGGCCACGCTGGCCGATCGTGCGCGCCATGCGCTCGCCATGGTGCCAAGTGCGACGGCGCTGGTCGTGGCCGGCGGCGTGGCGGCGAACGGCGCCGTGCGCACGGCCCTGGCCGAGGTCGCCGCGCGCGCCGGCCTGCCGCTGGTGGCGCCGCCGATCCGGCTCTGCACCGACAACGCGGTGATGGTCGCCTGGGCCGGCATCGAGCGGCTGCGCGCCGGCCTCACCGACCCGCTCGACCACGCGCCGCGGCCGCGCTGGCCCCTCCAAGACCTCGCAGCCTGACGGAACCAAGCCCCCCATGGCCGACAAGCCCCGCTCCCTGCCGATGCGCAGCGAGGACCTGCGCGAGACCCTGAAGGATATCACGGACCTGCTGATGCAGATCCGCCGGCAGCAGCTGGAGATGGAGGCCTATGGCACGGTGACGCGCCTCGCCCTCGCCGCGTTGCTGCGCGGCCAGCCGGAAGCCGCCCGCGCCGTTGCCGCAAGGCTGGCGGAGCCGCCGGAGGCGCTGCTCGGCCCCGGGATTCCGCCTGCCAGCCCGCTCGGCCGCGCCGTGCTGGACGAGGCGGCGCGGCTCGCCGCCGCGCTGGGCGCCGACGTGCCATGATTTCGCCGCGCATCCTTCCGCCCCACAGTGCGTTCCGGGCCTGGACGCTGAAGGAGCATCAGATGCGCATGGCACCCCTGGCCCTGTTGGCCGCCCTCTCCCTGACTCTGGCCGCCTGCGGCAGCTCACCGACCTCGCGCGCCGCCAGCGGTGGCCTGCTCGGCGCCGGCACCGGCGCGGCGATCGGCTCGATGTCCGGCAATGCCGGCACCGGCGCGCTGATCGGCGGCGGCGTCGGCGCGCTCGGCGGCGCTGCCACCGCGCGCTGACCGCAACCGGCTGGGGGCGCGGCTTGCGCACCCAGCCCCGCGCGGCTAACCGCCGCCGGTGAACTACCGACACGCCTTCCACGCCGGCAACTTCGCGGATTGCGCCAAGCACGCATTGGTGGTCGCGTTGCTCCGCGGCCTGCTGGCGAAGGACAAGCCCTTCGCCGTGCTCGATACCCATGCCGGGACCGGCGGCTACGACCTCTCGGCGCCGGAGCCGCAGCGGACCGGGGAGTGGCGCGACGGCATCGGCCGCGTCGCGGCAAGCGACGACCCCGTGCTCGCCGACTATCTCGCGCAGGTGCGGGCAGAGGGCTTTCCCGGCCGCTATCCCGGCTCGCCGGCGCTGATCCACCGGCTGTTGCGCCCCGGCGACCGGCTGATGCTCTGCGAACTCCACCCGGAGGACGCCGCGACGCTCAAGGCACGCTTCCGCGGCGATCCGCAGGTCGCCGTGCATCGGCGCGACGCCTGGGAGGCGTTGACCGCCCTCACCCCCTTCCCCGAGCGCCGCGGCCTGGTGCTGATCGACCCGCCCTTCGAACAGGACGGCGAGTTCGAACGCCTCGCCGCGTCGCTGGCCGTTCTGCGCCACCGCTTCCGCGCCGCGGTGGTCGCGGCCTGGTATCCGGTGAAGCACCGCGCGCCTGTCCGCGCCTTCCACGCCGCGCTGCGGGAGGCGGAGGTCGCCGATTGCCTGGCCTGCGAACTCACCCTGCGCGAGCCCACGGACCCCACGCGCCTGAACGGCTGCGGCCTGCTGGTCGCCAATGCGCCCTTCGGCTTCGAGCTTGAGGCGCGGCGCATCCTCGATGCCTTGCTCGCCCGCCTCTCCCGGGGCGAGGATGGCGAAGCAGCAACGGTGACCCGCGTCACCGTGGAAAGATAGGGAGGCGCCCCGATGGCGGGTCGCACAAGGCGGCGGATCACGGTGCTGGGCGCCGGCGCCTGGGGGACCGCGCTTGCCATCCAGGCGGCGCGGGCGGGCAATGCGGTCGGGCTCTGGGCACGCAACCCGGATCGCGCCGCGGCGATGGCCGAGACGCGTGAGAACGCCGCCTACCTGCCGGGCATGCGGCTCTCGCCGGCGATCGAGGTCACCACCGATGCCGCCGCGGCACTCGCCGATGCGCTGGTGGTGCTGGTCGCAGTGCCGGCGCAGTTCCTCCGCCCGGTGCTGAACGCCCTGCCCGACACCGGCGCGCCGTTGGTGGCCTGTGCCAAGGGCGTGGAGCGCGGCACCCTGCGCTTCCCGCTGGAGGTGATCGCGGAACTCCGCCCGGCAACGCCGGCGGCGGTGCTCTCCGGCCCCAACTTCGCGCATGAGATCGCCAAGGGGCTGCCGGCTGCGGCGGTGCTGGCCAGCACCGATGCCGGGCTGCGCCAGGTGGCCGGCGACCTGCTCGGCACCGCCGGCTTCCGCATCTATGGCGGCGACGACCCGATGGGGGTGCAGGTCGGCGGCGCGGCCAAGAACGTGATCGCCATCGCCGCCGGCGCGGTGATCGGCGCCGGGCTCGGAGAGAATGCGCGGGCGGGGCTGGTCACGCGCGGGCTGGCGGAGCTGTCGCGCCTGACGGTCGCGCTGGGCGGGCGTGCGGAGACGGCAGCGGGCCTTTCCGGCCTCGGCGACCTGTTGCTGACCACCACCGGCCCGGGCAGCCGCAACACCTCGCTCGGCGTCGAGCTGGCGCGCGGGGCGAGCCTGGCCGATGCGATGGCCAGCCGTGTCGGCGTGGCCGAGGGCGTCGAAACCGCGCCGGCGATCGTCGCCCGCGCCGCGGAGGTGGGCATCGAGCTGCCGATCTGTGCCGCGGTGGCGGAGCTGCTGGCCGGGCGGCTCTCGGTCGGCGACGCCATGGGGCGGCTGCTCGCCAGGCCGCGCCGGGACGAATAGCCGGCCGCGCGAAACCTTCCGCGCCATCCTCGACATGCGCGCCGCGCGAAGCGGGGTCCGGCTGACATGCGCGCAACCTAATTCCCCGCCTGCCCCGCCATGCGCGACATCACGCCGCAATGCCGGAACGTCAGCATCCGCCACATCGCCCCCGCCCGGCATCGGGCCGGCCGGGGCCTCGTGACGGAGCAAGACCATGCAGATCCCCGCCTACATCCACCTGCCCGGCGACGCGCACGACGTGCCCGCCGGCCCCCGCCTGGACCGCCTCGCCAGCCGCCTGGTGGCACGGACCCGCCTGTGGCTGGCGGCACGGCGCACGATGAGCGAACTGCGCCGGCTGGATGACGCCACGCTGCGCGACATCGGCGTCACCCGCTGGGACCTGCGCGCCGGCCTCGTGGCAGCGCGCGAGCGGGCGGAAGGCGATGCGCGGCGGCTGCGCGTCTGAGCAGGCAGTCGGTGCCGGACCCGAGTTGCCCGGACTGTGTCCGGGCATCTCTGTTCCAGTCCCTTCGAGCCGGCGATTCACGCCCTGGCGTGCCCGCCTGCGGCGTGCACGCCAGGGCGATCGCGGGCTAGATCGCGCGGCGGCCGTATCCCGGTCGCACGACGATCGGCGGCCGCGGCCCGAGCACCGCGTCGATCATCGCCTTGGCCTGCGCGATGAGATCCGCCAGCGTGGCGTCCGGCTTGCCGGCCGTCACCTGGTGCGGCGAGCCGCGGCCGCCGGGCGGATGAATGATCACCGCACAGCCGATCCGCCCGCTGTCGCGCAGTTCGAGCTGGTGCCCACGATAGGGCTTGAACGACACGGCTGTCAGGCGACCCACACGGCACCTCGCAATCGCAAGGCCGAACGCCTCGCCGGGAACAGGCCGGAAGGCTACCCGCGGCTGCGCTGCACTGCAACATGAGGATGTCGCAGGCGTGATGCTCCGGTTTTCGTCAGCAGCGGCCCGGCCGGCCGCGGTCGCAATTCATGCTGCGATGCACCATATTGCAGGGATCAGCAGCAAAGCGAGACACGGCATGAACGCCAACCCCCTGTTCCAGGCGAACCCCTTCCTCGGCCCATGGCTGGCCGCTTCACGCTCCGTCGCGACGGCGTGGGGACAGGCATGGCTCGGACCCTTCGCCCGCCAGCAGTCGGATGTCATGGCGGATTTCAACCGTCAGGTGATGCAGTTCTGGGCGGCCGGCTGGATGCAGGCGCTGCAGACCCCCACGCCGGCCCCGAAAGCGCAGACCCGCACGCCGGAGCCACAGGCCGCGGAGCAGGAGGCGCCGGAGCCCGCGCCGATGCCGCAGATCCAGCTGGAGGCGATGGCCGAGACGGTCGAACTGTCGGCGGCGCCGGCGGAGGCCCCGGACGCGCCGGCGCCCGCCATGCGCTCCGCACGGCAGACCAGGGAGCAACCCGCACCGACACCGGCCGTCAAGCGCGGCAAGCCCGCGGCGCAGCTTCGGGCGGCGACGCAACGCCGCAAGGCGCCGGTCACCAAGCGCAAGCCCGCCCCCGCCCGCGCCTCCCGCGTCACCCGGCACTGACCGGGGCGGGACCTGCCGCGTCACCCCCGGCGCGGCGGGTCCCGGCTCAGGCCCTTGGCGGCCAGGGCCTGCTCATAGGCCGCCCAGCGCTCCGCCTGCTCGCGACCGAGTTCGTGCAGGTAGCTCCAGGAATAGATCCCGGTGTCGTGCAGGTCGTCGAAGACCAGCCTGACGGCGTAGTTGCCGACCGGCTCCACCCGCATGATGCCGACATGCCGCCGGCCCGGCACGATCACCCGCTGGCCGGGCCCATGCCCCTGCACCTCGGCAGAGGGGCTTTCCACCCGCAGGTATTCCGCAGGCAACGCGAAGTGCTCGCCGCTCTCGAAGGTGACGTGCAGCACCTGCTCCGCGCGGTTGAGCCGGATCTCGGTGGGAGTCGGCACGGCCGGGTCAGTCGAGCTTGCGGGCTTCCTCGGGCAGCATCACCGGGATGCCGTCGCGGATCGGATAGGCGAGCCCCGCCTTCTCGCTGACCAGCTCCGCCTTCTCGCGGTCGTAGCGCAGCGGACCCTTGGTCACCGGGCAGACCAGGATCTCCAGCAGCCGCGGATCAACCGTCGCAGCCGTCGCCGCACCTGCCTCGCCGCTCATGCCCTGCATCCTCTCGCCATTGGCGCGGTTTAGCTTGGGCGGCTGTCCGGCGCCATCCCGTGACTGTCCATCTGCATCAGCGCGACCAGCATCCGCGCCCGCTCCTCGGTGCCCCGCGCCTCCAGCAGCGCCTGCTTCTCCCGCACGTCGAAGGGACAGACCATGCTGAGGGTGGTGACGAGCATGGCATCGCCGCTCTGCTCCACCGCGTCCCAGTTCGCCTCGATGCCGCGGGCGCGGAAGTACGGCCGGAGCGCACCCAGCAGCGCCTCGCGGTCCAGTGCCGGCGGCGCGCGGCCGACGGCGAGGTCGGGGGCATAGTCGCCATACTCGACCCGCGCTCGCCGGTAGCCGCGGAGGCCCTCGATCTCCGCCTCGATCCGGTAGCGGATCACGCCCGTCAGGGTGATCAGCATCCGCCCGTCATCGGTCTCCGAGAAGGAGGAGATGCGGCCGAGGCAACCGACGCGGAACAGCTGGGAGCCTGCCTCCGTCCGCGGCAGGGAGGGATCGCCCTGCACCATGCCCAGCATGCGGCCGGAGCCGAGCGCATCCTCGATCATCGCGAGGTAGCGCGGCTCGAAGATGTTGAGGGGAAGCCGCCCTTCCGGCAGCAGCAGCGCGCCGGGGAGCGGGAAGATCGGGATCTCCCCGGGGAGATCTGCGAAGGCGGGATGGAAGGCGGGCATCATCTCCTGCTCGGCCGCATCGCCCGTCCCGGTCGCACCGGGTTGGCGGCCTGGCTGCGCCGCCCCGGCCTGCCGCCCGGGGTGGCGTGCAGGCCCGCGCAGACGCGGTTCAGCGAAACAGAAGGGTGGAGAGCTTCCGCCGTCCCGCAAGGGTCGCGGCGTCATCGAATCCCCAGGCTTCGAAGAACTTCAGCAACTGCTTGCGCGCCGCTTCGTCGTTCCACGACCTGTCGCGCCTGATGGCCTCGATCAGCGAATCGACAGCCTTGCCGCGCTCACCCATCGCGTTCAGCGCCACCGCCAGGTCGATCCGTGCGGCATGGTCGTCCGGGTCGGCCGCCAAGCGCCGCTCGAACTCGCCGAGCTTCTCGCGCGCCTTGCGGCCCTCGATCGCCAGTTGCAGGGCCGAGCGGACGGAGACGACCTCGGCGTGCTCCCGGACCTTCTCCGGCACCTGGTCGAGCACCTGCTGCGCCTGCTCCTCCTCGCCGAGGTTCATCAGCGCGCGGGCGAGGCCGGCGAAGGCCTCGGCGTTCTCCGGCTCCGCCTGCGCAAGGGCGGCGAAGAGCTCGAGCGCGGTGCGGTGGTCGCCGGCTTCGGCGGCGGTCTTCGCTTCGGCGAGCAGATCGGCCCCCGGCAGCTGGCCGCCGCCCATCTTGAGCAGACTCTCGACGAACTTCTTGACCTCGCCCTCGGGCAGCGCACCCTGGAACAGGTCGGCGATCTGGCCCTGGACGAAGCCGACGACGGTGGGGACCGACTGCAGCGGCAGCCCCATCTGCGCCAGCTGCTGGACCAGCTGCCGGTTCTTGTCGATGTCGATCTTCACCAGCCGCACCCGGCCCTGGGCGGCCCGCACCACCTTCTCGAGCGTGGGCGTAAGGGTCTTGCAGGGGCCGCACCAGGTCGCCCAGAAATCCACCAGCACGGGGGTTTCGCGGCTGGCCTCCACCACGTCCTGCATGAAGGTGCGCTGGTCGCCGTCCTTGATCAGGTCGGCGGCGCCGGGGCCGGAAGCGGTGCCGCCGGGGGCGGGCTGGCGGGTCGGGTCGAAGATCACGTCCATGGTCGGGCTTTCCCCAGTCTGTTGCGGCGATACATGCGCAGCGCCGGGGCGGAGGGCAATGGCCCCCCCCGGCGGTATGCGCAACGCGGCCACGATCCGTGGTCAGGGCGCGGCGGCGGGCGGCTCGGCGAGTTCCGGCGCATGGCCGAGCTCGCGCAGGAAGCGCAGCAGGTCGGCGGGCCGGATGGCCGTTGTCATGGCGTTGGTGAGCGGGTGGAAATTCACCCATTCGAACCCCTGCATCAGCTCGCGGTCGAACACCACGCGGACCGCGCCGGGGCGGGCGTTGACCATGCCGAAGGGGGTCACGGAGCCCGGTTCCACACCCAGCTGCGCCATCAATTCCTCGGCCGAGCCGAAGCCGACCCGCGGCAGCCCGAGACTGCGGCCGAGCGCATTGACGGAGACCCGCCGGTCCTCCTCGAGGACCGCAAGCAGGAACGGCCCGTCACCCTTCTGCGGCTTGAGGAACAGGTTCTTCGAGTGCCCGCCCGGCAGATCGGGGCGCAGGGCCTTGCTCTGCTCCACGGTGAAGACCGGCGGATGGGTAACGGTGCGGTGCGCGATGCCGAGGGCGTCGAGCCTGGCGAGGAGGGCTTCGGGGGTTTCGGGCATGGCGACCGGCATGGGGATTGGAGTCGCCATCTTCTGGTGCATCGGCGCCGCGAGGGGAAGTGAACCACCCCGTCACGCCTGCCCGACGGAAGTCGCCCGCTATCCCTTCACCGCTCCGGAGGTCAGGCCCGCGATGATCTGCTTCTGCATGGCGAAAAAGACGAGCAGCATCGGCAGGCAGGACACCACGGCGGCGGCCATGATCAGCCCGTACTCCGCCATCTGCTCGCTGTTCAGCCCGGCGATGCCGACGGGCAGCGTGAACATCTCCTCGCTCCGCATGAAGACCAGCGGCCAGATGAACGAGTTCCATGACGCGATGAAGATCAGGATCCCCACCGTGCCGAGCGCCGGGCGCGACAGCGGCAGGATCACCGTCAGGAACAGCCGGAACTCGCCGCAGCCATCGATGCGTGCTGCCTCGATCAGCTCGTCGGGCAGCGTGGACATGTACTGGCGCATCATGAACAGGCCGAAGGCGCTGGCGGCGAAGGGCAGCACCAGGACCAGGTAGGTGTTCAGCAGCCCGAGCTTGGCCATCCAGCCGAACAGCGGGATCACCGTGGTGAAGGGCGGGATCGAGACCGAGGCGATCACCATCCAGAACAGCAGCGTCTTGCCGGGGAAGCGGAACTTGGCGAAGGCGTAGCCGCCGGTGCTGCACAACACCATGCCGACCATCGCCGCCGAGACCGAGACGATGACGCTGTTGAGCAGCCAGCGCGGATACATCGTCGTGGCGAACAGGTCGCGGTAGTTCCCGAGATGCCAGACCTCCGGCAGGAAGCCGGTGGACATGATCTCGGAGCGCGGCTTGAAGGAGGAGAGCAGCGCCCAGACCCAGGGCATCAACACCACCGACAGCAGGGCGCACAGCGCCAGGAGCAGCCCGAGCCGCAGCACGGGCGAGGGATCCTGCGCGCTGCCGCGCCGCGCCAGGATCATCGGTCCTTCTCCCCGAGCCAGAGCTTCTGCGCGATCGAGATCAGCACGATGACCAGCGTCAGCACATAGGAGGCCGCCGCCGCGTAGCCGAGCTGCAGGAACTGGAAGCCCTGCTGGTAGACATACATCACCGCCGTCAGCGTCGCGTCGCCCGGCCCGCCCTGGGTGAGCACCATCGGCTCGTCGAACATTTCGAGCGCGGAGATGGTGGTCAGGATCACGCAGAACAGCATGACCGGCTTCAGCCCGGGCAGGATGACATGGCGGATCACCTGCCATTCGGAAGCGCCGTCCAGCCGCGCCGCCTCCTTCAGGTCGGAGGAGACCGCCTGCAGGCCGGCCAGGTAGATGATCGCGTAGTAGCCCATCGTCCGCCAGACGCGCATGGCGACGATGGCCAGCGGCGCGGTCGCGGGATCGCGCAACCAGGCCGGGCCCTCCAACCCGAACACCGAGAGCAGCTTGGCCAGCAGGCCGATGTCGCCGGCATAGATCAGCTGGAAGATCACCGCGGTGACCACCATGGAGATCGTCATCGGCAGGAAGAAGGCGGTGCGGAACAGATGCCGCGTCGGCATCCAGGGCGCATCGAGCAGCAGGGCGAGCGAGAGCCCGGCGAGGTTCGCGAGAACGACGTAGAGCGCCGCCATCCACAAGGTGTTGCCGAGCGCGGTGTAGAAGCGCTCGTCGGCGAACAGGTCCGCGTAGTTGCGCAGGCCGACGAATTCCGGCGCGGTGATGCCCCGCCACTCCGTGAAGGAATAGGCGAAGGAGGCGAGGATCGGGCCGGCCCAGAAGATGCCGAACAGCAGGAAGAACGGCGTCAGGAACAGGTAGGGCACCAGCGCGCGCCGCAGCCGCCACGAGGCGGGGCGGCGCCCGGGCCGGCTGCGGAGCCGGCCCGGTGCATCGCCCCCCGTCGCGCGCCGCGGCATCGCGTCAGCCCAACTGGCGGCCCATCGCGGCCTCGAAATCCGCCCAGGCCTGCTCCGGCGCCTTCTGGCCCTGGAACATCGCGTCCAGCTGCCGTCCCATCTCGATCTGCACCCGCGGCCAGTCGCGCACCAGGTTGAGGTAGTTCACCTCGCGCCCGAGCACGGAGGCCTCGTACATGGACTGGCCGAGGAAGGCCTGCGGCTCGCGCATGCGCGGATCGGCGAGCGCCGCGACCGAGGTCGGCAGGCCGTAGCCGTTCTGCCAAAGCCCGATCTGCGCCTCCTTCTCGGCCGAGAGGAAGCTCGCCCATTTCACTGCGGCCGCATGGTTGCGGTTGGCGCGCGGCAGCACCAGCACGCTGCCGCCCCAGGTGCCGATGGCCGGCGGCCCTTCGCGCCGCCAGCGGGGCCAGAACTGCACCTTCCACTTGCCCGCATCGGCCGCGGCCTCGCGCTCCAGTCGATCGAGGCCCCAATTGCCGGAATGCAGCGCGGCGATGCGCCCGGTGCGCATGGCGACGAAATGCTCGGGCGAGTTGTGCGTGACGAGCAGCGCGATCTCATCCTTGCGCACGATGTCGTGGTAGGTCCGCAGCACCTCCGCGCCCTGGCGGTTGTTGCGGATGATCCGGCCCTCCTCGTTGAAGAGCTGCGTGCCGGAGGCTTCGAGATAGCCGATCAGCGGCCCGAACCCGACCGCGCCGGGCGAGACCTGGTGCATGTAGATGTTGCGCTGGCGGTCGCGGATGCGTTTGCCGGCCTCCACCCATTCCTCCCAGGTTTCGATCGGCGCGGTGATGCCGCGTTCGGCGAAGTAGTCCTGGCGATAGAACATCACCGCGACGTTCTGGATGTAGGGGAAGCCGAAATAGCGCCCGCGGTGCTGCAGCCGGTTGCGCAGGCGCGGCGAGAAATCCGCCTCCCGCGGGGCGACGTGGTCGGTCACGTCGAGCAGCCCGCCGGTGGCCGGATAGCTCGGGAAGCGGCTTTCGATGATCAGCCCGACATCCGGCGCGCCGACGCCCGTTGCCATCGCCACCAGGATCTTGTCCTGGATCTCCTGCGGATTGAGGTTGACGATCTCCACCTCGATATCCGGGTTCTGCTCGCGGAACTTCGGATAGACCGCCTGCGCGCCGCGCGCGTGCTCGCTCCAGCACCAGTAGAGGATGCGCGTGGTGCGTCCCTGCGCATAGGCGGGCGCCCGGCCGGCCGACCACGCGAAGGCCGCACCGCCCGTGCCGGCGGCGAGCAGTTGGCGTCGGTTCATCGTCATGTCCTCCCCTTCCTTCGTTTCAGGTGTAGATGGCGCCGGTGCGCTCGCGCCGTGGCTGCGGTCGCGCGGCGATGGCCTGGATGGCCTCAACATCCGGCTCGACGCCGAGCCCCGGCGCGTCCGGCACGTGGAAATGGCCGTCCTCCAGGATCAGCGCTGGATGGGAGAGCCGGTCGCGTGCGGCGCGCTGCGGCTCCATCTGTTCCAGGATCAGGAAGTTCGGAATCGCTGCAGCCAGGTGCAGCGAGGCGGCGACGCAGATCGGACCGCCCGGATTGTGCGGCGCGAGCGGGACGTACCAGGTGTCGGCAAGGGCGGCGATGCGCCGCATCTCGGTAAAGCCGCCGCAATGCATGATGTCGGGCTGCAGCACCCGGCAGCCGCCGAGCTCGAGCAACTCGCGGAACTCGTGGCGTGAGAGCAGGCGCTCGCCGGTGGCGATCGGCGTGCGGATGCGGGATTGCAGCTGCGCCATCGCCCTGGCGTTCTCGTAGGGGATCGGCTCCTCGAACCAGAATGGATCGTAGGGCGCGAGCGCGCGGTCCAGCCGCTCGGCGGCGCGCGGCGAGAGGAACTCGGAGCATTCGACCATGATGTCCACGCCGGGCCCGACGGCGTCCCGCGCGGCCGCCATCAGCCGGGTGGCGCGGTCGATGGCGGCGGTCTCGCCGGCGCGCAGATGCTCATGCGTCACGGCGAGCCATTTGAAGGCGGTGAAGCCGCGGCGCACCGCCTCCCTCGCGCCTTCGGCGGCCTGCTCTGGCGTCTCGGCGCCGCTCAGCCAATGGCTGGCATAGGCGCGCACCCGATCGCGATGCGCACCGCCGAGCAGGCGATGCACCGGCACGCCGAGGCGCTTGCCCTCCAGGTCCCACAGCGCGATGTCGAGCGCGGAGAGCGCGGTCTGGAAGGCGCAGCCGCCGCGCCAGCGCCACATGTTGTAGAGGCGGTGCCAGTGCCGCTCCGGCCCGGCGGGGTCCTGCCCCACCAGATGCTCGGCATAGGCATCGATCGCCGACTCGACGGCCGCGACGCCGCCATGCAGCGAGCCCTCTCCCCAGCCGACCAGGCCCTCATCCGTGCGGATGCGGACCAGGATCCAATTGCACCAGTCCACCCAGAGGGTGAATCTGTCGATGCTGATGATCCGCATGCGATGGTCCTGCGCCTCGGCCGAGATGACCGGCAGATCGAGATTTGATCAGATTGCGCCGCTCTGGCAAGCACGTTCGGTGTAAGGAGGGCTTGATTTGATCAAGCGCGGCAAGAGAGGTGCGGGCGCCGAGGGCCCAGCCGGCGCGGCGACGACCGCCGACCGGGTGCAGGACAGGCTGCGCGGCGACATCCTGAGCGGGGCCCTCAAGCCGGGCGCCAGGATCACCGTGGAGGAGCTGGCCGCCCGCTACGACGTCAGCCAGATGCCGGTGCGCGAGGCGATCCGCGTGCTCTCGGGCGAAGGCGTGATCGAGACCAGCCCGCATCGCGGCGCACGAATCGTCGCGGTGGACGCGGCGTTCATCCGCAACGTCTACGACATGCGCGAGGCGCTGGAGGGCATGCTGGCGGAGCGTTGCGCCGAGCGCGCCGGCAAGGCGGATGTCGCGCGGCTGCGCGCGCTGATCGCGGCGCATGCCGCCGCGGTGGAGCGGAGCGATCTCGGCCAGGTCGTCCTGCTGGATCGCCAGCTGCATCTGCTGGTCGCCGAGATCGCGGCCAACCCGCTGGCGTGCCGGGCCATCACCATCGGGCGGGGGCTCATCGAGGCGCTGCGCATGCGCACCGGCTTCAGCGCGCCGCGGCTCGCCCGCATCGTCCACGAGCACGAGGCGCTGGTCAGGGCGGTGGAGGCACGCGACAGCCGGACCGCCGGACTGGTTGCGCGGCTGCACGTCGTCGGTGCCCGCGACGACCTGGTGCAGGCGCTGGCGGCGGAGTCCTGATCGCCACGCCGTCGCGCCGCCCGCCCATTTCGCCCACCCCCGAAGCATTTCGCCGCGCCCTGGTCCATTCTGCCCGGCATGGATCAAGCCCTTCTCGTCACAGTCGTCTTCCTCCTCGCCGGCACAGTGAAGGGCGTGATCGGGCTCGGGCTGCCGACGGTCTCGATCGGCCTGCTCGCCCTGGTCATGCCGCCCGCCGAGGCGGCCACGCTGCTGCTGCTGCCGGGCATCGTCACCAATGTCGCGCAGGCCACCGGCCCGCACCTGCGCCGGCTGCTCGGGCGCTTCTGGTCGATGTTCCTCGCCATCATCCCCGGCACGCTTGCCGGCGGCTACGTCATCGCGCAGGGCGCGGCGGCGCTGCCGGTGCTCGGCGCGGCGCTGCTCGCCTATGCGGCCTGGGGGCTCGCGACGCCGAGCTTCCACCTCTCGCCGCGCGCCGAGCGTGCCACGGCGGTGCCTGCCGGCCTCGCCTGCGGCCTGCTCACCGGCGCCACCGGCGTCTCCGTCATTCCGGCCGGCCCGTGGCTCGCTGCGCTGGGGCTGGCGCGGGAGGAACTGGTGCAGGCGCTCGGCCTCACCTTCCTGATCTCGACTGTCGCGCTCGCCGCGGCGCTGGCCTGGCATGGCGCGGGCTCGGCCACGCTCGCCGCCGGCTCGGCGCTTGCTGTCATACCGGCCTTGATCGGGCAGCGGCTCGGCGCGCATCTGCGCCAGCACATCCCGCCGCTGGTGTTCCGCCGCCTGTTCTTCGCCGCGCTGATCGTGCTCGGTGCGCAGCTGGCCTGGCGCGGCCTGGCGTAGCGAGCCGGCGGGCGCCGCCGGCCGCGGCGCGGCACCGCCTCGCCCACCGGCGCCCGATCCTGTAGAGCGCGCGCATGCCCGATTGCCGCCTCTACCTGATCACGCCCCCTGCCCTGCCGGACCCCGCGCGCTTCGCCGCCGAGGACCTCGCCCGCGCGCTCGACGCCGGCGATGTCGCGGCGCTGCAGATCCGGCTGAAGGGCGCACCCGACGAGGCGATCCTGCGCGCCACGGCAGCGATCCTGCCGGTGGCGCAGTCGCGCGGCGTCGCGGTGCTGATGAACGACAGCATGGAGCTGGCGAAGCGGTCGGGCTGCGACGGCGTGCATCTCGGCCAGCAGGATGGCGACCTGCTCGCGGCGCGGAAACTGCTCGGCACCGAGGCCACCATCGGCGTCACCTGCCACGACAGCCGCCACCTGGCGATGGAAGCCGGCGAGGCGGGCGCCGACTACGTCGCCTTCGGCGCCTTCTTCCCGACCTCCACCAAGGAGACGGTGCACAAGCCGGAGCCCGAGATCCTGGAATGGTGGTCCGAGATGTTCGAGATCCCCTGCGTGGCCATCGGCGGCATTTCCCCTGCCAACTGCGCGCCGCTGGTCCGCGCGGGGGCGGATTTCCTGGCGGTGATCGGCGCGGTGTGGAGCCACCCGGAGGGCCCCGCCGCCGGCGTGCGGGCGATGAACGCGGCCATCGCCGCCGCCTGAACCTCCCGCCCTCAGCGGTCCCAGCGGAAGGAGGTGGCCATCAGCCATTGCTCCGGATGCGCCCGCACCACCGCCTCCGCCGCTGCGTCCAGCACCGCCTGGTCCGCCGCCAGCGCGGCCACGTCGCGCGGGGCTCGGCGGAGGTCGAGCGCCGGCCCCACCACCAGCCGGAAGCGCGCCGCCCGCCCCACCCGCAGCGCATGCACCGGCAGCACCGCCGCACCGGTCAACGCCGCCAGCCGCACCAGGCGGTGGATGTTGCCCACCGCCCGCGGCGCCCGGCCGAGCGAAGGCGCCTGCACACGGCGGCGGACATACTCGTCCACATACATCAGCACCGCCGACTCGCGCCGCGCCAGCAGGCGCCGCGCCTCCAGCGCGCTGGCAGGCACCGGATCGAGCAGCCGGATCGGCGTGCGGCGCCGGGCGCGGTTCGCCATCGCCATCTCGAAGCGGCTCGGCAGTAGCTGGTAGATGCCGGCCAGCTCCACGCCGAGGCCGGTTATGCCCGCATGCATCGCCTCCCAGTTGCCAACGTGCAGTCCGGCGAACATCAGCGGCCGGCCGGAGGCACGGGCGGCCTCGATCCGCGCGGCACCTTCCACCTCGATCCGGCCTTCGGACCACAGGCGGTCGAGCACCACGAACTCGGCGACCACGCGGCCGACATGCTCCCACAGCCCGTCCTCCAGCGCCGCGACCTCGGCCGGCGTGGCCGCCGGACGCAACCGGGCGAGGAAGGCACGGATGGTGGCCGAGGTCTCGGGCCGCCCTGCCCCGTGCCGACGCCCGAGCCGGCCGCCGAAGGCGGAGACCGCCTCGGTCGGCAGCGGCCGCAGCAGCGCGTGCATCACCGCGTCCTTCAGCCCGCGCAGCGGATCGCGCCCCCAGTAGCGCCACAGCGCGCGCCGCGCCGCGGCCTCCCGCAGGGTGAAGGGGGGCGGCGGATACAGGCTCATCCGCGCGGACGCAGCCGCATCGGCAGCGCATCCCCCGGGCGCAGCGTCAGCCGCGCGACCGGCATCACCTCCAGCCCGGGCTCGAGGCGCATCTCCACCGCCTGGAACAGCGTGGCGAGGCAGATCACCGCCTCGGCCAAGCCGAGATGCAACCCGGTGCAGAGCCGCGGCCCGACACTGAACGGCACATAGGCGTGGCGCGAGGGCCGCGGCGCACCGGGCAGGAAGCGGTCCGGCACGAAGGCGTCCGGCCGGTCCCACAGCTGCGGCCGGCGATGCAGGATCCAGGGCGCGACCAGCACGATGCTGCCCTTGCGCACCACCCGCCCGGCGATCCGCCCCTCCGCGATGGCCTCGCGCGAAAGCAGCGGCACCGGCGGGTAGAGGCGCATGGTCTCCTCGATGATCGCGCGCGCGAAAGCCAGGCGCGGCAGGTCGTCCAGCGTGGCGGGACGGCCACCGAGCACGCGCTGCAGCTCCTCGGCCAGGCGGGAAGCGCTGCGCGCATCCTGGCTGAGGATGAACAGCGCCCAGGCCAGCACATTGGCGGTGGTCTCGTGGCCGGCCATGAACAGCACGATCGCCTCGTTGCGGAAGGCGCGGCGGTCCATCGGGCGGTTCGTGCCGGGCACCTTGGCCTCCGCCATGGACCGGATCAGCGAGGCCTCGCCGGTGCCGCCTTCCAGGATGTCGGCGATCAGGCGATCCACCACGGCATGGATGCGGCGCGCGGCCGCGCGGGTGCGCCAGCCCACCGGGCGCGGCACGCGGTCCAGGCCCGGGAACATGGCCAGCAGGTCCACCTGGTCCACCAGCCGCTGGTATTCGGCGAAGGCGGAGACGACCTGCGCCGCCGCGCCGGCGCCGAGGCTGCGGCCGAAGATGGTGCGGCAGATGATCTCGGCGGTGAGCCGGCCCATCTCGGCCAGCACGTCAATCGGTGCGTCCGGGGGATGGCGACGCCAGGCGGCGGCGCATTCGGCGGCGGCCTCGGTGATCTGCGGCGCCAGGTCCGGCAGGCGGGACGGATGAGTGACCGGCGCGACGACGCGCCGCCGCTCCCGCCACAGCGTACCATCGGAGACGAACAGGCCGTCGCCCAGCAGCGGCGCCAGCGCGTTGCGGTGCTGCGGGCTCTTGCGCTGGAAGATCTCGTGCTGCTCGACGAAGGCCTCGGCGACCGTCTCCGGGCTGTTGCAGATGACCAGGTCGCGGAAGAGGATGCGGCGGAACACCACGTCGTCGCGGAAGACGCTCGCCGGCCAGACGGCGAGGTAGTTCCGCCGCGCGATGCGGATCAGGCGGTCGAGGCGCGGCGTGCGCGGATGGCGCGGCGGAAAGGGCGGCACATAGGCGTCCGCGGTACTTGCGCCGCATAGGTCGTCAGGCATGGGCCGACCCTAGACCCGAGTAGCCCAGGCTGGAATCGGCTTGTGATTGGATGCGGCGCGGCAGGGTGTGATTCGTAGGCGTCCAGCTTTGGCTGGAGGCGGAGA
>NZ_JAWLHG010000016.1:75003-108145 GCF_041690465.1 Falsiroseomonas sp. | reverse complement strand
GGCCGAGCCGCCGGCGGCGAAGGGGCAGATCAGCCGCAGCGGGCGCGAGGGAAAGCCCTGCGCGAGGGCCGGCAGGGGCAGGGCGAGCGCCGCGGCCATCAGGCCGCGGCGGGACAGCGTCATGGTCATGGGCTACTGCAGCCTCACACCCGTGGCCCGCACCACCTCGCCCCAGGACGCGTGGGTGGAGCGCATGAAAGCCACGAAGTCGGCCTGCGTGCTGCCCACCACGCGCCCGCCCTGTGCGACGAGCTGGTTGCGCGTCTCGGGGTCCTGCAGCGCTTCGCGGGCGGCGGCGACGAGCTTGGCGGTGCGGTCGGCGGGAATGCCCGCGGGGCCGAATATGCCGTACCAGGTTTCGCTGACCATGCCCGGCACGGTGGATTGTGCTGTGGGCAGGTCGGGCAGCAGCGGCAGCGGCTCGGCCGAGGTCACGGCCAGCGCAGGCACCGTGCCGGCGCGGACATGGCCGAGCAGCGCCGGCACGTCGGCGGCGAGGATCTGGATGCGTCCGGCGAGCAGATCGGTCACGGCCGGCGCCGCGCCGCCATAGGGCACGTGCAGAATGTCGATGCCGGCGCGCAGCTTCAGCATCTCGCCTGCCATGTGCAGCGAGGAGCCGATGCCGGCCGAGCCGAAGGAGAGCTGCCCCGGCCGCGCCTTCGCCATCGCCACCAGCTCCGCGAGGTTCTTCGGGCCGAGATTCGGGGCGGTGCAAACGATCTGCGGGACGCTCAGCACCTGCGTGATCGGCGTCAGGTCCTTTAGCGGATCATAGGGCATGCGCGGCTGCAGATGCGGCTGAATGACGATGGCGCCGCTGCTCGCCAGAACCAGCGTCTGGCCATCCGGCCGTGACTTCGCGGTCACGTCCACCCCGATCAGCCCGCCGGCGCCGGCGCGCGACTCCACCACGACGGGCACGCCGAGCTTCGTGCCCATGGTCCGGCCCACGATGCGTGCGATGGTGTCGGCCGGACCGCCCGCGGCGAAGGGCACGATCAGCCGCACCGGTCCGTCGGGGAAGCCCTGCGCGTGTGCCGTTCCGGCCAAGGCCGGCAGCGCCAGCGCCGACAACACAGCCCTGCGTGCAATTGTCATGGTGTCCTCCCTTTCCCTATTGGTCATCGAAGCCGAACAGCGCGGCGGGATTCTCCACCAGGATCCTCCGCGCGAGCCTGTCGTCGCCGAGCCACGACAGGAACAGGTCGAGCATGGCGCCTGCATCCGGTGCGGGTTCCATGCGGACATAGGGCCAGTCCGAGCCCCACAGGATGCGATCCGGATTGGCCGCGACGGCAGCGTCCTGCAAGGGGCGTAGCGCCTCCAGGCCGGCGTCGCCGCGTGGCAGCCGGCAGAGCGTCGCCTTCAGCCAGATCTCGTTCGCGCGCAGGTGGCGCAGCAGCGCCGCGAAGGCCGGATCGTCCGCGCCGGAGGGCATGCCCATGTGGTCCACCACCAGCGGCACGCCGAGCGGCACGAGTTGGGGCAGCAGTTCCGCGCACTGTGCCGCGCTCGCCCAGAGATGCGCCTGCCAGCCCAGCGCGCGCAGCCGCGGCGCCAGCGCGTGCAGCGCCTCGACCCCGATGGCGCCAGGGTAGCGCCCGCTGCCCCCTGGCGCCCGCATCTCGACGAAGCGCAGCGCACGTATGCCGGCTTCATGCCACGCTTGCAGCGTGGCGTCGCTCACGCTGTCGTCGGCGATCATCACGCCACGCAGCCGACCGGCGTCGCGTCGCAGCGCGTCGAGCATGCAGGCCGGATCCCGGCCATAGGGCGCCGGCTGCACCAGGACCGCCCGTTGCAGCCCGAGCCGCGCGCGCATTGCCGCATGGACTTCGAGCGGAGCCTCGGGCAGCGGATAGGGCGCAGGGCCGGCGGCGAACTCCGCCCCGCCGAAGACATGCGTGTGCGTGTCGCAGGCACCCGCCGGCACGGGCCGGCGCGGCGCCGAAACCGCGGGAGCGACGACACGGGTGGTCACGGTGCGTCCCTCGGCGGAAGCGCGAATAGCCCCTCGGGCGGCGCTTGCAGCGGCTCGACCGCGCCATCGGGCAGGGGAACGCCATGCGCGTTCAGCGTCATCGACACCATCGTGTAGTAGCCGACCAGCGCCGTCAGCTCGACGACGCCCTTCACGCCGAAGGCCTCCACCGCGGCGCGGTAGGTGTCCTCCCGCACGCCGCCATCGTGCTGCAGGTCGCGCACGAAGTCGTACACAAGAGCCTCGTCGGCGGCATCGAAAGCGGGCGGACGGCCTTCGCGTATCGCATCCAGGATGGCCGGTGCAATGCCGTTCTCGGCAGCGGCGCGGGCATGCACCCACCATTCCACCTGACTGCTCCAGCGCCGCCCGGTGGCGGCGATCGCCAGCTCCGAGAGGCGCTTCGGCAGCGAGGTGTTGAAGCGCAGCGCCTCGCCCAGCGCGGACCAGCGTCTGGCGAGCTCGGCATTGTGGATCGCCGCGCGGAGCGGACCGATCACCTGGCCGCGCGGCCCGGAGACGACGCTGTCCCAGACGGTGCGCTGCGCCTCGTCAAGCTCGTCGCGACCGGGCAGGGGGATGCGCGGCGCCATCAGACGATACCCTTCTCGGCCAGCATCGTGCGCTGCTCCGCGGTGACGCCGAGTTCGTCGAGCACCTCCTGCGTGTGCTGGCCGAGCGTCGGCGGTGCGCGGTCGAAGCGGAGCGGCGCGTCCTGCATGCGGATCGGGCTGACCACCTGCGGCACGCTGCCCGCCAGCGGATGCGGCAGGTGGCAAAGCATTTCCCGGTGCTGCACCTGCGGATCCGCGAAGACATCGGGCACGGTGTTGATCGGACCGCACGGCACGCCGGCGGCATCGAGCAGCGCGGTCAGCTCGGCGCGGGTGAAGTCCTGGAACCGCGCAGCGAGCAGCGGGCTCAGCTCGGCCTCGTTCCGTACACGGTCGGCGTTGCGGACGAAGCGCGCATCTCTCGCCCAATCCGGCCGGCCAATCGCCTCGCACAGCTTGACGAACTGCCCATCATTGCCGACGGCCAGCACGATGTGGCCGTCCCGTGCGGGGAAGACGTCCTGCGGCTGGATGTTCGGGTGGCGGTTGCCCGCGCGGTGCGGCACCTTTCCGCCGACCAGCCAGTTCATCGCCTGGTTGGCCAGGAACCCTGCCTGCACGTCGAGCATGGCGAGGTCGATCGTCTCGCCTTCGCCGGTCCGCTCGCGCTTCGCCACGGCGGCGAGGATCGCGACGGCGGCGTACATGCCGGTCATCAGGTCCACGATCGGCAGGCCGACCTTCTGCGGCGTGCCGTCGCGCTCGCCGGTCAGGCTCATCAGCCCGCCCATCGCCTGGATCATGAAGTCGTAGGCCGCCTGGTCACGCCGCGGACCGTCCTGCCCGAAGCCGGTGACGGAGCAGTATATGAGCTCGGGCTTCAGCGCGCGCAGGCTGGCTGCATCGAGGCCGTACTTGGACAGCGCGCCGGCCTTGAAGTTCTCCACCACCACGTCGCAGCGTTCCGCCAGCTGCCGTGCCAGCGCCTGGCCTTCCGGCTTTGCGATGTCAAGCGTCACGGACCGCTTGCCGCGATTGACGGCCAGGAAATACCCGGCTTCGCGCGTCGGCTTGCCATCCGTGTCGGCCAGGAAGGGTGGGCCCCAGCTGCGCGTGTCGTCGCCGGCGCCGGGGCGCTCGATCTTGATGACGTCGGCACCGAGGTCGGCGAGGATCTGCGTCGCCCAGGGGGCGGCCATGATGCGCCCGAGATCGAGCACGCGGATATGCGAGAGCGGTCCGGCCATCGGCGTCAGCCGTCCACCACGGGGTTCGCCCGCATCGAAGGGCGTTCCGCGAACCGGCGCTGCCAGGCCGAGAAGTGCGGGCAGCGTTCGCGCCAGCCGAGCTGCGGGAAACGGAAATCCATGTAGTCGCCGACGATCGCTGTGGTGATCTGCGCCAGCCCGACGGGTGCCTCGGCGATCCGTTCGATCTCCGCTTCCAGCGCGGCAAGCACGGCATCGGTCTTGAGCGTGAACGCTTCGACCAAGGCTGCCAGCGGCTGCGGCTTCTCGCGTTCGTTCCGCCACAGGATGAGCAGGTCGAGGAAGCCATCGGCCAGCGCGTGCCGCCGCAATTCCTGCCACCGTGCCGGGCCTGCCGGCGGGATCAGCTTCCCGCCGCCCGCCAGGTGGTCGAGATACTCGCAGATGACATGGCTGCCGTAGAGGACCGTGCCGTCCTCCAGCACCATGGTGGGAATCTTGGCGAGGGGGTTCTCCGGCATCAGCGCGCGCGCCGGGTTGGTCATGGCGGCGACAGTGCGCATGGTCTGGATGCGGTCCGCCAGCCCCAGCTCATGCGCCGCGACCATCACCTTGCGCACGAAGGGCGAGCGCGGGGACCAGTGCAGCTTCATCATCGCCGCCGCGGCGCGATCCGCGCCCTCCCTGGAATGTGCCTATAGGTCAGTCCTATGACTTAATCTGGAAACGCTGCCGGCGTCCAGCCCCAGCCAGTGACGCCGGGCATTGTGCCATGGGGATAGCCGCGCCATGATCACTGAAAGGTCAGTCCAGTGACCTTTTTGGACAGGGAGACGCATCGCCTGATGGCCATCACCTACGAGGCCGTGAAGGATCTCTCGGCGCGCCTCTACGACTGGTCGCTGCGCCGCGTGCCGGAGGACACCAAGGACGGGCTGCGCCGCGCGCTCGAGACCGAGACGCAGGAAGGCGCGCGACGCGTGCTGCAGATGATGCTCGGCAGCGCGCAGCGCGCCGAGCAGGAGGAGCGCTTCATCTGCTCCGATGCCGGCGTGCCCGTCTATCACGTCACCCTCGGTACCGCGGCGAGGCTCGAAGGAGACATCAAGCAGGCGATCTCGGACGGTTTCGACGAACTGGTCGCCAGCATCAAGCCGCCGCTTCTCAAGCATGTCACAAACCCCCTGACCAACGAGCGCGGCTACAAGGGCAAGGACATGCCGCTGGTGACCTGGGATGTCGCAGGCGGTGCGGATTGGGTGGAGATCCTCTGCCAGCCCAAGGCCTTGGGCTCGGGCCGCTGGGCGGCGTTGGAAACCTTCTCCTTCCCCTCGCTGGCGGACATCGAAGCCTATGTCATGCGCGTGGTGATGCAGGCGGGATCGCAGCATTGCCCGCCGGTGATCATCGGCGTCGGCATCGGTGGCAGCTTCGACGTGGCGGCGCGCATCGCCAGCAAGGCGACGATGCGCAAGGTGGGCAGCACGAATCCCGAGCCCGTGCTGGCGGCGATGGAGGAGCGGCTGCTGCGCGCGGTGAACGCCACCGGCTTCGGCCCGATGGGCACCGGCGGCGACACCACGGCGCTTGCCGTGCATGTGGATTACGCCTCCGGCCATGGCTACACGCCGGTGGCGGTCTGCTTCAACTGCTGGATCAACCGCCGGACCCGTGCGCGCCTGCACGCCGATGGCACGGTGGAGCGCATGGAATGAGCGAGTTCCGTCGCATCCGCATGCCGATGTCGTACGACGAGGCGCGCAGCCTGCGCGCCGGCGACATGGTGCTGCTGGACGGGGAGATCGTGATCACCGCCGGCCTGCCGACGCATCAGCGCCTGATCGCCTGCATCGAGGAGGGCCACAATCCGCCCATCGCGCTTGCCGGCGGCTCGCTGCTGCATCTCGGCTCCTACAGCCGCGACACCGCCGATGGCGGGCTCGAGGTGCTGTACATGAACCCAACCACCAGCACGCGCTTCAACCCGCTGATGCCGCGCCTGATCCGGCATTTCGGCCTGACGGCGGTGGGCGGCAAGGGCGGGCTCGACGCCGCCTGCGCGGAGGCGATGGCCGAGGTCGGCTGCGTCTATTTCTCGTTCCTCGGCGGCGGCGCGCCGCTGCATTCCTCCGCCATCCGCGCCGTGCGCGAGGTGGCGTGGAACGACCTGGTTGCGCACTACCGCCTCGTTCGCCTGGCGGTGGACGGACTCGGCCCGGTGACGGTCGGCATCGATGCGCATGGCAACAGCCTGTTCCGCGACCTGCAGCAGCAGGCGGAGACGCGGATGCCCGCGATCCTCGACCGCCTGGCGAAGGACCGCGGCGCGACCGGTTGACGTCGCGCGCCGCAACGGCATTCTCGCTCCCTTGCGATCAGAGAGGGGAAGGCGAGCCATGTCCGACGACTACCAGCGGCGCAGCTACGGCAGCGTGGGCGTCGGCTTCGGGCAGAAGCCGGGCATCGTCGTCGTGGACTTCATGCTGGCCTTCACCGATCCGCAATATCCGCTCGGCGGCGCACCGCTGGTGCTGCGCGCGCTGGAGAATACGCGCCGCCTGCTCGATGTGGCGCGGCGCTACGACGTGCCGGTGGCCAACTGCAACACCGCCTACATGAACCAGCGCGAGATGCCATATTGGAAGATCTCGGCGGTGCGCGAAACCTTCCTGCACGACCACCCGAGCGCGCCGATCGACCCGCGCGTGCACGACCCGTCCTACGACCTCACCGTGTGCAAGAAGGGGCCGTCCATCTTCTTCAACACGGGCGTGGCCGACTACTTCACCAAGGAGCGCGTGGATACGGTGATCGTGACCGGCTGCAATACCAGCGGCTGCATCCGCGCGACCGCAATCGACAGCTTCAGCTACCGCTACCGCACGATCGTGCCGGAGGATTGTGTCGGCGACATCGAGGAGCAGCCACATCGCGACAACCTGCGCGACATCGGCCGCCGCTATGTGGACGTGACCGATCTGGCAAGCGTGCTCTCGCAGTTGGAGGCATGGCGACACCGCAATTCCTGAGCGGGATGCGCAGGATCGATTTGCGAGGTTTCGCAGGATTGTGCGACGCGGCCGCTCTCCGTATGAGACGACTGCCCCCCGCGTCGCAGGCCAGTGCATCGGGCCGGGGAAGTGGCTTGGTGGTGACGGAACGTGCGAAGAAGACGGGATCGCAGCCGACAGACGCAGAGGGCCCTGCTGCAGAGCGGCAAGTGGCTGTTGATCATCGGCGTCTTCGTGGCGATCGGCTATGGCGCGCACGAGACGGGGACGCGGCTTGCGCGGCTGGACGTGCAGCGTCTGGAGCGGGATCTCGCCGAGGTCGCGCAGCAGCGGGCCGCGCTGCAGGAACAGAATGCCAGGCTGCGCGCAGAACTCGACGACGCACAGGCCGCAAATCGGCACCTGCAGCAACGCTACGACGCCGAGGTTCCGCGCGGCGGCGCCGCCGACGTCATGGCTGCTGCCCGCGTGCGCCTCGCGGCCGGCCTCGATGCGGTCCGCCTGCGCCAGGTGATAGAGAACGCGGAGCAGTTGCGTCGGTGCGACGGCGCAGGCATCTCGCGCCGCTTCCGGATCGGCGTCGGCAGCCGGGCGACGGAGGAGGATTCCACCAGCTTCGCGGAAGGCATGATCCGCGTCAGCGCACTGGTGCCGGTGGTAAGCGACAACCTTGCGGGCACCACCACCGTGACCTTCTCGGGCCTCGGCAGCGGCGGGGAACGCAGCGCCACCGGCCTGCCAGCCGAGCACCTCTTCGTGCTCGATAACCGTGCGCTGCGCCTGCGGGTTACGGAGAGCACGGTTCGCGGCTTCGCAACCGCGACGCTCACCACCTGCCGCCCGGAGTGATGCTGCGCGGCAAGGCGTCAGAAGATCACCGGCTCGTCCACTGGCCCGCCGAACTCGGTCTTGAGGAAGTCGAAGTCGCAGCCCTCATGCGCCTGGCGAATGTGGCGGCTGAACATCCATCCGTAGCCGCGGCCGAAGCGCGGCGGCGGCGGCGTCCAGGCGGCGCGGCGCCGCGCCAGCTCGTCCTCCGGCACGCGCATGTTGATCGAGCGCGCCGGCACGTCCACCTCCACGATGTCGCCGGTGCGCAATAGCGCAAAGGGCCCGCCGACGTAGCTTTCCGGCGACACGTGCAGGACGCAGGCGCCGTAGCTCGTGCCGGACATGCGCGCGTCCGACAGGCGCAGCATGTCGCGATGGCCCCGCTTCAGCAGCGCCTTCGGCATCGGCAGCATGCCCCATTCCGGCATGCCGGGCCCGCCGAGCGGGCCCGCATTGCGCAGCACCAGCACATGGTCCGGCGTGATGTCGAGCGTCTCGTCGTCCACCGCCGCCTTGAGGCTCGGGTAGTCATCGAACACCAGCGCCGGGCCGGCATGCTTCAGGAAGCGGGGATCCATCGCGGATGGCTTGATGACGCAACCCTCGGGCGCAAGGTTGCCCTTCAGCACCGCCAGCGCGCCCTCGGCGTAGATCGGATTGTCGAGCGGGCGGATGACGTCGTCGTTGAACACCTTCGCGCCGGCGACGTTCTCGCCCAGGCTACGTCCGGTGCAGGTGAGCGCCGTGGCATCGAGATGCGCCCGGATCCGCTCCATCAGCGCCCGGATGCCGCCGGCGTAGTAGAAATCCTCCATCAGGTAGGTGGAGCCGGACGGGCGGACATTGCCGATCACCGGCACCTCGCGGCTCAGCCGCTCGAACTCGTCGAGGCCGAAGTCGCCATGGCCGGCGCGACGGGCGAGTGCGATCAGGTGGATCAGCGCATTGGTCGAGCAGCCCATCGCCATCGCCACCGCCACCGCGTTCAGGCACGCGGCGCGCGTGGCGATGCGGGACGGCACCAGATCCTCCCACACCATGTCCACGATGCGCCGGCCGGTCGCGGCGGACAGGCGCGGATGGTTGGAATCCGGCGCCGGCACGGAGGAGAAGCCGGGAAGGGTGAAGCCCAGCGCCTCGATGATCGCGGTCATCGTGCTGGCGGTGCCCATCGTCATGCAGGTGCCGTGGCTGCGGGCGATGCCACGCTCGACGCCCGCCCAGTCCTCGGGCGTGATGGTGCCGGCGCGCAGCTCCTCCCAGTATTTGAAGCTGTCGGAGCCGGAGCCGAGCACCTTGCCGTTCCAGTTGCCGCGCAGCATCGGTCCCGCCGGCAGGAAGATCGTGGGCACGCCGGCCGAAAGCGCGCCGAGCAGCAGGCCCGGGCCGGTCTTGTCGCAGCCGCCCATCAGTACGGCGCCGTCGACCGGCAGGCTGCGGATCTGCTCCTCTGCCTCCATCGCCAGCATGTTGCGATAGAACATGGTGGTCGGCTTCATGAAGTTCTCGGGCAGCGCCAGCGAGGGCAGCTCGATCGGCAGCCCGCCCGCCTGCAGCACGCCCTTCTTCACGTCCTCCACCCGCGACCGGAAATGCTGGTGGCAGGGGTTGATGTCCGACCAGGTGTTGAGGATCCCGATCACCGGCTTCCCGGCCCAGTCCTCCTCCGACCAGCCCATCTGCATCGCGCGGGAGCGGTGCCCGAAGGAGCGGAAATCCGCCGGCCCGAACCAGCGGCGGCTGCGCAGCTCCTCCGGAGCCTTCACGCGCGGCAAGGGTGAGTTGGTCATCGTCACGGCAATCCTCCGGCGGCAGAAGGGGGCCCGCCGCGGGCAGCATAGTGTCCGGGACGCCGCCTTGGGAGGGGAGGCACGGCGAGCCGATGGAACCGCGCCCATGCCATGCCGCGTTAGGGGAATGCCGCGCGGGCGACCGGCGACATGAATGCAGGTGGAAGGCGAGGCATGGACGAGCGGAAGCGCGCTGCGGGTATGGGGGTCGCCGCTGGCGCGATCGGGACCCTGTTGGTCATCGGCATAGCCGGTCTGGCCGTGGTGTATACCGGCGCATACAACGTTGCCGCGACCGAGGAGCACGCAGCCTTCACGCGCTGGGCCTTCGACACGACCTTTCACAACTCGGTCGAGCGCCGCGCCGCCGATGTCGCCGATCCCGGCGGCGTGACGCCCGAGATGATCGCGGCCGGCGCGCAGGCCTACAAGGCGATGTGCCAGCACTGCCATGCCGGCCCGGGCGTCGAGCGCGCCGCCTGGGCGAGCGGCATGCGGCCGAGGCCGCCGCATCTCGCCGAAGCCGCCGCCACGTGGGAGCCACGAGAGGTGTTCTGGCTCGTCAGGCACGGTGTGAAGATGTCGGGGATGCCGGCATTCGGGCCGAGCCATGACGATCGGACAATCTGGAGCATCGCCGCCTTCGTGAAGGAACTGCCGGCGATGACGCCCGACCGCTATGCGTCGCTCGGTGGTGACGGCGCGGGCGGCCAGGCGAACTGACGGGGCGCATCGGATGGGAATGTCGTACTGGCGCTTCGCCGCGATGATCGCGACTTCCACGGTCGTGATGTACGGGCTGATGTACCTCAACACCTACGCCTTCGAGCATGTGTTCTGGAGCGAGACCCGCGCCTGGATGGCGCTCGTCATGGGGGCGTGCATGGCGGTGATCATGCTCGGCTTCATGCTCGGAATGTACCGGAATCGCACGGTAAACCTCGCCATCTTCGCGGGTGCCGCCGCCGTCTTCGCTCTCGCCCTGTGGCTGGTGCGCAGCCAGGCGACCGTGAACGACATCGAGTATATGAAGGCAATGATTCCGCATCATTCGATCGCCATCCTGACGAGCGAGCGCGCGCAGATCTCGGACCCCCGCGTGCGCAAGCTCGCCCAGGAGATCATAGAGGCGCAGGAGCGCGAGATCGCCGAGATGAAATACCTGGTGATGGACCTGGAGGCGCGGGATTGATGGCGCGTCTTGTCCCACGCCAGCCATGGCATTTGCCGCTCATCGTGGCCGCGACGCTCGCCGCATGCGACGAGGGGGCGGCGCCGGACGATGCGGTGCGGTCCGGGCATGCGCCGGAAATCGCCGCGATCCTGCCCGCGGAGGAGGCGCTGGCCAACGCGCCGGTCGCGCATCTCGATCCCGCCACGCTGAATGACGCGGAGATCCGCAAGGCGATCGGGACCGGCCCACTATGCGCCTTCCACTACACGCGGGCCGGCAATCCGGTCGTCGCGATGCAGGCGGGCGCGGCGCCTGCCGGCGTCGTCAAGCTGAACGGCCATCTCATCCTGCTCGAAGCGTCGGGCGAGGCCGGCGGCGATGCCGCGGCGCGCAGCCTGGTTCTTGCCGCCGGGCCGGTTCGTCTGCGGGTGATCGCGCCGCCGCAGGGTGCCGACATCCAGGCAGCGACCATGCTGTTCGAGGTCGGGCAGGACCTCACCGTCGGCTATCGCGGCTATCTCGGCTGCCCTCCGGAATCGCCTGTCGCGTCGCCGCGTCCCTGACCCCCCCCGGCCCACTTTCGCGCCCCTCCGTTTGGCGCGATCCTACCGCGCAAGGAAGGCGGGCCGCGTCGGCTCGCCTGCAAGACAAGCCGGAGGGCAGCATGGACATCGTTGATCTGAGCCGGGAAATCTTCCACCGCACGCAGACGCATCCCTCGCATCCGCCGGTGGTGATGACGGTCTGGAACGACCACGGCGAGAAGAAGGTCGCCGGCAACACCGTGTTCACCAGCAAGGCGCTGTCCATTGCGTTCAGTGACCACGCCGGCACCCATGTGGATGCGCCGGTGCACTTCGACCCGCGGCCCGGCGCGCTCTCGATCGACCAGGTGCCGCTCGAGAAGTTCTACACCTCCGGCATCTGCCTCGACCTGTCGCATGTGCCGCTCAAGCACGCGATCACCGTGCCGGAGATGGAGGCCGCGCTCGCCGCATCGGGGCAGGAGATCCGGCCTGGGGATACCGTGCTGCTGCACATGGCGGTGAACGACAGGCTGCTCGGCAAGCCGGGCTACCTTCACGACTTTCCGGGCCTTGCGCTCGAATCGGTGCATTGGCTGGCAGACCGCGGCATCGGCATGTTCGGCGTCGAGGCGATCAGCCCCGCCCCGGAAGGCGAGCCGAACTTCCTTGCGCACATGGCGTGCGCGGAGCGCGGCATCACGCACATGGAATGCCTGGCGAACCTCGACAGGCTGATCGGCCGCGGCCGTTTCCGCTTCATCGGCTTCCCGTTGAAGATCCGCGGCGGCACGGCAAGCCCGATCCGCGCCGTCGCCATCTTCGAATAGGGCAGGGGGCCGGACCTCAGCCGGCGTGGACCCACAGATCCATCAGCACCCGCGCCTCGGGCACCGGCAGCCACGGCACCTCGATGGCGGAAAGCGGCAACGGCCGGCCGCCGAGCGCGTCATGCGCGGCCTCGATGCAGGCCGGCAGGTCGGCCAGGTCGGCCAGGAACATCTGCATGCGCACGACCTGCGCGACGGATGTTCCGGCCGCCCGGCAGATGGCCTCGGCATCCTGCAGGATCGCCTCGATCTCGGCCTTCACGGGGATTGCGAAGTAGGGCTGGCCGGGGTCGCGCCGGGCGCCCGGAACCAGCGAGCCGTCGCGCATCGCCATCATGCCGGAGAGGAACAGCAGATCGCCCGCGCGTACTGCCGGCGGATAGCCGCGGAACAGCGGTGCCACGCCGCCGGTCACCACCTCGCGCCGTGTCGCGCCGCCGGTCGCCAGGGCGATGGTGTTAATCTCGATGCGGCTCTCCGGCATGATGAAACCGGGCGTCGCTGTGGCGATGACGGTCGTCGCCGGCGGTGACGTGAAATGCGCCTTCCAGCTTTCGTTGAAGGCCGGCACATCCTCCTGGTCACGGAGATAGACCTGCGCCTTCACGACGCTGTCCAGGCTCGCGCCGGCTGCCTCCAGCGATGGCAGCAGCTTGTGGCGCACGATGAAATCGGTCTCGAGCTTGATCGCCGTGCCCTTCCACAACCCGATCGGCCGCCGCGCCTCGGGGTCGAGCTGGCCCTGGCCATGCACGCGCGTCTCGGCGGTCTGGCCGGGGATGAAGCGGAAGTCGCCGGCGGCCAGGCCCGGGCTGTAGCCGGAGGTGTGATGGATGTCGTAGCTCGGCCGGAAAGCCAGATGCTCGGCGTGGAAGCCCGCCTCCGGCACCGCCGCCATCACCTGTACCTCCAGCTCCTGCGCCGTTCGGGCGAAGCGCTGGTGGAGGTTCGAGGTGGAGGGCGGGATGCGCCCGGCAAAGACTTCGCGGCGGACGGCGTGGTAGGGGTCCACCGCCTCGGGGCGGGTGTAGTACTGGTCGATCCGCACGACATCGGGGAAGCCGCAGCCGCCGGCGGCCAGCACCTCGCCCGCGTTGGTGAAGAGGCGGCGCGCCTCGCGCATCGCCTTCGGCTCGCCGTCCAGCGGATGCGCGGCCTGCAGCACCTCCGGCGCCAGGCCGGTCTCGTGATCGGTGCCCGAGAGGCCGGTGGCGAACACCCATCGCCCGGCCCGCATCCCGCGGGCGAAGCGCGCGCGCGTGCCCGGGAACGGAACCGGCAACAGGGGCGCGGCGCGCGTGGCATCCTGGGTCATGCGGCGTCGGCCTCCGAAGGGGTCTGCAGCGAACTGGATTCGAGCGCCCGGCGCGTGACGTCGCCGGTCAACCGGTAGTGCTCGGCCAGCCGCCGGCACGCGGTCTCGGCGTCGCGTGCCAGCGCCGCCTCCATGATCGCGCGATGTTCGCCGACATGGTCGCGCCCGGCCTGGCGGTAGATCGAGAACAGCCGATAGCGGCGCCAGCGGGCCAGCAGCATGCCGTGCAGGCGCAGCAGCATCGGTGAAGGTGCGGCGGCGAGCAGCGCGCGGTGGAATTCCTCGTGCCGCGCCTCCCATTCCTCCGCGGCGCCGTCGGTGCCCGAGGCAAGCCTTCCACTGGCGCGGTCGAGGCGGTGGAAGGCGGCGACCAGGCCAGCTTCCCATGCATCGTCGCCCTGCGCGATTGCCTCGCGCAGCGCAGCATCGTCGATCACGATCCGCACGCGGGTGAGGTCGAGCATCTCCGCAATGGACACGCCGGCGACGGCGGCACCGCGGTGATCGGTCGCAACCACCAGCTCCTCCGCCTGCAGGCGGGAGAGCGCCTCGCGCAGCGGCGCGACGCCGATCGCATAGCGTGTGCGCAGATCATGCAGGCGTAGTCGCTGCCCCGGCGCCAATACGCCGGCGAGGATGTCGTGCCGCAGCCGGCGATAGGCCGCGTTCGCCAGCGTGCCGTCCCGGCGCTCGGTGACGCGCGCAGCGGGCTGGGCCTCGCCCCCGTTGATACGGGACTCCATGCCGACCTGGTTCCTGTTCCTGGCGTCTGTCCCGCTCCCGGCGGCGCCGGGGGCAGGCCAAATTTGGTTTGCAACACTTTCGAAAATGCGCCACGCTTTCGGAGCAATCAAGGCGTTTCGACGCTGGGACTGCTTATCGGCTGGGACTGCCTATCGTGGGGACGCGCGGCGATCGGGGGCGAGTGGCGCATGGCGCATGGAGCGGCAGCGGTAACGGCAGCGACGATGGCTTCCGAAGCGACGCATCCGGTGGCGCTCTCGGTCCGTGGCGTCTCGCATGTGTTCCGCACCAAGGGCCGCCGCGTGCTGGCGCTGCAGGCAACCGACCTGGAAGTGCGCGAGCGGGAGTTCCTGACGATCGTTGGCCCATCCGGCTGCGGCAAATCCACCCTGATGAACCTGATCGTCGGGCTGTTCGCGCCAAGTTCCGGCCAGATCCTGCTGCGCGGCGCCCCGATCAACGGCATCACCCGCTCGATCGGCTATGTGACCCAGGCCGACAATCTCTACCCCTGGCGGACGCTGCGGCAGAACGTGGAATTCCCGCTCGAGGTGCGCGGCATGCCGGCACGGGAACGGCGCGCGCGGGCGGATGCGCTGATCGAGCGCGTCGGCCTGAGCGGCTTCGGCGACAGCTGGCCCTATGAGCTTTCGGGCGGCATGCGGCAGCGCGCCAACATCATCCGCACGCTCGCCTACGACCCCGACGTGATCCTGATGGACGAGCCGTTCGGCCCGCTTGACGCGCAGACACGGCTGATCCTGCAGAACCAGCTGCTCGACCTCTGGCAGAGCGAGCGGAAGACGGTGATCTTCATCACCCACGA
This sequence comes from Falsiroseomonas sp., assembly GCF_041690465.1. Lineage (GTDB taxonomy): Bacteria > Pseudomonadota > Alphaproteobacteria > Acetobacterales > Acetobacteraceae > Falsiroseomonas. The sequence continues at coordinate 93,354 of NZ_JAWLHG010000016.1, read as the reverse complement.
CCTCGGTGAGGCGGTGGCGCTGGCCGACCGCGTGGTGGTGATGTCGGCGCGCCCAGGGCGCATCAAGACGGTGGCGGAGGTGCCCATCCCCCGCCCTCGCGACCTGTTCGAGATCCATGCCGATGAGCGCTTCCGCGACACCTACAAGCTGCTCTGGGCGAGCCTTGAGGAGGAAGTCAGGAAGGGGAGCGACAGTTAGTGGCAGATGCGGGCGCGACGGCGGCAGGCCTGGGGCATGGCGGGGTGGTGATTCCGCCCGGCGCCGCGGCGGCCGAGGAGGGCGTGAAGGAATGGGAGGCCGCGCAGCGGCGGCACCGCAACCGCGTCACCTTCTCGCGCGCCGCGCTGGCCGTTGCGCTGCTCGGCGTGTGGGAATTCGGCACCGGACCGTGGTGGGACGCCTTCTGGTTCTCCTCGCCCTTCCGCATCGCCGCCCATCTGTTCGTCTGGGCGCAGGAGGACCTGTTCTTCCACTTGGCGGTGACGCTGCGCGAAACCTTCACCGGCTACGCCGCCGGAACGCTCGCTGGTGTGATGGTGGGGGCGATCCTGGCGCGGCTCGATTTCCTCTGCCGCGTGCTCGATCCCTTCATCCTGGCGCTGAACGGCATACCCCGCATCGCGCTCGCACCGCTGTTCATCATCTGGTTCGGCATCGGCGAGCTGTCCAAGATCGTGCTGGCGAGCATGCTCGCCTTCTTCCTGTGCTTCTACGCCACGCTGTCCGGCCTTCGCTCGGTGGACCAGGCGCATGTCAACGTCGCACGCATCATGGGCGCGTCGGACCGGCAGATCTTCACCAAGGTGACGCTGCCCGCAGCCTTCCCCTGGATCCTGACGGCGATGAAGGTCAGCGTGCCGTTCGCGCTGATCGGCGCCATCGTCGGCGAGTTCATGGCTGCGACGGCGGGGCTCGGCTACAAGATCCAGCTCTACACGGCGCAGTTCGACACCACCGGCGCGGTTTCGGGCATTTTCGTGCTGATGCTGGTGGTGATCGCCTTCAACACCCTGCTGGACCGCATCGAGCGCCACCTTCTGCGCTGGCGCCCGCCAAGCGCCCAGGGCGGCAGCGAGCTGACGTGAGGACATGCACGCGAGGTGAAACCACGCCGGCACGCGCCGGCGCAAACAAGGGAGCAGGGCGATGACGGGAGCGATCGGAATGACGGGACGGCGTGGTGTGCTGGCTGGCGCCGCGGCGGCGCTGGCGGTGCCGCGCATGGTGCGTGCGCAGGGCCTCACCAAGGTGCGCATCACCCAGCCGGCCGACAGCCTTTCCTACATGCCGATCTATGTCGGCCGCGCGCGCGACATGTTCAAGGCGGCCGGCATCGACCTGGAACTGGTGATCACCCGCGGCGACGGCCCCGACGTCCAGGCGCTGATGGCGCGCGAGGTGCAGTTCGTCGCCACCCCGCCGCACCACCTCTACACGCTGCACCTGCAGGGCCGGCAGTTGCTTGGTGTCTGCGGCATCCTCGGCCGCTGCGGCATCAACCTGGTGATCAGCAAGCAGGCCGCGGCCGAGCGGCGCATCAGCGCCGACTCGCCGATCGAGGCGAAGCTCGGCGCGCTGCGCGGCCTCACCATCGGCGCCTCCGCGCCCGGCTCGCTCACCTTCAACATCGCGCAGTACTACATCCTGCGTGCAGGCCTCGATCCGCAGCGGGATGCGCGGGTCGTCGCCTCCGGCACCGGTCCGGCGGCCATCGCTGCGATGCGCAACAACATCGTCAACGCCTACTCCTTCTCCTCGCCGCTGACCGACCAGATGGTGGAGACCGGGATCGCCGACTGGCTCATCAACAACACCCGCGGCCAGGATCCGGCGCTGCGCGAGTTCCTGCACGCGGTGATCTATGTCCGCCCCGACTATGCGCGCGAGAACGCCGACCTGGTGCGCCGGATGGTGCGTGTCATCGTGGAGTCCTCGGCGTGGATCCGCGCCAACCCGGTGGAGCAGGTGGCCTCGACCATCCGCCCCTTCTTCAGCCGTCTCGACGAGGCCGTGTTCTTCAGCGCGCTCGGCAACGTGCGCGAAGCGGTGGTGCCGGACGGGAAGATGTCGCCGGCGGGATCGGATGCCTATCAGGAGGTGCTGATCCGCACCGGCCATCTGCGCCAGCGCGTGCCCTTCGAGGCGGTGTTCGACACCTCCTTCCTGCCGGGCTGAAGCCGTGGACGCGATCGAGCGGCGGCTGACGGAACTCGGCTACGCGCTGCCGGAGCCGTTCCGCTTTCCGAAGCCCAACCGCACCGGCTGCGTACGGGTTGGCAGCGTGCTGTTCATCTCCGGTCATGGGCGGAACCTGCCCGCGCTGCCGGGGGTGCGCGCCTCCGGACGCCTCGGCGCCGATATGAGCATCGAGGAAGGCTACGCGACCGCGCGCGCCACCGCGCTCTCGATCCTCTCCAGCGTGAAGATGGAGATCGGCAGCCTCGACCGCGTGCGCCGCGTGGTACGGCTGTTCGGCATGGTGAAGGTGGCGGCCGGCTTCGACCACATGCCGGAAGTCATCGACGGTGCCTCGGACCTGATGTTCGACCTGTTCGGCCCGGAGCGTGGGCGTCATGCCCGCTCCGCGGTCGGGATGTTCGAACTGCCGCACGGCATCGCGGTCGAGATCAACGGCGAGATGGAAGTGGAGGTCTGAGCGCGGCGCGGCGGTGGTGCTTCAGTCGCGCGCTTCCGCCGCCAATCGCGCCCGCAACTCGCGACGGAGCACCTTGCCCATGCTGTTGCGCGGCAGCGCGGGTACGAAGCGGATGTCCTTCGGCACCTTGTAGCGGGAAAGGCGTTCGCGGCAGCGTTCCAGCAGTTCCTCGGCTGCGACGTGCATCTCCGGCCGCAGCACGACGAAGGCGGTGACCGCCTCGCCCCAATAGGCGTGGGGTGCGCCAGTGACGCCGCACTCCGCAACGGCCGGGTGCGCCAGCAGCACTTCCTCCACCTCCCGCGGATAGATGTTCTCGCCGCCCGAGATCACCATGTCGTTCTTGCGGTCCACCAGGTAGACGTAGCCCTCCTCGTCCTGCTTCGCGATGTCGCCGGTGACGAACCAGTCGCCGCGGCGTCCGGCCGCAGTCGCCTCGGGCAGGTTGAGGTAGCCGGAGAACTGGTACGGCGAGGAAACCCAGAGCTCACCGGCTTCGCCGCGGGCGACCTCGTCGCCGTTCTCATCGCAGACCCGCACTTGCGTGGCAGGGTACGGCAGGCCGACACAGGCCACCTTGCGCAGTTGGTCGCGCGGGCCGAGCGAGGTCGCGATGGACGTCTCCGTCGTGCCGTAGCGCTCGAACAGCTTGCCGTCGCCGAAATAGCCGACGATACGCTCCTTCAGCGACTGCGCGAGCGGCGCGGTGCCGGAGATCGCGGCTTTCATCGAACGCATGTCCCACTGCGCCCGCTTCGCCTCCGGCAGCGCGAAGAGCGCGGCGAAATGCGCCGGCACGATATAGGCGCTGGTGGCCTGGATTCGGGTGATCGTGCCCATCAGCGACTCGATGTCGAAGCGCGGCAGGATCTCCACCTGGCCACCGAACCAGATCGGCGTCATCGCCATCAGGAAGCCGGCGCCGTGGAACATCGGCGTGGTCGCTACCGCTCGGTCCTGCGGCGTGTAGCAGCCATGCTCCGCCGCCATGGCGAAGGCCGAGAGCACGCGCCCGCGGTGGGAAAGCTGCACGCCCTTCGGCCGGCCGGTGGCGCCGGAGGTGTAGGGGACCGAGAAGATGTCCTCCTCGCTGACCTCGACCGGGCATGGGCCTGCGGATGCCTCGGCCAGCAGCGCCTCATAGGCGGGGCCGATCACCACGAAACGCTCGACGGAGGGCGGCGCCGCGGCGCGCGCGGCGTCCTCCAGCGCGGGGGTGACGAACATCACGCGCGCACCGCTGTCCTCGCAGATGAAGCGGATCTCCGGCGGGGCGGCAGCCGGCCCGATGGTCGCGGCGGCGACGCCGGCCTCCGCCATGCCGCAGACGATCTCGACATACTCCAGGCAGTTGGCCGCGAACACCGCCGCCCGCTCGCCATGCCGCAGGCCGAGGCCGGCATGCACCAGGTTGGCGACGCGCGCGATGCGTTCCACAAGGTGCGCATAGCTCAGTTCACGTCCGCTCTCGCGCATGGCCACCTTGTCCGGAGTCCGCCCCGCCGACGCACGGATGCCGTCCGAGATGAGCATGTGGCGGGAGGCGCCGCGGCGCGTGAAATCGGGCATGGCGCGAAGGATCGAATGCGCCGCGATCGCGTGTCAATCGGCGCGCTTGACAGCTTCGGCCGAGGGGTGCGCGATATCTCCCATGGCGCGACCGCATATCGACTGGATTCAGGCCCAGGCACTGCCCTGGCGGCACGACGCGATTGCTGCGCGACCGGGCGCGGAGGGGAAGATCCTGTCCGTGGACGACCAAACCGGCGCGGCTTCCTGCATCCTGCGCTATCCGCCCGCTTACGCGCGCGCTGCGGAATGGCTTTCGGCCGACGAGGAATTCTGGGTGCTCGACGGCGCCATCGAGGTGGATGGCGTCGAGTACGGCGAGCACACCTACGCGCACCTGCCGCGGGACATGCCCCGCAGCAGCTTCGTGGCACCGCGCGGTGCGACCGTGCTGACCTTCTTCTCCGCCGCACCGCTGCCGTCGCCGGGTGGGGCAGGGCGCACCTTCGACGGACGCCGGTTGGTCCGTCGCCTGTCCGCCGCGGATAACGTCTGGGACGGCGATTTCGAAGCGATGGGCCTGGAGTCCATGCGCTCCACTGCTCGGATGCGCACGCTGCGGAAGGACCCCGACACCGGCGAGACGACCTATCTCACCGCAACCATCGCGTTCCGCCAGGGCGAGCGCAGCGAGCGCCACCCGGTGGTGCAGGAGTTCTTCCTGCTGTCGGGCGAGCTTTCCGGCGACCTCGGCACCATGCAGGCGGGGGCCTATTGCTGGCGCCCGCCGATGGTGAAGCATGCGCCCTATGGCTCCTGGACCGGGACGCTGCTGCTGTTCCGTTCCATCGGCGGCCCCCAGACCACGACGTGGGAGGATCCCGACCAGCCCTTCACCTGGACGCCTGCGCATCGCCCGGTGCTGCCGCCGGAGCTGGCACCGCTGATGGCCACACCCTGGCCACGCCCGGCGCGCTACTGACCCGGCCGTAAGCGGTCGCCCGACTGTTCGATTGACTGGGATGCAGGCTGCATCTTAGGCTCGCTTGTGCGCTTCGCCCGGCCTGGAGCGCGAAGGAGGAACCATGGCACATCCGCGCAGAGTGCTGCTCGCTTCCGTCGCGCTTCTCACCTCGCTTGGCCTGCTGCCCGTGCCCGCCGCGGCGCAGGACCGGACGATGGTCATGGCCATGGTCACCACGCCGCGCGGCTTCGACCCCGACATCTGGGTGCCCGGGCAGATCGAGAGTTCGGTGAATGTCTATGAGGGGCTGACGCGTTTCGCGACACGTCAGGGCGCGAACGGCAGGCCGGAGGTGGATCCGGGCCGCGTCGAGCCGCACCTCGCCGAATCCTGGACCGTGTCGGAAGACGGCAAGGAATACGTCTTTCGCATCCGCCCCGGCATGATGAGCCCCTTCGGCAATGAGCTGACCTCGGCCGACGTGGTCTGGACCTTCGAGAAGTCCAACGCGCAGCGCCGCACAGGCCTTTTCATCCGCAACGTCGCGCGGATCGAGAGCGTCGAGGCTGTTTCGCGCTATGAGGTGCGGTTCCGGCTGCGCGATGCCAATCGCATCTTTCTCAGCGCGCTGACGCTGCACATCCCGGCCCTGTTCGACAGCACCGAGGCGAAGAAGCACGCCACGGCGGAGGATCCCTTCGCCACCCGCTGGCTCGGCAGCAACACAGCCGGCTTCGGACCCTACCACGTCGAGAGCGTGCAGCCCGGCCAGCAGGCGGTGTTCGTCGTCAACCGCGGCTATCAGCTCGGCCAGCCCTTCCACACGCGCGTCGTCTGGCGGGAGGTGCCCTCGCCTGCCACGCGCGTGGCACTGGTTCGCACAGGCCAGGTGCACTACGCCGAGCAGATCCCGCTGCAGCAGATCGTGGACCTGCGCCGCGACCGCCGCATCCGGGTCGAGAGCGTCGCTGCGCCGGGCAGCGCGACCGTGCGCATGAACCCGGCCTCTCCGCCCTTCGACGATGTGCGCGTCCGCCGGGCCATCGCCTATGCGACCGACTACAACGCAATCGGCGAAGCGGTCTTCCTCGGCCTCGGCACGCGCAGCCGTTCGATGCTAAACCCGCCCATCCCCGGCGCGATCGATGCCTACACCTATGACACCGACTACGACCGGGCGCGTGCCCTGCTGGCCGAGGCTGGGCATCCGAACGGCCTCGACATCACGCTGGAATACAGCACCAACTGGTGGTGGGAGGAGCCGCTGGCGCTGCAGATGCAGGCGAGCCTGGCGCGCGCCGGCATCCGGCTGACGCCGAAGCGCATCCCGGCCACGGAAATGACGGCGCGGCGCGCCATCCGGGTGTGGTCGCTGCCGATGATGACGCACCTCACCTCCTCCTTCGTGCCCGATCCTTCCTACAACATGTTCCTCACGGCACATTCGCGCGGCGGCTCGAACGTCAACGGCAACAACAACCCGGAGCTCGACCGGCTGATCGACGCCTCCGTGGTGGAGCGCGACGACGCGAAGTGGCTGGAGATGATCGCCGAGGCCCAGCGGGTGCAGGCCGAGAGCGCCACCTTCATCGAGACCTTCCTGCCCGGCACGCATGAGGTGTTCGTCAGCTGCATGGAAGGCTTCATGTGGCGCCCGCACAACCGTCTGGTCTGGAAGGACTTGGCCTGCCGGCGGTGAGCGTCGGGCACTTCCTGCTGCGGCGCCTGGTCGTCGCCGTTCCGGTGGCGCTCGGCATCCTCTTCGTCACCTTCATGCTGGTCCGCATCGGCGACCAGGACCCGGTCGCCATGCTCGCCGGCCCGATGGCCGATGCGCCGATGCTGGAGCGCATCCGCGCGGAGTTGATGCTGGACCAGCCGCTGCTGACGCAATTCTGGGCCTATCTGCAGCGCCTGGTGCAGGGCGATCTCGGCCGGTCCTGGCAGGGCAATGCACCGGTCACGCATGAGATCGCGGCGCATCTGCCGGCGACGCTGGAACTCGTCACGCTTGCGGTTGGTCTTGGTGCGCTGATCGGCGTGCCGCTCGGGCTGCGTGCGGCGGAGCGGCCGAATGGCTGGTTCGACCAGGTCTCGCGCTTCGGCTCCCTGTTCGGCTTCTCGCTGCCGACCTACTGGCTTGGCCTCATGGCGATCTTCGTCTTTTTCTACCTGCTGGGCTGGGCGCCGGCGCCGATGGGCCGGGTCTCCATGATGGTCACGCCGCCACCGCCGGTCACCGGCTCCGTGCTGATCGACAGCCTGCTGGCCGGCAACTGGGAGGCGGCACGCTCCGCAGCGGAGCAACTCGTGCTGCCGGTCGCCTGCTTCACCATCGTCGCAACCGCACCCATCATCAAGCACACCCGCGCCATCGCGATCGAGGTGATGGGCTCAGACTACATCCGCTACGCCCGCGCCTGCGGCTTTCCGCGCAACCTGGTGCGGCGCATCGCGCTGCGCGCCGCGCTGGTGCCGGTGATCACCTTCGTCGGATCCGAATTCACATCGCTGCTCGCCGCGGCCAGCCTGATCGAGTTCGTCTTCGCCTGGGGCGGCTTGGGCCATTGGGGGCTCAACGCGATCCTGCTCGGCGATTTTGCGGCGGTTCAGGGATATGTGCTGACGCTCGCCATCGCGTCCGTCATCGTTTTCGCCTTGGTGGACCTTGCGGTGATGCTGTTGGAGCCGCGGGCACAGGCGCGGGCATGAGCGCGACCACCACGCCTGCACCGCCGTCGGCGCTCGATCGCCTGCTCGGCACCGCCCGGCGCAGCCCGACCTTCGCGGTCGGCTTCACGATCATCGTGACCTTCGGCCTCATGGCGGCGTTCGCCGATCTGATCGCGCCGCTGCCGCCGACGCTCTCCTTTCCCTACGAAACCCTGCAACCGCCCGGTACTGGCCAGTTCCTGCTGGGCACCGATGGCAATGGCATGGATGTGCTCTCCCGCGTCATCCATGGCGCGCGCTACGCCTTCGGCATTGCGCTGCCGGCGGGCGCGATCATGTCGGTGGTCGGGATCCCGCTCGGCCTGATCGCCGGCTGGCGCGGCGGATGGGTGGACGAGGTGCTGCTGCGCGTGCTGGACGTGCTGCGCGCCTTCCCGACCATCATCCTCGCGCTGGCGATCGTCGCGGCGGCCGGGCCGGGCTTCCTGAACGTGATCCTGGTGGTCGGCTTCCTCGACAGCCCGATCTTCGCCCGCATCGTGCGCGCCGAGGTGCTGGCGCTGCGCAACGCCACCTTCGTGCGCGCGGCGGTCGCCGCGGGCAACCCGGAATGGCGCGTGCTGCTGGTGCACATCCTGCCCAACGCGATCCTCGGCGCCACCGCGCAACTGCCGCTGCGGATGGCATGGGCGGTGCGCATCTCGGCGACGCTCGCCTTCATCGGCATCGGCGTGCAGGCGCCGGCACCGGAATGGGGTGCGATGATCCGCCAGGGCGCGGAATACGTGATCTCCGGCGAATGGTGGGTGGCGCTGTTCCCCGGTCTGACGCTGATCGCCATGGTGCTCGCGCTGAACCTGGCGGGTGACGGGCTTTCGGACCTGCTCGACCCGAAGCGGCGGGCGACGGGCAAGTGAGCCTGCTGGACGTTGAGGATCTGCATGTCGAGTTCGCCGCGCGCGGGCTCGACAACCGCATGCGCGTCGCGCAGGCGCTGAACGGCGTCTCCTTCACCGTCCGGGCCGGCGAGGTGGTCGGCCTGGTCGGCGAGACCGGTGCTGGCAAGTCGCTCACGGCGCTGGCTGCAATGGGCCTGCTGCGCTCCCCGGCGCGCATTCCGCAGGGACGCATCCGGTTCGAGGGCCGCAACATCCTCGACATGCCCGAGCGCGAGCTTCAGCGCATCCGCGGGCGCCGACTGACGATGATCGTGCAATCGCCACTGACCTCGCTCGATCCGCTGAAGCGCGTGGGCGACCAGCTGGTACGCATGCAGCGCGTGCACGGCACGGCCAGCGGCGCGGCGGCGCGCGAGCGGGCGGAGGCGACGCTCGCCGCCGTGCGCATACCCGACCCGAGCCGGCGCATGCAGGCCTGGCCGCATGAGCTCTCCGGCGGAATGGCGCAGCGCGTGCTGATCGCCATGGCGCTGATCAACGACCCGGTGATGGTGATCGCCGATGAACCCACCACCGGCCTCGACGTCACGGTGCAGGCGCAGGTGCTCGACACGTTGCGCGACCTGGTGTCGGCGCGTGATCTCGGCGCGCTGATCATCACCCATGATCTTGGCGTCGTCGCGCATTATTGCCAGCGCGTGGCGGTGATGTTCGCCGGCCGCATCGTGGAGGACGGGCCGGTGCGCGAGGTCTTCGCGCGGCCTGGGCATCCCTATACGCAGGCGCTGATCGCCAGCACGCCGGGCCGCATTGCGCAGCTCGGTTGGACCATCACCGGCGGCACGCCGCCCGATCTCTACAACCTGCCGCAGGGTTGCCTCTATCGCGACCGCTGTCCGCGCGCGACGCCGGCCTGCCTCATCGCACCGCCGCGCGTGTCGCTGGGTGAGGCGCATGGGGCCGCCTGCCATTACGCACAGGAGCTCGCATGAGCGCGCCGGTGCTGTCCGTACAGCGCCTGGTGCACCGCTTCAGCGGGGCCGGCGGCACCACCGTGAAGGCGGTGAACGACGTCTCCTTCGACATCGCCGCCGGCGAGACGCTCGGTCTGGTCGGCGAGTCCGGTTCCGGCAAGTCCACCATCGGCCTCCTCGCAACGCGGCTGCTGAGGCCGACCGGCGGGCGCATCCTGTTCGAGGGCGTGGACATCACGCAGCTGTCCCCGGCAGCGCTCCGCCCACTTCGCGCGCGGCTGCAGATCGTCTTCCAGGATCCCTGGGGCTCGCTCAGTCCGCGCATGACCATCGGGCGCCTGCTCGAGGAACCGCTGACGCTGCACGCGAAGCTGACCAGCGTGGCGCGTGCGGCGGAAGCCCGGCGCCTGGCCGATCGCGTGCGCCTGCCCGCCGCCGCACTCGCGCGCTATCCGCATGAGCTCTCCGGTGGGCAGCTGCAGCGCGTCTCGATCGCGCGCGCCATCGCCAACAGGCCGAAGCTGATCGTGCTGGACGAGCCCACCTCATCCCTCGACCTCTCCGTCCGCGCCGGCATCCTGCAACTGCTGGACGAGCTGCAGCGGGAAACCGGCGTGGCAATGCTGTTCATCAGCCACGACCTCGAGACGGTGCGCCTGGTTTCTCATCGCGTCGTGGTGCTCTATCTCGGCCGCATCGCCGAGGAGGGACCGACGCCGCGGCTGTTCGAGGCGCCGGCGCATCCCTACACGCAGGTGCTGCTCTCCGCGAACCTGCCCCCCGACCCGTCGGTGCCCTTGGCGCGGCATGAGGTGTTCGGTGAGATCCCCTCGCCGGTGAACCTGCCGCCCGGCTGCTTCTTCGCCGGCCGCTGCCCGGTAGCGCTGCCCGCTTGCAGCACCGCACCGCCGGAGCCGCTGCGTGTGGAGGATGGCCACTTCGCCGCCTGCATCCGTGTCGCCGACGGCACCAATATTCTCGCTCCTGCCGAGGAAACAGCCCGATGACAGCCTTCGATTCCGCCGCCACCCGCACCGCCTATGGCACCATTGATATCGTGGTGAACGTGTTCACGCCGGAGGCCTTCGCCGAGGGCCGCATCCCCACGGACAGCCGCTTCCGCGAGCAGGTGCGCACCAGGCAGGATGACCGCAAGGGCGTCTCGATCGAGGATTATCTGCGCAAGATGGACCGGGCCGGCATCGAGCGCTCCTTCCTCATCGCGGTGCGTTGCGGCGACCTGCGGGTGAAGGGCTCGGTCGAGATCCCGTATGAATGGGTGCGCGACATCTGCGCCAGGTATCCGGACCGCTTCTCCGGCCTCGCCGGCATCGACCCGACGCGCGGCATCAAGGGGCTGAAGGAGCTCGACGTTGCCATCAAGGAATACGGCTTCGTCGGCGGGCACCTCTACCCCCACTGGTTCTCCGAGGCGCCGGACAGCGCAATCTACTACCCTTACTACGCGCGCTGCGCCGAACTCGGCGTGCCGATCATGATGCAGGTCGGCCACTGCCTGGTGTACCAGCAGGACCGGCGCCTGCCCTCAGTCGGGCGCCCGATGACGCTGGACAAGGTGGCGATCCACTTCCCTGAGCTGACGATCATCGGCATTCATCTCGGCTATCCCTGGACGGACGAGATGATCTCCTGCTGCACCAAGCATCCGAATGTCTACATGGCGGGCGACGCCTACGCGCCGAAGCACTGGCCGCAGCAGGCCGTGCACTACGCGAACACCTACGGGCAGGACAAGTTCCTGTTCGGCACCGACTGGTCGGTGATCGACCCCGAACGTGCGATGAACGAGATGATGGAGCTGAACTTTCGGCCCGAGCCGCTCAAGAAGATCTTGCGCAACAACGCGATCCGCATCTTCAACCTGCCCGACGCGCCAGCATGACCGAACTGGCGGAGGCGTTGCGCGCGCTGCTCGGCGCCGCCCATGTGGCGACCGATGCAGAAAGCTGCGCGCTTGCCACTGCCGATCTCTTCGAATGGCCCAAGGCAGCGCCGGCGGCGATCGTCATCCGCCCGGCCGATACCGACCGGGCTGCCGCTGCGCTGCGTCTGGTGGCCCAGCACGGCCTGCCGATCGTGCCGCGCGGGGCAGGGCTCTCCTACACGGCCGGCGTAGTGCCGCGGCACCCCGCAGTCGTGCTGGATACCACGCGGATGGACGGCATCCGCATCGACGCCGCCAACCTCACCGCGGTGGTCGGCGCGGGCGTCTCCTGGCAGGCGTTGGCGGAAGCGCTGGCGCCGCATGGGCTGCGCGCGGCGCAGGGCTCGCCGATCTCGGGCGCGGTGACCACTGTGGGTGGCGTCGCGGCGCAGAACCTGCCGGGCAGCATGGACGGCATCATCGGGCTGGCTGTCGTGCTGGCCGATGGCAGCGTGGTGCACACCGGCGCACTCGCGCTGCGTGGCGGTCCGACGTTCTGGCGCCACATGGGCCCCGATCTCACCGGCCTCTTTCTCGGCGATTGTGGCGCCTTCGGCGTGAAGACCGAGATCGCGCTGCGTCTGGCGCCGGAGCGGGAAGCGGCCTTCGCCTCCTTCGCCTTTGCCGATGGTGGCGCGATGATGAGTGCGCTTGTCGAGGTCCAGCGACGCGGCCTTGTTGCGCGCGCGCTAGCGATGGACCCGCTGCGGTCCCGCAGCGCCACGCACGTCGAGCCGGGCGACGCACTCCGCACCGCGGCTGCCGTCGCCGCGCGGGCTGGCTCCGTGCTGCGGGCGGTGCGGGATGTCGCGGGGCTGGCGCGGGCAAAGCTGGCCGATCCTGCCTGGACCCTGCATCTGACCGCCGAGGGCATCACGGCCGCCGCCGCCGAGGCCGGCATCATAGCCGCGCGCGCCATTGCCACCGCCGCCGGCGGGCAGGAGGTCGAGGCGGCGATCCCTCGTGCGCTCCGTGCGCGCCCCTACTCGATCCGCGGTTTCGTCGGGCCGGAAGGCGAGCGTTGGGTGCCCGTGCATGGCATGCTGCCGCTCGGCGCCGCGCGCGACTGCCTCCTGGCATTGCAGACGCGGCTCAAGGCGATGGAGGCTGACCTTGCAAGCGCCGGCGTCAGCGTCAGCCACATCGTCTCGTCGCTCGGCGCCTATGTCACCATCGAGCCGATGTTCTATTGGCGCGACGCGCTCGACCCGCTGCACCTGCTGCACTTGTCGGAGAAGAACCGCGCGCGCTTCGGCCACGCGGCACCGGATCCGCGAGCGCGCGAGACGGTGCGCGCGGCCCGGCGCGAACTCGGCGCGGTGCTGGATTCGCACGGCGCCGTGCATGCCCAGGTCGGGCGCTACTACGCGCTCACGGAACGGATGACGCCGGGCGCAGCGGGGTTGCTGCAGCAGGTCAAGGCGATGCTCGATCCGGCCGGGCGGATGAATCCCGGCGCGCTCGGATTAGCGGGAGGACCAGAATGAAGGTCACGCGCCACTTCCTGACGGTCGGCAATCGCCGCGTGCACTACACGCGCTGCGGCGAGGGACCGGCCGTCGTGCTGCTGCACGCATCGCCGTGCTCGGCCAAGGTGCTGCGCCTGCCGCAGGAGGTGTTCGGCGCGCATTTCACCGCGTTCGCCTTCGACACGCCGGGCTTCGGGCTTTCCGACCTGCTGCCATTGGAACGGCCGGAGATCGAGGATTTCGCTGACGGCCTCGCGGAGGCGCTGACCGCGCTCGGTGTCGAGCAGGCGGCCACCTACGGCCGGCACACCGGCGCCTCCATCGCGGTGGAGTTCGCGCTGCGCTACCCCGACCGCTGTCCGCTGGCGCTGACCGACGGGTTCCCGGTGTTCTCCGTCAAGGCGGCGGAGGAAAGGCTGTCGCGCTACCTGCTGCCGATCGTGCCGCAATGGGATGGCAGCCATCTGGTCTGGCTGTGGTACCGCTATCGCGACCAGCACGTCTTCTGGCCCTGGCACAACCAGACGCTGGCCTTCCGCGCGGACACCGATGTGCCCGATGCCGAGTTCAACCATCGCGGCGTCGTCGAGCTGCTCGAAGCCGGCGATGGCTATCGCATCGGCTACAGCGCGGCCTTCCGCCATCGCGGGCTCGAGGTGCTGCCGGAGTTGCGCGTGCCGGTCTGCTTCGGCAACCGTCCGGGCGACAGCCAGCACCGCACCATGTCGCAATACCCCGCAAGCGCGTGGCAGCAGGAGATGCCGCGCGACCCGCTCGCCGCCGCCGTGGCGGAGCGCGCCGTGCTGCTGCGCCATCCCGCCCGCGGCACGCCGCCGGCATCGCCGCTCGCGACGCCACTCGCGGGTCGCAGCACGACCAACTATGTTCAGGTCGGCGATGGGCAGGTCCTGGTCCGTGTCATCGGCGATGTGCATGGCGCGCCGCCGCTGGTGATCGCGCCGCATGTCCCCGGCTCTTCCGCGCTCTACGAGGATCTCATCCGCGCGCTTGGCACCGATATCCCGGTCATCGCCTTCGATCCGCCAGGCCATGGCGAGAGCGATCCGCGTGGCGATGGCGCGCAATCGCCGGAGGTCTGGGCGCAGGCGCTCTGGGCGGTCTGCGACACGCTCGGCGTGAAACAGGCGCATCTGCTCGGCCACAACGCAGGCGCGGCGACCGTGGTCGCCGCTGCTGCAGCAAGGTCGGGTTCCGTGCTTTCGCTCATCCTCGAGGCGCCCATTGCGCTGCCCGAGCGCGCGCGCAACGACTGGGCCGCGCGCTGGGCGCCTGACGTCGCCCCGGTCTGGGACGGCTCGCATCTGCTGCGCATGTGGCATATGCGCCGTGACATGGGGCTGTGGTTCCCGTGGTGGGACCGCACGATCGGTGCCGCGCGCAAGGCAGAACCCCGGCTGGAGCCCGAGCGGCTGCAGGAGGAAATCCGCGAGCTCGCGAAGCAGCCTTCCTCCTTCGCGCCGGCTTGGCAGGCGGCCATCGCCTGGCCGCTGCCGGAGAAACTCGCGCGTTTGCCGCATCGCGTTGCGCTGATCGCGTCGGAGTCGGACCTGTTCGGCCAGTGCCTGGACCAGGCAGTGGCGGTGCGGCCGGAAGCCGTGGTCCATCGCTGCGGCGATTCCGCTGCCGAGCGCGCCGCGGCGATCCGCGCCGCGCTCGCCGGGGCTTAGCTGCCGCGGTTCAGGCGGCGCCGTTCGCGGCGGTCGTGCGGAGCACGCGGTCAGCCGCCGCGCAGGGCTGAGCCGTGCCGCCCCTCACAGCGCGTCGGCGATCGCGGCCCCCTCCGCCGTCGCCGACATCACCGCGCGCGCGCCCTTGGCATCCCCGATCGGGTGCACCTCGATCCCTGCCGCACGCAGCGGCGCGAGCAGACCGTCCTGCGGTGCCCGCGGCGTCGCATAGGCGAAGAACGCGACCTCCTCGACATGCCCGCGGCAATCGCTGTGGACGTTCGCGTATTCCAGCCGCCCCTCCTGCTCGAAGGTCTCGGTCCAACGCGGCTCTGACAGCGTCACCGTCTCGACGCCGAGCCGGCTGAAGCGCCGCAGGATGCCTTGCCGCACCACCAGGGAGGTGTCCTGTGCGATGCTCTCGCGCGGAGTGATCACCACGGTGCGCGGGAAGACCTGCCGCAGCCGTTCCGCCGCGGCATAGGTGCCATCCGTGTGGTCCATGTCGAACAGCACGGCGGCACCGCGCTGCGGCTCGGCAAGATCCAGCACGTCCAGGATCGCGGTGCGCAGGTCGGGCAGGATGCCTTCCCGCTCAAGCTCTGCCGGCAGGCAGCGCGGCCAGGTCATGCGCGATCCGGTGGCGAGCACCACTGCATCCGGCTGCAGTGCAAGCACATCCGCCGCACTGGCTTCGACGCCGAGTTCGAACCGCACGCCCGCCTGTTGCGCGGCCGCCATCTGGTAGTCGTAGATGCTGCTGAGCTGTTCCCCGCCCGGCAGCCGCACCAGCAGCCGCAGCTTGCCGCCGGCCTCGTCGGAGCGGCCGAACAGCGTCACTTGATGGCCGCGCGCCGCGGCGGTCCACGCCGCTTCCAGCCCGGCGACCCCGGCACCGACGACGACGATGCGCTTGCGCTGCGCCGCCGGCTTCGGCGCGGAGAGCTCATCGGGCGCGGCGACGCGCGGATTGTTGTCGCAGGCGATCGGCCGGCGATGGATGATCGTCTCCCAGCAATTGTTGCCCGAGACGCAATAGCGGATGTCGCGCGCACGCCCCGCCTGGGCCTTGGCCGGCCAGGCGGGATCGGTGATCAGCGGGCGACCGATCCCAACCAGTTCCGCATCGCCGCGCGTCAGGATGCCTTCGGCCTCCGCCGGGTCGGTGATGCGGCCGAGCGCCACCACCGGGATCGCCGGCAGCTGCGCGCGCAGCTGCCGGATCAGCGGCAGGTAGGGCAGGGGCGGAAAGTGCCCGTCCGGGATGTGCAGGTCCAGCGTGCGATGATGCGTGCCCTGCGCGAAGCAGAGATAGTCCACCGCGCCAGTCGCCGCGATGCGCCGCGCGATCGCACCGGCGAGATCGGGGCCGATGCTCTCCGGGATGCCGTCATCGCCGGGCGTCTTTACGCCGAGGATGAAATCGCGACCGCAGGCCGTGCGGATGGCGGTGATGAGTTCGACGACGAACCGCATCCGTCCTTCGAAGTCGCCGCCATACTCGTCCTCGCGGATGTTCGACCAGGGCGACATGAACTGGTGGAACAGGTGACCATGCCCTGCGGAGATCTCGACACCGCTGAAGCCGCAGCGCTTCAGCCGCGCCGAGGCCTGCGCGAAATCCTCGACCATCGCGCGGATCTCGTCCGTGGAGAGCACATGCGGCACGGTGCCGCTGATGTCGTCCGGCAGGGCGGAGGCGCCGACGGCGTCCGCCGTGCGCCCCGCCGTGTGGCGCCCGCGCCCGGGGTCCTGCACCTGCGCGACGAGCCGGCAGTCCTCGTTCTCGACGGCGGCGGCCCAGCGCTTCAGCCCGTCCAGCTCACCGTCGTCTCGGGCGTTGACCTTGTTCGGCACCAGCTGGTGGCGGGCAAGCGCGAGCGGCTCGGTGACGATCATCGCCGCGCCGCCTTTCGCGCGGTTGGCGAAATATTGCGTGTGGCGCTCGGTCACCCTGCCATTGCTGCTCAGCGCCGTGGTCATGGCGAGGTGGACGATGCGGTTTCGCAGCCGCTTGCCGGCCATCTCAAACGGCGAGAACAGACGGGGATAGGGCAGAGCGTCTTCCATCGGGGGCGGCGTTCCTGTGGGCAGTCCCCTATGCGACCCCATGGCGGCCATCGCCGCAACCCTGCGCCGCCGCATCAGGCGCGGCGCAGTCGGAACATTACGGGTTCAGGCCGCAAGCAGCCACTCACGATGCAGTTCGGCGACGCGGTTGTGAGCCGCCGCGCATGCCGCCTGGGCTACATGCCAGGGCGAACCGATACCGCCGAAGCACGGCGCTGCAGCGAGAAGGATTGGCCCGCGATGAATCTCAACGTCCTGGTGCGTGGCCAGTCGAACGTCATGAGGATGATGGAGGACAATGGCGGCGCGGGGGTGCCGAATCTTGCGCAGGAAGTTGCGCGCCTGCTGGGCTTCGACGGCGCGAACGACACCGTCAGCATCATCTACGATGCGGGGGATTGGCAGAGCAGCACCGCCTTCGGCGGCACGGCGCTGCTGGGCGACTGGCTCTACGGGTCGCCCGGCAACTGGACGGTCGGCGGCCTTGAGCAGGCGCTGCTGAACGAGATCGGAGCGCTTCCGTCGAGCCAGCGCGACGATCCGACGGCGACACTGTGGTTTCATTCCGAATTCGACAGCCGTCCGTCCGATCTCGCGCCGGAGACCTGGGTCTCGGCGGTCCGCTTCGACGCCGACCAGGTGCGCGCGGCACTCGGACAGGATGCGGCGACGACGCCCTACCTCTTCGTCTCCGCGATGCCGTACAACAAGGGCAGCGACCAGGGCCACCAGGCGATCCGCGAGGGCATGGAGATCCTGGCCGCCGACCCGGGCTTCAACGCACACATCGCCGCTCGCATCCTCGACATCGACGCCGACGATGACGACACCGACTTCAACCCTGCGACCAACGACTACGGCGGCGAGCACATCGACGCGGGCGATTCCGCACTGGTGATCGCCCGCGCCGGGCGTGCCATCGCGGAAGCCTTTGCCGCCCATGCGAAGCCCGGCTCGCCGGTTGCGCAGGCCGGCGGCAACATCGCCGATGAGGGGCCGGAGGTGATCCGCGCCGAGCTCGTCGGCAGCAACCAGCTTCTCCTCGACGTGCAGCACGATCAGGCGAGCGGATTCTCGTCGCTCGACCCGGATGCGGCAGCCGGCATCGGCTGGCAGGTGTTCGGCGCCACGACAAGCGTGATCGGCACTGCCGTGCAACTCGTGGATGCTGACACGCTGCGCGTCACCTTCTCCGGCGATCTGCCGCAGGGCGGGGCGCTGTTCTACGGCTATGGCTATGGCCGGCTTGGCGGTTCCGACGCGGCCGGCCGCGGCAACGCGATCTACGACAACCATGGCCTGCCCATCTGGGTGCGCGCCGAAGGCCTGGCGATCGACGGCCTCGGCACGGGACCGGTGGACCCCTCGCCGAACACCCCGATCAGCCTGACCGTCGGTAGCGGTCCGGACACGCTGGTGCTGCGCATCGCGCAGGACGAGTTCCTCGGCCCGGCGGAGTATGTGGTGCGGGTGGACGGCCAGCAGATCGGCGGCACGCTGGCG
>NZ_JAWLHG010000016.1:0-74903 GCF_041690465.1 Falsiroseomonas sp. | reverse complement strand
CTCTATGTCGAGGGCGCCAGCTACAACGGCGTGGAACTGGCCGGCGCCACGCTCGCCTTCGGCATGAACGGCAGCCAGGGCTTCGGCTTCACCGACGGCAGCGGCGGCGGCACGTCACCCCCGCCGCCACCACCTCCGCCGCCGCCGCCGCCTCCGGGGAACACGCCAGTGGCGATCACCGTCGGCAGCGGCCCGGACACGCTGGTGCTGCGCATCGCGCAGGACGAGTTCCTCGGCCCGGCGGAGTATGTGGTGCGGGTGGACGGCCAGCAGATCGGCGGCACGCTGGCGGCCTCGGCGCTGAAATCCTCCGGCCAGGCGGACACGCTGACGGTGCTGGGCGACTGGGCGGCCGGTGCGCACCAGGTGCAGGTGCAGTTCCTCAACGACATCTGGGCCGGCACGCCGGAGACCGACCGCAACCTCTATGTCGAGGGCGCCAGCTACAACGGCGTGGAACTGGCCGGCGCCACGCTCGCCTTCGGCATGAACGGCAGCCAGGGCTTCGGCTTCACCGACGGCGCGATGATTGCCTGAGCAGCCGCGCCCCTGCCGGTCGAGCGTCAGCGCCGCGAGCTTCTGCCCGCGGCGCGCACGCTTGGCGGCGGGCAGCACGGTTGCGGATCAGCGCGCCGTCTTCTGGATGTTCCAGGCCATGATGATCCCCGGCATCGCCAGCACGCCCGAGATGCGCGGGGTGTGCGCCGCCGGCAGATACCACTGGCCGTAGGGCACATAGGGCACCAGGCGATAGGCGCTGGCGTGCAGCTCCTCCAGGATGCGGCGGCGTTCCTGCGCATTGGCCGCATAGGGGAAGGCGTCGATCAGCGCCTGGTGCGCAGCGTCGCAGGGCCAGCCCGGCCAGGCGCGCTCGCAGCTCGCCTGCATCGGCACGTTACCCACCGGATCGGAGGCGCCAAGCCCGTTCCAGAAGGTGAGCCCGATATGCCAGCCACCCTCGGCCGGCGGCCGCCGGTTGGCGCGCCGTCCGGCCATGGAAGCGAAGTCCATCGCCTGCACGTCGGTGCGGAAGCCCACCTGCTGCATCTGCTGCGCCAGCACCAACGTCGCCGCATGCACGAACGGATTGTCCGTCGGGTCCATGATGACGATCGGGCTGCCGTCATAGCCGCTCTCGCGCAGCAGCTGCCGCGCGCGCTCGCGCGCCGCCGGCGAGCCCAGGCCCTGCGGCACGCCCGCATTCGTCTCCTGCGGCGAGCCGCAGACGAAGAAGGCGTGGCAGACCTGGTAAAGCCCGGGGTCCGGGAACATTGCCTGCAGGATCTCTTCCTGGTTCACCAGCAGCATCAGCGCCTCGCGGGCGCGCGGGTCGTTGAAGGGCGGGTGGATGTGGTTCATCCGGATCATGCCCGGCGCGCCGAGGGTGTTGATCCGCACCAGCCGCATGCCGCGCTGCTGCAGCATCGGCAGGAAATCCACGCCGGGGCTCTCGACGAAATCGAGCTCGCCCTGGATCAGCGCCAGCACCGCGGTCTGTGCATTGGCGATGTTCAGCCACTCCACGCGGTCCACATGCACGCGCTTGCCGCCGGCGGTGCCGGAGGCCGGCTCGCTGCGCGGCACGTAGTTCGGATTGCGGCGATAGACCACGCGGCTGCCCGGTACCCATTCTTCGCGCACGAAGATGAAGGGGCCGCTGCCAACGGTCTCGGTGATGGCGGTGAAGGGATCGGTCGCGGCGACACGCGCGGGCATGATCGCCGGCATGTTGCCGGCGGGCTTCGACAGCGCATCGAGCATCAGGCTGTACGGGCGGCGCAGCGTCCACACCACGGTCTTGCCATCGGCCTCGGGGGCCAGGCTCGCGGTGATGGCCATGATCTGCCGGCCATGCGGATCGCGCGCGCCCCAGCGGCGCAGCGAGGCGACGACATCCGCCGCCGTCACCGGCGCGCCGTCATGGAAGGCCAGCCCATCGCGCAGCGTGAAGCGCCAGACCAGCCCATCGGGCGAGACGCCGTGGGCGCCGACCATCTGCGGCTGCGGCCGCTGCTCGGCGTCCCGGCCGAACAGCTGATCGTAGATCATGTGCGCGTGGCTCTGCACCACACCGGCGGTGGTGTTGATGGGGTCGAGCGTCTGCAGATCCGCATTCGGCACCATGCGCAGGATGCGCTCGGGCGGGACGGGCTGCGCCGCCGCCGGTGCGGCGGCTGTGCCGGCAAGCAGCGTGGCGACCATCGCCAGCGCGGGGGCAAGGCGGCCCTTCATCTTCGTTCTCCCTCGGCGTCCCGATGCAAGGGCGAGCGCCCATGCGGGTCCATTGTGTAGCGATCGCTCCATATACTGACAAGCGCGGCGCGCGGCCACCGACAGGTCAGGCCGCCACGCGCACAGCTTCCACCAGGAAGGGCCGCACCTCGACCGGCTGTCCCGCACGCGCCAGCAGCACGTGGTTCGGCGGGATCGGGCGCCAATCGGCACGCCGCGCGTCCACCGGTTCCGACACCACGAGCACGCCGCCATCCTGCGCGCGCCAGTACAGTGTCGGCGGCCTGGCGTCGGAGGACCAGCGGTAGCAGGTGAGCGTCTCGCCATCGCTGTGCGCCGCGGCGAAGCGGAGCGCCTGCGTGCTGCCGGTGCCATCCATCAGCGCCTGCACGCGGCCGAGCGTGCGCGCCATCGCACCGATGGGCTCCTCGTCCAGCCCATCGGCCAGCGCCGCGAGGAAGATCGCCTCCGTGTCGCCGGTGCCCAGGCGATGGTCGTAGAGCGGATCGGGGATCAGCGCCTCCATGCGCCGCTTGATGCGGTGATAGTCGCCGACCTGTCCGTTGTGCATGAACATGTGCCGCCCGTGTCCGAAGGGATGGCAGTTGGCGCGGGTCGTCGCGGTGCCGGTGGAGGCACGCACATGTGCGAAGAACAGCCGCGAGCGCACCTGCTCGCAGAGCGAGCGCAGGTTCTCGTCCGACCATGCGGGGCGGATCTCGCGGTAAAGGCCCGGCTCCGCCCGCTCGCCGTACCAGCCCAGGCCGAAGCCGTCGCCGTTGGTCGGCGTCTTGCCTTCGTCGGCGTGCATGGATTGGTGCACCAGCGAATGCGCCGGCGCGCAGACGAGGTCAGCGAGGAAGATCGGCTGACCCAGATAGGCGAGGAAGCGGCACATCGCAGCGGCACCCTGGATCGGTTGGATGAGCGGGCAGCCCGCCTGGCAGCCCAACCACAGGTTTGGCAGGTCTGCTGCGAAATCGCCATGAAATTGCAGTAAATTTCAGCGCGGCAGCAGCAGCGCCGGCAGGTCGACCAGCGTCCGGATCTCCCGCTCCGGTTCGCCGGGAAGCCGTTCGCGGCGTTGACCATAGCGGTTGCACCAGATCGCCGGCATGCCGAAGGCGGCCGCGGCGTGCGCATCCCAGGCGTTGGACGACACAAAGGCGATCCGCTCCACCGGCACGCCCAGGCGGTCGGGGGCGAGTTGATAGACCCGCGGGTCGGGCTTGTAGGTCTTCACCTCGTCCACCGAGAGCACAGCGTCGAAGGCCGCCTCCAGCCCGGCACCGGAAACCGCGCTGGCAAGCATCTCCGGCGAGCCGTTCGACAGGATCGCGGTGGCGAACCCCGCCCGCCGCAGGCTGCCCAGCACCTCCGGCACCTCGGGGAAGGTGCCGAGCGTGCGATAGAGGTGCATCAGCCGTCCGCGCAGCGCGCCATCATGCGCGAGATCGAGCGCATCGAGCGCGTAGTCCAGCGCATCTCCCGTGACCTGCCAGAACGGCACGTAGCGCCCCTGCAGCCCGCGCAACCAGGAATACTGCAGCTGCCTGTCCCGCCACAGCGCGGTCAGCGCTCCGGCCTTCTCGCCCAGATCGCCCGCGCAGCCGGCGGCCGCGGAGGCGAAATCGAACAGCGTGCCATAGGCGTCGAAGACGCAGGCCCTGGCGCCGCTCAGCATGGCGCGCGGCGGGCCAGCCCGCCATGCAGGTCGAGCATCCGCTCGCGCCATGCATGCACCGCGTCATCCGCCTCGAGCAGCGCCAACCTGCTCAC
This sequence comes from Falsiroseomonas sp., assembly GCF_041690465.1. Lineage (GTDB taxonomy): Bacteria > Pseudomonadota > Alphaproteobacteria > Acetobacterales > Acetobacteraceae > Falsiroseomonas. The sequence continues at coordinate 70,892 of NZ_JAWLHG010000016.1, read as the reverse complement.
GCAGCGCGCCCACATGAAGCTGCCGAAGACGATCAGGTCGGCATAATCCGGCGCCTCGCCGCCCAGGAAGGGTTGCGCCGCCAGCGTCAGGCGCAGCGGCTGCAGCGCGGCGCGGAAGGCCGGTAACCGCGCCTCCCGGTCGGCGGTGACCTGCGCCAGCGGCATGCCGTAGCGCTTCTCCCGGCTCGCGACGAAATAGCCAAGCGCCGCCTCGTCGAGCAGCGGCGGGATGTCGGAGACGATCAGCCGCCCGATGCCGGGCTGCACCACGCTGTCGTTCCATGCGGCGATGAAGCGGTAGGCGGAGGGCCGCCCATGCAGCAGGCTGGGCGCTGCCGGATAGGCCTCGTCGAGATACTGCGCGATGGCCCAGGAATCCGGCACCACGCGGTCGCCGTCCACCAGCACCGGCACCTTGTCGTGGCCCGCGAAGGCAAGCCGCTGCGTCTCGGTGAAGCGCCAGGGGACACTCTCGAATTCGAGGCCCTTCTGCGCCAGCGCCATGCGGCTGCGCCAGCAGAAGGGGCTGAATACGCGCTGCGGATCCTTGCCGCAGAGTTCGTAGAGCTGGAGCGGCATCTCAGTCTGCCTTGTGCTGCGGGTGGATCACCGGTCCTGTCCTTTGGCCGGCGGGTCGAGCAGCGCCAGCGCCTGTCGCGCGGCGCCCCGCAGCACCGCCGGCTCGGGCCGGGCGCGCGCGAGCACGCGCAGGCCCAGCACCGTGGTCAGCAGCAGCCGCGCCAGATCATGCGCGCGATGCGCCGGGTTCGCCGTGCCGTCGCGCTGCGCCGCGCGGATGCAGCGAAGGAAGAAGCCCTCCAGCTCGCCAAGGCGCTCGGCGATGACCGTGCCGATCTCGGGATCGTGCGGCGCGACCTCCAGCGCGGAGTTCACCAGCAGGCAGCCGCGCCTGTCCTCCAGCGAACGCGCGACCACCTCGTCGAGGAAGGCTTCGATCGCGGCGCGGGCCGTGCGCGTCGCCTCCAGCCGCCGGATCCGCTCCCGCATGCCGCCGTCGAGGTAGCGGTCGAGGCAGCGCGTGAACAGCGCGTGCTTGTCGCCGAAGGCGTTGTAGAGGCTCGGTGCGGCCAGCCCCATCGCCGCGCCGAGATCGCGGACCGAGGTCGCGGCGTAGCCATGCCGCCAGAAGCGGTCGGTCGCCGCATCGAGTACGGCATCCTCGTCGAAGGTGCGCGGGCGGGCCATGCGTCCTGGGCAACCTACCTCGTTGTTTAGCGAACGATATACATCGGCCGTGGTGGGATGCAAGGCGCGCGGCGCCTTGCATCCGGGGCCGAGCCTCTGGAAGCTGGAAGGCATGGACATCGTCGCGGCGCGCCGCCTTGTGCTGATCGGGCTCGGCAGCCTCGTGGTGCCGCTCGACACTGCGCTGAACATCGCCTTCCCGCCGATCACCGCGCATTTCGGCCTGGCGCTGCCCGGGATCCAATGGCTCGTGATCTGCTACGTGCTGACCTATGGCAGCCTGATGCTGGGCATCGGCCGGCTCGGCGACATCTTCGGCCATGCGCTGGTGTTCCGCGCCGGGCTGGCGTGGAGCGCGGTCGCGCTACTGCTCTGTGCGCTCGCGCCCAGCTACGAATGGCTGCTGCTGAGCCGCGTCCTGCAGGGCGTCGGCGCCGCGCTGGTCATCAGCTGCGGCCCGGCGCTGGCGACCGGGCTGTTCCCGGAGGCGCTGCGGGCAAGGGTGCTCGGCATCTACGGCCTGATGTTCGCCGCCGGCTCCGCGCTTGGGCCGATGCTGGGCGGAGCGCTGGTCGCGCAATGGGGATGGCCGGCGGTGTTCTGGTTCCGGGCGCCGATCGTGCTGCTCGCACTGGTGCTGCTGTGGGACTTGCGTGCGCCGCCGCGCACGACGCCACGCGAGCCGTTCGACGCGTCGGGCGCGGCGCTGCTGACCCTGACGATCGGTAGCGCGCTGCTGGCCATCAACCAGCTTCGCCATCTCGGCGATGGCGGCCATTGGGCGCCGCTGCTCGCCATGCTTGCGCTGGCCGCGGGCTGGGGGTTCCTGCAACGCAGCCGGCGCGCGGCGCACCCGGTCATCGCCCTGGCGGTCTTCCGCCTGCCGGGCTTCGCCAGGCTGAACGCCGCGAACGCGCTGGTGAACCTGGCGGGCTTCGCGGTGCTGCTCTTCGTTCCCTACTACCTGGCACGCGTGGCGGGTTGGCCGACCGCCCTGGCCGGCCTGGTGCTCGCGGCCTCCCCGGCCGGCACGATGCTTGCGGCGGTCGCCGGCGGTTGGCTGCTCGGGCGCGTCCCGGCGGCGCGGATGGTTGGGGCGGGCGTGGCGCTCACCGGCGGTGGCCTGGGGCTGATGGGGTTCTGGGCGGAGGCCACGCCCTTCCTCGTGCTGCTTGCCGCGCTGCTGCTGCACGGCGTCGGCCTTGGCCTGCTGCAGGTCAGCTACACCGATACGGTGACGGCGACGTTGCCGAAGCAGGATCGCGGCGTGGCGGGAAGCCTGGCGATGATGACGCGCACCCTCGGGATCGTCGCGGCGGCGTCGCTGCTGACGCTGCTGTTCGGCGCGCTGGAGGAAGCGGCGCTGAACGGTGGCACGGCAGGTGACGAGGCCTTCCTGAGGGCCTTCCGCGGCAGCCTGCTGCTGGCGGCGGCACTCTGCGGCGCGGTGCTGATCTGGCTGCTGCGCGGCCGGCGTTAGGCCGTGCGGGCCTCGCGTTGCAGCGGCAAGCGCAGCGTCACGGCCCAGCACAGCGCGAGCATCGCCGCCGCGCCCAGCAGGCACGCCTCCAGCCCCGCCCAGGCGTAGAGCAGGCCCGAGAGCAGCGTCCCCGCGAAGCGTCCGGCGGCATTGGCGGCGTAGTAGAAGCCGACGTCCTCCGCCGCCTTCTCGCTGCCCGCATAGGCCAGCACCAGGTAGGAATGAACCGAGGAATTCACCGCGAAGAGCACCCCGAAAACGCAGAGACCCGCCGGCACGAAGAGGTCCGGCCGGGGCACGCCGGCCAGCATCATCGCCGCGAGCGCCACCGGCACCAGCGCCAGCGCCAGCGACCAGGCGCGTGCCGCGGGCACCTCGGCCGACAGCCCGTCCGCGCTGCGCCGCACCACCGCCGGCGCGCTCGCCTGGATCACGCCATAGCCGATGGTCCACACCGCGAGGAAGCCGCCGACCATCGTGAAGGTCCAGCCGCTGGCGTAAAGGAACACCGGCAGGCCCACCACGAACCACACGTCGCGGGCGCCGAACAGGAACACGCGCGCGGCGGCAAGCAGGTTGACGCCGGCATTCTTCGCGAACAGCTCCTTCGCCGATCTCGACGCCTTCGCCCGGCCCATCATCGGCGGCAGCGAGAGCGCGACGCCGGCGAGCACCAGCGCGAGCATTGCCGCCATCGCCCACAGTGCGCCGCGGAAGCCGAGCGATTCGAGCAGCAGCCCGCCCAGGAAGAAGCCGGCGCCCTTCATCGCGTTCTTGCTGCCGGTGAAGAACGCCACCCAGCGGAACAGCCGCCCGGGCGCCGCGCCGGGCGTCCGATCGCCGGGGGGCGAAGCCCGGAGTCGTGAATCGGCCGCCGCGCCGAAGGTGCCATCGTGGATCAGCTTGATCGCGCTCTTGCTCGCGGTCTTGGTCAGGTCCTTGGCGACGCCGCAGACGCCCTGCGCCGCCACCACCCAGGCGACCGAGAGTGCCGCCGCCCAGCCGGGCGAAACCGCCGAGAGCATGAGAAAGCCCGCCATCTGCGTCGCCAGCCCCACCGCCAGCATCCGCGCGATGCCGAAGCGGGTGGCGAGCCAGCCGCCGATCAGGTTGGCGCCGATCCCCGCCGCCTCGTAGAGCAGGAACAGGAATGCCAGCGTGAAGGGCGAATAGCCGAGCCGGAAGAAGTGCAGCAGCACCAGCATGCGCAGCGCGCCATCGGTCAGCGTGAAGCCCCAATAGGCGGCGGTGACGATGGCATAGTTGCGGATGCCCGCCCCCGCCGGCGCCGCCGCGGTGCTGCTCATCCCCTCAGATCCCCAGGGCCTGCATGTGGCAGGCGAGATCGACCATGCGGCAGGCATAGCCCATCTCGTTGTCGTACCAGGCATAGACCTTCAGCAGCGTGCCATCCGTGACCATGGTGCTCGGCGCGTCCACGATGGCGCTGCGCGTGTCGCGCGCGTAGTCCGCGCTGACCAGCGGCCGCGCCTCATAGCCCAGGATGCCGGCGAGCGGACCGCTGGCAGCGGCGCGGAACAGCGCGTTGACCTTCTCCGCGCTGGTCTCGCGCGCCATCTCGAACACGCAGTCGGTGAGCGAGGCGTTCAGCACCGGCGCGCGCACCGCATGGCCGTTCAGCTTGCCCTTCAGCTCCGGATAGATCAGCGCGATCGCCGTCGCGCTGCCGGTCGTGGTCGGCTGCAGCGAGAGCATCGCGGAGCGCGCCCGTCGCAGGTCCTTGTGCGGCGCGTCCACGACGACGTTGGTGTTGGTCGGGTCGTGGATGGTGGTGATCTGGCCGTGGCGGATGCCGATCGCCTCGTGCACCACCTTCACCACCGGGGCGAGGCAGTTCGTGGTGCAGGAGGCGGCGGTCACGATCCGGTGCCGCGCGGGGTCGTATAGCCCCTCGTTCACGCCCAACACGATGTTCAGCACGCTCTCGAACTTCACCGGCGCCGCCACGATCACCCGTTTCGCGCCACGGTCGAGATGTCCCTGCAGCGTCTCGGGAGAGAGGAATTTCCCGGTGCATTCCAGCACCAGCTCCACGCCGAGATCACCCCACGGGATCTCTGCCGGCTTCGCGTGCTCCGAGAAGGTCAGGCGCCGGTCGCCGATGCGCAGCGCGCCTTCCTCCGCCGCGATCGGCGCGCGCCAACGGCCCTGCACGCTGTCGAATTCCAGCAGATGGGCGCAGGCGGCGGCACCGCCACGGATCTCGTTCAGGTGCACCACCTCCAGCCGGTTGCCGCGACGCGGATCCTCCTTCTGCCGCTCGGCCGCGCCCATTGCGGCGCGCAGTGCCAGGCGCCCGATGCGGCCCATGCCGCTGATCCCGACCTTCATCCTCGATCTCCCGATGGGGCTCAGCGGCGTGCCATGGCCGGCGGCGCCGCCAGCTCATCCACGCGCGCCTTCAGGGCCATCCGGTCCAGCGCGCCGAAGGGCAGGCTGGTGAAGATGCCGAGGCGCCGGTGCAGCGCTGCGTACAGCTCGTTCAGCAGCGTCGCGCGTTCCGGCGCGCTGCCGTTGAACTTCGCCGGATCCGGCAGCGGCCAGGCCGCGGTGATCGTGGTTTCGCCGAAATCGGGGCAGACCTGGCCGGCCAGCGTGTCGCAGAGCGCGATGACGAAATCCATGCGCGGCGCATCAGGCCCGGTGAACGCATCCCAGGATTTCGATCTCAGCGCCGAGACATCGTGGCCGAGCGCCTTGAGCTGCTGCAGAACCTCCGGCAGTGGCCCGTCGGGGGAGGGGGCGGATCCTGCGGAGAAGGCACGGAAACGCCCCTCGCCGATCTGGTTCAGGATGGCCTCCCCCATGATCGAGCGCGCGGAGTTGCGTGTGCAGAGGAACAGCACGTTGAAGACCGCTGGTTTCATCCCGGAACTCTCCGCTTGGGTGTCGAGCAGGCGGTGCAGGTCGCCGCAGCGCGCCGGCTCGCCGCCGCAGCACGCCTCGACGAGGAAGGCGAGCAAGGCGCGCAGTCGGGCGATCTGCGCCGCGTAGATCAACTGGCGGCCCTGGCGGGTCGCGGCGATCAGGCCGGCCTGTTCCAGTGCGCGCAGGTGGAAGGAGAGGGTGGAGGGCGGCACCCCGAGACGGGCGGCGATGTCGCCGGCCGCCATGCCGCTCGGCCCGGCGGCAAGCAGTGCGCGCAGCAGGTCGAGCCGCGTCTCCTGGCCGAGCGACGCGAAGGCGATGGCGGCCGCCGTCGTTTCCATGATTCGTGGATAATGGAAGGAAGGCAGGTCTGCCCGTGAATCTTCGATGACGGGCCGACGACCCGGCCGCCTATCGGTTCAGCCGCCCGCAGCCTGCTCGTGGATGCGTTGCAGGATCTCCGCCAGTTCCTGCGGTGCGAAGGGCTTCTCCAGAATTGGGGGCGGATGCTCCGTGTCGAGGGCGGCGATCGCCGACGGGCCGGCGACGGTATCGCCGGTGACGAAGGCGAAGCGCCCGCGCAGATGCGGGTGCAGCGCGATCGCCTGCCGGTAGAGCGCGGCGCCACCACCACCCGGCATCCTGAGGTCGCAGAACACCGCGTCGAACCGGCTCGCCGCCAGTCGCGCCAGGGCGGCCGGAATGTCGTGCACCGTCTCTGCCGCGATGCCGTGCAGGCCGAGCAGATCGGCGAGCGCCGCGCCGACTTCCGGCTCGTCGTCCACCACCAGCACGCGCTGCCGCTGCGCTCCGATGTCGGGCGCGGCGGCGGGCGCCGCTGCCTCCTGCGCGTCGTCCGGCGGCAGACGCACCACGAAGCGCGCACCGCCCAGCCGGCCGGGCTCCAGCCCGATGGTGCCGCCATGCGCGCCGAGGATGTTGCGGCACACCGCGAGGCCGAGTCCCGTGCCGGCGCCGAGCGGCTTGGTGGTGACATAGGGCTCGAAGATCCGCTCGCGCAGATCGTCCGGCACACCCGGCCCGTTATCCTCGACCGCCAGGCCGATGCCGCCATCCGGCTCCGCCCAGCTTTCCAGCCGGATGATCCGCGGCTCCGGCCGGTCGGCCAGCACCGCCTGGGCGTTCACCACCAGGTTGACCGCCACCTGGCCGAGCTGGTCGGGATCGGCGTGGATCCGGGGCAGGGCAGGGTCGAGCGCCTGCTCCACCGCGATGCCGGCGGAGCGCAGGCCATACGCGGCAAGCTCCAGCGCACCGCGCAGCGCGGCATTGGCCTCCACCGGCACGCGCACCGGTGCTTGCTGGCGCACCATGGCGAGGAAGGTCTTGACGATCCGCCCGCAGCGCGCCGCGGCGGCGTGGATGCGCGCAGCGCGCTCGCGCACCGCGCTGTCCTTCGCCATCGTCTCCAGCATGGTGGTCTGCGCCACCACCACCGCGAGCGGGTTGTTCAGCTCATGCGCGACGCCGGCCAGCAGACTGCCGAGCGCGCTCATCTTCTCGGACTGGTGCAGCCGCTCGCGTTGCCGGGCGAGCTCGACCTGCGCCTGCACCATCGGCGTCAGGTCGCGCAGCCAGGCGGTGAAGAACACCCTGCCCGCCGCCTTCACCTCATGGATCGAGAGCTCGCAGGGAAAGATGCTGCCATCGGCGCGCATCGCCTCCATCTCAAGCCGCTGGCCGAGCACGTGCGGGCAGCCCGTGCGGTGATAGCGGGCGAGACCGGCCTCATGCGCGTCGCGGTGGTGCGGGGGCACGATGGTGTCGCCGATCGGGCGGCCCATGATCTCCGCGGCGCGATGGCCGAAGATCCGCTCCGCCGCGGCGTTCCAGCCGATCACCCGGCAGTCCCGGTCGGCGGTGATCACCGCGTCGAGGGCGGCGTCGATCACGCCCTGCTTCAGCGCCTCCGCCTCGGTCAGGCGGGCGAGCAGGGTTTCGGTGTCTTCCTTCTCAGTCATCGGGGGCGAAGGTGTAGCCCTGGCCGCGCACGGTGCGGATCAGGCGGGGATTGGCGGGATCGGCTTCCAGCTTGCGCCGCAGCCGGGTGATGCGGATGTCCACCGAGCGGTCGAAGGGATCGGCCGGCTTGCCGTGCGAGAGGCGCAGCAGCCGCTCGCGCGTCAGCACCTGGCCGGGGTGCTCGGCAAGGTGCTGCAGCAGGTCGAACTCCATCGGCGTCAGCGGCACCTCGGCGCCGTCCCGGTCGAGCAGGCGGCGCTCCGCGGGCAGCAGGCGATACCCGGCGAAGCGCGTCTCCTCCGGCGCGGGCGCAGGCCGCGTCGCCGGCGGCGCGGCCGCCACGCCGCGGGCACGGCGGCGGCGCAGCACGCTCCGCAGCCTGGCCAGCAGCTCGCGGAGCTCGAATGGCTTGCCGATGTAGTCGTCGGCGCCGAGTTCCAGGCCGACGACGCGGTCCGTCGCCTCGCCGAGCGCGGTCACCATCAGGATTCCGGGCGGTGCCGGCAGCGCCCGCAGCCGGCGCGCGATGGAGAGCCCGCCCTCGCGCGGCAGGTTGAGGTCGAGCAGCACGGCCTCCAGGGGCGCCTCGGCCAGCGCGGCGTCGAGCGCGGCGCCATCGGCGCAGGGTAGCGCCGCGAAGCCCTGGGCGTGCAGATACTCGACGATGACCTCGCGGAGGTCCGCCTCGTCCTCGACCACGGCGATGCGCGAAGCGCCCTGTGCCATTCCCCGAACCGTTCTGGCTTCAGGCCGACATAAGCAGCAGATGGCCGCCCTGTCACGCGCCGCTGGGTCGGTGGCGGCGGCGCATGATTCGCCCGCAGACGAAACCTGCCTCCATTCTGCCCGATTCTATCCCTGACGCGGATTTCCGGATCCACCCCCGGTGCCGTGTCTCCCCGACACCGCAAGGAGGACAAGGGATGAGGAAGAATTTCGGCGCGGCGCTGCTCGGCGCCGCCGTGATCGCGGCTGGTGCCATGGCACCGGGCTCCGCTTCGGCGCAGCAGACCTGGACCTACGGTTACGACCGCGGCGCGATGGACCAGCCCGGTGGGCGCGACTGGGGCCAGGGCCGCAACTACCAGCGCGACCGCGACACCTTCAACCGCGGCTACCAGATGGGGCGCGAGGAGGAGCGACGTGCTGGCCAGCAGCGTGGCTACTACGGCCGTGACTATGGCTACGGCCCGCGCACCCCGCGCTATGGCACCCCCTATGCTGGTGGCGAGCGCTTCGAGCGCTTCGACCGTGAGCCCGATTTCAGTGGCTATAACCAGTACAACCGCGGCTATACGGGCTACGGCTATGGTGGTGGCTATGCCGAGCGCGAGCGCGACGACGGCTGGTTCGACGGCGGCTGGTTCGACTGATGCCGCGGCCCGTCCGGCTCTGTGCCGGGCGGGCCTTCGCGGCGAGCGGCCGTCAACGGCCGGTGAGGATGCGCTCCACCAGCTGCTTCGCGGTCGGGACGAAGCCGTTCGAGTAGAACGGGTCCTGCGCGAAGCGATAGGCATTGTGCCCGGCGAACATCAGGTTGTCCTCCAGCGCGCCGTCATGGGCGATGTCCTGCAGCGTCTTCTGGATGCAGAAGCTGCGCGGATCGGCCTTCTTGCCGGTGGAGTAGTCCGGCTCGTGTTGCGACCAGTTGGAGAAGCGGCAGGCCGAAAGGCAGCCCATGCAGTCGATCTGGTCCTTTACGATCTCCCGGCTCTTCTCCGGGGTCACGAAGATCAGCGTGTTGTCGGGCGTGCGCATCGCCTCGACGAAGCCCTCGACCTCCCATTGGTTGATCCGGGCGTGGTCGTGCGCCGTCACCCAGACCGGCCGCTTGCGCGGGCCGACGCCGTATTCGGAAATGTGGTCGCCGATGGGCTCGCTGGTATAGGCAACCTGCCGCTCGTTGCGGTCCTCGAGTTCGCGCAGGAACTCGTTGCGCACGGCCGAGGAATAGAAGCCGGTCGGTGAGAAGGGCTGCAGCAGCACGTCGCCGGGCTTGAGCGTCAGCAGGCGCTGCTTCCACGCCTCGCTGATCGGGCTTTCCTTCGTCAGCAGCGGGCGGGTGCCGAACTGGAAGGCGATCGGGCCGAGATCGGGATTGTCGATCCAGTCCTCCCATTCCTCCAGCCACCAGACGCCGCCGGCCATGATGATCGGCACGTCGCCCAGGCCGAATTCGCGCATCTGCTGGCGCAGCTTGAGCACGCGAGGGAAGGGATCCTCCGGCCGCTTCGGATCCTCGCTGTTGGACAGGCCGTTGTGCCCGCCGGCCAGCCAGGGATCCTCATAGACCACGCCGCCCATCCATTCGCGCGTCTTGCTGTAGGCACGCTTCCACAACGCGCTGAAGGCGCGGGCGGAGGAGATGATGGGGTAGTAGTGCACGCCGAAGTCGCGCGCGACTTCGGCCAGGCGATAGGGCATGCCGGCGCCGCAGGTGACGCCGTGAACCAGGCCCTTGGCACCTTCCAGGATCCCGCGCGCCACGCGCTCGGCGCCGCCCATCTCCCACAGGATGTTCATGTGGATGCGCCCCGTCCCGCCGGAGCGCTCATGCGCCTCCTGCGCCTGGGCGATGCCGCCGGCGATGCCGTAGGCAACCAGCTCCTCATGCCGCTCCCGTCGGGTGCGGCCGTGATAGACCTGACGGATGACGTTGCCCTCGGCGTCGTAGCTGTCGGCATTGACGGCCGAGAAGGTGCCGACGCCGCCGCCGGTGGCCCAGCCGCCGCAGGTGGCGCCGTTGGACACCGCAACGCCCTTGCCGCCTTCCACCAGGGGCAGCACCTCGACACCGCCCATGCGGATCGGGTTGATCGCCTTCAACGCTTCTATGCTCCGGTGACTGTCCAGGTGACTCTGCCGGGCGGACCCGGCGCGTATCGCAGCAATATGGCGTCGCCGGAGCCTTTTGGGAGGCCCCGGCGGCACGCCTACAGTTTCGCGGTGTTACTCGGCCGCGTCGCGGTCGTTACCGCCGCCCTCGCGACGCGGACGATAGGGGCGGTCGCCGCGGTCGCGCTCGCGGCGCGGCCCACGGTCGCCCCGGTCGCCACCGCCGCCTTCGCCATCCTCGCGCGGCCGGCGGGCGCCGACCTGCTCGGTGATGTCAGCGCCGGTGGCCTGGTCCACGACCCGCATGGACAGCTTCACCTTGCCGCGGTCGTCGAAGCCGATGACCTTCACCTTCACCGCATCGCCTTCCTTGACGAGGTCGGTGGTCTTCTGCACCCGCTCGTTGGCGAGCTCGCTGATATGGACCAGGCCGTCCTTGGCGCCGAGGAAGTTCACGAAGGCGCCGAACTCGGCGGTCTTCACCACCTTGCCGTTGTAGATCTTGCCCATCTCCGGCTCGGCGACGATGCCCTGGATCCAGTCGATCGCCTTCTGCGCCGCCTCGATCGTCGTCGCCGCCACCTTGATGGTGCCGTCGTCGTCGATGTCGATCTTGGTGCCGGTCTGCTCGGTGATCTCGCGGATCACCTTGCCGCCGGAGCCGATCACGTCGCGGATCTTGTCCTTGTTGATGTTGATCACGGTGATCCTCGGCGCGGTCGCGGCCACGTCGCCGCGCGCCCCGCTGATCCCCTTGGCCATCTCGCCGAGGATGTGCAGTCGCCCGTCCCTCGCCTGGCCGAGCGCGATCTTCATGATCTCGAAGGTGATCGAGGTGATCTTGATGTCCATCTGCAGGGCGGTGATGCCCTGCTCCGACCCGGCCACCTTGAAGTCCATGTCGCCGAGATGGTCCTCGTCGCCGAGGATGTCCGACAGCACCGCGAAGCCGCGATCCTCCTTGATCAGGCCCATCGCGATGCCGGCGCAGGGGCGCTTCAGCGGCGCGCCCGCATCCATCAGCGACAGCGAGGTGCCGCAGACCGTCGCCATCGAGGAGGAGCCGTTGCTCTCGGTGATTTCGCTGACCATGCGCATCGTGTAGGGGAACTTCTCCTTCTCCGGCAGCAGCGGGCGGATCGCGCGCCAGGCGAGCTTGCCATGGCCAACCTCACGCCGGCCGGGCGAGCCCATGCGGCCCGTCTCGTTCACCGAGTAGGGGGGGAAGTTGTAGTGCAGCATGAAGTGCTCGCGGTACTCGCCCGCCAGCGCATCGATGATCTGCTCGTCCTGCCCGGTGCCGAGCGTCGCCACGCAGAAGGCCTGCGTCTCGCCGCGGGTGAACAGCGCCGAGCCATGCGCGCGCGGCAGTACGCCAACCTCGGCGGTGATCTGGCGCACCGTCTTGGTGTCGCGGCCGTCGATGCGCAGCCCGGTGTCGAGGATCGCGTTGCGGACCACGTCCGCCTCGAGCTCCTTCAGCAGGCCCTTGGCGGCGCCGGCATCGACGCCCTCGGCCTCCAGCTGGGCGACCACGGCCTTCTTCGCGGCACCGACCGCGTTCTGGCGGGCCAGCTTCTCGACGATCTTGTAGGCCTCGGCCATCGGCGCGCGGCCGAGCTCGGCGATGCGGGCCTTGAGCGTCTTCTCCGCCTCGGAGGGCTCGGGCAGCGCCCAGGGCTCCTTCGCGGCCACCTCGGCCAGCTCGATGATGCCCTGGATGACCGACTGGAAGGCCTTGTGGCCGAACTCCACGGCGCCGAGCATCACCTCTTCCGAGAGCTCCTGCGCCTCGGATTCCACCATCAGCACGCCCTCGGCGGTGCCGGCGACCACGAGGTCGAGCTGGCTCTGCTTGCGCTGCGCCAGGGTGGGGTTCAGCACGTAGCCGCCATCCACATAGCCCACGCGGGCACCGGCGATCGGGCCGAAGAAGGGAATGCCCGAGAGCGTCAGCGCGGCGGAGCAGCCGACCATCGCGACGATGTCGGGGTCGTTCTCCAGGTCATGCGACAGCACCGTCGCGACCACCTGAACCTCGTTGCGGAACCCATCGGGAAACAGCGGGCGGATCGGTCGGTCGATGAGGCGGGAGATCAGCGTCTCGGCCTCCGAGGGACGGCCCTCGCGCTTGAAGAAGCCGCCGGGGATCTTGCCCGCGGCGAAGGCCTTCTCCTGGTAGTTCACCGTCAGCGGGAAGAAATCCTGGCCGGGCTTCACGCTGCGGCTGCCCACCGCGGTGCAGAGCACGATGGTGTCGCCGAGGCGGGCCATTACCGCGCCATCGGCCTGACGGGCAACCTTCCCGGTCTCCAGGACCAGGAGCTGGCCGCCCCAGGAGATTTCCTTGCGGAAGTACTTGTCGAACATGCGTCGTCCTTCTCGGCCGGCGCCGGATGCGCGCGGCCATGACAGCGTGCCGCCGCATGGAATCCATGCGGACGGCCGAAAACACGACGACGCGGGGAACCGGGAGCTGTGGCGCCGTCCCCTGGGATTGGGGAATGCCCGAAGGGGGATGCACAGCGTCTCGGGCGGCATGGGAAGGCAGCGCCCGGACAATGCCGGGATCGCCACCCCAGAAGGGAGCCCATGTGGCCGGAAACGCCGCCATCGTCCCTGCTCGGACGCCACGGACTGCTCGGACCCGCTGCCATCGCAGCGTAGGCCGCACCCCGAATCGAAGGCCAGCCCGGAGCCTATCTAGGCGCTCCGCCGCGGAATGGCCAGTAGAAAAGGTCCCGCTGGCCTCCGGCCTTGATACAGGGCAACGCGCTGGGGCGGATGAGGCGGCTATATGGGACGATGCGACGATACCTGCTTCTCGGCTGGGTGTTGGCCGGACTTGCCCTGGGTGGCGCGCTGGCCCTGGGCGGGCGCTCGGAACTGGCCTCCTGGGCCTGGGCGGCCGCGGCCCTGCCGGTGGCTGCGCATGTCGCGGTCGGCCTGGTGCGGTCGCTGCTCGGTGGTCGGATCGGCGTGGATGCGGTGGCGCTGGCTGCCATCCTCGGCGCCGTCCTGCTCGGGGAGGAAGCGGCCGCGGCGGTGATCGGCCTGATGGTGGCCGGCGGCGAGGCGCTGGAAGCCTGGGCCGAGGGCCGTGCCACCCGCGCACTGACCGACCTCGTCGCCCGCGCGCCGCGCCGCACCTCCCGCATCGCCGGCGAGGCGATCGAGGACATCGGCGTGGCGGAGATCCGCCCCGGCGACCTGCTGCTGATCCGCCCCGGCGAGACCGTACCGGCCGATGGCGTGCTGCAGGACGGCGCCGCCACGCTGGACGAAAGCGCGCTGACCGGCGAATCGCTGCCGGTGGAGTTCGCCCCTGGCGCGCGGCTGCGCAGCGGCGGGGTGAATGCCGGCCACGCCTTCCGCCTGCGCGCCACCCAGGATGCCGCCGGCAGCACCTATGCCGCCATCCTGCGGCTGACGCAGGAGGCCGCGGCGGCGCGTGCGCCGTTGGTGCGGCTGGCGGATCGCTGGGCGGTGGGCTTCGTCGCGTTCACCGCCGCGGTGGCGGGCGGCGCCTGGCTGCTGAGCGGCGATCCGGTTCGTGGACTGGCGGTGCTGGTGGTGGCCACCCCCTGTCCGCTCATCCTCGCCGCCCCGGTTGCGCTGGTGGCGGGCATCGGCCGGGCCGCTACGCGCGGCATCGTGGTCAAGGGCGGCGGCGCGCTGGAGCGCCTGGCGCGCGTGCGTACCGTGCTGTTCGACAAGACCGGCACGCTCACGCCCGGCCGCCCGCGCCTGGCCGCTCTGGATGCCGATCCGGCGCTTGGCCGGGCCGAGGCGCTGCGCCTCGGTGCCGCGCTCGCGCAGGGCTCCACCCATCCGGTGTCGGCGGCGCTGGTCGCGGCGGCAGTGGCGCGCGGCGTCGCGCTGCCGATGCCGGAAAGCGTCGCGGAGGTCGCCGGCGGCGGCGTCACCGGCACGGTGGAAGGCCATACGCTGCTGCTCGGCGCCGAGGGCTTTCTTCGCTCGGCGGGCATCCGGGCGGAGGAGGGTTTCGGCGTCGCCGCGCAGGTCGCCGCCGCCGCCGGGTCGGTCGCCTGGCTGGCGATGGATGGTCGCGCGGTCGCCGCCTTCGTCATGGCCGATGGCCTAAGGCAGGAGGCACCGCGCGCGGTGCGGCGGCTGCGCGCCCTCGGCGTGCGGCGGATCGTGCTGCTCACCGGCGACCGCGCTGCCGCCGCCGCGCCGATCGGCCGTGCCCTGCGCCTGGACGCCGTGCTGGCAGAGCAGGCGCCGGACGACAAGATTGCCGCCGTTCGCGCGGAATCCGAGGCCGCGCCGACGGCTATGGTCGGCGACGGCGTGAACGACGCACCGGCGCTGGCTGCGGCCGACGTCGGCATCGCCATGGGCGCGCACGGCACCGCCGCGGCTGCCGAGGCCGGCGACGTGGTGCTGCTGGTGGACCGGGTGGACCGGGTGGCGGAGGCGGTGGCGATCGCGCGTCGCGCCCGGAGCGTGGCGCTGCGCGCGATCCTGCTCGGCATGGGCCTCTCGGGCCTGGCGATGGGCGTTGCGGCGGCGGGGTACCTCGCCCCGCTGGCCGGCGCGCTGGTGCAGGAGGCGATCGACGTCTTCGCCATCCTCTTCGCGCTCACCGCGCTGCGGCCGGGACCCGAGGAGGAGGCGCCGGCCAGCCTGCCGGCCGCGGCCGGCCTTGCCGAACGCCACGCCGAGCATGCCGGGCTGCGCGAACTCGCCGAGGCGCTGCGCGAGGGCGCGGAAGCGATCGGTCCCACGCCTGCGGCCCTGCCTGCGCTGGTCGAGGTGGAGCGCCGGCTGCGTGCGGAACTGGTGCCGCATCAGCAGGCGGAGGAGCGCGCGCTCTATCCCGCCGCGGCAGAGCGGCTGGGCGGGCAGGATCCGATGGGCGCCCTGCTGCGCATGCATGCCGAGATCGAGGGCCTGGCCGAGCGCATCGGCATGCTGCTGCGGCTCGCGGCCGAGGGTGACTGGCAGGCGACCGCGCCGGAACTGCGTCGGAGCCTGTTCGCCCTCGAGGCGCTGCTGCGCCTGCACCTGACAGCGGAGGAGGAGACGCTGGCGGGCATGTCGGCCGAGGTGGAGAGGGCAGGGCTTGCTTCACATGCTTGAGGCGGCAAAGCGCTGGGCACGCGGCATCAGGCGGGACGTGCATGCGGTGTGGCTCGCCGCGCGGCATCCCGCGACTCCCTGGTACGCAAGGGCGTTGGCGATCGCGGTCGCGGCCTATGCGCTCTCGCCCATCGACCTGATCCCGGACTTCGTACCGGTGCTGGGCTACCTGGACGACCTGGTGGTCGTGCCGCTCGGCATATTGGCGGTGACGAAGCTGGTTCCGGCACCGGTGCTCGCCGAGTGTCGCGCGGCCGCCGAGGCGGCAGGACGGCGGCCGCGCAGCCTGGCGGGCGCGGCTGCCGTCGTCGTTCTCTGGGCCGCCGGGGCGGCCCTGCTGCTGTGGTGGCTCTGGCCCGGAGGCGCGGCCTGAGGGGTCAGCTGCGCCGCGCCCCGGCGAGCAGGCCGCCGAGCGCCACCAGCCCCACCGCGGCGCCGATGGCCGTCACGGCGAGGCGATGCTGCGCCCTGGTCCGCAAGCCCAGCGTTGTCGCGGGGCGGTCCGGCATAGGCGCCAGCACGGCTCCGTTGGTGCGCGGCGCGCGCGGCCCTCGGTCCAGGCCGCGGCGCATGACGCGGCCAAAGGCCCGGCCCGCCGCCTCGGGTGCCAGCCAGAAGCCCGGCACGGCGGCATGCCCCAGGCCGATCCGCAGCGCCCGCCGCGGCCGCGCGACAAGGTCCAGGATCCGCTCGGCCACATGCGTGGGCGAGAGCATCGGCCCACCGGTGAAGGCGCGGCCGGAATGGTTGGCCGCGTGCACCACGGCCGGCGTGTCCACCACTGTGGGGTAGACCCCGCAAACCTGGACCCTCGAGCGCGACCGGAACTCGTGCCGCAGCGAGTCGGTCAGCCCCGCCACGCCCCATTTGCTGGCGGCATAGGCGGGGGCGAAGGGAACCGGCACGCGGGATCCGATCGAGCCCATGTTCACGATCACCCCGGCATCGCGCGCCAGCATGTGCGGCAGCGCGGCGTGGCAGCCGTTCAGGGCGCCGATCAGGTTGGTCTCGATGGTGCGGCGGTGCACCTCGAGCGGGATCTCCTCGAAGCGGCCGACGGCGCCGACGCCGGCCATGTTCACCCAGACATCGATGCGCCCGGTCTCCGCGATCGCACGGCGCGCGAGCTCCTGCATCGCGGCGGGATCGGCAACGTCGCCGGGGACGGCGATCGCGCGCGGGCTGCCGGCTGCCTCGCAGCGCCTGGCGCAGTCTTCCAGCGCCTCGGCGCGGCGCGCCAGCAGCACGAGATGCGCGCCGCTGCGCGCGAAGGCCAGGGCGGTCGCCAGCCCGATGCCGGATGTGGCGCCGGCGATGACGATCGTGCGGGTCTGGCTTGGCATGGCGGCGGCTCCGTGCTGTCGCCATGCAGCGCGGCGGGGCGGCTGGCGTTCCGCCGCCCCAGGGGCTCAGAACAGCACGCCGGGCAGCCAGGTCGCCAAGCCGGGGAAGGCCATCACCGTGGCGACCGCGATCAGCTGCAGGATCACGAAGGGGATCACGCCGCGGTAGATGTCGCCGGTGCCGACCCATTTCTGCGCCACCCCGCCGAGGTAGAACAGCGAGAAGCCGAAGGGCGGCGTCAGGAAGCTGGTCTGCAGGTTCAGCGCGATCAGCACGGCGAACCAGATCGGATCGATCCCCATCGCCAGCAGCACCGGGCCGACGATGGGCACGACGATGATGGTGATTTCCACGAAGTCGAGGAAGAAGCCCATCACGAACATCACCGCCATCACCGCCAGCAGCGCGCCCCATTGCCCGCCCGGTATCGCGCCGAGCAGTTCCTTCACCGTCTCCTCGCCGCCCAGGCCGCGGAACACCAGGCTGAACAGCGTCGCCCCGATCAGGGTGGCGAAGATCATCGCCGTGATGGTGGTGGTGGCATGCGAGACCGCTGCCAGCACGCCGCCGCGGAAGGTGCGCCACAGCGCCGCGGCAACGCCGGCCGCCAGCCCCACGCAAAGTACCGCCGCGGCCCCGAGCGCGATGCGATCCGCCAGCGGCGGCGCGGCGCGGCCGAGCCGCAGGTCGAAGGCCACGCCCAGCAGCACCAGGCCCACCGCGCAGAGCGCGCCGAGCAGGATGGGCCAGGCGCGGCCTTCCTGGCGCAGCCCCGCCAGCATCGTCGCGCCGATGGCGCCAACGGCGGCGGCTTCCGTCGGCGTCGCCACGCCGCCGAGGATCGAGCCGAGCACCGCGACGATCAGCACCATCGGCGGCACCAGCGCGCGCAGCAGTTCGGCGGTGCCGATCCGCTCCGCTTCCTCGCGCGGGATTGCGGGCGCCAGCTCCGGCTTCAGGAAGGCGACCACCAGCTGGTAGAGGATGTAGAAGCCCACCAGCATCAGCCCCGGGAGCATCGAGCCGGCGAAGAGCTGGCCGACCGAGACCGTCTCCACCGAGAACTTCCCCTGCGCGAGCTGCGCCTGCTGGTACGCCGCGGCGATCACCTCGCCCAGGATCACCATGACGGTCGAGGGCGGGATGATCTGCCCGAGCGTCCCGGCGGCGCAGATGGTGCCGCAGGCAAAGCGCTTGTCGTAGCCGCGCCGCAGCATCGCCGGCAGCGCCATCAGCCCCATCGTCACCACCGTGGCGCCGACGATCCCGGTGGAGGCGGCGAGCAGCGCGCCGACGACGGAGACGCTGATCGCCAGCCCGCCGCGCACCGTGCCGAACAGCCTGCCCATGGCTTCCAGCAGCTCCTCGGCGATGCGGGAGCGTTCGAGCATGATGCCCATGAAGACGAAGAGCGGGATGGCGACCAGCGTCTCCGTCGTCATCGTTCCGAAGATGCGCTGCGCCAGCGCGGCCAGCAGGAAGGTGTCGAAGACGCCGAAGGCGACACCGAGCGCGCCGAACACGATCGCGCAGCCGGTCAGCAGGAACACCACCGGAATCCCGGTGAGGATCAGCACGCAGAGCGCGCCGAACATCAGCAGGTCGAGGACCTGCCCGATCGCCGCTGTGCTCATGCGCCGCCCTGATGCGCGCGGTGCGGGAAATGCGTCTCCGCCGCGCCGGCCAGCACCGCGACGCAGCGTATCGCGATGGAGACCGCCTGCAGCCCGAGCAGGATCGCCATCGCCGGGATCAGCGACTTCAGCGCCGGCACCAGCGGCACGCCACCCACCGCCATCGGCCCTTCGTCCTGTGCCCAGGAGCGCGCCGCATAGTCCCAGGAGGCCCAGACGACCAGCGCACAGAACGGCAACACCGCGACCAGGATGGAGATCAGGTCCACCAGCGCCCGCCGGCGCATCGACCAGCCGGCATAGAGCACGTCCACCCGTACATGCTGATCCACCAGGTAGGTATAGCCGATGGCCAGCATGAACAGCGTGGCGTGCAGGTAGATCACGCTCTCCTGCATCATGACGAAGGAGGAGGCGAAGGCGTAGCGCAGCACCACCACCGCGAACTGCACCAGCACGGTGGCGAGCGCCAGCCACATGACGCCGCGCGCCAGCCAACGGCTCGCGGCGTCATGCGCTTCTGCCAGGCGTAGCAGGGCGTGCAGCGCTCAGCCCCAGCGGATCGGCAGCGCGCGTGCGGAGAAGATGCCCGCATAGGTCTGCAGCATGTAGGCCTGGCTGCGGTTGCGGAACTCCGCGTAGCTGTCGGCCACGCGCTTCACCAGCGGATCCTGATGCGCGCGGAACTCCGCCAGGATCTCGCCCGCCGAGTTGCCGAGCGCGATCAGCACGTCGCGCGGCACCTCCTTCGGCGTGACGCCGTGCCGGGCGACGAGTTCCGCCAGCGCGCGCGGGTGCATCGCGTCGTATTCGGTGGTGATCTCCTCGGCCACCGACTGGCAGGCGAAGCGCACCGCGTTCTTCAGGTCGTCCGGCAGCGCGTTCCAGCGCCCCATGTTGATGCCGATCTCCTCGGCCGAAGATGGCTCCTGCACGCCAGGGTAGTAGTAGTTCTTGGTCACCTGATGCAGGCCGAGCGGCGCGTCGCTGAAGGGACCGAGGAACTCGGCGGCGTCGATGGTGCCGGATTGCAGCGCGGCGAAGATCTGCCCGGCGGGAAGGGCGACCACCGAGGCGCCGGCGCGGCGGAACATCTCGCCGCCCAGGCCGGCGGTGCGGAACCGCAGGCCGCGGAAATCCTCGACGGAGTTGATCTCGCGACGGAACCAGCCGAACCACTGCGGCCCGCTGTCGCCGGTGTTGAAGGGCTTCACGCCGAACTTCGCATAGGCCTCGTCGTACAGCGCCTGGCCACCGCCATGCATCATCCAGGCCTGCCGCTCATAGACGGTCATGCCGAAGGGAAAGCTGCCGAAGAAGCCGATCGCCGGCGTCTTGGAGATCCAGAAGGAGGGGACGCCGTGGTAGAGGTCGGCGGTGCCGGCCGCCACCGCGTCGAAGGCGCCGGGGGCGGGCACCACCTCGCCGGCGGCGTATACCCGGACAGTGATGCGCCCCGCCGTCACCGCGCCGATCCGGTCCGCCACCTTCTGCGCGGCGACACCCGGGCCCGGCAGGTTGCGCGGCCAGAGCGTGACCATCCGCCACTCGATCCGCCCCTGCGCAAGCGCCGGCGCTGCCAGCGCGGCGGAGGCGAGGCCACCCGCGGCCGCCCCCGACACGAATCCACGACGCCTCATCCGCCTTCCCCTCTCGTTCCGCCAGCCCGCCGGTCCAGCCCGGCGATGCCTGCAACGTTCTTGTCGCAAGCGGCGAAGCGGCGCAAGCGGACAGGTGCGGCGGGCGGGGTCCGCCCCGCCCGCCGCGTCGCATCAGATGAAGTCCGATGCGTCCAGCGTGGTGACGCCGCGGACCATGAGCGCGAACTCGGCATCCTCATCCGCGTCGGTATTGCCCAGCACCATCACGGTGTCCGGCGCCACCAGCTCCACCCGCAGCAGGCCGGGGGAGAAGGGGATGAAGGGCAGGGTGGTGAAGGCGAAGTCCTGGATGCCCGGCAGCAGGCGGTTCGCGTCGAAGGCCAGCTCGATCCGGTCCTCGCCGCGGACGAAGCCGTCGATGAGATCGGTGCCGGTCGCGCCGCTGTCGCGCTCCTGCTCCAAGCGGAACACGTCGTTGCCCTCGCCGCCGCTGAGCGTGTCGGCCTGGCGGCCGCCCACCAGCGTGTCGTCGCCCGTCCCGCCCTCGAGCCGGTCGAAGCCGATGCCGCCGCTCAGCAGGTCGTCGCCCTCGCCGCCGGTAAGCGTATCGGCGCCGAGGCCACCCTCGAGCGTGTTGTCGAGTGTGTTGCCGACCAGGAGATTGGCCCTGCCGTTGCCGGTCCCCGCGAGGGCGTCGTCCTGGAGGACGAGCTGTTCGACCAGATCGGGCAGGGTGTAGCTCGCCAGGCTGCTGAACACCGTGTCCTGGCCGCCCCGGCCAAGCTCGACCACCAGGTCGCCGGCGGAGTCGACGAGATAGGCATCGCCGCCCAGCCCGCCTTCCATCGTGTCGTCGCCGCTGCCGCCATCCAGCGTGTCGGCGCCGACGCCGCCGGCCAGCATGTCGTTGCCGCCGCCTCCGTCCAGCTCATCCCGTCCTGCGCCGCCGTCCAGCGTGTCCGCACCGGCCAGACCCGTGAGGACGTCATCGCGGACGAAGCCGAAGATGCTGTCGTCGCCAAGCGTGCCTTCGATGCTGTCGGCCTGCACCGTGCCGGTCAGCGTGTAGCCGTCGAGCACGGCATCGGCCCGGACGTTGAGTTCCTGGATGCGCGTGTCGCCCGAGGCCGGCGTTTCCGGCTCGCTGTAGGCCTCGGCCGGCGTCGCGTGGTTGGCGGCCATGAAGTCCTTCATCGCCTGCTGCTCGCCGACTGCATTGGCCGGGATGTTGGCCGCATCGGTGAAGCTCAAGGCTTCGTCCAGCGGTGCGCTGAGCGTGCCGTCATCGAGCAGGAAGCGGAAGTTCGAGCCGTTCGCCTTGATCGGGTAGCCGTCGCCGCCATTGGCGAGGAAGCTCAGCGTGACCATGCTGATCGTGGCCGGCGCCTCGGGGCTGACCGCGCCGTTCTCGACGATCCGGGCGAGGATCCGCCCGGCCTCGTCGATCACCGCGACGTTCAGAACCCGCGAGCCGGCCGCGTTGTCAGGGTCGTAGGAGAAGCTGAGCCCGCCGATCTGCGGGAAGCGGCCCTGGCCGCCGAGCGAGGCGACGCCATGCTCGAGGATCGCCTTGATCCCCGCCGCATCGGTGTCGAATACCATCAGCAGGTTGTTGAAGCGCAGCGAGTTCTCGATGTCGAGGGTCGAGACGCCGCCTGCCGGCTTGCCGGCGCCGGGGTTGGCCAGCGGCGGCTCCTTGTCACCGGTGACTACGTCCACTGCGCCGATCTGCGCCCGGATGCCGCCGCCATTCTTCAGCGAGCCCACCAGCACGCCATCCCCGAGCGCCTCCTGCGCGGCGAGCAGGTTGGCGTCGGCGGTGATGTTGCCGAGGTTGGTCTCCTGGTTGCGGACCTGGTTGCGCTCACCTTCGAGGTAGACGTTGGTGTAGCCCCAGACCTCGCCGTCCTTCGCATCGATCACCGCCTGCACGGCCTCGGTGATGTCGGCCACCTGCTCGCCCTTGGTGCCTTCCGCGAAGGCGGTGGTGGCGAGGTCGGCCTCGTCCACGCCCCAGGCCGCGGCGACGTTCGCGGCGGTCGCCGCATAGGCGCCGTTGACGTCCTCGTCGAGCGAGCCGGGGATGATGTTGCCCTCGCCGTCGAACTCCACGACGAGGCGGCCGAGATAGGTGAACTCGTTGTCGGTGTTGACGATCAGCGTGGTGCCGCCATCGGCGCCGGTGGCGAGCAGCGGGTAGCTGTCGGCGAAATCCGCCCCATGGCCCGGGAAGGCCACCGGCACGTCGTTCGCGTCGCCGAGCCGCGTGTTGGAGCCGGCGGCGAGGATGATGTCCACGCCCTCCAGCAGCGGCGCCAGCGCGACCTCGAAGGCGATCTGCTGGAGATGCGCCATCAGGATGATCTTGTTCACGCCCTGGTCGCGCAGATCGTCGATCACGATCTGCAGCTGCGAGGCGAGCAGCGCCATGTCGTTGTCCTCGCTCCCGTCGCCCGCGAAGCCCTTCACCTCGACGCCGCCGGTGGAGGAGATCGTCTCGACGATCTGCGTCGTCGCGCCGACCAGGCCGATGAGCTGGCCGCCCTTGTTGAGCACCGCGGAGGGCACGATCTTGCGCGCCAATCCCGCGGCATCCTCGAGCCCGCCGAGGCCGACCGTCTCCTGATAGCGGCCGCTGATGGCGCCGTCGGCCGAGAAGTCGAGGTTGGCGGAGAGATAGGGGAAGGCAGCGTCGTTGATGATGTCGGAGAAGGCGTTGGTCCCGAGGTCGAACTCGTGGTTGCCGATCGTCGAAGCCTCGACGCCGATGCGGTTGTGGATCTCGATGTCCGCGGCGCCGGGGTTGTTGCCCTTGTTGTGTTGTGCAGCAACCGAGCTGTCGGTGCCGGCCGCCAGGAAGGGGCCCGGCAGGAAGTTGTCGCCGCCGGCCAGGATCAGCGTATTGGCGAAGTCGTCCTCGAAGGCGTCCACCAGGGCGGCGAGGTTGGGCGCGGTCTGGCTGGCCAGCAGCCCGGCCTCGCCATCGGCGAAGTGCAGCAGCTGCAGCGTGAAGCTGGGAGAGGCCTCGAAGACCGAGATGTTGTTGCTGCTCTCGTTGGCGGAGACGTAGAGCGCCTGGCCGGTCGGGCTGTCGGCGGCGGAGATGAACAGCGTGCCTTCGGGGTTGCGATCGCCGGGGTTCTGCGCCACGCCGGTGTAGGTCACGGTCAGCGGGTCGGTGACGTCGAACACCAGGGTCGTAGCTGCACGCTCGAGGCCGACGAAGGCGTAGATGCGGCCGTCGATCTCGCCGACGGTCACGCCCTCCGGCTCGCCTGCCTTGTTGTCGCTGCGGCCGTCGTCGAACAGTGCGGGGAACTGGCTGGAGATGATGCGCTCCATGAAGTCGCCGCTGTCGAACACCATGTCGCCCGCGGCGTCGCGGATGGTGAAGGAACGGCCGCCATAGGCGAGGATCTGGTCCACGTCCCCGTCGCCGTCGGTGTCGCCGCGCAGGCCCGGCGCATTGGAGACGGTCAGGCGGCCGAGTTCCGCATTGGTCTTCAGAACCGCCTCGTCCGGGAAGATGGCGTCATCGAGGTCGTATGAACCGCTGCCGACCCGGATGGTCTCGTCCGGGTTCAGGAAATCGTCGCGGTCATCGCCCTCGTTCGCCATCACGTAATAGGTCTGGCCGCCCGCCTCATAGGCGGCGATCGCATCCGGCATGTACAGCCCGGACACCGGGTTGCCGGTGGCGAGGTTGATCGCGGCGCCGCCACTGGCGCTGTCGCGATCGCTGAAGTCGGCCAGCAGCGCGCTGAAATCCTGGGTGCCGAGCGGGACGATGGCGGTGAAGGTCGCGGTCGCGATGTCGAGCAGGCCGACCGCATTCGCCTCCTGCAGCGTCACCATCGCCTTGGTGCCATCGGGCGACACGGCGACGTATTCGGGCTCGACGTCGTCGGAGACGGAATTGCCAGCGAAGATCCGCACGCCGGCGGCGCGCAGCGCGTCCTCCTGGCCGTCGAAGGCGGTGAAGCCGGCGGTCTGCACGGTCGCCGCGCCAACGCCGCCAGAGATGTCGATGATCGAGACCGAGCCCTTGCCGCCAGGCGTGCCGTCATCGAGGTATTCGCCCTCGTTCGCCGTCAGCACCTTGGTGCCGTCGGGGGTGAAGGTCAGGCTGTCCGGCAGGACGCCGACCGTCACCGCGCCGAGCAACGCATTGGTCGCCGCGTCGAGGAACACCACCTGGCCGTCGGATGCCTTGTCGGCGTTCGGCAGCGCCACCGCGACAATGCCGTTCTTCACCGCCACCGAGGTCACATCGGTGGTCGCGAAGCCATAGGGCGCCGCCGTC
Organism: Falsiroseomonas sp.; assembly: GCF_041690465.1. Lineage (GTDB taxonomy): Bacteria > Pseudomonadota > Alphaproteobacteria > Acetobacterales > Acetobacteraceae > Falsiroseomonas. The sequence goes on along the minus strand of NZ_JAWLHG010000016.1, from coordinate 46,511 downwards.
AGGTCGAGCGTGGTGATCAGCGCCGGTGCCGACGGGTTGCTCAGGTCCACCACCTGCAGGCCGCCACTGAAGGTGACGAAGAGCCGGTCGGTGCCCGGGTCGAACGCGGCGATCTCCGCGCCGCTCAGCGAAAGCGCGGCGATCGGCTGGAAGTAGTGGGCGTTCGTGGGGGTGGTCGAGAGCGACATCGCGTGTTCCTGCCGGCTTGCGTTGCGGACCGGCGAACGACGCGAAACCACGTCCCGACCAGCGCTTGCCGGCGCCGGCGGGTGCAGACGATTCGTTAACCCATCCGTGGGCGGGATTCCCACGCAATGAGCGAAGCCCCGATGACGAAATTGTTTCGGGCCCGTTAAATGCCGCACGCGGCATCCAGAAATGCCGCCGGCATGCGCAATTTCTGTCCGGCTGCCCTCAGGCCGGCGGCAGGCGCAAGGCCCCGTCCAGCCTTATGGTCTCGCCGTTCAGTAGCTGGGTCGCGGCGATCGCCAGCACCATGGCGGCGAATTCCTGCGGCCGGCCAAGGCGCTGCGGAAAGAGGGGCTGGCGCCCGAGCGCCTCGCGCACCTCCGCCGGGAAGCCGTCCATCATCGGCGTGTGGAACAGGCCCGGCGCGATGGTGACGACGCGCACGCCGAAGCGCGCAAGTTCGCGCGCCGCCGGCAAGGTCAGCGCCACCACGCCGCCCTTGGAGGCGGCATAGGCCGCCTGGCCGATCTGCCCCTCATACGCCGCGATGGAGGCGGTGCAGACCACCAGCCCGCGCTCGCCGCTCTCCTGCGGGGCGTTCGTGGTCATGCGCGCAGCGGCCAGGCGCAACAGGTTGCAGGTGCCGAGCAGGTTGACGCGCAGCACGCGCTCGAACAGGGCGAGGTCATGCGGCCCGTTGCGGCCGACGATCCGCGCGGCCGGGGCGATGCCGGCGCAGGCCACCGCGATCCGCAGCGGCGCCAGCGCCCCCGCGGCGTCGACGGCGCGAACAAGCGGCGCCTCCTCCGCCGCATCGCCGGCGACGGCGGTGCCGCCTATGCGGCTTGCCACCGCCTCGGCCTTCGCCTGGTCGAGGTCGAGCACCACCACCTTCGCACCCGCCTGCGCCAGCGCCTCGGCCGTGGCCGCGCCCAGCCCCGAGCCGCCGCCGGTGACGATTGCCGATGCCCCGTCGAGCCGCATGCCCGCCTCCCACCCTGCTTCTGCCGGTCAGCATAGGCCGGGCTGCCGCCGCCGTTGAGCCGGATGTGTGCCGCCTGGCGGGCTTGCGCGATGCGCGCAACGAGGGTTTAGGGTTTCACGGCGGCGTGGCCGCGTCCGCCCGAGGAGCCATGCCCGAATCTCCGTCCGCATCCTTCGCCGCCCGCGGCACCGCGCCCTGGCAGAAGGATGCGGCGGCGCTGCTTCTGCTGGTCGTGGCGGCCGTCCTGCTGCGCCTCACCTCCTTCGTGCCCGCCGTCGTGGACACCGATGAGGGGCTCTACATGGTGCAGGCGCGGGAATGGCTGAACGGCGGCTGGCCGCTGGTCGCCGCCTGGGACATGCACCCGATCGGCGCCCCGGCGATGGTGGCGCTCGCCTTCCTGGCGTTCGGCGTCTCGGTCGAGGCGGTTCGGCTGCTCGGGCTGATCTGCGTCGCCGTCACCGCCTGTGCGCTCTACGCCGCGGCGCGCGGGGTGGGGGCGCCGCGCGCGATCGGGCTGGGCGCCGGGCTGCTCTACGCCGCGCAATCCGTGCTGCTCACCGGCATCTGCACCAATACCGAGATCCTGATGGCGCCTTTCGTCGCCACCGCCATGGCGATCGCCATGCGCGGCGCGGCGCGGGCGCTCGGACCGGAGCGCGCGGCGCCCGGCTTCGGCGCGATCGTCGCCATGGGGCTGCCCATCGGCTGCGCTCTGCTGATCAAGCAGGTGGCGGCGCCGGAAGGCTGCCTGGCCTTTGCGCTGCTGGTCGGGCCGGCGCTGCTGCGCGGGCTGCTGCCCTGGCGGCGGCTGGCGGGGATGGCCGCGCTCTACGCCGCGCTCTGTGCCGGGCCCTTCGCGCTGGCGGGCTTCGCTTACTGGACGCAAGGGTGGCTTGATCAGTACCTCGATGGCTCGCTGCTCGCGCCCTTCCGCTACGCGATGGAGCGCATCGAACCCGCCGAGGCCATGCGCCGGATCACCGCGGCGGCGCTGCTGGTGGGCTTCGGCCTCGGCTTCGCGCTGGTGGCGCTCGTCGCCTGGCGACCGCGCGAGGCGTTGCAGCCGGTGCCGCTGCTCACGGCCTTCGCGGCGCTGTGGTTCGTGGTCGCCTCGCTCGCGATTTCCGCGCCCGGCTTCTACTTCGCGCACTATTTCCTGCTGTGGCTGCCCTCGCTGTCCATCCTGGCCGCAACCGGCGCCTTCCGGCTGGCGGTGGCGTTCGCGCGTCCCGGCCTGACGCCGGCGGCCTTCGCCGGCCTCATCGGCATCATCGCCGCCGATGCGTGGCTGTTCGAGATGCAGTATCGCTTCGACCGCGGCCCCGGCCTGGTGAACCGCGACCCGGTGCGCAAGGTCGCGGCGCAGGTGGCGCGGGCCGCCGGGCCGGGCGGCGATGCGCTGATCGCCAACTACCACGCCAGCGTCTATGTCATCGCCGGCGTCCGCACCGCCACGCGCTTTCCCTTCCCGCCGCACCTGACCGGGGTGTTCGAGGATCTGTCCGACACCAGCACCGAGGCCGAGCTCGACCGCGTGCTGGCCGCCCGCCCCCGGGTGATCGTGGTGGATCGCGGCTGGATGCAGACCATGCGCCCCGCCGCCGCGGCGCAGGTGATGGCCGCGGTCGCCGAGGGCTACGAGCTCTTCGCCAGCGTCCCCGAAACGCGCGGCCCGGTGGAGATCTACCGGGCGCGGTAGATCACGGCGCCGGGAACACCGCGTCTGTGCGACCCATCATCCGGTAGGCGGCCAGCCCGATCCACTCGCGCAGCGCCCATTCCGCCTGGTTGAGCCGCGTCGGGAACGGCCATTGCCACCACAGCCCGGGATCGCGGCCGGTGGTGTAGTTCACCGGCCAGGCCGTCACGTTCCACCCGGCCGCCCGGAAGCTGCCCATGGCGCGCGGCATGTGGCTCGCCGAGGTCACCAGGAGCCAGGTTTCGCCTTCGCCCGGCCGCACCAGGCGATGCGTCAGCACGGCGTTCTCATGGGTGTTGCGGCTCTCCTGCTCGAAGGTCAGGCGCCCGGCCGGCACGCCGAGATCGGCGAAGAGGCGCCGTGCGGTGTCGGCCTCGGTCGGGCCGCCCGGAATCAGCGCGGCGGAGCCGCCGGTGAAGACCAGCCGCGCCTCGGGGTGGCGGCGCGCGAGCGCGACGGCCTCGGTCATCCGCTCGGCGGCGCCGTTCAGCGCAGGGATGCCGTGCGCCTCGGTCAGTTGCTGCTCCACCGCGCCGCCCAGCACCACGATACCGGCGACCGGGCCGGGCAGGGCGGCGGGCCGGGGGAAGCGTGCCTCGAGTGGCAGGGTGAGCAGCGCCGAGACCGGCAGGACGAACACCGCCGCGTACCAGCCGAGCCCGAGCGCCAACGGCCAGCGCCCGAACCGCCGCCCGCGCCAGACCAGCACGAGGCCGAACAGCGCGAGCACCAGCGCCAGCGTGTTCGGCCGCGCCACCGCCCAGAAGACTTTCGATGCCAGGAACAGCGCGTCCTGCATCACAGATCCAGCACGCGCATGGGGTGCATCCGCCCGCGCAGCAGGTCGCCGAGCGCGATCAGATTGCCGCGCAGCCTGCCGGCGCGGTCCACATGCGGCTCCGGCTTCAGGCTGCGCAGGGTGTTCATCGCCAGGTGCCGCGCGGCGGAGCGCAGCGCGCGGTTCCAGGGATAGCAGCCCTTGCGCGCCAGGTAGATGGCGTTCGCCACCTGGCTGTAGCCGAGCTTGGTGCCGGGCACGCGGCCCGACTTGGTGCCGAGATGCACGCCACGCGCGCCCGCCAGCCGCAGGATGCTGCCATGCGCGCCGAGCCGCCGCGTCAGGTCGAGATCCTCGTACCAGCCATAGAGCGGCAGCTGCTCGTCGAAGCGCAGGCCGTGGGCGCGCATCGGGGCGAGGCGCAGCGCCATGTTGCAGCCATAGCCGTTGAAGTGTGGCGCGGCGGCAATCGGATCGCCGGCGTAGCTGTCCGCGGCGAGGATCGCGCGCCCCTCTTCGACCGAGATTCCCGGCCCCTTGGCGCCATCCGCAATCACCGTGCCGGTGGTGACGACGCAGTCGGGATGCGCCGCGAGGACGCGTTCGGTCACGCCGAGATAATCGGGCAGCGGAAGGAAATCATCGTCCAGGAACAGCACCGCGTCGTAATCCGCCACCGCGTCGAGGATAGCGTTGCGCTGGCGCGGCAGGCCCGCCGGCGCGGTGAGGAACTCGATGCGCGGAAAGCGCGCCGGCAACGCCGCGACGTCCTCCGGCCCGACATGGCAGACGATGGTTCGATCCGGCTGCCGCGTCTGCTGCGCGAGGTCCGCCAGCACCTCGCCCAGAACGGCCGCCCGGCCGCGCGTGGCAATGCCGATCGCCAGCCGCATCACGCGTCGCCCTGGATCGCCGGCTGCACGCGCCCGGCACGCGCATCGGCGCGCAGGAAGCCTTCGGCGCGGCCGAGCAGCGTCATCGCGTAATAGGCAGCGTCGCGCGGCCTTCCCTTCAGCAGGCTCAGCACCGCGCCGCCGAGCGGGCGCAGCGCGAAGCGCAGGCAGATGCCGGGCGAGGCGTGGTGCCGGCGCAGCGCGAAGCCGAGGCCGCGCCCGTAGAGCCGCGCGCGAGCCACCGCCACCTCGGTCAGCCGCTTGTCGGGATGCACCACGCGCAGCGCCGGCTCGTAGCGCGCCGCATGGCCGGCCCCGACGGCGCGCAGCACCAGATCGTTGCCCTCCGCCGAGCCGATCGGCGTGCCCGGCCCCATCCCCTCGTCGAACCCGCCGAGGGCAAGCGCCAGCGGCCGGCGGAGCCAGAGGTTGAACTCGATGACGCTGGTCCAGACGTTGGTGGCGTCTATCGGCCCGCCCTCCGCCCGCCAGCGGCCGGAGCCGAGGCCGCCTGCGGGACTCGCGGCGGGGCCGGTCAGCACCATCAGCGCCGGGTCGCGCCCGAAGGCGGCGGCCACCTGGTCCAGCAGGCCTGGCGGATAGAGGCAGTCATCGTCCGGGAAGCCGACGATTTGACCGCGCGCCGCGCGCAGGCCGAGGTTGCGCGCATGGTTGGCGTTCGCCACCGAGGAGCGCAGATGCGTCAGCGCAAGCCGGCCGCGATAGGGCGCGAGCACACCCGTCAGCCGGTCGTCGTCGTTCTGGTCCACCACGATCAGCTCGGCGTCGGCGCGATCCTGCGCCAGCAGGCTTTCGATGAATTCGGCGATCTCGGCGGTGCGGCCGCGCGTGGCCATCACCAGGCTGAAGCTCGTCACGGCGCCGGCATCCCCCGCGCCGCACAGGCGGCAGTCACCTCGCGCAGCAGGTTGGCGCGGAAGGCATCGCGCGAGAACCGCTCCGCATTGGCGCGGCAGGCCTCGGGCGCGATCGTCAGCGCCTCGAAGCGGCGCACCGCGTCGGTGATCGCCTCGACGCTTTGCGCGCCGAACAGCACGCCGGTCGCGCCATCCTGCACGATGTCGGCGGCGCCGCCGCGGCCATAGGCGATGAGCGGCGTGCCGCAGGCCTGCGCCTCAACCATGCCGATGCCGAAATCCTCCTCCGCGGCGAAGACGAAGGCGCGGGCGGATTGGAGCAGCGCCACCAGTTCCATCTGCGGCAGCCGGCCGCGGATGGCGATGTTGGTCGCGCCGGCCGCCGCCGCGCGCAGGCGCGGCATCGAGGGCCCATCGCCGATGACGATCAGCTGCCGGTCCGGCATGGCCCGGAACGCCTCGGCCACCAGCTCCACGCGCTTGTACGGCACCAGGCGGGATGCGATGACATAGGCTTCGCCCTTCGCCGGGCGGAAGGGGAAGCCCTCGATGTCCACCGGCGGGTGCACCACCGTGCTCTCCCGCCGCCATGCCTTGCGGATGCGCTCGGCGATCCAGGCGCTGTTCGCCAGGATCACGTCGGGCCGCGCGGCGGAGGCGTGGTCCCAGGCGCGCAACCGCCCCAGCAGCCAGCGCGTGGCCGCGCCCTTCACGCCGCGGTCCATGCCGGACTGGCGGAGATACTGGTGCTGCAGATCCCAGGCATAGCGCATCGGGCTGTGCACGTAGCTGACATGCAGCGTCGCGGGGCCGGTCAGCACGCCCTTCGCCACCGCATGCGAGGAGGACAGGACCAGATCGTACTCCGAGAGATCGAACTGCTCGACCGCCAGCGGCATCAGCCCGAGATAGTAGCGGAACCACTTCCGCGCGCGTGGCAGGCGCTGGATGAAGGAGGTGGTCGGCACCTTGCCGCGCAGGAAGCCGCGCTCGGCCTCCGGCATGAAGTCACAGACGGTGAACAGGTCGGCCTCGGGGAACAGCTCGAGCATCTGCTCGACCACCCGCTCCGACCCCGCATAGGTGTCCAGCCACTCATGGACGATGGCGATCTTCATCGCGTTCCCAGGATGTCCAGCAGCCGCCGCGCGGCTGCGTCCCATGAATACAGCTGTGCGCGCGCGCGCCCCTCGCTGCGCAGCGCATCGGCCAGCCCCGGCTCGTCGAGCAGGCGCGTCAGCGCGGCAGCCGGCGTCGCCGGGCCCTCGGCATCGAACCACAGCGCCGCCTCGCCGCAGACCTCCGGCACCGCGCCGGCTCGCGCCGCCAGCACCGGGCACCCGCACCACATCGCCTCCAGCGGCGGAATGCCGAAGCCCTCGTAGCGCGAGGGGAACAGCAGGCAGAGCGCGTTCTCGTAAAGCGCGCGCAGCTCCGCATCGCTGACCCGGCCGAGCAGCCGCACGCCGCTGCCCTCGGCATCCGCCGCGCCGCTGAATGCGCCGCCCTGCACCGCGCCGGCGACCGCCAGCACCATGCCGCGCGAGGCCAGCAGGGCGGCCGCTTCGCGCAGCGCGGCCAGGTTCTTGTGCGCCGCCCGCGTGCCCACCGCCAGCGCGTAGCCGCGCGGCGCCAGCCCGTGCTTCGCCAGCACGCCGGCATCGGCCGGCGCGCGCAGGATGTGCTCGCCGCCCTCCGGCATCACCGCGATGCGCGCCGGGTCCAGCCTGAGCCGCCCCGCCAGCCGCGCACGCGAGAAGCCGGAGACGGTGACGATCCGCGCACCGAGCCGCGGCAGCGCCAGGTGCAGGCTGCGGTACCAGGCGCGGAAGCCGAGCGAATAGCTCTCCGGCGTGTCGAACACGCCGGCATCGTGGATCACCACGAAACGCGGCCCGCCGCATTGCAGCGGCGCGGTGTTGCCGAGGCTGAGCAGCGGCAGGCTGCCGGAGGCGCGCGGCAGGTCGAGCTGCTCCCAGCTCTGCCCGACCCGTCGCCCGACATGCTCCACCGGCACGTTCCCCAGCCGGTCCGGCGCGCCATGCGGCGCGAGCAGGCGAAGCGGCGTGCCGGTGGCCGCGATCGCCTGCGTCACCTCGGCGGCGAAGCGCTGCACACCGGTGACGTTCTGAGTCAGGAAGCGGCCATTCACGGCGAGCATCAGGCCGGCTCGCCCTTCAGCACGGCGCGGATCCGCCAGGGACGGCGCAGCAGGAAACGCGCCTCGCGCCGCTCGGCCGTGGTCATCGCCAGCGTGGCGGCGACCCCGAAGCCGCCGAGCGCCAGCACGGCCACCGCCAGTAGCGGCGCCGCCGCGTCGAAGGCCAGCAGCGCGGCCAGCCCCGCGCCGCCGGCCAGCAACGGCAGCGCCAGGTCGCGCGCCGTCTCGCGCGCCGCCGGGTAGAGCCGCGCGACGAACCACAGCCGCCCCGCGGCATCGGTCGCGCAGCGCAGTGCCCAGGCCGCCGCCGCGCCCTCGATGCCGAGCCACAGCAGGCCGACCGCCGAGAGCGGCAGGAACACCGCCGCCTGGGCAAGCTGCCACTTGGCGTTCACGTCCGGCCGCCCGATCGCGTCCAGCAGCGCGCCCGGAGCGAAGGCGGTGCAGGAGAAGAAGATGCCGACCGCCAGGATCTGCAGCACCCGTCCGCCGCCGGCCGCGAACTCGGCGCCGAGCCACAGCCGCAGCAACTCCGGCCCGAGCGCCACCAACAGCAGGCAGGCCGGCAGCACCGCCGCCATCGCCAGCAGCGCGCCGCGCCTCAGCAGCCCCGCCGTCATCGGCGCATGCGTCGCATAGGCCGAAGCCATCGCCGGCAGCATCGCCTGCGCCACCGCCACCGGCAGGATCCACATGCGCATCACAAGATCGAGCGGCGTCGCGTAGAAGGCCACCGCCGAGAGTGTCAGCAGGGCGCCGACCAGGAAGCGGTCGGCATAGAGCAGTGCCTGCGTCAGGATGCCCGATGCGCTCATCCAGCCGCCCATGCGCAGCAGCGGCGCGACGGAGGCCCAGCGGGGCAGGGCGGGCCCGAGCCCCGGCAGGTCGCGCCGCGCCAGCCAGAAATAGCAGACGGTGTTCGCCAGCCGCGCCGCCAGCAGCACCAGGATCACGCCCACCAGGCTCTGCCAGACGAACAGCACCAGCACCGGGCCGAGATAGTAGAAGGTGGAGACCGGGATGGTGATCAGGTTGGCCGCGCGGAAGCGCTGATAGGCCGCCAGCGTGCCCCAAAGCGCGGCGTTCAGCACCACCAGCGGCGTCGCCAGGCAGAGCAGGCGGAAGGCGGTGACGGCCTCCGCCTGCAACTCCGGCGGCGTGTTCAGCAGCCGTTGCACCAGGAAGGGGACGAAGAGGAACGCCACCGCCGCAACCCCTGCACCGACCAGCGCCAGCGCCGTCAGCGCCGCGCCTGCAAGTTCCGTCGAGCCGGCCCGCTCGCCCTTGCCGATGCGCGCCGCCAGCGCGCGGGTCAGCGCCGCGCCGAGGCCAAGGTCGAACACGCCGAACACGCCAACCAGGGCCAGCGCCAGGGTGAACAGCCCCCAGCGCTCGATCCCCATCTGGTGCACCAGCACCGGCGTCAGCGCGAGCGCCAGCAGCAGCGGCAGCCCGCGGCCGGCAGCATTCCACAGCGTCCCGGAGAGCAGCCGCCCCCCGGAGGCGCGTTGTTCGGCCGTCTCGGCCATGAGCTGGGACATTCTCGCCTTGGGCCCGCCGGCAGGGGCGGGCCGTACTGCCTCTGAGGCGGCGGTGAGTATCAGTAGGCGCCGCGCCTGGCGAGGACCGCGAGCGGCGTGCGCAGCAGGATCTTCACATCTTCGAGCAGGGAGGGCCTGGTGGCATAGGCCACGTCGAGCGCGACGCGCTGGGCGTAGGAAGTGTCGTTGCGCCCGCTCACCTGCCACGGCCCGGTGATGCCCGGCCGCACCGAGAGGTAGTGCTGCGCCGCGGCACCGTAGAAGGCCGCGAGCTCGGCGGCCTGCACCGGGCGCGGGCCGACCAGGCTCATCTCGCCCTTCAGCACGTTGATCAGCTGCGGCAGCTCGTCGAGCGAGCTGGCGCGCAGGACCCGGCCGACCCAGGTGACGCGCGGGTCGTTCTTCAGCTTGCGGGTGGCGTCCCACTCGGCCCGCGCCGCGGGGTCGCTTTCCAGCAGCGCCGCGAGGCGGCGGTCGGCGTCCGTGACCATGGAGCGGAACTTGAGGCAGCCGAACAGCCGCCCGCCGCGACCGACCCGGGGATGTGCGTAGAAGACCCGCCCGCCGTCCAGCCGCACCAGCAGCGCGATCGCCAGGAAGACCGGCAGGGCGAGCAGCAGCAACGCGCCCGCGCCGAGCAGGTCCAGCGCGCGCTTGGCGCCGGGGCGGAGGGCCGCGCCCAGCCTGTCCCCGCCACCCGACAAGGCGCCGCCGATGGAACCGGCGTCACCCGCCAGCAGCGGATGGATGGAGGAGCACCGCGTTTCGGGCTCGCGGGCGAGCGTCTGGACGGCATCCAGGCCAGGCATGGAGGATCCTCGTCTACGGGTTTCCCCGTCTCTCCTTGGGGTAGTCGGCTCCCTGGATCCGCCGCGCAGCGCGTGCCGGCGGTTGCGATCCTCGAAACCGACCTTGTCGTGGGAGAGGGGTAGCCCCGATGCCCGGCCGGTTTGCGACGCGCTTGCGGCGGCATTGTGGCGTCTGGCGATTGATCGATTTCGTCCCGCCTTTCCGGCGAATCGGGACGAATCTGCGGGAATTGTCGCCTCAGTTCCGCCATGATTGGCCGATGGGTCAGATCCTCCTGCACCGTGTCCGCCGTCTTCCTGGCGACGCCGCCCACCACGACAGGCCGGCCCGGCCCTCGACGGATGCGCTCGGGCCGGCGCGCGGCATCCTCTGCGGCGTGGCGCTTTCCCTGGTTTTCTGGGGCGGCCTGGCGCTGCTGCTGATCAGCACCAGGGGCTAAGCCCGCTGCCACAAGGCGGGCGCGATCCTCGGATAGACGCGCGACACTCTGTTCGAGGATCCGAACCTGTCGCATCGTCAAGCATCGGCCCTGGCCTATGGCAGTGCCCTGGCGCTCGGCCTGGCGCTGGCGGCCTGGATCTTTCCGCCCGATTTCCTGTTCCCCACCGCCGGTGGGCCCTGGCGCCCGGTCGGGGACAGTGCGCAGCACATGATCGCGCAGCGCTATCTGATCGCCGACGATTGGCGCTGGCCACCCACCCTGGCAGCCAACCTGAACACGCTGGAAGGCGGTCTCAACACCGCCTTCGCCGACTCGATTCCGGCGCTGGCGCTCACGCTCAAGCTGCTGCGCGGCCTGTTGCCGGAAGGCTTTCACGGCGTCGGCCTCTTCTACGGCCTGGCCTGGGTGCTGCAGCCCATCGCCGCGGTCTGGGCGCTGCGCGGCGCCGGCGAGCGGCGCCTGCTGCCGGCGCTCGGCATCGCATTGGCGGCCACGGCGATGCCGGCATGGATCGGGCGCTTCGGGCATGCCGCGCTCACCGGGCATTTCCTGCTGCTGACCGGGCTCGGCTTCTATCTGCGCCTGGTGCGGGCGCCGACGACCGGGCGCTGGCTGGCGGCCGGCGCACTGCAGGTGATCGCCCTGCTGGTGCATCCGTATCTCGCGGTGATGACGCTCGCCCTTCTCGGCGCGGTGCCGGCGACCCGGATGCTGCGCGGTGAAGCCTTCCTCGGCGCGGGACTTGCGGTGGCCGCGAGCTTTGCCGCGGTGACTGCCGTGATGTGGAGCTTCGGCTATCTCGGCGCCACCGGCCTGCCGGGCGACGGCCTCTTCGCGATGAACCTGCTCTCGCCGGTCTGGCCGGCCGGCTCCGCCCTCATCGGCCTGCCCTGGTCGCAACTGGTGGATGCCACCGGCCATGGCGGGTGGGAGGGCTACAACTGGCTGGGGCTCGGGCTGGTCGGCGCGCTCGCGGCAGGGCTGCTGGGGCGGCCGCGCGCAGCGGTGGCGGGGATGTGGCGGCATGCCGGGCTGGTGCTGGTCCTGCTGGCGCTCACCGCCCTGGCACTGAGCTTCAGGGTCGGATTCGGCTCCCGCATCGTGCTCGATCTCGGCCAGCCGCCGGCGGCGCTGGAGCAGTTCCGCGCCTCCGGGCGCTTCTTCTGGCCGGCGGCCTATGCGCTGTTGATCGGCGCGATGCTGCTGCTGGCCCGCATCGCGCCGCTGCTGTGCCTGCTCGCCGGGCTTGTGCAGTTCGCCGACGCCCAGCCCTTGCGCGCCGCGCTCGCCGGCTGGGCCAGCCAGCGCGTACCATGGTCGGTGCCGGCGCCGGAACTGCGGCAGGCGCTGGCGGAGGCCAGCACGCTCACGCTGCTGCCGCCCTGGCCCTGCGTGGACCGCCGCACCGGAGACGAGACCTACGCCCTGCTGCTGGAAACGCTGTCGCTCGCCTCGGAGCATGGCGTGCCGGCCAACACGATGTACGCCGCGCGCTGGCACCGCCCGCCGCAATGCCGCGAGACGGACCTCGCCGCCGCCCCCTTCGCGCCGGGCGAACTGCGGCTGATCCTCCCCTCGGTTCAGGCGGCGCTGGCGCCGCTGGTCCCCGATTCGGCAAGCCGATGCAGGCCGATCGGCGTGCTGCTCGCCTGCCGGTAGGCCTCGCCCGAAGGGATGTGCCGCTCGACGATGTAGAGCGGCCGCCCCTTGGTCTCGTTGAAGATCCTGCCGAGATATTCGCCGATGATGCCGAGCGTCATCAGCTGCACCCCGCCGAGGAACAGCACCACCGCCATCAGGCTGGGATAGCCCGCGACCGGATTGCCCCAGAGCAGCGTGCGCAACACGATCAGCGCGCCATAGCCCGCTGCGACGACGGCGGTCACCAGGCCGAGATAGGTCGCGATCTTCAGCGGCCCCACGGTGAAGGAGGTGATCCCCTCCAGCGAGAGGTTCCACAGCTTCCAGTAGTTCCACTTGGTGGTACCCGCCGCCCGCGGCGCGCGGTCGTAAAGCACCGGGACCGACGGGAAGCCGACCCAGGCAAACAACCCCTTCATGAAGCGGTGCTGCTCGCGCAGCGCCAGCAGGGCATCGAGGGCGCGGCGGCTCATCAACCGGAAGTCGCCGGTGTTGGGCGGCAGCTGCACGCGCCCGCCGATCCGCTGCATCACCCGGTAGAAGGCGCCCGCGGTGGCCTTCTTCGCCCAGGTCTCGCCCTCGCGCACGCGGCGCTGCGCATAGGCGATGTCGAAGCCGCGCCGCCAGGCGGCGACGAGGTCGGGAATCACCTCCGGCGGATCCTGCAGGTCGACGTCGATCACCACCACCGCCTGGCTCGCCGCGGCGTGGTCGAGGCCGGCGGTCAGCGCGATCTCCTTGCCGAAGTTGCGGCTGAGATTGACCACCGAGACCCGCGGATCCGTCGCCTGCAGCTGCAGCAGGATGTCGAGCGTCGCGTCGCGCGAACCGTCGTTGACAAAGACCACCTCCCACGGCAGGCCGAGCGCCTCCATCACCGGCACCAGCCTTGCGTGGAAGGCGGGCAGCACCTCCTGCTCGTTGTACGCGGGCACGACAACGGAGAGCGCTGGCCGCGGCTGCTCCTGGTCATATGCCCTCATGGGCGAGGGGGCAGGGTGGTTCATGGCGGCGTGATGCTTCCGGCTTGCGGCGGCATTGCAGCAGGATCCGGCCGGATCGGAGGCCGGTCTGCATGCACGAAGGCTGGTTTCGCAATTGCTGATCTGCGGTCGGCGCGGCGGCGGGTCAACCGGAACCTTCGCGAGACGACCCGGCGCAAGGCGCAAGGGGGCTGCGTGCGGTCAAGATACGGTTAGCAAGCCGGGTGCAGCGTTCGGCCACGCCCCGCAGGCCGGGGCGCGGGGAAGCCGCTTGGTATGGACGCCGAAGACCACCTGCCGCCGCAACACTCCCTGGCGCCCGGGCCGGGCCGCTTGGTGATCGAGTTGCGCCCGGGCCAGCGGCTGCTGGTCAACGGGGCCGATCTCCTGTTCCGCTCCCGCGGCGCGGTGGTGCTGTGCAACCGCGCGCGCTTCCTGTTCGGCCGGCAACTGCTGGACCCGGCGGAGGCCACCACGCCGGCGCGACGATTCTACCTGGCGCTGCAGGGCGCCTATGCCGGGCCCGAGGAGGCCCGTGTCGCGTGCGAAGCGGCCGCGCGCCGGATTGCCGCGGAGCAGATGGAGAGCCGTTCCGCCGAGGGCCGGGCGCTGCTGCGCGAGGCGCTGGCCGAACTCGGCCGCGACCGGGGACGCGCGGCGCTGCTGCTGGCCCGCCGCCTGTTCGCCGAGGATGACGCCGAAGCGGCCTCGCGCGCTGCCTGACGGCCGGCCTGGCTCCTGTTCGTGCGTCTCCTGGTGGCTCGGCGATGCCGCCGGAGTCGGAAATGCGTCAAGCTGCCGGGAGCGGGGTGCCGCCGAGAGCGAGATGGGCGCGCCGCGGGCGTGCCTGCCCGGCGGCGAAGCGGGCGCGCGCGGCCGTGACGGCACCTGGCCCGGGCTCCTCCACCACGTAGCCGCGACCCCAGACGGTGCGCACGATCTCCGCGGCGCCGGCGGCCGCCAGCTTGCGGCGAAGCTTGCAGACGAAGACGTCCAGGATGCGGTTCTCCGGCCCGTCCTCGGCGGCATAGAGCCGCGCCATGAACTGCTCCTTGGTGAGCAGCACGCCGCGGCGGAGCATCAGCGCCTCCAGCACCTCGAACTCGCGGCGCGTTATGCGCACCGGGCGGCCATCCACGCTCACCTGCGCCCGTCCCTGGTCGAGCAGCACGTTTCCGCAGGCGATCTGCGCCGAGCTGTGGCCGAGCGCACGGCGCACCACCGCCTGCAGCCGCGCCACCAGCAGCGGCGTCGGCACCATCGGCCCGAGCACGTCGTCGGCACCGGCATGCAGCGCCTCCTGCTCCGCCTCCGGATCGAAGTGGCTGGCAAGGATCACCACCGGCAGTCCGAGGCCGCGGCGGCGGATCTCCCGAAGCGGGGCGATCACCTGGGCGCGGCAACTCGCGACCGACAGCAGCGCCACGTCGAACGGGCCGCTGTGCTGGGCGATGGCCGGCAGATCCTCGAACGGGTCGGCGAGCTCCACCGAGTGGCCCGCGCCAAGGCCTGGCGGTGTCGGGCGGCGCGGGTCGGGGGAGCCGAGCAGGATTCGCATGAGGAGCCTCGCGATCTTCGCCGATGCCTCCCGGGACAACCCAGGATTGCGCTCCTCACAACTAGCGGCTTTGTGATCGACGCTCAACAGATGGTATACATGGTTACGCTCCAGATCGTGCGATGGGCGACCCCCTGTGGCGCGCAGGCACCCCTGTGCGGATCTCAGGAGGGCCGGCCACCCGAGGGCAGGTCCTGCTCCTCCTCGTCTTCGTCCTCCTCATCCTCCTCCTCGCCAGCCTCGCCGCGCCATTCGCCGGCGGGCAGGGCGATCTCGGGCGTCGGGTTGGCGGCGAGGATGGCGGCGGTCTCCTCGTCGAAGGCCTCGACCCCGGCGCTGCCATCGGCCGGGGCCAGGCCGAGCAGCGTCGCGGTGGCCGCGGCGACCCGCGCGGCCAGCGCGGCGCTGCGTTCGTCGCGGCATTCCAGCAGCACCTCCGCATCGGTGCCGTCGCCCTGGACGAGTTCCACCAGGAAGAACGCGGCGCCGGTTCGCGCGCCGCTCTCCCAGATCCCTTCCTCGGAGCGGTGCATCGGGGTGATGGCGATCGTGATGGCGGGGATGGCGGTGTCGGACATGGCGGCGGTCCTCTCCTCGGTTCCGCCGACGAAGCGCGCGAGGGGCCGCGGGGATGCGCGCCGCGCCCCAGCGCCTTCCTCCTCGGCGCCCGTTCTCAGCGGTGCGCCTCGCCCACCGTGTCGGCCACCACGGCGCCCCGCGAGCCGAGCGGCCTCGGCCCGCCCTGCGTGGTGTCCACCGCGGTCTGGTGCTCCATCTCCGCGTTCAGCTCGGCGCCGACCAGCACGATCACGGCGGAGATCCATATCCAGGTCATGAAGCCGACGCCGGCGCCAAGCGAGCCGTAGATGCGGTTGTAGCTGTCGAAACTCGACACGTACCAGGAGAAGCCCATCGAGGCGGCGATCCACAGCAGTGCCGCCACCACGCTGCCCGAGCTCACCCAGCGCCATTTCGCCGCCCGCCGGCTCGGCCCGAAGCGGTAGAGCAGCGCCAGGCCAAGCATGATCGCCAGCAGCAGCACCGGCCAACGCAGCAGGTCGAGCAGCCGCGGCGCCTGCGCCGCCAGCCCGAACGGACCGAGCAGCACCGGCAGCACCACCACGGCCGCCACCGCCGTCATCACGAACAGGATGGCGCCGAGAGTGAACAGGAAGGTCGTGGCATAGAAGCGCAGCAGGCTGCGCTTCTCGCGTTCGCGGTAGACGATGTTGAGTGCGTCGAACAGCGCCGCGATGCCGGAATTCGCGCTCCACAGCGCCACCGCCAGGCCGGTCACGAAGGCGATCCCCAGTGTATCGCCACGCGCCCCGGCCACCCGTGCCAGTTCGTCGCCGACCAGCTTCAGCACGCCATCCGGCACCACATCCTCCAGCAGCGCGAGGTGGTCGCGGATGCTCACCGCATCGGCGAAGAAGCCGTAGAGCGAGACCACGGTCGCCAGGGCCGGGAAGATCGCCAGCAACGCGAAGAAGGCGACGCCGCCGGCGGTGGCCAGCACGCGGTCCTCCGGGATGGCCAGCAGCAGCCGCCAGAGGATGTCGCGCCAGCCCTGCGCGGGAATCTGCGCCGGGGCCTGGGCCTCCCGCCCGCGGCCCGGCTCGGCGGCCCGCACACGCGCAAGCGCGATCGGCGAGCGGTCGCCGCGCTCCGCCTCCGAGCGCCAGTCGCCCTCGCCGCGGCCGGTAGGCTCAGGCTTCATCGACCGTCCCCATGCATCGCCGCCACACGCTCCCCGGCCCTGGCCTGCCGCCGGATGGCGCCGTGGCTGCCATGGCCTGCCTCCCCTTCGCACACCGCCCCGGAATGCGGGCGCGGCATCGGAAAGGCAACGGCCGAGCCGGCCGCGCGTTGCCGTCGCCGGACACCAGCGCGCGCCTTTGCCCCGCCGAGCCAGCGCGCGCCACGGTCGTGGCAGCGTCCGCCCGCCGCGTGCCGCCTGCCGGAGAGCGCGCACCATGCCCGACAGCCTGCCCGAACGGCCATCGCTCCCGGACCGCGTCCGCGCCGCCGAGGTGCCGGGGATGCGTTCCCTGCCGACCGTGCTGGTGGGCGTGTTGGCGGTGGCGGCGCTGCATTTCGGGCGCGAGCTGCTCATCCCGATCACGCTGGCGGTCCTGCTCTCCTTCGTGCTGGCGCCGGTAGTCAGCGGGCTGCGCCGGCTCTGGCTCGGCCGCGTCCCCGCGGTGCTGCTCGCCGCGCTGCTGGCGTTGAGCGGGGTGCTGTTCGTCGCCGGCCTCATGGCCACCCAGGTGGCTGAGTTGACCACCGAGATGCCACGCTACGCCTATACGATGGAACGCAAGCTCGACACGTTGCGTGGCATGACGGTGGACCGCATCGTTGCCGTCCTGGACCGCATCAGCGGCACGCTGGAGGAGACCTCGCCGGACCCGCAGACCGCGCCGGAGCGCGCCCCCTCCCGCGCGCGGGAGGCGCCGCCGCCCCTGCCGGTGGAGGTCCGCCAGCCGGAGCCGACGCCGCTCGAATTGACCAGGCGCATCGTCCAGCCGGTGCTGGCACCGCTGGCCAATGCCGCCATCGTCTTCGTGGTCGCGGTCTTCGTGCTGCTGCAGCGGGAGGATCTGCGCGACCGGCTGATCCGCCTGGCGGGATCGAGCGACCTCAATCGCACCACCACCGCGCTCGACGACGCGGCGCGGCGGCTGAGCCGCTACTTCCTGACCCAGCTGGTGATCAACAGCGCCTACGGCACGGTCACGGGGGTGGCGCTCTACCTCATCGACGTGCCTGGCGCCCTGCTGTGGGGGACGCTTGCCGGGCTGATGCGCTACGTGCCCTTCGTCGGCACGCCGATCGCCGCTGCGCCGCCGATCCTGCTGGCCGCGGCGGTGGACCCCGGCTGGACCATGGCGCTGCTGACCGCCGCCTGGTTCCTGGTGGGCGAAGCCGCCATGGGCCAGGTGGTGGAGCCCATCGCCTTCGGCCACAGCACCGGCCTCTCACCGGTCTCGGTGATCATCGCGGCGATCTTCTGGAGCTGGCTGTGGGGGCCGATCGGGCTGATCCTGGCCATGCCGCTGACGCTCTGCCTCGTGGTGCTCGGGCGGCACGTCAAGCGGCTGGCCTTCCTCGACGTGCTGCTCGGCGACCGGCCGGCGCTGACGCCGCCGGAAAGCTTCTACCAGCGCATGCTGGCCGGCGACCCCGACGAGGCGCTGGACCAGGCCGAGCAACTGCTGCGGGAGCGCCCGCTCTCGGCCTACTACGACGAGGTGGTGATGAAGGGCCTGCAACTCGCCGCCGCCGACGTGGCGCGTGGCGCCCTGCCGGCAGAGCGACTGGTGCCGGTGCGCGACGCCGCACACAGCGTCATCGCCGATCTCGCCGACCATGCCGAGGTCGCAGCCGCCCCCCCGCCAACCAAGCCCGCGGAGCGCAAGCAACCGGAGCCCCCCAGCCCGAAGCGCACACCCGAGGGCCCGCCGCCGGTGCTGGCCCTGCCGCCCGGCTGGACCTCGCCGCGCGCGGTGCTCTGCGTCGCCGGCCGCGGCCCGCTCGACGAGGCGGCGGCGCTGATGCTGGCGCAGCTGCTCGGCAAGCACGGGCTCGGCGCGGAGGTGGTGCCGCACGAGGCAGTGGCACGCGACCAGACCGCGCGGCTGGATGTCGCCGGCGTCGCGATGGTGTGCATCTGCTACCTGGAGATCACCGGAAGCCCCGCGCATCTGCGCTACCTGCTGCGCCGGCTGCGCCAGCGCGCACCCGAGGCACGGATCCTCGTCGGGCTCTGGCCACCGGAGGAGGCGGTGCTCGGCGACCGCGAGTTGCAGGCGACCATCGGTGCGGACGGCTACGCCGCCTCGCTGCGCGATGCGGTAAGCGCCTGCCTGGAGGCGGCGCGCGCCGCCGGCACGCCAGCGGCCGGCGCCCTGGCGCCGGCCGGGAAGTAGCCTCGTGTCCGCGCCGGAGGCCTCGCCGGTCCCCTGGCTCGGGCCGTTCAGCCTCGACCTGCGGGTGCTGCTCGACGGCGCGCTGGAGGTGACGCTGCCGCCCGACGCGCTGCGCCCCTTCGCCCTGCTCCGCGCGGACCCGGCAACGCTGTGCTTCCGGCCTGATGCAGCGGAGGCGGCCGCGCTCGCCTCGCAGCCGGCGGCGGCCTTGCGCGCGGCTTTGCGCCAGGTGCCGGCGACCGACCAGTCCCTTGCCGCGCGCGCGCAGCGCTGGCGTCTCGGTGCCGCGCTCGCCGCCGTGGAGGCGACGGAGGCGATCCGGGCGGTCGGCGGGGCAGGGGGGTGGCTCGCCGCCGCGGCGGCGCGCCGGGCGTGGTATCTGCATTCGCTGCATGCCGGGCAGCCGCCGACGGCCGAGGTGGTCGCCGCGGCCTGTCGTGCGGTGCCGCACGGCCTGCGGCATCTCGGCAAGGCGCTGCCGACCGCCGAGGCGCTGCGCCTGCTCGCGCCACTCGGCCGGATCTGCGAACTCGGCGCGGGCTTCGGCCTGTTCGCCCGGGCGCTGGACCGTGCGGGGCTGGCCGTCGCGGCGAGCGACCCGGACCGGTCGGGCGAGACGGGTATCGCCTTCCCGGTACGCAAGGGCCTGGATGCCGCGGCGACGCTGGCCTGGTTCGCTGCCCGCGGCCCGGTCCCGCCGCTGCTGATGGTCTGGCCGCAATTCGACGAGGGCGACTGGTTCGCCGAGGTCGTCGCCGCCGCGCAGCCCGGCCAGGTGATCGCGCTGGCCTCGCCCGAGTTGGAGTTCTGCCTCCAGGGTGGCCTGGCGGTGGTCGGCAGCGAGGAGCTTGCCCGTGCCGGCCCCGGCTGGCGGGCGGCCGAGGCGATGCTGCGGCTGCTGTCCTCCGCCTTCGAGAAGCTGGGCGAAGCGCCGGTGGTCGCCGCCGGCTGGCCCGTGGTGTGCACGCCGCTGCGCCTCTGGCGCCGGCACGATGCGGCGGCGGGCGCGGGCGGGGGGTTGCGGCGCCCCCCCTGACGGGCTAGGAAACCGGCCGCTTCCGAGCCGGTCCGCTGCTGTAGCTCAGTGGTAGAGCACTCCCTTGGTAAGGGAGAGGTCGACAGTTCAATCCTGTCCAGCAGCACCAGCCTGGTCCCGGCGCCGGACCTTCCCCACCCGCCATCGCACCACTACGCGCCGCCGCGCTCCTCGCGCCGCGCTGCCGCGATCTCCCGCTCGATCACCGCCTCGACCGCGTCGCCCCGCGCCGCCGCACTCCACATCCGGCCGAGGCGCGCATCCCAGGATTGCGGCACGAAGGCGCCATTGGCAGCGAGCGAATAGGCCGTCACCTCGTTGACCTTCACGCCCTCCGCGCAGATGGCGAAATCCACCCGCAGATGCGCGAAGCCCGCCGCAAACGCCTCGGCGGCCGAGACCACCTGCGCGAAGTCGGCCGGCGCCAGCGCCACCGGGCCGATCGGGCAGACCAGCTTCATCTCCACCGGCTCGCCGGCCCGGTCGAACCAGCGCTCGCGGCGCTCCACGCGGCCCTTGGTGCCGCGCAGCACGCGCAGCAGCGCCACATGCCCGCCGAAGACATAGGCCTCCGCCTCCAGCAACTCGCCGCCATCGGGCGCAGTCAGCAGCGGCTCGGCAAGCAGCCGGCGGGGCAACCCGCGATAGCCCCATTCCAGCGCGGTGTCGAAATAGTCGTTGGCCAGCCAGCCGCGCGCCTTCGCCGCCAGCCGCGCCGGATCGCGATCCGCCGCGCCGCGCACCACCGCGTAGTAGCCGGAGCCATGCGTCGCCTTCAGCACGAAGCGCTCCGGCAGCGCGTCCCACTCGATCTCGCCGGGATCGCGCCACACGCCGAGCGGCGGCACCACGAACGCCTCGCCCAGCTCGCGCCGCACCAGCTCGCGCATCGCCAGCTTGTCGCAGAAGGTCGGGAAGCGCGGATCCCGCTCATCCAGGATGCGCGCCAGCATGTGGTCGTTGTAGGTCTCCGGCGGGTCTAGCCGCGGCGCGCGCCCGTTCGCCGCGCGGAAGCGGCGGGTCAGCTCCGCCCGCACCACGCGGGGGCCGACCAGCGGAAGCCTCCTTGCCGCCGCCAGCATCGCCGGCGAGGGGCGCTTGCGTACCAGCAGGCGCAGCAGCGGCAGGCGGCGTTCCGCCCAGCGCAGCGGCTCTGTCGCGCGCCAGGCGAGCGTGCCGCGTACCCGCGCGACCTCCGTCTCGCGCTGCTCCAGCGCACGCGCCCGGCCGAGCAGCGGCATCTGGCTGGAAGCGGCGCTGCGCGGGCCGGCATCGCGCACCCGCCCCGGCGTGACCGGCCAGCGATGGAAGCCGGAGCGCCGGTTGTCGAGCGGCAGCACATAGGGCAGCAGCCCGCTCTCGCGCAGCGCCACGTTCACCGAAAGCTGGTCGCGCCGGGAATAGCGCAGCACATGCGCGGCCCAGATCTCGGCGAAGTCCCGCACATCCGCACGGTGGTGCTCGCGCAGCAGGATCGCGGTCCACCACGGGCGCTCCTCCAGTACGGCGGGATGCACGAGCTGGTAGTGGTTCAGCTGCTCGAAGATCCGCGCCTGGTCGTCGAGCCCCATGCGCGCGACAGCGACGAACTCGTCGAGCAGCGTCTCCCGCCCGGTGTGGCGGGGCAGGGAGAGGCCGGCGCGGATGTCGCGCGCCGCCCACAGCGCCTCCGGCGGCTGCTTCAGGACCACGCTGTTGTCGATGTAGAGGGAGGCGTCGAATTCCGGCAGATGCAGGTGCGGCCGGATCTTCAGGTCGCGCTGGCTGCGCACCGGGTCCATCCGGAAGGCCGGGCGGACCAGCCGGCATTCCCAGCTCTCGCTGCGCAGCTCGGGATCGTCGGTGAGGCAGATGAAGCGCAGCCCCGATCGTCGCGCCATCGGCTGCTCGTTCAGCCGCTCATAGCCACCGGTCAGCGCCGTGTAGACGCAGAGCGGCGCGGCACTCTTCGTCTGCTCCGACACAGCCTCCGTCATCGGGCGCCTCAGCCGCCCTGCATCAGGCGCATGTGGTCCTCGATCAGCCGCGCCCAGGGTGCCGGCACCACCTCGCGCCAGGCGGCGCGGGGCGAGAGCGGGTCGGGCATGCGGCGGATGAGCTCGCGCTTCAGGTAGGGAAAGCCCATCCGCGTCACCAGCGGCCGCCAGAGATGGTGCGTCGGGTTCAGCGGGAAGCGCCACAGCGCGTCCGCACGCGCGAAGCGCGGCCCGAGCGCGCGGCGCTCCGCGCGATCCACCATGCCGCAGAGCGACGGGTAGTCGAACAGTGCGCCGCAGAACTGCCGGTCCTTCAGCATGCGGTGGCTGAGCCCGATCTCGCCGCGCTGCACCAGGCGCCACTTGCTCGCGCTGTCCGGCAGCTTCGCCAGGTGGTCGGCCAGGCTCGCGATCGGGCCGGCGCCGCGTGCCAGCAGCGCGTAGGATTGCAGATGCGGCCCGCCCGCGAGGCTCTCGGTCATGCCGAACAGGCCCTCGCCGCTGGCGCGCCAGGCTGCGACCAGCGGATCGAGCGGGGCGAAGGGGCCGAGCACGCTGTCATTCGCCAGCAGAAGCTCCGCCGGCCGGCCGAACCGCGCTTCCACCAGTCGCAGACCGTCGCGCCAGGCGCCGAAATCGCGCCCGGCATTGCCGCGCCGCACCCGCAGCACGGCATGATCCGCGATCGCATCCCAGTCCGGCGCTGGCGGGGCGGCGTTGCTGATGAACACCACGGCGAAGCCCTGCGCGCGCCACAGCAGCACCTGCCGCCGCACCAGCTCCGAGATCCGCCCGTCGGGCGACCAGTGCAGATAGAGCGCGAAGGAACCTCCCCCTGGCCGGGCGCGGCCCTCCTCGACCTCCATCGGCGCGGGCCGCGGCGGCAGGAGGCGGTCGGCCACCGCTGCGCCGCCGATCTCCAGTGCGACGCTCGTGGCCCGCCGGAGGAAGCGTGGCAGCGAATTGGTGCCGAGGCCCTGCAACAGGCGCGGGCTGCCCGGGCGAAGCTCGGTCAGGGGCAGAACGCGGAAGCAGGGGAGGGATGGGGCGGCCGGGCAGCCGGCTTCTGTCTCGGGCAGCAGGAGCTCCCGCAGCGCCGCATCGGCAGACCACGAAGGCGTGGAGGGCGAGGATTGCTGGAATGCGACGAAACTGGAACGTTGCGATGCCATTTTTGGGACTATGCGCGGGCTTTTGGTGGTCGTCACGCGTTTATTTGTCGCTCAATAGACATTTCCCTCCCCGACATCCATCAGCGCGCGGGGTGGGCCGAGATGGCGAGGGTGTACTCATCCCTCCGCGGGCGGTAGTCGACTCCACGGTTGCTCGCCCAGACCGCATGCTGGAAGTAGAGCGGCAGCACGCCGCGGTCCGCCATCGCGATCCCGGTCGCCCGCGCCAGCGCCGCGAGCCGGGCCGGCTCGTCAGCCTCGCGCATCGCGGTGGCGAGCGCCGACTCGAAGGCCTCGTTCGCATAGCCGAGGAAGTTCACCTGCCCCCAGCCGGTCGGGCGGCCAGGTGCGCCAAGCAGCGCCCGCAGCGCCAGCGAGGCATCGCCCGTCTCGGTGCCCCAGCTGTTGAGCGTCATGCTGGCGTCGTGCCGCCGCTGCCGCGCACGGAACACCGAGAACGGCGCCACCACCGGCTCCGCCGCGAGACCGACGCGGCGCAGCATCCCCGCCACTGCCACCAGCACCTTCTCGTCATTGAGGTAGCGGTCGTTCGGGCCGTGCAGCACCAGCCGCGCGCCCTCCGGCACGCCGGCCTGGCGCAGCAGGCGGCGCGCTTCCGCCGGATCGTGCGGGTCGGGCAGCAGCGAGGGGTCGGTGCCAATCATCCCCGGCGGCAGCAGCTGGCCGGCCGGCAGCGCCATGCCGCCCATCACCTGCGACACGATCGCCCCACGGTCCAGCGCCAGGCTCAGTGCGCGGCGCACCAGCGGGTCGCGCAGCGGATTCGGCTGCAGCGGGCGCCCGGCGCTGTCGGTCATGAAGGGCGTGACCGGCCGCATCGCATCGAGCGCCAGGAAGATCAGCCGACTGGTCACCGCCTGCGACAGCCGCAGGTCAGGCCGCCCGCGGATCGTCTCCAGCGCCGTGGTGGGCACCTGGTCGATCAGATCCACCTCGCCGGCGAGCAGCGCGGCGACGCGCGCGCCATCCTGCGACCGCGGCAGCATCTGCACCCGCGCCCAGGCCGGCTTCTCGCCCCACCAGGCCGGGTTGCGCTCGAACAGCAGCTCCGTGCCCCGGCGCCAACCCGCGAAGCGATATGGCCCGGTGCCCGCCGCGCGCTGGCCGCTGCTGAAGGCATCGGGTGGCGCCGCCGCAGCGTGGCGCGAGACGATCATCGGCGCCGTCAGGTCGAAGGGCAGCGCCGGATGGGGCGCTGCGGTGCGCAGTTCCAGCGTGTGCTCGTCCAGCACCGTGAATCCGACCACCTGCCGCAGGTAGGAGGCGTAGCCGCCGACGCCGCCCGGCGGGTCCATCGCCCGGCGCAGCGAGGCAGCGACATCCTCGGCGCCGAAGGGCTGACCGTCATGGAAGCGCACGCCCGGGCGCAGCCGGAACACCCATCGCCGCGGATCCACCCGGTCGAGTTCCCAGGACACGGCAAGCCCGGGCACCGGGCGCTGCGCCGCGTCCATTGCCACCAGCGGCTCGAACACATGCCGCAGCGCCTGCGCGTTCGGCTGGGAAGCGCTGAGATGCGGGTCGATCCCGCTGGTCTCCACCGCGACGCCGATCCTCAGCAGCTCCGCCGGGGCGGCGGGCGCCGGGGCGGCGAGCCAGAGCGGGAGGCAAAGCGCGACCGGCGCGGCGGCCGCGCGCCAGGGGTGGCGTTCAGCGGGCAAGGGCCGGGCCCCGCGCGGTGGCGGCGGTCCACAGCGCGCCGAGCCGCTCATCCCATTCGCGCTGCGCCCAGCGCGTCATGCCGGCGCGATGATAGGGCGTCAGCTCGCCGATCCGGGGGCCGCAGCCGGTGAGGTAGAAATCCACCCGCAGATGCGCGAACCCGGCCGAGACGCGCTCGGCGGCGGCCATGGCGGTCTCGGCCTCCTCGCGCGTTGCCGTCACGCCGCTGGGCCGCAGGCCGATGCGGATCTCCAGCCGACGACCGGACGGGTCGTACCAGGTGTCGGTGCGGCCCCCCATCCCCTTCTGGCCGGTCTGGATGCGGTAGTAATGCGCCCGGCCGCCGAAGGTCAGCACCTGCAACTCCGCCGGCGGGCCGCCATCCGGCCCGACCAGCAGCGGCTCCGCCAGCAATCGCCGCGGCAAGCCGCGATAGCCCCATTCCAGCGACTCGTCGAAGTAGTCGCTCGACAGCCAAGCCCGCGCCCGCGCCGCCAGCGCGGCGGGATCGCGCTCGGCCGGGTTGCGCACCAGCGCGAAGCGGCCGGAGGCGTGGTTCGACTTCAGCACGAAACGCTCCGGCAGGCGCTCCCAGTCGATGCGCTCCGGGTCGTCCCAGACGCCAAGCAGCGGCACCACGAAGGCGGGGCCGGCCAGCCCTGCGATCACCTGCCGCACCGCCAGCTTGTCGTTGATCACCTTCAGCCGCGGATCGCGGTCGTAGAGCATGCGGTGGAGGATGTGATCGTTGAATGTGACCGGCGGATCGAGTTGCGCCCGTTCGCCGGTCGCGCGGTGCTGGCGGCGGAGCAGCGTCGCCCGCACCAGCGGTGGCCCGACCAGCGGCAGTCGGCGCAACAACCTGAGCGCCGGCCGCGCCAGGCGCAGCAGGGCCTCGGGCATCTGTGCTGCCGGCGCAGCCGGCATGTGCGCCGTTCCGTATCCCGCCATCGGCTCTCCCTCGCGCTGGCCACGATGCGCCGCGAGCCAAGTGCGATCAACAGCCCGTGAGCGCGCCCGGCCAGACAGGATTGACGGCCCCGGCCGCAGGGCGGAAGAGCATCGCCGCGCGCCGCCACCAGCAGGCGCGCCCCGCAGCCCGGAGCCGCGCATGCCCGACAGCCCCCACCGCGTGACCGCACCTTCCGTTCGCATCGGCGGCTGAGCAGCGTACGGACCGGGTCACGGGCATGGACGGCCAGGCTTCCGGCGGGCTCGCCGAGCGCGCCATGCCGGTTCTCGAGCATGATGCCGGCCGCCCCTGCCGGCGGCAGCGGGCGATCGCCGACCTCACCACCGGTTTCGCGCGCTGGCGGCTGGCCTGGGCGCTGGCCTGGCTGGACATCCGCCATCGCTACCGCGGCTCGGTGCTCGGCCCGTTCTGGCTGACCATCTCGACCGGCGCGATGGTGGCCGGTCTCGGCTTCATCTATTCGCGGCTGTTCCGGGTGGAGCCGGCCGACTACCTGCCCCATCTGGCGGTGAGCCTCGTCACCTGGAACCTCATCTCGCTGACGGTGCAGGACGCGACCGGCAGCCTGAACTCCGCCGGGCGCATGATCCGCCAGCTGCCGATGCCCTTCACCGTGCATGCGCTGCGCGCGGTGCTGCGCAACGCCATCGTCTCCCTGCACAACGCGCCCTTGATCCTCGCGGTGTTCCTGCTGCTCGGCCACGCGCCGGGGCCGGAGGCGCTGCTGCTGCCGCTCGGCATCGCGCTGATCCTGGTCAACGCCTTCGCCGCGACCATGCTGCTCGGCATGCTCTGCGCGCGATTCCGCGACATCGGCCAGATCGTGGCAAGCGTGATGCAGTTCGGCTTCTTCATGACACCGGTGCTCTGGCGCCCGTCACAACTGTCGCCGGAGTTGCAGCCGCTGCTGTTGCTCAACCCCTTCTACACGGTGCTGGAGACGGTGCGCGGGCCGCTCGTGGAGGGTGGCGGGCCGCTCGCGGCCTGGCTGGCGGCGCTGCTCTACACCGCGCTGCTGGTCGTTGCGGCCGCCGCCTTCTTCGTCCGCTTCCGCGGCCGCATCGCCTACTGGGTGTGACGGCATGGCTCTGATCGAGGCCGAGGGCCTGACCATCGCCTTCCCCTTCTACCACCTCGGCGCGCGGTCGCTGAAGAAGCGGCTGCTGGCCAACGCCCGGCTGCACACCGACGCCTCGAACCGGGTGGTGGTGACCGCGCTGCAGGAGATGACCTTCCGCATCGGCCGCGGCGAGCGCGTCGCGCTGGTCGGCCCGAACGGCGCCGGCAAGACCACGCTGCTGCGCACGCTCGGCGGCATCTACGAACCCGCCGGCGGCAGGCTGCGCGTGGAGGGCGCGGTCGGTGCGCTGATCGACCTTGCCTCCGGCATGGAGGCCGATGCCACGGGGCGGGAGAACATCGAGCTGCGCGCCCTCTACCGCGGCCTGGCCGGCGCCGAGCGGCAGCAGCTGGTGGCCGAGGTCGCCGCCTTCTCCGGGCTCGGCGATTTCCTCGACGTGCCGATCAAGACCTATTCGGCGGGGATGGAGGTGCGGCTGGCCTTCGCGCTGGCCACCGCGATGCGCCCGCAGGTGCTGCTGATGGACGAATGGTTCCTCGCCGGCGACAGCGCCTTCATGGAGCGCGCACAGGCACGGCTCGCCGAGATGGTGGGCGCGGCCGACATCCTGGTGATCGCCACCCACGACATGACGGTGGTGCGGCGCTGGTGCACGCGGGTGATACGGCTGGAAGGCGGGCGGATCACCGCGGATGGTCCGGTCGAGGCGGTGCTCGCCGCGGCGTGAGGCAGGGGCTCCGGGAGCGGGGGCCGTGCAACCCCCTCCGCGCCCGGCCGTTGTGGTGGCGTCACCAACACGGGCACAGCCATGAACAGCATCGTCTACATCGTCGGCGCCGTCGTCATCGTCATCGCGATCCTGAGCTTCCTCGGCCTCGGCTGACCACGGCGGCAGGGTGCCAGGAGGCTGGCCGCGATATCTGCGGAGGCCGAGGCGCCCGGCGCCTGGTCCAACTCCAGCGCACGGCGCTCCAGGCCGCTTTCGTAGAGCAGATTCACGCCCCCGGGCGATTCCGCCCTCCGGCGATCTGCTCTAAGCCCCCGGCGTGACCGCGCCGACCGACCTTTCCCTGCCGGCCCACCTTGCCGTCGTCATCCCGGTGTTCCGGGAGGCAGCGAACGTCGCGCCGTTGGTTGCACGGCTGCATGCGGCGCTCGCCGGCATCGCCTGGGAAGCGGTGTTCGTGGACGACGACAGCCCGGACGGCACTGCCGCCGCCGTGCGCGCGATCGCCGCCACCGATCCACGCATCCGCTGCATCCGCCGCATCGGCCGGCGCGGCCTGGCCTCGGCCTGCATCGAGGGCATGCTCTCGGTCTCCGCGCCCTTCGTCGCGGTGATGGATGGCGACCTGCAGCACGACGAGGCGATCCTGCCGGCCATGCTCGCCGCGGTGGAGCGCGGCGCCGACATCGCCATCGGCTCTCGCCATGTCGAGGGCGGCGCTGCGCAGGGCGGCTTCTCGGCGGCCCGCGGCGCGCTCTCGGATGCCGGAACGCGGCTCGCGCAGGCGTTGCTGCCGGCGCCGGTCGCCGACCCGATGAGCGGCTTCTTCCTGCTCCGGCGCGATCTGGTGGAGCAGGTCGCGCCCCGCCTGACCGGCCGCGGCTTCAAGATCCTACTCGACATCCTGCTGACCGCGCCGCGCGGATTGCAGGTCGCCGAGATCCCCTACGCCTTCCGCGCGCGCGAGCACGGCGCCTCCAAGCTGGACGCCACGGTGCTGCTGGAATTCGCCGGCCTGCTGCTGGACAAGGCGACCGGCGGCGTGGTGCCGCTGCGCTTCCTGGCCTTCGCCGCGGTCGGCGGCTTCGGCGTGCTGGTGCACATGGCCGCACTCGCCGTGCTGGTGGGGCTTGGGGGGCTCGGCTTCGCCGCGGCGCAATGGGGCGCGACGCTGGTCGCCATGACCGCCAACTTCGTGTTGAACAACCGCATCACCTATCGCGACGCTAGGCTGCGCGGTGCGGCGCTGTGGCGTGGGCTGGTGCTGTTCTACCTGGTCTGCGGCGTCGGCGCGGCGGCGAATGTCGGCATTGCCGGGCTGCTGGTGCGCGACGGAGTGCTCGCCTGGGGGCTGGCCGGCGCGGCAGGGGCGCTGATCACCGTGGTGTGGAACTACGCCGTCTCCGCCACCCTGATCTGGCGCGCGCGATGAATCCCTGGCTGGCGGCGCTGCTGGCGGTCACCGCGCTGCGGCTGCTCGTCGCGGCGATGGTGCCGCTGGCGCCCGACGAGGCCTATTACTGGGTGTGGTCGCGCGCGCTGCAGCCCGGCTACCTGGACCACCCGCCGATGGTCGCGCTGTTCATCCGCGCCGGCACGCTGCTGGCAGGCGAAGGCGCGCTCGGCATCCGGCTGATGGGGCCGATTTCCATCGCGGTGGTCAGCGTGCTGCTGGCGTGGGCGGCGGACTCGCTCTTTCCGGCGCGGCGCCCGGGCATCGCCGCGGCGGTGCTGTTCAATGTGACGATGGTGGTCGGGCTCGGCAGCATCCTCGCCACGCCGGACCTGCCGCTGCTGGTGTTCTGGACCGCGGCACTCTGGGCGCTGGCGCGGCTGCACGCGACGCAGGACGGGCGTTGGTGGCTCGCCTTCGGGCTGCTGGCGGGGCTGGCGCTGGCGTCGAAATACACCGCTGTCCTGCTCGGGCTCGGCGTGGTGCTGTGGCTGGCCGGAAGCCGCGCCGCCTGGCGCTGGTGGCGGGACTGGCGGCTCTACGCCGGCGGCGCGCTCGCACTGCTGGTCTTCTCCCCGGTGCTTGCCTGGAACGCAGCCCAGGGCTGGGCCTCGCTGGCCAAGCAGGGCGGCCGCGCGGGCGCCGATGCCCCGGGCTTCACGCTGCGCTACCTCGGCGAGCTGCTCGGCAGCCAGATCGGCGCGGCGACGCCGATCATCTTCGTGCTGTGCGTCGCCGGGGCGGGCCTCGCCGCGGTGGCCTGGGCCAGGCGCGGCGATGCGGCGGCCGCGCTGCTCTCGGCGATGGTCCTGCCCGGGGCGGCGATCTTCCTCTGGCAGGCGACGGGCAGCCGCGTGCAGGGCAACTGGCCGGCCATCCTCTACCCCGCCGCCTGCATCGCCGCCGCCGCCTTCACCCCGCGTCGCCTGATGGCCTGGCGGCGGCCGGCGGTGGCGCTCGGCGCCGTGATCGCCATCGCCGTCTATGTGCAGGCCGCCTTCGCGCCGGTGCCGCTGCCTCGCCGGCTGGACCAGACGCTGGCCCGCCTCGGCGGCTGGGACGATTTCGCCGCGCAGGTCGAGGCGGAGCGGCAACGGCTCGGCGCCGGTTTCGTCGCGGCCGAGGAGTACGGCCTGGCCGCCCAGCTCGCGCTTCGGTTGCCGCCGGGCGTGCCCGTGGTGGCGCTGGATGCCCGCTGGGCATTTTTCGACCTGCCCCCACCCCCGCCGGGCGTAACCGGATTGCTGGTCCAGAGCGAAAGGCGATCAGGTGCCCCCGCCTGGCCCGGAGCCGAGCCGGTCGGGAGCGCCGAAGGTCCCCTCGTCCGCGCCCGGCGGGGCATCGAGGCGGAGCGCTACCGGCGCTTCCGGGTCGAGACCCACCGGGAGCTGCCGCCTTCGGCGTTGCTGCCGCGTCCCGTGCCTTGACGCGGCGCCGGGCGGCGCGACCTAGTAGCCATCGGCCCGCGAGACACGGAGAGAGACATGCGCATCCTTCGCAGGCGTGGCTGGGAGATCCCCGAGCGGGAGGCGACGCCCGAACAGGCCTACCTCAATCGCCGCACGCTGATCGGTGCCGGTGCCGGTGCAATGCTGCTGCCCGCGGCCGCCGCCGAGGCGCAGTGGCTGTTCGGCCGCCGCGAGCCCGCCGCCGACCCCTGGACCCGCAACCCCGCCGACATCCCCGACCTGCCGCCGGCCATGCGCAACACGCGCTATCAGCCCGGCCGCGACCTGACCGGCGAGCGCGAGCCTGTCACGTTCAACAACTTCTACGAATTCGGCAGCAACAAGGACATCTGGCCGAGCGCGCTGAAGATGCCGACCCGCCCCTGGACGGTGAAGGTGGACGGCATGGTCGAGGAGCCCGGCGAGTTCGACGTGGACGACCTGATCCGCCGCATCGGCCTCGAGGAGCGGGTCTATCGCCTGCGCTGCGTCGAGGCCTGGGCGATGACGGTGCCCTGGACCGGCTTCCAGCTTTCGAAGCTGCTGGAGATCGTGAAGCCGCTCGGCTCGGCGAAATACGTCCGCTTCGAGACGGCGCAGGTGCAGCCCCACATGATCGGCCTGCGCCAGAGCTGGTACCCCTGGCCGCATATCGAGGGCTGCACCATCGAGGAAGCGGGCAACGAGCTGACCTTCATGCCGGTCGGCCTCTACGGCAAGCCGCTGCCGGCGCAGAATGGCGGCCCGTTCCGCGTGCTCTTCCCGTGGAAGTACGGCTTCAAATCCGGCAAGTCGCTGGCCCGCATCACCCTGACCGACGAGCGGCCGAAGAGCTTCTGGGAGACGCTGCAGGGCAGCGAATACGGCTTCTGGGCCAACGTGAACCCGGAGGTGCCGCATCCCCGCTGGAGCCAGGCGACCGAGCGGCTGATCGGCAGCAACGAACGCGTGCCGACGCGCCTGTTCAACGGCTATGGCGAGTTCGTCGCGGATCTCTACACGAACCTGCAGAACGAGCGGCTCTGGGCGTGAGCGCATCCGATGATCGGAGGGCGCAGGCGCGGCACGCGCCGAGCACCGGAGGTCTGAATCCGATGCGCCGGTCATGAGGATCCTCGGAGTGGTGCTGCTCGTTCTGGCCGGCGGCATCGCCGCCTGGTTCGGCCCGGGCGCGCCGCTCGGCGCGGCGATCTTCGCGATCCACCCGCCCTTCCTGAACACCTTCCAGGCCGGCGTGCAGCGCCGGCTCTCGCCCGAGCTCTGGAACGACGTCTTCCTGCCGGTGCTGGAATGGCCCGGCTGGCTGATACCGCTCCTGCTGGGCGCGCTGTTCCTGGCGATCGGCCTGCTGCGGCGCCGGCGACGCCATGGCTGAACCGCCTGCCCGCGTGCTGCTGGTGGAGGACACCGCCTCGCTCGCCGCGGTCTATGTGGAGTACCTGCGCGCCGCCGGCTACCAGCCGGAGCAAGCCCGCACCGCGGAGGAGGCGATGCGGCTGGCCCGGGCCGCGCCGCCCGATGCCGCGCTGCTCGATCTCCGGCTGCCGGATGGCGACGGCATGTCCGTGCTGCGCGCGCTGCGCCGCGAAAGCCCCGATGTGGCGGTGGTGGTGATGACCGCGCATGGCAGCGTGGCGACCGCGGTGGAGGCGATGCGCGCCGGCGCCGCCGATTTCCTGGTCAAGCCCTTCGCCGCGGAGCGCCTTTCCGTCACGCTCGGCAATGCGCTGGAACGTGCGGCACTCCGGCGCGAGGTGCGCGACCTCACCTCCGGCAAGCCCCGCCTCGCCTTCCAGGGCTTCATCGGCGCGGCACCCGCAATGCAGGCGGTCTATCGCGTGCTGGAGACCGCGGCGCAGTCCAAGGCCACCGTCTTCATCACCGGCGAGAGCGGCACCGGCAAGGAACTCGCCGCCGAGGCGGTGCACCGGCTCTCGCCGCGCCATGCCGGCCCCTTCATCGCGATCAACTGCGCGGCGATCCCGAAGGACCTGATCGAGAGCGAGATCTTCGGCCATGTCCGCGGCGCCTTCACCGGCGCGGTGGCCGACCGCATCGGCGCGGCGCAGGCGGCCGATGGCGGCACGCTGTTCCTCGACGAGCTCTGCGAGATGGACCTTTCGCTGCAGGGCAAGCTGCTGCGCTTCATCCAGTCCGGCACCTTCCAGCCGGTCGGCAGCACCACGCCGCGGCGCACCGATGTGCGCTTCGTCTGCGCCACCAACCGCGATCCGCTGGAGGAGGTGAAGGCCGGCCGTTTCCGCGAGGATCTCTATTACCGCCTGCATGTCGTGCCTGTCCGCCTGCCGCCGCTGCGCGAGCGTGGCGAGGACGTGATCGCCATTGCGGAGGCGCTGCTCGCCCG
This sequence comes from Falsiroseomonas sp., assembly GCF_041690465.1. GTDB lineage: Bacteria > Pseudomonadota > Alphaproteobacteria > Acetobacterales > Acetobacteraceae > Falsiroseomonas. Next base: position 14,104 of record NZ_JAWLHG010000016.1, on the reverse strand, counting down.
CAGCGCAGCAGAAGAGGGCAAGCGCTTCCTCGGCTTTTCCGAGCCCGCGAAGGCGGCGCTGCTGACGCATCACTGGCCGGGCAATGTGCGCGAGCTCGAGAATGCAGTGCGCACCGCCGTGGTGCTGCACGACGCCGACCAGGTGGAAGCGGCGATGCTGCCGCTGCGCGCCGCGGAACCGGAGCAACCCGAACCCGCCGCGCCTGCCCCGCCGGTCTTGGTGGCGCCTCCGCGTGAGCGGCCGGTCGCCGACCCCTCCCGCCTGATCCGCCCGCTGGCGGAGATCGAGCGCGAGGCGATCGAGCGCGCGGTGCTGCTGTGCGACGGCAACATCCCCAAGGCGGCCGCCTTCCTCGGGATCAGCCCGTCCACGCTCTATCGCAAGCGCGCCAGCTGGGGTGCCGCGGCGGAGTAGGGGCTACAGCCCGAGCCGCCTCCGCGCGAGCGCGATCACGCGCAGCGCCTCGGGCCATAGCGCGAAGGGCGCAGGATCGGCGCTGTCGCACCACGCCACCTCGGTCACGTCGCCGCCCGGCCGCGCCTCGCCCGCTTCCCAGCGCGCGAGGTAGTCGATGATGGTGTAATGGAAGCGCGGCCCGGCATCCGGCTCGCCCGGCGTGATCGCATCAACCACCGCGAGCAGTTCGAGCGGGCCGACCTCGATCCCCGCTTCCTCGCGCAGCTCGCGCCGCGCCGTTTCCTCCGCACGTTCGCCGAGGCGCTGCGCGCCGCCGGGCAGCGACCACTCGCCCATCCGTGGCGGCCGTCCGCGGCGGACGAGGAGCACCTGTTCCCCGCGGAAGGCGAGCACCCCGATGCCCACCCAGGGGCGGGTCGGGTTCTCGCGCGGGTTGGTCACTGCTGCTGCTGGGCAGGCTGCTCTGCGGGCGCAGGCGGCTGTGTCGGCTGTTCCGAAGGGGGCTGCGCCGTGGGCGCCTGCTCCGCCGGTGGCTGCTGCCGCTCCTGCTTCGCCAGGTCCGCCAGCCGCGGCACCAGCGCCTTCTCCTTCCACTGGCCGACCTGATACGCCCAGCCGTGCCAGCGTGCATTCAGCCGCTGCGCCTCCTCGTCGCCCTCGGCCGAGAGGCGCACCCAGATGTTCTCGCCGTCCTTGTGCACGACCGCGGCGATGCGCAGGTTGTCGGTCAGCTCGAACCGGCCCTCGCCGAGCCGCTCGCCCGGCATGTCCGCCTCGCGCTTCACGTCGAGGAAGGTGAGGAACTCGAAGGCGCGGGAGACCTCGTCCACGCTGATCTCGTCGAGCTCCGGCGTCTGTTCCGGCTGCACCACGGCCAGCCTGTCCTCGGCATCCGGGCCACGGCGCAGCACCAGCGGCGGCTCGCCGACCCGGGAAATCTCCGCCACCCGCAGCCGCTCGCGCGGAATGTTGGCGATGTCGCGGTCGATCCAGAGATTCGGGTCGGCATCCAGCGGCAGCCGGCCCTCGGCAAGCCACGCCTGGGTCTCGCCGGGGCGGCGGATATAGACGCTCTCGGGCACGTTGCCCTGCACGCGCATCCGGCGCCGGCCGACGATCAGCTCGGCGATCGGCCGCCCCTCCGCATCCAGCACCCGCAGCAGCGAGGAGGTCGCGCCCTCCTTCGTCGGGTCCTCGACGCCGAGGCGTTCCAGCATCTCCGGGTTGGCGGTGCGCGGCTCGGTCAGGCGCAGCTCGGTGAGCCCGACCAGCAATTCGCGCACGCGCTCGGGGCGCACCGGATGGTCGGCCTTGGCCGGCAGCACCCAGGCCTCGCCGGCGCGGTTGATGGTGAGCGTGCCGTCATGCCGCACCACCTCGATCCGCGCCGCATTCGCCAGCCGTGGCGCCAGGCCCGGGAAGGCGAGCGGCACGGCGGTGGAGAGCGGCACCTCGGTGCGGTTCGGCGTCAGCAGCACCGCGGCGCCGACCGTCGCGGCGGCGGCGGTGCCGAGCAGCAGTAGATTGCGCCGCTTCATGCCCGCGCTCCCGCGCGGCGCCTGGCCCGCACCACGCCGAGGAAGATCGCGAACACCGTCAGCAGCGCCGGCACCAGCGCGATGTTCAAGACGCGCAGCCAGCCCTCCAGCCCCTCGATGTCGCGCCGCAATTCGAGCTGCACCTGGCGCAGCTCGCTGCGGGTGCGACGGATCTCCTCGCGCGCGCGGTCGATCTCGGCGCGCTGCTCGGGGGTGATCACCGGGCTGGCCTGCTGCCCCTGTGCGCCGGGCCCGGTCGGGCCCTGGCGGAGCTCCCGCAGCCTGCGCTCGGTGGCTTCCAGCCGTTCCTGCAAGCCACGCTCGGTCTGGCGATACTGCGCCTCGGCGCCGCGGCGGATATCCTCCACCATCTCGAAGGGCCGCAGCGATTCACCGCGCGAGCGGAGCCCCACCAGCGCCTCGCCGCCTGCCATCGTGTCGGCGATGTTGATGACGAAGGCGCCATTGTCGCTGAAGGGCGTGGCCACCTGCTGGCCGAAGAAATCCTGGGTGCGGACCCAGAAGCGGTCCTCCAGGATGTCGGCATCGTTGACGACGACCAGGTTCGCCGGCCCTTCGGTGCGGGCGCGGTGCGCCGGGAAATCGGCCGGGCGCTCGGCGCCCTCCGGCGGCGGGGGCGCGGCTTCGAAGGCGGAGGAGAGCTGCCCGCGCACCCGCGCGGCGAGAACATGCGCCTGGCCGTCGGGCTGGAAGTCCGCGAGCAGCCGTGCCGGGTTCGGCTCCTGGCGAACACGCGTGGCATCCACCAGCTGCGAGCGTTCGCTGCTGGTGACCAGCGGCGTGAACTCGATGGCGGCACCCTCGCGGCGGCGTACTTCGCCGGCCGAGGCGACGGTGACCTGGGCCAGCTCGGCCGTCGCGATCTCGCTGTCGTTCAGCCCGGCCTGCGGCACGTTGAACCAGGCGAGATAGTCCACCACCTGCAGCCGGTCGCGCGGGTCGCCGCGCACGCGCCAGGCGCCGCGCTGATCGAGCACCACCTGGTCCGTGGGCGCCTCGATCCCCCAGGCGTTCAGCAGACGGTCGAGGCTGCTCGACGTGTCGCGCGAAGGCGGCTGGCCGGGGGAGGGGCGGGAGGCCTGGCTCTCGCTGTGCGGATCGGTCATCGCAATCAGCCTGCCGCCGCGCATCACGAACTGGTCGATCGCGTAGAGCGTGGCGTCCGGCAGGTTCTGCGGATGCGCCACCAGCAGCACCTGCACATCCGGCTCGATCACCTGCGCATCGGCGGCGATGTCGCGCACGGTATAGAACTGGCGCAGCTGGTTCATCACCACGAAGGGCTGCCCGACGCCGGGCTGGCGCATCATCATCGCCCGCGGATCGCCGTTCAGCGGCAGCGAGGAGAGCACCCCGAGCACCGGCCGCGTCGGGTTCGACAGCTCCCAGACCAGCTTGGTCAGGTCGTATTCCAGGAAGCGCTCGCGCTCCGGCTGGAAGAAGGCGATGGTCCGCTCGTCGTCGAGCAGGTTGGAGCCGACCAGGCCGAACCACACCTGCTCGCCCGACTGGTCCACCGGCACGCCCTGCAGGCCATAGGCCTGGGCGCGGTCCTCGGTCTCGGAAAAGGGCTCGGGGTCCAGCACCTCGAGCCGCAGCTTGCCACCGCTGACCGAGACGTATTCCTCGAGCATGGCGCGCACGCGGTCGAAATAGGCGCCATAGGCCGGGATCGCGGCGCCGAGGCGGCGCGAATAGAACAACCGCAGCGTCACCGGGTCCTGCAGCCCCTGCAGCACCTGCTTCGTGCCGTCGGAGAGGGTGTAGAGGCGGTTCTCGGTGAGGTCGAGCCGCGCGCGGCTCAGCAGGCGGTCGGCCAGCATGTTGACGCCGACCGCGAGGATCGCGGCCAGCACCAGCGCGAGGGCGGCGGAGAAGCCGCGCTTGCCGCGCTGGACGGGGGCATTGGTGGCAGTCGTGGTGCTCATGCTCAGTCCGCCTTCCTCTGGTCCACCGCGACGGTGTTGGCGAAGAGGAAGAAGCCGATGAAGGAGGCGAAGAAGACGATGTCGCGCGCCGAGATGATCCCTCGCGAGAAGCCGTTCAGCCGATCCGTCACGCTGATCGCCCGCGCGATCTCGGCAAGCTCAGGGATCCGCTTGGAGAGGAACTCCGTCACCACCGGGCTGCCGGCGGCGGTCAGGAAGAAGCAGGCGGCGACCGCCAGCACGAAGGCGATCACCTGGTTCTTGGTCAGCGCCGAGATCGCCGCCCCCACCGCCAGGAAGGCGCCGGCCACCATCAGGCAGCCGAGATAGCCCGTCGCGATCACGCCGTTGTCCGGCTCGCCCAGCACGTTGACGGTGATCACCAGCGGGAAGGTCAGCGCCAGCGCGATGCCGCAGAAGGCCCAGGCGGCAAGGAACTTCCCCACCACCGCCTGCCATTGCGCCAGCGGCAGCGTCAGCAGCAGCTCGATCGTGCCGAGGCGCCGTTCCTCCGCCCAGAGGCGCATGGTCAGCGCCGGCACCAGGAACAGGAACAGCCAGGGCACGAAGGTGAAGAAGGGCTGCAGGTCGGCCTGGCCGCGGGTGAAGAAGCCACCGAGGGTGAAGGTCAGCGCCCCGGCCATGATCAGGAAGATGACGATGAACACATAGGCCACCGGCGTGGCGAAATACCCCGCCAGCTCCCGGCGGAAGACGGTGAGCGTGCCGCCCATCAGGCCAGCTCCCTCTCGCGCGCCGGCGCCGCTTCCTCGCCGAGCGTCAGGGCGCGGAACACCGCATCCATGCTCGGCCCGCGCGCGGCGAGCTCCGCCGGCGTCGCATCGGCCACCACCTTCCCGCGCGCGATGATCACCGCGCGGGTGCAGACCGCCGCGACCTCCTCCAGGATATGGGTGGAGATGACGATCGCCTTCTGCGGCGCCATGGCGCGGATCAGGTTGCGCACCTCATGCTTCTGGTTGGGATCGAGGCCGTCGGTGGGCTCGTCGAGCACCAGCACCGGTGGGTCGTGCAGCAGCGCGGCGGCCAGGCCGACGCGGCGCTTGAAGCCCTTGGAGAGCGTCTCCACCGGCTGCAGCCGCACGCCTTCGAGCTGGGTGAGGTGCATCGCATGGGCCACGCGCTCGCGGCGCTCGCCGCCACGAAAGCCGCGGGCGCGGGCGCAGAAGCCGAGAAAGCCGGTGACGGTCATCTCGGGGTAGGTGGGCGCGCCCTCGGGCAGGAAGCCGAGATGGCGCTTGGCGGCCACCGGGTTGTCCACCACGTCCTCGCCGCAGATGCGCGCGGTGCCGGCGGTCGGCGTCATGAAGCCGGCGACCATGCGCATCGTGGTGGACTTGCCGGCGCCGTTCGGGCCAAGGAACCCCAGCACCTCGCCCCGCGACACGGTGAAGGATACGTCGTCCACGGCCGTGAAGGCCCCGAAGCGCTTGGTCAGGCGCTCGATTTCTATCAGCGCGGTCAAAACCGATCCCCAGGCTTCCCCAGAGGCGCCGATTAAGGAGGCGGGGGGGCGGGCGCAAGCCCCCGTGCGGGACGGCGGTCGGCGACCTCTACCCCCGAGGCACGGAGCGGTCCGTCTCCGCGTCGGCTGCGGTCAGGCCGGCGTACCCGCCGGCTCGCCGCCGAAATGCGCCCAGAACTCGTCGCGGGCATTGCTGCGCGGAAAGGCGGTCGCCGGAACGGGCACGCCCAGGAACCGGCAGAGCGGATCCCAGCCGTCGGCAGGGGAGAAGATCAGAAGCCGTTCCGGCGGGATGAAGGCGCGCACCTTGGCGTTGTTGCGCTGGTAGGCCTTGATGGAGGTTTCGCGGTCGAACCCGCCGAACACGTCTTTGATGAGCAGCTTGTCCATGGTTTCGAAGATCGCGGCGATGGGCGGCGGAAGGGGGATGGTCTCGCGAAGGGCGAAGAACTTGCCGATGGTGCCGGAGTAGCTGGCCCACCACTCATCTTCGGGCCGCTCCGTGTGGATGACCTTGGCCTCGGGAAAGGCGAGGGAGAGTTCGTGCCAGAAAGCGGCACCCGGGAAGTCCACCTGGCTCCTGTAGCCGGAGAAGACCGCGGCCCAGTCCACCTTGGCGCCTGCGGCAAGCGCGGCCCAATGGGCAGGCTGAGCGGCGTCCCTCATCACCTCGACCATATGGTGGCAGGGGCCAAACCCCAGCTGTTCCAGCGCGGTCTTGGTGGACATGGTGCCAGTCCGACCGAAGCCGGACCCGATGATCTTCAACCCCATCGCCGCCGTTCCCTTTTTTGATTTCGGCCGAGGTTGGATGACGATCCCGCTCATTGCCAGAAGATTCCCTGATGCCCGTTCGGGTCGAGACCAGCTTGCGTGGAGGCCGAGGGACGTCTGAACGCCCCGCGCCGCAAGCGGGCCACCACGTCATCCCGCATCCAGCTTCGCCAGCGTCGGATCGTGCCCGAACAGCGCCAGCAGCGTCAGCGCCGCCCGACCGCGCGGCGAGGCCAGTTCCGGGTCGCGGTCGAGCAGCGCGGCGGCGTCCCGATGCGCGATATGGGTCAGCCGGTCGAACTCCTCCGGCTCCTCTCGCGGGTCGAGCAGGCGGCCGGCAATCATGCCGGATTGGCGTTCCCGCAGCACGTCGCCGCCGCCACGCGTACGCAGATCCTCCTCGGCGATCAGGAAGCCATCCTCGGTGTCGCGCAACACAAGCAGGCGGCGCTTCTCGCCATCCGACAGGCCCTCGGAGTGGATCAGCAGGCAGGAGGAGGGCCTGGACCCGCGCCCGACGCGACCGCGCAGCTGGTGCAGGGCGGCCAGGCCGAAGCGCTCGGCCTGCTCGATCAGCATGATCGTCGCCTCCGGCACGTCCACGCCCACCTCGACGACCGTGGTCGCCACCAGCAGCTTCGTCCGTCCGGCGGCGAAATCGGCCAGCGCCGCCTCCCGCACCGCCATCTCCTGCAGCCCATGCGCCATGCCGACCTGGCCGGGGAAGCGGGCCGACAGTTCGGCGAAGCGGTCCTCGGCGGCAACGGAATCGTCGCTCTCGCCGCCGGAGATGGCCCGCACCACCCAATAGGCCCGTTCGCCACGCGCCAGTGCCTCGCCCAGGCGGTCCACCACCTCCGGCAGGCGTTCCTGGGAAACGATGCGGGTGGCGATGGGCTGCCGGCCGGCCGGCTTTCCCTCCAGGCGGCTGACCGCCATCTCGCCCCACTGGGTCAGCAGCAGCGTGCGAGGGATCGGCGTCGCGGTCATCACCAGCATGTCGGCGTCCTTGCCCTTGTTGGCGAGCATGAGTCGCTGGCCGACGCCGAAACGGTGCTGCTCGTCCACCACCGCCAGGCCGAGGTCGTGGAAGGCGACGGCGTCCTGGAACAGCGCATGGGTGCCGACGACGATGCCGATGCGCCCGGAGGCCAGGCCGCGCAGCACCTCCTTCCGCTCGGTGCCCTTCACATTGCCGGTCAGCAGCCGGACCTCCACGCCCGCGGGGTGGCACAGCTTCACCAGCGTGCGCAGATGCTGCCGGGCGAGCAGTTCGGTCGGCGCCATCAATGCGCCCTGCGCGCCCGACTCGACGGCGCGCAGCATCGCCAGCACCGCCACCAGGGTCTTGCCCGCGCCGACATCGCCCTGGAGCAACCGCAGCATCCGCCGCGGCGCGCCCATGTCGGCGCCGATCTCGGCCAGCGCCTGGGCCTGGCCGGGCGTGAGGGCATGGCCGAAGGCTGCCAGCGCCTTCGCCTGAAGCTCGCCGGTGCCGGGCAGCGCCCGCCCTGGCCGGCTGCGCTGCCGCCGCCGGACCAGGGCGATCGCCACCTGGCTGGCCAGCAATTCGTCATAGGCCAGCCGGCGCCGCGGCGCGGCGGGCAGGGGCCCCGCAGGGCGTTGCAGGCTGCGGATGGCGACATCGAAGGCCGGCCAGCCCTCGCGCTGGACGAGGGGAAGGTCGGCCCATTCGGGCAGCGGGTGCAGCCGTTCCAACGCCGCCTCCATCGCGCCGCGCAGGCGCTTCGGCGTCAGGTCCCGCACCAGCGGCCAGACCGGCTCCACCAGCGGCAGCGCCTCCGGCCGCTCGGCGCTCAGCGGGTTGAGCATCGCCCAGCCGCGCGACCCCTCGGCCAGCACCCGCCCGGCAAGGAAGCGGAAGGATCCGGCCGGCAGCAGCTTCTGGATCCAGGGCAGACGGCCATTCATGTAGCGGATGGTGAGCGGCCAGCCGCCGGCCAGCGCCTTCACCTCCACATAGGGGCGTCCGGTGGAACGCGCCCGGGCGGCGCGGAGGCTCTTCACCTCCACCTCCAGCACGCAATCCTGGTCGAGCGGCGCCTCCTCCGGGCTCGCCACCCGGCGCCGGATCACCACCCGCTCCGGCAGGTGCAGCAGCAGGTCGAGCACGCGCTCGCCGCCCGTCGCCTCGGCCAGCAACTTCGCCAGCGTCGGCCCGACGCCATGCAACTCGTCGAGTGGCGCGAGCAACCCGGCCAGCCCGCGCGCGTCCTGCTCCGGGCCGGAACTCAACACAGCCATGCCGTCGCTCGGGCTGACAGGATTCCCATGCGCCTCTATATGGCAGGCCCGTGCGCTGGTGCCGACATGCCCGACAATAGCGACTCCGACGAAACCGTGCTTTCCCCGCGCCGGCGCAGGTTGATGTTCCGCGCCTGGCATCGCGGAACGAAGGAGGCCGACCTCATGATTGGCGGCTTCGTCGCGCCCAACATCGCCAGCTTCACCGACTCGGAACTGGACGAGCTGGAAGCCGTGCTGGAACTGCCCGACGTGGACCTGGCCGATTGGCTCTCCGGCCGCCGCGCCATTCCCTCCCACATCACCACGCCGATGCTGGAGCGCATGGCGCTCGAATGCGGCGCAGCGGGCGCGGGCGTGCCGCCCGAGCTCAAGCCCGCGTCCGATGACCGGAAGGCCGCTGGGCCTGAAGGCCTGAATCGGCCGAGCAAATAATGGATACGATTCTCGTCCACGGCGCCCCCGAGGGCTTCGATGCGCTGCTGCTCGCCCGCCGCCGCGCCGAGACGCGCAACCCGGTCCTGCATGTCTGCCGCGACGATGCGCGGATGGCCCGGCTCGCCGAGGCGCTCGCCTTCTTCGCCCCACATGCCGAGGTGCTGCGCTTCCCCGCCTGGGACTGCCTGCCCTATGACCGCGCCTCCCCGAACCCGGAGATCGTCGCCGAGCGCGTCGCCACGCTGACCCGCCTGGCCGAGCGCACGCTGACCCCGCGCATCCTGCTCACCACGGTGAACGCGCTGGTGCAGAAGGTACCGCCGCGCGCCGCCTTCACCGGCGCGACGCTGGCGCTGAAGCGCGGCGGCCGACAGGACCCGCAGAAGCTGGCGGAGTTCCTTGAGGCCAATGGCTACCATCGCACCGGCACGGTGATGGAGCATGGCGAATACGCCGTGCGCGGCGGCATCGTGGACCTGTTCCCCGCCGGCGAATCCGACCCCATCCGCCTCGACCTGTTCGGCGACGAGATCGAGGACATCCGCCGCTTCGACACCGCCAGCCAGCGCAGTGGCGACAGGCTGGACGCGCTGACGCTGCGCCCGGTCGGCGAGTTGTTCCTCGACGCGCCCTCGATCAGCCGCTTCCGCACCGCGTACCGCGAGTTGTTCGGCGCCGCGGCGGGGGAGGATCCGCTCTACGTCTCGGTCTCCGCGGGCCGGAAGCATCCGGGCATGGAGCACTGGGCCGGGCTGTTCCATGAGAAGATGGAAACGCTGCTCGACCATCTCGGCGAGGGTGCACCAGGGGAGACAACGGTCAGCTTCGACCACCAGGCCGACGACGCGCTGGCGGTGCGGATGGAGATGATCGCCGACCACTACGAAGCTCGCCGTGGCCCGACGCGCGAAGGCGAGGTGCCCTATCGCCCGGCGCCGCCCGATCGCCTCTACCTCGACCTCGACGCGTGGGAGACCATGCTGGCGGAGGCGACGGTGATGCGCTTCATCCCCTTCGCGCCCGCGTCGGAGCTGCCGGGCGTGGTGGATGCCGGCGGCCGTCCGGGCCGGCTGTTCAGCGACGTGCGCGCCGAGGGGAAGAACGTCTTCGCCGCCTATGGCGAGCACGCCAAGGCGATGGCCGCGCGCGGGCACCGCCCGGTGCTCGCCGCCTGGACGCGCGGATCGCGCGAGCGGCTCGGCAGCCTGCTTCGCGAGAACGGCGTTGCCTCGGAGCCGGTGGACGATGTGCTGCATCTCCAGAAGCTGGCCAAGGGCGCCGTCGGGCTGGCGGTCCTCGGCGTGGAGCGCGGTTTCGTCTCTCCGGACATCGTCGTCACCGGCGAGCAGGACCTGCTCGGCGAACGGATCGCCCGTCCGCCGCGCCGCCGCCGCCGGGCCGACCAGTTCATCGCGGATGCCACCGAGATCGCCGAAGGCGACTTGGTCGTTCACCAGGACCACGGCATCGGCCGCTATGACGGGCTGGCGACGATCGACGTTTCCGGTGCCGCGCATGAATGCCTGCGCCTTGTCTATGACGGCGGCGACAAGCTGTTCCTGCCGGTGGAGAACATCGAGCTGCTGTCGCGCTTCGGCAGCGAGCAGGCCGGCGTCGCGCTCGACAAGCTCGGCGGCGGCGCCTGGCAGGCGCGCAAGGCCAAGGCCAAGCAGCGCATCGCCGACATGGCCGCGGGGCTGATCCGCATCGCCGCCGAGCGCGCGACGAAGGAGGCGATCGCCGCCATCCCGCCCGAGGGCGCCTGGGACGAGTTCTGCGCCCGCTTCCCCTTCGCCGAGACCGACGACCAGCAGCGCGCCATCGCCGACGTGCTGGAGGACCTTTCCGCCGGCAAGCCGATGGACCGCCTGATCTGCGGCGATGTCGGCTTCGGCAAGACCGAGGTGGCGCTGCGCGCCGCCTTCTGCGTCGCGATGTCGGGCAGCCAGGTGGCCGTCGTGGTGCCGACCACGCTGCTCTCCCGCCAGCACACACGCACCTTCGCCAGGCGCTTCGAGGGGCTGCCGGTGAAGATCGCGCAGCTCTCGCGCATGGTGACGCCGAAGGAAGCGGTGGCGGTGCGGGAAGGGCTGAAGGACGGCTCCATCAACATCGTCGTCGGCACCCATGCGCTGCTGGCCAAGGGCGTGGAGTTCGCCGATCTCGGCCTGGTCATCGTTGACGAGGAGCAGCATTTCGGCGTCGCCCACAAGGAGCGGCTCAAGCAGCTCAAGGCCGATGTGCATGTGCTGACGCTGACCGCGACGCCGATCCCGCGCACCCTGCAGCTGGCGCTCACCGGCGTGCGGGAGATGAGCGTGATCGCGACCCCGCCGGTGGACCGCCTGGCGGTGCGCACCTTCATCATGCCCTGGGACGGCGTGGTGGTGCGCGAGGCGATCCAGCGCGAGCGTTTCCGCGGCGGCCAGGTGTTCTGCGTCGTGCCCCGCCTCGAGGACCTGCCGAAGGTGCGCGAGCGGCTGGCCGAGATCGTGCCCGAGGCACGCATCGCGGAGGCGCATGGCCGCCTCTCGCCGACCGAGCTCGAGCGGGTGATGACCGAGTTCGGCGACGCCAGGCACGACATCCTGCTTTCGACCAACATCGTCGAGAGCGGGCTCGACATGGCGGCGGTGAACACGCTGATCATCCACCGCGCCGACATGTTCGGGCTCGCCCAGCTCTACCAGCTGCGCGGCCGCGTCGGGCGCGGCAAGCAGCGCGGCTACGCCTATCTCACCTGGCCGCAGACGCACCGGCTGAGCGCGGCGGCCGAGAAGCGGCTGGAGGTGATGCAGACGCTCGACAATCTCGGCGCCGGCTTCACGCTTGCCAGCCACGACCTCGATATCCGCGGCGCCGGCAACCTGCTGGGCGACGAGCAGAGCGGCCATATCCGCGAGGTCGGCATCGAGCTCTACCAGCAGATGCTGGAGGAGGCGGTGGCGGAGCTGAAGCACGGCCCCGGCGCGGCGGCGATCGAGGACCGCGAGTGGACGCCGCAGATCAATCTCGGCCTGCCGGTGATGCTGCCCGAGGCCTATGTGCGCGACCTGCCGGTCCGCCTCGGCCTTTATCGCCGCATCGGCGGGCTGCAGAACGAGGCGGAGATCGAGGCGATGGCGGCCGAGCTCGCCGACCGCTTCGGCCCGCTGCCGCCGGAGGCGGAGACGCTGCTGCAGGTGGTGTTCCTGAAGTCGCTCTGCCGCGCCGCGGGCGTGGAGAAGCTGGATGTCGGGCCGAAGGGCATCGTGCTCGGCTTCAGGGGCAACCGCTTCGCCGATCCCGGCGCGCTGGTCCAGTGGGTGGCGGGGCAAGGGGGCGTGGTGAAGTTGCGCCCCGACCACAAGCTCGCCCTGTCGCAAGAAATGCCCTTCGACGCGCGCATCAAGGAGGCACGGAAGCTTCTGACGGCGCTGGCCGAGGTCGCGCAGGGGCGTGTGCCGGAGGCGCCGAAGCCGCCGAAGCAGGCAGCACCACCGCCCCGGCCGGTCGCGGCGCCCGCGAAGAAGGGCGTCTTCCGCCCAACCATCGTGCCGCCTCCGCCGAAAGGCGCAACGACGAAGCCGATCCCGTTTCCGGGCCGGTGGAAGAGATAAGGGTTGTCAACGGTCCGCAGTCGGTGAGCCTCTCGCCGAGGCTGACCTGAAGCGGAGTCGAGCAATCTATGCGTCGAGCGGCGCCGGCAGGCCTCTTCGCCGTTGTCCTGGCGCAAATGGCTCCTCATGGACGTGCCTTCGCGCAGGATCCCTTTGCGACCGTCGCAAGCGCGCAGCGCTCGTCATCGGTGGACATAGCCATGCGCGACATTCGGCTGGTGGTGCCGCGCGAATACGTCATCGCCGTGTTTCTTGGCAGCCACCGCGCGGTCAATCTCGGCGTGTCGCGGCTTGCCGGCAGAAACTAAGCTGACCAGCATGTTTGCGATCTGGGACCGCAGCTTCGTCGAGCCTGCAGAGCGAAGCCTCGTCCTGTCGGCAAGCGAGGCGCCAGTGCCGGCGGGTCTCATCATGCATCGCGCTTTGCCGGACGACAGGCCCTCTCCCACCCGCCAGGATCGCTTCGACCCGCCCGCGGACTCGGCGCACCGTCCGGAGGCGATCTATTGCACCTCGCCGCCCTCGCAGTTGGTGGTCCGTGGCACGCAGCGGTTGGACAACTTGCGATGCCAGCATCACTTCGTGTACCGCGGACTCGAAGCCGAACTCCGCTACCGCCGCGAGCACCTGCCGCGTTGGCGTGCAATCCGGGACGGTGCCGTGCGACTGCTCGACAGCTTCGTGCTTGAGCGGGACGAGGCGCGCGAATAAAGGAGAGGGCCGTTCACCCCTCCACCAGCGCCACGTCCAGCAGCCGCTCCAGCACCTCCGGCTCCTGCGCGCCGGCGATGGCGTGGCGGCTCTGCACCACGAAGCAGGGCACGCCGTTGATGCCGAGGCGATGCGCGCGAAGGTTGTCGGCATGCACCGCCTCCGCTTCCTGCACCCCGGCCAACGCCCGGCGCGTCTCGACGGGGTCCATGCCGAGAGCGGCGGCGATTCCCGCCAGCACGCCATGGTCGCCGATGTCGTCGCCCTCCGCGAAATAGGCTTCGAACAGCGCCTCGACCGCGGCATCGGCCAGGCCCTGGCGGTCGGCCATGCGGACCAGGCGATGCGCGTCGAGCGAGGGCGGGATGCGGCGGATCCGGTCGAAGGCGAAGCGCAGCCCCTCCGCCCGGCCGAGCTCCGCGATGGTGGCGTGCAGCCGGCGGGCGCGGTCCTCGCCGCCGAACTTGCGCATCATGTAGTCCTGCCGCGGCACCCCGCCCGGCCCGATATCCGGGTTGAGCAGGAAGGGCCGCCAGGCGATCTCCGCGGCAAGGTCCGGCCGCGCACGAAGCGTGCGGCGCAGCCGATGGGCACCGAGGTGGCACCAGGGGCAGACAAGATCGAAGACCACCTCGATCTGCAGCCTGGCGCGGGGCGGGGCGAGGACGTTCACGCGCCGAGGATAGCAGGCTGGCGCGGCCGGGGCGACGGGGGGCCGCGAAGTGTCAGGCTGCCTTCACGGCCGGCTCCGCGGCCTGCTGCATGACCTCGGCGAGCAGGCCATAGGCCGCCGCCCAGGCGGCACGGATCTCCGGCGTGAAGGCGTCCCCTAGACCCGAGTAGCCCAGGCTGGAATCGGCTTGTGATTGGATGCGGCGCGGCAGGGTGTGATTCGTAGGCGTCCAGCTTTGGCTGGAGGCGGAGAT
>NZ_JAWLHG010000015.1:0-123232 GCF_041690465.1 Falsiroseomonas sp. | reverse complement strand
GCGGCGGGCGGCGGCGCCGCGCGGCCGCCGCCCGGCTGATCAGCGCAGGATGCCGGCCTCGCGGTAGTAGCGCTCGGCGCCCGGATGGAAGGGCACCACGCCGCGGCCGGTCAGCGCGTTCTCCTTCACGATCTCCTTGCCCTTGGCGTGGCCGCGATCGAGCAGGCCGCGCGTGGTGTCCGACCACAGCGCCTTGGTGAGCTGGTAGACCGTCTCCTCCGGCACGCTGTCGCGCACCACCCACACCGCGCCGACGGTCAGCGTCGGGATGTCGGCCTCCAGCCCCTCATAGGCGGTGCGGGGGATCACGCCGGTACCGTAGAAGGGCGCGCGCTCGATCACCTTCTGCGCCTCGGCGCCCTGGATCGGCAGGATGCGGCAGCCAGTGCGGCTGCAGAACTCGGTGAAAGCGGCCGCCGGGTAGCCGACCACGGTAAAGGTCGCGTCCAGCCCGCGATCCTGCATCCGCTCCGTGCCCTGCGCCTGGTTGAGGTACTCGGCGTTGTAATCCTGTCCGGCGCGCATGCCGTTGGCCTCCAGGATCATCTCGCTGCCAACGCGTGCGCCGGAGGCCTGCAGGCCGATGGCGATGCGCTTGCCGCGCAGGTCCTGGAAGCTGCGGATATCGCTGTCCTTGCGGACGACGGCGTGGATGTGCTCGGGGAACAGATGCGCGACGAAGCGCAGCCGCTCGAGCTTCGGCCGCCCCTGGAACAGGCCGGTGCCGGTGTAGGACCAGTGCAGCACGTCGGACTGGGTGAAGCTGCTCTCGGCATTGCCGGACTGCACCAGGTTGACGTTCTGTACGCTGCCCTGGGTGGCCTGCGCCACGGCGATGAGCCCCGGCACGCCATCGGTGGCGCCACCGGTGTTGCAGGGCGCGCCCGGCGGGCAGGAGATCGCGTTCGCGATGATGCCGCCGATCGGGTAGTAGGTGCCGCCGGCCGACCCGGTGCCGATGCGGAAGAATTGCGGCGCCTGGGCGCGCGCGGCGCCGGAGGCCGCCAGCACGCCGGCTGCGGCGGCCGCGCCAAGCGCGCGGCGGGACATCTGGTGGTGCTGCGTCATGGTGTTGCTCTCCCTTCCAATCGAAAGAAGCTAGCCTCGGAGCGGGCCGGGGGACAACCCGCCGGCCCGGCCCCTCATGCCCGCGCCACCCGCACCAGCCGGCTCGCCACCGGCCAGAGCAGTCCCGTCGCCGTGATCACGAACAGCACCAGCGCGATCGGACGGCCCAGGAAGCCGCCGAGGTCGTCGCCGAAGATGATCAGGCTCTGCTTCAGCGTCTCCTCCACCAGGCCGCCCAGCACCAGCCCCATGATCAGCGGCGCCGGGGAGAAGCCGGTGCGGCGGAACAGGAAGCCGACCACGCCGGCCACCAGCATGATGATGATGTCGCCATAGGACTGGTTCGGCCCATAGGCGCCGATGATCGACAGCACGAACACCGCGGGCCACAGGATCGCCGGCGGGATCAGCGAGATCCGCGCGAACAGCTTCGCCATGTAGAGGCCCATGACCAGGTAGAACAGGTTGGCCGCGAACATCGACGCGAAGACGGCGTAGAGCAGCGTCGGCTGCTCGTTGAACAGATGCGGCCCCGGCCGCACGCCCTGCACGATCAGCGCGGCCAGGATAATCGCCGTGGTTGCGCTGCCGGGGATGCCGAGGGCGAGCGTCGGCACCATCGAGCCGCCGACCGCCGAGTTGTTCGCCGCTTCCGGCCCGGCCACGCCCTCGATGCTGCCCTTGCCGAATTCGTGCTTGTGCTTCGACCAGCGCCGGGTCTCGTTGTAGCCGATCAGCGCCGCGGTGGTGGCGCCCAGCGCGGGCAGCGCACCGATGAAGGTGCCGAGCACGCTGCCGATCCAG
This sequence comes from Falsiroseomonas sp., assembly GCF_041690465.1. Taxonomy (GTDB): domain Bacteria; phylum Pseudomonadota; class Alphaproteobacteria; order Acetobacterales; family Acetobacteraceae; genus Falsiroseomonas. The sequence continues at coordinate 121,360 of NZ_JAWLHG010000015.1, read as the reverse complement.
ATCGAGCGGTTGCACTTCTTGAACTCGGCCCAGCCCGGCACGCGCGCCGCATCCAGGTGGATGATCTTCGGCTTGCCAAGCCGGCGCACCGCCTGGTCCAGCATCTCGCCGACTGCGAACAGGCCGATCAGCACCGGCACGAAGCCGATGCCGTCCGACAGTTCATAGACGCCGAAGGCGAAGCGCTCCACGCCGGTGGTCAGGTCCATCCCCACGGTCGCGATCAGCAGGCCGAAGGCGGCGGCGATCAGGTTCTTGATCGCGCTGTCGCCGCCGACCGCCGCGCACATCGAAAGCCCGAACAGGGCGAGCGCGAAGTATTCCGGCGGGCCGAAATTGTAGGCCGCGCGCGCCAGCATCGGCGCGGCGAAGATCAGCACCACGATGGAGAAGATGCCGCCGATCGCGGAGGAGACGGCGGACATGCCGAGTGCGAGCCCCGCCTGCCCCTTCTCCGCCATCTTGTAGCCCTCGAGCGCGGTGGCGCTGGCCGAAGGGTCGCCCGGCGCGTTCACCATGATCGCGGTGATCGAGCCGCCGAAATTCGCCGCGCAGTAGATCGCGCCTAGGAAGCAGATCGAGGGGATCGGCCCCATCGCGATGGTCATCGGCAGCATCAGCGCAATGGTGGTGGAACCGCTGATGCCGGGCAGCGCGCCGACGAAGATGCCGAGCACGGTGCCGAGCAGCACCACCAGCATCACGTACGGGTCCCACAGGATGGCGAGACCGCCGAGGAAGGCTTCCATCTCTCAGGCCCCGAGCGCCGCGCCGAGCCAGCCCGTGGGCAGCGTCAGGCGGAACACCTTCACGAACACCAGCCACAGCACCAGCGTCAGGCCCAGCGCGTTCAGCACCAGCGTGCGCATCCCGACCTCGCCCCAGATGCGCCCGACGGCGACGAGGAAGATCGGGATCGCACCCCAGATGCCCACCACCTCCAGCGCCGGCAGGAACAGCAGGCAGGCGCCAAAGATGGTCCACGCACCACGGTCGAGCGGAGGCGCATCCTCCGCCGAGGGTGGGTGGCCCTTCTTCAAGGCGAGCAGCGCGGCAAGCCCGAACAGCACCAGGCAGACCAGGCGCGGGAACTCCACCGCGCCGAGGCCCGGCAGGCCTTCCGGCACCGGGTCGAACCAGAAGGTGCCGGCGAAGGCCGCCGCGGCAACCGCCGTGACGGCCGCCGCGATGGCGTGGTTCGGGTTGCGCGCAGCCCTCATCCGCGCAGCAGTCCGAGCGCCTGCAGCGCCTCGCGCCCGTCCTTGTGGAAGGCCTCGAGCTGCGCACCCCAGACCTGCCGCCCGGCGACGCTGTCCGGCGCCTGGCCGGTGTTCTCCAGGTAGCTCTTGAAGATGGGGCCGGACATGGCGCGGATCAGGCCCTGCTCCAGCTTCGCCACGCGGTCCTCAGGCGTGCCCTTGATGCAGCAGAAGCCGCGCAGCGTGTAGCCGCTGACATTGATGCCGACCTCCTTCGCGGTCGGCACGTCCGGCATGGTGGACAGGCGCTGGTCGGCCAGCGTCATCAGCGCGCGCAGCTCGCCGGCGCGCAGCTGCGCTTCGGCCTCGCCGGGATTGACCACCGCGGTGTCGATGTTGCCGCCGACCAGGTTGATGACGATGTCGCCGCCGCCGCGGAACGGCACCAGCGTCGGGCGCTGGATGCCGGCGGCGCGGCCGAAGGCGAAGATCGTGACATGGTCCACGCCGCCGACATGCGTGCCGCCGAAGCGGAGCGACCGCTCCTTGCCGGCGTTCACCAGGTCGGCCGCCGTGCGGAACGGGCTCTCGCGCCGCACCAGCACCAGCTGCGGGTCGGCGGTGGCGCGCGCCAGCGGGATGATGTCGGCGAATTGCGGCAGGCTGGGATTGCGCAGCTGCGTCAGCAGGTGGGTCTGGGTGATCAGCGCGATGGTGTGGCCGTCGGCCGGCTTGGAGGCGAGGTACTGCAGCGCCTGCGCGCCGCTGCCGGCGGTGCGGTTCACCACCACCAGCTCCTGCTTGAACACGCCCGGCGCGTTGACCATCATCATCCGCGCGGTGATGTCGGTGCCGCCGCCGACGCCGGCATGCGTCACCACCTCGATCGTGCGGGAGGGGAAGGCCTCCTGCGCGCGGAGGCTAGCCGGCGCGAACAGCCCGGCGCCGAGTGCCGCCGAGCCGGCGAGCAGGCCGCGGCGGTTCAGCTTTGCGTGTGTCATGGTCGTTCTCTCCCTCTGATGCCGCACGGCGCGGCGTGGTGATGTCGGTCGCCTGGAAGCGGCGCTTGCCGCCGGCGATATGCGCCTCGCCGGCCGCGCGCGCGGCGGCCGGGTCGTGGCCTGCGATGGCACGCAGGATGGCCTCGTGCTCGGCGTTGCTCTCGCGCATGTTCTCCGGCTGCACTAGCGCGCGGCGCCGGTAGAGGTGCAGCTCGTGGCCGAGTTCCTCGTACAGCCGGCGCATCCGCGGCCCGGCGCCCTCCGCCAGCAGCGTGGCGTGGAAGTCGAGGTTGGCAGCGTAGTAGGCGGGCGGGTCGTCGGCGCGCCAGGCCGCCTCCATCCGCTTCAGCAGCGCACGCAGGGCGGCGACCTGGGCAGGCTTCGCGCGGGACGCCAGGCGCGCGCAGGCCAGCCCGGTGATGGCGGCGCGCAGGTCATAGACCTCCAATGCCTCCTCCGCGCTGACCTGGCGCACATAGGTGCCCTGGTTGCGCACGGCGACGACCAGCCCGCTGCGTTCCAGCCCGCGCACCGCCTCTCGCACCGGCCCGCGGGAGACGCCGAGCCGCGAGGCAAGCGCCTGCTCGTTCAGCCGCTCCCCCGCGGCGAGCGTGCCGGCGAGGATCATGCGCTCGATTTCCTGGGCGACGAGGGAGGAGAGGGAGCGGGTACGCACGATCTCGAGCGCGCTCGGCGCCTCGGCACCGTGTTGCGCGCTGCCCTTGGCGCCGCCCGCCTTTGCGGCGCGGGTGGGTGTCTCCTCCATGGTCCGGAGGGTGGCGCCGCGTGCTGTCATCTGTCAACAGTTTGCACCGGGCGCCGCCGATGCTAAGACCGCGCGCTGCGAAGGAGGAACCGCCGATGCCAGATGGTCACGCCAAGCCGGCCTCGACCGCGCTGTCGCGCTTCACGGTGCTGGACCTGACGCGGGTGCGCTCCGGCCCCACCTGCGTGCGCCAGCTTGCCGACTGGGGCGCCGACGTCATCAAGATCGAGATGCCGCCCGCGCTCGACGAGGGCGACCCGATGGGCGGCCCGCGCCACGGCTCGGACTTCCAGAACCTGCATCGCAACAAGCGGGCGATGACGCTCAATCTGAAGTCGCCGGATGGCGTGGCGCTGCTGAAGAAGCTCGCCGCGAAGGCCGACGTCATCGTCGAGAATTTCCGCCCCGACGTGAAGACGCGCCTCGGCATCGACTACGAGGCGATGGCGGCGGTGAACCCGCGCCTCGTCTATGCCTCCATCTCCGGCTTCGGGCAGGACGGGCCGTATGCCGGCCGCCCGGGCTTCGACCAGATCGCGCAGGGGATGGGCGGGCTGATGTCCATCACCGGCCTGCCGGACCAGGGGCCGGTGCGCGTCGGCATTCCGATCGCCGATCTCTGCGCCGGCATCTTCGCCGCCCAGGGCATCCTGGTCGCGCTGCTGGAGCGCGAGGTCTCCGGCAAGGGGCAGTGGGTGCAGTCGTCCCTGCTGCAGGCGCAGATCTTCATGCTGGACTTCCAGGCCAGCCGCTGGCTGATGCAGGGCGAGGTGCCGAAGCAGGCCGGCAACAACCACCCGACCTCGATCCCGACCGGGGTGTTCAAGACCTCCGACGGCTACATGAACATCGCCGCGACCGGGCAGAAGATCTGGCAGCGCTTCTGCCAGGTGCTCGGCAAGCCGGAATGGCTGACCGATGAGCGCTATGCCACTGCCGCATCGCGCAGCCAGAACCGCGACGCGCTGAACGCGGAGATCGAGGCGGTGACGCTCACCGACACCATGGCGAACTGGGTATCGCGCCTGAACGAGGCCGGCGTGCCCTGCGGGCCGATCTACAAGGTGGATGAGATGTTCGCCGACCCGCAGGTTCAGCACCTCGGCATCGCGCAGAAGCTGAACGGCGGCAACAAGGGCGAGGTCGCCTATGTCGGCCAGCCGATCAAGCTCTCCCGCACGCCGTCGCACATCGTCTCCCACCCGCCGGAGCTCGGCCAGAACACCGACGAGATCCTGCTCGATCTCGGCATCGACAAGGCCGCGATCGACGATCTGCGTGCGCGCCAGGTGATCTGAAGGGCCGCGGGCCATCTTCGGCCGCCGAGGGCGGCCCGCGCGCAGACCGACAATCCAACCGGGCGCCAGTGCGTCGGCGCGAAGCCAAGACCGCGGAGCGGCTGCCCGGCGGCTGAGGGAAGAAGCAAATGGACGGCATGATGGTAACCGGCTCCGAGAAGATGCTCGCCCGCAAGGCGGACGGCATCGGCTGGATGACCTTCAACAACCCGGAGCGGCACAACGCCGTCTCGATGGAGATGTGGCAGGCGGCCGAGCGCATCCTGACCGACTTCATCGCCGATGACGCGGTGCGCGTGGTGGTCGTCACCGGCGCCGGCGGCAAGGCCTTCGTCTCGGGCGCCGACATCTCGAAGTTCGAATCCGAGCGCTCGAGCGAGGAGGCGGTGAACGCCTACCAGGCGCAGACCGCGAAGGTCTATGATCTGCTCTACGCCTGCCCGAAGCCGACCATCGCGATGATCCAGGGCCACTGCATCGGCGGCGGCACCGCGCTGGCGGTGTGCTGCGACCTGCGCATCTGCGGCGAGACGGCGAGCTTCGGCGTGCCGGCGGCGAAGCTCGGCCTGGGCTATCCGATCTCCGGCCTGCGCAAGCTGGTGGACGTGGTCGGCCCCTCCTTCGCCAAGGAGATCTTCTTCACGGCTAAGCGCTGGACCTCCGAGGAAGCGCGGATCATGGGGTTGGTGAACCGGGTGGTGCCGAACGACAAGCTGGAGGAATTCGTGGTGGGCTATGCCACCACCATCGCCGGCAACGCGCCGCTGACGGTCGCCAGTTCCAAGGCGATCATCAACGAGGCGGTGAAGGATCGCGGCGCGGCGGACGAGGCGATGTGCGACCGCCTGGTGAAGGCCTGCTTCGCCAGCGAGGACTACGTCGAAGGCCGTCGCGCCTTCATGGAAAAGCGCAAGCCGCAGTTCAAGGGCCGGTAGCGCCGCGCGGGGCGGTAAGCACCCGCCCCGCCCGCCGGCGCCACCTTCCCGCAGGCGCCCGGAACCCGGTTCCTCGGCGCGCGTCCTGGCCTGCATGGCGCTCACAGGCTGGCAGATCTGCCGACGACACCACGCCGACCTCAGTGGACGGCAGGCCGAGGACGGCGAGCGCTGGAACAGCCCGGGCAGCCGCGTGGTCTACCTCTCCGAACACCCGGCGCTCGCGGTGCTGGAGATGCGTGCGCATCTCGACATGCCCTACGAGAAGCTGGTGCATGACCACGTGCTGATGCGCGTCGCGCTGCCCGACAGCGTGGAGGATGTGGACGCGACGCCCGAGGAGCCGCGCGCCATCGGCGATGCCTGGCTGCGCGACCGGCGCAGCGCGCTGCTGCGCGTGCCGAGCATCATCGTGCAGGAGGGGCGGAACCTGCTGCTGAACCCGGCGCATCAACGCGCGGGGGAAGCACGTCTGGAAGCCTGCACGCCGTTCCGCTTCGACCGGCGCCTGTGGCTGGGCTGAGGCGCTGCGCTCAGGGCAGGTCGCGGGAGGGTCAACTCGCCCCCCGGCGTGGATCTACCCAACGACCAACGAGCCGGAGCGCTGCGGGCTGCGCAGGATGCGCGCCGGCCGTCTCGCGTCAGGCCGGCTTCTGCCCCTTCACGACGACCCGGTGCAGCAGCCGCCTTGCGCCGGAATCGAAGGCGCCGCGCTGGTGCATGGTGCAGCGGTTGTCCCAGATCATCATGTCGCCGACGCGCCAATGCTGCGTCCAGGTGAAGTCGCCGCCGAGCGCGTGCGCCCACAGCGCATCGAGCAGCCTCTCGCTCTCCGCGACCTCCATCCCCATGACATAGGCGTTGTGGCGCTTGCCGAGGTAGAGCGACTTGCGCCCGGTCAGCGGATGCGTGCGCACGATCGGGTGCACCGCGCCGGCGATGTCGCGGATATCGCCGCTGGCCGGCGCCACCGTGCCCGGCCGCTGCCGGCCGGAGGAGACATAGACCGCATCGTGCTTGATGCTGCGCCCGACGACCGCCCGCTTCAGCTCCTCCGGCAGCCCGGCATAGGCGGCTTCCATGTTCATCCAGCTGGTGTCGCCGCCCTCCGGCGGGATCTCCAGCGAGCGGAGCAGGCTGGCCGAGGGCGGGGTCTCGATGAAGCACATGTCGCTGTGCCAATCCGCCTCGCCGGCGCCGAGCTCGCCGACCGGCTTCCCGTTCTCGACGATGTTCGAGATCTTCACGATCTCCGGGAAGCCCTCGACATAGACCTTTCCGGTCAGCCGCGTGCCCGGATTGAAATCGAGCTCGCCGAACCGGCGGCCGAGCGCGACATGCGCCGCGTCGTCGATGTGCTGGTTGCGGAGGCGCAGCACCATGTGGTCGAGCCAGGCCTGGTGGATCACCGCGAACTCCGCATCCGTGAGGTTCGCAAGGTCCACGCCCTCCACATCGGCGCCGAGTGCGGCGCCGGTCGGGCGGATGCGGATCGCATGGCTCGTCTCCTCCGGGGGAGAGCGGACGCTAGCGACCGGCGGTAGCGTGCGTCGCGCGGAGCGCTTCGTTCCCTACCGGCTGCTGGCGCCGGCGCTGGCGGTCGAGCTGCTGCTGGTGCTCGGCCCGCTGGTGGTCGGCGTCTGGTACAGCCTGCACAATGTCCGCTTCTTCCGTGTCCGGAACTTCACCGGGCTCGACAACTACTGGCGCGTGCTGGGCTCGGAGGAGGTGCTCAATGCGCTGCGCTACGACTTCCGCGGCCGCACCGCGGCGATGATGGTGATCGTCGCGGTGATGAGCATCCCGATCGCCTCGCTGCTGGTGCCGACCTTCACGCTGATCTCCGTGCTCGGCCTGTTCGACACGCGGCTTGGCCTGGTGCTGCTCTATACCGCCTACCAGCTGCCGGCGGCGATCTGGATGCTCTACGGCTACTTCATGTCGCTGCCGGTGGAGGTGGAGAACGCTGCGCGGGTGGATGGCTGCACGCCGCTGGCCACCTTGCGCAAGGTCGTGCTGCCGCTCTCCAAGCCCGGCCTCGTCGCGGCGGCGCTGTTCATTCTGGTCTTCGCCTGGAACGACTTCGTGGTGGCGGTGACCATGACCTCCTCCGAGGCGACGCGCACCTTCCCGGTGGCGATCTACTTCTACCTCGGCTTCTACGGGCGCGAATGGGGCCCGCTGCTGGCGGCCTCATTAGTCTCCATCGTGCCGATCATCGCCGTCTTCGTGTTCCTGCAGCGCTACTTCATGTCCGGGCTGACCGGTGGCGGGGTGAAGGGCTGAACCGATGTCCACCGTGACCTTCGAAGGCGTCAGCAAGCGCTATGGCGAGGTGGTCGCGCTCGATGCGCTCGACCTGCGCGTGGAGGAGGGGGAGTTCGTCTCCCTGCTCGGCCCCTCCGGCTCGGGCAAGTCCACCACGCTCAACCTGCTGGCCGGGCTGATGGATGCCGATACCGGCAGCATCCGCATCGGCACGCGCGACATCACGGGCCTGCCGCCGGAACAGCGCGACATCGCCATGGTGTTCCAGAACTATGCGCTCTATCCGCACCTCACCGTGTTCGAGAACATCGCCTTCCCGCTCGAGGCGCGGAAGCCGCGGCCGGATGCGGCGACGATCCGCGCGAAGGTGGAGCGCGTGGCCGGCACGCTCGGCGTCGCGCCGCTGCTGGCGCGCTACCCGAAGGAGATCTCGGGCGGGCAGCAGCAGCGCGTGGCGCTTGGCCGCGCCATGGTGCGGGACCCCAAGGTGTTCCTGCTGGACGAGCCGCTCTCGAACCTCGACGCACGCCTGCGCATCCGCATGCGGCGCGACCTGAAGGCGCTGCACCACCAGCTCGGCTCCACCATCGTCTATGTCACGCATGACCAGGCGGAGGCGATGACGCTCTCCTCCCGCATCGCGGTGTTCGACCATGGGAAGCTGCAGCAATACGGCGCCCCGGCGGAGATCTACGAGCGGCCGGCGAACATCTTCGTCGCGAACTTCGTCGGCGACCGCGAGACGAATTTCCTCGACGGCACGCTGGAGGCCGGCGCCGACGGCCTGGTCTATGCCACCGCGCTCGGGCGCATCCCGCTCGGCAATGGCGGCGCAACCCCGCGCGAGGGCCGCGCCACCCGTCTCGGCGTGCGGCCGGAAGCGATCGCGGTGGAGCCCGACGGCGGATCGGATCTGCGCGTCGTGCTGACCGAGCTTGCCGGTGCGGACCTGTTCCTCACCGTGCGCGGGCGGGACGAGACCGAGGTGGTGGCGCGCGCCGATCCGCGCGCGATCCGCATCACGGAAGGGGAGGGCGTGCGGCTCCGCTTCGATGCCGAGCGCCTGCACCTGTTCGATGCGGGGACCGGCGTGGCGGTGCGCCACGGCGGCGGGTGAGGCCGGTCAGGTGCAGAACAGGCCGCCGCCCGGTGCGCCGCGGCTGTTCGCCTCGAAGGAGTCCAGCGTGGCGAGCAGGTCGGCGGTGAAGCGGTCGAGCGCCGCCGGCTCGATGCCCGCCTCCGGCAGATGGAGCAGCCAGGCGCGGAATGGCTGCGCCGGGATGTCGGTGGCCTCGCGCGCCGCGGCGCGCGCATCCAGCAGCGCCACCAGCGCGCCTAGGCCTTCCGCGGCGTAGCGGCCGCGCATGTAGTCCAGGATGTCGGCCTCCATGTCCCGCGCGTTCATCGCCGGGATCAGCATGTGGCCCATGCAGGTGCAGCCCGCGGGATGCGGCGGACGCGACACCACCACGCGCCAGAGCGTGGCCAGGCGCTGCACCCGCTCCCGCAGCTCCGCGCCCATGTCGCCTTAGCCCGGCGTGAGGTCGAGCTGCGGCCCGTTGCCGGTGTCCTCGGCAGGCCCGCGCACGGCGTTGCCGGCGGCGATGTCGGTGTGGGCGCGCAAGGCGCGTGTCGCCGCCTCGTCCACCACGCCCGCCGCATCGAGCACGACGCGATAGGTATCGAGCGCGACGCCGCGGCTGACATAGCCCTCGCGCACGTCGCGCGCGACCGCTTGCGGATCGCGCTCCACAGGCGGGCCGAAGCCGCCGCCGCCGCCCGACCGCATCATGTAGGCGTCGCCGGGCCGGAGCCGCACGTTGAACACCTTGGCGTTCGGGAACTCCGCCTGCCACTCGCCGTTGCGGCGCAGCCCGATGCCGTTGCCCGCCGCCTCGCCGCCGCCATCCAGGCCCCAGGGCCTGCAATGCATGCGGTCGATGCGGGTGGTGAGCTGGAAGGGCGCGAGCGCCTGCACCACCTGCTCGCAGCCCAGGCCCCCGCGGAAGCGCCCGGCACCGCCGCTGTCCTCGCGCAGCGCGTAGCGTTCGACCAGCACGGGATACTTCGCTTCCAGCTGCTCGGTCGGGCTGTTGTGGGTGTCGCCGTCGTTCATGCAGACGGTGGCGGAGACGCCATCCTCGCTCGCCTTCGCGCCCCAGCCGCCGCCGAGCGGGCCGATGCCGACGATGTAGAACCGGCCGTCATTCGGGTTGATGCCGTGGATGTTGGGGAACACCAGGTCGGCATGGTGGCCCGCGGCGACGCGCTCCGGGATCGCCTTCGCCAGCGCCTTGAAGATGGTGTCGATCACCGTCATCGGATAGGTCATCCAGACGCGCATCGGCGCCGGGCGTTCCGCGCTGACCACGGTGCCCATCGGCATGATGACCTTGAGCGGGCGGAAGCTGCCCTCGTTCACGGGGTAGTCGGTGGGCGCGGCCAGGCACTTGAACGCCACCTGCGCGCAGGCGATGCCGGTGGTGACGCCGGAATTGTAGAAGCCGCGCACCTGCTTCGAGACCTCGGAGAGATCGATCGTCATCTCGTCGCCGCGCTTCTCGATGCGCACGCGGATCGGCACCGGCTCGCCGACATCGACGCCATCATCATCCATGTAGGATTCGGCTTCGTAGATGCCGTCGGGGATGTTGCGCGTGTTCTCGCGCGCCAGCGCCTCGGACTGGTCCATGATGACGCGGATGGCATCTCGCACCGCCGGCCAGCCATAGCGCCGCACCAGTTCCAGGTAGCGGCGCTCGCCCGTCGTCACCGCGACGATCTGCGCGCGCAGGTCGCCCAGCGCCTTGTCCGGCAGGCGGACGTTCATGGCGATGATGTCCACCAGATCCTGGTTCACCTCGCCGCGCTTGCGGTATTTCACGATCGGGATCTGGATCCCCTCGGAGTAGATGTCCGTCGTGACCGTGCCGAGCGTGCCGCCCACGTCCAGCCAATGCGCCATGCAGCAGGCGAAGCCGATCAGCTCGCCGTCGTGGAAGATCGGCAGGCTGAAGGTGAAGTGGTTGAGGTGGCTGCCGGTGGTGTAGGCGTCGTTGGTGACGAGGATGTCGCCCTCGTGGATGTTGTCATAGCCGAAATGGCGGATCTTCGCCTTCACCGTCTCCGCCATGCCGCGGATGAACATCGGCAGGCCGAGGCCGATGGAGACCGTCTCGCCTTCCTTCGTGAACAGGCCGACGGTGAAGTCCAGCGCCTCGTAGATGATGAGGTTGTAGGCGGTCCTCATCAGGTTGGTCTTCATCTCCTCGGTGACGGAGAGCAGGCCCTTGCGGACGATCTCCACCGTCACCGCATCCACCGCGCCGCGTGTGGCGTCGTTCATCGCGTGGCACTCCCGATCGCGATCCGCAGGTTGCCGGCGGCATCCACCTCCAGCCGGTCGCCGGGCTGGAGCAGCGTGGTGGAGGCGTGCTCCTCGATCAGCGCGGGGCCTTCGATGCGGTTGCCCGCGCGCAGCGCCGCGCGCCGCCACACCGGCGTCTCCACCAGGCCGCCGGCGTCGTGGAAATAGACGGGCTTGCGCCGGCCGAGCGCATCCGTCGGCGGGGCCGCGCCGCCCTCCGGCACGCTGTGGCGCGGCGGCTTGCGCATCAGCCCCGTCACGGTCGCACGCAGGCTGACGAGTTCCGCCGGCTCGCCCGGCGCGCTGGTGCCGTAGCGCACCGCGTGCTGCGCGTCGAAGTGGCGCTTGATCGCCTCGCGGTCCTGCGCCGCGAACAACTCGCGCGGCAGCTCCACCGTGACGGCGTGCTCCTGCCCGACATAGCGCATGTCGGCCGCGCGCTCGAGCGTCACGCCCTCCGGCCGCACCGCGGAGCCCTCAATGGCAGCCATGCCCTCCCCCTCCATCGCGGCGTAGAGCCCTTCGATCTCGGCGAAGTCGGCGGTGGCCAGGCGGCGGAAGCAGGAGCGGACGTAGTCGTAGCGCAGATCGCTGAACAACATGCCGTAGGCCGAGAAGTAGCCGGGCGAATAGGGCACCAGCACCTGGCGGATGCCGATCTCCCGCGCGATGGCCGACGCATGCAGCGGCCCGGCGCCGCCATAGACCACCATGACGAAGCTGCCGACATCCAGCCCGCGCTCGGTGGTCACCGCCTTCACGGCGTAGGACATGGAAGTGACGGCGATGCGCAGGATGCCCTCGGCGGCCTGCATCAGCTCCATGCCCAGCGGCCCGGCCACCTTCTCGCGCAGCGCGCGCTCCGCGGCCGCGATGTCGAGCCGCATCTCGCCGCCGAGGAAGTGCCCGGCATCCAGCCGGCCGAGCAGCAGGTTCGCATCCGTCACCGTCGGCTCCGTGCCGCCGCGGCCATAGCAGGCGGGGCCGGGATCGGAACCCGCGCTCTGCGGGCCGACGCGCAGGCTGTTGCCCTGGCCGAGGCGGGCGATGCTGCCGCCGCCGGTGCCGACCTCGAAGATGTCGGTCATCGGGATCTGGATCGGCAGCGCCTGGTCGTAGCCGCCGATCAGCGCGCTGCCCGTGGTGAGCGGCCGGCCATCATGGATGACGCCCGCCTTGGCGGTGGTGCCGCCCATGTCGAAGGCGATGGCGTCCTTCAGGCCGAGCTGCTCGCAGATCGCCTGGGTGCCGATGACGCCGGCGGCCGGGCCGGATTCCAGCATGCGCACGCAATCGCGCCGCGCATGCTGCACGGGGTAGAGGCCGCCGGTGGACTGCACGACATAGAAGGCGCCGCCGAAGCCGCGGCGGTCGAGATGCTCCGACAGCTCGCCGAGGTAGTTCGCGACGCGCGGCCCGATATAGGCGTTGGCCGCGACGGTCGAGACGCGCTCGAACTCCCGGTATTCCTGCGACAGCTCGTGCGAGGCGGTGACGAATACGCCGGGCAGCTCCTCCTCCACGATCTGCCGCACCCGCATCTCATGGGCGGGGTTGCGGTAGGCGTGCAGCAGCAGGATCGCCACCGCCTCCACGCCCTGCGGCCGCAGCGAGCGGACCAGGCTGCGCAGCGCCTCCTCCTCCAGCCTCTTATGCACGGCGCCGCTGGCCAGCAGGCGTTCCTGCACCTCGTGCCGCCAGGACCGCGGCACCAGCGGCACGTGCTTGCGGAAGTAGAGGTTGTAGGCGTCGGGCCGGTTGACGCGGCCGATCTCGTAGATGTCGCGGAAGCCTTCGGTGACCAGCAGCGCGGTGCGGGCGCCGCTGCGCTCCAGCAGCGTGTTGATGGCGATGGTCGAGCCGTGCAGGAACAGCTGCGCATCGCGCAGCGCGACGCCGGCCGCATCCACCGTATGCTCGATGCCCTCGACCAGGGCGTGATGGGTGGAGAGCGCCTTGCCGAAGCGCAGCTCGCCGGCCTCCTCGTCGAAGGCGGCGAGGTCGGTGAAGGTGCCGCCGATATCCACGGCGATGCGCAGACGGCCAGCAGGGGTCCCAGCAGGGGTCAATGACATGCGCGCATTCCGGCGCCCTCCCTTGCGGCGCGGCCGCGGCCGCGCTCTGCCGGATTTCGGAATGCGAAAATTTCTTCGCACGCCCGGCGGGCGATGTATGGCTTTCGCCCGACGAAGGTGTCAATCGCGCGAACCGCTCCCGCTCGCCCGAAGGCGCCGCTTGACCGGGCGCGCCAAGCGGCTCAGCATCGCTGGCAACGAAAAATCCTTCGCATTCCGAAAGTCTCGCCGTGGCGAGCGCGCAGGTGAGGAAACCTTGGCACGAGAGGCAGAGGGCAGCGGCACGTCCGCAGCGACCGCCGCCCGGAACCATGTCGGATCGCTTCTCAAGGGCCTCTCGGTGCTCGAGGCCTTCACGCCCGAGCGCGCCGAGCTCTCCGTCTCCGAAGCCGCAGCCCTCGCGCAGCTCGATCCCGGCACCGCCTATCGCATGCTCACCACGCTCGCCGATGCCGGCTACCTCGCGCGCGATCCGGCGACGCGGCGCTTCCGCCTGACGCTGAAGGTGCTCGAGCTCGGCTTCTCCGCCATCGCGCGCCGCGACCTGCGCGACACCGCACGGCCGATCCTGCGCTCGCTGGTCGGCGAGATCTCGGAGGCGGCGAGCCTCGGCGTGCTGGACGGCGCCGACATCCTCTATGTCGAGCGCGTGCGCGCCGGGCTGACGCGGCTCGGCGTGGACATCCGCGTCGGCACCACCATCCCGGCGGCCAGCAGCGCCATCGGCAATGCGCTGCTCGCCTTCCTGCACGAGGACCAGCTCGCCCGCGTGCTGGCGCTGCCGCCGCGCCCGGGCTCGCTGCCGGAGGTGGCGGTGGATCCCACGCTGCTCGCCACGCGCCTGGCCGCCGCGCGGCGGGACGGCTTCGTGCTGAACGAGAGCCCCTTCACGCCCGGCCTGCGGCTGCTCGCCGTGCCGGTGCTGGATGCCGACCGGTTGCCGGTCGCGGTGGTGAGCATCGCCGCGCCCTCCTCGCGCGCCTCGGAGGCGGAGTTCCGCAGCCGCCTGCTGCGCCCGGTGATGGCGGCGGCGGCCGAGATCGGGCGCGCGCTGGCTGCCGGCGGCACCACGGTGGCGGCCCTCGGGCCGGCGCCGCAGCCACGCCCCGGCCGCCGCAAGGCAGCAGCTTGACGACCATGCCAACCAAGGGAGGAGAGATGATGCACACGACACGCCGCGGCCTGATGGCCGCCGCCGCAGGCCTGGCGATCGCCAGGCCGGCCGCCGCCAACGAGACGCTGCGCATCGGCGCGATGCCGGTGGGCTCCGGCTGGTACGTCGCCGCGGCGGCGATCCAGCGCGTGGTCGCGCCGGTGCTGGAAGGCCACACCGTCGAGATCATCCCGCGCGGCGGCGGGGTGGCGAACCCGATGGTGGTGGAGCGCGGCACGGCGCAGATCGCGCTGTCCAACGTGCAGACCGCCGTGCTCGCGGCGAATGGCGATCCGCTCTACAACGGGCAGAAGGCGCAGAACATCCGCGCGCTCGTCGGCGGGCTGAACCCGGTCTTCATCGGCGCGATGGTGCGCAACGAGTTCCTGCGGCAGAACAACTTCACCACGCTCGACCAGATCCTGGATTCCGGCAAGCCGCTACGCATCGTGATGAAGCCGCAGGGCTCCAACGTGCCGCCGGCAGTGGACACCATCCTCGCCGCACATGGGCTGAGCCGCGACAAGGTGCGCGCCAATGGCGGTTCCATCATCCAGGTCGATGTGGCGCAGATCCCCGCCATCCTGCGCGACGGCCGCGCGGATATCCTGTTCGACACGGTACTGCGCGGTCACCCGATGATCACCGAGCTGTCGCTCACCGCCGATATCAGCTTCCTCGACCTGTCGGAGCGCTCGCTGGAGGCGCTCGCCCGCGTCGGGCTGCGGCGCGCGATGCTGCCGCAATGGTTCACCGGGCAGAGCGGCCCGACGCGCAGCGGCGATTTCGGCACCGTGCTGATCGCGCACGCCTCCGTCGCCGATGACGTCGCCTATCGCGTGGTGAAGGCGATCATCGAGAACCGCGACAGGCTGGTCTCGGAATACCCTGCCTTCAACGCCTTCAAGCCGGAGGATGCGTGGAAGCCGGAGAACACCGGCGTGCCGCTGCATCCGGGGGCCGCGCGCTACTACCGCGAACGCGGCTGGATGAGCTGAGGCAGGGCTGATGCTGCGGGCGGCGCTGGATCCAAGGCTCTGGGTGGGCGCGGGCTTCTGCGCCTTCCAGTACTGGATCCTCGCCGCGCCGCAGGCGCCGCTGGTGGAGCGGCCGGCGCATCTGATTACCGCGCTGTTCCTGCTGTTCCTCTGGCAGCCGCTGCGCACGCCCGCGCTGCCGGTGGTGCTGCGACGCGGGCTGGATGCGCTGTGCCTCGCCGGCGTCGCCGCGGTGGCCTGGTACTACTGGGACAGCACGGAGCGCCTGGCGAACCGCATCGACATGGTGGACCCGGTCCTGCCGCTCGACGTCGGCATGGGCGTGCTGTTCATCGCCCTGCTGATCGAGGGCGTGCGGCGTGCCGTCGGCGGCATCCTGGTGGCGGTGCTGCTCGCCTTCCTGCTCTACGGCATGGCGGGCTTCGTGCTGCCGGGGGCGGCGGGCTTCCGCGGCTTCGCGCTGCCGGAGGCGATCGAGATCCTGACGATGTCCACCAGCGGGATCCTCGGCGTCACCACCGAGACCTCGGTCGGCTTCGTCTTCTACTTCGTCGCCTTCGGCGTGGTGTATTCGGCGATCGGCGGCGGCTCGCTGTTCGTGGATCTCGCCGCGCGGATGGTCGGCACGGCGCGCGGCGGATCGGCGAAGGTCGCGATCATCGGCTCCTCGCTGATGGGCACCATCTCCGGCAGCGCGGTGGCGAACGTCACCGCCACCGGCGTCTTCACCATCCCGCTGATGCGCCGCTCCGGCATCCCCGCCGAACGCGCCGCCGCCACCGAGGCCATCGCCTCCACCGGCGGGCAGCTGATGCCGCCGATCATGGGCGTCGCGGCCTTCGTCATGGCGGAGCTGCTGGTGATCCCCTATGCGCAGATCGCGCTGGCGGGGCTGATCCCGGCGCTCGCCTTCTACGCCGCGCTGTTCATCAGCGCGGATCTCTACGCCCGGCGCACCGGCCTCGGCACCATCGAGCGCTCGGCGATCGAGGCGATTCCGCCGGTGCTGCCGCGCCTGGTGCTGCTGGCGCCGCTGGTGGTGCTGATCGGCGCGCTGGCGCTCGGCTGGTCGGCGCCGAGTGCGGCGATGTACGCCACCCTCGGCTGCCTCGCCATCGCGCCCTTCGGCCCGGCGGGCTGGCGCGTGCTGCTCGACACGCCCAAGATCATCGCCGATGTCGGTCGGCAGGCGGCGGAGATCGCGGTGCCGATCGGCGCCGTCGGCATCGTCATCGCGGTCGCCATCCAGTCGAACCTGGCGCTGAAATTCGCCGCAGGGCTGATGTCGGCCGGCGGCGATTCGCTCGGCGGCGCGCTGCTGCTGGTGATCCTCGGCTGCATCATCATGGGCATGGGGCTGCCGACGGTGGCCGCCTACATCATCGGCGCGATCCTGTTCGTGCCGGCGGTGCAGCATTTCGGCGTGCCGCCGCTGGCCGCGCATTTCTTCGTGCTCTACTACTGCGTGCTGTCCATGGTGACGCCGCCCGTCGCGCTCGCCTCCTACGCCGCGGCGGGGCTGGCGCAATCGCCGGTGATGGCGACCAGCCTGCGCGCCTTCCAGATGAGCTTCGTCTGCTTCCTCATCCCGCTCGGCTTCATCGCCGATCCGGCGCTGCTGGCGCAGGGCGGCCTGTGGCAGGTGCTGCTGGCGAGCGCCGGCCTGCTGCTCTCCACCAGCGTCTGGGCCGCCGGCGTGGTGGGCCAGGCGACGCGCCCGCTCGCCTGGCCGGAGCGCGCGCTGCTGCTCGCCTGCGGGCTGGTCGCCATCCTCTACCCGACCGGCTCCACGCCATGGTGGATGGCGAACGGCCTGGCGGCGATGTTCCTCCTGCTCGCCTGGCGGTTGCCGGGCTTCGGCCTGGCGCTGCCTGCCGCACGCCGCGCGAGCCGCACGCCATGAGCGATCGTGGCCGCACCTGGCCGGCCGAGGCGCGCACGGCGCGCGATGCGCGGAGCGGCCGGCTGGTCCGGCAGGTCACCGACCATCCCTCGATCCACCATCATCCCTTCTTCTTCGTGCCGGCCTGGGACCGGGCGATGACGAAGCTCGTCTTCGTCTCCCATCGCAGCGGCACGCCGCAGGTCTTCTTCGAGGAGCGCGCGACGGGCCGGCTGGTGCAGGCGACCGACCGCGCCGGGCTCGCCGAATGGTCGGTGCATCCCTCGCCCTGCGGCCGCTTCGTCTACTACACCGCCGGCACCGCCGCCTTCCGCACCGACCTCGAAACCTTCGAGGAGGAGGAGCTCGCCTCCTTCGGCGCGGTGGAGATGCGCGAGAAGGGCATGGTCGGCGCCGCCATGGGCACCACAGCGCTCTCCGCCAGCGGCCGCTGGTGGGCGGTGCCGGTGCGCACCGGGCCGGTGACGCGCTTCGTGCTGATCGACACCGAGGCAGGCGCCGTCGGCATCTTCCTGGAGCGCGACACCATCGGCCATCCGCAATTCTGCCCCGATGACGAGGACCTGATCCTCTATGCCGGCCCGATGACCGATCGCGTCTGGCTGACGGACCGCAGCGGCGCGAAGAACCGCCGGGCCTATGCACGCGAGGACCGGATGCAGTGGATCACCCACGAAACCTGGATACCCGGCCGGCGCGAGATCGCCTTCGTGGACTGGCCGCGCGGCATGCAGGCGGTGCACGCCGACAGCGGCGCGACGCGCTGGATCACCAGGTTTCCCGCCTGGCACGCGGTCTCCGACGCCGCCGGTTCGCGCATCGTCTGCGACACCACCTTCCCCGATCGCGGCCTGCACCTGCTGCCGGTCGAGGGCGATGGCGAGGCGAGTTTCCTCTGCGCATCGGAAGCCTCCTCGCAGGGCGCGCATTGGGGCGGTCCCTTCCCCTACAATGACGGCCCGGTAGCCGTGGAGGCGGCGCAGCACACCCATCCGCATCCGCGCTTCTCGCCGGATGGATCGCGCGTCGTCTTCACCTCCGACCGCACCGGGCATGCGCAGCTCTACGAGGTTCTGCCGGACGAGGGCGGATGAGCGAACGCATCGACGGCTGGACGCATATCCTGCCGCCCGCCTATCTCGCCCGGCTGCGCCGGCACCATTCGGAGACCGGCCGGCTGAAGCGCTGGCTGACGATGACGACGCTGTTCGACCTGGATGCGCGCTTCCGCCTGATGGACCGCTTCGCGCCCTACCGGCAGCTTCTCACCCTCTCCATGCCGCCGATCGAGGAGCTGGTGCCGGCGGAGGAAGCCGCGGAGGTCGCGCGCATCGCCAATAACGGGCTGGCGGAGCTCGCGGCGCGCCACCCGGACCGCTTCGTCGGCTGGATCGCCAGCCTCTCCCTGCTCGATCCCGAGGCGGCGATCGCGGAAGCGCAGCGCGCGGCCTCGATGGGTGCGCGCGGCGTGCAGATACCCACGCATATCCTGGGCCGGCCGCTGGATGATCCCGCCTTCGTCCCGCTGTTCGATGCCATCGCCACGCTCGGCTGGGCGATCTGGCTGCATCCCGTGCGCGGCCCGGATGTCCCGGACTACCGCAGCGAGACGGCGTCGCGGCACGAGATCTGGTGGTGCTTCGGCTGGCCCTATGACAGCAGCGCCGCGATGGCGCGGCTGGTCTTCTCCGGCCTGTTCGACCGGCATCCGGGGCTGCGCGTGGTGACTCACCACATGGGCGCGATGATCCCCTACTTTGCCGGCCGCATCCGGCAGGGCTGGGGCCGCGACATGGGCAGCCGCACGCCGTCGGCGGATGCGTCGCTGCTCGGACCACGCCTGGTGCGCGAGCCGATCGCGTATTTCCGCGAGTTCTTCGCCGACACCGCCCTCTCCGGCGAGGTGGGCGCGATGCGCTGCGGTCTCGATTTCTTCGGCGCGCAGCGCGTCATGTTCGCCAGCGACTTCCCCTTCGACGCCGAGGGCGGCGCCTATCTGGTGCGGGAGACGCTGGCCGGCCTGGATGCGCTCGCGCTGGATGACGCGACACGCGCGCAGGTGATGCACGGCACGCTCGGCGCACTGCTGGCGCCGCGGCACGCCACATGATCGAGCCGCAGCGCATCCGCGCGCTGATCCGCCGCGGCGAGCTCACCGGCAGCAGCCGTGGCCTGGCGCTCGGCTATGTGCAATGCAACCTGGTGATCCTGCCGCGGGCCAGGGCCTATGACTTCCTGGTCTATTGCCAGCGCAACCAGCGCGCCTGCCCGGTGATGGAGATCGGCGATCCCGGCGATCCGGTGCCGCGCCGGCTGGCGCCGGGCGCCGACATCCGCACCGACCTGGCGCGCTACGCCATCTGGCTGCATGGCGAGCGGCAGCCCGACCGCACGGAGATCGGCGACCTCTGGCGCGACGACCTGGTGATGGTGCTGATCGGCTCCGGCATCACCTTCGACGGCGCGCTGGAACGCGCGGGCGTGCCGACCGACCGGCATCGCTGGGTGGTGAACACCACGCTGCCCACCGAGCCCGCCGGGCCGTTCCGCGGCCCGCTCGTCGCGACGATGCGCTGGCTCACCCCCGCGCAGGCGATCCGCGCCGTGGAGGTCACGTCGCGCTTCCCGCACAACCACGGCCCGCCGATCCATATCGGCGACCCGGCGGCGATCGGCGCCGACCTTGCCAACCCGCTGTTCGGCGGCCCCGTGCCGCCGCTGCCTGCGGGATTCGTGCCGGTGTTCTGGGCCTGCGGCGTCACGCCCCAGGCCGCGGCCGAGGCCGCGCGGCCGGAGCTGATGATCACCCACGCGCCGGCGCACAGCTTCATCACCGACCTGCCGGCGGATGCGGTGATGGCCTGACCGGCAGCACGGCCATCTTCACGCGTGGCGCGCGGGGTGCCAGCCTGCGCGGCACCGCAGGATGCAAGCCGAGGATGCCATGAACGCGCTGGAACGCCGCCTTCTCGACCAGGTCTCGCTGGAGGCGCCGTGGGAGCTGGTGGAAGCCTTCTCCCGCACGCCGCGCTGGATGCCGGAGGATGTGAACCGCGGCGCCGACATGATCGCGCAGCGACTGGAGCGGCTCGGCGTGCCGGTCACGCTGCACATGCCGGAGATCTACCTGGCCGTGCCGCTCTCCGCCTCGGTGGAGGCGGGCGGCGTCATCCACCGCGCCAAGCCGCCGACCTCCTCGCTGCCGGTGCCGGAAGGGCGCACTGCGCCGCTGGTCTATCTGCCGGCCAACCCGAAGGCGCTGCGTTCCTACTCGCGCGACATCAAGGAGCTGTTCGGCGGCGCCATCGCGGATGAGGCGGAGGCGCGAGCGAAGGTGGCCGGGAAGATCCTGATCACCGAGGGCTTCGGCAATCCCGCCCTGGCCTCGCTGGTCGAGGAATGGGGCGGCGTCGGCGTGATCGCGGCCAATCCGGGGGTGGACGTGCACTGGGGCACCTGCACGACCATCTGGGGCACGCCGGACCTGGACGACCTGCCGCGCAAGCCGAAGATCCCGATGGCGACGGTGAACAAGGAATCGGGCGAGGCGCTGAACGCGCTCGCACTCCAGGGCGGCAGCGCCACCATCCGCAGCGAGCTGCTGGAAGGCCTCTTCCCGCAGAAGATCCCGATGGTGGACATCCCCGCCGCCGATGGCAGCAAGGACTTCGTGCTGCTGCACGGCCATTATGACAGCTGGGATGTCGGCGTCGGCGACAACGCCACGGGCAATGCCACGCTGCTAGAGATCGCACGCATCCTCTGGGCCAATCGCGGCGAGCTGAAGCGCGGCGTGCGCATCTGCTGGTGGCCCGGCCACTCCACGGGCCGCTATGCCGGCAGCACCTGGTATGCGGACGCCTTCGGCATCGAGCTCGACGAGCACTGCGTGGCGCAGGTCAATTGCGACAGCCCCGGCTGCCGCTGGGCCAGCTGCTTCCACGACACCACCACCATGTCGGAGACGCTGGCCCTGGTGCGCCAGGCGATCCACGATGTCGTGCCGGATGCGCCCTTCGGCACCAAGCGGCCGAAGCAGGCGGGCGACTACAGCTTCAGCAACATCGGCATCACCAGCTTCTACATGCTGAGCTCGACCATGCCGGACGATCTGCGCCGGGAGAAGGGCTACTACGAGGTCTCCGGCTGCGGCGGCAACATCGCCTGGCACACCGAGAACGACACGCTGGAGATCGCAGACCGCGACAACCTTCTCCGCGACATCCGCATCTACCTGCTCTCCGTGCTGCGGGTGACGCAGCCGGAGATCCTGCCCTTCGATTTCGTCGCCACCGCCGACGAGTTCGCCGCGACCGTGGCGCGCTACGCCAAGGAAGCCGGCGACCATGCCGATCTGACGCCCGCGGTGGAAGCAACGGCGGAGTTCCGCGCCGCGGTGGCGAAGCTGCACGCCGATGCGGCGTCCGGCACCGTTCCGGCGGCACGCGCGAATGCGGTGCTCAAGGGACTGGCGCGCATCCTGGTGCCGGTGAACTTCACCAATGGCCCGCGCTTCACGCATGACCCCGCCGTCACCGTGCCGCCCCTGCCCTGCCTCGCCGTGGCGACGGAGCTGCGCAACCACAGCGGCCAGATGCTCGGCTTCGCGAAGACGCAGCTGATGCGCGGCCAGAACCGCTACGTCGCTGCGATGCGGGCCGCGACGCGCCTGGCGCGCTGACGCTCATGCCAACGGCCAACTCCGTTGGCCGTTGGCATGAGCCTTCTTTTGCCCTCAGTCGCCGGGCGCGGCCTCCGGCCGCTTGGCTTCGCGGCACACGCCGCGGGCCGCATTCGCGGCCTCGGCCGCCTTCGGCGGCCGCAGGTCAGCCCATCCTGCCGCCGGTATCAGCGCACCAGCGCGTCCAGCAGCCCTCGCGCACCGCCACCAGCCGCCAGCGCGGCGATGGCGGCGGCGGCCGTATCCACTCGTTCTGCCGGCAGCATGCGGGCCGCGCAGTCGCGGAACTTCGCCGCGTGATCCGCCTGCGTCATCGGGTTCTCCGGCGCGCCGCGGCGGATCTCGCGCGTCTCGTCCAGCACGCGGCCGTCGCGCAGCGTTACCCGCACGCTGGTCGCCGGTGGCGGTGCGCCGTCCGCCTCCGGCAGCCCGCGCATCTCGATGCGCGGCATCAGCACGCGGATCGGCGCGCGATGGATCGCATCGCCCTCGAAATCGTCCAGCCCCAGCCGGCCCTGCGTGGCGGCGGCTGCCAGGCAGTATTCCATGCTGAACCGCGCCTCCATCCCGGTCGTCGGCCGCGGATGCATCAGGTTGCGCCGCAGCACCATCGGCAGCTCCGTCTCGATCGCCGCCACATCCTCCGCGCCGAAGCTCGTCGCCGCCCGCAGCGCGAGCAGCGCATCCAGCGAGAGGTGCGTCGCCGCGCAGGTCGGATACGCCTTGTAGCTGATGCCCACCGCCTCGATCGCCAGCTTCGCATTGTCGCCAGGCGGATCGAACGCGCCGTCCGGCGCGGGGCGGCCGGCGAACATCTCGGCGAAGCGCCACTGGCCTTCCAGCGCCTCCGCCGCGCCGCCGACGCCCTCGGCCGCCATCGCCGCCGCCAGCACGCCGGCCTTCGCGGCCAGCCCCGCATGCACCGACTTCGCCATCGCGCCGAGTTGCATCCGCGTGCCGGCGGCCATGCTGACGGCGAGGCTCAGCGCATCGCAGGTCGCCCGCGCGGGCAGGCGCAGCAGCCGCGCGCAGGCGCCGGCCGCTCCGATCGCGCCGATCGTCGCCGTCGCATGCCAGCCGAGCGCATAGTGGCGCGGATTCACGCCGCGGCCGACGCAGGCCATCACTTCCAGCCCGACCACCAGCGCATCCAGCAGCTCCGGCCCGCTCGCGCCGGTCTCCTCGCCCAGCGCCAGGATCGCCGGCACCAGCACCGCCGTCGCATGGCCCGAGAGCGGCGCGAAGGTATCGTCGTAGTCAAGCACATGCGC
The DNA here is from genome assembly GCF_041690465.1 of Falsiroseomonas sp. Taxonomy (GTDB): domain Bacteria; phylum Pseudomonadota; class Alphaproteobacteria; order Acetobacterales; family Acetobacteraceae; genus Falsiroseomonas. The sequence goes on along the minus strand of NZ_JAWLHG010000015.1, from coordinate 98,445 downwards.
CGCCGCGCCGTTCACCAGTGCCGCCCATGGCGCCGCCAGGCCTTGCCCGCTGCCGACCACCCGCGCCTGCCCACCGCCCCAGCGCGCAACGGCGGCCGCCACGCGGCGCGGCGTCTCCTCCCCCGCGCCGGCGAGGATGCAGCCGATGGCGTCGCGCATGCCGTCGGCCGCCAATCCTGCCACCTGTGCCGTCCGTGCGCGGGGCACCTCCGCGACCCACTCTGCGATCCGCCGCGTCGCGCCCGCCTCGGCCATGCCCCGCCTCCCTGGACAACCCGGGCACAGCTTGCCGATGGCCTGCGTGCCACTGCAAGCACCCTGCGGGGCCGGGCTTCCCGGCCGACGGGTAACGGTGCCAACATCCTCCGAGGAGAAAATGGAGAGCGGTGGCATGGCAGCTTCGCGGGACGGCGCGATGGCGCGCGCGACGCAGTGTTTCGACGGCGGCCGGTTCCTCGACGAGCTGCGCCGCCTGGTCGCGGTGCCGACCGAAAGCCAGATGCCGGACAGCCTCCCCGCCCTCACGCGCTATTGCGCTGAGACGATGCCCGCGCTGATGCAGGGCATGGGCTTCGATCCCGTGGTGCTCGACAATCCGCGCGACGGCCGTGGCCCGGTCTTCGTCGCCACCCGCATCGAGGATCCCGCGCTGCCGACGGTGCTGGTCTATGGCCATGGCGACGTGGTGCGCGGCCTGGCGAACAAGTGGACCGGCGGGCTCGATCCCTGGCAGGTGACCGTGCAGGGCGACAAGTGGTACGGGCGCGGCACGGTGGACAACAAGGGCCAGCACCTCATCGCCATCGAGGCGCTGCGCGCGGTGATGGCCGAGCGCGGCGGCCGGCTCGGCTTCAATGCGAAAGTGCTGGTCGAGACCGGCGAGGAGCAGGGCTCCCCTGGCCTGCGCGAGCTGCTGCGCGCCGAGAAGGAGAGACTCGCCAGCGACGTCTTCATCGGCCTCGACGGCCCGCGCCAGACCACCTTCATGCCGGAGATGAAGCTCGGCGCGCGCGGCGGCGTCGCCTTCGATCTGATCGTGCATCTGCGCGACCACGCGCATCATTCCGGCCATTGGGGCGGCGTGCTCGCCGACCCCGGCTTCGTCCTGGCGCATGCGCTCTCCACCATCGTCACGCGGCAGGGCCGTATCCTGGTCGAGGGATGGACGCCCAGGGAGATTCCCGCCGCGGTGAAGCGCGCCATCGCCGGCATCGTCTTCGAGGACATCCCCGGCCTGCCCGAACCCGATGCCGGCTGGGGCGAGCCCGGCCTGACCAAGGCCGAGAAGATCTTCGGCTGGACCAGCGTGATCGTGCTGGCCGCGCTGACCGGCCACCCGGATGCGCCGACCAACGCCGTGCAGGGCGAGGCGCGCGCGCGGCTGCAGGTGCGGCACACCGCCGATGTCCGCGGCGCCGATATCGTGCCCGCCTTGCGGCGCCACCTCGATGCGCATGGCTTCCAGGCCGTGCAACTGGAGCCGGTGCTGGAGCGCGACATGTTCGGCGCGTCGCGCACCGACCCCGACGACCCCTGGGTCGGCATGGTCGCGGAGTCGATGACGCGCACGGCGGGCCGCGCGCCGAACATCATCCCGAACTCCTCGGGCTCCAACCCCTCCGACATGTTCCAGGAGGAGCTGGGCATCCCGGTGATCTGGATCCCGAACAGCTACGCCGGTTGCAACCAGCATGGCCCGGACGAGCACGCGCTGGCGCCGCTGCTGCGCGAGGGGCTCGGCCTGATGGCCGGCATCTGGTGGGACATCGGCGAAGGTCTCGCCCCGCGCCGCCGATAGCACATCGCGGTGAAGCCACGGACGACAGGAGGATCCCGATGACCGATGCGCTGCCCACGCCACCCACGGAGGCCGTCAGCGGCCCCGAGATGATGGCGAATTTGCGCGAGATCGCGCGCTGGGTGAAGCTGTCCGGCACGGCGGAGGAACTGGAGGCGCTGCGCTTCCTCGAGAAGCGCATGGCGGATTACGGCTTCCGCACGAAGATCCTGATGCATGACGCCTTCATCAGCCTGCCCGGCAAGGCGCGCGTCGAGGTGGACGGCAAGGCGATCACCGCCATCACGCAATCCTTCTCGCAGCCTTCGCCAACCGGCGGGCTTTCCGGCGTGCCGGTCTATGTCGGCCACGGCACGGAGGCGGATTTCGCGGGCAAGGAGGTGAAGGGCCGCATCGTGCTGGTGGAGGGCATGGCGACGCCCGCCGTTTCCCAGCGCGCGACCGAGGCCGGCGCGGCCGGGCAGCTGCACATCAGCCACCATGAGCACATCCACGAGATGTGCATCTCGCCGGTGTGGGGCAATCCTTCCGCCAGCACGCGCGGCGGCATGCCGAACACCGTGGTGTGCAGCGTCAACAATGCCGATGGCGGCGCCATCCGCGATGCGCTGGCCGCCGGGGGGAAGCCGGTGGTCACGCTGCACGCGGAGGTGGACACCGGCTGGCGCAAGACGCCGATCCTGGTGGCGGAGGCCGATGGCCCGAAGGGCGGCGCGGAGGAGCCCTTCGTCCTGCTCTCCGGGCACCACGACACCTGGTACTATGGCGTGATGGACAATGGCTCGGCCGATGCCGGCATGATGGAGGCCGCTCGGCTCTGCTTCGCGCAGCGCAACGAGTGGCAGCGGGGCTTGCGCGTGTGCTTCTGGTCGGGCCATTCGCATGGCCGCTATTCCGGCTCAGCCTGGTATGCCGATGCGCATTGGGACGAGCTCGACCGGCGCTGCGTCGCGCATGTCAACGTGGACAGCCTCGGCGGCGTCGGCGCGACGGTGCTGTCCAACACCGCGGCGATGACGGAGCTGAAGCACCTGGCCGCACAGGCGGTGGAGGCGCACACCAACCAGAGCTACAAGGGCAAGCGCAAGGCGCGCAGCAGCGACGAGAGCTTCGTCGGCATCGGCATTCCGTCCATGCTCGGCTCGATCAGCGAGCAGGCGCAGAAGCATGAGCAGGCACGCAACGCGCTCGGCTGGTGGTGGCACACGCCGCACGACCTGATCGACAAGGTGGACGAGGCCAACCTGGTGCGCGATGCGCGCGTGCTGACGCAGGTGGTCTGGCGCCTGCTCGCCTCGCCCGTCGTGCCGCTCGACCACGCTGCGACGGCGGAGGCGCTGCTGGTCGAGCTCGCACCGCTGGCCAAGGCGCTGGACGGCCGCCTCGATGTCTCGCCGCTGGTCACCGGCGCCACCGCAGTGCGCGACGCGGCGGCAAGCGTCGCGAAGCGCAGCCCGCGCGACACCGCGGCGGCGGCGGCGGCGAGCGCGGCGCTGATGCGCGCCTCCCGCGCGCTGGTGCCGGCGGACTACACCAATGGCGACCGCTTCCTGCATCCGCATGCGCTGCCGATGCCGGCCTGGGCGACGCTGCAGCCGATCCGCGACCTCGCTGCCACGTCCGCCGGATCGGATGCCGAGAAATTCGCGGCGGTGGATGCGCTGCGCGCGCGCAATCGCGTCGCCTTCGCGCTGCGCGAGGCGAAGCAGGCGCTCGACGACGCGCTGGCCGCACTGAGCTGATACACCGGAGGATCGCGCGATGCGCAACGACGAGCAGGTCTGGCGCCTGGTGGACGACCGCAAGGAGCCCTACGCGGCACTCAGCGACCGTGTCTGGGGAACGCCCGAGCTCTGCTACGACGAGCACCGCTCCGCCGCCGCGCATCGCGAGATGCTGGAGGCCGAGGGCTTCCGCGTCACCACCGACGTGGCCGGCATTCCCACCGCGCTGATGGGCGAGTGGGGCGAGGATGGCCCGGTGATCGCCATCCTCGGCGAATACGATGCGCTGCCGGGCCTCAGCCAGGAAGCCGGCATCGCTGAGAAGCGGCCCATGGAGGGTTCCACCTACGGGCATGGCTGCGGCCACAACGTGCTGGGCGCGGCGAGCCTGATGGCGGCTTCGGCGGTGAAGGACTGGCTGCGCGCGAACAACCTGCCCGGCCGCATCCGCTACTACGGCTGCCCCGCCGAGGAAGGCGGCGCCGCCAAGGGGTTCATGGTCCGCGACGGTGCCTTCGACGATGTGGACCTCGCCATCTCCTGGCACCCGGCCTGCTTCTCCGGCGTGAACGAGCCCTCCTCGCTCGCCAACACCCGCATCGACTTCTCCTTCACCGGCCGCGCGGCGCATGCGGCCTCCTCGCCGCATCTCGGGCGCTCGGCGCTGGACGCGATCGAGCTGATGAATGTCGGCGTGAACTACATGCGCGAGCACATGCCTTCCGATGCGCGCATCCACTATGCCTATCTCGACGCCGGCGGCATCGCACCGAACGTGGTGCAGGCGAAGACCAAGGTGCGCTACCTCATCCGTGCGCGGAACCTGGAGGAACTGCGCGGCCTGGTGACGCGCGTGCGCAAGATCGCCGATGGCGCCGCGCTGATGACGGAGACCACTGTCTCCACGCAGGTGATCAGCGCCGTTTCCAACCTGCTCGGCAACACGCCGCTGGAGCAGGCGATGCACGACAACTACCAGCGCCTGGGCCCGCCGCAGTTCAGCGAGGCGGATCGCGCCTATGCCGCCGAGATCCAGAAGACGCTGCGCGAGGAGGATATCGTCTCGGCCTATCGCCGGCAGGGGTTGACGCCGGAGAAGGGCAAGTCGCTGTGCGACCTGATCGTGCCGCTCGGCACGAAGGGCGCGGGCATGGTCGGCTCCACCGATGTCGGCGACGTTTCCTGGAAGGTGCCGACGGTGCAGGCGCGCGGCGCGACCTATGCCATCGGCACGCCGGGCCATTCCTGGCAGGTGGTGGCGCAGGGCAAGGCGCCGGCGGCGCATACCGGCATGGTGCATGTGGCGAAGGTGATGGCCGGCACCGCGGTGGATGCGCTGCGCAACCCGGACCTGATCGCCAAGGCGAAGGCCGACCACCAGGCCCGCACCGGCGGCAAGCCGTACGAGAGCCCGCTGCCGGCCGATGCGAAGCCGGCGCTCGGCATGTCGCTGGCGGAGTGACCGGCGAGTAAGGCGGCTTGCGGCAGGAGGCACGAGGCGGCACGCTTCGTGTCTGCGATCGGTGCAGGGATGAGGCGATGAGCGTGACGCGACGGCAGATGAAGCTTGGCGTCTCCATGATCGGGCTGGGCTACCACATGGCTGCCTGGCGGCACCCCGATGTGGACCCGGCCGGCAACATGAAGCTCTCCCACTACGTGGACGTGACGCGCATCGCGGAGCGCGGCAAGTTCGACCTCGTCTTCCTCGCCGATGGCGTCGGCATCCGCGCGCAGGACGAGCCGAAGGGCGCGCTGGCGCGTTCCTCGAAGAACGTGGTGTTCGAGCCGCTGACGCTGCTCTCGGCGCTCGCGATGACCAGCGAGCGCGTCGGCCTGGTCGCCACCGCCTCCACCACCTACAACGAGCCCTATCACGTCGCGCGCAAATTCGCCTCGCTGGACCATATCAGCGGCGGGCGCGCAGGGTGGAACGTCGTCTCCTCCTTCACCGACACCGAGGCGCGCAATTTCGGCTTCGCCAAGGCACCCGACTACGACAAGCGCTACGACCGCGCCGCCGAGTTCGTCGAGGTGGTGCGCGGGTTGTGGGAGAGCTGGGAGGACGACGCCTTCATCCGCGACAAGGCCTCCGGCGTGAACTACGACGAGAGCAAGCTGCATGTGCTCAACCACAAGGGCGCGCATTTCACCGTCGCCGGCCCGCTGAACGTCGCGCGCACGCCGCAGGGCCATCCGGTCATCTTCCAGGCCGGCGCCTCCGACCAGGGGCGGGAGCTGGCGGCGGCGACCGCGGATGCGCTCTATGCCGCCTCGCAGGAGCTCGACGCGGCGCAGGCCTATTACCGCGACGTGAAGGGCCGCATGGCGCGGTACGGGCGCGATCCGGACCACCTGAAGATCCTGCCCGGCATCCTCGCGGTGCCCGGCCGCACGCGACAGGAAGCGCAGGACAAGCACGAGCAGTTGCAGAACCTGTTGGACCCGCTGCTCGGGCTCAACCAGCTCTCCCGCGTCATGGGCGACCTTTCGGCGTATGACGTGGACGGGCCGGTGCCGGACGCGATCGACCCGCGCATGCGCAGCCGCGCCCAGATCTTCCTGGACCTGGCGAAGCGCGACAACCTGACCATCCGCCAGCTCTACACGCTGGTCGCCGCCGGCAACGGCCACCGAACCGTGGTCGGCACGCCCGCCGACATCGCCGACGCCATGCAGGACTGGTTCGAGCGCGAGGCGGCCGATGGCTACAACATCCTGCCGCCCTGGCTGCCCGGCGGGCTTGCCGATGTGGTGGACATGGTGGTGCCGGAGCTGCAGCGGCGCGGACTGTTCCGAACAGAATACGAAGGGCGCACCCTGCGCGAGAACCTCGGCGTGCCCTGGCCCACCCATCGGCGCGCGGCGCTGGTCCGCGCCGCCGCGCAGGCAGCCGATTGATCCTCAACGACATGGCGGAGACGAACGACATGACGATACGTCGCAGATCGCTGGCCCTCGCCACGACCCTCATCGCGCCTCTTGCCCTCGCCGCACCGCTCGCGGCGCAGGAGCTGACGATCGGCTTCAAGGCGGCGGTCACGGGGTCCGACCCGCACCAGAACTACACGCCCAACCGCAACGTGCAGCTGCATGTCTATGAACCGCTGGTGCTGCAGGACGAGTTCATGCGCATCAGGCCGGGCGCGGCCTCCGCCTGGCGGAACGTGGACCCGACCACCTGGGAGTTCACGCTGCGCGAGGGGCTGAAGTTCCACGACGGCACGCCGGTCACGGCCGATGACGTGGTGTTCTCCATTCGCCGCGCGCGCGCCGCCACCGGGCTCCGCACCTTCGTCGCGCAGACCCGCAGCGTCGCCTCGGCCGAGGCGAAGGATGCGCGCACCATCGTCATCCGCACCAATGGCCCCGCGCCGCTGCTGCCTTCGCAGATGGCGGTGATCGCCATCGTCTCCGCCCGCGCCGCCGAAGGCGCCGGCGAGGCCGAGTTCAACGGCGGCCGCGCCGCGCTCGGCACCGGTCCCTACCGCTGGGTCAACTACACGCCCGGGCAGTCCGTGGTGCTGGAGCGCGCCGGCAGCCATTGGCGCACGCCGGCCGAGCCCTGGCAGCGCGTGACCTTCCGCTTCATGACCAACGACAGCGCGCGCGTCGCGGCACTCCTGGCCGGCGACGCCGACGTGATCGACAACGTTCCCGCCTCGCTCTACGGCCGCGTGCGGGAGAGCGACCGTGCGGAGCTGGTCACCACGCCGGGGCTGTTCACGCTCTACATGTATCTCGACCACCACCGGCAGCAGGTGCAGTACGCCACCGGCCCGGACGGCCAGCCGCTGCCGCAGAGCCCGATCCGCGACCGGCGCGTGCGGGAGGCGATGAGCCTCGCCCTCAACCGGGAGGCGCTGGCCGAGCGAGCGATGGAAGGGTCCGCCGACCCCATCGGGCAGTTCGCCGGTCCCGGCTTCATCGGCCATGATCCCGGCCTGCCGGTGCTGCCCTTCGATCCGGCGCGGGCGCGCGCCCTGCTCGCCGAGGCCGGCCATCCCAACGGCTTCGGCCTGACCATCCACTGCACCAATGATCGCTTCCCCGGCGATGCGCGGACCTGCCAGGCGGTGGGTCAGATGCTGACCGCCGTGGGCATCCGCACCACGGTGGACGCGCTGCCCGCGGCGGTGTTCTTCCGCCGCGCCAACGGCAACGCGACGACCGAGCCGGAATTCACCGCCTTCCAGGCCATCTTCGCCTCCTCCACCGGCGTAGCCAGCGAGACGATGGCGACGATCCTGCACACCCGCGACAGGCAGAGCGGCTTCGGCTCGCTGAATCGCGGCCGCTACTCCAACCCGGCCTTCGATGCGGCCCTGCGGCGCGTGGACACCATCTTCGACCCGGCCGAGGCCGAGCGCGCGATGGGCGAGGCGGCGCGCATCGCCATCGAGGACAAGGCGATCCTGCCGATCTTCTCGCTGCGCGCATCCTACGGCGTGCGGCGCGGGCTGACGCTGACGCCGCGCGGGGACCAGTACACCTTCGCCACCACGATCCGTCCGCGATGAGGCGCCGCCAGGCCGGTCCGACCCCGGCCTATGCGCGCAGCGCGCCCACCCGCGCCTTCGCGCCGAGCATGAACAGGTCAAGGTCGTTGCCGGCCAGCATGAAGCGATAGCCCGCGGCGAACAGCTCCGCCGTGATCGCCGGATCGCCGACGCCACCGAACCCCGCGACCTTGCCATGCTTGGCACAGGCGCTCGCCACTGCGGCAAAGGCCGCGCGGATCTCCGGATCGGCATAGGCGCCGGGCTTGCCGCGCTCGACCGTCAGGTCCGACGCGCCGATGAACAGGATATCCACGCCCGGCGTCGCGGCGATGGCATCGGCATTGGCGATCGCCTCGCCGCTCTCGATCATCGCGATCACCGTGGTCAGTGCGTTCATCCGCGGCGCCGCCTCGGACAGCGGCGGCTTCTCGAAGCCGAGATGCGGGAAGATCGCCGGCACGCCGCGGATGCCCTCCGGCCCGAAGCGTGCCGCGGCGGCGCAGGCGGCGGCCTGCTCGGCGGTGTCCACATGCGGGAAGAACACGCCGAGCGCGCCGTTGGTCAGCGCGCGGTTGGCATGGAACGGCTCGTGCCCGCCGACGCGCACGAAGGGCGCGATGCCGCTGGCCAGCGCGCCGAGCGCCATCTGCGAGAACTGGTCGTAGCTCTGCGGCCCGTGCTCGAGGTCGAGGAACAGCCAGTCGAAGCCGGCCGCCTTCGCCGCCGCCACCGCCTCCATCCCGCGGCCCATGCGGATGGAAAGGCCGAGCGAGCGCCGACCGGAAGCGATCCCCTCCATCACGGCGTTGCGCGGATAGGCCCCGCTCATCGCCGGATATCCGCGAGCGTCAGATCGGTGAGGAACATGTGCCCGGTCGCATGGGTGATCATCTCCGGAATGCCGGCGGCGAGCGCGACCGCCTGGGGCGTGACGCCGCAGGCCCAGAACATCGGCACCTCGTCAGGCCCGATCGTGCACGGCCCGGTCCATTCGGCGCGCGACGGATCCACGCCGATCGCCGCCGGGTCGCCGACATGCGCCGGCCCGCCATGCGCCAGCGGGTAGCGCGAGGTCACCGCCTCCACCTCCGCCGCCAGGTGCCGCGGCACCGGCTTCAGGCTCACCACCAGCGGTCCCTGGAACGGGCCGGCGGGAACGCATTGCAGTGCGGAGGTGTAGACCGGGATGCGCGCCTGCACGCCCGGCTCGCCGCGCCTGAGCTGCGCCGGGTCGATGCCCGCATCGGTCAGCGCCGCATCGAAGGAGAGGCTGCACCCCATGACGAAGCCGACATGGTCCGGCCGCCACAGCGCGCGGATGTCGCCCACCTCCTCCACCTTCTTCCCGTCGCGATAGATGACGTAGCGCGAGAGGTCGCTGCGCAGATCGGCGCCGGGTGCGACGCGCGCGGGTTCCGGGTTGCCGGTGTCGGTCACGTCCAGCAGCGGACAGGGCTTCGGGTTGCGCAGGCAGAAGCGCATGAAGTCCAGCGCGTATCTCTCGGGCAGGATGGCCAGGTTCGCCTGCACATGGCCGCGCGCCATGTCATGCGTGGTGCCGCGCCAGCGCCCCGAGCGGATCGCCTCCCGCACCACGCGCGCCGGCACGTCGTGCAGCTCCGCACGCCTCGACAGCGCACCGTCCGGCATGGTCAGAGCCTCCAGCGCAGGATGCGGCGCTCGATGCGCTTGATGATCTCGGAGAGGATGATGCCGACCACCGCAAGCACCATCAGCCCGGCGAAGACGCCGCCGGTGTCGAACTGCGCGCTGGCCTCGGCAATCAGGAAGCCGATGCCGCGGTTGGCCGACATGAACTCGCCGACCACCGCGCCGATCAGCGCGTAGGGCACCGAGACCTTCAGCCCCGCCAGCACCCAGGCCGCGGCGGAGGGCGCGATGACGATGCGCAGCAATTGCAGCTCCGACGCGCCCATGATGCGCGCGGCGTTGATGTGCACCGCAGAGACGTCGCGCACGCCCGAATAGGTGTTCAGGAACACCAGGAAGAACACGATGATCGCCGACATCGCGATCTTGCTCTCGATCCCGATGCCGAACCACATGATGAACAGCGGGGCGAGGGCGATCTTCGGCAGGCTGTAGAAGGCGGTGATGTAGGGATCGAAGATCGCCGAGAGCGATTCGTAGCGGCCGAACAGGAAGCCCACGACGAAGCCCATCAGGGAGCCGATGACGAAGCCCGCCAGCATCGCGTAGAGCGTGATGCCCAGGTTGCGCAGCAGGATTCCCCGCTCCACCCAGGTGACCAGCTTCGCCGCGACCTCGAGCGGGGAGGAGGCGAAGAACGGGTCGATCAGCGGGCCGGAGGCGAGCTGCCAGAACAGCAGGAACGCCACGCCGACGCCGATCTGGATCGCCTTGAGGAAGCGCCGGCGGCGCGCGGTGCGCAGCTCCTCCTCGACCACCGCGCGGGAGCCGCGCAGCCCGCCGGAATCGGCCCCTTCGGCAGCGCTGAAGCTCATAGCGATTCCCCCAGCCTGATCTCGGCCTCCAGCGATTGCCAGAGCCGCTCGTAGATGTCCTGGAAGCGCGGATGGAAGCGCACGCGGAACACGTCGCGCGGACGCGGCAGGTCGATCTGCTCGATCAGCTTGATGCGGCCCGGCCGGCCGGTGAACACCACCACGCGATCCGCCAGCGCGATCGCCTCTGCCAGGTCATGGGTGACGAAGACCACCGTCTTGCGAGTGCGCTCCCAGATCTTCAGCAGCTCTTCCTGCATCACCATCTTGAGCTGCGCATCCAGCGCGCCGAAGGGCTCGTCCATCAGCAGCGTCTCGGGCTCGTAGGCCAGCACCTGCGCCAGTGCCACGCGCTTGCGCATGCCGCCGGAGAGCTCGTTCGGGAAATGCCCGCCGAAGCCCTTGAGGTTCACCATCTCCAGCAGTGCCGCCGCGCGGTCCGCACGCTGCGCGCGCGGCGCGCCGCGGATCTCGAGCGGCAGCCACACATTCTGCTCCGCCGTGCGCCAGGGCAGCAGGCTTTCCGCCTGCGTCATGTAGCCGACCTGGCGGTTCACGCCCTTCACCTGCTGCCCGTCATGCACGATGGTGCCGCCGGTGCAGTCCAGGATGCCGGCGATCATGTTGAGCAGCGTGGACTTGCCGCAGCCCGACGGACCGACCAGGGCGACGAACTCGCCCCGTTCGATCGTCAGGCTCAGATCCTCGATCGCAACCACCTCACGCTGGTTGCGGACGAAATGCTTCGAGACTCCGCGGACCTCGATGGCCAAGCGCCGCGCCTCAGCCCAGCTGCCGCATCGCCTGCTCGACGAAGCGCAGATCGTAGGCCTTCTGGAGCGTGTAGCCATCCGGCACGCCGGGCTGGCCGATGGACTTCAGATCCTCGTCGAGGAACTCGACATTGGCCTGGAAGCCGGCCTGCGTCGGCACCGGGTCGCGCTGGTAGATCGGCACGTTGTTGTCGAAGGAGACGTTGAACAGCGCGTCCGTCATGCCCTCGAACCAGCCCTTCGACCAGGCCTTGAAGTCAGCGGGGTCCTGGTGGATCTGCCGCAGCGCCAGCGCGATGCCGCGGCAATAGGCGGTCAGCTGCGGGCCCTTGTTGCGCAGCGTCTCCTGCGTCACCGCGGCGCCGATATAGGGGAAGTCGGCGAGCTGCGCCGGCGGGTTGGTCGCCATGTTGAACAGGTAGGTCGCGCCCGCCCGCTGGATCGCGATGTCGGAGGTCGGCGAGGAGAGGCAGAAGCCGTCGATCTGCTGGCGCTCCATCGCCGCGATCATCGCCGCGCCGCCGCGCACCGGGGTGAGCTGCGCATCGGTGGTGGGGTTCAACCCGGCGCGCCGCATCGCCCAGCGCACCAGCTGGTCCGGCCCGCCGCCCGAGCCGGTGGTGCCGATCTTCAGCCCCTTCAGCGCCGCGCCCTTGGCTTCCAGCGGCGACTGCTCCGTCACGCCCAGCCGGTCGGCGATCTCCTTCCGGATGACGATGTTGGAGGCGAACTTGTTCACCATGCTGAGGATCAGCACGACAGGCTGGTTGCGGAACTGCACGCGCATGTTCTGGATCGGCGAGCCGAGCAGGATGTCCGCCGCGCCGCCGATCAGCGCATCGTGGTTCACGCCGCGCTGCGTCGAGGCCTGCTCGACCGTCAGTCCGCTGCCCTCGAAGTGCTTCCGCGCGACGCCGTAATCCTCCGCCGCCCAGAGCCAGCTCTTGGAGGTGGAGCGCAGCGAGGTCACGCTGCCCAACCCTTGCGCCTGTGCCGGCTTCGCCATCATGCCGAACACCGTGCCCATGCCCTGCAGCGCGGCGATGCCGCCGAGCGAGGCCGCGGCTTCCAGCATCTCACGCCGCGCCAGGCGGATCCTGTTGAAGGCGGTCATTTCTGTCTCCCTGCTGCCTGTTCGTGTTTACCGCGGCGTCATCCTAGGCAGCCATGCCGCCCGCGACAACTCGGGGTCATTCCCGAGGTCCGGAGAGCTCCGCCCAGCGCCGGTAGCGCGCGGAGGCCGGCACCGCGCCGTCGCGCACCATCTCGCGCCACACGCGACAGGCATCCACGAAGTTGGGCACGCTGCCCGGGAACATCGTCAGCGAGAGCGCCTCCGCCAGGTGGTCCTCCGGCACGCCCGCCGCATAGGCGCCGCTTATGTGCTCGCCCAGCGCCCACCATTCCTGGCGGCAGGCCGAGGCCGCGGCCATCGCCATCTCGATCCAGCCCGCCGCCACCGGCAGGTCCGAGGTGAGCGCCGCCAGCGCCCGCCGATAGGCGCCCGCTCGCTCGTAGCCGGGCATGTGCCTGGCCCAGTGCTCCGCCGCGAAGGCGATGCGCCGCCCGACCTCGCGGAAGCCGCCGAGCCTGACCGCCAGCTCGATCTCGGCATCGGTGCCGCCGGCCTGCTGGAACTTCGTCACGTGGTGCGTTGTCACCACCTCCTCGACCGCGGTGAGGATCGCGAGCCAGACGAATTCCTTGGTGCGGTCGTCGAGGTGGCGCGGCGTCAGCGTCAGCGCGGTGTAGGCGGCATCGTAGCCGGCGAGCAGGTCCGGCATCGCCACCGCCATCAGGCCGTGATGCGGCAGCAGGTAGCCGCGCTTGGCGATCACCGCCGCGAGGCGCGCCTCGATCCCGTCGCCGGCCTCGTCATCCTGTCCGCTCATCGCCGCCTGCATCCTCCCGGCCCGCCCCACGCCCAGGGCGCGGCGGGCGGGATCAGAACCGCGACCGTCCGGCGGCGCAAGCCCGGCCCGACCCTCCCCGCCGCCCCCGCCACCCGGTTGACCGGCGCCGCGCCTGCGGAGACAAACGCCTCAAGGCGCCCGCAGGGTGCCGTTCCAGGGAGAGCCCCATGTTCACGCGCCGATCGCTTGCCGCCCTTGCCGCCCTGCCGCTGCTGCCCGCCGCCGCGCGCGCGCAGGCCTTCCCCGCCCGCGAGCTGACCGGCATCATCATGTGGGGCGCGGGCGGCGCGACCGACGTGGTGGCCCGCGCGCTGACCCCGCCGGCGGAGCGTGCTCTCGGCCAGTCCATCGTGCTGCAGAACCGGCCGGGTGGCGCCGGCGCCATCTCGGTGCAGGCGGTGGCGACCGCGCCGGCGGATGGCCACACGCTTCTCTACGGGGCGGAGAACCCGCAGCTGCACAAGGTGCTCGGCCTCGGCACCCGCGACTATGCCGATTTCTTCCCGGTCAACGTCACCGCGCGCGGCGTCGCCGTGGTGGTGGCGAACAACGACAAGCCCTGGTCCTCGATGAAGGACGTGGTGGCGGAGGCGCAGCGCAATCCGGGCCGGCTGAAGATGGGCGCCACCGGCCCCGGCGGGCTGCCGCATGTCGTCGGCGCGATGATCAACACCGTCACGCAGATGCGCGTCATCGCCGTGCCCTTCGACGGCGAGGGCCCCGGCCTCACCGCGCTGCAGGGCGGCCATGTGGACTTCATGCCGGTCGGCCTCGGCGCCGCCGCCGAGCACATCCGCGCCGGCCGCGTGAAGCCGCTGGCGATCGTCAACACCGAAGGCGTGGCGACGCTGCCCGGCGTCGCGCCGATCACCGCCGACCTGCCGGGCATGGCGAAATACCTGCCCTGGGGCCCCTTCTACGGCGTCTGGGTGCGGCGCGACGCGCCGGACGCCGCGCGCACCAAGCTGGTTTCCGCCTTCAAGGAGGCGGCAGGCAGCGAGGGCTTCACCACGCTGATGCGCAACGCCGGCAACATCATGATGAACATCAGCGGCGACGAGGCCGACGCCTTCCTGCGGCGCTGGCAATCCATCACCTCCTGGACGCTGCAGGAAGCCGGCGCGGCGCGGCGCAGCCCCGAGGAGTTCGGCATCCCGCGCCCGTGACGCGCCACGCCGCCGTCCGCCCGCCCGGCGAAGCGGTCTTCGCCTGGGCGATGGTGCTGCTCGGCGCCTTCGTGGCCTGGCAGGCGAGCGGCATCGGGTATTTCGACACCCCCTCCGCCGCCGGCGTCTTCCCGCTGGCGGCGGGCGTGGCGATGACACTCGCCGCGCTGGCCGCCGCGATGGCGGCGACGCGCCGCGCGGCCCCGGTGGCCGGTGCCGTGCTGCCGCGGGACGTAGCGGTGATCGGCGCATTGGTGCTCGGCTACATGGCGACGCTGGAGGCGGCGGGCTTCATCCTCGCCTCGCTGGCGTTCCTGTTCCTCGCGATCACCTGGCTGCAGCGCGGCTTCTGGCTGCGCGCGGCGCTGACCGCAGCGGTCGCGGTCGGCATCGTCTGGGTGGTGTTCCGGCTGGTGTTCCGCGTCATCCTGCCGGCTGGCTGGATCCTCGCCTGACGTGACCGACGCTCTCGGCTTCTTCCTGCTCTCCTGGACCGATCCGTCGCTGCTCGCGCTGACCGCGGCGGGCACCTTCGCGGGCATCTACATCGGCGCCATCCCCGGCCTCTCCGTCACCATGGCCGTGGCGATCCTGATCTCCTTCACCTTCACCTGGAGCGTGAACCCGGCGCTCGCGCTGATCGCCGGCATCTATACCGGCGGCGTGTACGGCGGCAGCCGCAGCGCCGTGCTGCTCAACATCCCCGGCGCGCCGGCCGCCATCGCCACCGCGCTCGACGGCTACCCGATGGCGCAGCGCGGCGAAGCCGGGCGTGCCATCGGGCTGGCCACGGTGACGAGCGTGCTCGGCGGCTTCGTCGGCATCATCGCGCTGGCGGTGGCAGCGCCGGCGATCGCCGACATCGCGCTGGCGGTGGCGCCGCGCGACTACCTGATGCTGGCGCTGCTCGGCCTGCTGCTGGTGGGCAGCCTCTCGGGCGAGAGCCTGGCGAAGGGCATCTTCTGCGGCGCGCTCGGCGTGGCGCTCGGCCTGGTCGGGCTCGACCAGATGACCGCCGAGCCGCGCTTCACCTTCGGCACCACGGCACTGATGGGCGGCATCCCCTATGTCGCCGCGATGATCGGCTTCTTCGGTGTGGCGGAGGCGCTGTTCCAGCTGCGCCGCCCCGACCTGCCGCCGATCCGCCAGAAGGTGGACCGCATCATCCCGCCCTGGCGCGCGGTGCGCCGGCATGGCGGGCTGACGCTGCGCTCCTCGGCGATCGGCGTGGTGGTGGGCGCGCTGCCCGGCACCGGCGGCGACATCGCCGCGCTGCTCGCCTACGACGCCGCGCGGCGTACCGTGAAGCAGCCGACGCATCCCTTCGGCCAGGGCGCCGAGGAAGGCCTGGTGGCGCCGGAGAGCGCCAACAACGCCGCGGTCGGCGGCGCCTACATCCCGATGCTGACGCTCGGCATCCCGGGCGATGCGGTCACCGCGGTGATCATCGGCGCCTTGTTCATCCACGGCCTGAAGCCCGGCCCGATGCTGATGATCGAGACGCCGCATCTGTTCTGGTTCACCGTCGGCAACCTGACGCTGGCCAACATCTTCCTGCTGGTGTTCGGGCTTTCGGGAATCCGCATCTTCGCGAAGCTGGCGGAGGCACCGCGGGCGATGCTCGCGCCGCTGATCCTGGTGCTCTCCGTCGTCGGCACCTACGCGATCCAGAACAGCGCGACCGACGTGCTGTGGATGCTGGGCTTCGGGATCTTCGGCTATTTCCTCAAGACCTATGGATATGAGGTCGGGCCGGTGGTGCTCGGCATGATCCTCGGACCGCTGATGGATGCCTCCTATCGGCGCGCGATGATCTCGGCGGCGGATGATCCGGTGGAGTTCCTGATGGGATTCGGCGAATCCTGGATCTCGGCGGGGCTCGCCGGCTTCTTCCTGGCGCTGGTCGCACATGCGGCGTGGCGGATGGTGCGGAAGCCCATCGCTCAGGGCATGTAGGTGCCGCCGTTCACCCAGAGCACCTGGCCCGTCATGTAGGCGCTGTCCGGCCCGAGCAGGAACAGCGTCGGCCCGACCACGTCCGCCGGCCCGGCGATGCGTCCGAGCGGAATCGCCGCCGCATGGGCCGCGATGTCGAGGCGCGGCGGCTGGTTCTCGTCGGAGCGTCCGGTGCCGCCGCGCAGGAAGACGGTGTCCACCGCGCCGGGTCCCACCGCGTTCACGCGGATCGCCGGCGCCGCCTCCAGCGCCAGGGTCCTGGTCATCGAGACCATCGCCGCCTTGCACGCCGCATAGGGCCCGTAGCCCGGCCGCGCATGGGCCGCCAAGCCCGAGACCATCAGCACCATCGCCGGCTGCGTTCCCTTCGCCAGCAGCGGCAGCGCGGCGCGCGCGGCGAGGAAGGCGGTGCGCAGGTTGCCGGCGACCACCTCGTCCCACAGCGCCGGCGCAACCTCGGCGAGCGGCTGCCGCGCCGGGGTGAAGCCGGCCAGGTTGACGAAGCCCTCCAGCTCCGCCTCCGCGCCGAGCGCCGAGAAGGCCACGCCGACCGAGTCTTCGCTGGTGCCATTCAGCGGGATTGCCTGCACGCCCTGCGGCACCGGATGGCGCGCCAGCGACGTCGGCAGGTCCAGCACGCTGACGCGCCAGCCCTCCGCCGCCGCGCGGGCGACCAGCGCCCGCCCGATGCCGCCCGCGCCACCGAGCACCGCCAGGCGCCGGGCGGCGGAAGGATGTCCAGCCAACCTCGCTCTCCCGTCTTCCGCTGCGCCGATGTCCACACGGATCGGCGCTGGCGGCAAGCGGCGGGATGCGGGGCGCGGCGCCGCCGGCGAAGCGCAGCAGACGCCGCGGTCAGGACACTAGGCGATCTTCTGCACGGCCGGCAGCAGCAGGCCGATGCGCGCCTGCGAGGTCGACTCGCCCTTGATGTCGCCGAGCTTGAGGTAGGCGGCGCCACCGGCCGCGCGTGCCAGCTCCGTCGCCGTCAGCGGGCGCACCGTGAAGGTGGCGGGCGGCTGCGCATCGGCGTGGCTGGGCAGGGTGAAGGTCGTCACGGGCATCTCTGCGTCTCCTTGTCGCTTCGGTTCCGCGCGGCACGGCCTTGCCGTCCGGCGTGACGAAGCTTGTAGGCGCGGGGCGTTTCGGCATCGCTTCGCCGGCCCGGTACACCGCTTCGCGCATTTCGCCTGCGCATCGGGTTCGTTGCGCCGGCGCCGGGACGGCGCCGGCGCAACCACCGCGTTCACTGCACGATGATACCGCGCTGCACGATGATGCCGGCCTCGGTGCCGCCACGCTGGACGATGATGCCGCGCTGCGCGCTGCGCTCGAGGATCACGCCGCCGCCGCCGCCGGCCTGGGTCATCTCCTCGGCGGTGAGTTCGCGGATAGCCGGGGTCTCGCTGGTCTTGGTCATGGTGGTCTCTCCTGTCGCTTCGGTTGAGCCCGGCCGGCCTGTCCGCCCGGTGCGAAACAAGGTGTAGCGGCGCCTCCTTGCAGGCGTGCTTCGCGCCATGCCGCGCCGTGTTTCCATCGTGGCGCGAGCGGCATCATGGCCGTTGCGATTGCTGCGCGCGGGGCGGGGCGTTGTCTCCGGCCGCAAGGCGCGCCACATGGGGGCGCATGAGCGCCTCCCCCAACGATCCCGCCGGCTGGCACGGCACCACCATCCTCTGCGTCCGGAAGGACGGGCGCGTCGCCATGGCCGGCGACGGCCAGGTTTCGCTCGGCCAGACCGTGGTGAAGGGCAATGCGCGCAAGGTGCGCCGTATCGCGCAGGGCCGCGTGCTGGCCGGCTTCGCCGGCGCCACCGCCGACGCCTTCACCCTGCTCGAGCGTCTCGAAGCCAAGCTGGAACGCTTCCCCGACCAGCTCGAACGCGCCTGCGTCGAGCTCGCCAAGGATTGGCGCACCGACCGCTACCTGCGTCGGCTGGAGGCGCTGCTGGCGGTGGCGGATGGCAAGCGCAGTCTGCTGCTCACCGGCCAGGGCGACGTGCTGGAGCCGGAGGATCCGGTGATCGGCATCGGCTCCGGCGGCAACTACGCGCTGGCCGCGGCGCGCGCGCTGGTCACGGTGGAAGGCCTCTCCGCCGAGGAGATCTGCCGCCGCGCGATGAGGATCGCCGGCGATATCTGCGTCTACACCAACGGCAACATCGTGCTGGAAGTCCTGGAATCGTGAGCGAAGCCGTCAACCTCAGCCCGCGCGAGATCGTCTCCGAGCTCGACCGCCACATCGTCGGCCAGGGCGAGGCGAAGCGCGCCGTCGCCATCGCGCTGCGCAACCGCTGGCGGCGGCAGCAGCTTCCCCCCGGGCTGCGGGAGGAGGTGGTGCCGAAGAACATCCTGATGATCGGCCCGACCGGCTGCGGCAAGACCGAGATCGCCCGCCGCCTCGCCAGGCTGGCCAATGCGCCCTTCCTGAAGGTGGAGGCGACCAAGTTCACCGAGGTCGGCTATGTCGGCCGCGACGTGGAAAGCATCGTCCGCGACCTGATCGAGGTCTCGATCACCCAGACCCGCGACGTTGCACGCCGCAACGTGCAGGCCAAGGCCGAGCTGGCGGCCGAGGAGCGCCTGGTCACCGCCCTGGTCGGCGAGGGTGCCTCCGGCGAGACGAAGATGAAGTTCCGCCGCATGCTGCGCGAAGGCCAGCTCGAATCGCGCGAGGTGGAGGTGCAGCTTGCGGATGCCGGCGGCGGCATGCCGATCGGCATGATCGACCTGCCCGGCGCGCAGGGCATCCAGATGCAGAACATGCAGGAGATGCTCGGCAAGATGTTCGGCGGCCGCACCAAGCCGCGCAAGATGAGCGTGGGCGAGGCGCGCATCGCGCTGGTGAAGGACGAGGCCGACAAGCTGCTCGACCAGGAGGCGCTGACCCGCGAGGCGGTCGCCAATGCCGAGAACAACGGCATCGTCTTCGTTGACGAGATCGACAAGGTCGCGGCGCGCGGCTCCGGCGCGGATGGCTCGGGCGGCTTCCGCGGCGGCGACGTCTCGCGCGAGGGCGTGCAGCGCGACCTGCTGCCGCTGATCGAGGGCACCACCGTCAGCACCAAGCACGGTCCGGTGAAGACCGACCACATCCTGTTCATCGCCTCGGGCGCCTTCCACATGGCCAAGCCCTCGGACCTGCTGCCGGAATTGCAGGGCCGCCTGCCGATCCGGGTGGAGCTGAAGGCGCTGACGCAGGAGGATTTCCGCCGCATCCTGACCGAGCCGGAGCATTCGCTGGTGAAGCAGTATGTCGCGCTGCTCGGCACCGAGGGCGTGGCGCTCGACATCACCGCCGACGCCGTGGATGCGATGGCCGAGCTTGCCGCCGAGATCAACGCCAGCGTCGAGAACATCGGCGCGCGTCGCTTGGCGACGGTGATGGAACGCCTGCTCGACGAGATTTCCTTCAGTGCCTCGGACCGCTCGGGCGAGGCGATCACGGTGGATGGCAAGCTGGTCCGCGACCGCGTGGCGCCGCTGGCGGCGAGCGCGGATCTGAGCCGGTTCATCTTGTAGGGCGTCATGCAGGACACGGCGATTCCCGCTTGATATCGCGGCAAGCGCGACGTTATAACTCTTGTTGACACGACGGGAGTCGGCCCGCTAGGCCGAAACGATGCATGGCGACGGTCAAGTTACGCGCAGTCGGGAATTCCGTGGGCGTCGTCCTGCCGAAGGACCTGCTGGCACGCCTCAACCTCCGCGAGGGCGACTCGTTGCACCTGGTGGAAAGCTCGGACGGCTTCCGCCTGATGCGCGCCGACCCCGATTTCGAGCGGCAGATGGAGGTCGCGCGCGACGTCATGCGCCGCCGCCGCGCCGTGCTGCGCGAACTCGCAAAGTAGCCGGCGGGCATGCTTTTCCGTGATCGAGCCGGAGTGGATCACAACTGACACAGCGCTCGCCATCCATGAGGAGCAAATCGGCGAGCATGGCGGCGCCGACGGCGTTCGCGATCATGGGCTGCTGGACAGCGCGCTGGCGCGCCCCCGGAGCGCCTGGGGATACGGCGTTCAGGACATCTGCGCGCTGGCAGCCGCGCTCGGCCATGGCATCGCCCGCAATCACCCCTTCGTGGATGGCAACAAGCGGACGGCTTATGTCGCGATGGAGACGTTTCTCCTCCTGAACGGCGTTGCGCTGCTGGCCTCCGATGCCGAGAGCGTCGTCGCCATGCTCGATCTTGCCGCCGGCGAGATGTCGGAGGAGGAGTTCGCCGACTGGCTGCGCACCCAGACAGCCGCAAGCACCTGACGGCCCTCGCGCAATCCCTGCCGCGCCACCCCATATTTGCCGACATGTCCCTCGCCACCACCCTGCCCGACCCCGCCGACCTGCCCGAAGCCGCCTGCGACGAGCTCGCCCGCGCCGTCGCCCGGCTGGAGGACATCTCCTTCGCCGCCCGCCTCGCCTCGCTCGTCGGCCAGCCGGTCGAGGCGCTGAAGAGCCGCCTGCCGCGCCCCGTGCAGGGCGCGCTCGACAGCACCGTGCGTCGTGCGCTGGCCACGGCGATGCAGGCCGCGCTGAAATCCGATCCATCCCGCCATCCGGGCGGCGTCCCATCCGCCTGGTTCCACCGCGGCATGGCGGCGGCGACCGGCGCTGCCGGCGGCGCCTTCGGCCTGCCCGGCACGCTGGTCGAGCTGCCGGTCTCCACCACGCTGCTGCTGCGCCAGATCGCCGCCATCGCGGCCGAGAACGGCGAGGACCTCGCGCGGCCCGAAGCCGCCGCCGAATGCCTCAAGGTCTTCGCCCTCGGCGGCCGCGACCCGCGCGACGACGCGGCGGAGAGCGGCTATTTCGCCGTGCGCCTGGCGCTCGCCGAGGCGCTGAAGGGCGCGGTGGGCAAGGGGCTGGCGGGCGTGATGCTGCCCGGCTTCCTCGGCGCCGTCGCCGGGCGCTTCGGTGGGCCGGTGGCGCTCAAGCTCTCGGCACAGGCGGCGCCGCTGCTCGGCGCGGCAGCGGGGGCGGGCATCAATCTCGCCTTCCTCGAGCATTTCCGCACCATCGGCGAGGGCCACTTCACCGTCCGCCGGCTCGAGCGCGTCTACGGCCCGGAGCCGGTACAGGCCGCCTATCTCGCCATCCAGGCCACGCGCGACGCCCGCTTCAACGCCTGAGCCGCCCGGCCCGCTGCGCGGGCCGCAGGGCAGTCCATTCTGCCGATGGAATCAGACCCCTCCGCGCAGCCGCGCCCAGGCCATCAGCGCCGCGTCATAGGGGATCGCCGGCACCTCCCGCAGGCGCCAGCGCCAGCGCGAGAGGCCGGCGCGCGCCGCCGGGCCGGGCGGCGGCGGCACCGGGCGGGCCGCGCGGCCGGCGAGGCGGAACAGCAGCAGCGCCCGCGGCAGGTGGTAGCGATGCGTCGCCACCCGCACCTCCCCGGCATGGCCGCGCAGCAGCGCCAGGCAGGCCAGCACCGAGGAGAGCGTATCCGTCCCCGTCGGCTCCTGCAGGATGCGCGCCGGCGGCACGCCGCCCTCCCGCAGCAGCTGCGCCATCACCGCGCTCTCCGCCGGCCCGTGCCGGCCGACCGCGCCGGTCGGCACATAGAGCGGCGGCGGCACCTGTGCCTCGCCCCAGGCCAGCGCAACCGCGACCCGTTCGGCCAGCGCACGGCTCGGCACGCCGCCCGGACCCACCGCGGCGCCGAGGATGACCACGGCGGCGCGTGGTGCGCGCGGTCCGGTCCCTGCCGTCACTCGCCTTGGGCCAGCAGCGCCGCGTCGCCGCCCGCCGCCGCCGTGTTCACGCTGACCACGCGCTCGGCGCAGAAGCGCGGCAGGTAGTGCGGCCCGCCGGCCTTCGGGCCGGTGCCCGAAAGCCCCTCGCCGCCGAAGGGCTGGCTGCCCACCACGGCGCCGACCATGTTGCGGTTCACATAGACATTCCCCGCCGGCAGCGCCGCCGCCACCCGCACCGCGAAGCCCGCGCGCCGGCTCTGCACGCCGAGCGTCAGCCCGTAGCCGCTCGCCGCGATGCCGCGCAGCAGCGCGTCAAGCCCCTCGCCGCGCCAGCGCGAGTCATTGTCCGCGCGCCATCGCACGACGTGCAGCACCGGCCCGAACACCTCCTGCGTCAGGTCCTCCGGCCGTGCGATCTCCACGATGCGCGGCGCGAGGAAGTTGCCCGGCTCCGGCGCGGGGTGGCGGAACACCTCGCGCGCGCCGGGCGGCAGCGCGGACAGCCAGCGCAGGATGCGCGCCTTCGCCTCGGCATCGATCAGCGGCCCGACATGCGTCGCCGGATCGCGCGGATCGCCGACCCGCAGCTCCGCGCAGGCGCCCGCGATCATCGCCAGCATCCGGTCCGCCGCTTCCTCCTGCACGCAGAGCAGCCGCAGCGCGGAACAGCGCTGGCCGGCGGAACGGAAGGCGCTGGCGAGCACGTCGTCGGTCACCTGCTCGGGCAGCGCGGTGGCATCCACCACCATCGGGTTGATACCGCCGGTCTCGGCGATCAGCGGCACGATCGGGCCGTCCTTCGCTGCCAGCGCGCGATGGATGGCGCGCGCCGTCGCGGTGCTGCCGGTGAAGGCGACGCCCGCAATGGCGGGATGCGCGACCAGCGCCGCGCCGGTCGCAGGCCCGCCCGGCACCAGGCGCACCACATCCGCCGGCACGCCCGCATCGTGCAGCGCCTGCACGGCGAGCGCGCCGATGCGCGGCGTCTGCGGCGCCGGCTTGGCGACCACCGCGTTGCCGGCGACCAGCGCGGCGCTGACCTGCCCGAGGAAGATCGCGAGCGGGAAGTTCCAGGGGGAGATGCAGAGGAACACGCCGCGGCCGTGCAGCGTCAGCCGGTTGCTCTCGCCGACCGGCCCGGGAAGTGCTGCCGGCGCCATCACCCGCTCCGCCTCGTCGGCGTAGAAGCGGCAGAAATCGGCGGCCTCGCGCAATTCCGCGAGAGCATCGTCGAGCGTCCGGAAGCCTTCCTCCTGGATCGCCGCGATGAAGGCGCCGCGGCGTTCCTCCAGCAGATCGGCGCAGCGGCGCAGCGCCGCGGCACGCTGCGCGACGGGCACCGCGTTCCAGCGCGGAAAGGCCGCCTGCGCCGCCTCCACCGCGCGCGCGGCCTGTGTCTCGTCGGCATCGCGCGGCGGCGGCGGCAGCGGCGGCGCGGCATCGCGCTCGGCCAGCAGCGCGGCCAGCGCCGCGGCCTCGCCGAACTCCACGCCGCGGCTGTTGCGGCGCGGACCGAACAGCGAGGGCGGCGGCTTCACGCGCGGGTGGCGCGGCGGGCCTTCGGCCATCGCCTCGGCGGGATGGCGCACCAGCCGCTCCAGCGGGATCGCGTGGTCCGCCACCGCCGCGACGAAGCCGCCATTGGCGCCGTTCTCCAGCAGGCGGCGCACCAGATAGGCCAGCAGGTCCTCATGCACGCCGACCGGCGCATAGACGCGCAGCGCCACCTCCGGCCGCGTATCGCGCAGCTTCGCGTAGAGCGCCCCGCCCATGCCGTGCAGGCGCTGGAATTCGAAGCGCTCCGCGCCCACGCCGCGCGCGGCGGCCAGCGCCAGCGCCTCCGCCACGGATCGCGCATTGTGGGTGGCGAGCTGCGGGAAGATCCGCCCCTGCCGCGCCACGTCCAGCAGCGCCGCCGCCTGGCTGATCCAGGCGAGATCGGTCGCCGCCTTGCGGGTCCAGACCGGGAAGTCGTCCAGCCCGCGTTCCTGCGCGCGCTTGATCTCGGCGTCCCAGTAGGCGCCCTTGACCAGCCGCACCATCAGCTTCCGCCGCCGCGCCGCGCTGCGTTCCGCAAGCCAGGCCACCACCGCGCCGGCGCGCTTCTGATAGGCTTGCACGGCGAGGCCCAGCCCCTCCCACCCCGCCAGGCTCTCCTCCCGCAGCAGCGCGTCGAAGACATCGAGCGAGAGCTCCAGCCGGTCGGCCTCCTCCGCATCCAGCGTCAGGTTCAGCTCGCGCGCCTTCGCCGCGCGGGCCAGCTCGATCACGTCCGGCACCAGCTCCCGCATCACGCGCTCGCGCGAGATGGCCTCGTAGCGGGGATGGATGGCGGAGAGCTTCACCGACAGGCCGGGCCGCGCGGGCAGGCTGCCGCGCGTATCGCGCCCGATCGCCTCACAGGCGGCGTGGTAGGCAGCGAGGTAGCGCCGCGCATCCTCGGCGGTGCGCGCGCCCTCGCCGAGCATGTCGAAGGAATGCCGCACGCCCTCCGGCGCCTTCGCCGCGCGGGCCAGCGCGTCCCCGATGGTCTCGCCGAGCACGAACTGCCCGCCCATCAGCCGCACCGCCCGCCGCGCCGCCGCGCGCACCGCCGGCACGCCGAGCCGGCGGGCCATCGGCGCCAGCACCCCGCCCGGCGTCTCCCCGGGCCCGACCAGCCGCGCGCCCGTGGCCAGCGCCCAGGCGGAGGCGGTGGAGGCCCAGCCCTCGGCGTGTCTCGACCAGTCGCCCTCGGCCAGCTTCTCGGCGATCAGCGCATCGGCGGTGGCGTCGTCCGGCACGCGCAGCAGCGCCTCGGCCAGCGCCATCAGCGCCAGCCCCTCCCTGGTGGAGAGCGGCCAGCCGCGCAGCACCTCCTCCACCGCCAGCGGCCCGCCGCCCTCCCGGGCGGCGGCGGCAAGGTCCAGTGCCAGCGGCACGGCCTCCGGCCGGGGCGCCGGGGCGGCGGCGAGCAGCGCGGCGCGCGCCGCCTCCTCGGGCGGGCAGAAGGGGGCGCGGAAGGGGGAAGTCGGCGGCAGTGCGTCCATGGCGGGTCCCTCTGACCCCCATATGGTCGTCACCCAACCGTCCTGCGACTTGGAGCCGGCGCCCCGAGGGGCTATCCAGCGCGCCGCCATGACCGACACATCCCAGGGCGCGCTGCCCGACCGCCTCTCCGTGGACCCGCGCAGCCCGCATCACCATGCGGAGCTGCTCCAGCGCGGCGTCGGCATCCGCTTCAACGGCGCCGAGAAGACCAATGTCGAGGAATATTGCGTCAGCGAGGGCTGGATCCGCGTTGCCGTCGGCAAGACGCTGGACCGCAAGGGCAACCCGCTGACGCTCAAGCTTCAGGGCAAGGTGGAGCCCTACCTGAAGGACCCGCCGGCGGAGGAGGGTTAGCTCCCCCGCCGTCGGAGGCTGATTAGCGGCCGCCGCCGCCGGAAGGCGTGGCCGCGCCCGAGCCTGCACCGGTGCGGCTTGCATCGCCGCTGCCGCCGCTCGCCTGCGGCGACTGCCGCCGCGGATCGTCGGCCGGGTTCACGTAGGTCAGGGTCCACGGGCCCGTGCTGTTCAGCTGGATCACCGTGTCCTCGCTGGCGAAGACGTAGTGCGCCATGCCCGGCGGCATCGCGAAGAAGCTGCCGGCCGGCAGTTCCCGGGCCTGCTCGCGGTTCATCGTCTCGCCCATGCCGAAATGCAGGGTGCCGGAGATCACCGTGACGATTTCGGGCTTCGGATGCGTGTGCGGCCGGATGGTGTAGTCCGCCGGCAGCTTGAGCCGCAGCGCGAAGAGTCCCTCCGCGCCCGGATTGCCGTACAGCACGGCGGATTGCGCGCCCTCGGGGATGGAGGGCGGGCCGGCGCGCCAGGTGATCTCCTCGGCCGTGGTGATGGTGTGCGACGGCTGGCCTTGGGTCGTCTGGGTCTGGGCAGAAGCGGCGAAGGCGGTTCCGGCGAGAACCGCGGTGCCGATCGTCAGTGCCTGGAATGCGGTCTTCATGGCGGACCTCCCGTTCATGGCCATGAATCCGATCGAACGCCGAATGCCCCGGGCAGTTGCGGTACTCCGGCGCTGACGCAGCGGCGCGCACCGGATGCGTGCGTCGGACACTGACAACTTGGGGACCGAACGGCTTCGATATGGACGCATGCCGGGCCGGCAGCATAGCCTCGCCGCGCCGGGCCAATTGGCGCCGCGATCGCGGCGGGAGAACGATCATGGGATGCTGGCTCCCGATGCGTCCGGTCGCGGTCGCGATCTGCCTCCTCCTGGCGAAGGCGGGGCTGGCGCAGCCGGATCCCGAGCTGTTGGCCCGTGGCCGCTACCTCGGCGAGGTCGTCGCCGCCTGCGGCGCCTGCCACAACACCTTCGGCGAGGGCATGCGGCCCGTCCCCGGCATGGCCCTGGCCGGCGGCCGCGTCTTCGCCGAACGCGGCTTCCGGGCCGTCGCACCGAACATCACCCAGGACCGCGAGACCGGGATCGGCGGCTGGACGGACGCGCAGATCGCCGCGGCGATCCGTGACGGCCATCGGCCCGACGGGTCGCTGATCGGACCGCCAATGCCGGTGGAATCCTACCGGGGCATCTCCGACCGCGACCTCGCCGCACTGGTCGCCTGGCTGCGCACCATTCCGCCGGTACGGCACGCGACGGAGCGTTCCCGCTATCCGTTCGCGTTGACGCCGCACGGGCCGGCCGTGGCATCGGTCCCCGACCCGCCGGCCGAGGACCCGGTGGCGCGCGGGCGCTACATCGCGGTGAACCTGGCGCACTGCATGGATTGCCACTCCGCCCAGCTCTCCGAGGGGCGGACGGACCCTGAGGGTCGCGGCGCGCGCGGCCTGGTGCTGGAAGGGCCCTGGGGCGCGGTCCAGGCCGCCAACATCAGCAGCCATCCCGAACAGGGCATCGGCCGCTGGACGGATGCGCAGATCCTGGCCGCGATCACCCGGGGCGTCTCCGCCGACGGGCGCCGGCTGGCGCCGCCGATGAGCGGGCGCGCGCCGACCTGGGCACGGATGGAGGCGCGTGACCTTGCGGACATCCTTGCCTATCTGCGCTCCCTGCCGCCACAGGACCGGTAGCGGTGGACAGGCGGCGATCCTGCGCCAATCTCCGCTGCCTACCCGAAGGAAGGAGGCGAGCATGGGATCGCATTGCACCAGGCGGGGGGTGGCGGCGGGTCTGCTGGGCCTGACCCTCGGCAGCTCCGGCGCCCTTGCCCATCACGGCTTCTCCTGGGCGGAGGGCGAGCAGACCACCCTGCGCGGCACCATCCGCGAGGTCTATGTCGGCCAGCCGCACCCGACGCTGCGCGTCGAGACGCCGGATGACGGGCTCTGGCTCGTCGAGCTGAGCAATCCCCGCCAGACCGCGCGCTCCGGCTTCTCGGCCGAGTCCGCCAGCGCCGGCGACGAGGTGGTCGCGATCGGCAACCGCTCCGCCACCCGCGGGGAGCGGCGGATGAAGGCGGTGCGCCTCACCGTGCGCGGCCGCACCTACGACATCTACCCGAACCGCATCCGGGGAAGCTGAGCGCCGCCGGCTTGGAGCTTCTGCAGGCGCTTTCGGACTGGCAGGTCGCGGCCCTGCTGCGGCGGTCGGCCATTCTCTATCCGCTGGTGAATGCGGCGCACATCCTGTGCTTCGGGCTGCTGGTCGGCGCCATCGTGACGCTCGACCTGCGCCTGCTGGGCCTGTTCCGGCGCCATCCGCTGGCGCATCTCGGCCCGCCGCTGCGGCGCATGGCCGGCGTGGGCCTCGGCCTGGCGGCGCTGACGGGCCTGCTGCTGTTCAGCACCCGGCCGGTCGCCTATGTCGAGAACCCGGCCTTCCTGGTGAAGCTCGGGCTGATCGGCCTCGGGCTGCTCAACGTCGTCCTGCTCCACCGCAACCGGCACTGGCGGCGGGCGGTGGAGGGTGGCGCGGCGCATCCTTCGGTGCGGGCCGCGGCGCTGGTGTCGCTGCTGGTCTGGACGGGCGTGGTGATCGCCGGGCGCTGGATCGGCTTCCTGCAATAGGGGCGCCGCCAAGGAGCGCCCGCCGGCCGCGATCAGCCCTTCCCGCCGAACAGTCGCCTGAGCTTCGCCCACAGCCCCTCGCCGCGGGCGGCGATCTTCTGGTGGCTCACATGCGGCCGGCGCGAGGGCGGCGGCAGCGCGCTCGCCACCGTGTGCCGCCCGGAATCGCCCGTCTCGATCAGCCGCTGTTCCAGCATCACCACCTGCGCCACCGGCTCCGGCGGGTCGCTGCGGGCCAGGCCGTCGGCGGTGGCGGCGGCATCGTCCCAGGCCTCGGCACGGCGCAGCGCATCCACCACCCGCACCGTCTGCTCGGCATCGAGCGGCGGGCCACCGCGCCACAGCGCCACCGCATCCAGCCGCCAGCTGCGCGAGAACTCGGACCGGCCGAGGTCATCGGCCACCCAGGCGGCCTGCAGCGTCGCTTCGGCCGAGGCGTGCAGCGCGCCGGTCTCCTCCAGCACCAGCGCCCAGGCCAGGAAGCGGCGGCCGAGCGGCGGGATGGAGGTGTCGGCCATCAGCGCGCGGAAGGGCGCGGCGCGCACCGCCTCGGCGGCGGCGGGGTGGGCGCGGGTGATGTCCGGCGCGCAATAGCCGCAGCCCGGGCATTGCTGGAGCCAGCGCGCCATGGTGGAGCGCACGGGCTCGCCCGGGCGCAGGTCGAGATCCGGCGGCTGCTGGGGCGGACTCGGTCGGAAAGCGGGCTGCCGGCTCTCGGTGCCACAGACGCCACAGCGAATCGTGCCGGCGGCCGCGGACCGGGACCCGGGCGAGGGGATCTCGGCCATCCCCTACAAACTAGGCAGCTTCGGGCCCGGGGCGAAGGGGGGAGAGAAGGAAACTCGTCGCGCGCGGATGAGCTGATGGCGCAACGGTCCCGCGCCCGGCACGGCACGGCCGGCGAACGGGCGCAAGCTGCGGCCGGGCGAGCGCCCGACCGGGGGCGCAGACGAGCCTTCGACGCGACGGCGCGGAAGAACACCACCATTGCCCATCCGCGGGCACGGTCGCTAAACCTGCGTCCATGCCGCGCGGCGACCTGTTCCCCGACATCGCTCCCTATGAGACGGGCCTTCTTCCCCTCTCGGGGGGGCACGTCATGTACTGGGAGCAGGTGGGCAATCCGCGCGGCCAGCCGGTGCTGTTCCTGCATGGCGGGCCCGGCGCCGGGGCCGGCGCGATCCACCGCCGCTTCTTCGACCCCGGCCACTGGCGCGTGGTGATCTTCGACCAGCGCGGGGCCGGCCGCTCCCGCCCGCTCGGCGAGCTGCGGGACAACACCACGCCCCACCTGGTTTCCGACATCGAGGTGCTGCGCCGCTTCCTCGGCATCGAGCGCTGGCTGCTGTTCGGCGGCTCCTGGGGCTCGACCCTCGCGCTGGCCTATGCCCAGGCGCATCCGCAGCGCGTCGCCGGCTGCGTGCTGCGCGGCGTCTTCCTCGGCCGGCCGAGCGAGGTGGAGTGGTTCCTCTACGGCCTGCGCCGCGTCTTCCCCGATGCCTGGAACGCCTTCGCCGAGCACATCCCGGCCAATGAGCGCGGCGACCTGCTCACCGCCTATCTGCGCCGGCTCTGCGATCCCGACCCGCTGGTGCACGGCCCCGCGGCGCGCGCCTGGAGCCTCTACGAGGGCTCCTGCTCCACCCTGCTGCCCAGCCCGGAGACGGTGGCGAGCTTCGCACAGGATCGCAGCGCGCTCGGGCTCGCGCGGATCGAGGCGCACTACTTCGCCAACCAGCTGTTCCTGCCCCCCGAGGGGCTGCTGGCCGGGATGGAGCGTCTCGGGACCATCCCGGCGGAGATCGTGCAGGGCCGCTACGACATGGTCTGCCCCTGCGACACCGCCTTCGACCTGGCCGCCGCCTGGCCACAGGCGCGGCTGACCATGGTGCCCGATGCCGGGCATTCGGCGCTGGAGCCCGGCGTGCGCACGGCGCTGGTCTCGGCCGTGGAACGGTTCCGCCGCCGGGGCTGAAGCAACCCCGACGGCGTGGGACAGCTTCGCGGTTCTGCCGGTCGGGCATCAGGCCGCTCCGGCTCGCGAGCTACTACTCTGCTGATTTTGTTGAAGGCACCGCGTCGGCGCCGACGAACCAGCGGCGCCGCCTGCCGTTGATTCGCCATGCCGCCCCGACCGGGCGGCGACCTTCGGACCGGGCTGCGGCGAAGCCGACAGCTCCCCGCGTCACCGCGGCGCCTGCCCTCGCGGGCAAGGGGGGCGAAACGGCCGTTCGGCCCGGGATCTCGGCAACAGCATACAGGTGTGATCATGACGAAGCTTGCTTCGACGACGGCGCTCGCCGCTGCGCTCGCCCTCGGGATGTCCGGCCTTGCCCATGCGCAGGCGGTGGACCCGACCGAGCCCGACAGCGCGCGCGGCGGCATCCTGGCGCAGGCAACCCAGCCCGGCACCGCCAACACCCAGCCCGGATCGCCGCCGAACCGCGGCGCGACCACCGGCACGACCACCGGCCAGGCCGGCGCAGCGGGCGGTGGCGCCGCCAGCGGCCAGCGGGCCGCAGGGCTCAGCGAAGAAGCGATCCGCGCCTCCCTGCAGGCCCGCGGCTACAGCGACATCCAAGGCCTCCAGCGCGAAGGCGACCACTTCAGGGTTCGTGAGGCCAAGCGCTACGGCGAGGATGTCTCCGACCTGCGGATCGACGCCAGCAGCGGCATGCTGCTGAACGAGAAGCAGCTGAGCGAGGCGCAGGCGCGCAACCTGCTGCGCGATCGCGGCTACACCGATATCAGCGAACTCAGCCGCGATGGCGACACGATCACCGCCAAGGCGAAGCAGGGCGACCGCCAGGTCAATGTGCGCATCAACGCCGACTCCGCGACGGTGACGCAGTTGCAGGCCAGCAATTGACCAGCGGCAGGGATGGCACGGGGCCGGGGCTGCCTGAGGGCCGCCCCGGCACAAGCGAAGGGGAGGCTTGAATGGGCGGCCTGCTGAAACTTGTCGGCGGTGCGGTCGGCCTGATCTTCCTGATCGGGCTGCTCGTGGTGGTGGGCCTGTTCGCCCTGATCTTCTGACTTGACCCCCGAAGCGTGCCTTTGTCCGACCGTACCGCCCCGATCGGTGACACGCGGACCGTTCGCCCCCCTTGCGGCGCCGCCGCGACGGGGGGCGCCTTCAGCCCTCCGCGCCGAGGCGCGGGGAGCCGATCATCGCCAGGAACTCCCGCCGCGTCGTCGGGTCGTCGCGGAAGGCGCCGAGCATGCGGCTGGTGACCATGCTCACGCCGGGCTTGTGGATGCCGCGGGTGGTCATGCACTGGTGTGCCGCCTCGATCACCACGGCGACACCCTTCGGCTTCAGCACGTCGTTGATGCAGTTCGCCACCTGCGCCGTCAGCTTCTCCTGGATCTGCAGCCGCTTGGCATAGGCCTCCAGCACGCGCGCGAGCTTGGAGATGCCGACCACGCGGCCATCCGGGATGTAGGCGATGTGCGCACGGCCGATGATCGGCACCATGTGGTGCTCGCAATGGCTTTCCAGCCGGATGTCGCGCAGCAGCACCATCTCGTCGTAGCCGTCGGTCTCCTCGAAGGAGCGGGCGAGCAGCTCGACCGGGTCGGTCTCGTAGCCGGCGAAGAATTCCTCATAGGCGCGGACGACGCGGGCGGGGGTGTCCACCAGCCCCTCGCGATCCGGATCGTCGCCGGTCCAGCGCAGCAGCGTGCGCACGGCGGCCTCGGCCTCCTCGCGGGTCGGGCGGGGCTCGGCGCTGGCCTGGTCGGCGGCGAGCGGGCGGGGCGGGGTCCGGATGTTCATGGGCACTGGTCCTTGCGCGTCGGGGCGGCAGCCTGGCGCCGCCGCATCGTGGCGCCTTCCTCGCGGCGGCAGATGGTGGCACCGCCCGATCCTGCAACGGGACACTGACGGATCGCCCGCGCCCGGCCGTGCCTGTGGCACGACGCCCGGCGCCGGAGGGCACCGCTCAATGCACCCGGCTGGTTGGCTCGTGCGGGCTGTCCAGGCTGAAGGCGGGGATCTCCACGTCGAAGGTCTCGCCGGTGGCGGAGACCACCATGTGGTAGGCGCCGCGCATGAAACCCGATGGCGTCGCCAGCGGCGTGCCGGAGGTGTATTCGAAGCTCTGCCCGGGCTCGAGCATCGGCTGCTCGCCGACCACGCCCTCGCCATGCACCTGCTGGGTGCGGCCGAGCGCGTCGGTGATCAGCCAGGTGCGCTTGAGCAGTTGCACCGTCTCCCGCCCCTGGTTGCTGATGGCGACGCGGTAGGCCCAGACATGGTGGCCGCGCTCCGGCTCCGACTGGTCGGCCAGGTAGAAGGCGCGCACGGAGACGCGGATCGCTCGGGTCGTCTGGCTGAAATCGTCGCGCATGGCGGGTTGCTCCCCGTACCCAATCTCGGGCGCTGGCCGGGCAAACTCAAGCCCGCCGCAGCGCGACGGCAAGCCCGGCGCCGACCAGCACCGCGCCCCCGGCACGGTTCAGCGCCCGGCGCAGGCCCGGCCGGCGCACCGCGCCCGAAAGCCGCGCGGCGAGCAGCGCATAGGCGGCGGCGTTGGCCGCCGCCAGGGTGACGAAGGTGGCAACCAGGATCGCCGCCTGCGTCGCGAAGGGCCGCGCCGGATCCAGGAACTGCGGCACGAAGGCGACGAAGAACACGATCCCCTTCGGATTGAGCGCGGTCACCACATAGGCCTCGCGCATCGCCCGCCGGCCGGTCAGCGGCGGCGCGGCCGCGGGATCCACCGGCGCGCGCCACATCCGCACGCCGAGCCAGACCAGGTACGCGGCACCTGCCCATTTCAGCAAGGTGAAGGCCGCCGCCGAGGTCGCCAGCACCGCGCCCAACCCGGCCAGCGAGAGCGTCATCGCGGTGAGGTCGCCGAGCGCCACGCCGGCGACCAGCGGCAGCGCGTTGCGCGCGCCACCGCCGAGCGACTGCCCGATCAACAGCAGGATGGTCGGGCCGGGGATCAGCAGCATCGCCGTCGCCGCGGCGACGAAGGCGAGCCAGGGGGCGAGGTCCATCGCGTGATCTCCTGCGCGGGCACGGCCCGCCGTGACGGAGCATGGATAGAGCATGCCCACCCGGCGCGGGCGAGTCCGCCGCCTCGCCAGGGTGTGACCCGCAAGGGCATCTGCCCTGCGGGGGCGGTGCTCAGTGTTCGCACGAGGTCGGGGAACGCGATGCCGTGCTCGTGCATTGTGGCATCGGGCTCCCGTGGCGGAGGCTATGCGCAGCCGGTGGCGGCAATGCCGCCCCCGGTGCTCGGCAACCCGCCACGGCTGCATGGAGGAAGGTCCGCATGCACCTCGATCTTCGGCTGGAGCGCGCACTGGAGCGCGTCGAACTGGTTACCGGCGTCGGCACGCGCGATGCCGGACGAATGTGTGTCATGTCGCTTGTCGCCTGCCTGGCCGGCGAGGAGCACACCGACAGCCCCGCCTGCGCCTCGCCACTGATTCGCGCCTATGCGATCCCGCTCAACGACAACATGCCGCATGCCGTGCGGCAGCGGCTGAAGGCCTTCGCGCCGCGCATCCTGGGCACGCAGGACGGGCACGATGCGATCCGCGCCGAGCTGCTGCGCCGCGCGCTGGCGGAGGAGATCCTGCCGCGGCTGGGCGGCAAGCAGCCGGCGACGCCGCGCCGCTTCGCCGCGCCGCTCTGGCGGCTGTGGTCCATGCTCGGCATGCGCCGGCTGGAGCGCGAGGCGGAGTGGATGATGGATCGCGCCGTGGCGTTGGCCGATGGCGCCGACATGGCGCGCGCGGTCGCCGCCGCCGGCGCGGTCGGGCGCCTGCTGGCCCGTGCGGCGCGGGAAGCGCCAGACCCTCGCGAGGCGGAGCGGCTGTGGGATCTCGCGGTCGGGCTGCTGGACCGCATGTGCGAGGTCGGCACCCACCGCCAGGCCCCGCACACCGCCTGGGCCGCCCGGCTGGAGCAGGTGTTCGAGGCCCGCGGCCTGAAGGGCGCGTCGCTGGACGCTGCCAGGCTCTAGCCTCCCGGCCTTGTCCCGGGGGCGCATCGCGCGCCCCTTCCTTTGCGGCCCGGCGCGACGGTCACCAGGAGGTGACCGTCGCGTTGGCGCGCCCACTTCCGTCCGCCAGCGCACAAAGCGTTTGACGACGCGGCTCGCGCATGCCTAGCCTCTGTTCGTATCTGGATCATCCGTTCAAATGCGAACGCCCGGCAGGGGCGTGCGGAACGGAGAGGTCGGGCAGGAGCAGGCCGGCGGGGCTCGCCCGTCGTCGCGCAAGGGCAGGACGCGCATCGTGGCATCACCTGCGCTCGAGCTGAAGGCCGTCACCCGCCGCTTCCCGGCGCGGGATCGTGCCGCACCGCCCTTCACCGCGATCGAGCGCCTCAGCTTCCAGGTCGGCGAGGGTGAGTTCGTGGCGCTGGTCGGCCCCTCGGGCTGCGGCAAGTCCACGGTGCTGAACCTGGTCGCCGGCCTCGACCGGCCGAGCGAGGGCGAGGTGTTCCTCGGCGCCGAGCAGGTGACCGGGCCGAACAGCCATGTCGGCTTCATGCTGCAGAAGGACCTGCTGCTGCCCTGGCGCAGCATCCGCCGCAACGTCGAGTTCGGGCTGGAGGCGCGCGGCCTGACGCGGGAGGAGCGCGCCGCGCGCATCGCCCGCGAGCTGCGCCGCTGCCGCCTGACCGAATTCGCCGACCGCTACCCGCACCAGCTCTCCGGAGGCCAGCGCCAGCGCGCCGCCCTCGCCCGCACGCTCGCCATAGACCCTGCTCTGGTGCTGCTGGACGAGCCGTTCAGCGCGCTGGACGCGCAGACGAAGATCCTGCTGCAGCGCAGCTTCGCCCAGACCATCGCCGCCTCCGGCGTGACCACCCTGCTGATCACTCACGACCTGAACGAGGCGGTTGCGATGTCCGACCGCATCCTGGTGATGAGCGAGCGGCCGGGCCGCGTCGTCGAGGAGATCACGGTCGGCCTGCCCGACCGCGACAACCCGGTGGCGCGCCAGTCCATGCCGCGCGCGCTGGAGCTGATGCGCCACCTGCTGCACGCGCTGCACCTGGACGACCGCGTGGACGCATGACGAATCTTCCTCCCCCGCAGATGGGTGAGGGTCGGGGTGGGGAGCCCCTATGCCGCAAACAACGGGAGACAGGGACATGAAGATCAGCCGCCGCACGCTTCTCGGCGCCACGCTCGCGCTGCCCGCGCTCAGGCCGGCCGGCGCCCAGGAAGCCGTGACCTACCTGCTGCCCGCGCCGCCCTTCCTGCCCGCCTTCGCGCCGCACCAGATCGCACTGAAGCGCGGCTACTACGAAGGGCTGAACGTCACCTTCCAGATGGGCCAGGGCGGCGCCAATGTCGCCACCCAGGTCGGCACCGGCAACGTGCCGCTCGGCGGCGCGGTGGGCGACACCACCATGATCGTGCGCGCCAACGGCGTGCCGGTGCGCGCGGTGGCGCTGCTCGGCGGCCGCTCGCTGTTCCACATCGCGGCCCGCAAGGCGGCGGGCATTGGCGGCATCCCGGCGCTGCGCGGCAAGCGCGTCGGCGTCATCGGCTTCCAGGACAGCGGCTTCTACGCGCTGCTCGGCGTGCTGGCGGCGCATGGCATGCGGCGAACCGACCTGCAGGTGCAGGCGGTGGGCCCGGCCGGCGTGATGCAGCTGATGATCGCCGGCAGCCTGGATGCCATCGTCTCCGTCCCCGAATGGACCGACGCCATCCAGTCCGCGAATGTCGAGGTGGACAGCTTCGACATGAACGAATTCTTCCCGGCGATGGCGCAGGTGGTGATGAGCTCCGACACCACCATCCAGCGCCGCCCCGCGGTGGTGCGCGCCTTCGTCCGCGGCGTGCTGCGCGCGGTGCAGGACTGCATGGACGACCCCGCCGCCGCGACGCGCGACTATGTCGCGCAGGTGCCGCAGCACCAGGGCAAGGAAGCCGCGATCGAGCGCATCATCCGCCGCTACGCGACCGAAGTGTACCCGAGCCAGCAGGGTGTGCCACTCGGCCGCTTCGATCCGGCGCGCATGCAGACGGTGCAGCGCTTCTATCTCGACAACGAGATCGTCCGCACCGCGGTGCCGGTGGACCAGCTCTTCACCAACGCGTTCGTCGGCTGATGGGCGTCGCGGCGGAACCCCGCGCGGCGCCGAAGCCGAGCCGCGCCTTCGGCGCCCCGCGCCGCATCCGGCTCGACGGCCTGGCGCTGCCGGCCGCGACGCTCGCCGTCGCGGCGGTGGTGCTGCTGGCGTGGGAGTTCCTGCCGCCCGCGCTCGGCGTGCAGAAATACGTCATCCCCACGGTCAGCGACATGGCGGGCGAGATGGGCCGCATGTGGGTGGCGGAGGACCTGCTGATGCACACCGCCTCGACCGCGCTCTGGGCGGTGGTGGGCTTCCTCGCCGGCGCGCTGTTCGGCGCGGCGTTCGGCTACCTGCTCGGCCTCTCGCCCTTGTGGGAGAAGGTGCTCTCGCCCTATCTGCTCGGCCTGCAGATCGCGCCGAAGGTGGCCTTCGCGCCGCTGTTCATCATGTGGTTCGGCTACAACGCCACGCCGAAGCTGCTGGTGACCGTGCTGATCGTGTTCTTCCCGATCCTGGTCAACGTGCTGCAATCCATGCGCGTCGCAGACCGCGACCTGGTGAACCTGGCGCGCGCCTATTCCATGTCCAGGGCGCAGGTGTTCTGGAAGGTGCTGTTCCCCTCCTCCATGCCGGCGCTGATGGCCGGCCTGCGCATTGGCGCGACGCTGGCGGTGATCGGCATCACGGTGGGCGAGGTGGTCGGCAGCCAGGTCGGCCTCGGCTACCTCATCACCTTCGGCACCGGCTCCGCCAACACGGCGATGGTGTTCAACGCCATCATCCTGCTGACCGCGATCGGCATCGCGATGTACTGGGCGGTCGCCGCCATCGAATCGCGCGTGCTGCACTACATCCCGCGCGCGGTGCAATGATGGGCGCGCTGGAAGGCCGCACCGTGCTGGTCACCGGCGCCGCCCGCGGCGTCGGCCGCGCCATCGCCGAAGCCTGCGCCGAGGCCGGCGCGCGCCTGGTGCTGGCCGATGTGCTGGAGGAGCAGGGCCGCGCCACCGCGGCCGGGCTGCTGGCCCGCTTCGTGCGGGTTGACCTCGCCGACCCCGACAGCATCGCGGTCATGGCCGACGACATCGCCCGCCACGAAGGCGACCTGCACGGGCTGGTCAACAACGCCGCCATCGCCACCGGAATCGGCGGCCCGGAGTACGACGCCATCGAGATCGGCTCCTGGGACCGCGTGATGCAGGTGAATGTCCGCGGCACCTGGCTGGTCACCCGCGCCTGCGGCCCGATGCTGTGCGCCTCCGGCAGCGGCCGCGTGGTGAACCTGGCCTCCGACACCGCGCTGTGGGGCGCGCCGCGGCTGCTCGCCTATGTCGCGAGCAAGGGCGCGGTGATCTCGATGACGCGAAGCCTGGCGCGCGAGATGGGTCCGCGCGGCGTCGGCGTCACCGCCGTGGCACCCGGCATCCTGCGCAACGAGGCCACCGACTACGTCCCCGCCGAGCGGCATCGCCTCTACGAGACCGGCCGCGCCGCGCCCGGCCCGATGACGCCGGAGGACATCGCGCCGACCATCGTGTTCCTGCTCACCCCCGGCGCGCTGGCGCTCACCGGCCAGCTGCTGCCGGTCAATGCGGGCTTCGTCTTCACATGAGCGCGGCGGAGGCGGACGCCTATCTGTCGCCGCCGGTGCAGCGTGCCACGCGCCTGCTGCGCCGCATCGCGGAGGGCGATACCGTCGCCAACATGTCGCGCACCGCGCGCGCGCTCGACATCAGCCGCACCACCCTGCTGCGCCTGCTGCACACGCTGCAGGCCGAACGCTTCATCGAGCCGCGTGGCGCGGAAGGCGGCTGGCGCATCGGCGCGGCGCTGATCGGCCTCGCCGCCCGCGCCTCCGAGGATGTGACGGAGGCCGCGCTGCCGGTGCTGACGCGGCTCGCGGAGACGCTCGGCCTCTCCGCCCATCTCGGCGTGCTGGACGGGCGGGAGGTGGTGTACCTCGTCCGCCGCACGCCGAACCTCTCCTTCGCCAGCAACATCCGCGTCGGCTCCCGCCTGCCGGCCCATGCGGCGAACATGGGCCGCATCATCCTGGCGCACCTGCCGGCGGAGGAGGTGCGGCGCCTCTATGCCGGCGCGCCGATGCCGCCCGCCACCGCGCATACCGCGACGACGCTCGACGGCCTGCTCGCCCGCCTCGCCGAGGATCGCGCCGCCGGCCTCGCCTGGAGCGAGGGGCATTACGAGCCCGGCATCGCCTCGGTCGCCGCCGTGGTGCGCGATGCCGCAGCGCGGCCCGTCGCGGCCATCAATGTCAGCGGCCAGGTGGCGAGCTTCGCCAGCGCCGAGCAGCGCGTGCGCATCGGGGCGGCACTGGCCGAAGCGGCCGCCGAGATCAGCACCCGGCTCGGCTTCACCGGCGCGGCGGCGCGCAAGGCATTGGAGGCGGTGGCGTGAATCTCGGCTATGAAGGCCGCGTGGCGGTCGTCACTGGTGGCAGTTCCGGCATCGGGCTCGCCGCCGCGCGGCTGCTGCTGACGGAGGGCGCACGCGTGGCGATCTGCGGGCGCGATGCGGCACGCCTCGATGCCGCGCGCGCGGCACTCGGCGGCGGCGACCGGCTGCTGGCGATGCGCTGCGACGTGCTGGAGAAGGCTGAGGTCGCCGCCTTTGCGGAGTCCGTCGCCGGATGGGGCGGCGGCGTGCTGGACCTGCTGGTGAACAATGCCGGCCAGGGCCGCGTCTCCACCTTCGCCACCACCTCGGACGAGGATTGGCGGCAGGAGCTGGAGCTGAAGTTCTTCAGCCAGGTCCTGCCGATCCGCGCCTTCCGCCCGCTGCTGGACAAGAGCGACGCGCCCGCCATCGTCGGCGTGAATTCCCTACTGGCGGTGCAGCCGGAGCGCCACATGGTCTGCACCTCCGCGGCACGGGCCGGCGTGCAGAGCCTGCTGAAATCGCTCGCCGGCGAATTCGCGCCGCGCATCCGGGTGAACTCCGTCCTGCTCGGGCTGGTCGAGTCCGGCCAGTGGCAGCGCCGCTTCGAAGCGCGCGCGGACAAGGCGGAGACGCGCGAGGCCTGGTTCGCCCGGCTGGCGCGCGAGAAGGGCATCCCGCTCGAGCGCCTCGGCCAGCCGGAGGAGCCCGCACGGGCCATCCTGTTCCTCGGCTCGCCGGCGGCGAGCTACATCACCGGCGCCAGCCTCGAGGTCTCGGGCGGCGTCTCGCGGCACATCTGACAGGGAACGCCATGGACGGCAGCGCAGCGACGCTGGAGCAACCGGTCGGCGACCTGATCGCCGCGGCGCTCGCCGATCTCGGCGTGACGCATGCCTTCGGCGTGATCTCCATCCACAACATGCCGATCCTGGACGCCATCGCGCGCCAGGGCCGCATCCGCTTCGTCCCTGCGCGCGGCGAGGCGGGTGCGATGAACATGGCCGATGCACATGCGCGGGTCACGCGTCGCCTGGGCGTCTGCATCACCTCCACCGGCACCGCCGCGGGCAATGCGGCGGGCGCGCAGGTGGAGGCGCTGACCGCAGGCAGCCCCGTGCTGCACATCACCAGCCAGATCGACCGCCCCTTCATGGATCGCGACCGCGCCGCCATCCACGACGTGCCGCGCCAGCCGGACATGTTGCGGGCGATCAGCAAGCAGGTGGTGCGCGCCTGGGAACCCGCCAACGCGGTGGATGCGCTGCTGGCCGCCGCACAGGCCGCGCTCTCGGCGCCCGCCGGCCCCGTCTCGCTGGAGATCCCGGTCGACGTGCAGCGGCTGAAGGCGCGACCGCGCGCGACGCCCGCGCGAATCGCGCCGCAGCTGGTGGTGCCCGATCCCGCGCTGCTCGACGAACTCGCGCGGATGCTGCTGCTCGCCGCGCGCCCGATGCTCTGGCTAGGCGGCGGCACGCGCGGCGCGGCCGAGGCGGCGACCGCCCTGGTCGAGCGGGGCGTCGCGGCGGTGACCAGCACCAATGGCCGCGCCGTGGTGCCGGAAGGCCATCGCTGGAGTCTCGGCGCCTTCAACATGACGCCCGATGCGCAGGCGATCTACGAGCGGTCGGACCTGATGCTCGTCATCGGCTCGCGCCTGCGCGGCAACGAGACGCGCAACAATGCCATGCGGCTGCCGCGCCTGGCGCAGGCCGATGCGGACGCCAGCCAGGCCGGCCGCAACTATCCGGTGGAGTTCTTCCTCGCCGGGGATGCGCGGCTGGTGCTGGAAGGGCTGCTCGCACGGCTTCCGGCGAAGCTGGCGACGGATGCCGCCTTCCTCGACGCCATCGCCCCCGCGCGTGAGCGCAGCGAGGCGGCACTGAAGACGGCGCTCGGCCCCTATGCGGCGGTGGCGGATGCGATCTCGGCGCGCGTGCAGGCGCAACGCCTGCCCTGGGTGCGCGACGTCACCATCGCCAACTCCACCTTCGGCAATCGCTACGTGCGCCTTGCCGCGCCGCATCTCGGCGTGCATGCGCTCGGCGGCGGCATCGGCCAGGGCATCGGCATGGGAATCGGCGCCGGGCTCGCCGGCTGCGGGAAGGCGGTGACGCTGGTCGGCGACGGTGCGGCGCAGCTCTCGCTCGGCGAGCTGGCGACCGCGGTGGAGGCGCAGGCGGAGACCGTCTTCGTCCTGATGAACGACCGCGGCTATGGCGTGATCCGCAACATCCAGGATGCGCAGTATGGCGGCCGCCAGCACTACGCTTCCATCCTCACGCCGGATTTCTCGCTGGTCTGCCAGGCGATGACGCTGCCGCATCTCCGCATCGCCCGCGCCGAGGATTTTCCCGCCGCGCTGGATGCGGCCCTCGCCGCACCGGGCCCGCATATGATCGAACTGGACATGATCGCCATCGGCCCCTTCGCGGAGAGCTTCGCCGGCCCGCCCGCCGGTGCCGCCGGCAGCGTGCGCTGAGAGGAGAGACGCATGCCCACCTATCGCTTCCCGCATCTCGATCCGCACCAGGCGCGTCGGCGCGCGCCGACCGATTGGGAAGTCTCGCTCGCCGGCGCGATCGAGCAGGCCTTCGGCCAGGGCCATCACGACCTGCCCGCGCTGGTCGCAGCGCTCAACGCCTCCCGCGTGCGGCCGCGCGAGGGCGGCAGCTGGACCGAAGCCAACTTCACCGCGCTGATGCGCGAACTCGGGGAATGAGGCGATGAGCGCCGTTCTCGACAAGCCAGCTGCGCCAAGCGACGTGGAGGTACGCGCCGCGCTGGCCACCGGGCTGCGCAACCGCTGGTATCCGGTGCTGCCCTCCCGCTTCGTGGAGACGGGCGGCAAGCCGGTCGGCCTCACCCGCCTCGGCGAGCCCATCGTGCTGTGGCGCGACGCAGGCGGCGTGGTGCATGCGCAGGCGGATCGCTGCCCGCATCGCGCCGTGCCGCTCTCACGCGGGCGCAACGAGGGCGACCGGCTGCGCTGCGCCTATCACGGCGTGGAGGTGGGGCCGGACGGCACGGTGCTCGCCGTGCCCGGCCAGCCGGGCTGCGCGCTGGAAGGCAAGCGCATCGTCAGGACCTACCCGGCCGCGGAATGCGCCGAGGCGATCTGGCTCTGGTTCGGCGACGCGCTGCACCCCGAAGCCGCGCCCTTCACGCCGCCCGAGCAGCTGGCGGGCGAGGATTGGTCGCGCTTCTGCTGCTACGCGGACTGGAATGCCTCCTGGCGCTACATCTACGACAACCTGATGGACCCGATGCACGGGGCCTATCTGCACGCCAACTCCCATACGATGTACCAGGGCGACACCGAAGCCCGCTTCGTCACCCGCGACACCGGGAAGGGCTTCGTCTTCGAGAAGGAAGGCCAGCGCGACGTGAACTTCGACTGGTCGGAGTTCCTCGACGACGGCGCGCTGTTCGTGCGGCTGGAGATTCCCTATCCGAGGACCGGCGGCCCGGGCGGCAACTTCGCCATCGTCTCGGTCATCACGCCGATCGACGAGACGAACTCCGCCTGCTTCTTCTTCCGCTGCCGCCGCGTGCAGGGCTGGCAGCGCGATGTCTGGCGCTTCCTCTACCGCACCACGCTGGAGCCGCGGCACTGGCACGTGCTGGAACAGGACCGCGAGATGCTGGATGGCTGCGGCCTCGGGCTCGAGCGGCACGAGAACCTCTACCAGCACGATGCCGGGCTGATGCGCCTGCGCCGCCACCTGGCGCGGGAAGCGCGCAACCAGCTCATGGCGCTGCGCGAGGCCGGCAAGGCATGACCGCGCCCGATCGCCGGAGCGCGGAGGCGGCGGAGCCGCCGAGCACCGGAGGCGTGAATCGGCCGCGCCAGACCACCTCCATCGCCATTCTTGGCGGCGGCATCGGCGGCCTGGCCGCGGCGATCGCGCTGCGCCAGGTGGGCTGCCA
Source organism: Falsiroseomonas sp. (assembly GCF_041690465.1). Lineage (GTDB taxonomy): Bacteria > Pseudomonadota > Alphaproteobacteria > Acetobacterales > Acetobacteraceae > Falsiroseomonas. Next base: position 56,049 of record NZ_JAWLHG010000015.1, on the reverse strand, counting down.
AGTGAAGGTGTACGAGCAGGCCTCGCGCTATGCCCGCATCGGCGCCGACATCAACCTCACGCCCAACGCCGTGCGGGCGCTGGACGGGCTCGGCATCGGCAAGGCGCTGCGCCGCCGTGCCGCGCGGCCGAAATTCCGCATCAGCCGCATGTGGGACACCGGCGAGGAGACCTCGCGCCTGCCCATGGCCAAGGAGGCGGAGCGCAAATACGGCGCCCCGCAGCTCACCCTGCACCGCGCCGACCTGCTCGCCGCGCTGGAATCCGCGCTGCCGGAGGATGCGGTGGAACTCGGCCGCCGCGCGGTGACGGTCGCGCAGGATGGCGAAGGTGCGGCCATCGCCTTCGCCGATGGACGGGAGGCGCGGGTGGATGCGCTGGTCGGCGCCGACGGCATCCACTCCGTCGTGCGCACCGCGTTGCATGGCGTGGAGCATCCGCGCTTCACCGGCGTGGTGGCGTTCCGCGCGGTGGTGCCGAAGCGCCGGCTGCGTGGCCTGCCGAACCTCGACAGCTTCACCAAATGGTGGGGCCCCAACCCGCAGAGCCAGATCGTCACCTTCCCGCTGAATCGCGGCCGCGACATCTTCATCTTCGCCACCATCGCCCAGGAGAGCTGGCGCCACGAAAGCTGGACCCAGCCCGGCAGCGTGGACGAGCTGCGCGAGCTCTACGCCGATTTCCACCCGGAGGCACGGCAGCTGCTCGATGCCTGCGACGCGGTGCTCAAGACCGCGCTGTGGGAACGCGACCCGCTGCCCTTCTGGTCGCGCGGGCGGATCACGCTGATGGGCGATGCCGCGCATCCGATGCTGCCGTTCATGGCGCAGGGCGCGTGCCAGGCGACCGAGGATGCCGTGGTGCTGGCGCGCTGCGTGCAGGCCGCACCCGACCTCGCCGCGGCGTTCCGGCTGTTCGAGGAGGCGCGGCTGGAGCGCACCGCGCGCATCCAGCTCGGCTCGCGCGCCAACACCTGGCTGCGCGAGGGCGGCAACGCCGACTGGGTCTATGGCTACGATTCCTGGACGGTGCCGCTCGGCGCGCCCGCGGCCCAGCCGGCGTGAGCGCACCGGTGCCGCGCGCCGGCAAGCCCGCACATGCTTGCGGCGCAGGAGAACGCTATCATCTCTCGCGCCGGGCCGCGTTCCCGGATGGGGACATGACACTGGACTGAACGAGAGAGGAGAGCGGAGGCGATGGGGTTCTCGGGCGTGGATGCCGTGACCTTCGGCGTCGCCGATATGGGGGAGGCGCAACGCTTCCTGGAGGATTGGGGCCTGCGTCAGGTCTTCGCCGCCGGCGATCGCCTGGTCTACGAAACGCAGGATGGCGGCGAGGTCATCGTGCGCCCCGCCGATGCGCCCGACCTGCCGCCGGCGATCGAGCCGGGCAACACGCTGCGCGAGGTGGTCTGGGCTGCCGCCGACGCCGGCGCGCTGAAGGCCGGGCTGGAGCGGCTGAACGCCAAGGGCGTGCTGGAGCCCGGCCCGGACGGCTTGCCGCGCGCAACCGACCCGAACGGGTTGCGCAACGCCTTCCGCGTCACCCGCCGCCGCGCCGTGACGGTGACGCCGACGCCGGTGAACGCGCCGGGCAACCCTGCGCGGGTGGATCGCCGTTCGCCGGTGCATGAGCAGGCCTCGCCGATCAAGCTCGGCCACATCGTGCTGTTCGCCGCGGACTTCGCCGCGATGCGCGCCTTCTACACCGAGGCGATGGGCTTCATCGTCAGCGACGAGTATCCCGGCCACGGCGTCTTCCTGCGCTGCCGCAGGCGTGGCGAGCACCACAACCTGTTTCTGCTGAACCGCCCGGGCAAGCCGGGGATCAATCACGTCGCCTTCACGCTGACCGACGTGCACGAGGTGATCGGCGGCGGCATCGCCATGGCGAAGAAGGGCTGGAAGACCGAGATCGGGCCCGGGCGGCATCCGATCTCGTCGGCCTATTTCTGGTATTTCCACAACCCGCTCGGCCCGCCGCTCGAATACTACGCCGATGACGACTACTGCACCGAGGCCTGGGTGCCCGGCGAGTTCACCCGCAAGCCGGAGCTCTTCGCCGAATGGGCCATCGCCGGCGGCATCGACGGCACCACGCGGCGGCAGGTGGTGGCGGTGGACGACAGCGGGCGCGGGAAGGCGTAGCCCGCGATCGCCCGGGGTGTGCAGCCAAAGGCGGGCACGCCAGGGCGTGAATCGCCGGCTTGAAAGGCCCAGCTATCCCGTCACATTCGCCGGGTCGGTGTTCGACCCGCACACCACCACCGCCACCCGCGCGCCGGGTGGCGGCACCCAGGCACCGGAGGTCAGCGCGGCCAGCGCCGTCGCGCCGCCGGGCTCCGCCACCAGCCGCAGCGCCTGCCAGAGAAGGCGCTGCGCATCGCGGATCGCCGCATCCGTCACCAGCACCGCCTGCCCCACGTGGTCCTTCGCCACCGCGAACATCAGAGCGCCCACCTGCCGCGCGCCCAGGCTGTCCGCCGCCACGCCGCCCACCGGGCAGGGCACCGGGCGGCCCTCCTTCAACGCGGTCGCCAGTGTCGGGCAGCTTTCCGGCTCCACGCTGGTCACCTGCGTCGGCGTGCCGGCGTACCAGCCGGCGATGCCGCCGATCAGCCCGCCGCCGCCGGTCGCCACCAGCACATGCGTCGCCTCGGGCGCATCTGCCTCCAGCTCCAGCCCGACCGTGCCCTGGCCGGCCAGCACCTCGGGCTGGTCGTAGGCATGCACCACCAGCGCGCCGGTTTCCGCCGCGCGCGCCTCGCTCGCCACGCGCGCCTCGTCGTACGCCGCACCGATCCTGTGCAGCACGGCGCCATAGCCCTCGATGCGCGAGGTCTTCGCCGCCGGCGTGCCGGTCGGGCAGAACACCTCCGCCCGCACGCCGAGCGCACGCGCCGCATAGGCCACCGCCGCGCCGTGGTTGCCGCCCGAGGCGGTCGCCACGCCGGCCGCCGGCAGATCCGCCGAGAGCATCCGGTTGAAGGCGCCGCGCGGCTTGAAGCTGCCGGTCGCCTGCAGCAGTTCGAGTTTCAGGATCAGCGGGATGTCGAGGCCGAGATCGGCACCCGCCATCCGCATCACCGGCGTCCGGCGGACATGCGGCGCGATGCGCGCGGCGGCGGCTTCGATCTCGGGGCGCGTCGGGTGTGTCATGGGGCCAGAGGCTGCCAGCCTCGCCCCGCCAGATCAATTCGGCGCCTCGTCAGTTCAGCCGCTCCGCGGCGCGTCAGTCCAGCCGCTCCGCGGCGGCCAGCCAGCAGCCCGGCCGCGCGGTGTGGATGTTCACGAAGCGCGTGCGCGCATCGCCCAGCGCCCGCAGCAGCGGCCCCTCCACCTCCGCGCCGGCGCAGACCTGGCCGAGGTCGTAGAGGCACATCTCCGCCGCGTCATAGGCCCGCACCGAAACGATGCCGTTCGCCAGCACCGTCGGCGCGATCTCGTTCTCCGCTTCGAAACGCGGGCAGTCCCTGGCGTGCAGGAAGACCGGGCTCGGCGTCCAGTACACCCCGCCCGGCCGCGGCAGGTCCCAGCTGCCAAGCAGCATCGCCTCGCCCGCCTCGCCGAGCCTGAGGCAGTGCCGGCAGGGGAAGCCCGGCCCGTCCACCATCCTTCGATGCAGCCGGCCGCCGCGGTCGTCGCGGCCGGTCTCGCGGAAGCGGCGCGCGACCTCGGTCGGCATGGCGATGCAGCGGAAGCCGGGCATGGCGGGATCCTCCTTGTGGTGTCGCCCCCTCTGCCACGCGGCTGGCACCGCCGCCTTCCGGTGGTTGCGCCGGCATTCCGGATGACCCCCTACCCCCTGGAGAGGGGGGTCCCTTCACCCGCCGCCACCTTTCTGCCATGGTCCGCCCCGGCTGCATGGGGTGCCGACCGGGATGCCTCTCCACGCCTCCTGCGCCGCGCGTGGCGGCGATGGCGTGTTGTTCCTCGGCCCGCCGGGGGCTGGGAAGTCGGAGCTCGTGCTCCGGCTGATCGGGCGTGGCTGGGCGCTCGTGGCCGATGACCAGGTGGACCTCGCCCCCGACCCCGTGGACGCCCTGATCGCCACCCCCCCGCCCGCGCTGCATGGCATGCTGGAGGTCCGCGGCTTGGGCATCTTCCGCGACCTGCCGGTCGCCGCGCCCACTAGGCTGCGCCTGGTGGTGGACCTGCTGCCGGCCGGCGAGCAGCCGCCCCGCCTGCCCGCACCCCGCGCCTTCGAGGCACATGGCCGCTCCCTGCCCCGCGTCGCGCTGGCCGGGCACGAGGCCGCCTGCCCGGACAAGATCGCGCTCGCCCTCGACGCCGCCTGCGGCCAGGCCCGCCAGGTGGCCGGGGCCTTCGCCGCGTGACCGGGCCGACAGCCAAGGGCCCGCGCCCCGTCGTGCTGGTCACCGGCCTGTCCGGCGCCGGCAAGGCCTCCATCCTGCGCACGCTGGAGGATCTCGGCTTCGAGACGGTGGACAATCCGCCGCTCACCATCCTGGACGAGCTGGTCGCCGACGGCGCCACCCCGATCGCCATCGGCGTGGATGCCCGCTCCCGCGGGTTCCAGGCGGCGGAGGTGCTGAACGCGCTCGGCAAGCTGCGCGCGCGGCACGACATCGCCACCAGCCTGGTCTTCGCCACCGCGGACGACGCGGTGCTGCTGCGCCGCTTCTCCGAGACGCGGCGGCGCCACCCGCTGGCCCCCGGTGGCTCCCTCGGCTCCCGCGTGGCGGAGGGCATCGCGCGGGAGGCGGCGCTGCTCGCCGGGCTGCCGGAGGCGGCCGACCTGCTGGTGGACACCTCCGACCTGCCGCTACCGGAGCTGCGCCGGCTGATCGAGCGCCGCTTCCGCCCCGAAGGCGCGGCCGGCCTCGACATCGCGATCATCTCCTTCGCCTATCCGAAGGGTCTCCCGCGGGAGGCGGATCTGGTCTTCGACATGCGCTTCCTGCGCAACCCGCACTACGATCCGGTCCTGCGTCCGATGACGGGCAGGGATGCGCCCGTCGCGGCCTTCGTGGAGGCGGATGCGGATTTCGCGCCCTTCTGGGCCCGCATGACTGGCCTGCTTGAGCTTCTGTTGCCCCGCTACGCCGCAGAGGGGAAGAAGTACCTCGCCATCGCGGTCGGCTGCACCGGGGGGCGCCATCGCTCCGTGCTTGTGGCGGAGCGCCTGGCGGCCCATCTGGAAGCGCGCGGACGGCAGGTGGACGTGGTCCACCGCGAACTCGCGCCCGCCCCGGCACCGAATGCCGGGGGCGGTGCTTCCCAGGCGGGGCGGGAGGCCCTGGCACACTCATCATGACGGCTCATCGACACAGGCTTACGAAGGGCGAGAAACACGCCCTGCAGCGTTCCGCGTTCAGGCGGGACGCCAGCCGATGATCGGCCTCGTCCTCGTCACCCATGGGCGGCTCGCGGAGGAACTCCGGTCGGCGATGGAGCATGTGGTCGGCCCGCAGGACAGCGTGGCAACCGTCTGCATCTTCCCCGAGGACAAGCTGGATTCCCGGCGCGAGGACATCCGCAGCTCGATCGGCGAGGTGGACCAGGGCGACGGCGTGGTGGTGCTGACCGACATCCTCGGCGGCACGCCCTCCAACCTGGCCTTCCAGCTCTGCGACCACCGCACCGTGGAAGTCATCGCCGGGGTGAACCTGCCGCTGCTGGTGAAGCTGGCCAAGATCCGCGGCACGGAGCCCTTGTCCGAGGCGGTGGCGCATGCCACCGCGGCAGGGCGCAAATACATCGCCTGCGCGGCCGAGGTGCAGGATGCGGGCAAGGCCGATGTGCCCGCCACCGCACCCGCCGCCGCGACGGGGAATGGGCCTGCCGCCGCCGGCGGCAATGGGCCCGCCGCCAAAGGCGGCAACGGGAGAGACGCATGAACGAATGGCCCGATGAAGGTGGCGAAGCCAAGGCCAGCACCCCGGCCCCGGTGTCTCTCTCGGGCCTTGCGCCCGCGGCCGATCCCGGGCCATGCGGCTGCGACCCGTCGGGAGGCATGGTGATGCGGCGGACGCTGAAGATCACCAACAGCCGCGGCCTGCATGCACGCGCCGCCGCCAAGCTGGTCGGCGTGGCGGAGCGCTTCTCCGCCTGCATCAATGTCTCGCGGCACGGCCAGACGGTGCCGGCCTGCTCCATCATGGGGCTGATGATGCTCGGCGCCGGCCAGGGCAGCGAGATCACCCTCGAAGCAGAGGGCTGGGACGCCAAGGAAGCACTCGAGGCGGTGGCCGGCCTGATCGAGGCCGGCTTCCATGAAGATTGACAAGCCCGAGCGCGGCGAACGCCCGGAGCCGAAGCCTGCCGCCGAAGCCGGCCGCCGTCACGGCCGCCGCACCAGGGAGATCCTGATTCGCGGCATCCCGGTCTCGCCCGGCGTCGCCATCGGCGCCGTCTTCGACACCAGCGAGCCGCCCGCCGAGGCGCCCCGCCGCAGCATCGAGCCGGACGCGGTGGACGCCGAGAAGCAGCGCCTGGCCGCCGCCGTCGCCACCTCCCGCAAGCAGGTCGGCAAGCTGAAGATGCGCCTCTCCGTGCTGCCCGAGGAGGCGCAGGAGGAGCTGGAGCCGCTGCTCGACGCCTATGCGATGATGCTGGGCGACAGCCGCCTGATCCGCGGCGCCCGCAAGCGCATCGAGCAGGGCCTGCTGGCCGCCGAGACCGCGGTCGCCGACGAGGCGGACGCCATCGCCGAGGCGATCCTCGCCGCCCGCGATGACGACAAGGCGGGGCTGCGCCGGCGCGCCGGCGAGGTGCGCGAGATCGCCCGCCGCCTGACCCGCAACCTCACCAAGAATCCCTTCCGCAGCTTCAAGGACGTGCCGGAAGGCGCCATCCTGGTGGCCGAGGAACTCACCCCGGCCGATGCCGCGCTGCTCGACCCCTCCCGCATCGCCGGCGTGGCGACGGAGGAAGGCGGCGCCGACGGGCATACCGCGATCATGCTGCGTGCGCTCGGCATTCCCGCCCTGCTCGGCGCGCCCGGACTGACGGAAGCGGCGCGGCGCGGCGATGGGGCGGTGCTGGATGGCGCCGCCGGCAGCCTGGCGCTGCACCCCACCGCGGCGACGCTCACCCATGCCAGGGAGCAGCTCGCGGCCTATGCGCGCGAACGCCAGCGCCTCGGCAAGCTGCGCCGCCTGCCGGCGGTCACCACCGATGGCGAGCTGGTCGAGCTGCAGGCCAACATGGAGATCCCGGCCGAGCTGCCGCTGATCGCCCAGGCCGGCGCCCAGGGCATCGGCCTGCTGCGCTCCGAATTCCTGTTCATGAACCGCGAGGACCTGCCCGGCGAGGACGACCAGTTCGCCGCCTATGGCCCGATCGTCGAGGCGATGAACGGCGACCCGGTGACCATCCGCGTGCTCGACTGGGGTGGCGAGAAGGACATGCAGGCGCTGGCCGCCGGCGTCGAGCCGCATCATGTCAGCCCCAACCCAGCGCTCGGACTGCGCGGCATCCGCATGCTGCTGAAGCGGCCCGAGCTGCTGGAGGCGCAGTTCGCCGCCATCCTGCGCGTCGCCGCCGCCGCGCCCGATGGCGTGGTGCGCGTGCTGCTGCCGATGGTCACCGTGCCGGAGGAGGTGAAGTCGGCGCGCGAGATCTACGAACGCGTCGCCCGCCGGCTCCGCCGCCGCGGCGAGAAGCTGCCGGAGAAGCTGCCCGAGCTCGGCGCGATGATCGAGACGCCGGGCGCCGCGCTGGCCGCCGATGCCATCGCGCTGGAGGCCGATTTCTTCGCCATCGGCACCAATGATCTCGCGATGTACACGCTGGCGGTGGATCGCGGCGACGCCGAGGTCGCGCATCTCTACGACCCGCTGCATCCGGCGGTGCTGCGCCTCGTGCAGTTCAGCACCGAGGCGGCGCTGCGCCTGCGCATGCCGGTCTCCATCTGCGGCGAGATGGCGGGCAATCCGCAGCTGGTGCCGCTGCTGCTCGGGCTTGGCATCCGCTCGCTGTCGATGAATGCGAGCGCGGTGCCGCGGGTGAAGCAGGCGGTGCGCGCGCTCGACATCGGCGACTGCGCCCGCTTCGCCCGGCGCGTGATGGAGCAGAGCGACCCCGTTCGCATCCGCGAGCTGGTGGACGGCTTCGCGACCGGCGTGACGGAGCGCGGCTGAAGCCTCCCGCCCTGCCCTTTCCCTGCGCAACATGACCACCGGGAGTGTCCGAATGGACGGCATCGTGAACACCTCTGCGGCGCAGCTTGCCGCCCGCTACGGCGGGGCCGCACCCGATGTCGCCGCCCCCGCCAACCAGGTGCTGGACACCCTCCTCGGCCACCGCTCGATCCGCGCCTTCCTGCCGACGCCGCTGGCCGATGGCGTGCTGGAGACGCTGGTCGCCGCCGCGCAATCGGCGCCGACCTCCTCCAACCAGCAGGCCTGGAGCGTCGTCGCCGTGCAGGACCCGGCGCGCAAGGCGCGGCTCGCGGCGCTGGCGAACGGCCAGAAATTCATCACCCAGGCGCCGCTGTTCCTGTGCTGGGTCGCCGACCTCTCGCGGCTCTCGCGCCTCGGCAAGGCGCATGGCCGCCACCTGGAGGGGCTGGACTACCTGGAATCCTTCATGGTCGCGCTGGTGGATGCCGCGCTCGCCGCGCAGAACGCGGTGGTGGCCGCGGAAGCGCTCGGGCTCGGCACCGTCTATGTCGGCGCGCTGCGCCACCACCCGGAGAAGGTCGCGGAGGAACTCGCCCTGCCGCCCAACGCCTTCGCCGCCTTCGGGCTGAGCGTCGGCCATCCCGATCCGGCCGTCCCGTCCGCCGTGAAGCCGCGCCTGCCGCAATCGCTGGTGCTGCACCGCGAGCGCTACACGGTGGCCGACGAGCCGGCCGAGATCGCCGGCTACGACCAGCGGCTCGGCGACTTCTCCGAGCGGGTGGGCATGGGCCGCCAGGACTGGACGCAGCGCATGATCTCGCGCGTCGGCACCGCCGCCTCGCTGAGCGGCCGCCACCGGATGAAGGAGGCGCTGCGCGCGCTCGGCTTCACGCTGCGTTGAGCCCCCGGCGGGGCGTTCACGCCCCGCCGCGGTCGGATCCGGCGCGCCCCGATCCTGCCGCGATCGGGCCGCCTGCGTGCCTTTCCGCCCCGTCAGCCTTCCCTCCTGACACGGAGGGAGTTGCCGATGCGCCCGATACGCCGCGCCGCCGTCACCGGCCTGTTCGCGCTCTGGCTCGCGCCGCTCGGCGCGATGGCCGAGAGCCAGTCCTCGAATTCCTCCACCAACTGCTCGAACGGCGATTGCACGCGGGTGGAGACGCGGCTGATCGAGGATCGAAACGGCCGCCGCGGCTGGACGCGGGTGGAACACTGGCGCGAAGGGCAGCGCTGGCGGCGGGAGGAGCGGGGCGGCCCCTACTGGTCGCCCCGCCTGCGCCGCGACCGGGATCGCGACGACGACGACGACGATGATTGATCACGCGCCTGGAGGCGCCTGGCGCAGCTGGCCCCCCGGCGGCCTCAGCGCCTGTGGCGCCATCGCCCGGTGACGGCGCGCAGCACCACCAGCGCGGAGATGACGACCAGGGCGATCAGGAAGGGCGTCGCCGGCATGGCGTAATGCGCCGTCAGCGCGCGGAACGACGTCGCGTCGATGTAGGCAAGCACCGCCAGCCTGGCGAGCACCGCCGCGAGGCACCCGCCCATCAGGGCCAACAGCGCCACCGCCTCGGGCTCCGTCCGTAGCCGGAGAAGCTGCAGGATCAAGGCCGGCACGACCAGCGGAGAGAGCGCCAGCAGCACCACGCCATAGATGTGCGCGAAGCGGCGCAGCCGCTCGAAGGTGGCGGCGAGCCGGCGCTCGTCCAGCGGGACATGGATCGCCGAGGCGTCGCTGATGCCGCCGATGTGGAGCGTGAAATCCCCCACGTCGCGACCGCCGCGGCCCAGCTGCCGCAGCGGCACCCGTTGCGCCGACGCCTCCGCCATGCGCAGGGTCAGCGCGCACCCCGCCTGCAGGCAGTCGGTCGCGATCGAGAAGCGGAGCGCCTGCAGCCCCGGCCGCCCCTGGCGCGCGAAATGCTGCACCACATCCTCGACGGCCCCTTCGGTGATGGTCGTCGCCGAGGCCACGCCGGGCGCACCGACCTCGATCGAGATCGCTTCCGCACCGGCGACCCAGCCCGAGATCATCAGCGGCCGCTCGAAGACGGGCGCCGTGGTCGGGATCGGTCCGGCGATCGCGGCGAAGCGGGCCAGATCCTCCGGCGCGCCGCTGACCGGACGCCAGGCGAGATGCGGCGCGCGGAAGTCCAGCAGCTCCGCGCCGCCCGCCAGCATCCCCCGCAACGTCGGCCCGACATAGGAAAGCCGGAAGGGCGGGGCGATGCCGGCGCGGCGCGCCGAGCAGCGCAGGGCGCCGGAGTCGCAGGCGGCGTTGAGCTCCTCGGCCATCGCGCCGAAGCGCTGCTGCGCCAGGGCGGCGGTGCGGAACCACCCCTCCCGCATGGCCGCCTCGCGCAGCGCCCACAGGAACCATCCCGCACCGATGCCCTGCGGGCAGGGATCGAGTTCCAGCTGCTCGCAGGTGACGCGCCGCCAGCCGGTCACCTCGTCGAGCCGCAGATGCGCGAGCAGCGGCCGGCCCGTCGGGCTGTGCGTGGCGATGGCCTCGGCGGTGGCCGGCGTGAAGGGGATGTCCGGTCGCCAGTCGCCCGTCTCGATCCGCATGATGGCGCCGTACGCCTGCGCGAAGCCGCCCGATTTGAGGTCGTTGGTCGATGCCACGCCATAGCGGTGCAGGTTGAGCGCCAGCGGCACGCCGAGCCCGAGGGCGACGCCAAGCCCCGCCGCGAGCGGAACGCGGATGGCGGGCCGCCGCAGCGAGAAGCCGAGCCGCGCCCTGCCCGGCTCCCGGCGAAGCACCGCGGCGAGGAGCAGCGTCAGCAGGGCGGGCAGCAGCCAGATCCCCTCCTCCCGGGTCAGCCAGAAATGCGCGAAGAGAAGGCCCGCGGCGAAGCCCGCCAGCTTCCGCCGATTGGCAAGCCACGCGCCCCTTGTCCGCCCGGCAGGCGTCAGCGCGAGCCATGCCACCAGCGCGAACAGCCCCAGGCTGAGGCCGGTGTAGAAGCTCTCGCGATTGATGCGCTGGGCGTCCAGCGTCCACAGGGCGGGGTTCGCTGCCAGCGCCACGAAGAGCAGGCAGCCCCCGGCCCGCGACCTCGCCACGCGCGCGAAGGTCCATGCGAGCAGTGCCGCCGCCAGCAGGTAGAGCGCATGCTCCACCAGCTTCACCGGCAGGCCGAGCCCGCCGGCGATGGCAAGGAACAGCGGGTAGCCGGGGCCCTTGATCAGGGTGAGGCTGTCGTAGCGACCCAGCCAGTGGCCGCTGGCGATGTTCAGCGCGAGGGAGACGAACAGCCCGTCATCGTGGCCGGCATCGGCGACGGTGACGATCGGCAGCGATGCCCGCGCCCAGAGGCTGAGCGCGGCAGCGAGAAGCACGCCGGCCGCCAGCAGGATGGTGCCGGGCCGCATCGCGCCGGCCCCGGCGCCGCGGCGCGTCGGACGAGGCCGGATCACGCGGCGCCGCCACCGCGCCTCAGCCCGATCAGCAGCAGGTTGCTTGGCCAGAAGCCGAGGCTCGCGGTCTCCACCCGGGCGTCGAAGTCCCGCAGGCCGGCGGCCGAACAGGCGCGCAGCAGGTCCGTGCGCGTCATCAGGTTGAGGTTCTCCTCCGCGGCGAAGAAGCCCCTTCCCGTCCTGCGCATGATGTCCCGGAAGATCCGCGGCGGCAGCCAGTGGACGAGCGGCAGCACGGTGTGGAACTCGACCGGGAACCAGCGGTTCGGCGTGGTGATGAAGAAGGCCCGGCGGCAGACCCTGGCCGCCTCCGCGATCATCTTCGCCTGGTTGGCCGCGGACCCCACATGCTCGATCACCGCCGAGGCATGCACGACGTCGTAGCTGCGTTCGGCGAAGGGCAGGTCCAGCGCATCGGCCTTGATGAAGCGCATGCCCTCGTACAGCTCGGCCAGGAAGGAGGCATCGTCCACGCCGCAGGCGGTGACGCGGTGCTTGTGCGGATACCAGGCCTCCAGGTAGTTCGACGCCTCGTAGGTGCGGTCGCTGGTGACGCCGACGTCGAGGATCGTCGCCTCCGGATCGGGCAGGCCGCATGCCTGCAGGAAGCGGTCGAACATCCGCCTGCGCTGGTAGGCAGCGATCCTGACCGGCAGGCTCTCCGGCGCCGCGACGTTGTACTGGGCGTTGACGTCAGCCATCGAGCACGTTCCCCGCACCCGCGGCGCGGCCGCGGGTACCGTCGAACGGCAGTCTCAGCATGCCGATCAGGAAGGATGCGAACAGCAGCTGCAGCCCGATCACCGCCCCGGTCAGGCCTGCGATGACCGCGCGCGGCGCCATCGGGTCCACCAGCGGCCCGAAGGAGACGGAGGCCCAGAGCAGAAAGGCATAGAGGAACACGCCGCAGCCGAGCAGCAGCACGACGCCGCCCAGCATCGCCAGCCGCTCGGTCGTCAGCCAGCGATGCAGCATCAGCGCGCGATCCGACCATGGCAGCAGGCCGGACATCGCGGCGAAGTGCCGCGACACCGCCCCGAAGGTGAGGATCTGCGTCCCGAGCAGGCAGGCGAAGCAGCAGAACACGAAGGTGTTCAGGTCGAAGGCGATGCTGTCCAGCCGGACCGGGCCGAACAGCAGGATCGCCGCCCCAAGCGCGCCCATCACCGTCAGGACCAGCCCTGGGAGGATGTAGAGCCAGCGCGGGCTGTAGATCAGCAGGAACTTCAGGTGCCGCCACCCGTCGCGCCAGGTGCGCAGGTGTGGCGGGCGCGAGCGGCCATCCTTCGCCAGCGTCGTCGGCACTTCGGTGATGCGCAGTCCGGCAAGCGCGGCGCAGACCACCATCTCGCTCGCGAATTCCATGCCGGCCGTCCGCAGCCGGAGCGCGCGGATCGCATCGGCGCGGAATCCGCGCAGGCCGCAGTGGAAGTCGCCGATGGACGCACCGAAGAACAGCCGCCCGACGAAGCTCAGCACCGGGTTGCCCAGCCAGCGATGGAGGAACGGCATGGCGCCGGGGGCGATGCCGCCCTTGAAGCGGTTGCCCATCACGAGGTCCGACCCGCGGCGCAGCTCCTCCAGGAAGGGTTCCAGGGCCGAGAAATCGTAGGAACAATCGGCATCGCCCATGACGATGTAGCGGCCGCGCGCCGCCCCAATGCCCGCGCGCAGCGCCGCCCCATAGCCGCGCTCCGGCACCTCCACCACCCGCGCCCCGGCCGCCAGCGCGATCTCGCGGGAGCCGTCGGTGGAACCGTTGTCGGCGATCAGGATTTCACCGCGGACCTGGTTCCGGAGCAGGAAACCCGCTGCCGCGGCTATGCACTGCTGCAGGGTCTCGGCCTCGTTCAGGCAGGGCATGAGGACCGTCAGTTCGTAGTCGGTGCCGCCTTCCACCCACGCCTCCCGGAACCCCGCCCTGCCGTCACTGCCCAGGGCGCAGCGTCGTGGGAGCACATTCCCACACAAGGGTCCCGATGGCCAGCCTGCGGCCCGGCCTTTCCGCCGGCAGGCTTTCCCCCGCGGCTACAGCTGCTCCTCGACCGGCAGCACGAAGGCCAGCCAGGCGACGAATTTCCGCCGCCACGACGCCCCCGGCTCGGTGTGCAGCACGCGCTCCCGGCCGTGCAGCAGGTCGCGCCAGGCCACACGGCCGCCGCGCAGCTCCACCTTCCAGCTCACCGCCGGGTCCATCAGGCGCTGCTGTTCCTCCGCCACCTCCCGCGCCACCGCGGGGTTGTGGATGAAGGCGCCCATCTCGGTGTTCAGCGCCGCCGAGCGCGGATCGAGGTTGAAGGAGCCGACGAAGGTGCGCAGCCCATCCACCACCAGCGCCTTGGTGTGCAGCGCCGCGCCGCCGCGCGAGCCGAACAGGCTGGCCTTCTCCTCGAAGGGGCCGGGCTTCAACTCGTACATCTCCACCCCGGCGTGCAGCAGCCCGCGGCGGTAGCGCATCATCCCGCCATGCACCGCGACCACGTCGGTCGCGGCCAGCGAATTGGTCACCACGCTGATCGCGACCCCGCGCGCGCGCAACTCCCGCAGCAGCGCGAGCCCCTGCCGGCCGGGCACGAAATAGGGCGAGATCAGCCGCACATCCCGCTTCGCCTCGCGCAGCGCATCGGCGATCTCGGCGGCGATGCCGCCGGCCGCGCGCGCCCGCTTGCGCGCGCCGAGCCCGCGCTTCGCCTTCTCCGGCGGGTCCGCCACCACCTGCACCGCGTCGCTGCCCACCAGCGTCAGCCCGCGGCGGATGTGCCGGGCCGGATGCTCGGCCAGCGGCGCCAGCAGCCCGGCGGCGGCCTCTGCCCGGGTTGCCGCCTCCAGCTCCGGCCGCAGCCGCGCCAGGCCGCCGCGCGCTTCCGTTGCGGTGCTGACCTGCGAGGCGGGGCGGGCGAGCGGGCTCTGCCAATAGCGGTCGAACACCGCGCAGGCGCCGGCGGCGGGCGGCCCGGCCAGCACCAGGTCGAGGTCGCGGAAGCTGACCGAGCCGTCGATGTCCAGCCCGAAATACTCGTTGCCGATGTTGCGCCCGCCGACCACCGCGAGCTGCCTGTCGGCAATCCAGTTCTTGTTGTGCATGCGGCGGTTGAGATGCCAGCCGCCGAAGGCGAATTCCAGCACGTAGCCCAGCCGCCCGAAGCGCCGCCAGCGCGCGCCGTTGAACAGCCGGATCTCGATGTTGGGGTGGGCGTCGAGCGCGGCGATGGTGCGCTCGTGCCCGATCGCATAGGCATCGTCGAGCAGCATGCGCACCACGACGCCGCGATCGGCGGCCGCCACCACCTCATGCGCCAGCAACTGCCCGGTCAGGTCGCCGCGCCAGACATAGTATTGCAGGTCCAGCGTACGCCCCGCCGCGCGGGCGGAGGCGGCGCGGATGGCGAAGGCGTCCGGCGCCTGGCACAGCACCGCCACGCCCCCCTGCCGCCGCGCCGGGACGCTGCGCAGCCCGAGACAGGCCAGCGCCGCCTGCACCGCGCGTTCCAGCCGCGTGGGACCCTGGCGCTCCCCCTCGCTGTCCGGCGGACGGATCATGGTCTGGGACATGCCGATCCCCGCTCTTCGCAACCCGAACGGCCACCGGCCGGCGCAGTTCTGGCAGCCTGGCCCGGCCTGCCCGCCGCTTCGCGGCCTATGCTGGCGGCGTCGGTCCTTGACCGATGCCGAGGCCGCGAATGCGGCCCGCCGCAACTGCGTCATGCGGAACGGATGCCTGCGGCATGACGCAACCAAGCCGGCGGAGCCGGCGCCCAGGGCCTGAGGGCACAAGAAAGCTGATACCAGCGGTCAACGAAGTCGGCCGTTGGTATCAGGCCGCCGCGCGGATGCCCGCGAAGGTGTCGGCGATCGCAGCCAGGTGCAACCGCGCGGTCAGCGGCAGGTGGTCGGAGGCGACGCGCGCCAGCGGGCTGTCATGCACCTCCACATCGGAGACCAGGGGCTGCGGCCAGGCCAGGATGCGGTCGAGCGGCAGCACCGGCATGCGGGTCGGGAAGCTGGCCGGGCCGCCATTCACCTGCCCGAACAGCGGCGCCAGCCCGCGCAGCGAGGAACGCTCGCCCGGGTTCCATTCATTGAGGTCGCCGCAGAGCACGGTGGGCATCGGCTCCGCTTCCTGCAGCGCGGCGAGGACGGCGGCGGATTGCCGCTTGCGGCAGCGCGGCAGCAGGCCGAAATGCGCCGCGACCACCCGCAGCGGCCCGTCGCGCAACTCGATGTCGGCCACCACCGCGCCGCGCGGCTCGGCGCCGGGCAGCGCCAGGCGGCGCAGCCGGGCGCGGGTGCCGGGGCGGACCAGGATGGCGTTGCCGTGCCAGCCATGGCCGTCCGGCAGGTCCGAGACCGGCAGCGGCACCAGCCCGGCCTGCCTCTCCAGCAGCTTCGTATCGAGCAGCCCGATCCGCCGGCCGAAGCGGCGATCCGCCTCCTGCAGCGCCACCAGGTCGGCGCCCAGCTCGGCGATCACCGACACCGAGCGATGCGGGTCGAAGCGCCCGTCGGTGCCGACGCATTTGTGCAGGTTCCAGGAGGCGATGCGCAGCTCGCCCTCGGCCGGCGTGCGCGGCGGCGCCGGGCTGCGGCGCCGTGCCTCGCGGAATTCCGCCAGCAGCTGCCGCACCGTTGCGCCGGTGGCGCGCAGATGCTCGGCGACCCGCAGCGTCTCGGGCGCGCGCAGCCGCCGCTTCGGGGCGGCGGTCGGGGAGGTCGTCCGGTCGAGGGGCGGGGCGGGGCGTCTGGACAAGCTGATCAAATGATGGGGCCTCCGGAACGGGCTGCCAAGTCCGCAAGCCTGCGCCTGAGACATAAAGATATCATTATGCCTAGGGGCTACGCCCTTGGCCGGCCCCCTCCCCCGTGCTACGCGCCCTCCGTTCAGCAAACGGGTGAAAGTGCCATGGCCGCCGACTACGTCGTGAAGGACCTCTCCCTGGCCGGTTGGGGCCGCAAGGAGATCTCGATGGCCGAGGACGAGATGCCCGGCCTGATGGCGGTGCGCGCCGAATACGGCAACGCGCAGCCGCTGAAGGGCGCGCGCGTCGCCGGCTGCCTGCACATGACCATCCAGACCGCCGTGCTGATCGAGACGCTGAAGTCGCTCGGCGCCGATGTCCGCTGGTCGTCCTGCAACATCTTCAGCACGCAGGACCACGCCGCCGCGGCGATCGCCGCCACCGGCACGCCGGTCTTCGCCGTGAAGGGCGAGACGCTGCCGGAATACTGGCAGTACGTGAAGCGCACCCTGGAATGGGGCGATGGCGGCACGCCGAACGTGCTGCTCGACGATGGCGGCGACATGACGCTGCTGGTCCATTACGGCCTGCGCGCCGAGCAGGGCGACGTGGCCTTCCTCGACAAGCCCACCAACGAGGAGGAAGAGGTCTTCTTCGCCCTCATCAAGGATTGCGTGAAGACCAAGCCGGGCTGGTTCGCGCAGTTGGCGAAGAACATCGTCGGCGTCTCCGAGGAGACGACGACGGGCGTGCATCGCCTCTACGTGATGGCGAAGGAAGGCCGCCTGCTGTTCCCGGCGATCAACGTCAACGACAGCGTCACCAAGTCGAAGTTCGACAACCTCTATGGCTGCCGTGAATCGCTGGTGGACGCGATCCGCCGCGGCACCGACGTGATGATGGCCGGCAAGATCGCGATGGTCTGCGGCTTCGGCGACGTCGGCAAGGGCAGCGCCGCCAGCCTGCGCAACGCCGGCTGCCGCGTGATGATCAGCGAGATCGACCCGATCTGCGCGCTGCAGGCGGCGATGGAAGGCTACGAGGTGGTGACGATGGAGCAGGCCGCCCCGCGCGCCGACATCTTCGTCACCGCCACGGGCAATGTGGACGTGATCACCGTGGACCACATGCGCGCGATGAAACACCGCGCGATCGTGTGCAACATCGGCCACTTCGACAGCGAGATCCAGGTCGCCGGCCTGCGCAACTTCAAGTGGGACAACGTCAAGCCGCAGGTGGACGAGATCGAGTTCCCGAACGGCAAGCGGATCATCCTGCTGTCCGAAGGCCGCCTGGTGAACCTCGGCAACGCCACCGGCCATCCGAGCTTCGTGATGTCGGCGTCCTTCACCAACCAGACGCTGGCCCAGATCGAGCTTTGGACCAACCCGGGGAAGTACGAGAAGAAGGTCTACACCCTGCCCAAGCACCTCGACGAGAAGGTCGCGGCGCTGCACCTGGCCAAGGTCGGCGCGACGCTGACGAAGCTGACGGAGCAGCAGGCCGGGTATATCGGCGTGAGCGAACAGGGGCCGTTCAAGGCAGACCAGTACCGCTACTGACGGCTGCGCGAGCCGCGCGGGCATGGCCGCCAGCGCGGCCGTTGCCCGCCCGGCTCGCGTCGGCGTCGCATCAACCCTGGCGGTCAGGTTGTGCTGGGCCAAGGTGGGTTCTACCACCGCACCTTCACACTGTGTCAGGGGCATGTCAGACACTTCCGCGCCTCGTGCCGACGCCCCGGCTTCTCCGCCGCCCGCCAGGCGCATGCGACGACTGCGTGGCTTCCTCCTGCTGCTGGCCCTTGCGCTGGTGCTGCCCGCGCTCGGCCTGGGCGCGGCGAGCACTGGGCAGGCCGTGCTGGCCTACCGTGCCGCCTTCGAGCGCCGGCTGGAGGACACCGCGCGCGCCCTGGCGCAGGCGGTGGACCGGGAGATCGCGATCTACGAGGCCACGCTGACCGGCCTCGCCACCGCCCGCCTGCTGGACGCCGAAGCGACGGAGGCGGACCTCGACGTGTTTGCGGAGCGCGCCCGCGCCATCGCCGAGGCGCTCGGCAGTTCCATCAGGCTGATCGGCCCTCCGCCCGAGTACCGCAGCCTGCTGCACACGGCCCTGCCGCCCGGCGTGCCACTCCCCTCCGGGCTGCGCCTGCCGCCGCAGGAGGCGCCGCTGCCGCGGGTCTTCGCGACCGGGCGGCCGGCGCTCGGCGGGGTGGCCCGCGGCGCCGCGCTGGACAGGGACGTTGCGTTCCTCTTCGTGCCGGTGATCCGGGACGGCCGGGTGATCCGCGCGCTCGGCATGGCGCTGGACCCGGCACGGCTGGCCGATGTGCTGCGCCCGCAGCACCTGCCCGAAGGCGCCCTCGCCGCGGTGACCGACAGCCGCGGCAACGTCGCCGCCCGCTCGCGCGACCACCAGCGCTTCGTCGGAACGCCGGCGCCGGCGTGGTACGGCCCGGCGATGGCGGGGCGCGGCAGCGGCTTCCTGCACGGCCCCACCCTCGAAGGCGAGCAGGCCGTGCTCGGCTTCGCGCGCGTGCCGTCGGCGCCCGGCTGGACCGTGGCGGTCGCGGAATCGCGCGCCGCCTACGATGCGAGCTGGCAGCGGCCGCTGCTTGCGCTGGCGCTCGGCGGCGCGCTGGTCCTGGCGCTCGGCATGGCCATGGCGATGTGGCTCGGGCACAGGCTGCTGCGCCCCCTCTCCGCCCTGGCCGCCGATGCCGAAGCGGTGGCCGCCGCCGCCCCCGGCCAGGCACCGCCCGCGCCCTCCGCCGCGCCCTCCTCCGTCGTCGAGTTCGAGGCGCTGCGGCGCGGCTTCGTCGCCGCCGACGCGGCACTGCGCGAGCGCGCCGCGGCGGCGCGCGCCGGCGAGGAACGGCTGCGCCTGGCCGTGGAGGGCACCGGCATGGCCACCTGGGACCTCGATGCCGCCACTGGCCGCCTGGTCTGGTCGCGCCACCATTTCCTCATGCTCGGCCACGATCCCGACGCCCCCGAGGAGGCCACGATCGAGATGTGGCGCGCGCGGGTGCATCCCGACGACCTGCCGCATCTGGATGCCGCCTGGGCCGAAGCGGAGCGGCAGGGCGCGCTGTTCCACGTGACCTACCGCATCCGCCGTGCCGATGACGGCAGCCTTCGCTGGATGGAATCCTATGGCCGCTTCATCCGGCCGGCCGCCGGCGAGCCGGGCCGCTTCGTCGGCGTGATGTTCGACATCACCGAGCGCAAGGCGGATGAGGAGCGGCAGCGGCTGCTGATGCGCGAAGTGGACCACCGCGCCAAGAATGCGCTCGCCGTCGTGCAGTCCGTGGTGCGGCTGACCCGGGCGCCGGATGCGATCAGCTTCGCCGCCGCCGTCGAGGGGCGGGTGCGGGCGCTGGCGCGCGCGCATGAACTGCTCGCCGCGGACCGCTGGGAGGGCGCCTCGCTGCGCGACATCGCCGCCGAGGAGCTGGCGGCCCATGTCGAGGCTGGCCAGGTGCGGCTCGAAGGGCCGTCGCTGCGGCTGCGGGCGGAGGCGGTGCAGCCGCTCTCCATGGTGCTGCACGAGCTGGCCACCAATGCGGCGAAGCACGGCTCGCTCTCCCGGCCCGGCGGCACGGTGACGCTGGTCTGGCGGCTGGATGCGGCGAGCGGCATGCTGCACCTGTGCTGGACCGAGCGGCAGGGGCCGGAGATCCAGGGTCCGCCATCACGCCCGGGCTTCGGCTCGCGCCTGGTCGAGGCGACGGTGCGTGGGCAGTTGGGCGGCAGTGTCGCGCTCGGCTGGGAGCGCAGCGGCCTGCGCTGCGAGCTGACGATCCCCGCCAGCCGACTGGCCGCGACGGAGAAGCCGCCGGATGCGGCGCCGCGGAAAGCCGCCTTGTCGCCGGCCGACACGGCGTTCCTGCGTGGCCTCCGCATCCTGGTGGCGGAGGACGAGCCGCTGATCGCCACCGATGCCGCCGAGACGCTGCGCGCGCTCGGCTGCGAGGTGGTGGGCCCGGCCAGTACCCTGCCGCAGGCCCTGGCGCTGGCCGAGGGCGGCGGGCACCTGGACGCGGCGGTGCTGGACGTCAACCTCGGCGGCCAGCCGAGCTTCCCGTTGGCGACGCTGCTCGCCGGCCGTGGCGTGCCGGTGGTCTTCGCCACCGGCTACAGCGAATTGCCGGAGGGCAGCGGCGGGGCCGGGGCGGCAGTGCTGCGCAAGCCCGTGGCGCCGGTCGAGCTCGCGGCGGCCCTGCGCGCCGCCATCGGGCCGGCCGCGGCCTGAGGCGCCCGCCCTACCGCTCGCAGCGGATCATCAGTGTGCTGCGATGCGCGACCTCGCCCACATCTGCCGCGCTGCGGTCCGGCCCACGGCTCTCGGCGCCGCGGAACGCCACGCCGGCGCGGCCGAGGAAGGCCTGCGCGGCCTCGCCCTTCACCGCGAAGTTCACGTTGTCCACGTTCTGCACGCGGCTGCTGTCGAGCTTCGCCACCACCACCCCGACCACGTTCCCCTGCATGTCGAGCAGCGGGCCGCCGGAATTGCCGGGCTGCACCTCCGCGCTGATCTGGAAGTTGGCTTGGTCGTTGCGGATGCCGCCGAGGGCGTTGATCTCGCCCCGCGTCAGCTTCGGATCGGCCGAGAGCAGCCCGGCCAGCGGGAAGCCATAGGCCACCACGCTCTCGCCGCGCCGCACCGCCGGCGCGGTGCGGAACGGCAGCACGGGGCCCGGATTGCCCGGGATGCTCAGCACCGCGAGGTCCAGCGCCGCATCCACCCGCGCCGGCGGCACCGCCGCCAGCCAGCGGCCATCCGGCGTGCGGGCGATGATCCGGTCGCAGCCGGCCACCACATGCTGGTTGGTCAGCACCCGGTCCGGCGCCACCACGAAGCCGGTCCCGGAGGAGACCCGCCGTGCATTCGGGTTTGGCCGTGCCTGCGCCACCGCCGGCGCGGCCGGCGCCGGGGCGGCGGCGGTGGCGAGTTCCACCCGCGGCTCGGCGCAGATGTCGCGATCGCGTGCGATGCTCTCCCGCCCGTCGCCCAGCACAAGACGGATGTCGAAGCGGCAACCCGCTTCGGGGTTCACCCGCATGTTGAACGCCGAGCCGGAGGGCAGCGGCCCGCGGTTCAGCAGGTTCGAGCCCCAATCCGTCCGCCCGCTGCGCACCGCATGCAGCGCCGTCGCCGGCGCCCCCGTGCGGTTGACGATCCGCACCGGCCCGTCCGGCGGCGCCGGCGTCTGGGCGGCCAGCGGCAGGGCCAGGCCGAGGAGCAGGGCCAGGGAGGGCAGCAGGGTGGCTCGCATGGCCGTGATGTCGCGGGCCCGCTTCGCCGCGTCAACGGGGCCACCTTCCGTTCGCGAACCTGCGCCAGATCAAGGTGCACGCCTTCCGGGCAGGGCAGGGTTGCATCAGGCCGCAGGATCGGGCGTTGACCTTCCCATTGTGGGAAACCCGATATTGCCGGACATGGAACCGAACCCCACCGCGATGCCCGAGGCACCGCTCGCCACCGCGCCCCACCTCTCCCTGCCCGTGGAGGGGATGACCTGCGCCTCCTGCGTCGGCCGCGTCGAGCGTGCGCTGCGCAAGCTGCCCGGCGTGGCGGAGGCGCATGTGAACCTCGCCTCCGAGCGCGCCGACGTCACCGGCACCGCGACGCCGGCCGAGCTCGCCGCCGCCATCCGCGCCGCCGGCTACGCCGTGCCGGAGACGGAACGCAGCATCGGCATCGAGGGCATGACCTGCGCCTCCTGCGCTGGGCGGGTGGAGCGCGCGCTGGCCAAGGTGCCCGGCGTGCTCTCGGTGAACGTCAACCTGGCCGCCGAGCGCGCCACGCTGCGCATGCTCGCCGGCGTGGAGGATGCCGCGCTGGCCGCGGCGCTGGCCAAGGCGGGCTACCGCCTCGCCGCCATCCCCGACGACGCGGAAGCCGAGGAGGAGGCCGCCAACCGCCGCCTCGCCCGCCAGGGGCGGGAGCTGGCGCTGGCCGGCGCGCTGACCGCGCCCTTCCTCGTCGGCATGCTCGGCATGCCCTTCGGGCTGGACTGGATGCCCGGCGCCTGGGTGCAGCTGGCGCTGGCCGCGGCGATGTTCGCCTGGTTCTACCCGCGCTTCGCCCGCGCCGGCTGGGCGGCGCTGCGCGACGGCACCGGCAACATGGACCTGCTGGTCTCGATGGGCACCGGGTCCGCCTTCCTGCTCTCGCTCTGGGTGATGTGGCGGCAAGGCACGCACCACCCGCACGGCCTCTACTTCGAAGCGGCCGTTGTCGTGCTGTTCTTCGTGCTGCTCGGCAAATGGCTCGAGGCGCGCGCCAAGCGCGGCACGGGTGCCGCCATCCGTGCGCTGCTGGCGCTGCGCCCGCGCAACGCGCATCGCCTGGATGCCGACGGCACCGAGCATGAGATTCCCGCCGCCGCGCTGGTGGTCGGCGACCGCGTCGCCATCCGCCCCGGCGAGCGCATCCCGGTGGATGGCGAGGTCGAGACCGGCGAGGCCGGCGTGGACGAAAGCGCGCTGACCGGCGAATCCCGCCCGGTCGAGAAGGCACCCGGCGCCAAGGTCTCGACCGGCACGGTGGTGCTGGACGGGCGGCTCGTGCTGCGCGCCACCGCGGTCGGCGGCGACACCACGCTGGCCCGCGTGGCCGCGCTGGTCTCCGCCGCGCAGGCCAGCCGCGCGCCGGTGCAGAAGCTGGTGGACCGCGTCAGCGCCGTCTTCGTCCCCGTGGTGGTCGGGCTCGCCGCGCTCACGCTGTTCGGCTGGCTGCTCGCCGGCGTGGGCGTCGAGGAGGCTGTCCTGCATGCCGTCGCCGTGCTGGTCATCGCCTGCCCCTGCGCGCTCGGCCTCGCCACGCCCGCCGCCATCATGGCCGGCACCGGTGCGGCCGCGCGCGCCGGCATCCTGATCCGCGACGCCGAGGCGATCGAGCGCGCCAAGTCGGTGGACCTGGTCGCCTTCGACAAGACCGGCACGCTGACCGAAGGCCGCCCGCGGCTGGCCGCGCTGCACCCGGCCGAGGGCATGGACGCCGCCGAGGCGCTGGCGCTCGCCGCCGCGCTGCAGGCCGGCAGCGAGCATCCGCTGGCCAGGGCGGTGCTCTCGGCCCATGGCGCCGCGCCGGCCGCGGTGGAGAATTTCCGCGCCCTGCCCGGCCGCGGCGTCGAGGGCAGCGTCGGCGGTCGTCGCCTGGCCCTCGGCAGCCCGCGCCTGCTGGCGGAATCCGGCGCCGAGCCCGGCCCGCTCGCCGCGCTGGCGGAGGCCGAGGCGGGGCAGGGCCGCACGCTCGCCTGGCTGGTGGACGTGACGGCGCATCGCGTCCTCGCCGGTCTCGCCTTCGAGGATTCGGAGAAGCCGCGCGCGGCGGAAGCCGTGGCGGCGCTGCGCGCGATGGGTGTCGAGGTCGCGATGCTCTCCGGCGACATCGCTCCCGCGGCGAAGGCCGCCGCGGCGCGGCTCGGCATCACGCGGGTCGCCGCCGAGATCCTGCCGGCGGACAAGGCTGCGCAGGTCGCGGCGTGGAAGCAGGAAGGGGCCCGCGTCGCCATGGTGGGCGACGGGGTGAACGACGCGCCGGCGCTGGCGGCGGCCGATCTCGGCATCGCCATGGGCACCGGCACGGATGTGGCGATCGCCGCTTCGGGCGTGACGCTGATGCGCGGCGATCCGGGCCTGGTGCCGGCGGCGCTCGACGTCACCCGGCGGACCTACGGCAAGGTGAAGGGAAATCTGGCATGGGCATTCGCTTACAACCTGCTGGGGCTGCCCCTGGCGGCGCTCGGCTTTCTCTCGCCGATGCTGGCGGGGGCGGCCATGGCGATGTCGTCGGTCTGCGTGGTGGGGAACGCGCTGCTGCTGGCGCGGTGGCGGCCGAAGCATGCGATGGGCGGAGCGCGGAGCCCACGGTAGCGGGCGAGCACCGCAGGCCAGGATCGCATCCGACGGGACGCGGCATGACCATCGGCGAAGCGGCCGCGCGTTCCGGCGTCTCGGCGAAGATGATCCGGCACTACGAAGCGATCGGGCTGATCGAGGCGGAACGCCGTGCCAACGGCTATCGCAGCTATGGCGCGCAGGACGTGGCCGTGCTGCGCTTCATCCGCCATGCTCGCGACCTGGCCTTCCCGCTCGAGGACATCCGCAGGCTGCTCGCGCTCTGGCGCGACCGCACGCGGGCGAGCGCCGAGGTGAAGCACCTCGCCCTCGGCCATGTCGAGGCGCTGGAGGCGAAGGCCGCGTCGCTCAACGCCATGGCGAGCAGCCTGCGGCATCTGGCGCAGCATTGCGCGGGTGACGATCGGCCAGACTGCCCGATCCTCACCGAGCTTGAAGGGAAGACGGCATGACGATGGAACTGAAGGTTGCGGGCATGACCTGCGGCCATTGCGTGAAGGCGGTGACCGAGGCGATCCGCGCCAAGGACCCCGCCGCGAAGGTCGAGGTCGTGCTGGCCGAGGGCCTGGTGCGCGCCGACACCACCCTGCCGCGCGCCGAGGTCGCCGCGGCGGTCGAGGAGGAAGGCTACAAGGTCGCCGCCTGACGGCGCGGGAGGGTCGCCGCCAGGCGGCGCAGGAAGGTTCGCCGCCTGGAGGCGCGGCGCCGTCAGGCCAGGATCAGGTCGGCGTAGTCCAAGCCCTTCAGCCTGACGATGTCGCCATCGCCATCCAGCCGCAGCACCAGCCAGGAGCCGGTGTCGCGCCAGGCGACGATCGAGGCGCCGCCGAGGTCCAGCATGTCGTCCGCCCCGAAATCGAGGATGCGCGTGATCTCGCGCCGCCCGTTCGCGGTTTCGTCGCCCAAGGCGATGATGTCCATCCCGCCGCCGAGCCGCAGCGTGTCGACCACCCCGCCGAGCGGGCGGAACAGCTCGGCATGCGCCGTGCCGATGAGCCTGTCGTAGCCCTGCGTGCCGACCACCTCGAGCCGCTGCACCTCGATTTCCACGGTCACCGGCGCAGAGGCCAGCTCGCCGTCGAAGGCCTGGTAGACGAAGCTGTCCACTCCCGCGAAGCCCCTGTCGGGCGCGTAGGAGAAGCCGCCGAGCAGATCGAGGTCGAGCGCCCCGTTCGACGTGCCGGAGACGAGCAGCGGCCGCAGCAGGTCGCCGTCCGGGTCGGTGTCGTTGGCCAGCACGCCGTAGCCGAGGCCCACCAGGATGTCCCCCGCCGGCACGCAGTAGAAATCGGGGAGGGCCACTGGCGCCCCGTTCACCTCCTCGCTGGCGGCGCCCTGCACCAGCAGGGTCGATTTGCGAGATTTCACCGGCATTCTGCACAGCTCCGTCACTAGCCAAACCGCACCTTGTTCGGTGCGCTCCAGACAATGTGAGCAATTCTGCGCCGTATCTCAAGAAACCATTTCGGGAGCAGCAAATGAGGCGGGGCCGGCCCGTCCGTGGCGGGTGCCGTAACCGCCCGCGCCGTGCCGGCGAAGCGGCAAGGGGCCACGCAGCCTGCAAGGAGCCACGAGGATGGCAGCCATTGCCCTCGCCCGCCGCGGCGCCGTCCCGGGGCTGCTGCCGGCGGCGCCCGCCGCGCGCCCGTCGTCGCTGTTGACGGGCGCGCCCTGCTCGGCGGCGTCTCAGGCCGCGGGGCGGATGTTGTGGTTCACGTGGAAAAGGTTCGCCGGGTCGTAGCGCTTCTTCACCTCGGCGAGCCGCCCGTAGTTCTCCCCGAAGGCGGCCCTGACGCGTGCCTCGCCTTCGTCCTCCATCATGAAGTTGGTATAGGCGCCGTCGAGGTCGAAGGGGTGCACGGCATCCCAGTAGGACTTCGCCCAGCGCGTGACCTGCCCCGCCATCTGCGGGTTCGGGTCGATCCCCGCGATCACCATGGACCAGGTCGCGTCGCGGCAGTTCCAGGCCGTCGCGTCGTTCGCTACGCGCTGCACCGCGCCGTCGATCGGATAGAGATGCATCAGCGACAGCTCGCTCGGCGTGCGCGCCGCACTGTCGAGATGCGCCTCGATCGCCTCGTCGGAGAGCGAGCGCACGAAATCGCCGCGCCAGTACCACTGCATTCCTTTCGGCATCAGCGGGTCGAACATGGCCTGCAGCGCGGGATAGGGCATGGCGCCCATCCAGTTGAACCAGGGCTCCGGCAGTTGCTCCAGCAGCGGCTGCATCGCCTTGCGGCCCTCGCTCTCCTCGCCGGCGTAGCAGCACATCAGCAGGCAGATGCGCTTGCCCCAGAGCGGCTCCGGGAAGGGCGCCGTGGAGGGCACCGTCTTCAGCCCGAGGAAGACGCCGAGCTCCTCCGGCATCTTCGGCAGGGCGTCGCGGTAGGCGCGCATCACCTCGCGCGCATGCGCCTGGTCCCAGGCGATCGGGCCGGCAAAGACGGTGCTCACCGGATGCAGGCGGAAGAGGAAGCTGGTGACGACGCCGAAATTGCCGCCGCCGCCGCGCAGCGCCCAGAACAGGTCCTCGTTCCGCTCCGGGCTGGCGACGACCATCCGGCCATCGGCGAGCACGACATCGGCCTCGAGCAGGTTGTCGATGGTCAGCCCGTATTTGCGCGAGAGATAGCCATGCCCGCCGCTCAGCGTCAGCCCGGCGATCCCGGTGGTGGAGATGATGCCGGCCGGCACGGCGAGGCCGAAGGCGTGGGTGGCGTGGTCCACGTCGCCCTGCGTGCAGCCGGCCTCCACGCGCGCGGTGCGCGCCTGCGGGTCCACGCGCAGCCCGCGCATGCGGGACAGGTCGATCACCAGCCCGTCGTCCACGCTGCCGAGGCCCGCCCCGTTGTGGCCGCCGCCGCGCACCGCGATGTCGAGCCCGGCCTCGCGGGCGTGGTTCACCGCGGCGATGACGTCGGCGACGTCGGCGCATCGCGCCACGGCCAGCGGGCGCTTGTCGAACATGCCGTTGTAGAGCGCGCGCGCCTCGTCATAGCCGGGGTCGCGCCGGCCGATGACCTCTCCACGCAGCATCGTCCTCAGGGTCGCAACCGCATCGTCACTCATGCCGTCCTCCGTTCCAAAGGGACTGCTGGACATGATGGGTTGCCGGGACTGTGCGCCTCTCGGGCAGGGCGCCGCAACGCCCTGGTGGCGTCCTCCGGTCGCGTTCGCGCGATCGCGACGCGGCCTATTCCAGCCTCGCGCCTTCCGGCACGCGCATGCCGCGCATCACCGCCGGCCGCGCGCCAATGGCGGCGAACCAGCGGGCGAGGTTGGGGAACTCCTCCAGCCGCATCTCCGCCCAGCCATGCTTCGCGACCCAGGGATAGGCGGCGATGTCGGCAACCGAATAGGCATCGCCGGCGAGGACATCCCGCCCTTCCAACCGCGCATCGAGCAGGCGGTACACGCGCTCCACCAGCCCGATGCTGTGCCGCCGCGCCGCCTCCGGCTTCTCGGGCGCGAGCTCCGTCCAGTGATGCGCCTGGCCGGTGAAGGGGCCGAGCGAGGTCAGCGCCAGCATCAGCCAGGCCAGCGTCTCGGCGCGCGCCGGGCCGGCGTCCGGCAGGAAGCGGCGATGCGTCTCGGCCAGGTGCAGCAGGATCGCGCCGCTCTCGAACAGAGGCGGCGCATCGTCCTCCACCAGGATCGGCACCTTGCCATAGGGGTTGAGCGCGAGGACCTCCGGCGCGAACTGCTCGCGCGCACGGATGTTCACCGGCCGCACCTCGTAGGGCAGGCCGAGCTCCTCCAGCATGATCGCGACGCGGTGCGAATTGGGCGTGGCCCAGCCGTAGAAGCGCCGCATCTCAGCCCCGCCTGCGCACCCGCGTCGACCAGATGTGCCAGAAATAGGTGGCGAGGATGCCGCCGACCACGACGTAGGAGAGCGGCTCCAGCCAGCCCTCGACCTGGTCGTAATGGTCCTCCATCCAGTAGCCGGCGCTGGCGAGGGACAGGATCCACACCGCGCTGCCGAGCCCGGTCCAGAGATAGAAGACAGGGCGCGGGATATGCGCGAGCCCCGCCGGGATCGAGATCAGCGTGCGGATCGCCGGCAGCAGCCGGCCGAAGAACAGCGCCACCGGGCCGTATTTGCGCAGCGTCCGCTCGGCCTTGTCGAAATCATCCGCGTCCACCGCGAACCAGCGCCCGTAGCGCGCGAAGAGCGGCCGGATGCGCGCCGAGCCGATGGCGCGCGCAAGCTCGTACCAGAAGGCGTTGCCGAGCAGCGTGCCCGCCACGCCCGCCAGGATCGCCAGCGTGAAGTTCATCTGCCCGCGCGCGGCGGCGAAGCCGGCCAGCGGCATGATCACCTCCGAGGGGATCGGCGGGAACAGGTTCTCCAGGAACATCAGCGCCATCACGCCGGGCCAGCCGCCCGCGGCGACGATGTCCGTCACCCACTCGATCATGTTTCGGTGCCCTCAAGCGCGTCGTGCCGAAGGCACGCCTGCGGCGTGACGCGCCCGCTCCGCGGCCTTGGCTGCGCGCCACCTGGCGCCGCGGCCATTCGGCCGCTCGGCCTGCGCAAAGGCGCAGGCCGCCTGCTGGTCTTCGGCGCCGAAGCGTTCATCCGTCCACTCCGTAAAGGCTGATCGCGACACGGCGGCCGCGGGAATAGTTGAAGCCGGTGACCGTGCCATGCTCGCGGAGCACCAGCCCGCGCTCCGCCGCCGCCGCCCGGAACGCCGCTTCCTGCCGGTCGTCCACCGCCGCCAGCCGCCCCGGCGCCGCGGCCAGGAAGGCCGCCGCGGCGGGGCCATCGGTCAGCAGCCTTATGCCGCCGCCCATCGCGAACTGCAGCGACGGCTCGTGATAGCCCACCACGCCGAACCGCTCATCCGGCAGGCCCGGCTGCGTCTGCCGCACCAGCTCCGCCAGCCGCGGCGAGATCCAGGGCGAGACCAGGCGCGGCAGCACACCCTCCAGCACCACCCAGTTCAGCGGCACCGCCAGCGCCACCGCCAGCAGCCCCGCGCGCGCCGGCGCCCCCTCGCGCAGCGCCCGCAGCACGAACACCACCAGCGCCGCCGCCACCGGCACGCCGAGCGTCGCCACCGGCGAGATCCGCCCATCGGCCAGGAAGGGCAGCAGCGCCGCCGCCGCCGCCAGCCCCGCCGCCGCGGCGACCAGCCCGAACACCGAAAGCCAGCGCAGCCAGCGCGGCGGCTCCTGCCGCAGCGGGTCCATCGCCCAATGCGCCGCCAGCAGCATCAGCGCCGGGAAGGCCGGCAGGGTGTAGTGCGGCAGCTTGGTCGTCACCGCCTCGAACAGCAGCCAGATCGGCACCGCCCAGGCCAGCAGGAAGCGGGTGGAGGGCTGCAGCCGCTCCGCCCAGGCCTGCGGCAGTGCGCGCAGCACCAGTAAGGCGGCGGGGAAGGCAGCGACGCCGAAGGTCGCGACGTAGTAGCCCGGCGGCCCCCAATGGTTCTCGTCGGCGCCGCCGACCTTGCTCAGCATGTCGCCGCCGACCGCCTCGGCCAGGAAGCGCCCCTCGGTGGCGATGGTCACCGCGACGAACCAGGGTGCGGCGGCCAGCGCCATCAGCGGAATGCCCCAGCCCGGCCGCAGCGCGCGCAGCCAGCCGGCGCGGTTGCGCCAGGCCTTGTCCGCGACCGCCAGCGTGATCCCCGCCAGCAGCGGCACCGCCGGCCCCACCGGCCCCTTCAGCAGCACCGAGGCGCCGAGCACCAGCCAGAACCCGGCCGCCTGGCCCGCGCCGAAGGCCGCCGGGTTGAGATAGGCCCGCCCCATGAGCCCCATCGCGATCGTCACCGTGCCGAGCAGCGCGGCATCGGTCTTGGCGATATGCGTCTCCATCGCCAGCACGAAGCAGGAGGCGAGCAGCGCCGCGCCGAGGAAGGCCGCGCGCCGGCCCACCAATGCACGGCCGAACTGGAAGGTCGCCAGCACCGCCAGGATCGCGCCCGCCAGCGACGGCAGCCGATAGGCCCAGATGCGGTCGCGCGCCTCCGAATGGATGCCGAGCGTCTCCAGCGCATGGACCGAGGCGGCCTGCGCCCAGTGGATGCCGGCCGGCTTCTTGTTGCGCTCCACCTCGCCGAGCTGGATGCGGACATAGTTGCCGCTCTCGACCATCTGCCGGCTGGCCTGGGCGAAGCGGCTTTCGTCGCGGTCGCCGGCGGGGATGCTGCGGAATCCCGGCAGCCAGAGCGCCAGGCACAGCAGGACGAGCCAGAGATGCGGGCGCCGCGTCTCCGGCAGCCTGTCCAGGAACTCGCGGGCGCGCTGCATCGCGGCGCCCCTAGCACGCCCCCGCCGGGGGGACCATAAACCCCGCTACATGCCCGAACAGCCGAGACGACAAGCCCGGCCCGCCGCCGCGCCGGCCGCCGGCGCCCCCGCCCGCAGCGCGGCGCTGGCGCTGCTCGAAGCCGTGATGCAGCGCCGACGGCCGCTGGAGGAGGCGCTGGACGCCCTCCCCGCCCAGCTCGCCCCGCGCGACCGCGCCGCGGCGCACCGCATCGCCGCCGCCGTGCTGCGCCGCGCCGGCAGCCTGGACGCCGTGCTGGAGCCCTTCCTGCACCGGGAGCCGCCGCCGGTGGTGCGCGCCGCGCTGCGTGCGGGCGCGGCGGAGCTGCTGCTGCTCGGCACCCCCGCCCATGCCGCCGTCGCCGCCACCGTCGCCGTGGTGCCGCGCCCCTTCGCCGGCCTGGTCAACGCCGTGCTGCGCAAGGTGGCCACCGAAGGCCAGGCCGCGCTGGCGGCGCTGGATTCCGAGCGGCTGGACACGCCGCCCTGGCTCTGGAGTGCCTGGCACGCGGCCTATGGCGAGGCCGTGCGCGACATCGCCCGTGCGCACCAGCGCCCGGTGCCGCTCGACCTCACCCTCGCCCCCGGCGCCGCGCCGCCGGAGGGCGCGGAGATCCTGCCCACCGGCACCGCCCGCCTGCCCGAAGGCACCCGCGTGGCCGACCTGCCCGGCTTCGCCGAGGGCGCCTTCTGGGTGCAGGACGCCGCCGCCGCCCTGCCCGCGCGGCTGCTCGGCGCCCGGCAAGGCGAGCGCATCGCCGATCTCTGCGCCGCGCCGGGCGGCAAGACCGCGCAGCTCGCCGCCGCCGGCGCGCAGGTGGTGGCGGTGGAGCGCGATCCGCGCCGCCTCGGCCGCCTGCGGGAGAACCTGGCCCGGCTGAAGCTCGAGGCCGAAACGGTGCAGGCCGATGCCGCCGCCTGGGCGCCCGGCGAGAGCTTCGATGCCGTGCTGCTCGATGCGCCCTGCACCGCGACCGGCATCATCCGCCGCCATCCCGACATCCCCCACCTCAAGCGCGCCGCCGACGTGCCGCAGATGGCCGAGGCGCAGGCCCGGCTGCTGTCGCAGGCGGCGACGCTGCTGCGCCCCGGCGGGCGGCTGGTGCTCGCCACCTGCTCGCTGCAGCCGGAGGAGGGCGAGGCGCATCTCGCCCGCGCCGCCGCGCTCGGCCTGCGTCCCGACCCGATCCGCGCCGAGGAGCTGCCCGGCCTGGACGCGGCGCTCACCCCGCGCGGCACGCTGCGCACGCGGCCCGACATGTGGGCCGAACGCGGCGGGCTGGACGGCTTCTTCGCCGCGCGCTTCGTGAAGCCCTGATGGGGGCGCTGCCGCCGGTGCCGCCCCGCGACCCGGCCCGCCGCGCCACCCTCGCCACCCCGACCGCGCCCGCCGCCGGCATCGGGCTGGTCACCGGCACGCCGGCGCGGCTGGTGCTGCGCCCGGCACCGCCCGGCACCGGCATCCTATTCCGCACGCCAGGCGGCGCCGAAGTGGCGGCCGATCATCGCGCCGCGCGCATCGCCCCCTTCTGCAGCGCGCTGCAACTGCCGGGCGGCGCCCTGCTGCGCACGCCCGAACACCTGCTCGCCGCCCTCGCCGCCCTCGGCGTGGACGATGCGATCGCCGAGCTCGAAGGCGAGGAGGTGCCGATCCTCGATGGCAGCGCGCTGCCCTGGTGCCGGCTGATCCTCGCCGCCGGCGTTGCCGAAGGCGACGCGCCGCGCCGCCGCCTGGCGCTGCGCCGGCCGGTGGAGTTGTCGCGCGACGGCCGCCTTATCCGCGCCGAGCCGGCGGAAACGCCGCACTTCGACGTGTCGCTCGACCTTGCCGGCTGGGGCAGGCTGCACTGGGCAGGTGCGCCGGCCGGCGAGGTCTTCCTCGCGGAACTCGCCGCCGCGCGCAGCTTCGGCCGCTTGCGCTGGGCGCTGCCGGCCGCGCTGCTGGCGCGGCTGACGCGAAGGCCGGCGCTGCGCGGCGCCGGGTTCGCCAACACCGCGCCGCTGATCGGCGGGCGCATCCTGGGGGGCGCGCGGCTGCCGGCCGAGCCGGTGCGCCACCGCGCCCTCGACCTGCTCGGCGACCTCGCCCTGCTCGGTGCGCCGCTGCTGGCGAAGGTGACGGCGTGGCGCCCGAGTCATGCGATGAACCAGGCCTTCCTGCATCACCTGCTGGCGCAGACCGACGCGCTGGTGCCGCTGGAGGGTTGACAGCCGTCTTTTCGCCTGCCGGCGCTTGCCGTAGATGTGGCAGCCACGTCGTTCCGGGAGGACTCCGCAACATGAACCGCCGTGCCCTGATGGGCGCCGCCGCCACCGCGCCGGTCGCCCTCGCCACCCCCGCCCTCGCCCAGGCCCTGCCGGAGGTGCGCTGGCGCGTGCAATCCTCCTTCCCCCGGGTGTTCGACATCCTGTTCGGCACGCTGGAGCGCATCTCGGCGCGCGTCGCGCAGCTGACCGACGGCAAGTTCCGCATCCAGGCCTTCCCGGCCGGCGAGATCGTCGGCGGCCTGCAGGTGCTGGACGCGGTGCAGGCCGGCACCATCGAGGCCGGCCACACCGCCTCCTACTACTTCATCGGCAAGGATGTCGGCTTCGCGCCCTTCACCGCGATGACCTTCGGCCTGACCACCCGCCAGCTCACCTCCTGGTTCAAGTTCGGCGGCGGCAACGAGCTGGCCGACGAGTTCTTCCGCGAATACAACATCGTCGCCCACACCGCCGGCGACACCGGCGCGCAGATGGGCGGCTGGTTCCGCAACGAGATCACCTCGGTGGACCAGTTGCGCGGCCTCAAGTTCCGCATCACCGGCCTCGCCGGCCAGCTCTTCACCCGCCTCGGCGCGTCGCCGACGCTGATCGCGCCGGCCGACATCTATCCCTCGCTGGAGCGCGGCGTGATCGACGCGGCCGAGTTCGTCGGCCCGCATGACGATCTGCGTGCCAACTACGTGCGCGTCGCCCGCTACTACTACGCGCCGGGCTTCTGGGAGCCGGGCGCGCGACTGCACTTCATGTCCAACCAGCGCGCCCACGCCGCCCTGCCCGACAGCTACAAGGCCGCCCTCGAGGTCGCGTGCGGCGAGGCCGATGCCGAGATGGTGGCGCGTTACGATGCCGCGAACCCGGCCGCGCTGCGCCGCCTGGTCGCCGCCGGCGCGCAGCTGCGCTTCTGGCCGCGCCCGGTGCTGGAGGCCGCCTGGAAGGCGAACGAGGAGCTGAACGCCGAGCTGATGGGCCAGAACCCCAAGTTCCGGAAGATCATGGAGAGCTACCTGCGGTTCCGCACCGACGCCTACCAGTGGTTCCGCGTGTCGGAGAACAGCTTCGACAACTTCGCCTTTACCGCCGCCCAGACGGTGCGCTGACCTCTCCTCCCCCTCCTCCGCACGTTCGGAAGGAGGGGGAACCGCCCCCGGCGGCTGCCGCCTTTCCCGCTCTTCATGCCAACCCGCGTGGTCATCCGCGCCGGAGCCGGGTAAGCAGCGGCGCCTTCCGGAGCGACGCCCGACCATGGATGCCCACGCCCTGCTCTCCGCCGTGCTCATGGGCATCGTGGAGGGCGCAACGGAATTCCTGCCGATCTCCTCGACGGGCCATCTGGTCCTGCTCGGCGTGCTGATCGGCTTCGAGGGACCGGCCAGCGTCACCTTCAAGATCGCCATCCAGCTCGGCGCGGTGCTCGCCGTGGTGGTGGTGTTCTGGCGCACGCTGCTCGAGCTCGCGCTGAAGGCCTGGCGCCCGGGGCCGGAGCGCTTCTACGCGGTGAACATCCTGCTCGCCTTCCTGCCGGCGATGGTGATCGGCGCCACCTTCTACGGCGCCGTGCAGGCCATGCTGATGAACCCCTATGTGGTCTGCTTCGCACTGATCGCCGGCGGCGTCGCGATCATCGCGATCGAGCGCTGGCGGCCGCGCCCGACGATCCGCTCGGTGCCGGAGATCGGCCCGCTCGCCGCGCTGCTGATCGGCTTCGGCCAGGTGCTGGCGATGGTCCCGGGCACCTCGCGCTCCGGCGCCACCATCATCACCGCGCTGCTGGTGGGCGTGGAGCGGCGCACGGCGGCCGAGTTCTCCTTCATCCTCGCCATCCCGACGATGTTCGCCGCCACGGTCTATGCGCTGTGGAAGGCGCGCCGCGACCTCGATCTCTCCAGCCTGACGCAGATCGGCGTCGGCTTCGTGGTGTCCTTCATCGTCGCGCTGGTGGTGGTGCGGTGGCTGATGTCGGTGATCGCGCGCATCGGCTTCACCCCCTTCGGCTGGTACCGCATCGCGCTGGGCAGCGTCATGCTGGTGGTGCTGGCGCTCCGCTGAACGGCCCCGCGGCGGCCTGATATTGGCGGCGTCGGTCTCAGACCGATGCCGAGGCCGCGAATGCGGCCCGCCGCAAGTGCGGCGAAGCCAAGGAAACCGGAGGTTTCCGCCCGGCGTCTGAGGGCCAACAAGCACTCACGCCATCGGTCAACGAAGTTGGCCGATGGCAGGTCGCGCGGCCAGCAGCGCGGCCGCCTGCTCGGCCAGCCGGCTGCCGCTCACCGGCTTGCGCAGCAGGACGAAGGCGCCGCTGCCGGCCAGGCTGCTGGCCATCGCCTGCTCCGCGGCCTCCCCGGCATAGCCGGTCAGCAGAATGGCCGGCAGGCCCGGCAGCCGCCGCCGTGCCTCGCGGATCACCGCCACGCCGTCCATGCCCGGCATCGCGAGGTCGGTGACGATCACCTCGCAGCATGCGCCGCGGTCCAGCAGCGCCAGCGCCGCCGCACCGTCGGCGGCCTTCGCCACCTCGTAGCCTTCCTCCTCCAGCTCCTGCGCCAGCACCTCGCGCACCGCCGGCTCGTCATCCACCAGCAGCAGGATTGCGCGTGGCGCGCCGCCCGCGGGGTCGGGCGCCGCCGCCCGCGCCGGCGCCGGCGGACCGCGGGCCATGCCGTCGCCGGCGACCGGCAGCCGCATCGTGACCCGGGTGCCCTCCCCCGGCGCGCTCTCGATCGCCAGCGCGCCGCCGGAGCCCTCGGCCAGGCTGCGCGCCATCGCGAGGCCGAGGCCGGTGCCCCGGCCCTGCGGCTTGGTGGTGAAGAACGGCTCGGTCGCGCGGGCCAGCGTCTGCGCGTCCATGCCGGTGCCGGTATCCGCCACCAGCAGCCGCACATAGGCGCCAGCCGCCAGGCCGGCCGGCCCGCCGCCGGGCGGCACCTCCTCGACCGTGGCCGACAGCGTCAGGATGCCGCCCCCCGGCATGGCGTCGCGGGCGTTCACGGCGAGGTTGACCAGCGTCGTCTCCAGCTGGCCGCGATCGGCCAGCACGGGCGGCAGGCCGGGCGGCGCCATCACCTCGATCCGCAGGGCGGGCGGCAGGGTGGCGGCCAGCACCTCCCGCAGCCCGCGGAGCAGCTCGCCGGGGTCCAGCGGCTCGGCCCGCAGCTCGCCGCGATGCGCGAAGGCCAGCAACCGCCGTGTGACCGATTCCCCCCGGCGCGCCGCATCCGCCACCATCCCGGCCAGCCGCGTGACCGCCGTGGCATCGCCGGCGCGCCGGTGGATCAGCGCCGCGCCGCCCGAGACGGCCTGCAGGATGTTGTTGAAATCATGCGCGATGCCGCCGGCCAGCTGGCCCACCGCCTCCAGCTTCTGCGCGTGGCGGAGGCTCTCCTCGGTGGCGCGGTGCTCGGCGATCTCGGCGGCGAGCCGCGCCCTTGCCGCCTCCAGCTCCCGCGTCTGGCGCGCCAGGTCGATGCGCAGGCCCACGGTCTCGGCGAAGTGGCGGCTGGAACGGCGGGCACTCAACCCGAGCGCGGCGAGGAAGACGAGGATCATCGCCGCGCCGACCAGACCCCGCGCGTGGCCTTCCATCGCCATCCACGCCACGATGGGAAGGCCGGCCGGCAGGATGAAGCCGAGCGCGGCCGGCAGCCAGGCATGGTTCAGCGCCACGGCGCCCGCGCTCATGCCGCCGATCACGAACACCCAGAACAGCTGCAGCGCCTCGGAGTCCGGCCAGAGCCAGGCGGCGCCGCCGCCCCAGACGAGTCCTGCTGCGCCGGCCGTCCAGGCGACGGCTGCACCCCAGCGCCCCGCCTGTGCCGGCGGTGGCGATGCCCGGCGCCAGGCCCGCCAGACGCCCAGCCGCAGTGCCGCAACCGCCAGCGTCGCCGCGACCCAGGCGAAGATCCGGGGATCGGGCGCGACGGCGTGCAGGAGGCCCGCCATCAGCCCGGCATTGACGAGCGTCACCGCGACCGCCAGCGGGATCTGCCGGATCGTTGCGGCCACCCGCTCGGCCCTGATCCCGGCGTCGGGCGTCATCGGCGCGGTCAGGCCGCCGGCCTGCCGCCGCATCGTCCGTGGCGGCCGTGGCGGCCGTGGCGGCCGTGGCGGCCGTGAAGCCGGCAACGCCGCAATCCGCCGCAGGCAGAGCCGGATCGTTCAACTCTCGGCCGCATCAGCCACCTCGCCGCAACGCGCGCGGGCGGAATGCTACTACGCGTCCGGCGACGAGGTCGAAACTTCTGCGTGGCCGGCCGGCGGTGGCGGACGCCGCCGGCCCAGCCGTCAGGCCGGCACGGCGACCTTGTACTCGGCCTCGGTCTTGGCGCGGATCTCGGCCTCGGTCACGCCGCGGGCAAGCTCCACCAGCCGCATCCCGCCATCGCCCTTCTTGTCGATGGCGAAGACGCCGAGGTCGGTGATCACCACATCCACCACGCCGCGGCCGGTCAGCGGCAGGTTGCACGCCTTCAGCAGCTTCGGCTTGTCGCCCGGTGCGCAATGCTCCATGAGCACGATCACCTTCTTCACGCCGGCGACCAAGTCCATCGCGCCGCCCATCCCCTTCACCATCTTCCCGGGGATCATCCAGTTCGCCAGGTCGCCATTCTGCGCCACCTGCAGCGCGCCGAGGATGGACAGGTCGATATGCCCGCCGCGGATCATCCCGAAGCTCTGCGCGCTGTCGAAGAAGCTGCTGGTGGGCAGCTGGGTGATGGTCTGCTTGCCGGCATTGATCAGGTCCGGGTCCTCCTCGCCCTCGTACGGGAAGGGGCCGAGGCCGAGCATGCCGTTCTCGGATTGCAGCTGCACCGTCATGCCGGGCGGCACGTGGTTGGCCACCAGCGTCGGGATGCCGATGCCGAGGTTGACGTAGAAGCCGTCCTGCAATTCGCGGGCGGCGCGGGCGGCCATTTCGTCGCGGGTCCAGGGCATGGTCTGCGCCTCCTCAGATGGGCTTCGTCGCGGGGCCCGCGGCGGCGGCGGGGTGCTTCGTGACGGTGCGGTTCTCGATGCGCTTCTCGTAGCCGGGCGGGCAGGCGATCAGGCGCTTCACGAAGATGCCGGGCGTGTGGATGTGGTCGGCGTCGAGCTCGCCGGGGCGCACCAGGTGTTCCACCTGCGCCACCGTCACGCGCGCGGCGCTGGCCATGATCGGGTTGAAGTTCCGCGCCGTCTTCCGATAGACGAGATTGCCCTCGTGGTCGCCCATGTAGGCGTGGACGATGGCGAGGTCGGCGAACAGCGTGCGCTCCATCACATAGGTCTCGCCGTCGAACTCCGCGGTCGGCTTGCCTTCGGCGATCTGCGTGCCGACGCCGGTCTTGGTGTAGAAGGCCGGGATGCCGGCGCCGCCGGAGCGGATGCGCTCGGCCAGCGTGCCCTGCGGGTTGAACTCGATCTCCAGCTCGCCGGCCAGGTACTGCTTCGCGAAGGTCGCGTTCTCCCCGACGTAGGAGCTGATCATCTTCCGGATCTGCCTTGTCTCCAGCAGGATGCCGAGGCCGACGCCGTCGATGCCGGCGTTGTTGGAGATCACGGTCAGGTCCTTCACCCCGCTTTCGCGGATCGCCTCGATCAGCAGGCTGGGGATCCCGCAGATGCCGAAGCCGCCGGACATGATGCTCATGCCGTTCTTCAGCAGCCCGGCGAGGGCTTCGGTGGCGTCCTTGTGGACCTTGCGCATGGCGCCTCGCGTCTCCGCCTGGTTCGTGTCGGGGCGCACCCTATTGAGGCGTCGCGCCGCATGGAAGGGGCAGGGAGGGACCCTTGCGCCGCGCCGGGCCGAGGGCTATACGGCGCGCCTCCCAAGCACTGCGGGGCCATAGCTCAGTTGGGAGAGCGCTTGAATGGCATTCAAGAGGTCAGGGGTTCGACTCCCCTTGGCTCCACCAGTTTCGGCGCATTGAGTCACTGATGCGCCTGGGTTTGGGGCCGTCGCGCAAGCGCCGGCCCCAATTCTTTTCCCGACAGGGTCGCTGCAGCCCGCTCGTTCAGCGAAGATTGCGCCCGTCCCACAGACGAGGATGGCGAAAGCCGGGGCCATCGCCGCGGTCGAAATACCCGAGGTCGCCGGGGTAGTACCCGAGATCCGGCCCACCGCCGCCGTCACGTCCCCCGACATTGCGATCCTGCTCACGGCCGCGCCGGAACGGCGCCCGCGTCGTCCAGTCACGATCCTCGTACCAGCCGAACTGGCGGTGGCCGAGGCCCTCAAGCCGCCTGCGTCGCTCGTCCATGCGGCCCTGCTCGTAGCCGCGCATGAACGGCGCTCGCGTCGTCCAATCGCGATCCTCGTACCAGCCGAACTGGCCCCGGTCCGCAGAACGGTCGCCTGTCTGCGCAGTCGCCGGGCCGGCTGCGAGCAACGCTCCGCCAGCGGCGATGGCAGCAGCCATGAAGAGGGTCCGGATCGCCATTGCTTCGCTCCTCCTTTGCCCGAATGCTCCCTGGACAGCGCC
Organism: Falsiroseomonas sp.; assembly: GCF_041690465.1. Lineage (GTDB taxonomy): Bacteria > Pseudomonadota > Alphaproteobacteria > Acetobacterales > Acetobacteraceae > Falsiroseomonas. Next base: position 16,932 of record NZ_JAWLHG010000015.1, on the reverse strand, counting down.
CGGCAGCCGCGCGCCGGCTCATTGGCATGCGACCGCACGACGGGCTTCGTCGGTCGACGGGCTGCCGTAGCGGCCTGCGACGCCATCGCCATGCCGCCGCCGCAGTTCTGCGGGCTTCGCCCGCTGGCCGGTGACGCTACTCGCGCCTGCCCTCACGCCCGGCACCGCGGACGAGCTGGCGTGCCGGCTCTATCGCCGCTTGGGGCGGTCGCGCGAGACATCCACCGGCCCGCCGCGCTGGCTGGCCAGCTCGTTGCGGTCGCCGGTCTGGAAGTCGTTGCTGCCGAAGCCATCGCCGCTGGCGATCGGGTCGTCCACCGTCCCCGCCGCCCGGTCGTCGCGGCTGCGCGAGGCCTCGCTGGCGGCGACGCCGCCCGGATTGGTCTCGCGGCCGCCGCCCTGCGGCCCTCCCCCCTGCGGGATGGCATTTGTGGGATCGGGGCGCTGGTCGGTCTCCCCGGCGGTCTTCGGCTCGCCGCCCGGGCGCTGCGGCCGCAGTGCGTCCTCCGCGCCGCCCGGTGCGTCCTTCCGGTTCTCATCCTGCATGGCGCTGGTCCTCCTTGATAAGGTGGAAACGCCCGCGGGAGGCAGGGGTTTGGCCGCGCCCTGTCGCGCGCACGGGTTGACGTCAGCGGTCCGGCGGCCTTTCAAGCGACCTCTTCCTGACCCCGGCGCGAGGGAGCGCACGCCATGACCCCTGCGATCAAGGACGCCCTGATGGGCGTCACCACGGCCACGCTGACGACGGTGCTGCTCAAGAAGGGCGTGCGCTTCTGCTACATCGCCGGGGCGCGGCCGATCGTGCCGGGCAACTTCACCCGCATCGTCGGCCCGGCCTTCACGCTCCGCTTCACGCCGACGCGCGAGGACCTGGCGACGGTCGAGAGCTGGTCCTCGCCGCGTTCCACCCGCGCCGCGATCGAGGACATGCCCGAGGGCTGCGTCGCAGTGGCCGATGCGATGGCCAGCACCTCCTCCGGCATCTTCGGCGACATCCTCTGCGCGCGGATGAAGGTGAAGGGCGTCGCCGGGCTGGTGACGGACGGCATGGTGCGCGACGGCCAGGGCGTGATCGGCACCGGCCTGCCGGTGTTCTGCCAGGGCTATGTGGCGCCGGCCTCGGTCGCCGCGCTGAACTTCGTCGGCTGGCAGGAGACGATCGGCTGCGGCGGCGTGACGGTGGTGCCGGGCGACATCGTGGTGGCCGATGGCGACGGCGCGGTGGTCATCCCGGCCGCGCTGCTGGAGGCGGTGACCGAGGCGGCGGTGGAGCAGGAGCGGCTGGAAGGCTGGATCATGCAGGAGGTCGGCAAGGGCCTGGCGCTGCCCGGCCTCTATCCCGCCAATACCGAGACCAAGGCGCGCTACGAGGCGGACAAGGCCGCGGGGCGGGTCTGACGCGCGACGCGGCGAGGCGCGCCTACGCGCGACGCAGCCGGGCGCGCCTGCGCGCGACGCAGCCGGGCGCGCCTGAGCCTCCGCCCGCCCGCGGCGGAGTTTCCGGTGCCTCGGGTTGCTGACTGCCCGCACCGGCGCACGGCCTGTCACGCCGGGAACAGGGATCGCCGCCTGGCCTCCGCCATCATCCGGGCATCGCCGCACCGCTGCGGCCCCCGGATCGGCAGGAGCCCGCCATGTCCCTCTCTTTCGTCGCCTGGACCGTCTTCGGCACACCCTGGAGCGACAACATCCGGCTGCCCGACGGCGCGAACTGGCACCTCCTCGCCGGGGACGGCGACGACCTGATCTATGGCGGCGACTGGACCGACATCGTGAAGGGCGAGGACGGCAACGACACGATCTTCGGCAATCTCGGCGGCGACGAGATCTACGGCAACGCCGGCGACGACGACCTCTATGGCGGCTGGGGCTATGACACGCTGGTCGGCGGCAGCGGCCACGACCTGCTGATGGGCCACCAGGGCTTCGACTCGCTGAATGGCGGCGCGGGCCAGGACACGCTGCAGGGCGGCGACCTCCGCGACACGCTGACCGGCGGCTACAGCGCCGACATCTTCCGCTACGTCTCGGTGGAGGACAGCCCGGGCTCGTACCAGCACAGCACCGCCGACCTGATCACCGACTTCACGCCGGGCGTGGACAAGATCGACCTGAGCCGGATCGACGCCATCTCAGGGCGCAGCGGGAACAACGCGTTCACCTTCCTCGGCGAGAGCGACTACCGGGGCGACTACGGCACGGTGACCTACAAGCACCAGACCGGCGAGACGCTGATCATGGTGGAGACGGATGGCTGGCAGGGCACGGACATGGAGATCCGTCTGGCCGGCACGCACACGCTGAGCGCGTCCGACTTCATCCTGTGAAGCGGGGCTCCGGCAAAAAAGGCCCCGGTACCTCGCGGTACCGGGGCAAGTCTGGCCCGCGCAGGATGCGCGGAACCGCCGGGAGAAAACGTCGAGGCACCGCCTTGACGGAATACAATCTGACAGGTCGTACCTCACGACGCCGTGACCCTAAAGTGAAGGCTCTGCAACCTATGGTCGGTCCGCCGCGCTGTTGCGCGCGTACCACAGGGCCTATTCGGCGGCCGCGCTCGCCCCGGCTGCGGCCGCGTCGCGGAGCAGCGCACCCTGCCGGCACAGCGCCGCCTGGATCTCGCCCACCGGCACCGCGCGCGGCATGACGCCGCGATCAGCCGCCAACGCCGCCGCCACGCCGGCGGCCTGCCCGGTCAGCCAGCACTGCGGGATCTCGCGCAGGAAGGAGTGGCTGGTGGTGTCGCAGGCCAGGTGCCGGCCCGGCGCCAGCAGCCCCTCCAGCGCCACCGGCACGATCGCGCCATAGGGCACCGAGACCGGCGCGAATTTCGGCGCCAGGCTCGGCGAGACGCCGATCTCGTTCGGCGAGACCCGGCCGTCCCACCAGTCGCGGGTCACCGGCTCCACGCCTCCCAGCCGCCGCGTATGCCGCACGCCGAGTTGCGGCGCGGAGAGCATCGGGAAGGCGCCGGCGAAGCCCGGGCATTCGGCGCGGTAGCGCTCCAGGTGGCGGAACATCAGTCGGTGGCTGGTCACCTCCACCTCGCTGAGGTCGTCCACCATCACCGCCGAATAGCCCGCCAGCCGCGGCCCCATGAACAGCGCCACGTCGTCTCGCCAACTCGCAAAAGCCTTGTCGAAGAAGCCGACCGCCTCCTTGCCGCGGCGCATGAACTCGCTGAACTCCTCGGGCTTCTCGGCCCGCCAGGCGAGGTAGCGCGGCATGTCCACGCCGCCGAACACCCAGGAGGTGTTCATGCAGTGGTGGATGTCGCGGGCATCGATGTCGTCCGCGAAGGCCGCGCCGGCGCGGGCGTAGAGGTCGCCATCGCCGGTGGCGTCCACCGTGACCTTCGCCAGCACGGCGCGGCGGCCCTGCTTGCTCTCGAAGATCGCGCCGGTCACGGCGCCCGCCTCGATCACCGGCTCGGCGCCCCAGGCGTGGAAGACCAGGTCAACGCCGGCCTCGGCCGCCATCTCCAGGCTGGCGGCCTTCAGGTGCTCGGGGCAGGCGGAGGGCGAGTGGGTGACGATGCCGTGGAAGGCCGCGGTCCGCAGCGCCCACCAGGCGGCGGTCGCGGCCTCGCGGGAGCCCCAGGCTTCGCGCGGCGGGCCGGCGAGCGCGTCCTTCGGCAGGCGGTCGAGCAGCTCCTCGGCCAGGCCGCGGATCAGCAGCGCGCCGTCCCAGCCCGTCATGCGGTCGATCCAGACCACCAGGCCGCCGGTGGACAGCCCGCCCAGATGATTGTGCCGCTCCAGCAGGAGGGTCCGCGCGCCGAGCCGCGCCGCGGCCACCGCCGCCGCCCACCCGGCCGGGCCGCCGCCCACCACCAGCACGTCGCAGATCGCATGTACCGGGATCTCGCGCGCCGCTTCCCGCACGCTTCGCCCGGTCGGGGCGCGGCGGCGGGCCGGGTCGCGGCCGGAGAAGACCTCGGAGCGGAAGAACAGGCGGCCGCCATCCGCGCCCTCGGGGTTCGTGCCCATGCCGCCTCTATAGCCGCGGCAGCGCCCCATACCCAACCGCCTTCCCGGCCCTGGCGTCCGCACCTATGGTGCCGGCCATGCGCAACCTCCTGCAGGACGCCGACCGCGACCGGCTGGTCGCGCCGCTCGCCGACGCGCTGGTGGGCGAGGTGTCGCTCGGGGGGCAGCGCTTCCGCGCGCTGGGCGAGGCGAAGGGCAGCGCGCTGTTCCCGCTGGCCGCCAATGCCGCCGCCGCCGAATTGCTGCTGCTGCCGGGCCTGCGGGAGGCGCATGGCCAGCTCTCCGATACGCTGCTCGACTTCGTCATGGCGATGGCCGACGCAGAGCCCGCCTGCCGCCGGGCGGTGGGCGGGCGGATCGAGGTCCGGCGCGACGATCCGCGCGACTTCGACATCCTCACCCCCTTCTTCCGCCTCACCGGCGACCTCTCGCGCGGCGAGCTGCACCAGGCGCCGCGCGCGCCGGGCGGGCCGGTGCTGCTGCACAGCGGCAACCTGGTGGAGTTCCGCATCGGCCGCCGCCGCAGCTGCGCCGATGTGGAGGAGGCGATCACCGACTGCGCCGTTGAGCGGCAGGGCAACCGCGTCGTGCTACGCCATGCCGGCACCATCCGCGGCGCCGCCGGGCTGCTCGCGCCGCGCCAGGTGGCGGCAGGCCGGCTGGAGGTGGCCTACGAGCTCCGCCCGGACAGCCCGGTGCTGCGCGTCACCGTCCGCTTCACCGCCGCCCGCCGGCTGCGCGGGTTGCGCCTGACCACCGCGCTCGACGCACTGGACGAAAGTGGGCTCGGCGCCAACGCCGCGCGGCTGCGCAAGGGCGCCGCCTGGCGGGAGCCCGCGCCGCCCGCCGCCCCCGGCACGGCGCGCTGGGCGGAGGGCATTCCGGTCTCGCACCTGGCGCTCGGCCGCGCCGGCTGGCCGGCTGGCGGGCCGGTGCTGCACCTGCGCCCGCTGGCGCCGGGGGGCGTGGCCTCGGTCACCGCCGAGGCGCGGCGCCCCGGCGCGGTGCATTGGCTGCTGCTGCGCCACGGCCCCGTGGACCTCGAAGCGGGCGGGGCGATGGTGGTGCGGGAGGACCGCCTGCTCACGGCCGGCGGCGAGGTGGCGCGGGTCGCCGCGATGATGGCGGCCGAGCCGGCGGGGCTCGACCTCGACCCGGCGCCGCCCTCCGGCGCGGCGCTCCACGCGGTGGCAACCGCGCTGCTGTTCGATGGTTCGCCGGATGCCTTGCCGGCGCCGCGCCGCGCCGCGCTGACCGCCTTCGCCGCCCGCCAGGCCGTGCGCGTGGCGGCGGCCGAGGACCCGGAGGAACTCGCCTGGGGCCTGCTCGGCGCCGATACGCTGCGCCGGGCCGGCGATGCCGAGGCGCCGGCGCTGATGGCGCGGCTGCTCGAACGACTGGCTGCGCGGCTGCCGGCCGGTACCGGCCCGGCGGCCGCGCAGGCGGTGGCGCTGCTGGCCAGTGCCCGCGCGGCGACCTGGCCCGATGGCGGCCGCGCCGCCGCCGCCCTGCCCGGCCGGCTCGCGCCCCTCGCGGCGGAAGACGGGCTGCCAACGGCGAGCGTGGAAGCGCTCGCGCTGGTCGCGCGCGCGTCGGGCGCGGTGGTGCTGGCCGGCGGGCAGGGCGTCGTCCTGCCCGAGGCGACGCTCGCCCAGGCCCAGGCGCTGCACCGCCGCGCGGTGAACCTGCTGCGCCCGATGGTCCGTTCGCGCGACGGGCAGCTGGTGGTGGCGCCGCAGCGCGGCCCGGCAACGGCGCCGCAGGTGCTGGTCACGCTCGCCCTGCTCGCCCCCGACCGGCTTGCCCTGGCCATCCGGGCGCCGGAACGCGTGGACGCATGATGCTGGCGGCGGCGGTCGTCGACCGATGCCGAGGCCGCGAATGCGGCCCGCGGCAAGTGCCGCGAAGCCAAGCCGGCGGAGCCGGCGCCCGGCGCCTGAGGGCACAAGGAAGCTCATACCATCGGCCAACGAAGTTGGCCGATGGTATGAAGCGGCTGCCGCTGCTGCTGCTGGCGTGGCTGGCTGCCTGCGCCGCACCGCCCGAGCCGCCGCTGCCCTATCCGCCGGCCGCGGCGGAGCGGGTGATCCGCCTCGCGCTGGCGGAATGGCGCGACTGGGGCGGCGTGGTGCAGGAGGCCTTCGCCCCCGCGCCCTCCGGCAGCCCCGAGACCGAGCCCGCCAATTTCCCGCGCGTTCTGGCCTATTGGCAGGCTGTGCCGCAGGAGGAGGCCGCGATTCGCGCGAACCGCCGCCGCTACGCCACGGCGCTGGCCGGCCAGGCCGCCGCCGGACCGGCGCTCTGGGCGGAACCGGCCTGGTCGGCCGCCTTCATCTCCTGGGTGTTCCGCAGCGCCGGGGTGGACGCCGCCGAGTTCCCGCCGAGCGCCACCCATGCGCTGTATCTCGACGGGCTGATCGCCGCCGCGCGCCGCTTTCCCGCCACCGCCCCCTTCCTGCCGCGCGCGCCGGAGGAGCACCCGCCCCGCCCCGGCGACCTCATCTGCCGCGACCGCAGCGCCGCCCCCCTTCGCCACTGGCGCGAAAGGCTGGCGGAGGGGGGCTCGATCCGGCCGATGCATTGCGACATCGTGGTGGCGGCGCCGGCTGGCGCGGTGGAGGCGGTCGGCGGCAATGTCGGCGATGCCGTCACGCTGACCCGCTTCCCCGCCCTGCCCGATGGCCGCCTGCAACCGGCGCCGCCGGGCCAGGCGCCGATCGTCCTCGTCATGGAAAGCCGGCTCGGCCGGCTGCCCCCCTGGAGTCCCCCTGCCTTGCAACCTGTGTCCTGGAACCTGCGATGACCGATCTTTTCTCCCCGCTGACGCTGCGCGGCGTGACGCTCGCCAACCGCATCGGCATCTCGCCGATGTGCATGTATTGCTGCGGTGACGACGGCAAGCCGACCGACTGGCACCTGGCGCATCTGCTGAGCCGCGCCATCGGCGGCGCCGCGCTGGTGATGACGGAAGCGACCGCGGTGACGCGCGACGGCCGCATCACCCCGGGCGACCTCGGCCTGTGGGAGGATGCGCAGCTTCCCGGCCACAAGCGGCTGGCGGCGGCGATCGCCCATGCCGGCGCGGTGCCGGCGATCCAGCTCGGCCATGCCGGCCGCAAGGGCAGCCGCACCGCGCAATGGGCGGAACGCGCGGCCGAGCCGGGCTGGCAGACCGTCTCGGCCTCGGACGTCCCGATGGGCGATTTCGCCGCCCCGCGCCCGATGACCGATGAGGAGATCGCCGCGCTGCCCGGGCAGTTCGCCGCCTCCGCCCGCCGGGCGGTCGCCGCCGGCTACCGGCTGATCGAGCTGCATGGCGCGCATGGCTACCTGCTGCACCAATTCCTCTCGCCGCTGTCCAACCGCCGCAACGACTGCTGGGGCGGCGATTTCGACGGCCGCACCCGCCTGACGCTGGAGGTGGTGCGCGCCGTCCGCGAGGTGGTGCCGGAGGAGATGCCGCTGGCGCTGCGCGTCTCCCACACCGACTGGGCGGAGGGCGGCTGGACCACGGAGGAGACGGTGGAGCTCGCCCGCCGGGTGAAAGCGCTGGGGATCGACCTGCTGGATGTCTCCTCCGGCGGCATCGATCCCGCGCGCCAGAAGATCCCGCTCGGCCCGGGCTACCAGGTGCCGGGCGCGGTGGCGGTGCGCGAGGGCGCAGGTGTGGCGGTGGCCGCCGTCGGCCTGATCACCGAGCCGGAGCAGGCCCAGGCGATCGTGTCGGAGGGCAAGGCGGACATGGTGCTGCTGGCCCGCGCCGTGCTGCGGGACCCCTATTGGCCGATGCGCGCGGCGGCGGCGCTCGGCCGGGTGGATGCGATCAAGGGCCCGCCGCAATACGACCGCGCCTGGGGCACCATCGCGCGCTTCGGGATGCGGATGGAGACGGCGGAGCCCATGCGGGCGCTCTGATCGGGCGGACGGTCGCGCCGTTGCACCAACCCGCCCCCGCAAAGGGGGGGGCCACGGCGGCGCGGTGACGACCGAAGGCTGGCCGGGGTGGGGGCGCGACCGACGCCCCCCTCCGAAACCCCTTACCCACCGCCTTCAACTCGCGACTCGCGGCTGGTAAGGTGCCGCCCCCGCCTCCGGGCGGCACGGGGCCTTGGCGGCCCGGAACGCGGCACCCCGCCGCGGCAGGGCCGCCGCAAGACGTCGGGATTCGAGTGCCATGAAGTTCTCTGTGGACAGGGCAGTTCTGCTCAAGGCGCTCGCCCACGTGCAAAGCGTGGTGGAACGGCGCAACACCATCCCCATCCTGGCCAATGTGCTGCTGGAAGCGCGCGAAGGCGGCCTCAAGCTCACCGCCACCGACATGGAGATCGCGGTGGTGGAGGAGGTGCCGGGCGTCACCGTCCAGCGCCAGGGCCGCACCACCGCGCCGGCCGCGACGCTCTACGAGATCGTCCGCAAGCTGCCGGAGACGGCGAAGCTGGAGCTCGACCATCCCGGCGGCGACGCGCAGTTGACGCTCCGCGCCGGCCGCTTCGACGCCAAGCTCGCCGTGCTGCCGGTGGACGACTTCCCCTCCATGACGGAGGGCAAGCTGCCGCACAAATTCGCCCTGCCGGCGGGGCAGCTGCGCGAGCTGATCGACCGCACCCGATTCGCGATCAGCACCGAGGAGACGCGCTACTATCTCAACGGCATCTACCTGCACGCCACCGAGGCTTCCGGTGCGAAGGTGCTGCGCGCCGTCGCCACCGACGGCCACCGCCTCGCCCGCGTCGAGGAGCAGCTGCCGCCCGGCGCCGATGGCATGCCGGGCGTGATCATCCCCCGCAAGACGGTGAACGAGCTGCGCAAGCTGGCCGAGGAGGTGCAGGACGAGATCGCGGTGGCGCTCTCCGACACCAAGATCCGCTTCACGCTGGGCTCGGTGCAGCTGACCTCCAAGCTGATCGACGGCACCTTCCCGGAATACGAGCGGGTGATCCCGCGCGGCAACGACAAGGTGCTGAAGGTCTCGAAGAAGGACTTCGCCGAGGCGGTGGCGCGCGTCGCCGGCATCAGCAGCGAGCGGTCGCGGCCGGTGAAGCTCAGCGTGGACCGCAACCACCTGCTGCTCTCCGCCGCCAGCCCCGAGCTGGGCCAGGCGCAGGAGGAGCTGGACGGCGAGGCGGTGAGCTACGAATCGAGCCCGCTCGAGATCGGCTTTCAGGCCCGCTACCTGAACGACATCACCGACCAGATCGCCGACCAGGTGGAGTTCCGTTTTTCGGACGGCTCGGCGCCGACCATCGTGACGGACAGCGCCAAGCCGGAGGCGCTCTACGTGCTGATGCCGATGCGGGTGTGACCGCCCGCCGCGCAACCCGCGCTCCCGCCGCCTCGTTCTGATCGTTGCGCCTCTCGTTCCGGGCGCAATCAGCGCAACGCCGGCGGGAGACGAGCATGGACAAGAACGCAACGGGGCTGCGCCCGAGCGACGAGGCGAAGCCGGCCTCCCTCGAATACGGCCGCCGCCAGGGCGAGGCGATGCAGAGCGCATTGCACCGCATGATCCGCGACATCGCCGATGACGGCGCGGTCCGCCCGGCCGACGACTACCTCGTCTCCTACGCCGTCGAGAAGGCCGAGGGCCTGTGGGTCCCGCGCGACGGGGAGCTGCACTGGCAGGAGCCCGAGGCGGAGAACCTGCATCTCGAGGTCGCGGTTTGCGATGCGGCCGATGGCCGCTTCCTGCCGGGCCTCGAGGTCATCGCCACGCTGCTCGCCCCGGACGGGCAGCAGGTCGGCACCCACCGCCAGCCCTTCCTCTGGCATCCCTGGCTGCACCATTACGGCCGCAACTGGCAGGTGCCCGGCGACGGCAACTACACGCTCAAGGTCCGGATCGAGCCGCCGCCCTACGCACGGCATGACCGGATCAACGGCAACCGCTTCACCCGCCCGGTCGAGGTCACCTTCGAGGACGTGGCGGTGAAGACAGGCCGCGGCTGACGCGCCGGCCCCGGCGTCAATCCACCCTTGCCCCCGAGCGCCTGACGCCCTCGCCCCAGCGGCGGTCATCGGCTTCCAGGAAGGCCGCGAACGCCGCCGCGTCGCTGCCGATCGCCTCCACGCCGAGCTCGCGCAGCCGTGCCTGCAGCTCGGGCGCCTGCATCGCCGTCCGCATCTCGCCCGCCAGCCGGTTGACGATCGCCGCGTCCACCCCGGCGGGGAACAGCGCGCCCTGCCAGACCTTCACGTCGAAGCCGGGCAGCCCCGATTCCGCGACGGTCGGCACCTGCGGCAGCGCCGGGGCGCGGCGATCGCCGCTCACCGCCAGCGCGCGCAGCCTTCCGGCCTCGATGCCGGGGGCGGAGGACAGCACGTTGTCGAAGCCGACCGCGACGCGCCCGGCCATCAGGTCGGTCAGCAGGGGCGGGCTGCCGCGATAGGGCACATGCACCATGTCGATGCCCGCCGCCGCCTTGATCAGCTCCATCGCTAGGTGCCCCGCCGTGCCATTCCCGGCCGAGCCGTAGGACAGCGCACCGGGCCGGGCGCGCGCCAGCGCCAGCAACTCCTGCAGGTTGCGGGCCGGCAGCTCCGGGTTGGCGACCAGCACATAGGGCGCCGAGGTCAGCAGCGAGACCGGCGTGAAATCCCGTCGCGGATCGAAGGAAAGCCGGCTGAACAGATGCGCGTTGATGACGTGGCTCGGCCCGGTGATCAGCAGCGTGTAGCCATCCGGCGGCGACTTCGCCACGACATCGGTGCCGATGTTCCCCGCCCCGCCGCCGCGGTTGTCCACCACGAATTGCTGCCCGACCTGCGCGGTCAGCCGTTGCGAGACCGCGCGCGCGACGAGGTCCGCGCCGCCGCCCGCCGCGAAGGGAACCACCACCCGCACCGGCCGCGCGGGCCAAGCCTCCTGCGCAATGGCCGGCAACGCCATGCCGGCCAGCGCCGTCGCGGCCAACCGGCCGAGTCCCCGCCGCGACATCGATCCATCCGCCATGGCACCGTTCCCCCTCTTCAGACTGGATCCAGTCTAGGTTCGGGGTCGGTGACGTGTCGAGCGCAGCGGCCCCGCGGGCGCCGCGCGCCTGGCGGAACCCCGGGCGGCGGGTGCGGTTGCCTTGCCAACAAGGCGCCATCGCGCCTGACCGGGAGACCCAGCCATGTCCGTGAAGCTCAAGCCGCTCGCCGAGCAGACCATCGTCATCACCGGCGCCACCTCCGGCATCGGCCTCACCACCGCCTGCCGCGCCGCCGCGCGCGGCGCGAAGGTGGTGCTGGTGGCGCGCAACGAGGATGCGCTGCGGGAGATCCGCGACGGCATCCTCGCCCGCGGCGGGCGCGCGGACTACGTCGTCGCCGATGTCGGCGACAAGGAGGACATGATCCGGGTCGGTGCCGAGGCCGAGCGGCATTTCGGCCGCTTCGACACCTGGGTGAACAATGCCGGCATCGGCGTCTATGCGAAGCTCGAGGAGCTCAGCGACGAGGACCATGAGCGGCTGTTCCGCACCAACTACTGGGGCGTGGTGTACGGCTCCCGCGTTGCCCTGCAGGCGCTGAAGCGGCATGGCGGCGCGCTGATCAACATGGGCTCCATCGCTTCCGAGATGCCCTCGCCGATGCTCGGCGCCTATACCGCGACCAAGCACGCGGTGAAGGGCTTCACCGACAGCCTGCGGCTCGAACTGCTGCACGAGGGGGCGCCGGTCTCGGTGACGCTGATCCAGCCCTCCGGCATCGACACGCCCTTCGGCGAGCATGCGCGGAACTACATGGACGAGGCGAGCCAGGTGCCGCCGCCGGTCTATGCGCCGGAGGTGGTGGCTGACGCCATCCTGCACGCGGCCGAGCACCCGACGCGCAACCTCGTCGTCGGCGGCGTCGGGCGGGCGATGATCGCCGCCTCGCGGGTGGTGCCCTCGCTGGCGGACCGGCTCTTCGCCTGGTCCTTCTTCAAGACCGCGCGCCAAGCCGGACGTCCGCCGCGCGACACGCCGAAGAACCTGCACCAGCCGGGCGAGGACGGCAGCCGCCATGGCGACCAGGGTCACCAGTTCGGCAGCAGCCTCTACACCGCCGCGCGGATGCACCCCGCTGCCACCCTCGGCGCGCTGGCGGCCGGGGCCGCGCTGGTCGGGATGATCGCCAGCGGGCGGGTGCAGCCGGCGAATGCGGCGCATCGCCTGCAGCGGGCGCTGGAGCACGACCGCGCGGCTTGACGTTCGTCATCTGTTCGCCCACAATGCTATCATTGATAGCAGAGTGGGATACGCCGCCATGGCGCAGCTTCTGGTGCGCAACGTGGACGAGGATGTCATCGCGCGGCTGAAGGCCCGGGCAGCGGCCAATGGTCGGTCCATGGAGGCAGAGCTGCGCGAGCTGATTCGTGCCGGCCTCAGCGCCACGCACCAGGCGGATCGCTGGGCAGAGTTCGGGCGCCTCGCCGACATCTCTCTCGCGATGACGGCAAACCGACCGCCGGGCGCGGCAACGGCCGAGGAACTGCAACGCGAATCGCGCGAGGAGCGGTGACGACGCACGGTTTTGTCCTCGATGCCTCGGTCGCCATCAAGATGGTGGTGGCCGAGCCGGGGTCCGACGCCGCCCGCCGCCTGCGCGGGCTGCGCCTGCTGGCGCCGGACCTGATCTGGGCCGAATGCGGCAATATCCTGTGGAAGGCGGTGCGGCGCGGCATCCTGGAGGCGCCGCAGGCGGAGCTGGCCTGCGCGACGCTGCTGCGCCTGCCCTTCGAGGTCGTGCCCTCCGCCGGGCTCCTGCCGGCCGCGCTGCAGCGTGCCGTAACGCTCGATCATCCGGCCTATGACTGCCTCTACCTCGAACTGGCCGCGACGCTCGGCCTGCCGCTCGTCACCGCCGACCGGCGGCTGCGGCTGCTCGCCTCGCCGGGGGTCCAGGTGATCGGCCTGGACGACCTCACCTGACCGGACCCGCCCCGCCCCCGCTGCGGCTCACCCGCCTGCGGCTCACCGATTTCCGCTCCTACCCGGCCTTCGATGCGCGCTTCGCCGGCCGCATCGTCGCGATCGGCGGCGAGAACGGCGTCGGCAAGACCAACCTGCTGGAGGCGATCAGCCTGCTCGGCCCCGGCCGCGGCCTGCGCGGGGCGAAGGCCGGCGAGATCGGCCGGCGGACCGCCGCGGACAGCCGCCCCTGGGCCGCCTGGGGCCGCTTCGAGGGGCCGCATGGCAGCGCCGACATCGCCACCGGCACCGTCGGCGAGGAAGGCAGCGACGCGCGCCGCAAGTGGCGGCTGGATGACGAGCCGCTGAAATCCTCGGCCGAGCTCGCCGACCGTGCCGCCGCGGTCTGGCTGACCCCGCAGATGGACCGGCTGTTCCAGGAGGGGGCCTCCGGCCGCCGCCGCTTCCTTGACCGCCTGGTCTGGGCGCTGGAACCCGGCCATGCGCGGGAGGTCGCGGCCCATGAAACCGCCATGTCCGGCCGCAACCGCCTGCTGGCCGAGGGCCGCCGCGATGCCGGCTGGCTGGCGGCGCTCGAGGATGCGATGGCGCGCCATTCGGTCGCCGCCGCCGCCGCCCGCCGGGCGCTGGTGGTGCGGCTCAATCGCCTGCTGGAGGCCGGCACCGCCACCGGCGCCTTCCCCGCCGCCAGGCTGGACCTGCTCGACCCCATCGCCGCCGCGCTGGAGGAAGCGCCGGCACTGGCCGTGGAGGACCGCCTGCGGGAGGAGCTGGCCGCCCAGCGCGGCCGCGATGCCGCCGCCGGTGGCGCGGCAGTGGGGGCGCACCGGGCCGATCTCGGCATGGCCCACCTGCCGAAGCAGCTGCCGGCCGAGCTGTGCTCCACCGGGGAGCAGAAGGCGCTGCTGGTCTCGGTGGTGCTGGCGCATGCCACGCTGATCGGCGCCGCCCGGGGCTTCGCGCCCCTGCTGCTGCTGGACGAGGTGGCCGCGCATCTGGACCGCGCCCGGCGGGAGGCGCTCTATGCAGCGCTGGCGGCCCTGCCCGCGCAGGTCTTCCTGACCGGCACCGACCCCGATATCTTCGCGCCCCTGCAAGGGTCGGCCGAAGGGTTCCGGGCGACGCCCGGCGGACTTGTTCCGTTGCCGGATTTTCTCGTGCCGAACCCCGGCTGAATCCCTATATTGCAAGGGTTCAGATGCATCACCGAAGGAGCCTCCGCCGGCATGTCCGACGCCGCCGCGCGCGCCACACCCCCGACGCCGAATTCCGAAGGGCCCGAGGCGTATGATAGCGCCTCCATCACCGTGCTGCGGGGTCTCGAAGCCGTGCGCAAGCGGCCGGGCATGTATATCGGCGACACCGATGACGGCTCCGGCCTGCACCACATGGCCTTCGAGATCATCGACAACGCCGTGGACGAGGCCCAGGCCGGCTACGCCACGCGCTGCGACGTGGTGCTGAACGGCGACGGCTCCGTCACCGTCACCGATGACGGGCGCGGCATCCCGGTGGACATCCACCACGAGGAAGGCGTCTCCGCCGCCGAGGTGGTGCTGACCCGCCTGCATGCCGGCGGCAAGTTCAACCAGAACTCCTACAAGGTCTCGGGCGGCCTGCACGGCGTCGGCGCCGCGGTGGTGAACGCGCTGTCGGAGTGGATGGAGGTCCGCATCTGGCGCGACGGGCGCGAGCACTTCATCCGCTTCGAGCATGGCGAGACGGTGCAGCCGCTGAAGGTGGTCGGCCCGTCGGAGCACCGCAACGGCACCGAGGTGACCTATAAGCCGTCCAGCGGCACCTTCACGAAGGTCGAATACGACTACACCGTGCTGGAACGCCGGCTGCGGGAGCTGGCCTTCCTCAACAGCGGCCTGGCGATCACGCTGAAGGACGACCGGCACGTGCCGGCGGTGGAGACGGCATTCTGCTTCAAGGGCGGCCTGGTCGCCTTCGTGGAATGGCTCGACCGGTCCAAGCAGCCGATTTTCAAGCCGCCGATCTCCGCCGTCAGCAAGGAGAATGACGGCATCCGCGTGGAGCTGGCGATGTGGTGGAACGACAGCCCGCATGAGCTGGCGCTGTGCTTCACCAACAACATCCCGCAGCGCGACGGCGGCACCCACCAGGCCGGCTTCCGCCAGGCGCTGACCCGCGTGGTGGCGAAATACGCCGAGGACCTGGCGAAGAAGGAGAAGGTCGAGCTCGTCGGCGACGACATGCGCGAAGGCCTGACCGCCGTGCTCTCGGTGAAGGTGCCGGACCCCAAGTTCAGCTCGCAGACCAAGGACAAGCTGGTCTCCTCCGAGGTGCAGCCGGTGGTGCAGATGGCCGTCGCCGACGCGCTCTCCCACTGGTTCGAGACGCATCCCAAGGAAGCCAAGCAGGTCATCGAGCAGGTCGTGCTCGCGGCGGCCGCGCGCAAGGCGGCACAGCTGGCGCGCGAGAAGGTGGGGCGCAAGAACGCGCTCGACATCTCCACCCTGCCCGGCAAGCTGGCCGATTGCCAGGAGAAGGACCCGGCGAAGAGCGAGATCTTCCTCGTCGAGGGTGACAGCGCCGGCGGTTCCGCCAAGCAGGGCCGCGACCGGCGCTTCCAGGCGATCCTGCCGCTCAAGGGCAAGATCCTGAACGTCGAGCGCGCACGGATGGACAAGATGCTGTCGAGTGCGGAGGTCGGCACGCTGATCACGGCACTCGGCACCGGCATCGGCCCCGGGCCATCGGAGAAGGGCGGCTTCGACGCCGGCAAGCTGCGCTACCACCGCATCGTCATCATGACCGACGCCGACGTGGACGGCAGCCACATCCGCACGCTGCTGCTCACCTTCTTCTTCCGCCAGATGCACGAGCTGATCAGCCGCGGGCATCTCTTCATCGCGCAGCCGCCGCTCTACCGCGCCAAGCGCGGCAATGACGAGCGCTACCTGAAGGACGACCGCGCGCTCGAGGATTTCCTGCTGGAGAAGGCGCTGTCCGGCGCGCGGCTGCGCTACGCCAGCGGCGACGAGCTGCGCGGCGATGAGCTGCGCGAGCAGGTGGAGAAGCTGCGCCAGGTGCAGTCGCGCATCCGCCGCCTCGCCACCCAGGTGCCGGCGACGATCGTGGAGCAGGCGGCGGTGGCCGGCGCGCTGACGCTCGATGCCGACCGCGCGCTGACCGGCGCGGCGGTGCTGGCGCAGCGGCTCGACGTGCTGGCGCCGGTCAGCGAGCGCGGCTGGAAGGCGACGGCGGATGGCAACGGGCTTTCGCTGTATCGCGTGGTGCGCGGCGTGACGGAGCGCCACGCGCTCGACCCCGCCGCGCTGAAGAGCGCCGAGGCGCGCTGGCTGGACGAGCGGCGCGAGGTGCTGGCTGCCGATTACGGCGCCGGGCCGGCGATGCTGGCCTTCGACGCGAACGAGGCGGCGATGCACGGCCCGCTGGCGGTGTGGGACCGCATCATCGCGCAGGGCCGCAAGGGCCTCACCATCCAGCGCTTCAAGGGGCTGGGCGAGATGAATCCCGACCAGCTCTGGAAGACCACGCTCGACCCAGCGGCCCGCACGCTGCTGCGCGTGCGCGTGGAGGACATCGAGGATGCCGAGCAGGTGTTCTCCACGCTGATGGGCGACGTGGTGGAGCCGCGCCGCGACTTCATCGTGGAGAACGCACTGAAGGTGGCAAACCTCGACGTGTGACGCGGCCGTTGTTGGAGAGATGGTCCGTAACGCAGAGAACGCGAAACCCGACTCAGATAATGCGCGGGTTTCTCACCGCGAAGCGTGAGCGCGTCTGAACCGCATTCACGAGGTCAGGGGTTCGACTCCCATTGGCTCCACCAGTTTCCGCGGTCTAGCCCGCTATTGCTCTGACTGTGCATAGCCGCAGTGGCGGAAGTAGGCGGTGCACTCGGCGGTGCTGAAGCGGTCGAGGAGGCTGCCGATGGTGTCCCAAAGAGCGGCGACGGTCCTGGCGGCGGCGGATCGGAGCAGGCGCTTGAGCTTGCTGAAGGCGAGTTCGATCGGGTTCAGATCGGGGCTGTAGGGCGGCAGGTAGAGCAACTGCGC
>NZ_JAWLHG010000014.1:0-130153 GCF_041690465.1 Falsiroseomonas sp. | reverse complement strand
GAACGCCATCGGCAACCTCCTTGACCGCTTCAGCCCCGAAGAATGCACCGACTACCTGCGACACTGCGGCTATGCACAGTCAGGCCAATAATGGTCTAAGCCGAGGTAAACGCCGGCGATCCGGGCGGATGCCGGCACAGGGATCAGGCGGAGATCGGCGCGGGCGCTTCGGGGTGCGCCACCGGTCAGCGGCCGCTGAAGGGATTGGGCCCGAGCAGTTCGAGCCTGTAGCGTGCGGCGATCTCCAGGATTCGGCCCATGTCCTCGGGGATTCGCAACCCGGCCTCGGCGACCTCCAGGAAGAAGTGCTCGAAGCCGCCGGGCTGCACGACGCAGAACATCGTTCCGACCGTGTCACCGATGTTCACGAAGGAATGCGGCACGCCGCGCGGCAGCAGCGCACAATCGCCGGCTGCGGCCTCGAACTCCTGCTCGCCGCAGCGCATGCGGAAGCGGCCGGAGACGATTCGGAACATCTCGTCCTCGCCGTGGTGCACGTGCCAGGGCGGGCCGTCTCCAGGCTGGCGGACATCCTCGAAGGCGCTGAATCCGGCGCCCGGGCCATCGGCGGGCATGGTGATGCGGATATCGCCGCCGAACAGCGGCAGCGAGCGCGCCGCGCTGGCGGAGATGAAGCGTGGCGTGGTCATGGCGGCTCCTTGGCTCCCCCCCCCGACGGGAAGAGCCTAGGCGCCGCGCTGCATCTGCACCACCCCGTGCTGCTCCCGCACGGCGTGGAACCTCAACGCCGGGAAGTCCTCCTCGGCGCGCTTGCGGCGCCAGTCTGAGGAGAACAGCGCGACGTGTTCGCCGTCATGGTCCTCGGCCGTGTCGGAGCGGTTGGTCGCGGCCCAGCGCTCGATCTGCGCGCGCTCGCCGCTGACCCAGCGCAGCACCTGCCAGCGCGTGGCGTCGAAGCCGGCGGGCACGCCATACTCCACCTTCAGCCGCGACTGCAGCACGTCCAGCTGCAGCTGGCCCACCACCCCCACCACCGGCGGCGAGCCGTCGAGTGGGCGGAACACCTGCACCACTCCTTCCTCGGCGAGCTGGTCGAGCGCGGTGCGCAGCTTCTTCGCCAGCATCGGGTCCTCCAGCCGGACATGCCGCAGGATCTCCGGCGCGAACGAAGGCACGCCGCGGAAATTCACCTCCTCGCCCTCGGTCAGCGTATCGCCGATGCGCAGCGTGCCGTGGTTGGCGATGCCGACCACGTCGCCGGGCCAGGCCTCCTCGGCGACCTGGCGCTCCTTGGCGAAGAAGAACAGCGGCGCGTTCACCGGCACCTGCTTGCCGGTGCGCACCTGGCGCAGCCGCATGCCCTTGGTCAGCCGGCCGCTGCACAGCCGCACGAAGGCGACGCGGTCGCGGTGGTTGGGGTCCATGTTCGCCTGGACCTTGAACACGAAGCCGGTCAGGCGCGGCTCCTCCGGCTGCACGTTGCGTGGATCGGCGTCGCGTGCGCCGGGCGAGGGGGCGAAGCGGGACAGGCCCTCCAGCAGGTGCCCGACGCCGAAATCGCGCAGCGCCGAGCCGAAGAACACCGGCGTCAGCGTGCCCTGCCGGAAGGCGGCCAGGTCGAAGGCGTTCAGCCCCGCCTCGGCAAGCAGGACCTCCTCGTACAAGGCCGTGGCGCGGGCCTCGCCGACCAGTTCGGCGATCCTGGGGTCGTCCGGCCCGCTGACCGGGATTCCCTCTTCCTCCGTCGCATCCACCGGCATCAGCCGCCTGGCCAGGATGTCGTAGGTGCCCCAGAACTCACTGGCGCGGCCGACCGGCCAGGCGACGGGCGCGGCATCCAGCGCCAGGGTCTGCTGGATATCCTCGATCAGCTCGAACGGGTCGAGCGCCTCGCGGTCCATCTTGTTGACGAAGGTGACGATCGGGATGTCGCGCAGGCGGCACACCTCGAACAGCTTGCGGGTCTGGCTCTCGATGCCCTTGGCGGCGTCCAGCACCATCACCGCGGCGTCCACCGCCGTCAGGGTGCGGTAGGTGTCCTCGGAGAAGTCCTCGTGGCCCGGCGTGTCGAGCAGGTTGAACACCACGCCCGCGCGCTCGAAGGTCATGACCGAGGTCGCCACCGAGATGCCGCGGTCCTGCTCGATCTTCATCCAGTCCGACCGCGTGCGCCGCGCATTGCCCTTGGCGCGCACCGCGCCGGCGAGCTGGATTGCGCCGCCCTTCAGCAGCAGCTTCTCGGTCAGCGTGGTCTTGCCCGCGTCCGGGTGGGCGATGATCGCGAAGGTGCGCCGCCGCGCGGCTTCCCGCGCGACGGTGTCGTCGGCCAGTATTTCGCTCATGCACGGCATATAGCGCTTCGGCCGGCCGGGATCAGCCCCGGGCCATGCGGGGCGGGGCGGATTCACGCCTCCGGGCGTTCCGCCCTCCCTCGATCCGACCCCTGCTCCAACAGCCGCACCAGCCCATGCACGCCGTGCATCACCGGCGCCTTGTGGCCCAGCCGTTCCGCCATCTCCACCAGGGCGCCGAGGATCGGGCCGAGCTCCAGCCGGCGGCCGGCCTCCCAGTCCTGCAGCATGGAGGTGCGGAAGGCGCCGATGCGGCGGGTCACCGCCATCCGCGCCGCGATGTCGCCAAGCGGGGCGAGGCCGATGCGCTGCCCGAGCGCGTCCATCTCGGCCATCATCGCCTCCGCCAGGCCGCGCACCCCGGGCTCGTCGAGCATGTCGGAGAGGGTGGCGCGGCTCAGCACGCTGAGGGGGTTCATGTTCGAATTGCCCCAGAGCTTGCGCCAGATCTCCTGCCGGATCGCCCCGGTCGGCTCGGCGGGCACGCCCCCGGCGCGCAGCAGGGCGACGGTTTCCGCCAGCAGGGCCGCGTTCGCGCCGAGGTCGCCCACCGGCAGCCGGTCAGCCTTGGCCAGCCGCACCACGCCCGGCGCCTCCACCGTCGCGGCGGCATGCACCACGGCGGCGAGCACCCGCCCGGCCGGCAGGGTGGCGGAGAGGGCGCCAGCCGGGTCCACGCTCTCCAGCGCCGCACCTTCCAGCGGGCCACCGAAACCCTGGAGGAAGAACCAGGGCACGCCATTCTGCGCCGAGAGCACCCGCGTCCCCGGCCCCATCAGCGCTCGGATCGCGGGCAGCGCCGCCGGAAGGTCCTGCCCTTTCAGCCCGAGCACGAGCAGGTCGGCCGCCGGCAGCGCGGCCGGCACGTCCGAGGCGAACAGGGGAAAGACGCGCTCCGCCGCGCCGTCGCGCAGGACGAGGCCGCGGCTGCCGAGAGCCGCGAGCGTCGCCCCGCGCGCCAGCACCGCCACCTCCGCCCCGCCTTCCGCGAAGCCGGCGGCCAGCCAGCCGCCGATGGCGCCGCATCCGATGATCGTGACCCGCATGACGAATTCCTCTGCCCGAAGCGGACGGGGCCGGCAACAATGCCCAGCCACACCCGCGCCATGAGGCCCGAGACGATGCACCGCCGCGCCCTGTTCGCCCTGCCCCTGCTTGCCGCCCTGCCCGCCCGCGCGCAGGCGCCCTGGCCGCAGCGGCCGGTTCGGCTGATCGTGCCCTTCCCGCCGGGCGGCACCACCGATGTCCTCGCCCGGGCGCTGGCCGCCAAGTGGCAGGAGGGCTGGGGCCAGCAGGTGGTGGTGGACAACCGCGGCGGCGGCGGCGGGGTGATCGGCACCGAGGCGACCTTCCGCGCCGTGCCGGACGGCTACACGCTGGTGCTCGGCAACAACCAGACGCATGCCACCAACGGCGCGCTGATGCGCGACCTGCCCTACGACCCGGCAAGCTTCGCCGCCGCCACGCTGGTGGCCCGCGCGCCGCATGCGCTGGTGGTACCGGCGACCTCGCCGGCCCGCACGGTGGCGGAGCTGGTGGAGCTGGGGCGCCGGCCGGGGCGGGGGCTGTCCTATGGCACGCCCTCGGCGGGCTCCTCGGCGCATCTGATGAGCGCCACCTTCGCGAAGCGCAACGGGATGAACGTGACCCATGTGCCCTATCGCGGCGCCGGGCCGGCGGCGCAGGACCTGGCGGCGGGCACGGTGGATTTCATGATGGCGACCTGGGCGAGCGTCTCGACGCTGGCCGCCGGCGGGCGCGTCCGGGCGCTCGGCGTCGGCGGCGAGCAGCGCTTCCCGGACCTGCCGGATGTGCCGACGCTGAAGGAGCTCGGCTACGATTATGTCTCGGGCGATGCCTGGTTCGGGCTGTTCGCGCCGCAGGGCACGCCGGCGGCCGTGCTGGACCGGGTGCACGCCGCCACCGAGGCTGCGCTCTCCGACCCGGTGCTGCGCGGCAGGCTGGAGGCGGCGGGCTTCCGCATCCAGACCATGCCGCCCGCCGCCTTCGGCCCCTTCCATCAGGCCGAGGTCGCGCGCTGGGCCGGGCTGGTGCGCGAAGCCGGGGTGACGCTCGGGAACTGACCCCTTTCCCGCGCCGGGAATGGCCGCTCACGTATTGATGAGGGGGGTGGGTTGCACCTTCCGCACCCCACGCCCCCTTGGCGTGGGCTTCCCCGACCGCTAAATGGCGTCCCATGCAGGCTAAGAAGCTTTTCGATTTCAATGAACGAAAGAACGCCGCGGAGGAGGCCCGCAAGGCCGCCGCGGAGAAGTTCGCCTCGATGAAGTCCCGCCTGGACGATCCCGAGGTCCAGAAGCGCATGGCCGAGCAGAAGGCGATCGCCGAGGCGCGTGCCGCCCGCGAGGCCGAGAAGCGTGCCGCCAAGCTGGCGATCAAGCAGGCCGAGGAGGCCGCGCGCCTCGCTGCCAAGCGCGAGGCCGAGCGCAAGGCGCAGGAAGAACTCGCCCGTCGCCGTGCCGCGGAGATCGAGGCCGCCAACGCCGCCGCCCGCCGCGCCGCCGACCAGCGCAACCGCGCCCATACGCTTGCCGCCGCCCACAAGGCGATGCAGGACGCGCGCAAGGCGCGCCAGCGCTGATCGCTGCTCCCCCACGACGCCGCCTTCGGCGTCGCCGCGGGGACCGCGGACTGTTCGGACTGTTCTGACCTTGGACTGATGCTCCGTCGTGCCGGAGGTACGCTCCCGGCGTTGGCCGCGGCAGGGTGGCGCAGGGCTATCCGGCCTTGGCGAGCAGCGCTGAAAGGGCCGGACAGCAAGCCGTCATCGCGGGGCCGCCCGGCAGGCCGAGCGCGCGGCAGGCGGCGAAGGCGCAGGCCAGGTTGGACGACAGCAGCGGCACGCCCAGCCGCTCCCGCATCCATTCCATCGCGTCCAGCGTCGCTGCGCCGGTGCCGGAGACCAGCACGGCGCAATCCGCCGGCGGCGCCAGCTTCGCCAAGCCATCGGCCACTTCCTCGGGCTTCAGGTCATAGGCGCTGAAGCTGTCGGAGACCTTGAAGGACTCCACCAGGTCCAGCCCGGCCGCCTGCCAATAGCGCTCCGCGCGCTCGGTCAGCCAGCCCGGATAGGGCGAGAACAGCAGCAGCCGCGATCGTCCGAGCGCCTCCAGCGCCGCCGCGATGGCGCGCGCGGCGAGGATCACCGGCCGGCGGATGCCGGCGGAGAGCCGCTCCTGCAGGGCGTGGTCCTCGGCGGGAGGCAGGGCATAGCTCGGGCCGGTAATGCCGACGATCACCGCGTCCAGAGCCAGCGCCCCGAAGGCGTTGAACGATTGCTCGACATGGCTGAGATAGACCGCGTTGCGCTGCTCCAGCGTGGTATTGGGCATCACCGGCAGGCGCGCGACATGCAGCGCCGCCTGCTGCGGCAGCAGGTGGCGGATTTCCGGTTCCACCGCCGGATTGGCCGATGGCGAGAGCAGCCCGATGCGATGCGTCGGGTGCCAGCGTCTCGCAGGATGGGTCATGCGGGGGCTCCGGCCTTGGCGATGTCCAGCATGGAGGCCTCGCGCGCCCAGGCGCGGGCCTGGTCGGGCGTCAGTGCCGCCATGCGCGCCACCTCGCCGGCCGGGTCGGCGGCGACGCGCGCATCGGTGCGCGGCAACAGCGCCTCCCTCACCGTGGCAAGCCGCGCGGCCGCCCAGTGGTCGAGCAGCGCATCCCCGGCACCGTGGAGCACCGGATGCAGCGCGGCGGCGAGCGTCATCGCGTCATGGATACCGGCGTTCATGTTCATCCCGCCGCGCGTGTTGGTGAGATGCGCCGCATCGCCGGCCAGCAGCACGCGGCCGGCGCGATAGGCCACCGCCATCGCCTTGCGCACGCCGTACACGTCGCGGCCGGCGAGCGGCAGGTTGCGCAGTGCGGGGAGGAAGCGGGCAATACGGGCGCGGGCATGGCCCTCGGCCATCGCGTCCTCGTCGCTCATTCCAGGCGGGATGCGGAAGATCAGCCGCCAGACCTCCGGCATGCGCAGCAGCGAGCAGGAGCCCTCGCCGTCGTAGAGATAGCCGAGCCCATCCAGGCCCGGGATGTGCTCGCGCAGGTCGTGCGGCGTCAGCAGCCGCAGCACGCGATGGGCGTAGTCGCTGGTCTCCGCCGCGATGCCGGCCAGGTTTCGCATCGCGCCGGCGGCTCCGTCGCAGCCCACGGCGAAGCGGCCGCGATGCGTGCTGCCATCCGCGCAGCGCAACGTGACGCCGGCCTCGTCCTGTTCCAGCGCCTCGACCCCGGCGCCGAAGCGCACCGTTCCCGCCGGCAGCGCGGCGAGCAACGCGGGGGTGAGGAACTGCTGCTCGCGATGCCAGCGGAAGGGGAAGCGCGTCTCGCCCGACAGGATGCCGAGGTCGAGCGAAGCCGACTCGCCGCTGTCCACGCGCCGCCACAGGATACGGTCCACCTGCACGCCGCCGGCGCGCAACCCGGCGAAGACGCCGAGCTCGTCCAGCGCGTCGAGCGTGGGCGGGTGGAAGGTGGACGCGCGCGAAGCGGCCGAGAGGCCCTCGCGTCGTTCCAGCACGCGCACGGCCATGCCGCGCTGGTGCAGCGCAAGCGCCAGCGCCAGCCCCACCGGGCCGGCGCCGACAACGACGACATCCGACCCGGAGGTCAATCGACCCGCGCGCCCGAGCGCTGCACCGCGTCCCGCCACACCCGGCGCTCGCGCTCCATGATCGGGCCGAGGGCCGCGCGGCCCTGCGGCATCGCATCGGCCTGGCGCTGCTCTAGGATCGCCGCCCATTGCGGGCCGCCCAGCACGGCGCCGAAGGCCGCTTCGAGGCCAGCGAGGATCGGCTCCGGCAGCGCGGATTGCGCGAAGATGCCGTACCACGGGCTGGCATCGAAGCCGGGCAGCGTCTCGGCCACCGCCGGCACCTCCGGCATGGCGCGGAAGCGCTGCGCGCTGGTCACCGCGATCGCCTTCAGAGTGCCGCCGCGCACCTGCGGTGCGGAGGTGCCGAAGCCATCGAAGGCGACGCCGACATTGCCCGCCACCATGTCGTTGAGCAGCGGCGAGCTGCCGCGATAGGGCACATGCGTCATCGGGATACCGGCCTGGGCGCGGAACAGCTCCATCGAGAGATGCGTGAAGGAGCCGACGCCGTTCGACCCGTAGTTCAGCCCGCCCTCCGTCGCCTTCGCCTTGGCGATGAGCTGCGCGACGCTGGTGACGTCCGGCAGCGCCTTCGGCGAGACCACCAGCAGGTTCGGCTGCTGCGCCAGCATGCCGATGGCAACGAAATCGGCATCCGGATCGTAGGCCAGGCGCGGATACAGCGCCTTGTTCACCGCGATGATGCCCTGCGTCGCCACCAGCACGGTGTGGCCGTCCGGCGTGGCGCGCGCGACGTGCTCGGCGGCGATGTTGCCGCCGGCGCCGCCGCGGTTCTCCACCACCACCGGCTGGCCGAGGCGCGCCTGCAGCAGCTCCGCCGCGGCGCGCGAGAGGATGTCGGTGAACCCGCCCGCCGCGAACGGCACGACCAGCCGCAACGGCCGCGACGGCGTCCACGGAGCCTGCGCACGCGCCGCCAGCGGCACGGAAAGCGCTGCAGCAAGCGCGGTGCGGCGGGTCAGTCGGGTCATCGCGGATCCTCTCTCACTTGGCGTAGTCCGGCTCCTCGCGGTCCAGCACGCGGCGCCAGGCATCGAGGTGCAGCCGCGCGTCGTAGCGGTCACCCCAGGGGCCGTTGTAGCGCCGGCGCAACCGTTCCGGCAGGTGGTGCATCGCCTGGCCGGTGGACATCGCCGTCATCTGGTACATCGCGGTGCGCTCGGCGATGAAGCATTCATCGAAGGCGTCGGCGACCGTGGGGCCGACCACGGTCACGCCATGGCCGCGCATCACCATCACCGATTTCTCGCCGAGGCAGCGCGCGATGCGGTCGCCCTCCTCGTTGTGGTGCACCGGCTCGTCGCCCTCATGGTCGTAGACGATGCGGTCGTTGAGGGCGAGGTTGTTGTGGTGCGACAGGTGCATCTCCGCATCCCGCAGCAGCGAGAGCGCGGTCAGCCAGCGCGGATGCACATGCACCACGCAGGCGGCGCGCGGGTTCAGCAGATGGATGCGCGCGTGGATGTGGAAGGCTACCTTGCGCAGCTCGCCGGTGCCCCGCAGCACCTTGCCGTCCAGGTCGCAGACGATCAGGTCGCTCGCCTTCAGCTCCTGGAACAGGTAGCCGCGCGGGTTGATCAGGAAGCGCGGCTCCTTCTCATCCGGCAGCATCAGCGAGTTGTGGTTGCCGATCTGCTCGTTCCAGCCCTCCCGCGCCGCGACGCGGAACACCGCCGCCATGTCGCGGCGCAGTTCCCATTCGGTTTCCTCGGCCTTGCTGCTGCTGCGTGCCTCGATGATCGCGGACATGCTGCCCTCCTCCGTCCTTGCCTGACCCAGCCTACATATCCCGCGCCATCACGGCCACCGGGTCGCCGGCCTTTACCCGCCCGGCATGCCGGACGCACCAGAGCAGGCCGGTGGCACGGTAGGACAACTCGATGGGGGGCGCGGAGGGATCCTCGATGCGGTGCAGCAATCCGGCGGGGCTCTCGGCCCGCACCGTCTCGCCCAGCCGGTGCGCGGCCTCCCAGATGCCGTCGCAGGGCGCGAAGACGTAGTGACCGAGATCCGGCACCGTCATCCGGCGCGAGGGGCCATGCTCTCCCATTTCGGGAAGGCCTTCCAGCACGCCGGCATGGCGCAGCACGTTGCGCACGCCGCGCTTCGTGATCGTGAGCGCCTGCGGGTTGAGCCGCCCACCCCCGCCGAGCTCGGAGGAAAGCGCCACCACGCCGCGATTCTCCGCCGCGGCCAGCAGGGTGGGGCCGGCATTCACCTCCTTCAGCAGCAGCGTGACAGGCGCGCCGAAGGCGTCCGCCATGGCCAGCGTGCGCGCCTGCATCTCCGCATGGTCGAGGATATGGCCGACCGCGCTGGGCACGATGTCCATCCCCGTGCCGCCGCTGTGCAGGTCCATCTGCATGTCGCAGATCGGCAGCAGCACGCTATCCACGAAATGCGCCAGCGACAGCGCGAAGCCACCGAAAGGGTCGCCGGGGAAGCAGCGGTTGAAGTCCCGCCCATCCAGCGGCGACAGGCGCTTACCCGCGAGACAGGCAGGATAGTGCATGGCCGGCAGCAGGATCACGCGGCCCTGCACCTCCTCCGGCCGCAGCGTCCGCGCGAGGTCGAGCAGCGCCACCTGGCCTTCGTATTCGTCGCCATGGTTGCCGGCGGTCAGGAGCACGGTCGGGCCGGTGCCGTTGGCGAGGACGACGACCGGAACCGGGATGGTCCCCCAGCCGGAATCGTCGCGCGACTGCGGCACGCGGAGCTGTCCGACCTGCCGACCACTGCCCCAGAGGTCCACCTCGACCGCCACCGGGCTGTTCGTCATCGCGCATTCTCCCGACCGACGCATTGAATTGCGCCGCGTGTGAAGGCTAGCATCCTCCCCACAACCCGGGAGAGGGGGAAGGCAAGATGCTGAAGCGACGCGAACTCGGACTGGCCGCGGGAGCGGCCGCGCTCACCGGCCTGGCCAAGCCCGGCCTGGTGCGGGCGCAGGCGCGCGGGACGGTGGTGATGGCGCAGCAGGCGCAACCACCCTCGCTCGACGCACAGGTCACCACGGCCCAGGCCAGCCGCAACATCAACCTCCATGTCTACGAGACGCTGTTCGCCCGCGACGAGGCCGCCAACCCGCAGCCGGACCTGGCGGAGGGCGTGGACATCTCCTCCGACGGCCTGACCTATCGCTTCGCGCTGCGCGACGCCCGCTTCCATAACGGCAAGCGGATGACCAGCGCCGATGTGAAGGCCAGCCTCGAGCGCTACGGCCGGGTCGGCGGCTCGGCCTTCATCATGCGTCCGGTGGACCGCATCGAGACGCCGGATGCGCGCACCGTGGTTGTGCGGCTGAAGGAGCCGAGCCCCGGCTTCATCGCCGGCATCTCCTCCCCGCGCGCGCCCTGCGCCATCATCCCGGAGGAGGAGGCGGGCAAGGAAGCCAGCCGGATCGAGATCATCGGCACCGGGCCGTTCCGCTTCGTCGAGTACCGCCCCGACAGCCATGTGAAGCTGACGCGCTTCGGCGACTATGTGCAGAACACGAAATACGAAGGGATGGATGGCTTCGCCGGCCGCAAGGTGGCGAATGTCGAGGACATCATGATCCGCTTCGTCCCGGAGGCCGGCGCGCGCACCGCCGGGCTGCAGACGGGCGAGATGCACATCCTGGAAGCCATCGCCGTGCCCGCCGCGCAGCGCCTGCGCAGCGACAGCAACCTCCAGATGCATGAGATGATGCCCTGGGCGTTCCAGACGCTGATGATGAACCACGTCATGCCGCC
Organism: Falsiroseomonas sp.; assembly: GCF_041690465.1. Taxonomy (GTDB): domain Bacteria; phylum Pseudomonadota; class Alphaproteobacteria; order Acetobacterales; family Acetobacteraceae; genus Falsiroseomonas. The sequence continues at coordinate 119,468 of NZ_JAWLHG010000014.1, read as the reverse complement.
GATGGACAATCCGGTGTTCCGCCGCGCCATGCAGGCTGCGCTCGACCTGGAGGAGATCATGGCGATCTCGACGGACGGGCTCTACCGCATGACGCATGGCTGGCAGCACCCCGGCACCACGTATTTCGCCGGCGACGTCGGCAAGCAGCTCTACAACGTCAACAACAAGGACCGCGCGCGCGCCCTGCTGCGCGAGGCGAACTACCGCAACGAGGAGATCATCCTGCTGGGCGATTCCAGCTTCTCCAACCACCAGGCGGCCATCATCACGGCGGCGGAGCAGCTGCGCAGCGTCGGCATCAACGTGCGCACGGTGATCACCGACTGGCCGACGGCCTTCAGCCAGCGCACCCAGCGCACGGGCTGGCACATGTGGGCGCTGATGCTGGGCATCGAGCCCTATGAAGGCCCCTACGGTGTCGTCGGCTTCTTCAGCGGCCACGCGCCGGTGCAGCATGCCCGCGACGAGGTGATCGAGGATTGCCAGCGGCGGCTCACCACCAGCCTCGCCGAGGCCGACCGCAAGAAGGCGGTCGCCGACTTCCAGGCGCGGATGTACGACCAGGCGATCGCCATCAAGTGCGGCGATGTCGGCATCGTGCAGGCCACGCGCGCGCAGGTGCGCGGCTACAAGCCGTACCGCATCCCGCGCATGTGGGGCATCACGCTGGCGTGACCCGAATGACCGCCAGGGGGCGCCGGCGGCACGCGGAGGGCGTGCCATCCGCGTGCCGCCAAGCACCGGACGCGTGAATCATGCGGGCAGGTACATAGATGCTCAAATACGCCGCGGGGCGGCTGCTGACCGCCCTGCCGGTGCTGCTGATCGTCTCGGCGCTGTCCTTCGGCATCGTCTGGATCGTGCCGGGCGATGTCGCGGCGGAGATGGCGGGGCCGACCGCCACCGCGGAGGAGCTCGCGCGGCTGCGCGAGCGGCTCGGTCTGACGCGGCCCTGGCACGAGCAGCTGGTGGGCTGGTACGGCGCGCTGCTGCGCGGCGACCTCGGCGAGAGTATCCTGCTCCGCCAGGGCGTCGCCGAGGCGATCATCGAGCGCCTGCCGGTCACGCTCGCACTCACCTTCCTGGCGCTGGCCATCGCCTTCGTGATCGGCACGACGCTCGGCGTGATCGCCGCGGTGCGGGCGGGCAAGGGCGCGGACCGGGTGGCGATGGGCACGGCGCTGATCGGCTTCTCGCTGCCGGATTTCTGGCTTGGCCTGGTCTTCGTCTATGTCTTCGCCGTCCTGCTCGGCTGGCTGCCGACCGGCGGCTATGTCGAGTTCACCACGGACCCGCTGGGCTGGGCGCGGTCCATGCTGCTGCCGGCGGGCACCCTCGCCCTCTCGCAGATGGGTCTCTTCGCACGGATGACGCGGGCCGCGATGCTGGAGGTGCTGCGCCAGGACTATGTGCGCACGGCGCGCGCCAAGGGCATGCCGGGCTGGATCGTGGTGGGCAAGCACGCGCTGCGCAACGCGCTGATCCCGGTGGTCACGGTGGCCGGCATCGCCTGCGGCGTGCTGCTCGGCGGTGCGGTGGTGATCGAGAGCGTGTTCAGCCTGCCCGGCGTCGGGCGGCTGATCGTCGGCGCGATCCAGCGGCGCGACTATCCGGTGATCCAGGGCGGGCTGCTGTTGACAGCGACGATCTTCGTGCTGGTGAACCTGCTGGTGGACCTGCTTTACGCGGCGCTCGACCCGAGGATACGCCATGGCCGCCGGTGACATGCGCCGCGTTTCGTATGTCCGCGCGCGCAGGGCGCGCGACGCGGCCCTCGACCCGAGGATCCGTCATGGCCGCCGGTGATGCGGCGATCGCCGCACCCGCCGCGGCGCAGGCGAAACCACCCGGTGCGCTGGCGCGGCTGCTGGCGCATCCCTCCTTCCGCTGGGGGCTGCTGCTGTTCGGCGCAGTTGCGCTCTGTGGCCTGGCAGCGGATTGGCTCGCGCCGCATGATCCGCTGCGCAACAACTTCCGCACGCGCTTCGTGGCACCGAACGAGACCTTCTGGTTCGGCACCGACCGCTTCGGCCGCGACATCCTCTCCCGTACGCTGCACGGCATCCGCGTTTCGCTGCGTATCGGCCTCGGCGTGGCGCTTCTGACGGCGCTGCTCGGCGGTGCGGTCGGCGCGGTGGCGGGATTCGTGCGGCGCGCCGACGGACCGCTGATGCGCTTCATGGATGCGCTGATGGCCTTCCCCGCGGTGCTGCTGGCAATCGCATTGGCGGCGGCGCTCGGGCCGTCGGAGTTCAACGTGGTGCTCGCGCTCTCCATCGCCTATGTGCCGCGCACCGCGCGGGTGATGCGCGCGGGCGTGCTGGTGGTGCGCGAATTCCCCTTCGTCGAGGGCGCGCGCGCCATCGGCGCCTCGCCCGCGCGGGTGCTGTTGCGGCACGTGCTGCCCAACGCCATGGCGCCGCTGGTGGTGCAGCAGACCTATGTCTTCGCGCTGGCAGTGCTGGCGGAGGCGGTGCTGTCCTTCCTCGGCGTCGGCCCGCCGCCGCCGACACCGACGCTCGGCGGCATCATCTCGGAAGGGCGCGACTATATCCAGGAAGCGCCGTGGATCTCGCTGGCCCCTGGCGTGGTGATCGCGCTGGTTGTGCTGGGGCTGAACCTGATGGGCGACGGGCTGCGCGATGCGCTCGATCCGCGGCTGCGCACGGCAGTGCGATGAGCCTGCTCAGGGTCGAGAACCTCTCCGTCGCCTTCGGGCCGATCCGCGTGCTGGAGGACCTGTCCTTCGACATCGCGGAGGGCGAGGTGCTCGGGGTCGTCGGCGAGAGCGGCAGCGGCAAGTCCATGACCGCGCTGGCCGTGATGGGCCTGCTGCCGATCGGCGGCCGCGTCGCCGCCGGGCGCATCGCCTTCGAGGGCAACGACATCACCCACCTGCCGGAGCGCGAGATGCAGCGGCTGCGCGGCGCGCGCATGGCGATGATCTTCCAGGAGCCCATGGCCTCGCTGAACCCGGTGCTGACCGTCGGCGAGCAGATTGCCGAGGTGCTGCGGCGTCACCGCGGCCTCGGCCGGCGCGCCGCGCACAATGAGGCCGTCTCGCTTCTGAAGCTGGTGGAGATCGCCGCCGCGGAGCGCCGGGTGGACGAATACCCGCACCAGCTCTCGGGCGGCATGCGCCAGCGCGCGATGATCGCCATCGCGCTCGCCTGCCGGCCGCGGCTGCTGATCGCCGACGAGCCGACCACCGCGCTGGACGCCACGGTGCAGGCCGGCATCCTCGACCTGCTGCGCGGCCTCAGGCGGGAACTCGGCATGGCGGTGCTGCTGATCACCCACGACCTCGGCGTGGTCTCCGACATCTGCGAGCGCGTGGTGGTGATGTATGCCGGGCGCGTCGCCGAAACCGGGGATGCCGCGACCATTTTCGCGCAGCCCGCGCATCCCTACACGCGCGCGCTGCTGGCCGCGATCCCGCGCCTCGAGGGCCCGATCGGCGCGCTGCCCGCCATTGCCGGCGTGGTGCCGGCGCCGGCCGATTTCCCGCCCGGCTGCCGCTTCGCGCCGCGCTGTCCATACGCGCTGCCCACCTGCGAGGCCGCGCCCCCGGCGCTGCGCGCGCTGCCCGCGGGCAACGCGGCCGCCTGCATCCGCGCGGAGGAGTTGGCGTGATACCCAATCCCGCGGATCGTGACCGATCCGCCCTCAATCGCCGGCGCGCGCCTCCGCGCGCTTGGCTTCGCCGCACAAGCGGCGGCGGCCATTCGGCCGCTCGCCCGCCTCCGGCGGGCGCAGGTTGCGCTCAACGGGATTCGGCATGACCTCGCTGGTGCAAGGCGTGGCGCTGCGCAAGGTCTTCGCCGGCGGCGTGCGCGCGGTGGATGGGGTGGATGTCGCCATCGCACCGGGCGAGACGCTCGGCCTGGTCGGCGAGAGCGGCTGCGGCAAGTCCACCCTCGCCCGCGTGCTGATCCGGCTGATCGAGCCCGACGGCGGCACGCTCACCTTCCGCGGGCAGGACATCACCCATCTGCCGGACCGCGCGATGCGCGGGCTGCGGCGCGACATGGGCATCGTCTTCCAGGATCCCTTCGGCAGCCTCAACCCGCGCATGACGGTGGCCGATCTGGTCACCGAGCCGATGGTCGTGCACGGTACCGGCAACGCCGCGTTCCGCCGCGCCCGCGTGGCCGATCTGCTGACCATCGTCGGCCTGCTGCCCGACCATGCGGCGCGCTACCCGCACGAGTTCAGCGGCGGCCAGCGCCAGCGCATCGCCATTGCGCGCGCGCTGGCGACGGAGCCGGCCTTCCTGGTCTGCGACGAGCCGACCAGCGCGCTGGATGTCTCGATCCAGGCGCAGGTGCTGAACCTGCTCTCGGAGTTGCAGCAGCGTCTGGGCCTGGCCGTGCTGTTCGTCAGCCACAATCTGGCGGCGGTGCGCCACATGGCGCCGCGGGTGGCGGTGATGTATCTCGGCCGCATCGTCGAGGAAGCGCCGCGGGAGCTTCTGTTCGCCACGCCGCAGCACCCCTACACGCAGGCGCTGCTCTCCGCCGCGGCGGAGCCGGGCGCCGAGCGGCGCACCCGCATCGTGCTCAAGGGCGAAGTGCCGAGCCCCGCCGACCCGCCGAGCGGGTGCCGGTTCCGCACGCGCTGCCCGCGCGCGGTGGCGCGCTGCGCGGAGGAGGAGCCGGTGCTGGCTGAAGTCGCCGGAAGGCAGCGCGTGGCGTGCCACTTCCCGGGGCCGCTGACGGCGGAGGAGATCGGGTAGGGCGCCGATCCGCTACGTCGCGTCGTAGTCCACGCTCAACTGCGTGCCTTTCGGCCGGCTCTGGCAGGTGAGGACGAATCCCGCTGCCATTTCCCAGGGTTGCAGCGAGTAGTTCTGCGCCATCTCCACCGCCCCCTGCGTCAGCTTTGCCCGGCAGGTGCAGCACATGCCGCCGCGGCAGGACCAGGGGAGGTCCATCCCCGCGCGCAGGCCGGCTTCGAGAATCGTCTCGCCCTCGGCCATCGGAACCTCGCGCGTCACGCCGTCGAGCGTGATGGTCGCGGTCGCAGCCGGCTTCGTGCCGGGCGCGGGCGGCGCTGGAGGGCGGGCCGTCGGCAAGCCGCCGGCCGGCGTGAAGCGCTCCACATGGATGTGGTCCGCCGGCAGGCCGAGCGCGGTCAGCGCCGCCGTCGCGGAGTCCGAGAGGCCTTCGGGACCGCAGAGGAAGGCCTCGGCGATGGCGCGCGGCGGGACGAGGCCGGGCAGCAGCGCCTGGATGCGGGCCGCGTCGAGGCGGCCGTGCAGGCTTTCCAGCTCGTGCTTCTCGCGACTCAGGACATGCACGATCGAGAAGCGATGCAGGTAGCGGTCCTTCAACTCCTCCAGGGCGGTGCGGAACATGATGTCGGCGGCGCTGCGGTTGCCATAGAGCAGCACGGCCCGGCTCTCGGGCTCGCGAGCCAGCAGGCTGGCGAGGATGGAGAGCACGGGCGTGATGCCGCTGCCGCAGGCAATGCCGAGAACAGTGCGCGGCGCCGCGGCAGGGTCGGGCATCAGGCCGAAGCGGCCTTCGGGCGGCATCGCCTCCAGCACGTCGCCTGGCTTGAGGTGCTCGACCGCCCAGCTGGAGAAGCGGCCACCGGGGACACGCTTGACGCCGATGCGAAGTGCGCCCTCGTCCAGCGCAGCGCAGATGGAATAGCTGCGCCGCTGCTCCTCGCCATCCAGGACGCGGCGGACCGTGAGGTACTGGCCGGGGGTGAAGCGGAACAATGCCTCGGCCTGGGGCGGCGGTTGCAGGGTGACGGCGATGGCCTCGGGCGATTCGCGCGTGACTCGGGTGACGCGAAGGGGGTGGAAGCCGCTGCGGGTGGGGGCGTCGGTCGTTGTCGATGTCATAGGCATTTGAAGTGATCGAAGGGCTCGCGGCACGCGGTGCAGCGCCACAGCGCCTTGCAGGAGGTGCTGCCGAACTCGGAGAGCTTTTCCGTCGCCGTGCTGTCGCAGCGCGGGCAGGCGACGGCGTCGTCCTCGCCGAACAGGGCGCGGCGGGTGGCGCGCGGCGGCGGCGGGGCGATGCCATAGGCGCGCAGCTTGTCGCGGCCCTGCTGCGTCATCCAGTCGGTGGTCCAGGCGGGGGAGAGCACCAGGCGCACGCGCGCATCGAGGCCGTGTCCGGCGAGCGTGGCCTCGATGGCCTGCGCGATCATGGTCATCGCCGGGCAGCCGGAATAGGTGGGCGTGATATCCAGCTCGACACGCCCCCCCTCGTCCACGCGCGCGTCGCGAAGCACGCCGAGATCGGCGATGGTGAGCACAGGGATCTCGGGGTCGGGAACCTCGCCGGCGATGCGCAGCGCGCGCTGGCGCAGCCGTTCGGCGTCGAGGGCCGGCGCCGCTACCATGTCGCCCCCGGATAGGCGCGCTGGAGGTGCTGCATCACCGCGAGCATGTGGCCGAGATGCTCGGAATGCACGCCGCGCCTGCCGCCCGTCTGCATCCAGCCGTCATGCGGGCGGTCGAGCGTGGCCTCGCCCAGCACCCGGGCGATGGTGGCGTTCCAGTGCGGGCGCAGCGCGGCGGCGTCAGGGAGGATGCCCGCGGCGACCAGGGCGGCCTCGGTCTGCTCGACGGCGAAGAACTCGCCGGTGAAGCGCCAGAGGCGATCAAGCGCGGCGGCGGCGCGGCGATGGCTTTCCTCGTTGCCGTCGCCGAGGCGGATCAGCCACTCGCCGGCGTGGCGCAGGTGATAGGCGACTTCCTTCTCGGCCTTGGCGGCGATGGCGGCGAGGGTTTCGTCGGTGCTGCGCATCGCCTGCTGCCACCAGGGATGCAGGAAGGCGCTGTGCAGGAAGAGGCGCACGATGGTCTGCGCGAAATCGCCGTTCGGCTGCTCCAGCATCAGCAGGTTGCGGAACTGGGGCGCATCGCGGAGATAGGCGAGGTCATCCTCGCTGCGGCCGGCGCCTTCGATCCCGGCGGCGTGCTGGTAGAGCGATCGTGCTTGGCCGAGCAGGTCGAGCGCGACATTGCCGAGGGCGAGGTCCTCCTCGATCATCGGCGCATGGCCGCACCATTCGGAGAGGCGGTGCGCATGCACCAGCGCATCGTCGGCGCGGGCGAGGATTGCCCTCACTCGCGGCGTCTCGTTCAGCGCGATGGTGGTCATCTCAGCGGAGCCTCGCAGCAGGCGGCCCGCCGCAGGTCCGGCGGGCCGAGCGCGCGCATGCGCGCCGCGCACGGACCAACCGCATAGCGCGCGCGGCAGCGGCCTGCGCGAAGCCAAGCCGCCGGAGGCGGCGCCCGGCGCCTGAGGGCGTCACATGTGCCCGACATCGTCGGGCACATGATAGAAGGTCGGGTGGCGGTAGATCTTGTCGGCGGTCGGCTCGAACAGGCTGTCCTTGTCGGCGGGGTCGGATGCGGTGATGGCGGCGGACGGGACGACCCAGATGGAGAGGCCCTCGCCGCGGCGGGTGTAGGTGTCGCGTGCGGCCTGCAGCGCCATCTCGGCATCGGCCGCGTGGACGCTGCCGGCATGGCGATGCGCCAGGCCCGCACGGGCGCGGATGAACACTTCCCAGATCGGCATGGGGGCTTCGGTCATCGGCGTCACTCCGCGGCGAGTTGCTGCGCCGCCCGGCGGGCGTCCGGATCACCCGCGCGCTTCGCGCGACGCTTCGCGGCATGGGCCAGCGCAGCCTCGCGCACCCAGGCGCCGTTCTCATGCGCGGCGCGGCGGGCTTCCAGGCGCTCGCGGTTGCAGGGACCGTTGCCGGCGAGGATCTGCCTGAATTCCTCCCAATCCATTTCGCCAAACTCCCAGTGCTGCGTCTCATCGTTGAAGCGCAGCTCGGGGTCGGGGAAGGTCAGGCCGAGGTAGTGGCCCTGCGGGACGGTGGCGTCCACGAATTGCTGGCGCAGCGCGTCGTTGGTGAAGCGCTTGATCTTCCAGCGCATGGACTGGTCGGTGTGCTGGCTGGCTGCGTCCGGCGGACCGAACATCATCAGCGAGGGCCACCACCAGCGGTTCAGTGCGTCCTGCGCCATCGCCTTCTGTGCGGGCGTGCCGCGACAGAGGGTCAGCATGATCTCGTAGCCCTGGCGCTGGTGGAAGCTCTCCTCCTTGCAGATGCGGACCATGGCGCGGGCATAGGGGCCGTAGGAGGTCCGGCAGAGCGGGATCTGGTTCATGATCGCGGCGCCATCCACCAGCCAGCCGATCGCGCCGATATCCGCCCAGCTGAGCGTCGGATAGTTGAAGATCGAGGAATACTTCGCCTTGCCGGAGAGCAGCTGGTCGATCAGTTCCTCGCGTGCGGTGCCGAGAGTCTCGGCAGCGGCGTAGAGGTAAAGGCCATGGCCGCCCTCGTCCTGCACCTTGGCCAGCAGCGCGGCCTTGCGGCGGAGCGACGGCGCGCGGGTTATCCAATTGCCCTCGGGCAGCATGCCGACGATCTCGGAATGCGCGTGCTGGCTGATCTGCCGCGTCAGGGTGCGGCGATAGGCCTCCGGCATCCAGTCGTTCGGCTCGACCTTGTCCTCCGCCGCGACGCGGGCTTCGAAGCGGGCGAGGCGTTCGGGATCCTCCGCCGTTGCGGCCGCTGCATCCTTCTGGTTCAGCGCTTGTGTGTACATGGGCGCGCTTCCTCCCGCGCGATTTCGTCCGATTTATATGTCACGCATTCGCGGACAGACAAGGGAAATCCGTAACGGATCAACCGTCAGCAAAGCGCGAGGCCGCCGCGGCGGGCGGCAGCGGGCCGTCCTCGTTGCGGCCCTCGGCATCCAACCAGGTTTCGGCGGCGGGGGCGAGGCGACGGTACAGGGCCGCCGCCAACGCGCGCGCATCGGCACCGGGCCAGTCCTCCGGCAGCAGGGCGGCCGGCAGCAAAGGATCGCGCAGCACCAGGCGGCGCCATTCATGCACCAGCAGCAGCCGCAGCGGCAACGCATCCTCGGCCAGGACTGCGGTGTCGCGCAGCGGCGCGAAGGCGTCGAGGAAACGTACATATCCCTCGGAGAGCGCCTCGAGCGGCCAGGCGCGGGCGGCGAGCAGCCGCACTTCCTCCGGCTCGCGCGCGGTGGCCAGCAGGACCGGGACGCCCTTCGGCAGTTCGGCCGGATCGCCTATGACGCCGAGCATCGCGCCGCCGGGCAGCGTGCCGAAGCCGCGCGCGGCGAGCGCCTCGCGCATCGCCGGGTCGGCCAGCAGCACCAGGCGCAGCACGCCATCCCAGGCCGGCGCGCGGCCAGCATAGATGCGCGCCGCGGCGGCGCCGAAGGCCTGCGCGCCGCGCGGGCCGAGGCGATAGAAGGACAGCCGCCCCACGCGGTTGCGCGTCAGCCAGCCCTCCTCGGTCAGGCGCGACATGGCGGTGCGCACCTGGCCCGGCGTGCAGCCGAAGCGATCCAGGATCGCCTGCAGCGAGCCGAGCCAGAGCGAGCCGCCGCGCGGCGCCACCGCATCGCCCCAGACCGTGACGATGAAGGAGGCGATGCGCGGCGCGCCGGTGCGCGCAAGGGCTGTGGCGAGAGGCGAGGATTCCGTCATTGCGCGCAGACTATCACGCGACACGCGACAACTCGCCAGCGTTGATGAACCGATGCGGTTGCGCAGCAGTGCTGCACTGCGCATTATCGCAACGAAGCACGCGGGAGACACGGCCATGGCGACATTCCAACTGACGGCAAGGGCCACGGATTCGCTGATCGGCACGGACGATCAGGTGGACATCTTCGTCGTGAACGGTGCGAATCGCCTCGTCGGCACGGACACGGTGCAGGGCGGCGCCGGCGTCTATTCCGACCTGCTGCGGATCAGCGTGACGATGACCCTCACGGCCGCGGCCTTCACCAACGTCCGCGGCATCGAGAGGTTGTTCATCTCGGCCGCCAACGGTGCAAGCATCACACTCGACGACGCCATGGTCGCCAGCACGGACCGGCCGGATTTCCTGGTGCTCGGCGGATCCGGCGGTGACACGGTGTTCGGCGGCGGCGTGCTGGCGACACCCATGGTAATGGAGGGCTACGGCGGGAACGACCTGTTGCAGGGTGGCGGCGGCAACGACCTCCTCCGCCCCGGCTGGGGTGCCGACACCGTGCTCGGCGGCGCGGGCGCCGACACGGTCGAGATCGCCATCGCCGATCTCGGCGCCAATGACTGGCTCGATGGCGGGGCCGGCAATGAAGACGTGCTGGTGCTGAACGACGGCGGCGTGGTTTCGCAGGCGATGTCCAGCGCGATCAGGGGCATCGAGCAGATCCAGGCCGCCGCAGGCAGCGCGCTGCCCCTGGCGCTGAACATCGGCGCCGGGCTGACGACGAGCGGCGCAGCGCTGACCGTGCTCGGAACCGCCGGCGACGACACGCTGAACGGCACCCATGCGACCATTGCGCTGGCGCTGATCGGCGAGGCCGGCAACGATCGCCTGACCGGCGGTGCCTTCGCCGACACGCTGGCCGGCGGCGCGGACAACGACATCCTGCGCGGCTTGGCGGGCAACGACGTGCTGGATGGCGGCGACGGGCACGACAGGCTGCTCGGCGATGCCGGCAATGACCTGCTGATCGGCGGCGCCGGCAACGACACGCTGCTCGGCGGCGCCGGCGCGGATACCATCGACCTCGGCTCCGGCATCGACCGCACCGATGGCGGCATCGGCAACGACCGTTACCGCGCCCTGGCCGGCGACCTCACCTCGTCCGACCTGATCGCCGACGAGGACGGCGCGGCCGATACGCTCGAAGTGCTGGACGTGTTCAACTCCACGACCCTGACCTTCACCGGCATCAGCATCAGCGGCTCGCTCGCCGGGCGCATCCAGGGGATCGAGCGGTTCCTGCTCGGCTCCGGCAACGACATCTTCCTGCCGACCAACGCGATCGGTGACAGCGCCGGGGCCGATGAGGTGACCGTCTCGGGCGGGGCAGGCAACGACCTGCTGCTCGTCTCGCAGGTGGCGCGGCTGACGAGGCCGCTGGACTTTCTGCTCGACGGCGGTGACGGTGCCGACTCGCTGATCGGCGGACGCGGGGCGGACACGCTTGCCGCCGGCACAGGCGACGACCGGGCGTTCGGTGGGATCGGAAACGATGTGTTCCTCGTACTCTCGGACAACCTCACCGCCGCGGATACGCTGAACGGCGAGGCCGGCACCGACACGCTGCGGCTGTTGGGCAACGGCTCGCTGGCTGCGGGCAGCTTCGCTGGCGTGTCGGGCATCGAGATCGTCGAACTCGCGGCGGGCGGGCAGGAAGTGACGCTGCCCGGCGCCTTCGCCGATGAGCTCGGCTTCACCATGTCCACCATCCGCGGCGGCGATGGCGATGACCTGGTGGATGTCAGCGCCTTCGCCAGCGGCAAGCGCGTGACTGTCGAACTCGGCAACGGCAACGACATGCTGTTCGGCGGCGCCGGCAACGACACCGTCTTCGCCGGCACCGGGGTGGACGAGCTCCATGTCGCAGGCGGCGTGAACCGCGTGACCTTCGGGGCGGGCGAGCTTTCCGCCCTCGATATCGTCACCGCCAGCACCGCGACTGCGTTCGACACGCTGGTCGTGGGCATCGCCGCAGGGCAGACGCTGGCGCAGGGCGTCTTCGCCGGCGTCTCGGGCTTCGATGTCTTCAACTTCGACGGTGGGGCGAATTCCGCTGCGCGCCTGCCGGGCACCCTGGTCACGCAGAGCGGCCAAGCGAGCGTGAGTGTGAATGTGGTGAACGAGGCGATGGTGGTGGATGGCCGCGCTCTCGCCTCGGCCATCCGCATCAACGGCGGCGGCTTCGACGACGTGCTGTTCGGCGGCAGCGGCGCCGACACGCTGGTCGGCAATGGCGGCAACGACACGCTGGTCGGCGGGTTCGCCGGCGACCGCATCTTCCTCGGCAGCACGGCAGACCGGAACGTGGCGCTGATCCGCTCGGTGTCCGACGGGACGGCGGATATAAACAGCACCGTCAGCACGGCGGGCGCGGACAGCGTGGACGGCACGCAGTTCGACGACAACTTCATCATGGTGGACAGCATCGCCTTCGGCCTGGCCGGCTCCACCACCTTCTTCATCGGCAACGGGCAGACCATCAGCCTGGGCCACTCCGCCTCCGTGCTGCCGACGGAATACGAAATCGCCGGCGACGATTTCGGCTCGCTCACCGCCGTGCGCAACGCGGTGGGGTCGCGGCTGACCAACAACGACCCGCTGGTGTTCGAGAAGACCATCCTGGTGATCGGGGGCGCCAGCAACACGCGCTTCGGCGTCTACTATTTCGAGGACCGCGACCACAACGCCACGGTGGACAGCACGGACATCCTGCGGCTTCTGGCGATCGGCACCGGCGACGTGCCGTTCTTCGGCGAGGGTCGCGGCTTCCGGCTGACCGGAGACTTCGACTTGGTGTAGCGGGCCAGGCTTGCCGGATGGCGCCGCCACGCCACATCGGCGGCGCCATGACACACGACCGCAAGCCGCTGATTGCCCCGCCGCTGGCCTCGCTGCCGCCCATCCCGGACTGGCTGGTGCGGGAGTTGCGCAGCGACCATGCGGGGGAGACCGGCGCGGTGATGATCTATCGCGGGATCCTGGCCGTCTCACGCGATGCCGGCGTGCGCGACTTCGCGGCGCGGCACCGCGCGACGGAACAGGGGCACCTTGAGCTGCTCGACCAACTGCTGCCGCCAGCGCAGCGCTCCCGGCTGCTGCCGATCTGGAAGGTGGCGGGATTCCTGACAGGCGCGCTGCCCGCACTGTTCGGGCCGCGCGCGGTGCATGTGACGATCGATGCCGTCGAAAGCTTCGTGGACCACCACTACCAGCAGCAGCTGGACCGGCTGGACGCGGAGGGCATCCATCCGGAGATCCGCGCGCTGCTCGCGATCTGCCAGGCGGAGGAGGTGGAGCATCGTGACGAGGCGCGCGAACTGGCCGGCGGGCCGCCGGGCGCGCTGCTGCGGCTGTGGGGTCGGATCGTCGGCAGCGGCTCGGCGGCGGCGGTCGTGGCAGCGAAGCGGGTCTAAGGCCCGTTAGCCTGCGATCGCCCTGGGTGTGCACGCCGCAGGCGGGCACGCCAGGGCGTGAATCGCCGGCTCGAAAGGGCTGGACCCGAGTTGCCCGGACACAGTCCGGGCACGGGTCTAGACAAGGCCGAAGTGGATCGGTCTGGCGGGTCTTTTTCGCCCTGGGTGCGTCAGGCGGCTTGCCGATGGAACCACCATCGGCTGCGCCACCTTCCTGCCCAGAACGAAAAATCCCTCGCCAGCCCTCAGCCACCAGCCTTGTCTAACGGGCCTTAGCTCACGCCGGGTGCCAGGGGCGCAGCGGGTCGGGGATGCGGAAATCGCGCGGCGGCTCGAAATCGCGGGCGACACCCTGCGCGGCCTGCGCGCCGCGCGGGAAGCCACTGCGCATCGCATAGGCGCGTACGGCCTTCGCCTGCACCTCCCGGTCCGCCTCCTCGCTGCGCAGCGCCTCGGCGCAGAGCAGGTCCAACACGGTGACGCCGAGCACCGCGGCCATCGCGACCGCAAGCCCGAGCGGGTGCCGGTTGTGCCGCGCATTCGCCGCGAGCGTCGCGACATCCAGCGCATCGCCGGCAAGCCGGCCGAGGATCCAGGGGCGGCGATCGGCGGCGAGCAGCAGGCCGACGCCGGTCGCCATCTCGCGCAGGCCGTAGGCCTGGATCAGCCCTTCCTGCCCGCGCATGCCGAGGCCACGGCCCAAAGTACGGGGTGCCGCAACCTCGAGCAGCCCGAGACCGATAGAGAACCAGCCGAGCCCGCCCGCGAGCCGCCCCGCCGAGCCACGATGCGCGCGACGAGTCATGGCTTCAGCACCACCTTCACGCAGCCATCCCGCTTGTCGCGGAAGGTCTTGTACATCGCAGGACCTTCCTCTAGCGATACGGTGTGGGTGATGACGAAGGAGGGGTCTATCTGTCCCTCCTCGATCCGGCGCAGCAGGTCGTCGGTCCAGCGGCGCACATGCGTCTGACCGGTGCGGATGGTGAGCCCCTTGTTCATCACCAGGCCCATCGGGAACTTGTCCACCAGCCCGCCATAGACGCCGGGCACCGACAGCACGGCGCCGGGGCGCGCGAGGTAGATCATCTCGCGCAGCACATGGGCACGGTCGCTGGTCAGCATCACCGCCTGCTTCACGCGGTCATACACCGAATCGAGGCTGGCGGTGGCATGCGCCTCCATCCCCACGGCATCGATCAGCTTCTCCGGACCCTTGCGGTCGGTGAGCTGGTCGATGCGTTCCATCACGCTCTCCTCGTCGAAGTCGATGGTGATGGCGCCGCCCGCGCGCGCCATGGCGAGCCGTTCCGGCACGCGGTCTATCGCGATCACCTGCTTCGCGCCGAGCAGCACGGCGGAGCGGATGCACATCTGCCCGACCGGGCCGCAGCCCCAGATCGCCACCGTGTCCTCCGGCTGGACGTCGCATTGGACGGCACCCTGCCAGCCCGTGGGGAAGATGTCGGAGAGGAAGAGAACCTGTTCGTCGGTCAGCGTGGAGGGCACCTTGATGTGCGTCTCGTCGGCATAGGGGATGCGCAGGTATTCCGCCTGGCCGCCGGGATAACCGCCGGTCAGATGGGTGTAGCCGAACAGCCCGGCGGCGCGGCGGCCGAAGATCTTCTCCTGCATGGCGGCGTTGCGGTTCGTGGTCTCGCAGAGCGAGAAGTTGCCGCGGCGGCACTGCCAGCACTCGCCGCAGGTGATGGTGAAGGGCACCACGATGCGGTCGCCGACCTTCAGCTTGCCGCGCATCTCGGAGCCGACCTCGATCACCTCGCCCATGGTCTCGTGGCCCATCACGTCGCCCGATTTCATGGCGGGGATCATGTTGTCGTAGAGGTGCAGGTCGCTGCCGCAGATGGCGCAGGCCGTCACCTTGATGATCGCGTCGCGCGGGTGCTCGATCTTCGGATCGGGCACGCTCTCGCAGCGGATGTCCTCCTTGCCGTGCCAGCAGAGTGCCCGCATGCGCCGTCTCCGTGCCTGTGCGGGCGGAACACGGTGGAAGCGGCTGGGTTCCGGACTCAGTCGAGCGGCTGCACGCCGCGGATGACGAAGCCGCTGGCCGGCTGGGCCGGCATGCGTGCCAGGTCCACGCGGAGATCCTGCTCCGGCACGTCGTAGCGCATGGCGCCGGTGAGAAGCCGCACTGCGCGGCGCATCAGGGCGATGGTGGCCCATTCGCCGGCGCAGCGATGACCCGCCAGATGGTCGCCGCCCCCTTGCGGGATCGGCGCGAAGGCGTTGTCGCTGCGGCCGTGGAAGCGCGCCGGGCGGAACGCCTCGGGATCCGTCCAGCTGCGCGGATCGCGGTTGCTGCCGTAGATGTCGAGCAGCACCCAGTCGCCGCGCGCGAAACGATGGCCGCGCCAGTCGAACGGCTCCTGCACGCGTCCGGCGACGGCGGGGAAGAACGGCGAGAGGCGCCGGACCTCCTGCACGAAGGCGTCCAGCGCCGCCTCGTCGCCGCTGCGCAGCGCGTCGCGCTCGGCCGGGTGCTCGTGCAGGGCGAGCGCGGCGAAGGTGATGTAGAGTGCGACGGCGACGGTGGGGCGCAGCAGGTTCAGCAGTTCCACCGCGGCGATGCGACTGTCCAGCGGCTTGCCATCCGGGTCGAGATGACGTGCGACGATGTCGAGCGGACTGCCGGGCGGCGTCGCGTCGTTGCGCGCGCGCACGCCCTTGACGAGGTCGCGCGCCCAACGCTCCGTGCGCCGGCGCAGCAGCAGCCCGCGCAGGAGACGCGGCCCAACGGCGCCGGCCCCCTGGTACATCGCCGCAAGTTCGCGCGTGCGTGCCTCCGCCTCGGAGTCGGCAAGCCTGATACCGGCCCAATCGCAGGCGGCGCGGCACAGGATGGCGTGCGCCTCGTCCAGCAGCACGATGCGCTCACGCCGCTGCCAATCCGGCAGGCACGCGCGCCAGGCGGCTTCCATCGCCGCGGCCAAGCGGGCGATGGAGTCCGGCGTCATCAGCGACATGAACATGCGCTTGCGGTGCAGATGTGCCCCGCCGTCCAACGTGGCGACGCTGCCCTTGTCCTGCAGCAGCCGCAGCACGGTCGGCGGCAGGGCACCGCGGCGGGTGAAGCGGCCGGGATGGTAGAAGATCCGCGCCGCCTCCTCGCCGCTCATGCAGATGGCCGGCCGCAGCATCAGCCGCGTGGCGAAGATGTCGGTGTCCAGCCGGCGGCAGCGGTTGGGGATGAAGGCGTAGCCCTCGGACAGCATGGCGAGCGTGCTGTCCAGGGCGCCGTCGCGCGGAAGGGGCATGGCGCCTCGGCTGTGTCTCGCGGCGCGCCGGTGCGGCGGCCGCGATCGCACAAGGCGCGGGCCGGCGGCGAAGTTCCGGCTCAGTCCAGCCGGATGCCGCACGCGCGAGGCGAGGAAGGCGACGGCGCTGACCGGGGGAGGGAGAGAAGCAGGATCAGACCTCCGCCTCGGCGAAGATGCGCGACACGTCGCCGCCCCAGGCGCGCTCGTGCCGCTGAAGCCAGCGCTCCGCCTGGGTCATGCCGCTTGCGGCGATCTCCTCGAGCGGGGCGAGGAACACCTCCTCGCCGAGGCCGCGCGCCTTCAGCCCGTCGCGCGAGATCGCCACCGCCTCGCGCGCGATGTCGCGCAGTGCCCGGCCGCCGATGCTGGCGTGCAGCGCGCGCTTCGGCACCTCCATCCGCAGCGCGCGCAGCTCCTGCACGCTCCAGCCGCGCACCAGCGCGGCGGCGGCCTTCTGCGCCGCGTCGTCATAGAGCAGGCCGGTCCAGAAGGCAGGCTGGGCCATCAGCATCCCGACATTCCCCGCATCCGCGCCGCGCATCTCGAGGAAGCGCTTCAGGCGCACATCGGTGAACACCGTCGTCACATGGTCGGCGAAGTCGCCCATCGTCGCGGTGTGGCCGGCCAGCTTCTCCGCGCGGCCTTCGAGAAAGGCGCGGAACGGCACGCCGGCTGCGTCGATGTACTGGCCCTCGCGCATGATGAAATACATCGGCACGTCGAGCACGAAATCGGCGAAGCGCTCGAAGCCGAAGCCGTCCTCGAAGGCGACGGCGGGGATGCCGGTGCGGTCGGGGTCGGTGTCGGTCCAGACGCGGCCGCGCAGCGAAAGCCAGCCGGAGGGCTTGCCCTCCATGAAGGGCGAATTCGCGAACAGCGCGGTGGCCAGCGGCTGCAGCGCGAGGGAGACGCGCAGCTTCTCCACCATGTCCGCCTCGTCGCCGAAATCGAGGTTCACCTGCACCGTGCAGGTGCGGAGCATCATGTCGAGCCCCATGCCGCCGACGCGCGGCATGTAGTTGCGCATGATCGCGTAGCGGCCCTTCGGCATCCAGGGCATGTCGTCCCGCTCCGCCAGCGGGTGGAAGCCGAGCGGCGCGAAGCCGAGGCCGAGCGGGCCGGCCACCTCATGCACCTCCCGCAGATGCGCGGCAAGTTCCGCGCGCGTCTCGTGCAGGTCCGCCATCGGCGCGCCGGACAGCTCGAACTGGCCGCCGGGTTCCAGGCTGACCGAGGCCATGCCGCGCTTCAGCCCGATCGGCTTGCCGTTGTCGGGGATCGGCTCCCAGCCTTTCGCCGCGATGCCTTCCAGCATGGCGCGGATGCCGGCGGGCTCGTAGGGCGGGGGCGCGAGGTCGGAACGGCGGAAGCCGAACTTCTCGTGCTCGGTGCCGATCCGCCAGGCCGTACGCGGCTTGCTGCCGGCCGCGAACCATTCCGCCAATTGGCGGGCCGAGGTGATCGGCGTGAGGTCGGCCTCGCCCGGATTGGACATCGTGTTGGCGTCTCTACCCGCGTGCTGCCGCCCGGGCTGGGGTCACCCGGCGGAGGATTCGGTCCAGTCCCCGGCGAGCGCCTGAAGCGCCGCCAGGCCGGCCACCGCGGCAGTCTCGGCCCGCAGGATGCGGGGCCCGAGCGCGGCCGGCACAACAAAGGCACGCCGGCGCAGATCGTCAAGCTCCGCCCCCTCGAAGCCCCCTTCCGGCCCGACCAGCAGGCACATCGGGTATGACAGGCCCGTGGCGGCGAGCCGGATGGGTGGCGCGGCGCTGCGTTCCATCGCCACCACCAGCTTCGCGCCGTCCCAGCCATCCAGCACCCGGTGCAGCGGAGTGATCTCCGCGATCTCCGGCACGCCGAGCCGCTCGCATTGCTCGGCGGCCGCGCGGGCGATGGCGGAGAGGCGCTGGGTGTTGGCGCGTTCGGCCACGCTGCGGCGGGTGGTGACGGGCTGGATGCGGGTGGCGCCGAGCTCGGTCGCCTTCTCGACCAGCCAGTCCATGGCGTCGCGCTTCAGGGCGGCGATGAGCAGGCGGAGCTCCGGCTCGGGCGCCGGCGGGCGGAGGCGGGCGCCGAGGACGAAGCGCGCGCGGTCCTTGCGCAGATGGGCGATGGTCGCGGCGAACTCGCCCTCGCGGGCGTTGAACACCCGCACCGGATCGCCCACGCCACGCCGCAGCACTGTGCCGACGTGATGCGCCTGGCCGGGCGCGGCTTCCAATTCCGCGCCCTCGGCCAGCGTGTCATCGAGATGGAGGCGTGGGATGGACATGCGGGCTCTCCCCGGACAGGTATGCCGCATGAGCGGCTTCACCGATATCCGCGCGCATGGCCGGGTGGCCCGCCTTCCCGCCGCCTGGCGCCCCTACGCCCTGCTGGCGCGCTTCGACCGGCCGATCGGCGCCTGGCTGCTGGTGCTGCCGGGGTTCTGGGCCTTCGCCGCGGCCGCGCCCTCCTGGGCCGAGGGGATCAGGCTGACCCTGCTGTTCCTGGTCGGCGCCTTTGCGATGCGGGCGGCGGGGTGCGTGGTGAACGACCTCCGGGACCGCGACCTCGACCGGCAGGTGGAACGCACGCGCGGGCGGCCGCTGGCCTCGGGCGCGGTGACGCCGATGCAGGCGCTGTGGTTCCTGGCGGGGCTGGGGTCGCTGGTGCTGATCGGGCTGTATCCGCTGGCCAAGCGCGTGCGCATCGGCCCCTGGCAGGGCCTGGAAGGCGAGGCGTATCGCCTGACCGTCGAGGGTTTGGATGCCGGCCGTCCGGCGGAGGGCAAGCGATGACCGAGACACCGTCCGGAAGCACCGGCGAGGGCGTGATCGGCGACTCGCGGTCACCCAAGGCGCGCGCGGCCGATGCGCGCTACGCGGGCACGGCGATGCGCCGCTACTCCCAGCTGGGCGCCACGAGTAATTCGCCTTGGCTGCGTGGCGAGAAGTCCATCCTTGAGTATCTCGGCCCTGCCAATCCGGCGCACCCACCGCTGGGCGCCAACGTGCAGCAGCATGGATGGGGTGGCGGGCTCGGCTGGGACCGGCTCCGCACGCCCGAAGCCATGGCCGCGCCGATCCGCTTCCGCTCCCGCGCGCGCAAGGCGAGCCATATCCTTGATTTCCACCGCCCCGATCTCTTCGGCACGCTGATCCTCGTCTCCGACCGGGCGGCGGCGCTGCTGCGAGAGTTCGACGCTGAGGCGATGGATACCTATCCGGTCGAGATCACGCTCGCCACCGGCGAGGTCCTGCCGCAGGGCAGCTACCACCTGTTCGACGTCACGCGCGACATCCCGGCGGTGGACTTGGCGGCAAGCGGCTGGCGCTGGGAGCCGGGGTGGAAGGGGGGACCGCTTGTTCTGATTCGGCCAAGGCCGACGAACCCCGACGAGCCGAATATTCCGATCTACATCCTGCGCGACGAGGCGCTGCCCGAGAGCGTGCATCTCTTCCGCGACCGCCGCTTTTTCAGAGGCGGACCGATCTGGGTGTCGGAGGCGGTGCGTGAGGCCATGATCGCGCGCGGCATCTACGGCGCCGATTTCCATTGGGGTGACGGCTACTGGCACACGCTGACCCTTCGTCCGGCGCGCTTCCAGGGACGCATGTGATGTCGACGCTGACGCCCACCCAAGCGCACCACCTGATCCCGAACCAGTGGCTTGGCCACGACCTGTTCAGGGCGCTAACTGAGCTGAGGCTGGGCACGACCGCCGCGACCTTCCTGGACTCGCCCCGGAACCTCCTGCATCTGCCGCGGGCCGCACCATCCCCCTCACCCTCGCCGCGGTCATGGCCCGCGCCGGCGTCACCCCGCTCCCAGACGGCACCCTGCGCTCCGCCTCGGGCGGGATCGGCGAAGGCTCCAACTGGCCCGAGGGCACCACCCCGCTCGACACGCCGGAGCAGCGCAACTGGATCATCCGCGGCCCCGACGGAGAGCCCTGGACGCCCGAGTGGATCCGCGGCCTGGAAGCCGAGGGCGAGGGAGAACTCGCCATAGGCGCCGCCACCCGCACCATCACCGCCGGACCCGCAAACACCTCGCGCTTCCGCCCCACCCTCGTCGGCAGCACCCTCGCCCATATGCCCACCATCGGTGCCGCACTCGCCCGCAGGCGCTGAGATCGCGGCGCGCAGCGGGGCGCGCCATCCTGTCCGCCATGCTGTATTGACCATCGCATGAGCGGCTTCACCGATATCCGCGCGCATGGCTGGGTGGCCCGGCTGCCCGCCGCCTGGCGCCCCTACGCCCTGCTGGCGCGGTTCGACCGGCCGATCGGCGCCTGGCTGCTGGTGCTTCCGGGCTTCTGGGCCTTCGCCGCGGCCGCGCCGTCCTGGGCCGAGGGCATCCGGCTGACGCTGCTTTTCCTGGTCGGCGCCTTTGCCATGCGGGCGGCGGGGTGCGTCGTGAACGACCTCTGGGACCGCGACCTCGATAGGCAGGTGGAGCGCACGCGGGGGCGGCCGCTGGCCTCGGGCGCGGTCACGCCGATGCAGGCGCTGTGGTTCCTGGCGGGGCTCTGCGCCATCGGCGCGGCCGTGCTGTTCCAGCTTCCCTGGGCAGCCATCGGCGTCGGGCTCGGCTCGCTGGTGCTGATCGGGCTCTATCCGCTGGCCAAGCGCGTGACGGACTGGCCGCAGGCGGTGCTGGGCCTCGTCTTCTCCTGGGCGGCGCCGACGGGCTGGGCGGCGGCGACGGGCGGGCTCGATCCGGCGGCCTTCGCGCTCTGGGCGGCGGGGTTCTTCTGGATCCTGGGCTACGACACGATCTACGCCCATCAGGACCGGGAGGACGATGCGATGGTCGGCATCCGCTCCACCGCGCGGAAGTTCGAGGCTGAATCGCCGCTGTTCGTCGCCGGCTGCTATGCGGCGACGGTCGCGCTGCTGGGCGTGGCGGGAGGGCTCGCCGGGGCCTCGATCTGGTTCTTCCTCGCGCTGCTGCTGCCGGCCTGGATGCTGACACGGCAGGCACGGACGCTCGACATCCACGATCCGGCGGGGTGCCTTCGCCTGTTCAAGTCGAACCGGGAGGTCGGGCTGACGATCGCGCTGGCCTTCCTGATCGGGCGCCTTTGAGTCCGGAAGGCTTCATCACGGCGCATACCACGGTCGCCCGCGCACCGTTGGTGCCGGAGATCGCGCTGCACCTGGCCACCGAGATCACCCCGATCTGGCAGGCCAGCGAGGAGTGGCTGAAGGCGCGCAACATCGAGCCGCCCTTCTGGGCCTTCGCCTGGCCCGGCGGGCAGGCCACCGCACGGCTGCTGCTGGATGAACCCGCGCGGGTTGCAGGCAAGCGCGTGCTGGACTTCGCCGCGGGCTGCGGCATTGCCGCCATCGCCGCGGCACGCTGCGGGGCGGTGGTAGAGGCGGCGGAGATCGATCCGCTGGCGGTCGCGGCCATCAAACTGAACGCGGCGCTGAACGGCGTGGCGGTGGCAGCAACGGGCGCAGATGTCGTCGGCACCGCCTGCCGCTGGGACATCATCCTGGCCGGCGACGTCTGCTACGAGGCGCCGATGACCGCACATATCCTGCCCTGGCTGCGGCGGATGGCGGCGGAATGCGAGGTGTGGGTGGCCGATCCGGGCCGGGCGTACCTGCCGGGCAGCGGGCTGGAGCCGGTGGCGCGGCATGCGGTGCCGACCTCGCTGGAGCTGGAGGACCGGACGCTGCGCGAGGTGGTGATCTACCGCCTGCTGCCCTGATCGCGCCGCACCCCCGCCGCAACCCTTCCCATACCATCACCGGCGTGGAGGTTCCGCCGATGCGCCCGATTGCCGCCCTGCTCCTGTTGCTGCTCGCCCTGCCCGCCGCGGCGCAGACCGAACGCCGCTACGACGCGCAGGGCCGCAGCATCGGCCGAGCGGAGACCAGCGGCGACACCACGCGATTCTACGACGCCCGAGGCCGCTACATGGGCCGTGCCGAGGCGCGCGGCGACACGACCCGCTTCTACGACTCGGGTGGTCGCTACCAGGGGCGGGAGGAGCAGCGCGGGGACACGCTGCGCCGCTACGATTCCGGCGGCCGCTACCAGGGGCGGAGCGAATTCCGCGGCGACACGCGGCGGGACTACGACGCCGGCGGACGGAGCAGCGGGCGCGCGGCCAGGAGCGGGGGGACGGTGCGGCTGTACGACGAGGGCGGGCGCTACGAGGGGCGGGTGGAGAAGAGATAGGCGCGGCAGGCCTAGCCCGCCGCGCCTTGCCCCTCAGTTCATGAACACCCGCGCAGACAGCGCGGACTGGAAGATCAGGTTCAGCAGGTCGCGCGTCAGCTGGAAGTTCTTGGGATCCAGACGTGGCAGGGCGATCAGCTCGTCGCCGGGCTCGGGCCCCTCGGTCGGCTCGAGGATCAGCTCGCCGGACGCCTTGCGGATCATCAGCTGGTTCTCGGCGCCGCGCTCGGCGAAGCCCCCGGCCGCATTGACATAATCGGCGATCGACATGTTCGGCCGCCACACCACGCCCTGCGGCGCGCGCACCTCACCCGAAACCAGCACCGTCTGCACGCGCTCGGGGATGACGATGGTGTCGCCGTCCTGCAGGCGCACATCGGCGCAACGCCCGCCGCGGTCCATCACCACCAGGCGGCCCTCCGGCTGGGTGCGGCGGGCGCGCTGGATGTAGCTGGCGACAAGGTTGGCCTCCGAGGCGCGCACCTCCGCGACACCGGTCGTCGGCGAGATGGAGAGGAAGAGCTGGCGCTCCAGCCGGTCCATCGCCTCGTTGATGGTGCGCATCTGCTGCGCGGCCAGGCCCGGGCGCAGCAGGAAGACGCCGCGCGTGTTGGCCAGGCGCGGGTCCACCTCGACATGGTCGAGCAGCGTGCAGAGCGAGGTGTCGCGGTCGGCGATCAGCACCGAGGGACCGACCCGGCTGCCCTCCACCATTACCCGCACGGTCGGCGCGGGCGCATCGGTGATGAAGCTGACGGTATCCTGGTCGCGCAGCTGCACGCTGGCCAGCTCGCGCACCGTCACGTAGCGCGCGAAGGGCTGGCCGTTGCGGGTGCCGCGGATCACCGCATTGGTGGCCGAGGGCAGCGGCGCAGCGAGGCGCACCAGCTCGGAGCCCGGCATGGTGCGGCCTGAGACCTCGAACAGGAAGTTGTTGCGCACCGCGCCATCGGCGCCGACGACCGCACCCTGCGGCGCGACCACGATGGTGTCGCCCTGCTGCAGGTTGAGATCGGGCAGGCTGCCGGTCAGCAGGAAACTGTAGAGGTCCACCCGCGCGACCGTCCGGCCGCCGCGCTGGAGCGAGATGGCGCGGTAGGATCCGCGGCCGGGATCCACGCCGCCGGCGCGCGCCAGGTAGTCCAGGACGCTCTCGGACGCGGCGCCGAGATGGCGGCCGGGGCCGCGCACGAAGCCGGTGACGAAGACGCCGAGCGAACCGGTGTTCAGCACCGTTGCATAGACCTGCACCTGCTGGGCGTAGACGCGGCGCACCTCGCCCTCCACCACGCGCTGGATGTCGCCGGCGCGGGTGCCGCCGAGCCGCACGGGCCCGACCTGCGGGATGAAGACGTTGCCCTCGTTGTCGATCACCGCCTGTACGGCGCCCTCGACGAAGCCCCAGAGGGTGATCGAGACGCGATCACCCGGGCCGAGGCGGTAGTTCGGGTTCGGCGTGTCCGCCGGGCTCGGGGGCGCGCGGTTGAACAGCGTCGCGCCGAACACCGCGGTGGCCGGGCCGGGCATCCGCGCCGGATCGCCGAGCGGGCCGATGGCGGTTGGCCCGGCCTCGGCGGCGGTGGCCGCGCCCTGGCGCAGCGTGGTG
The DNA here is from genome assembly GCF_041690465.1 of Falsiroseomonas sp. Lineage (GTDB taxonomy): Bacteria > Pseudomonadota > Alphaproteobacteria > Acetobacterales > Acetobacteraceae > Falsiroseomonas. The sequence goes on along the minus strand of NZ_JAWLHG010000014.1, from coordinate 95,429 downwards.
ATCGGGTCGTTGCGGTTCAGCAGGGCGTCGATGCCCGGCGCGGCGCCAATGCCGGGCGCGGGCGCGGCGGCAGGGGGAGCCGCCTGCATCGGCGCGGTGGGCGCAGCGCCGCGGCCGAACAGGCCGGGCGGCAGAAGCTGGGCCGCGACGGGGGCGGCATGCAGCAGCGCTGCGCCGAACAGCAAGGCAGGGATGCGTCGGAAGGTCATGTCAGTTCGCATGCTCGCGCGCGCTGACGATCAGCAGCCAGCCGACGCCGAACAGCACCGAGAGGCTGACGAAGACGGTCAGCGTGTTGAAGGTGGCCCGGGGGTAGAGCGCCCATTCCGGCAATTGCGGATCGGCGACCCGGAGGATGAAGACCTGCTGGCGCAGCGCGTCGGTGCGCGCCGCCTCGAGCGAGGCGGTGGTGGAGGCAAGCTCGCGATCGGCCAGCTGGCGTTCCAGCTCCAGCCGCTCGAAGCCGGCGACCTGCTGGGTCACCGCCTCGCTGCCGCGGGTCATGCGGCCGCGCTCGGTGGCGATCTGCTCCTGCAGGGCGGCGATGCGGTTCGCCAGCACCTGCACCTGCGGGTTGTCGGCGCGCATGAAGGCGCGACGCTCCTGCAGCTCGGCGCGGGTCTGCGCCAGCAGCGATTCCAGCCGGCCGATATTGTCCACCGCGCCGGTGGCGCTGCGCGTCGGGTCGAAGGCCTGCTCGCGTTCGCGGAAGGCGATCAGCGCCTCGCGCGCGGCGATCACCCGGCGCTCGGCCTTGGCCACGTCCTCCTGCGCGACGCGCACGGCGTCGCCGACGGTGCGGGCGGAGAGGGTGTTCACCAGTTCCTCAGACAGGCGTAGCACCTGCTGCGCCAGCATCTGCGCGTCGTCCGGGCGGAAGGCATGGGCGCGCAGCGTCATCACGCCGGTCTCGGCGTCGAAGACGACCTCGACGCGACGCCGAAAATACCACAGCAGCCATTCGAGCTGCGGCTCCTCCCACCACAGGCGGGCGATCGGGTCGGCCTCCGGGCGGCGCCACAGCTCAACCAGGTCGATCTCGCGTTGCAGGGCCGTGATCGCGGCGTGGCTGTCGATCCAGGCGGAGACAGCCTGGGATTCCTCACTGGAAGGCCGGGCGCTGACGCCACCCAGCGCGCTGGCCATGGCCGCGATCCGCCCTCCGCCCATATCCATCGCACCGCCACTGCCGCCGGAGCGGTTGCGCACCTGGAAGCGGGCCTCGGATTCATAGATGTTGGCGGCAAAGCCGGCATAGTAGCCGGCGGTCAACAGCGTCGGCAGCACGACGAGCAGCACGAACCACCAGCGCGCGCCGATGCGGCGGCGGCGGCGGCCGGGCTTCGGCCGGTCCGGGCGGGTGGCCGCCTGCGGCGAGATGCCGCTGGCGGCGAGAGGCTCAGAGGGCCTCGTAGGTGGCGATAGCTTCATCGAGGTCCTCGAAGAAGGTCAGCCGGCCGTCGTTCAGGATCGCGGCGGTGCGGCAGAAGGTGCGGATATGCGTGGTCTGGTGGCTGACGATGACCAGCGAACGTTTATGGAATCGTGACTCCATCGCCTGGCGGGCACGCTCGATGAAGCGCTGGTCGCCGGCACTCGTGGCTTCGTCGATCAGGTAGCAGTCGAAATCCATTGCCAGCGACAGGCCGAGCTGCAGGCGGGACATCATGCCGGCCGAGTAGGTGGAGATCGGCATGTCCATGTAGTTGCCGAGCTCGGCGAATCTGTCCACGGCGCGGACCATCTCCTCGATGGGCTTGCCATAGATGCGGGCGATGAAGCGGGCATTGTCGGCGCCGCTGAGCTGCGGATGCACGCCCATCCGCCGCGCCAGCGGCCAGGAGACCGTCATCCGCCGCTCGATGCGGCCGGAGTTCGGGAATTCCACCCCGCCGAGCATGCGCACCAGCGTGGACTTGCCCGAGCCGTTGCGGCCGAGGATTCCGAGCCGGTCGCCCCGGCGGATCACCGCCGTGGTGTCGCGCAGGATCCAGCGCTTGCCGACGCCGCGCGTCCGATAGAATTTCGACACTCCCTCGAGCAGGATCATCCGCGCCGCCTCACAGTTCGAGCCGGGGACGGACGACGCGGAGCGCGGCGAGGCCGAGCAGGTTGAACACCCCGACCCAAAAGGCGAGATAGCCGATATCGAAGTAGCAGGGCACCTTGTCGCCGAAGAAGCCCTCACGCACCAGTTCATGGATGTGGACCTGCGGGTTCCACAGCAGCACTTCCTGGATCGCCGGATCGAGCATGTGCACCGCGATCAGGACGCCCGACAGCGGCAGCGACAGGAACAGCAGCGGGTGGATCAGCGCCGCGGCGATGCGCGAGACCGCCGCGGCCGCGGCGGCGCACAGCCCGAGACCGTGCGAGTAGAGGAACAGCAGCAGCAGGCCGAGCGCCAGCGCCGGGATCGAATGCGGCGGCGCGTCGGCCCAGATGGCGAGCGCGATGACGACGAAGGCCATGACGCTGAACACCGCCGCCGCCTCCAGCGCATGCCGCGCCAGCACCACGTCCAGCAGGCGGATCGGCGCGTGGTAGAGCAGCGTCACGTTGGACCGCACGGTGCCCGGCGCACGCGAGACGATGGCGCGAAAGGTGAAGAACGGCAGGTAGCTGACCAGCGCGAAGACGAACATGGAGACGCCGGGCACGCTGTGCCCGATGCCGATGGACGAGCGCATGAACGCGATCATCCCCGCAAAGGCCAGCGGCTCCAGGAACAGCGCGAGGATGCCGATCCGGCTGCGCCCGAACCGGGTCTGCATCTCACGCAGCAGCAGCGCATGGATCACCCGCAGCTGGACGCGCAGGCCGGCGAGGGTGTTGCCGGGCCGGCCGGGCGCCTTCTCGGCGCCGCGGTCGGCCCAGCTGGTGGCGCTCATCGTCGCATCGGTCCGGCGCCGCGCAGCAGCGGCCGCGCCTGTTCCCAGCTGCCGGCCTCGGTGCGGCAGACCAGTTGCGAACGCTGCGCCATTCCCGCGCCCACCAGCACTTCGCGGCATTCCCGTCCGCTGGCCGCGGCGTAGCTGCGCGCCAGGCGAACCGTGGCCGGCTGGCCGTCCGCCAAGGTGACGCGGGCCTGGGCGCCGGGCGCGGCCTGGGCGGCGAAGGCGGCGAGCGGGTCCTGCACGGCGGGGGCCGCAGTGGGCTGCGTGGCCGGCTGGCCGGCGCCGCCGAACAGCCCCCCGCCCCCCGCACAACCGGCGAGCAAAAGCGCCCCGAACAGGGCCAACTGCGGGCCGGCGGCACGGCGGATCGCGCCGGGCAGCCGCCAGGCGCGCGGGAAAGTGTATTGATTCATCGCGTTGCAGACTAACGGAACCAGCCGGACGAAGCAAAACGGTATAACGCTCCGAACCGGCCCGCGCGCCATGGTTGTCCTTAACCTGTCGCCCGGCGGCAACGGCGGGGAAGGTCCGGGGCACGCCCGTCGCCCCCGGCGCATGCACCTGGGCCGGCTTCCGTCTAGCATGTGCCGGTGCCCGAAGCCACGCCGCCGCGCGCGCTCCCACCGCTCCTGTTCCCTCGACGGTTGCTGGCCGCCTGGCCGCACCTGCCGGCCTTCTGGCCGGAGCAGCGCGTGGCGCCGGGCGAGGACGGGTCGCCACTGCCCTTCTCCCCCGGACCCTTCCGCCCGCCATGTTTCGCCGGACGGGAGGTGCCGGTCGCCCTGGTGCTCGGCGCGCCGCCCGATCCGGTCGGCGATGCGCTCGCCAGGCCAGCGGCGACGCCGGCCGAACTGCCCGAGGTGCTGGCGCGGCTGGCGGCGGCGCGACTCGGCGGGCCGCCGGGACTGCCCGATCCGGGCGTGGCGGCGCTCGGCCTGGCGCGGCGGGCGGCGCTGGTGGTGCTCGACCCCTGCGACTCCGCCCGGCGGGAGGAAGCCGCGGCGCGGCTGGCGGCAGCGCGGGCCCAGGCGCGGGCGGAGGGCCGGCCGATGGTGCTGGCACGCGACCCCTTCGCCGCCGGCGCCCCGGTGCTGCAGGGCGGGTTGCCGGCGCTCGATCCCTGGACGTTGCTCGACGCCGCGGCGGAACTGCGCGGCGCCTCGCGCGACCTTGCGCTGCTCGCGCTGGCTGCCGGTGTCCCGTTGGCGGACGGAACGCTGGCGGGGGCGGACCCACGCGCCACGTGGGCGGCGCTGCTGGCGGCGACGCGCTGTGCCGACCCGTTCCGCAAGCGGCCCTGCGGCATCCTGGACGCACTCGACATCCTGGCGCTCTGGAAGACGCGGGCGGCCGAGGGGCGGCGAGTCGCGGCCTGCCTCGGCGTGCATCCCTACAAGCGCCGCCGGGTGGCGGCGCTGCTGGCCTCGGCGGGGCCGGCGCCTGTCTTCCGCACCCGGCCGGGCGCGGCGCTCGCCGCGGCCAGGGCGCGCGGCGGCGCGCTGCTGGCCTGGAGCGCCTCGGCGCCGGCGGATCTCCGCCGGCGCGCGGCGGCGGCGGGGGTGGAGCTGCTGTGGCTGGAGGACGGCTTCATCCGCTCCGCCGGGCTCGGCGCAGCGTTCCGGCCGGGTGCCTCCTTCGCGGTGGATGGGCGCGGGCCGTACTACGACCCGGCGCAGGCGAGCGACCTGGAGGTGCTGCTGGGCACCGCCGCCTTCACCCCGGCCCTGCTCGCCCGCGCGGCGGCGCTGCGGGCGGCGATCGTGGCGCGCGGGGTGACCAAGTACAACCTGGGCGGCGAGGCACCGGTCGTCGCGCCGCCGCCGGGGCGTCGGTGCATCCTGGTGCCGGGCCAGGTGGAGGACGATGCCTCGGTGCGGCAAGGCGGCGGCGCCATCCGCGGCAACCTCGAGCTGCTGCGCGCCGTCCGCGCCGCCGAGCCCGATGCCTTCCTCATCTACAAGCCGCATCCCGACATCGAGGCCGGCTTCCGCCGCGGCCGCATCGCCGCCGCCGACTTGGCAGGGCTGGCCGACCAGGTGCTGGAACGGGCGCCGATGGCGGCGGTGCTCGGCCAGGTGGCGGCGGTGCACACCATCACCTCGCTGACCGGCTTCGAGGCGCTGCTGCGCGGGCTCCCGGTCACCTGCTGGGGAAGCCCCTTCTATGCCGGTTGGGGGCTGACCGAGGACCGCACGGCCCTCCCCCGCCCGCGGCGGCGGCTGACGCTCGACGAACTGGTCGCCGGCGCGCTGATCCTCTACCCAAGCTGCGTGGACCCGCTGACCGAACTCCCCTGCCCGCCCGAGCTCCTGCTGGAGCGGATGGACCGGCCGGAGCTGTTTCCGCCGGGGCGGCTCGCGGGCATCCGGGCGGTGCAGGGCTTCGTTACCCGTGCGGTGGCGCGGCTGAGGGGGTGGCGGTGACGGCCTTCGGCGCGGTGGCGATCACCGGCGCCTCGCGCGGATTGGGCGCGGCGCTGGCGCGGCGCTTCGCGGCACCGGGGGTGCGGCTGCTGCTGGTGGCGCGCTCCCGCGCCGCGCTCGAGGCGGTGGCCGCGGAGTGCACGGCGCGCGGCGCGCGGGTGCGCATCGCGGCGCTCGATGTGCGGGACGCGGCGGCGCTCGCCGCAGCGCTCGCGGCGTTCGAGGTGGAAGGGCCGGTGGAGCTCGCCATCGCCAATGCCGGCACCTCGGCCGGGACCAGCCCGGATGGCGCGCCGGAAGATACCGCCGCGGCGGCGGCACAGGTGGCGGTGAACCTGCTCGGGGCGATGCACCTGGTCGGGCCGCTGCTGCCGGGGATGCGGGCGCGCGGGCACGGGGCGATCGGCCTGGTCGCCTCGCTCGCCGCCTTCCGCGGCCTGCCGGACACGCCGGGCTACTGCGCCAGCAAGGCCGGGCTGTTCGCCTGGGGCGAGGCGCTTCGCGCCGCGCATGGGCCGGAGGGAATCCGGGTCAGCGTCATCTGCCCGGGCTTCTTCGACAGCGCGATGGGCGATCGCTATCTCGGCCCGAAGCCGCTGCGAATGGGGCTGGAGGCGGCGGCGGAGCGGGTGCATCGGGCGCTGCTGCAAGGTCGCGCGCGGGTGGTGTTCCCGGCACCGCTCGGCTGGCTGCTGCGGCTGCTGGCGCTGCTGCCGCCCGGCCTGGGCGACCGGGCGGTGCGGCTGATGCGTGTCCGGGTGCGGCCGGAGGCGTGACAGTCGGCCGGGGCAATGCAGCCGGATGGACGGGCGGCGCGGGTCGTCGCACGATATTCCCGATCCGAATCGAGGAAGCGTCATGCGTGCGGTTCTCGTCGCGCTCCTGCTCCTGGCGGGGTGCGCTGCGCCGGATGCTCCAGGGACAAGGGCCACGGCTGGCCCATCTGGTGCGTCAGACGCGGCACGTGCCGTCGAGTCCCTTCCATCGGAACTGGGGCCGTTCCGGCGCAGCGGCGAGGTGATGAATGCCGAGCGCCTTCCGGGCGGCGCAGGGCTGGGCGTCTCTGTGCGCTACGTCCCCGCGAACGGCGAGCGGATGATCGCGACAGTCTACCTCTACGACCGCGGGCAATTCCGGCAGCCGGAAGGTGGTGACAGCCCCGATGTGCTGCAGGAACTGCGCGCGGCCGCCGCCGAACTCAATGCGGTGGCGCGCATGGGCCGCTATCGCTCGGTTGCCTTTGATACCGGCATGGACGTGGGGCCCATCCGCTGCGCGAATTTCCGCATCGTGCAACAGGACGGCGCGACCACGGGTGACAGCGTCTGCGTGACCATCCAGCACGGCAGGTTCGTGAAGGTGCGGTTGACTTCGTGGAGCCCTCCGGATTCCACCGCGGCCGGCATCGCCGCAGCCGGCCTGACTTCGACCGTTCTCGACGCGCGGACCCGCGGAACGGGCTCGTAGACCCGGGAGTCGCCGTCATGGGCGGGCCGCTGGCGTGTGCCGAGCCAGCGTGCCTCCGTGCGGCTGCACCGAGGCACGCCGGAAACCGTCGCTACTTCGCGGGGCCACCGACCGGCGAGACGACGGCGCCGGCCTGCGGCACGTAGCCGGATTGCGGCGCCACGCCCGGCGCCGGCGCATAGCCGGGGGGCGGCGCGCCAGCGGCGCGGGAGAGCCGCACCCGGTCGCCACGGGTGATCACCACGCGGTCACCGACCTGCAGCGCTTCCTCATTGGTCTGCACCACGGCGATGTCGCCGCCGCGGTCCTCGCGCACGACGAACTCGATCGCGGTGCCGCTGGTCACGCCACGGTCCACGGCGGATCCGGCGATGCCGCCGAGCAGCGCGCCGCCCAGGCCGGCCAGCGCGTTGGAACGCCAATCGCCACCGATGAAGCTGCCGGCCAGGCCGCCCGCGACGGCGCCGCCCACCGTGCCGATCCCGGTGCCGCCGCCCTGCACCTGCACGGGCCGGCTGCCGACGATGGTGCCGTAGGAAACGCTCGCCGCGCCGCCCAGTCCGCGCGCGGAGACGGTGCTGCCGGTATTCGCCGGCGCACAGGCCGGCACGGTCGCCACCAGGGCAAGGGCCGCCATCAGGGGAAGCAGGGGGCGGGAAGTGCGCATCGTCAGGGAATCCTCCGGTCAGCAGCCGGGTCGGCGCAGGGCGCCGCCAGCATCGTCAGGGCAACGCCGTGCGCGGGATATGGGCAGGCACGGACAGCGTCACAGGGGTACCATTCTGCACCCATTCACCCCGACATGTGAACGGCGGCGCCCGTGAGCGGCGAAGGCGAACGGCGATGCTTGCCACGGTTCTGCCATCATCGGGTTGTTGCCTGTGAAGGCCTAGCCGCGCTAGGGGTTTAGGCCTTGGACTTGCCTTGGGGCCTGAAGGCTCGGCGTGCATGCGCCTGCCAGCGGGACCGTAGATCACTTGCTTGAACGACGGGACGGACGTCGGGGTTGGCCCGGGGTGCGCAGGGCCGCAGGGGGCGGCGGCGCACCAGGGGGGGCGGGCTTCGGAGACCGGCACCCGGCAACCGACGGAGTACGAGCATGACCCGGTCCCGACCCACGCGGAGCACCCGGCCAATCCTGGCGTGCCTGCTGGTCGGCACCCTGGCGGCCTGCGGCGGCTCGCCCCAGCGCGCCGCGGTGCAGGCCCCCGCCATCTCCAGCGAATGGCCACGGCCGGAGGGCTACGACCGGCCCGGGCCGTCCAGCGATCCCTGGGGCCCCTACATCCAGCAGGCCGCACGCCGCTTCGACGTGCCGGAGCGCTGGATCCGCGAGGTGATGCGCCAGGAATCCGGCGGACGGCAGAGCGTCACCTCGCATGCCGGGGCGATGGGGCTGATGCAGGTCATGCCGGGGACCTATGCCGAGCTGTCCCGCCGCTACGGGCTGGGGGGCGACCCCTACCATCCGTGGGACAACATCATGGCCGGCACCGCCTATCTGCGCGAGATGTACGAGCTCTACGGCGCGCCGGGCTTCCTGGCGGCCTACAATGCCGGCCCTCGCCGGCTGGAGGACTATCTCTGGGCGGGCCGCGGGCTGCCGGCCGAGACGCGCAACTACGTCGCCCGCATCGGGCCGCGCATCGCCGGAACCCATCCGAACCGCCGCGCGGCGCCGGAGATCTACGCGGCGGCCGAGATCCCGCTGAACATCCCGGCCGGCCCGCGCCGTGGCGACACCGCGACCATGCTGGCGCTGCGCGACCAGCGCAACGCGATGGATCCCGGCATCCGCGTGGCGCAGCTGCCGCCCGGCCCGGTGGTGCGCATGGACCCGATCCCCGACGGCACCACCACGCCGGCGCCGGTGCAGCTGGCCTCGGCCGGCGCGCCGGTGCTGGCGATGGCACCGGTCGCGAGCCCGGGCGATTTCCAGCGGCGCATGGAGCCGATCTCCAGCCCGGGCGACCCCGGCACGCTGGTGGCCGAGTCGCTCGCCCCGCCGCCGGCGGCGCGCCCTTCGCGCGGCTTCTCGCTGATCCCCAGCGCGCAGGCCGGCACGCTGCCGGTGCCGATGCGGGCTGCGACCGCCGCACCCGCAGGCGGCGGCGCCTGGGGCGTGCAGGTGGGCGCCTTCGCCTCCGCCAACCTAGCGCGCGCCGCGGCCGACCGGGCGCGCGGCCTGGTCGGCGCGCGCGGCACGCAGGTGGTGGTGGAGCCGGTGCGCCAGGGGCGCGGCACGCTCTACCGCGCGCGGGTGGTCGGCCTGTCGAGCCGCGCCGCCGCCGACCAGGCCTGCGACCGGCTGCGCAGCCGCGGCGCCTGCATGATCGTCGCGCCGGGGGTTTGACGGGCCTCCTCATCCTCGGCGCCGGCGGCCATGCCAAGCCGGTGATCGAGGCGCTGCGCGCCAGCGGGATCGGGATCGCCGGGCTGCTGGACGATGCGCCCGGCGGGCCGGTGCTCGGCCTGCCGCGGATCGGCACCATGGCCGACCTGCCGCGGCTGCGGGCCGAGGGGCTCGACCAGGCGGTGGTTGCCATCGGCGACAATGCCACGCGCGCCAGGCTGGGTGCCACCTGCCGGATGCTCGGCATCGCCATGCCGTCGGTGATCCACCCCGCCGCCCTGGTCTCGCCGAGCGCGCTGGTCGGCCCGGGCGTGCAGGTGATGGCACGCGCGGCGGTCGGCGCCTCGGCGGCGCTCGGCGCGCTCACGCTCGTGAACACCGGCGCAATCGTCGAGCATGACTGCCTGCTCGGCGAGGCGCCGCATGTCGGCCCGGGCGCCGTGCTCTGCGGTTTCGTGCGGATCGGGCCGCGCGCGCTGGTGGGTGCCGGCGCGGTGGTGCGGCCGGAGGTCGAGATCGGCGCCGACGCCGTGGTCGCGCCGGGCGCGGCGGTCGCGAAGGACGTGCCGCCGCATGCGCGCGTCGGCGGGGTGCCGGCCAGGCCGCTCTGATCCGCCGCCGGGGGCTTGCGCGCGCCGCGCCACTCTGCACCCTCGCCGCGACCGGAAGCCAGGAGGCGACGCTGACCACCCACCCGCTCGATGCCCTGCTACGGCCCCGGTCCATCGCGATCATCGGCGCCTCCGACGACCCCACGCGGATCGGCGGGCGGCCGCTGGCCTACCTCAAGGCGCGCGGCTTCCAGGGCGCGATCCTGCCGGTGAACCCGAACCGCGCGACGGTGCAGGGGCTGCCGGCCGTCGCCTCCGTCGCCGACCTGCCGGAGGCGCCGGAAGCGGCGATCATCGCCATCCCCGGCGAGGGCGCCATCGCGGCGGTGGAGGCACTCGGCGCGCGCGGCTGCAAGGCGGGGATCGTGTTCACCGCGGGCTTCGCCGAGGTGGGCGAGGCCGGCCAGGCGATGCAGGATCGGCTGGTTGCAGCGGCGTGCCGGCACGGGATGCGGCTGGTGGGGCCGAACTGCCTCGGCCTGTTCAACGCGGCACTCGGCTACTTCCCCACCTTCTCGGCCGCCTTCGACAATGGCTGGCCGCTGCCGGGGCGGGTCGGCATCGCCAGCCAGTCGGGTGCCTATGGCGCACACCTCTTCGGCCTGGCGCGCGACCGCGGGCTCGGCACGCCGGTGCTGGTCACCACCGGCAACGAGGCCGACCTGCACCTGGCCGATTTCATCGAATGGATGGCGGCCAGCGAGGAGGTGGAGGTGATCGCCGCCTATGCGGAGGGCATCCGCGACGGTGCGCGCTTCGTGCAGGCGCTGGAGGCGGCGCGCGCGGCGCGCAAGCCGGTGGTGCTGATGAAGGTTGGCCGCAGCGCGCTGGGCGAGGCGGCCGCACGCTCCCACACCGCCTCCATCGCCGGCGACGACCGGGTGATGGATGCGGTGTTCTCCGAGTTCGGCGTGCATCGCGCGCGCACCACGGAGGAACTGCTGGATGTCTGCTACGTCGCGCAGAAGCGGATCTACCCCGTCCGCAACGCGCTGGGCGTCGTGACCATCTCGGGCGGCGCGGGCGTGATGATGGCGGATGCGGCGGAAGCCGTCGGGCTGCCGATGCCGGCGATGCCGGAGGATGCGCAGGCGAAGCTGCTGGGGCTGGTGCCCTTCTCCTCCCCGCGCAACCCGGTTGACTGCACGGCGCAGGCCTTCAACGACATGGCGGTGATCGGCGCCTTCGCGGAGAGCATGGCGGCGGATGGCGGCTATCCCAGCCTGATCGCCTTCTTCACGCAGTGGGGTGGCAGCCCCGCCATCGCGCCGCGCCTGCGCGCGGAACTGAAGCCGGTGCTGGAGCGGCATCCCGACCGGCTGTTCGTGCTCTCCATCCTCGCCTCGCCGGAGCGGCGGCGCGAATGGGAGGCGGATGGCTTCCTGGTGATGCAGGACCCCTCCCACGCCGTGGTCGCGCTGGCCGCCATGGGCCGCTTCGGCGAGGCATTTGCACGGGTCGCACCGCCGCCACCCGAGATCGGCCAGGCCGCGCTGCCCGAAGCCGAGCCGAACGAGGCGGAGGCCAAGCGCATCCTCGCCGCTTCGGGCGTGCCGATGGTGCCCGAGGAAGCCTCCGCGACGGCGGAGGGCGCCGTGGCGGCCGCGCGGCGGATCGGCTTCCCGGTGGTGGCGAAGATCCTGTCGCCCGACATCCTGCACAAGAGCGAGATCGGCGGCGTGCTGCTGGACCTGGCGGACGCGGATGCGGTGCGCGAAGGCTTCGCCACGCTGATGCAGCGCGCGGCGCAGCATGCGCCGGATGCGCGCATCGAGGGCGTGCTGGTGGCGAAGCAGGTGAGCGGCGGCGTGGAGATGGTGGTCGGCACGGTGCGCGACCCGGTCTTCGGGCCGGTGGCGATGGTCGGGCTCGGCGGTGTCTTCGTGGAAGTGTTCAAGGACGTCGCCTTCCGCCGCTGCCCGGTGAGCGAAGCGGATGCGATGGACATGATCCGCTCGCTGCGCGGCTTCCCGCTGCTGGATGGCGCGCGCGGGCGGCCGAAGGCGGATGTGGCGGCGCTGGCCTCGGCGGTCTCCGCCCTGTCGCGCTTCGCCGTCGCCGCCGGGCCGCGGCTGCGCTCGGCGGAGGTCAACCCGTTGCTGGTGCTGCCCGAAGGCCAGGGCGCCTTCGCGGCCGATGCCGTGATCGAACTGGAATAGCGCGCATGCCGATCGAGTACGAGAAGCTCCTGAACTTCCCCATCCCGGAGATCCGCCAGCGCCTGCGCTGGCAGGACACGGCGCTGTATGCGCTGAGCCTCGGCGCCGGGCAGGACCCGATGGACGAAGGCGAGCTGCGCTTCGTCACCGAGGGCCCGGCGATGCGGGCTTTGCCGAGCATGGCGGTGGTGCTCGGCTATCCCGGCTTCTGGCTGCGCGACCCGGCGACCGGCGTGGACGCGCTGCGGCTGGTGCATGGGGAGCAGGCGGTGGAGCTGCATGGCACCCTGCCGGTGGAAGGCGAGGTGATCGGGCGGTCGCGCGTGACCGGCCTGGTGGACCGCGGCGAAGGCAAGGGCGCGCTGCTCTATTCCGAGCGGGTGATCCTGGATGCCGCCACGGGCGCGAAGCTAGCAACGCTGGAACAGACCACCTTCCTGCGCGGCGATGGCGGCTTCGGCGGCCCTGCCGGGCCGGTGAAGAAGCCGGCGCCGGAGCCGGAGGGCGCGCCGAGCATCGTGCTGGACCTGCCGACGCGGCCGGAGATCGCGCTGCTCTATCGCCTCAACGGCGACCACAACCCGCTGCACAGCGACCCGGCGGTGGCGGCGAAGGCCGGCTTCCCGCGGCCGATCCTGCATGGGCTGGCGACCTTCGGCATCGTCGGCCGTGCGCTGCTGAAGGCGGTGTGCGGCAATGATCCGGAGCGTTTCGGCCGGGTGGAATGCCGCTTCTCCGCCCCGGTGTTTCCGGGCGAGACGATCCGGACGGAGATCTGGCCCGATGCCGATGGCGCGGCCTTCCGCGCCAGGGTTGTGGAGCGGGATGTCGTGGTCGTGGGGAATGGGCGCTTCCGCCTCGGCGCGTTGGACAAGGAGGGCGCCGATGGCTAGACCCCTCGGCCGGAGGACCATCGCCGCATGATCAACAAGATCGTCCAGTCCCTCGCCGAGGCCCTGCAGGGCGTGAAGGACGGCTCGACCGTGCTGATGGGCGGCTTTGGCGCCGTCGGGCAGCCGGACGAGCTGATCGAGGGGCTGCTGGAACAGGGTGCCAAGGACCTCACCGTCGTCGCCAACAATGCGGGCGCGGGCAAGGTGGGGCTTGCGAAGCTGATGATGGAAGGGCGTGTCCGGAAGATCATCTGCTCCTTCCCGCGCTCGGCCGGCTCCACCGTGTTCGAGGAGCTGTACCGCGCCGGCAGGCTGGAGCTGGAGATCGTGCCGCAGGGCACGCTGGCTGAGCGGATGCGCGCCGCCGGCGCCGGCATCGCCGCCTTCTGGACGCCGACCGGCGCCGGCACGAAGCTCGCGCAGGGCAAGGAGACGCGGGACTTCAACGGGCGCGAGCACGTCATGGAATACGCGCTGAAGGGCGATGTCGCGCTGGTGGAAGCCTGGGAGGGCGACCGCTGGGGCAATCTGACCTATCGGGAGAGCGGGCGGAACTTCAACCCGGTAATGGCGAGCGCGGCGGACCTCACCATCGCGCAGGTGCATCACCTGCGCGAGCTCGGCGATATCGCACCGGACCACGTCCATACGCCCGGCATCTTCGTCAACCGCGTCGTGCAGGTGGTGCGCGGCGCGCCTTGGGTGTGAGAGGAGACGCGAGCATGTGGAACCGTCAGCAGATGGCCGCGCGCGTCGCGCAGGACATCCCCGAAGGCTGGTTCGTCAATCTCGGCATCGGCATCCCCACCATGGTCGCCGACCATGTGCCGGAGGAGCGCGAGGTGATCCTGCATTCCGAGAACGGCATTCTCGGCATGGGCCCCGCGCCGGCGCCGGACAAGGTCAATGCCTGGCTGGTGAATGCGGGCAAGCAGCCGGTCACGCTGCGCAAGGGCGGCAGCTTCTTCCACCACGCCGACAGCTTCGGGATGATCCGCGGCGGGCATATCGACCTCTGCGTGCTCGGCGCCTTCGAGGTGGCGGAGAACGGCGACATCGCGAACTGGGCGACCAGCGAGAACGACACGGCGCCGGCCGTCGGCGGCGCGATGGATTTGGCGGCGGGGGCCAAGCGGCTCTGGGTGGTGATGGAGCACACCACCAAGGATGGGCGGCCGAAGCTGGTGGAGAGCTGCGGCTATCCGCTGACGGCGAAGGGTGCCGTGCAGCGGGTGTACACGAACCTGGCCGTGGTGGATGTGGTGCCGGGGCGCGGCTTCGTGGTGAAGGAGATCGTGCCCGGCATGTCGCTGGCGGAGCTGCAGGCGAAGACCAGCGCCACGCTGCACACGGATTCCTGACATGCGCATCCATGAGGCGCGCGACGGCGGCGTGCTGACGCTGACGCTCGACTATCCGGAACGGCGCAACGCGCTCGCGCTCGGCCTGCGGGAGCAGCTGCACGACATCCTCGATGCCGCCAGCGGCGACGAGGCGGTGCGCGCCATCGTGCTGACCGGCGCGGGCGGCACCTTCTGCTCCGGCGGCGACATCTCCGGCATGAACGTGACGGAGCTGGAAGCGGGGCTGGAGCGGATGCGGCGGACGCACCGCATCATCCGGCTGATGGTGGCCGGGCGCCTGCCGATCGTGGCCGCGGTGGAGGGGTGGTGCGTCGGCGCGGGCCTCTCGCTGGCTTGCGCCTGCGACACCATCGTGGCGGCCGAGGATGCGCGGTTCATGGCCGGCTTCGGCAAGGTCGGGCTGATGGCCGATCTCGGCCTGCCCTTCACCCTGCCGGCGCGGGTGGGCGTTGGGCGGGCGCGGCAGATCCTGCTCTACGGCACGCAGATCAATGCGCGGCACGCCGAGGAGATGGGGCTGGTGGACCGCGTGGTGCCGAAGGGCAGCGCGCTGGAGGTGGCGGCGGAGATGGGCCGCTTCCTCGCCGCGCAGGCCTCGCTGCCGATCGCGCTGACCAAGCGCATCCTGGCCGAAGGGCTGGAGCGCGCGCTGGAGGATGAGCGGCAGTTCCAGGCGGCCTGCTTCGTCAGCACCGACCACACCGAGGGCAAGGCAGCCTTCCTGGCGAAGCGGGAGCCCCAGTTCGGCCAGCGTTGACGCGCCGGCGCATGCGGCGGAGCATCCGTCCCGTGCAGAGTGGAGCGTGACGCGATGACCGAGTTCTGGCGCCTTCCCGCAACCGAGATCGCCGCCCTGATCCGCGAGAAGCGGACCAGCGCGACGGAGGTGGCGAAGGACGCGCTGGCGCGGCTTGACGCGGCGAACCCGGCGATCAACGCAGTGGTGGACCATCGGCCTGAGGAGACGCTGGCCGAGGCCGCGCGCGTGGATGCCGCCATCGCGCGCGGCGAGGATGCCGGGCCGATGGCCGGCGTGCCGATCACCATCAAGGTCAACGTGGACCAGAAGGGCTGGGCCACGACCAACGGGCTGCGCATCCAGAAGGATCATGTCGCGACGGCGGACAATCCTGTCGTCGCCAATCTGCGCAGGGCCGGCGCGGTGATCCTCGGGCGGACCAACACGCCGGCCTTCTCGCTGCGCTGGTTCTGCCGCAACGGGCTGCATGGGCATACGAAGAACCCGTGGGATCCGCGCATCACGCCGGGCGGCTCCTCCGGGGGCGCCGCGGCAGCGACGGCGGCGGGGATCGGCGCGATGGGGCATGGCACGGATATCGGCGGCTCCATCCGCTATCCGGCTTACGCCTGCGGCGTGCACGGGCTGCGGCCGACGCTGGGGCGCATCCCGGCGATCAACCTTTCCTTCGCAGACCGACACATCGGCGGGCAGCTGATGGCCGTCAGCGGGCCGATCGCGCGCACCATCGGCGACGTGAAGCTATCCTTCGAGGCGATGTGCGCACGCGACGTGCGCGAGCCCTGGTGGGTGGATGCGCCGATGCAGGGGCCGCCCGCGCCGAAGCGCGCGGCACTCTGCGTGAAGCCGGAAGGCATGCCTACCGCGCCGGCGGTGGAAGCGGCGCTGCGCGACGCGGCGAAGCGGCTGGAAGCAGCTGGCTGGACGGTGGAGGAAGTGCCGCTGCCGCCGCTGCGCGGGCCAGCGAAGATCCAGGCGATGCTGTGGCTCGCCGAAAGCCGGCGCGGGCTCAACAAGGCCTTCGCGCAGGAGGACGATCCGGACGCGAATTTCGTCTATGCGCAGATGGAGGCGCTTTGCCCGGAGCCGGACCTGTTCGGCTTCATGGACGGGCTGCAGAAGCGTGCGACCTTCCTGCGCGAATGGATGCTGTTCTTCGAGCGCTATCCGGTGGCGATCTCGCCGGTCTCGGCGGAGCTGCCTTTCCGCGACCAGAGCGACGTCGAGAGCCCGGAGAGCTTCAGCCGCATCATCGATGCGCAGCTGACCCAGGTCGGCCTGCCGCTGATGGGGCTGCCGGGGCTGGTGGTGACGACGGGCCTGGTCGGCCGCGTGCCGGTCGGGGTGCAGTTGCTCGCGGGGCGGTATCGCGAGGACCTGCTGCTTGAAGCCGGCGCCGTGATCGAGGCGGCGGGCGTGCCGGCGACGCCGATCGACCCCGCCACCGCCTGAGCGCATGCCGCTCGGCGAGGCGCTGCGGCAACTGGCGCGCACGGCGGCGCTGGTCGCCGTGCTGGCGGCGCTGCTGCTGGCGGTGACGGCCTGGGTGGCGGAGACGCCGGGGGCGCAGGTCCTGTTCGGCCTGGTGCTGGCAGCACCGCTCGCGGCGCTGGCCGGTTGGCAGGTGGCGGAGGCGCTGCGGACGGGCGAGCTGCCACACAGGACCGGCGTGGATACGCGGGCGAGGAACCCGGCGGCCTATTGGACCGGAGTCGGTGCGCTGGCGCTCGGTGCGGCAGGATGCGGCGCGCTGGCGCTGTGGTGCGTGGCGCGGCTGGCGTCCCAGTAGGGCCGCGCCGTCCCCCGCTGCTTCAGGCCGTGCCGCGCACCGCCCAGGCGCGGGCCGAGAGGGCGATGGAACCATCCGGCCCGGTCGGCAGGCTGGCGCGCAGATGCTCCCGCAGGGCCGCCCGGCGCTCCTCGTCGAGCGCCATGCAATAGGCCGGCGCCGGCGCGCCGCCGGCGAGGAAGGGGCGCCAGAAGTCGTCGAAGTCGCGGAAGACGGTCGGCATGTCGATCGCCGCCACCTCCACCTCCGCCAGGCCTGCCTCCGCAAACAGGGCGCGCAGCGCCTCGGGCCGGCAGAGCGGGAAGCGCAGCGCCTCGTCGCGGCCGCCGGCGCCCTCCGGATCGAGCGCGGCCGCCGCATCCCAGAAGCGGCGCATCATCTGCATGCCCTCGGCATAGTCCCAGACATAGGCCGCGACCCGCGCCCCGGGGCGTGCGGCGCGGCGCATCTCGCGCGCAGCCTGCGCCGGGTCGGGGACGAAGTTCAGCACCAGGCCGCTGACCACGGCATCGAAGCCGCCATCCTCCACCGGCAAGGCGCGGGCGTCGCCCTGGCGGAACTCGGCACGCGGATCAATGACGCGGGACCGCGCAAAGGTCAGGAAGGCCTCCGACGGGTCCACGCCTGTGACAGCGGCGGGACCGTGGCCGGCGAGGATGGCGCCGGTCAGCGCGCCGGTGCCGCAGCCGACATCGAGCCAGCGGCCGCCCGCGGCCACGCCGAGACCGGCCAGGAAGCTGGGCGCCATCATCCGGCTCCAGCGGCCGACATAGGGCTCATAAGCCTCACCGGCTGCCCAGAGGCGCGCGGTATCGGCCGCGCCGGCATTGCCCGCCTCGACCATGCGCCGTCTCCTGCGACCACCGGCGAAGTTGGCGCCGCGTGACGGGGCCGGGGCAAGCGAAAACCGCGGGCGTCAGGCCTGGTGCCGCTCGATCAACCCACGCCTGATCTTCCGCCCCCGCTGGATGCGGTCCTCGATGTATTCGGCCTGGCCCCAGCGCACCGCACGGCCCAGCGCATGCGCGTCCTCCACGAAGCGGCCGAGCATCTCCAGCAGCGCCTCGCGGTTGTTGAGGAAGACGTCGCGCCACATGGTCGGATCGCTCGCGGCGATGCGGGTGAAGTCGCGGAAGCCGCCGGCGGCGAATTTCAGCACCGCCTCCTTCGTCTCCTCCGCCAGGTCGTCGGCGGTGGAGCAGATGGTGAAGGCGATCAGATGCGGCAGGTGGCTGACGATGGCGACGACCTTGTCGTGCGTCACCGGGTCCATGGTCTCCACCATGCTGCCGCAGCGGCGCCAGAACTCGGCGATCTTCTCCACCGCCGCCGGGTCGCCGCCGGGGATCGGCGTGATCATGGTGTAGCGGCCGTCGAACAGCTCGGCGAAGCCGGCATCGGGGCCGGAATGCTCGGTGCCGGCCATCGGGTGCGCGGGCACCAGATGCGTGCCTGGTGGCATCAGCGGCAGCAGGTCGCGCACCACGCTGCCCTTGGTGGAGCCGACATCGCTGACGATGCAGCCCGGCGCCAGGTGCGGCGCCACCACCTTCATCAGCCCGGCATAGGCGCCGACCGGCACGCAGAAGATCACGCAGTCGGCGCCCTCGACCGCCTTGGCCGCATCCGGCTCCACCACATCGGCGATGCCGAGTTCCCGCACGCGATCCAGCGTGGCGGCGCTGCGCGCATGCGCGACGATCGTGCGCGCAAGGTCGCCGCGCTGCTTCGCGACGCGCGCGATGGAGGAGCCGATCAGGCCGATGCCGAGCAGGCAGAGCCGGTCGAAGAGGGGCTCACCGACCACGGGCGAATTCCGTCAGCGCCTCGATGACCATGCCGTTCTCCTCGGCGGTGCCGATGGTGATGCGCAGGCAGGCGGGCAGGCCGTAGCCGCCCATGGCGCGCACGATCAGTCCGCGGCCGCGCAGATGCGCGTCGGCCGTCTTCGCGCGCGCGGCGTCGCCGAAATCCACCAGCACGAAATTGCCCTCGCTCGGCCAGACCTTGAGGCCTGCGGAAGTCAGCGCCTGCGTCACCTTCGCGCGCCATTCGGCGTTGTGCGCGACCGACTTCTCCACCCAGCCGGGCTCGGCCAGCGCGGCGATGGCCGCCGACATGGCGGCGGCGTTGACGTTGAACGGTCCGCGCACGCACCCCAGCACGTCCACGATCGCCGGCGGCGCGTAGCACCACCCCACGCGCATGCCGCCCAGCCCGTAGATCTTGGAGAAGGTGCGGCACATCACGGTGTTGGAG
Organism: Falsiroseomonas sp.; assembly: GCF_041690465.1. GTDB lineage: Bacteria > Pseudomonadota > Alphaproteobacteria > Acetobacterales > Acetobacteraceae > Falsiroseomonas. Next base: position 76,454 of record NZ_JAWLHG010000014.1, on the reverse strand, counting down.
GTGGCGTCCACCAGCTTCACGCCGGGATCGTAGTCCGGGCGCGAGACGTATTCGGCATAGGCGCTGTCCAGAACCAGCAGCACGTCCTCGCGCAGCTCGCGGCGCAGGCGGTCCACCTCGGCCTGCGGCAGGATGCTGCCGGTGGGGTTGTTGGGGTTGGCGAGGAACATCAGCCGCGTGCGCGGCCCGACCGCGGCGAGCATGCCGTCCACATCGGCCGTCAGGTTCTTCTCCGGCACCTTGATGACGCGGCAGCCGGCCCAGCGGCCGGCCAAGTCGTACATCATGAAGCCATGGGCGGACATGATCAGCTCGGTCCCCTCCCCGCCATAGGCGAGGATCAGCATGGTCAGCAGTTCGTCCGAGCCATTGCCGCAGACGATCCGCGCGGGGTCGAGGCCGTGGCGCGCGCCGATCGCCTCGCGCAGCGCGGTCGCACCGCCATCGGGGTAGCGGTGTGCCTCCTTCGCCGCCTCGGCGATGGCGGCAATGGCGGAGGGCGGCGGGCCGAAGGCGCCCTCGTTGGAGGAGAGCTTGATCACCCGGTTCACCCCCGGGACCTTCGATTCGCCGCCGACATAGGGCTCGACCGAGAGGATGGAGGGGCGCGGCATCACGGTCATGGCGGCGTTCAACCCTGAGGGCAGGTGTGGGGCGTCAGGCGGCGACGGGGGTGGCGTAGGCGCCGAGCACGGTGGCGCCGAGCGAAGCGAGGCGGGGATCGCCCAGGGCGATCATCCCAGGCAGTTCGACCAGCGCGAGATCGTCCTCGCGCGTCAGCACGGCGGGGGGCAGGCCGGCGGCGGCCAAGCCGGCCTCGCCGCGCACCGGCACGCGGACCAGGGTGCGGTCGTCGCCGGAGGCATCGGGCGGGGCTGGGGAGAGCAGGAAGACGGTGCAGTCGGCAGTGCCGAAGAAGGGCAGGCGTGCGGTGGCGAACAGGCGCGAGGGGTAATGCGTGCGCCACCATCGGCCGCTGGCAGGCAGGGCGACCAGCGCGGCGCGGCCGGCCTCGCTCTCCGCCAGCGCCGCGGCCTCCCTGCCCAGGCGCTTCACCGGTGCCGCCAGGCCGAGATGGCTGCGCAGCACCTCCATCCCGGCTTCCGGCAGGCAGGCGGCGACGGTCAGCGGGCTCTGCATCGCCGTGGTGGCGGCCAGCAGTTCGCGCCACAGCCGCACCAGCGCGGCGCGCGGCAGCGGGCCGGCGTGGCGGGCGAGCAGGCGGCGCAGGATCAGCGCCTCCCGCCCCGGGCGGAGCGCGGGGCCGTTGCCCTTGGTGCGGCTGGCGGCGAGGCGGGCGACCACCTCGGCGCGGCGCATCAACAGGTCGTGCAGGGCATCGTCCAGCCGGTCGATCTCGGTGCGCAACGCCACCAGGTCGGCGCCAGGCGTGGCGGCGTCCCCGGCCTCTGCGGCGGCGAGTTTGGCAGTGTCGGGCATGCGATTCCTGATCCCCCGCGATGCATAGAACCGTGCGCCCGGCGCGCCAAGGCGGGCGCGGTGCCTTGCCGGGCGGTGGGTGGCGGTTGCCGGGCGGGCGCCGGGGCCCTATTGCTGCGCGCCAACCCGCCCATCAGGGGCGATACGCGCCCCGCGCAGCAGGCATGACCGAGGCCCTCGCCCCCTTCCAGCCACTCCAGCACCAGCGCCTCCTGTTCGAGGACGGGCTTGCGCTGGATTGCGGGGCGGTGGTGGCGCCGCTGGCGGTGGCCTATCGCACCTATGGCACGCTCAACGCAGCGAAGAGCAATGCCGTGCTGGTCTGCCACGCGCTGACCGGCGACCAGTACGTGGCGGAGCCGCACCCCCTCACCGGCAAGCCCGGCTGGTGGGAGGCGGTGGTCGGCCCGGGCCTGCCGATCGACACCGGGCGCTATTTCGTGATCTGCGCCAATGTGCTCGGCGGCTGCATGGGCTCCTCCGGGCCGCCGGAGGAGATGAGCGATGCGGAGGGCCGCGGTCTCGGCCGGCCCTGGGGCACCGATTTCCCGCAGGTGACCATCCGCGACATGGTGCGCGCGCAGAAGCGCCTGGTGGATCACCTCGGCATCGCGCGGCTGCTGGCGGTGGTCGGCGGCAGCATGGGCGGGATGCAGGTGCTGGAATGGGCGGCGACCTATCCGGAGATGGTGGTCGCCGCGGCGCCGATCGCGACGGCCACCTACCACAGCGCGCAGAACATCGCCTTCCACGAGGTCGGCCGCGCCGCCATCCATGGCGACCCGGACTGGAATGGCGGCCGCTACTGGGAGGATGGGCGGATACCGGCCAAGGGCCTCTCGGTCGCGCGGATGGTGGCGCACATCACCTATCTCTCCGAAGCCGCGCTGGGTCGGAAGTTCGGCCGGCGGCTGCGCGGCGCCTCGGCGCTGACCTTCCTGGAGGACGTGTTCGAGGTGGAGAGCTACCTGCGCCACCAGGGCAGCACCTTCGTCCGCCGCTTCGACGCCAACAGCTACCTGACGATCACGCGCGCGATGGATTTCTTCGACCTGGCGGCGGCGCATGGCGGCGACGTGGCGGCCGCCTTCCGGGGCATCCCGACGCGCTTCCTCGTGGCGTCCTTCAGCTCCGACTGGCTGTTCCCGACCAGCGAGAGCCGCGCGCTGGTGCGCGCGCTGAATGCGGCGGCGGCCAATGTCTCCTTCGTGGAAATCGCCTCCGACAAGGGGCACGACGCCTTCCTGCTGGACGAGCCGGTGTTCCACCGCGCGCTCGGCGGCTTCCTGCGCGGGGCCGCGGTGAAGGCGGGGATCGTCTGATGCCCGACGCGCCGCAGGAGATCCGCTTCGTCGCCAAGAACATGCGGCTCGACCTTCGCCTGATCGCGGAGATGGTGGCGCCCGGCGCGCGCGTGCTGGACATCGGCTGCGGCGACGGCGCGCTGATCGAGCATCTGACCCGCGAGAAGGGCGCCGATGCGCGCGGGATCGAGATCGACATGGCGGAGGCGACGGAAGCCGTGGCCGCCGGCCTGCCGGTGATCCATGGCGACGCCGACACCGACCTGGCCTTCTACCCCGATGGCGCCTTCGACTACGTGGTGCTCAGCCGCACGCTGCAGGCGGTGGAGAAGCCGCGCGAGGTGCTGCGCCAGATGCTGCGCATCGGACGCTACGCCATCGTCTCCTTCCCGAATTTCGGGCACTGGCAGCTGCGCTGGACGCTGCTCACCGCGGGCCGGATGCCGGACAACGAGACCTGGGACCGCCCCTGGTACGAGACGCCGAACATCCACCCCTGCACCATCCGCGACTTCTTCGCGCTCTGCGCGATGGACGGCTATGTGGTGGAGCGCTGGCTGGCGGTGGACGACAAGGGGCTTCGCAGCCCCTGGAAGCGCTCCCCCTGGCTCGCCAACCTGTTCGGCGAGCAGGGGCTGTTCCTGTTGCGGCGGGGATAGCGCCGCGTCAGTGCATCGCCCGCGCTGCCTCCGACAGCACCGCGGCCGGGCGGGTGACGAGGGCGGCAGCCATGGCGGCATGCTCTGCCGCAGCCTCGGCGCCGAGCCGGCGGCATTCAGCCTCGACATAGGCCAGCATCATCAGGAGTGCCGAATGATCCCGCGAGGGCAACGCCGCCTTGTCCCGGTCTGTCTTGGTGTGCATGTGAATCCAACCTTGATGAGCAGCCAAACGCACCACCAGCGGCGCAACACGCTATCCGTGTGGCACACTGGTCACGTCGGCGTGAAGGCGCAATCACTCGCAGCGATGTTCCACCACAGGTTGTGACGCTTGCGGCACGAGTTAAGTCCCGCAAAATGATGCAGCCGCGGTGAGATTGGCCCGCCCCGGCGCCGGTGCTTCGCCGTGAAAGCACGGGAAGCTCCGGCACGGAGCCCGCGCCAGATCGGAGTCGAGGGGCCGGGAAATTTCCTGCGCGGCCCCGGCTCGGCCAGAGGGGCAGGCGGCTCCGTGTCACCTTTCCTTGATCCGCCTCGAGGCGTTTTCGCGATCTGCGTGTGATGCGTGTTTGCCCTTGCCCGCCAGTATTGCAAGGATAACGGCAGGGACGGCGCGAAGAGCGCGCCGGGCCGCAGAAGGCTCACGGAGGGAAGACCAGCATGGCACGCGTGGCACTCGTCACCGGCGGACAGCGCGGCATCGGCGCGGCGATCAGCGAGGCGCTGCAGGCTGCGGGGCGCAAGGTCGTCGCCTCCTATGCCGGCAACGACGCCGCCGCCCAGGCCTTCACCGAGCGCACCGGCATTCCCTGCTACAAGTTCGACGTCGGCAGTTTCGAGGCCTGCATCGCCGCGGTGCAGCGGATCGAGGCCGAGGCTGGCCCGGTGGAGATCCTGGTGAACAATGCCGGCATCACGCGCGATGCGATGATGCGCAAGCTGACGCGCCAGATGTGGGACGAGGTGATCGATACCAACCTCGGCAGCTGCTACAACATGTGCAAGGCGGTGTGGGATGGCATGAACGCCCGCAAGTTCGGGCGCATCGTCAACATCGGCAGCGTCAACGGCCAAGCCGGGCAGCTCGGCCAGGTGAACTACGCCGCCGCGAAGTCCGGCATCCACGGCTTCACCAAGGCGCTGGCGCAGGAAGGCGCGCGCAACAAGATCACCGTGAACGCGGTGGCGCCCGGCTATGTAGACACCGAGATGGTGCGCGCCGTGCCGCCCGAGGTGCTGGAGAAGATCGTCGCGCGCATCCCGATCGGCCGCCTCGGCCATGCCGAGGACATCGCCCGCGGGGTGGTGTTCCTCACCGCCGACGACGCCGAGTTCATCACCGGTTCCACGCTGTCCATCAATGGCGGGCAGCACATGTACTGATCTCCCCATGACGCCGGTGCGCGGCCTCATGGGGAGCCCGGATTGGTGCTGATCCTGCGCGCTCCGGCTCATCCTGCCGCGGCAAGACCGCGGCAGGGCACCAGAGGGCGGAAGTTCTGGGAAGGGCGGCCAACATGGCCTGGTTGATCCTCGCCTTCGATGGCGACGATGCGGAGGCACCAGCGCGGCGGCTTGGCGCGCGGGATGCGCATGTCGCCTTCATCGCGGCCGAAGCGAAAGCCGGGCGGCTGGTGCTCGGCCTGCCGCTGCATGACGAGCAGGCCCAGAGCCTCGGCTCGCTGATGGTGCTGGACGTGGCGGACCAGGCAGGGGTGGACGCCTACCTCGCCGCCGAGCCATTCGCGTGCGACGACGTGTGGCAGCGGATCGAGACGCATCCCTTCCGGATCGCGCCACTGCCCTACGCCCCCTGGCCGAGCCCCGGCAGCGCCATGCCAGGCCCCCGCAGCCACACCATCGCCATCGCCATGGACGGGCTGGACGAGGGCGCCGAGGCGCGCCGGGCGGCTGCGCGGCCGGCGCATATGGCGCGGGTGCGGCCGCTGGCTGAGGACGGCACGCTGCTGTTCGGCGGCGCGATCCTCGATGCGCCGGAGGGGCGCATGGTCGGCTCGGTCGCGATCACCCGGCACACCAGCCACGAGCAGGCGAAGCGCTTCTGGGCCGAGGATCCCTATGTCACCGGCGATGTCTGGCGGCAGGTCGCGCTCTACGGGACGCTGCTGCGCCCGCTGGACTACAAGCCGCTGCCGCGCTGACGGAACGCGCGGGGTCGCCAGGCCGTTGGCTCCTCTTCAGATGGAGGAGCGGCAGATGACCGGCAGCAAGCATCCGAAGAACGAACAGGACCGCCGCGAAGGTCCCGGCGCGGACGTGCCGCGCCCGCCCTCCGACCTCGAGCGCAATCCGGGCATCGGTGCCAGCAAGGGCACCTTCGGCCGCGGCACCGATCCGGCCACGATCGAGGGCGAGAACACCTTCGAGGGCGATGTGATGAACGATGCGGGCAAGGGCAACGCGCTGCCGCGCAAGGAGAAGGGGCGGACGAACCGCTGAAGGCGCAACCGGGGGCGCGAGTCCGGCCTGCAGCGTCCTGCGCTTCCCGCAGGGCCGGTTCGCAGCTTCGGGCGCTGCCGCCCGCGCTGGACCATTCAGCGCGGCACGATCTGGCGGAACAGGGCTCCGATGATCTCGGCGACGATGTCCTGGAGCAGTTGTCCCGACCGCGCCTGCATGCTCCGGCCGATGGCATCCTGGCTGGTGAGCAGCGTCTGGAAGTGCGGGGATCGCGGACCAAGCTCGGCAATCGAGGCGAGCTGTTCGGGCTGCAGGTGCTCGAGATGCGCGGCCGCCAGATTGCGATCCCAGGCGTCCTGGTGGCGCGGCGCGGTTTCGGCCACCTGACGCAGCAGCCTGGAATGCGCTTCCGCAGGGCCGAGTTCTGCCGCCACCATTGCGAAGGTTTGCGTGCGGAGCGCGACCTGCACGGCGAGTGAGCCGAGATTGCGCCCCAGCCCGAGGCGCCGCACGAACCCGGATGCGATGGCCTCCGGCGTTTCACCTGCGCCTTGTCCGTGCGCTGGCGCGAGTCGGGATGCCACCGCCAGGGCTAGCAGGCCAGCCGACACATATCGGCGTCGGAACATCGAGCAACCGTAGCAGCCGATCTTCGCAGCGGGCAACGACCGGACCGGGTTCGCGGCCAGAGCGCGTGCGCGCTATGACGCCGCGGCATGACTCCCGCCACCCTCGCCGGCTGCGGCGCGCTGATCCTCTGGGCCTTCCTGGCGCTGCTCTCGCGGCTGGCCTCCGGCATTCCGCCACTGCAACTCACCGCCATGGGCTTCGCGGTCGGCGGGGCGGTGGGGCTGGCCGTCGTGCTGGCGCGCGGCGGCGGGGCGGCGCTGCGGCAGCCGCCGGTCGCCTGGGCGCATGGCGTCGGCGGGCTGTTCGGTTACCACGCGCTCTACTTCCTCGCCTTCGCGCTGGCGCCGGCGGTGGAGGTGAACCTCATCAACTACCTCTGGCCGCTGCTGATCGTGCTGCTCTCGGCGCCCGTGCTCGGCCTGCGGCTCGGACCGGCGCGGCTGGCGGGCGTGGCGCTCGGCTTCGCCGGCTGCGCGCTGCTGGTGGGGCCGGGCGCTTCCTTCCCGCCTGAGGCAATCCCGGGCTTCGTCGCGGCGGCGGCCGGTGCGGTGGTGTGGGCGGTCTATTCCGTGGCCTCCGGCCTGCCCCGCCTCCGACGCGTGCCGACCGAGGCGGTGGCCGGCTTCTGCCTGGCGACCGCGGCGCTGGCTGCCGTTCTGCACCTGGTGTTCGAGCGCAGCGTCGCGCCGGCGCCGGGCGAGTGGCTGGCGGTGGCGCTCCTCGGCCTTGGTCCGGTGGGGGCGGCGTTCTTCCTGTGGGATGTCGGCATGAAGCGCGGTGATCCGCGGCTGCTCGGGACGCTGGCCTATGCGGTGCCGGTGGCCTCCACGCTGCTGCTGATCGCGGCCGGCGAGGGCGCGATGACGCTGCGGGCGGCGGCGGCGACGCTGATGGTGGCCGGCGGCGGCTTCATCGCGGCGCGGGCGCGGTAGCCACTCGCCTCACGGAAATAGAACCGTCCGCTGCATCGCAACCCAGCGCTTCTCCCGCATGCAGGCGAACACCGCCAGCGGGGGGCCGTCATCCAGAACGATGCCGGCGGTGCGATACTGGCCGTCACCTGCCAATTCGTGCAGGCGCGCCGGGTCACGGCTCGCAACGCAGTCGGCAAGGTCGGCTTGGAGCCGCCCGGGCGCCACCGGCGCGCCGAGAGGCAAATCCCGGCCGGCATAGCGCCAATCACGCTCGACATAGGCGCACCCCATGCCGCCGAGCCGCGCAGGGATGGCTGCAGCTCTTCGCAAGGACGGGACGCTGGAGCCAGGAATCTTCACCCGGGCTTCCGTAGCAGCGCCCGCACCACCTCGGCGCAGCCCTGGTGGCGCGGGCCTTCGTCGAGATGCACGGTGCCTTCGAGCAACTCCAGCACGTCCAGGCTGCCGAACAGCTCCTCCACGATGGCGCGGGACCAGAGCAGCTCGGGCATCTTCGGCCCGCCGCTGCGGCGGCCCTGCTGGGCGGGGGTGAAGCATTCCAGCGCCAGCATCCCGCCTGGCGCCAGGCTGCGCAGCACGCCGCGCGCGGCGGCGGCCCGGTCGGCGGGCGGCAAATGCAGGTAGATCCAGGCGACGAGGTCGAAGCCGGCCTCCGGATACTCCCAGGCGGCGGCATCGGCGACGACGGTGCGCATTGCCACGCCGCGCCGCGCGGCGAGTCCCGCCGCCTTCGCCATGCCCACCCGCGACCAGTCGAGCGAGGTCACCTGCAACCCCTGCGCGGCCAGCCAGGCACCGTTGCGGCCCTCGCCATCGCCGAGCGCAAGCACGCGCATCCCCGGCGCGAGCCAGGGGCGCAACTCCTCGAGGTAGCGGTTCGGCGCCTCGCCGAACTGGAAACCGCCGCCGGAGAAGCGTTCGTCCCATGCGAGGCTCGTGCTCACTTACCCGGCTCCCATCCCGGTGGCGCCAGCTGGAAGCCGGCGAAGTCGAAGGCGGGGCTGACGGTGCAGGAGACCAGGCACCAGCGGCCGCCCGCCGGCCGCGCCGCCTGCCACCAGCCCTTCGGCACCACGCCGATCAGCGCCTCCCCGGCGCCGAGATCGGGGCCGAGCCGGATGTCGCGCTCCACCCCCGACCCGTCCGAGGAGAGAGACAGCAGCACTGGTCCGCCCGCCTGCCAGAGCCACAGCTCGGCGGCGTCCACGCGATGCCAGTGGCTGCGCTCGGCGGCGTCGAGCAGGAAGTGGATCGCGGTGCCGGCGCCGCGGCCGCCCTCCGGCGGCGCGTCGCGCCAGACCTCGCGGTAGTGGCCGCCCTCGGGATGCGGCGCGAGGCCGAGCGCGGCGACCACCGCCGCTGCGTCCAGGGCAGGGTCGCGCAGGTCCAACATCCGATTCAGACCTCCTGTGCCCGCCGCCGGTCGGGCCGAAGGCACGCCTCCGGCCTGACGGCAGCTGCGCGCCCCGGTCATCGGATTCGCTCAGCCCGGCGGCTGGGTGCGCGCCAGCGGCGGCAGCTTGGAAACCTCGGCGAGCCAGGCGGCAAGGCGCGGGTGAGTGTCCCGCCAGGGCTCGTCCGCGAAGCGCAGGTCGAGGTAGCCGAGCGCGCAGGCGACCGCGACCGCGCCGATGTCCGTCAGTCCCCTCGGCGGGTCGGCCTCCAGCATCGCCAGGCCGCGCTCCACCGAGGCCTTCTGCCGCGCCAGGAAGGCCGCGCGTGCCTCGTCCTGCGGCGCCGCGCCGTGCATGCGGCGCGCGACCAGCGCATCGGCGATGCCGTCGGCCAGCGCATGCATCACCGAGATGCGCACCCAGCGCGGCGTGCCGGAACTCGGGAACAGCCCGTTCGCCTCGCCGACACTGTCCAGGTATTCGCAGATCACCGGGCTGTCGAAGATGGCGGTGCCGTCCTCCAGCACCAGGCAGGGGATCTTGGACAGCGGGTTGGCCTTCAGCAGCGGCTCGGGCGAGACATGCGGGTTGCTGCCCACCGTCTCGATCCGGTCGTCGATGCCGCGGGCGACGGCACAGGCCATCACCTTGCGGGCGAAGGGGCTGTTGGCGCTGTAGTGAAGCTTCATCATGCTGGGGCGGTCCTCACCGGTTATGCGATCCGATGACCGGAAGGTGCAGCCGCCGTCATGACGAAGGCGTGCCTTCGGCCCGACGGGCGGCGAGCACCGGAGGTCTGAATCGGGTCGCCTGTCATCTGAAGTGGTTCTTGGCCTCGCGCCGGGCGGTGAACTCCGCCAGGTCGCGGGCGCGCAGGAAGGGGTTGGCGGCAAGCTCCTGCGCCAGCGTGGTCGGCACGGTCGGGCGGCCGGCGGCGAGCAGCGCGCCGGCGGCCTCGACCTCGGCCTTCAGGGCGGCGTTGTCGGGGTCCACATGCAGGGCGAAGCGGGCGTTGGACTGGGTGTATTCATGGCCGCAGCAGAGCCGGGTGTTGCCCGGCAGGCGGGCGAGGCGGCGCAGCGAATGCCACAGCGCCTCCATGCCCCCCGGCTCCAGCGGCCGGCCGCAGCCCAGCGCAAAGATCACGTCGCCGCAGAGCAGCACATGGTTGGCCACGAAGTGGAAGGCGATGTGCCCGGTGGTGTGCCCGGGATAGTGCAGCACCTCGGCCCGCGCGGCGCCGAGCGGGACGATGTCGCCCTCCTTCACCACCACGTCGAGCGGCGGCAGGCGATGCGCATCGAGCGCGGCGCCGACCACCTTCGCGGCCGGGAAGCGGGCCTTCAGCTCGGCCACGCCGTTCACATGGTCGCCATGGTGGTGGGTGAGCAGGATCGAGTCGAGCTCCCCGCCCGCGGCCTCGACCGCCGCGATCGCCGGGGCGGCCTCGCCGGGGTCGCAGATCGCAACCGCTCCGGTCGGACTATCCTTCAGCAACCAGAGGTAGTTATCCTCAAGGCAGGGAACCGCCTCAACCCGCAGCGACATCTTGCATCTCCCTCGACCGCGCCCTGCAACCCGCCGTGCCATCCGGCACTGGAATTCCCTATATCACGCCCATGACGACCGAGGTCCACGCCCTGGCCGCCTTCTATCGCTCACGCGGTGGCGACACGGCGGCGCGCCTGGTCGGCGCGCGGCTGGCGGCGCTCTGGCCTTCGCTGCCCGGGCAGTCGGTGCTCGGCCTCGGCTGGGCGGCGCCATATCTCGGCCAGTGGCGCGAGGCACGGCGCTGCGTGGCGCTGGTGCCCGGCCACCTGCCGGGCGCGCACAGGCTGCGGCCGACCGAGGCCGGCGGCGGCGCCCTGGTGGCCGAGGAGGAGTACCTGCCCTTCCCCGATGACAGCTTCGACCGCGTGCTGCTGGTGCATGGGCTGGAAGCGGCAGAGAACGCACGGCGCCTGCTGCGCGAGGTCTGGCGGGTGCTGCGCGACGACGGGCGGCTGATGCTGGTGGTGCCGAACCGGGTGGGCATGTGGGCGCATCTGGACCGCACGCCCTTCGGCCATGGCCAGCCCTACTCCCGCGGCCAGATCGAGCTGCTGCTCTCCCGCCACCTGTTCCGCGCGGAACGGCGGGAGGCGGCGCTGTTCGTGCCGCCCTACGGCCTGCGGTTCCTGGGCTCGGCGGCGCCGGTGCTGGAGCGTTGCGGCCGGGCGCTCTGCCCCCGCCTGGCCGGCGTGATCATCGTGGAGGCGCAGAAGGACCTGTTCGCGGCGGTGCCGGCCGGGGCGGTGGCGATGCGGCGCCGCGTGGTGGCCGCCGCCAGCGGCTGACATCTGATCCCGCTGGCCGCAACCTGCGCCCGCCGGGAGGCGGGCGCGCGGCCGAATGGCCGCCGCGGCACGTGCCGCGAAGCCAAGCGCGCGGACGCGCGCGCCGGCGATCGAGGGCGGATCGGTCACGATCCGCGGGATTCGGTATGATACAAGCGCGTCAATCCCCGATTCACCAGGGCGTGCGAAAGCTTCGGCATGGATGCCCTGCCTGCCGCCTTGCCGCTTCCCTCCTCCGGCCTGCACGAGGCGCTGCGGGCCGAGCTGGACCCGCGCCTGGAGGGGTTGCGCGGCTTCCTCGACCGCCGCATCGCGGAGCTGAGCGCCGAGTTGCACGCGGCCACGCAGCTGCAGGACATGGGGGAATCGCGGCTCGCCGGGGAGATCGCCCGGATTCAGGCGCAGATCGCCGAGCTGGTCGCGGCACCCTCCGCCGCCACGCGCAACAGCGGCGTGGAGCTGGAAGCGGTCGTGGAGGCGACCGAGGCCGCCGCCAACACCATCCTGGAGGCTGCCGAGGCGATCCAGGACTGGATTTCGCGCGGCCGCGACCCGGAAGCGCTGCCGGCGATCGCCGATCGGGTGAATGCGATCTTCGAGGCCTGCGCCTTCCAGGACCTCACCGGCCAGCGCATCCGCCGCGCCATCCAGCACCTGCAGGAGCTGGAAGGTGCGCTCCAGACGGTGCGGCCCGTCCCTGCCGCGCCGCGCCCGGTTCCAGTGGAGGTGCGCACGCCAAGGGTCACGGTGCAGGCGCCGAAGGCCTCGGCGGACCTCCGGCAATCCGACATCGACGCGCTGTTGAACTGGTAGCGGCGCGCGGAAGCTCCTGCGCCCGGGGCCGCGTACGCGGCCCGGCACGCAACACACCCTGGCCGCCTGCGCAACAGCGCGTCGTGCCGAAGGCACGCCTCCGGCGTGACGCCGCGCAAGCCAAGCGCGCGGCTGGCGGCACTGCCGCACGGCCGTAGCGAAGCGAAGGCTCGCGCGCCCGGCCTGAGGGCCTAACAGAAATGCGCCCCCGTCGTCTCGACCGGGACGGCGTAGAGCGACTGGCTGGCGGTCATGAACAGGATGTTCCGCCGCGCCCCACCGAAGCAGACATTCGAGCAGATCTCCGGCAGCTTGATCTGGCCAATGCGGTCGCCGTTCGGCGCGAAGACGTGCACGCCATCGTACCCGTCCCCGACCCACCCGGCGGAAGACCAGATGTTGCCCTGCGCGTCGGCGCGGATGCCATCGGCCATGCCGCTGCGGCCCTCGAACTCCATGCTGGCGAAGGTGCGCGGGTTGCGCAGGCGCGGGCCGTCCACGTCGAAGGCCCAGATGATCCGCTGCGCCTGCGGGTAGTGGCTGGCGCCGGTGTCGGCGACGTAGAGGGTGCGGTAGTCCGGCGAGAAACACAGGCCGTTCGGCTTGAAGGGCTCGTCCGTCACCTTGGTCACCTGCCCGCTCTGCGCGTCGATCCGGTAGACGGCTTCCTTGATGAAGGGGCGCGGCGAGTTGGCGGCTTCCGGCACGCGCTGGCCTTCATAGTTCATCAGCGCGCCGTAGCCGGGATCGGTGAACCAGAGGCTGCCATCCTCGGGGTGGACCACGCCATCATTGGGCGCGTTGAACGGGCCGTCCGGGCCGCGCGCGGCGAGCACCGTCATGCCGCCTTCGGGCTCGTAGCGGACCACGTCGCGGTGGAAATGCCGGAAGGCGATATGGCGGCCCTCGCGGTCGAAGGTGTTGCCGTTGGAGAAGCCGGAGGGGCTGCGGAAGCGGCGGCTGACCTTCATGTCCTCCTCGGTCAGGCGCAGCGCCTCGTCGTTCGGGATGTCGGACCAGACGAGGAAGCGGCCATTGGCATGCCAGGCGGGGCCCTCGGCCCAGAGCATGCCGGTGTGCAGCCGGCGGATGGCGCTGTTGCCGAGGCGTGCGGTGAAGCGCTGCGGATCGAGCGCGACGATGTCGGAATCGGGGTAGCGCTGGGGCGGTGCGCCGGGGCCGTACTGGCGCTGCGCGATGGCGGGCGTGGCGGCGAGCGCGGCGGCGGCGGCGAACAGGCCGCGCCGCGCGAGGCGGGCTTCGGTCATGACGGGTTCCCTCCCTGAGCCCGGGTTGCTGGGGCTCTGGGAGGGAGGATGGCACACGCGGCGGTTGTGACTGGTAGTCAAGCTTGAGTGTTTGAGGCGGATGCTTCCACCCCGACCAGCGCCTTCAGCGCCGGGCGCCCTCGGCGCCGCCCCTCGCGAAAGCGGGGGAGGGAGACCTCAGGCTAGGTCCGCTCGACGCACATCGCGACGCCCATGCCGCCGCCGATGCACAGCGTGGCGAGGCCGCGCTTCGCGTTGCGGCGCTGCATCTCATACAGCAGCGTCGTCAGCACGCGCGCGCCGGAGGCGCCGATCGGATGACCGAGCGCGATGGCGCCGCCATTGACGTTCACCTTCGAGGGATCCCAGCCCAGGTCCTTGTTCACCGCGCAGGCCTGCGCCGCGAAGGCCTCGTTCGCCTCGATCAGGTCGAGCGTGTCGAGGCTCCAGCCCGCCTTCTGCAGTGCCTTGCGGCTGGCCGGGATCGGACCCGTGCCCATGATCGAGGGATCCACGCCGGCGGTCGCCCAGCTGACGATGCGCGCCAGCGGCGTGATGCCGCGCTTCGCGGCCTCGGCCGCGCTCATCACCACCGCCGCGGCGGCGCCGTCATTGATGCCGGAGGCATTGCCGGCGGTCACCGTGCCGTCCTTGGCGAAGGCCGGGCGCAGCTTGGCCAGGACCTCGTAGCTGGTCTCGGGCTTCGGGTATTCGTCGTTCTCCACCACGGTGTCGCCCTTGCGGCCCTTGACGGTGACGGGCGCGATCTCGTCCTTGAAACGGCCGGCATTCATCGCCTCGCCGGCCTTGCGCTGGCTCTCGGCGGCGAAGCGGTCCTGCTCGTCGCGGGTCAGCTGGTACTTCTGCGCCACGTTCTCGGCGGTGTTGCCCATGTGGTAGCCGTGGAAGGCATCCCACAGCCCGTCCTTGATCATGGTGTCCACCATGGCCAAGTCGCCCATCTTCTGGCCGGCGCGCAGGTTCGCGGCGTGCGGCGCCTGGGTCATGCTCTCCTGCCCGCCGGCGACCACGATGGCGGCGTCGCCGGTGGCGATCTGCTGGGCCGCCAAGGCAACCGCGCGCAGGCCGGAGCCGCAGAGCTGGTTGATACCGAAGGCCGTGCGCTCCACCGGGATGCCGGCGGCCACTGCGGCTTGGCGGGCCGGGTTCTGGCCGGCATTGGCGGTGAGGATCTGGCCGAGGATCACCTCGTCCACCTCCTCCGCCTTCACCCCCGCGCGCTCCATCGCCGCCCTGATGGCGATGGTGCCGAGCGCATGCGCCGGCAGAGAGGCGAAGGCGCCGTTGAACGACCCGACCGGGGTGCGCGCGGCGGAGGCGATGACGATCTCGGTCATGGGTTCTTCCCTTCCACGAGGAAAACTGGCGTTCCCGGCAGTCTGCTGCGGCGCAGCGGCGGCTACAACCCGCGAATCCAGGACAGCAGGGGTCGCCACAGCGCGGCCTCGGCGCCGCTGCCGGCCGCCATGCCGATATGGCCCGCCGCGGCCTCGTGCACCACCGCCCCAGGCGGCAGGCGGGCAGCCAGCGTGCGGGCGGAGGCGGGCGGCACGATCCGGTCGCGGTGCGGGATCGCGAGGAAGGTCGGCAGCCGCGCCGCCGCCGGGTCCACCACCGCGCCGGCGATCCGCCAGGCCAGGCGTGCCGGGGTGTTGGCGCCGTACCAGCCGCCCAGCGTCTCCCGCGCCACCGGGGCGGCCAGCGGCACGCCGTCGTTCAGCCAATCCTCCAGCGCCACGAACAGCGCGGCGCGCGGCGAGGCCTGGTCCAGCCGGGCGAAGGCGCGGAACTTCCGCGGGATGCCCCAGGGGTCGAGCCCGGCGAAGAGGGTCTGGATCACATCCACCGGCAGCGTGCCGGTGGCCTGCATCAGCGGCTCCAGCCCCGGCAACAGGGCGGCGGCGGCGCGGGCGCGCTCGGCCTCCTCGGCGGTGGCGTGGAAATCCCAGGGCGTGGCCAGCAGGCCGAGCGCCGCCACGCGGTCGGAACGGCGAAGCGCGGCAGCGAGCGCCAGCAGCCCGCCCATGCAGTAGCCGACCAGCACCGCCGGGCCGGGCAGCGCCATCAGCGCACGTTCGAGGCGCCCGGCGACATAGTCCGTCAGGGTGAATTGCCGCTCCGCTTCGCCCGGCCAGCCCCAGTCCAGCAGCAGCGGCCGCACCCCCTGCCCGGCCAGGAAACGCAGCAGCGAATTGCCCTCGGCCAGGTCGAGCACCTGGGCGCGGTTGACCAGCGACGGGACGAAGACGACCGGCGGCCCCTCGGCGCCCGGCAGCGCATAGTCCAGCAGGCGGGAGCTGCCCTCGACCCAGACCGCCGGCGGGTCGGGCAGACGGCGCTCATAGGGGTGGCGGCGATAGGCGGCGAGGCCGGCGAGCAGCGCCCGGTCCTCCCGCAGGAGGCGCTTCAGCACCGCGGCGCGGAACGCCTCAGGCGCGTGGCTTCCTTCGGCGAGGCGGGCGCGGATCCGGCGCAGCTCGGCCTGGCCCGGCTTCGAGATCGGCCAGGCGTCGCTCCAACTCGGCCAGCCGGGCGCCGAGGGCAGGGTCGCCGCCAGCGCCAGCCACCCCCGCCCCGCCCCCAGCATCAGGTGGAGCGGCAGCGGGCGCGGGCCGCGGCGGCGGAGCGGCGCCGTCATGTGGCGCGGGGCCGGCAGGCCGGGGCGGCGCCGCCCGGCCGAAGGGATGTGCGGCAGCGGCGCGCAGCCAGGCCGCGCCGAGCGCCGCCCAGGCCGCGGTCCCGGCCGCCCAGGTTTCGGCAGCCTCGCGGTCGGCTGCCAGCGCGGCGATCTCGCTCTGCCACAGCGTGATCCAGTCCTCGGCCAGGCGCTCGATCTCGGTTTCGTCCGGCGTGGGGCGGGGGCCGTCCATGGCTCACCACTACCCCGCGAGCGGCGGGGCGGAAACCGCCACGTCGGATCCACGGCGGCCGGGCGATCCGATACGCCGTCCGATAACTGGTGTTTCGCACCGCATCATGGAGCATGTTAACATCATTGCAGGCGGCGGGTCGGCCGCAAGGAAGGCGACAGCATGTCACAGGACACTATACATCCACCGGGCCATCCACCGGACGTCGCGACCGAGACGCCGGCCAGCCCGCCCGTCGTGGTGAAGAAATACGCGAACCGGCGTCTCTACAACACCGAATCTTCCTCCTACGTGACGCTCGATGATCTCGCCCAGATGGTCCGGCAGGGCCGGATGTTCGTGGTCTATGACGCGAAGTCGGGCGAGGACATCACCCGTTCCGTGCTCACCCAGATCATCGTCGAGGAGGAGGCGAAGGGGCGGAACCTGCTGCCGACCTCGTTCCTGCGGCAGATCATCGGTTTCTATGGCGACAGCATGCAGTCGCTGGTGCCGCGCTACCTGGAGACCGTGATGGGCGCCTTCTCCCGCCAGCAGGACCAGATGCGGCGCGCGGTGGAACAGACCATGGGCGGCTTCATGCCGTTCGGCGGGCTGGAGGAGGTGGGCAAGCAGAACATGGCGATGATGGAGCGTGCCATGACCCTGTTCGCGCCGTTCCGCGCCGGACAGGAGCCGCCCGAGCACGGCGGCGACGCCGCCCGCATCGCCGCGTTGCAGGCCGAGGTGGAACGGCTGAAGCGGCAGCTGGAAGCCGTGCAGGCGGGCAACAAGGGCGGCTGAGGCGCCCTGCCTGTCAGGCTCGTGGCGGAGCGGCCCCGCCGCTCCGGGTCCAGCCGATCCCCGCCGCCGTGAGTGTCGCCTCCAGCATCGCCCGGTCCAGCCGGGCGTGGCGGACCAGGAGGCGCAGGTAGGCGGCGACGAAATCCGGGCCGTGACCGGCGTGGTTTCCCTCCACATCGGCGGTCAGCGCATGAGCGATCTCGTGCAGCAGCACCCAGCTCGGCAGTTCGGCCGGCGCCTCGATTGCCAGGCGGGTGGCGCGGGCGACGGTCCGGCGGGCCTGCCTCGGCAGCGGGCGCACCCGCGGCGGCCAGCGCAAGCCCTCCTCGGCCCAGACATGATCCACCAGCGGCTGCAGCCGGGCGAAGGGCACCAGCGACCGGTCGCACGGGGCGACCACCGCATCCTCCCAGGCGTAGAGCCTGCTTGCATGCGGATCCCGGCGGCTCATTTCCTTGGCAGGCGCCCCGCGGCGGGGCCGGCGCCGACCGGGCGATCCAGCCCGACGCGCCCGCCGGCCTCTCGCCCCCGGCCATAGGCGCCCTTGTCGCGCACCACCGCGCTGCGGGTGACGGTGCGCAGCCGCACGCCGAGGGCCTTGAAGCCATCCTCGATCTTGCGCTGCTTGATCAGCACCAGCGCGGTGCCCGCGGAGCCGTTGCGCACCGCCTCCTCCTGCGCCGCCTGTTCGGTGGCGCGGCGATGGGTGCCGAGTTCCTCCAGCCGCGCGGCGATGCGATCGGCGAAGCCGATCCGGAAGCTGCGCAGCACCGATTGCGGCGCGGCGCGGCTGCGCAGGTAGTCGGCGCTGTTGCGGAAGCGCACCTCCTCGTAGCTCAGCGCGGTGGCGATGACCTGCATCAGATACTCGGCCATCTGCACATCCGGCTCCAGGCCGAAGATCACGTAGTCCGCCCGCCCCACCGTCCAGCCGCGGCACTCGGTGAAGCGCAGCAGCGCCGGGAACAGCCAGCCCATCGCCTGGCGGCGCGGATCGTCGAAGACCAGGGTGCGCTGGATGCAGGCTTCCTCGCGCAGCTCCACCTCGGACATGGAGAGGCCATAGATCTCCAGCAGTTCGCCCACCTTGGCGGCGGCGGCCATCGCCTCGGCCTCGGAGCAGCCGCGCTCCACGGTGCGCGCGGCCAGCGCCCGGATGCGCGCCTTCACCTTCGCAAGCTCGGTCTGCTGATCCATGGCCGCGCTCTAGCACGGCGGCGGCGATTGACAGGAGGGGGCGGTTGGCGATCCTCGGGCGAGTGAGCAGCACCCTTCCCATCCTGGTCGCCGGCGGCGGCATCGGCGGCCTGGCGACTGCGCTCGGACTGGCCCGCCAGGGCTTCCGCGTGCAGGTGCTGGAAAAGGCGGCGCAACTCGGCGAGGTCGGCGCGGGGATCCAGCTCGGGCCGAATGCATTCCACGCCTTCGACTGGCTCGGCGTCGGCGACACCGCGCGCGCCATGGCGATCCAGGTAGACCGGCTCAGGCTGATGGATGCGCTGAGCGCCGAGGAGATCTGCCACATCGACCTCGGCGCGGAGTTCCGCGCGCGCTTCCGCAATCCCTATGCGGTGATCCATCGCGGCGACCTGCACGGCGTCTTCCTCCGGGCCTGCCGCGAGCATCCGCTCGTCGCGCTGCGCACCAGCGCGGAGGTGGCGCGCTACGAACAGGACGGTCCAGGCGTCACCGCGATCCTGGCGGATGGCCAGGCGGTGCGCGGCGCGGCGCTCATCGGCGCGGACGGGCTATGGTCGAACGTGCGAAGGCAGCTGGTCGGCGACGGGCGCCCGCGTGTCTCCGGCCACACCACCTATCGCAGCGTGATCCCGACCGAGCGGATGCCGGAGGATCTTCGCTGGAACGCGGCAACGCTGTGGGCCGGGCCGAAATGCCACATCGTCCATTACCCGTTGCAGGGCTGGAAGACCTTCAACCTGGTCGTCACCTACCACAATGACGCGCCGGAGCCGGTGGCCGGCCAGCCCGCCGCCGTCGAGGAGGTGATGCGCGGCTTCGGGCACGTGCACCCCAAGGCGCAGCAGATCATCCGCCACGGCACGGAGTGGCGGCTCTGGGTGTTGTGCGACCGCGAGCCGGTGGAGACCTGGGTGGATGGCCGCGTCGCGCTGCTCGGCGATGCCGCGCATCCGATGCTGCAATACATGGCGCAGGGCGCCTGCATGGCGATGGAGGACGCGGTCTGCCTGGCGCATGAGCTGGCGGCGCGGCCGGGCGCGGTGGAGGCGGCGCTGGCCGCCTACAATGCGCGGCGGGTGCTGCGCACGGCGCGGGTGCAGCTGATGTCGCGGGCGGTCGGCGAGCATGTGTACCACCCGGCCGGCGCACATGCCGCGCTGCGGGACGCCATCATGCGGGCGAAGACGCAGGAGCAGTGGCGGGAGACGCTGGCCTGGCTCTACGGCGGGACAGCGCTGGACGCTGCGGCGTAGCGGGCCGTCGACAGGCTGCCACCGCCCCGGCCGGCCTCCGGCGTCGCGGCAGCGCCGCGCGCCCCCGCAACCGCGGGGGAGGCAGGGAAGGTGAACCATTCCTCGAAGGCGGCGAAGGTCGCGGTGGCGCCGCGGATCATGCCGGCGCGGCCCTCGGGCGCGGTGCCGCAGCGCTCGATCGCGGCACAGCAGGCGCGCCACATCTCGCCATGGCGGGCGCCATGGCCGAGCAGGAAACGGCGGCCCTCCGGCCCAGGCGGCAGGATCGCGTCCAGCGCGCGCGCCAGGTGCCGGCCGCCGAGTGTCGAGCCCTCCGCCACATAGAGGCCGCCCAGCGCCTCGGCCGCGCTGCCGAAGGGCGGCAGGGGAGCAAGCAGGGGCGCGGACGGCGCCTCCTCCGGTGCGGCGAGGAACGCAAGATCGGCAAGCAGCAGCGGCGTGCGCCGGCGCGCGGCCGTTTCGATCCCGAAGGCGGTCAGCGACGGAGCCTCCTCCAGCCGCGCCTCCAGCGCCGCATGGAAGCCAAGCTTGCGGCGCAGCAGCGCGGCGTAACCGGCCAATGTGATCCGGCCCTCGGCGAGCGCCTGGAAGGCCGGGATCGCATGCAGGCGGAGATGCGCCGCCTCGGTCGCGTCGCGTAACTCGTCCCGTGCGCTGTCGCGCAACTCGCCCCGAGCGCTGCCGGGCGCTTCCGCCGACATCACGCCCCGCCGTCGTCCCAGGGTTCGGGCTTCGGCGTGCCAAGCTGCCGGGCGAGCAGCTCCAGCATCTCCGTGGTACGCGCGACGGAGGCGCGCACGCTCTCGAGCATCGCCGGCATGCGGGAGAGCTCGACACCTTCGGCGATCTCCAGCGCCGCGAGCTGCGCATTCTCCACCAGCGAGGCGAGGATGCCCTGGAACACCAGGTCGGCATGGCGGTCCAGCCAGCCGGCGCGGGTGCGGTGGCTCTCGGCGATCACGTCCTGGAAACGCCGGCGCGCGGCGTCGGCGGCCTTGCGCTCGGCCAGGTCGTTGAACAGGAAGACGAAGCCAAGCACGCGGTCAGGCGAGGAGAAGACCGGGTCGGCACGCACCAGCATCGGGCGGCCGGCATTCTCGTCATCGGCAAGGCGCACCTCGCCGCTCCAGGATTGGCGGTTGTCCAGCAATTCGTGCAGGCGGCGGCGGATCTCGGCCGGATTGGCGAAGAACGCGGCCAGCTCCTCCATGCGGCGCGGGCGGGCGCCGCGTATCGCCGGCAGCAGCCGGTCGAAGGCCTCGTTCACCAGCGCGATCCCGCCGCGCGGGTCGCAGATCACCACCGGCTGCTCCGAGGCGGCGACCTGCCGGCGCACCTGTGCCAGCTGGTCCTCGGCGATCAGCATGCGGACGGAGCGGAACTGGATCACCACGTCGCTGACCGAATCGCCGATCAGCCGCGCGGTGGCGAGGTCCTTCGGCGACCAGAGTTCGGAACAGCCCTCGACCACCTGGTGCCACTTGGCGAAGGAGCTGCGCGGCGTCAGGACGCGCATCTCGCCCCGCACCTCCATCGGCTTGTTCGGGTCGCCCCCCCAGACCACCGTGCGCGGCTGCTCGGGGCGGAACCACACCAGGTATTCGCCCGGCGTGGCGGAGATCGGCGCCGCCAGCACGCCGGCCGCAACGGGCGTGATGGCGGCCAGCGAGGGCACCTCGGCGCGGAGCGAATGGGTGGCGAACAGCCCGCGGCCCGGGCGGCTGTCGAGCCAGGCGGCAAGCTCGCGCAGCGCGACGGTGCCGGGCACCTCGCCAAGGATCTGGATGCCGCCCTCGAAGAACAGCGCGGCGCCGGTGGCGCCCAGCGGCTGCAGCAGCGTGGCGGGGCTGTCCACCAGCGCGGCGCGCCAGTCGCCCTCGCGCGAGATCGCCTCGACCAGCCGCTGTTCCAGCCGGCGGACGGAGAGTTCGGCCTGCGCCTGGGTGAAGGATTCCAGCGCGGCGATGCGGGTGCCGAGCGCCTCGGCCAGCAGGTCGCAGGCGGCGCGCACCGCGACCGGCACGCGGCGCGGGGTCTCGTGGTGGCACGCGACCAGGCCCCAGAGCCGGCCGCCGACCATGATCGAGCAGACCAGCGTGCCGTGGACGCCCATGTTCTTGAGGTACTGCACATGCATCGGCGAGACGCTGCGCAGCACGCAATGGGACATGTCGAGCTCGGCGCCGGTCAGCGGGTTCAGCCGCGGCTCCAGCGGCACCGGCTCGTAGAAGGCATCGGCCACCACCCGCAGCCGGTTGCGCTCGTAGAGACGGCGGGCGACGTGCGGGATGTCGGAATCCGGGTAGCGGTTGCCGAGATAGGGTTCGAGGTCGCTGCGCCGTTGCTCGGCGAAGACCTCGCCATGGCCTTCCTCGGCGAAGCGGTAAACCATCACGCGGTCATGGCCGGTGATGTCGCGGAACACCCGCGTCGCTTCCTCGCAGAGCGGGCGCAGCGCATAGCAGGAGAGGAAGGATTGCAGCGCCACCTCGACCCGGCGGGAGATGTCGGGCTGGTCCTGCGCCGGCTCCAGCTCCACCACCAGGCCACCGCCGGGCGGGCGGTGCAGCAGCGCATCGAACGCCGCCTCCGCCGTGCCGGCTTGCAGCCGCACCGCGGCTGGCAGCCCATCGAGCGGCTCCAGCGTGCGCGGCAGGATGGAGGAGCCGATGTTGCCGCCGAGGTCGCGCAGCTTGCGCCCGAGAACGCTCGGCAGGCCAAGCAGCGCGCCGGCATTGGCGCTGGCCTGCACGACCACATGGTCGGGCTCGCGCACCACCAGCAATGCGCCATGCGGCTGGATCGAGCTGGGCAGGTGGATCCGCTCGCGCTCGCAGTTGAGGAGGTCGGCCTCGCCGAAGGCCGGCGCCCCTGGGACCTGCGATCCTGGGCCCTGCGATGCGGCGGAAGCGGGCCGCGCCTCGCTCATCCGGCGAGATCCTCCTCGGGGTGGCGTTCGCCCTCGCGCATCTCCTGCATGCCGTAGCGTTCGAGCTTCGCGTAGAGGCTCTGCCGGCTCAGCCCGAGTGCATCGGCCGCCGCGGTGCGGTTGCCGCCGGCCTGGCGCAGCGCCTGCTCGATGCAGGCTCGCTCCACCACGGCGGCGGTGTTGCGCACCAGGACCGGCAGCGGCAGCCGTCCCATCTCCTTCAGAACCTCGCCGATCGCGGTGCGCAGTTCGCCGGTGCCGTCATCATTGGCCCCGCGGCGGCCGATGTGGCGAATCAGCAGGCCCATCGCCAGCGGGCCGCCGGCGCTGCTCGCCACGCCGGAGATCTCGACCTCCGCCTCGGTGCCGAGAATGCCGGTCAGCGTGGCGGGAAACAGCCGGACCTCGCCATGATCGCGCAGCGTGCGCAGCAGCATCGCGGCATCCCTGCCGGGCGTGGCGAGCCAGCGGTCGAGCGTCTCGCCCATCACCACGCCTTCGGTCGCGCATTGCACCAGGTCGAGGAAGGCGCGGTTGGCACGGCGGACGCGGCCGTCGGCGTCGGTCACGACGAAGGCGTCCGGCATCGCCTCCAGCAGTTCGTCGGTGCGCGGCGGGGCGGCGCGCGGCAGGCCACGGCCCGGCTCCGGCGTGGCGGGGGCGAGCTGGATCAGGAAGACCGGCTCCGGCTCCCGCGCCATCAGCGAGACGCGGATCAGCCAGGAGGTGCCGGCGGCGCCGAGATGCGTCAGCACGCCCGGGGTGCGGCCATGCTCGCGGGCGCGGGCCAGCAGTTCGCGGAAATTGTCACGGTCGCGCGGCGCGACCTCCTGCACGAAGTCCCAGCCGGGCGCGAGGCCGAGTTCGCGAATCGCCGCGGGATTGGCCTCGATCACCCGCAGGTCGGCGGCGGAGATGATCAGCACCGCCTCGGAGGAGGCGTCGAACAGCAGGCGGGAGCGCGTCTCGATCTCGCGCAGCTTCCAGTAGTCCTGCTCGCGCGCCTGCTGCGCGGCGACCAGGCGGGTCTGCAGTTCCTGCACCGCCAGCAGGCTCTTGCCGACCGCGATCAGACCGGCCTGCCCGCCGAGACGGACGGTGGTGTATTCGATCGGCACCTCGATGCCGGAGGGGA
This sequence comes from Falsiroseomonas sp., assembly GCF_041690465.1. Classification (GTDB taxonomy): domain Bacteria; phylum Pseudomonadota; class Alphaproteobacteria; order Acetobacterales; family Acetobacteraceae; genus Falsiroseomonas. Next base: position 53,060 of record NZ_JAWLHG010000014.1, on the reverse strand, counting down.
AGCGCTGGGTGACCTGGAGGAAGGCGGAGACGCCCCGGTCACGCGCATCCTCGACCATGCGGCGCACCTGGTCGCCGGCCATCTCGCCGACGGTGTCGGTCCAGCGCCGGCCGACCCAACCCTCCAGCCCTTCCTTCGCGATGGAGGCGGAGACGGAGGCGTCGCGTATGACGCCATCCCAGTCCAGGACCAGGGTCACATCGGGCTGGCTGATCGCAACGCGCGTCATGCAGGTCGTCCCGGATCATCCCGTCCAGCGGGGCAGGAGCGCAGCGCCGCGACCCCACCGGATGGGCAGATTGTTCGGTCTTCTTGCTGGCCATGTGGAGGCATGGCGCGGTGGCGTCAATATCCGATGACGCCGATTGGAAGAAGACCGTAACTTCGTGTCCGAAACAAGGCCAGCGCCCTGTATGGAAAGGGTAAATACCGTGAGGCGCCGGAATACGCCGGGGCAGTGTCAGGGTTGCTTGACAGGGGCGCCCCGCCCGCCTTCGATGCGCGCATGGCGGCGCGGACCCAGCCAGTGGTGGTGATCGGCGCCGGGATGGGCGGCCTCGTCGCGGCGGCGCTGCTCGCGGCGCGGGGCCGCGAGGTGATGGTGCTCGAACGCGCGGTCCGACCCGGCGGCAAGATCCGCGAGGTGACGGTGGATGGCGTGGCGGTCGGCGCCGGGCCGGCGCTGCTCACCCTGCGCCCGGTCTTCGAGGAGATCTTCGCCGCCGCCGGGGCCGACCTGGCCGACCATCTGCAACTGCGGCCGCAGGCGCTGCTCGGCCGGCATGCCTGGGCCGACGGCGCGCGGTTCGACCTGCCGGTGGCGGCGGCGGCGGCGGCGGAGGCGATCGGCCAGTTCGCGGGCGCCGAGGCGGCCCGCGGCTATCGTGCCTTCCGTGAGCGCGCCAGGCGCATCCATGACGCGCTGGAAGGCCCTTTCCTGCGCGCCCAGCGGCCCGGCGCGCTGACGCTGGCGGCACAGGCCGGGATGCGAGGGCTGCTCGGCGCCTCGCCCTTTGCGACGCTCTGGGACGCGCTCGGCGAGCATTTCCCGCAGCCGCGGCTGCGCCAGGTGTTTGCGCGCGTGGCCACCTATGTCGGCTCCTCGCCGCTGCAGGCGCCGGCGACGCTGATGCTGGTGGCGCATGTCGAATTGCAGGGGCTCTGGGCGGTCGAGGGCGGGATGCTGCGCCTGGCCGAGGCGCTGGAGGCGCTGGCCCGCGCGCGCGGCGCCGGCTTCCGCTATGGCGCGGAGGTGCGCGAGATCTTGGTTTCTGGCGGCCGCGCTTCCGCCGTGCGGCTGGCGGATGGGGAGACGCTGGCCGCCGGCGCGGTGGTGCTGAACGGCGAGGCCGCCGGTCTGGCCGCCGGGCGCTTCGGCGGCGCGGCGTCGGGCGCGGTGGAGCGCCTGCCGCCCGAACGCCGCTCCTTCTCCGCGGTGACCTGGGCGCTGCACGCGGCGACCGAGGGCACCGCGCCGGCGGCGCAGACCGTGGTGCATGCCGACGACCCGACCGCCGAATACGCCGAGATCGGCTATCGCGCCCGGCTGCCGACCACGCCGACCGTGACGCTGTGGGCGCATGATCGGATGGACGGCGCGCCGCCGCCTGGCGGGCCGGAGCGGCTGCTGGCGATGGTCAACGCGCCGGCCCGCGCCGACCTTCGCCCGCTGCCCGAGGAGGCGATCGCACGTTGCGGCAAGGTGGCCTTCGAGCAGCTGCGCCGCGCCGGCTTCGTCGTGCACCGCAACCCGGCGGCGGAGGTGGTGACCACGCCTGCCGAGTTCGACCGGCTCTTCCCCGGCGCGGGCGGCGCGCTGTACGGGCCGGCGGTGCATGGCTGGCAATCGGCCTTCAGCCGGCCAGGAGCAAGGACCAGGCTGCCCGGCCTCTATCTGGCAGGCGGCAGCGCGCATCCGGGTGCCGGGGTGGCGATGGCCGCCATGTCCGGGCGGCTGGCGGCAGCAAGGGTGATCGAGGATCGCGGATGAGCATCGCCACTTCGGAACAGCGCCCGGCAGCGGCGGCGACGCGAAGCTGGGCCTTCGACCAGGCGGTGCCGCGCCGCGGCTATTGCTGGTGGTACCTGGATGCGCTCTCGGATGACGGGAAGCACGGCATCACCATCATCGCCTTCATCGGCACGGTCTTCTCGCCCTGGTATGCGCTGGCCCGCCTGGGCGAAGGCGGCACCGGCGGCGATCCGCACGACCATTGCTGCATGAACGTGGTGCTCTACGGCGCGCCCTCACGCTGGGCGATGACCGACCGGCGCCGCCACGCGCTGCGGCGCGACGCCGATTCGCTGGCGATCGGGCCGAGCGGGCTGGAGTGGGACGGCACCACGCTGACCGTGCGCATCGAGGAGATGACGGCGCCGATCCCATCGCGCCTGCGCGGCGTGGTCCGGCTGCATCCGACCGCGCTGTCCACTCGCCGCATGACGCTCGATTCGCATGGGCGGCACGAATGGCAGCCGATCGCGCCGCGCTCGCGCGTGGAGGTGGAGCTGGAAAGCCCGGCACTGCGCTGGTCGGGGGCGGCCTATTTCGACACCAATGCCGGCGCCGCGCCGCTGGAACAGGACTTTCGCCAGTGGGACTGGTGCCGGGCGATGCTCCCCGACGCGACCGCCATCCTCTACAATGCGCGACGGCGCGACGGCAGCCGCGTCTCGCTGGCGCTGAAGGCGACCGACGACGGCGCGCTGACCGATTTCACGCCGCCACCCGAAGTGGAGTTGCCGCGCACGCTGTGGCGGCTGCAGCGCCCGACCCGCGCGGAAGGCCCGGCGCGGGTGGTGCGCACGCTGACCGACGCGCCCTTCTACTCGCGCTCGGAGATCCACACGCGGCTGCTCGGCCAGGACGCGCCGGCCGTGCATGAGAGCCTGTCGCTCGACCGGTTCAGATCGCCGCTGATGTACGCGATGTTGCCGTTCCGGGTTCCACGTCCGCTGCGGTGACCGGGACGGGCGGCGCTTCGCCCTCGAACCATCCGATATCGAGTGTCGCCACCTCGCCGAAGGGCACGCGCTTGCGGGCGGCTTCGCGCAGGATCGGCCAGGCGGTCCAGGGCATGGTCAGCAGCGGCAAGGGATCGCGTGCGCGCCAGCACACGTCCCGCGTGGTGAGAAGGTTGCGCAGGTTGCGGCCCAAGGCAGGGTCGCGGCGGAGCAGCGAGAGCTGCGTCTCGGTCAGGCAGGACCAGAACTGCTGCAGCCGCGTCTGCGGACGGAAGCGCAGCGGTGGCGCGCGCGCAGGCTCGGCGATCGCCGGCGCCAGATCCGCGGGTTCGAAGAAATGCAGGCCGCTGGTGGTGCGCGGGTTGCACTCGATGCCGAACACGCCGCCGAAGGCGTCCACCCGCAGGTCGAAGGAGATGAAGCCCGACCAGCCGAGCGCGGCCACGGCGCGGGTGATCCAATCCTCGACCGCCGGATGCGTCACCCGCTCGAAGCAGACCGCGACCGAGCCGGCGAATTGCACGCCGCGATAGACGACGGTGCCGAGCACCTGACCGGCATGGGCGAGCGTGCAGCTGCTGAACTCCTCGCCAGGGACGAAGCGCTGCACGATGGCGGGTGCCGCGGGGTCGGCCGCCGGCAGCGCCTCCCTTTCCGCCAGCACGCGCACGCCGCGGCCGGAGCAGGAATGCACCGGCTTCACCACCACGCGCCCCGCTGCGCCGAGCGCCGCCGCCTCTGCGCTGCCGAGCGGGTGGGTTTCCGGCACGCCGACGCCGATGCGCCGGCACAGCGCGACGAAGCCGCCCTTGTGATGCAGCGCGAGCACGAGCTGCGGGTCCATCGTCAGCACCCGCACGCCTGGAAGCAACGGCGGCAGGAAGGCGACATGCATCGCCTCCTCCGACACCGGGACGACGAGTTCCGCGCCTTCCTGCCGCGCCGCATCGGCAAGCGCTTCGAGATAGGCGCGCTTGCCGGCGGCGGGCGGCGGCACCTGGATGCTGCGCGCGACCGCGCTGGAGGCGCCGCAGAGATGCCGGGCATGGGGCTCCGCCACCACCACGCGCCAACCGGCGCGTGCGAAGCTGCGGCAGATGTCGAGTGCCTTGGGCAGCCGCCCAAGCGTGATCAGGACGGTGCGCGTCATCGGCGCCTCAGGCCAGGGTCAGCGTGCAAGCGACCTGTTCGACGGGGCGCGTCGTAAGCCGCGCCGCGGGGCGGATGCGCTCGGGCGCGGCGAGATGCCAGTCGTAGCGCCGGAACAGGCGGGCGATCAGCAGCGTCGCCTCGATGGTGGCGAAGGCGGCGCCGGCGCAGATGCGCGGGCCGATGCCGAAGGGGATGTAGGCGCCGGAGGTGATCTCCGCTTCGCGCTCCGGCAGGAAACGGTCGGGATCGAATCGGTTGGGATCCTTCCAGTAGAGCCGGTGCCGATGCAGCACCCAGGGCGCGACCATCACCAGCGCGCCCTTCTTGAGACGGTAGCCGTCGAGCGACGTGGCCTCGTTCGCGATGCGCGGCAGGAAGGTGATGGGCGGGTAGAGGCGCAGCGTCTCGCGGAAGATGTTGCGCGTGAGTGTCAGGCGCTTGATGTGGTGGAACTCGATCGGGCCGCCGCCGGTGACCTCCTCCACCTCCGCGCGCAGCCGCGCGACGAGCGCGGGCTGGGTCGCCAGGATCGCGAAGGCCCAGGTCAGCGCGCTGGCGGAGGTCTCGTGGCCGGCCAGGAACAGCACGCCAAGCTGGTCGATCAGCTCCTCCCGCGTGAAGGCCTTGCCGCCGAGATCGTCGCGGGCATCGATCACCTGCTGCGCGATATCGTCGAAGCTGGCGCCGGCGGCCAGGTGCGTGTCCAGCAGCTCGCCGAGATGCCGGCGGATGATGCGGCAGGCCTCCAGCACAGGCGCCTTCTGCGGCGCGCGGGTCCAGGCCTTGTCCCAGATCAGCCGGCGGATCTCCACCTGCGCGACGCTGCGCTCGAATTCGGTGAAGGCGTCGAAGACGTCATGCGCGGTCTTGGTCTGCAGCGTGGTGGTGAAGACGGTGCGGCAGATGATGTCCGCGGTGAGATGGCTCATCGCCAGGTCGAGCGAGAAGACTTCGCCGGCGCCAGCGCGCCGGTCGTATTCGGCTTCGGCCTGCGCGACGCCGGCCTGCATCGCGGGGAAGGCGCGGTTCACCCGCATCATGGAGAGCGCGGGGTCGATCATCTCCCGCTGGCGCTTCCAGGTGGCGCCGGAGGAGACGAAGATGCTGTCCCCGATCAGCGGCTCCAGCGCATGCACCATGAGGTCGGATTTCGGGAAGATGCCCTCGGGGTCCGACAGCACGTGGCGCACCATCGCCGGCTCGTTCACCACCACAATCGAGCGGCGCGAATAGCCGAGCGGGCCGATCTTCATGTGATAGGCTTCGATCGGCAGCAGCGAGAGCAGGTCGCCGTCGCCACGCAGCATCGCACGCACCAGCGAAGGCAGGGCGGGCCAGGGCGGCGTGAAGGGCGGCACGAAAGGAGCCCAGCCGGCGGCTCCGGCACTGCGGGCCGGGGCGTCCTCGATCATCGGCGCGTCGGTCATGCCGTCCTCACGGCCCCGCCATGTCGCGCGGGCCTTACATTGCAGTGGATTCGGCGACTTTACACCCCGCTGTGTCAAGTGGCATTGTCACTACTGCCCACAGGGATTCAGCGATGGAGCTGCTGGTTTTCCATACCCTGGTCGTCGCCCACATCATCACGGGCGCAACCGGCGCGCTCGCTTTCTGGGTGCCGGTGATCGGCCGCAAGGGCGGCGTCAACCACCGCAAATGGGGCCAGGTCTTCACCGTCGCGCTGCTCTGCACCGGCAGCTTCGCCCTCGCGCTCAGCCTGCTGTCGCTCTACGACCCGATGGGCACGCATCCGCAGCTCGTCGGCCGTTTCGACGAGGTCTTCGTGCGCGGCTTCTTCGGTCACCTGATGCTCTGCGCGGCGACCTTGACCATCAATCTCACCTGGTACGGCTGGCTGCTGGTGCGCCACCGCGGCCGGCAGGAGCTGAACCGTACCCGGGCGATGTATGCGTGGCAGTGGATCACCATCGGCACCGCGATCAACTGCGCCGCGCAGGGCTGGATGATGGGCGAGAAGCTGCTGATCGGGCTGGCGGTGGTCGGCGTCGCGACGGGGCTGACCAACCTGCACTTCCTGGCGAAGGACAAGCCGACGCGCGAGGACTGGCTGAAGGAGCATGTGAAGGCGCTCGTCGGCGCCGGCATCTCGGTCTACACGGCCTTCATGGCCTTCGGTTCGGTGCGCGTGTTCCCGGAGCTGGCGCTGAACCCCGTGATGTGGGCGATCCCGCTGACCGTGGGCCTCGTCATCATCATCTGGCATCGGCTGGCGATCGAGCGCGCGGCACGGCAGCGGCGCGGCACCGTCGCGCAGGCGGCCTGAGCGCAGGCATGCGCCGCGACCGCGTGGTGGTGGTGGGCGCCGGCATGGGCGGGCTGGCTGCGGCCGCCGACCTTGCCCGCTGCGGCGCGGAGGTCACGGTGCTGGAGCGCGCCGCACAGGCCGGTGGCAAGATGCGCCAGCTGCGCGGCATCGATGCCGGGCCGACCGTGTTCACCATGCGCTGGATCTTCGAGGGGCTGTTCGCCGATGCGGGCGAGCGCATCGAGGACGCGGTTCAGCTGGTGCCCGCCGACATCCTGGCCCGGCATGCCTGGCGCGCCGGCGGGCGGCTCGACCTGTTCGCCGACATGGCGCGTTCCGCCGAGGCGATCGGCGCGTTCGCGGGCCCCGAGGCAGCGCGCGGCTACCGTGATTTCTGCGTCCGCAGCGCGGATATCCACCGCACGCTGGTCGGCCCCTTCATCGCCGCCGAGCGCCCCTCGCCGCTCGCGCTGGTGCGGCGCGTCGGCTGGGGGCGGCTGGATGCGTTGTGGCGCACCACGCCGTGGCGGACGATGTGGGGTGCCTTGGGCAGCCACTTCCGCGACCCACGGCTGCGCCAGCTGTTCGGGCGCTACGCCACCTATTGCGGCTGCTCGCCCTTCCTCGCGCCCGCGACCCTGATGCTGGTGGCGCATGTCGAACAGGACGGCGTGTGGCTGGTGAAGGGCGGGATGCTGCGCGTGGCGCAGGCGCTGCAGGCACTGGCGGAACGCCAGGGTGCTGGCTTCCGCTTCGGCGCGCATGTCGCCGAGGTGCTGGTGGAGAATGGCCGTGCCTGCGGCGTGCGCCTCGCGGATGGCGAGCGGATCGCGGCAGATGCCGTAGTGTTCAACGGCGACGCCGCGGCCTTGGCGCGCGAGATGCTCGGCGCGGCGGTGCGCAGCGCGGTGCCGGACACGCCGGATGCGGCGCGCTCGCTCTCCGCCATCACCTGGTGCGCAAGTGTGCAGACGCGCGGCTTCCCGCTGACGCATCACAACGTCTTCTTTGCCGAGGACTACGCGGAGGAGTTCGACGCCATCTTTCGCCGGCGCGCCATCTGCGCCGCGCCGACCGTCTATGTCTGCGCCCAGGATCGCGGTAGCGGCGAAGTGGCAGAGGGCACGGCGGAGCGGCTGCTGCTGCTGATCAACGCGCCCCCCGACGGCGACCGGCGCGACTTCGTCCCCGACCTGCCCGACCTTGCGCAGCGCACGCTGGCGCTGCTGCGCGCCTGCGGCCTGGAGCTCGGCCTGCCGGAGGACGCCACCGAACCGACCACGCCGACCGGCTTCGACGCGCTGTTCCCGGCATCCGGCGGCGCGCTCTATGGCCGTGCGAGCCATGGCGCCACCGGAACCTTCGCGCGCGCCGGCGGCGTCACGCGGCTGCCCGGCCTCTACTGCGCCGGCGGCTCTGTCCATCCCGGGCCGGGCATCCCGATGGCGGCGATGTCCGGCCGGCTGGCCGCAACGCGGGTGCTGGAGGATCTGGCCGGCGGGGTGCGGCGGACGATCGCGCTGCCGGCGCCGGCGTGACGATCAGCGGCGATACAGCGCGCCCTGTGGCACCAGCTGGTCGAGGATGCGCGCCGAACTGATCACGCCCGGAACACCCGCGCCGGGATGCGTGCCGGCGCCGACGAGATAGAGGCCCTCGACCTCCTCGCTCCTGTTGTGCGGCCTGAACCAGGCGCTCTGGAAGAGCTGCGGCTCCAGCGAGAAGGCAGCGCCGTGCACCGAGAGCAGCCGGTCGCGGAAATCCTGCGGCGTGATCATGCGGGAGGTGACGATCGCCTCTCCGAGCCCGGGCATGACGGTCTCCTCCAGTCGCTTCTGGATGGCGGCGCGATAGGGCTCGGCGCGCTCGGACCAGTCCACGCCACTCGCCAGGTGCGGCACCGGCGAGAGCACGTAGAAGGCATCGCAGCCCGGTGGCGCCAGCGACGGATCGGTCATGGTCGGCCGATGCAGGTAGAGCGAGAAATCATCCGACAGATGCTTGCGCGTGAAAATGTCGTTCAGCAGGCCCTCATAGCGCGGGCCGAGCACCATGGTGTGGTGATAGACATCCTCGAAGCGGCGATCGGTGCCGAAATACCAGACGAAAAGGCTCATCGAGTAGCTCGCGCGCGCCACCTTGCGGTCAGTCCAGCGCCGCCGCGGATGGCGCGCCAGCAGCTTCGAATAGGTCCAGCCCGCATCGGCGTTGGACACCACGATATCGGCGGCGATCCGCTCGCCATTGGCCAGCCGCACGCCGGCGGCGCGGCCGTTCTCGACGACGATCTCCTCGACCTCGGCATTGCAGTGCACGCGGCCGCCGAGATCCTCGACAAGGCCGACGAGGCCCTTCACCAGCGCCCCCATCCCGCCCATCGCGTAATGCACGCCGTGCATCCGTTCGAGATGCGCGATCAGGCAGTAGTAGGCGGTGGTGGTCATCGGGTTGCCGCCGATCAGCAGCGGATGGAAGCTGAAGGCAATGCGGAGCTTCGGATTCCGGAAGTAGTCACCGACCTTGCCGAACACCGTGCGGTAGCCCTGCAGACGGATCATTGCCGGCGCGGCGCGCAGCAGCGCGCCGATGCTGTGGAAGGGCTTGTCGGCCAGCTCGCCGAAGGCAACACGGTAGATCGCCTCGCTGTCGCGCATGAATCGCTCGAAGCCGGGCAGGTCATCCGGCGCGATGCGCGCGACCTCGGCGCGGGTCTGCTCCGGATCGGCGCTGCACGACATCACCGTGCCGTCGTCGAAGCGGATGCGGTAGAAGGGATCCATCGCGCGCAGCTCGACATCGTCTGCCATACGGCGGCCGCACAGCGTCCACAGCTCTTCGAGCAGGTAGGGCGCGGTGATGATCGTGGGCCCAGCGTCGAAGGTGAAGCCATCCTGGCGGAACACATAGGCGCGGCCACCCGGCGCATCGAGCTTCTCGACGATCGTCACGCGCCAGCCGCGTGCGCCCAGCCGCACGGCTGCGGCAAGACCGCCGAAGCCGGCGCCGATCACGACGGCATGGGGACGCGGGTCGCTCATGAAATCGAGCATGACACTCCCCTGATCAGGTCAGGCCGAGCGTGGCAAGCGCCAGCACGACGTATCGGCCGGTCTTGGCAACCGCGACGAGCAGGAGAAAGATCCAGAACGGCTCGCGCAGCACGCCGGCGATCACGGTCAGCGGATCGCCGATGAACGGCGCCCAGCTCAGCAGCAGCGACCACTTGCCCCACCGGTGGTACCACCCCTCGGCCTTCGCGAGCGATGCAGCCGAGACCGGGAACCAGCGCCGATCGCGAAACCGCTCCACCGCGCGCCCCAGGACGTAGTTGACGCAGGAGCCGAGGGTGTTGCCGAGGCTCGCCACCAGCACCAAGGCCCAGGGCGGCTGCTCGCCGAGCAGAAGCAACGCAACAAGCGCCGGCTCCGATTGCATCGGCAGCACGGAGGCGGCGCCGAGCGCCAGGGCGAAGAGCCCGGCAAGGGCAGCGAGCGATGACATGGCAGGCCGCCGGATGTGCCGCGGCCGGCAGCCCCGTGCAAGGGACCGCCGGCCGCGCGCGCCTCGTCATCCGGGACGCCTCAGTTCCGCGTCGCGCCATTCACCGGCATTGCCTCGCTGGTGCGCAGCGGTGCCCGGCTGACCATGTTCAGCTCCGGATGCTCCCGCAGCATCGGCGCACCGAGCAGCGGCCGGTTCACCCCCTGGTGGCAGGTGGCGCAGTTCACCTTCAGCGGGTCGCCGTTCGGGCCGACGCGGAGTGGGTTCGGATTCTCCGGATGGCCGAGTCGGTTCGCCTGGAACACCGGCGTGAGCGGCGTGATGTAGTCGGTGTTGATCGCCCGGGCCATGCGGATGCCATGCCAGGCGGTCAGACGTTGCGGCGGGCTCTGCTCCCAGCTGCCGAAGGCACGGCTGTTGTGGCAGAAGGTGCAGTTCACGCCGAGCCCCTGCGACATGTGGATCATCAATGCGTATGTCCACTCGCTGATCCGCACGTCGTCCTGGTTCTGGCCAGGATGCCAGGTTGTGCTGAGGTTGCGGATGTCCTGATCGTTCAGCAGGAAGGGCGTGAACGGATCGAAGGGCAGAGAGGAATAGTTGATCTGCGGCGTTGCCAGGTTCTGGCCGAGCGCGTGCGGCCCGACGAGGCCGGCCCGGTTCGGCGCGTTGTTCGCCCACACATTCGCGGGCACCGCCTGCCCGCGGTGGCAGGTGTAGCAGGTGACGCCGGTCTGGGCGACGTGGTTGCTCCAGTCGGCGTTGATCGTGCGCGTCATCTGCAGCATCCGCCGCGTGACACCCTTGGTATACACCTCGTCGGAGGCAAGGTTCTCCGGGTTGTGGCAGTAGTTGCAGCCATTGCCGGCCTCGCGCACCGCTGCCGGCACCACCCATTCGGTCATGGACTGCATGAGACGCAGGAACTGGGCATTGGAAAGGTCGCCCAGCACCTGCACGTTCTCATAGACTGCGGAGGCCTTGTCAGCGTCGTCGGTGGGCGGGTCCGCCGCTGGCAGCGCCTCCGGCACCTGGTTCCGCGCGACGATCAGCCGGGCCGTGCGCGGGTTCTGCAGTTGCTCCATCGCGACACCGCGATAGCCCACCTGCGCGGTGCGGACCGGCGGACGCTCGAAGGTGAAGATGACGATCAGCAGCACCAGCAGGCCCGCGAGTGCGATCAGGGCCTGCGCCGTCCAGCTGAGTTTGAGAGGCCTCATCGTGGCGCTCCTTGCACCAGGGCGGGATCGGCGATCGGCGCCCAGAGTTGCGGGTAGGCGGGCGCGAAGTTGCGCTCGACGGCCCAGAGGTACCAGTTGTCCACCACCGTGCCGGTGAGCAGGATGCCGATGCCGCCGGTGAGTGGGCAAAGCACCGCGAACCACCACGCCCAGCGATGGATGCTCTCGAAGCTGGCGTTGAAGCCCATGCACCAGCGCCAGAACAGCGCGCCGCGCTCGGCCGCCGTGCCGCGATCCGCGATCAGCTCCAGCTCGCGCTCGCCGCCGTAGCGGCCGAGTGCGAGGATCGTGGCGCCATGCATCGCGAACAGCAGCGTGGAACCATAGAGGAACACGATCGAGAGCGCGTGGAATGGGTTGTAGAAGAGGTTCCCGTAGCGGATCGAGAAGGCCGCGGTCCAGTCGAGATGCGGGAAGATGCCGAAGGGCACCGCCTCGCTCCAGCTGCCCATGGCGAGCGGCCGGAAGAAGCCGAGCACCAGATAGAGCCAGATCGCCGCGGCGAACGCCCAGGCGACATGCGTGCCCATGCCGAGCTGGATCGCACGGCGATAGGTACGCGCCCACCAAAGCAGGATCGAGATGGTCAGGAAGAACCCGGTCCAGATCCACCAGCCGCCGTCGCGCAGCGGCGGGATCTGCAGCCCGTAATGTGCCGGCGGTGGCTCCAGCGCCAGCCAGAAGAGCTGGCGGACGAACTGGAAGATGTCCCACTGCACCGAGGCCAGCATGTTCAGCCCGATGATCAGGAAGGCGAGCGTTCCGAAGAAGATCGAGGTTACGCCGAGCAGGCCGAGATAGATCGGCCCCACCTGCGCGTCGCCGAGGCGGCCGAACAGGTGCACGAAGCGCGATCCACCCTCGCGCGCGGCATCGCCAGGTGGCAGCGCCACGCCGGGATAGGTCTCCGGCGGGCGGACCTGGATCCGCGTGAAGATGTTCTGGTAGGTGACGAAGGCAGTCATTCTCTCCCCCTTCGGCCTACTGCGGCCAGATCGGCAGGTTGAGCCACCAGCCCCACCATTCGGGCCAGCCGCGGGTCCAGAACGGTCCGCTGATCACGATGCACACCGCGCTCCAGAACCCGGCCGACAGCGCGACGAACAGGCCGAGCCTGTGGATGCCGAGCGTGCCGATCGAGTAGCCGATGAGATCGCGGAAGTAGGTATTCTCATGCTCGGCGGTCTTCATCACCTCGCCCTTGGGCGGGTTCGCGGCCGAGAGCACCAGGCCACCATGCAGCCCGAGCGCGAGCACCGTGGTGAAGAAGAACGTCACCGCAATCATGTGCGCCGGGTTGTAATGGAAGTGCAGGTGCTGGTAGCCGACGTTCGACACCCAATCGAGGTGGCTCCAGATGCCGTACGGGAAGCCGTGGCCCCACGCACCCATCAACAGCGGCCGGATCACCACGAGGGTGATGTAGGCAAAGACCGCGACGCTGTAGGCGACGGGGATGTGATACCCTATCCCAAGCTTCCGCGAGATTTCTGCCTGCCGCAGGATCCAGGAGACGAAGGCACCGATCGCACAGACGGTGATCCATTGCCACAGCCCGCCTTCGCGCATCGGCGCGAGGCGCAGGCCGTAGGCGAGGTCCGGCGGCGGAATATTGATGAGCCACGGATTGAACGTGCCCTGCATCGCCGCGCCCATCAGGATCAACGCGGTGCCGATGAAGGTGAAGAACGCCGTCGTGACCCCGAAGAACCCGACCCAGAAGGGCCCGATCCAGAAGTCGAACAGGTCGCCGCCCACCAGCGTCCCGCCGCGGACCCGGTATTTCTGTTCATAGGTCAGCATTGCCATGGATTGAGGCTCCCATCCTGGCCAGGCAACGACCTGCCTGTCCTCCTCGTCGTCCCCGACAGCGGGCGAGGCCCGCTGTGCCGCAGCAGGCCCGCATCGTGGCGATGCAAGGGCCGTACTGCGGGTTCACATCGTCCTCGCCCCCTGTCGCGGAGCGACATTCCGCACCGCTTTCGCGGAGCGACATCCCGCGCCGCTTTCACGGCACGGCATCGGCGACTGTCGCTACCTTCCGACGGGCTGGCCCGGCGTGAAGGTCGGCGACGTCGCACACCACCCGAGGTGATCGCAGTAGCGCGGCGAGCTGAGCACCGCGAAGTGGATCACCGCCGCAACGGCAATGACTGCGACCATCGCCAGGAACAGCGAGCGCCGCGGGTCAACCACCATCCAGATCTTGTGCATGGACTTGCTCTCCTTCCGGGTTGCTTAGAAGAAGCGCCAGTCCGGCGGGACCACGGAGTTTCCGTAGACCAGCGGACGCCACAGCCAGACAAGGATGTGGGCACCCATCGAAGCGAAGACGGAGAAAGCCCACCCCTGGATCAACAGGCGGTGGATCTCCCGCGCTTCGCCCTCAGTCAGGCCGGTTCGCGAACCTTCGGCCATCCATCGAGCCTCCTATTGGCCTTTCGGCCGTTACCGCGCAGGTCCCGCGCGGCCGGGTTGCCAGGCGGCGAACCGCCATGGCGGACCCACGCCTCGTCCACGCCCGGCAGCAGCCGGACTTCGGAGAGACGCGGGATCGCTGGGGAACCGTGGTCATGCGACGCTCTCCGCGAGCGTTCGTGAGACACGGTCCGCTGTAACGCGCTGCTCCCCAGCAGTGCGTGCTGCCTTTTCCACCTGCTCGCGCAGGCGTTTCGCTGCGGAGATCCGGAGCAGGAATGGCTCCGCTTCCACGCGTGCATCGAGGGCGGCCACCGCCTCCTCGTCCCAGGGCTCCGGCGTGCGCGCCGGCGTCGCCTCGACGCGGTCGAGGTCGGTGCCGAGCGGCAGGATGTGGAACAGCGCGTCGAACAGCGCGTTGCAGTATTCCTGCACCACATAGGTCGCGCCGGCGTAGCCCATGAAGGGCGTGCCGGTGGCGCGGCGGATGATCGCGCCCGGGAAGCTCGCCGGGATGTACATCGCGCGGCTCTTCAGTTCGGCGGCGTACATCCGCTCGTTGTAGCTGCCGAAGAGCACCAGCGGCGGCGACTTCTTCATCGCCTCGCGTACCGCGGCGTTGTCCGGCTTCTCGCCGGCCTTGCGGGCGAAGGCGAAGGCGCAGGGCACGCCCATCTCCTCGCCGAGGAAGCGCTGCAGGCCGAGCGTGTAGGTATCTGTCGCCACCACGGCGAAGGAAGCACTCGCGAAGAAGTCCTGCGTGACGCTGCGCCAGAGATCCCAGAGCGGCTTGATGGTGGTGTGCTTCTCGCGCTCGATGAAGGGCTCCGGATCCAGCCCCGTCAGCTCGCCGAGCTTGCGCAGGAAGTTGGTCGTCGCAAACAGCCCCATCGGCGCGCGCAGCCAGGGGCGCTCCAGCTCCTCGCAAAGCTTGCGGCCGAACTCGCGATACATGCAGATGTTGACGTCGGCATCGGGCAGCCTGGCGATGTCATCCACATGGCTGCCGAGCGGAAAAACCAGGTTCACCTCGCAGCCGATGCCCTCCACGAGCCGGCGTACTTCCGCGAGGTCGGAGGGCATGTTGAAGGTGCCGTAGATCGGCCCGATGATGTTGACCCGCGGCGTCGGCCCGAGCTTCGGGTTCCGCGCGCGCATCTTGCGGCCGCGCGCGCCGAACTCGGTCCACAGCCACATGATGGCGCGGTCCGCGGCCTGCCACTGGTCCTCGTCGATGGTGCGGCAGATGAAGCGCTGCAGGTTGCTGCCCTGCGGCGTCACGCCGCCGCCGATCATCTCCGCGATGGAGCCGGTGACGACCACCGCCGGCAGGTCGGGATCCTGCGTCGCGGCGGCGCGCTTGAGGTTCGGCTCTGTGCCGTTCTGGCTGAGGCTGTCCTCGTCGAGCCCCGTCACGACGACCGGCAGCTCGTGCGGCGGCAGCGCATCGGTGTAGTGCAGCACGGCGGTGACGGGCAGGTTCTCGCAGCCGACAGGCCCGTCGATCACCACGCGCAGGCCACGCACTGCCGAGAAGGCATAGATCGCCCCCCAATAGCCGCCGGCCCGGTCATGATCGAGCACCAGCATCGTGCTAGGTCCCCACCGATTCTTCGGCCTTGGCTTTCGCCAGGCGCAGTTTCTTCTGCCGCTCGCGGAAGCCGGCAGGCTCCTCCGGCTTGCCCTTGAAGCCGTAGCCCGCGCCGTTCGGCGTGCCGACGCCCTCGAAGAAGGACACCATTCGCGCGAAGCGCTCGCGCCCGCCGGCCTGCGCGGCGACGATGCCGGCCATCGAACCGGCACCGGCCGGGCCGAACAGCGGCCGCGCGCTGACCATGTTGGTGAAGTAGAGCGCGGGAATGCCGAGCTCCTTGGCCTTCTGCACCAGCGGCGTGGTGCCGAGCGCGAGGTCGGGTTTGGCGTCCAGCATCGCGTGGACGTCCTGCTCCAGGCTGGCACGGTACTGCACATGCGTGCCGCGCGCCTCCAGCCATTCACGGTCGGGGTCGGACCATTCGGTGCGCGGACAGGCGGTGCCGACATAGGGCACCTCCGCACCGGCTTCGCTGAGCAGGCGGGCGACCAGCAATTCGGAGCCTTCGTAGCCCGACACCGTGATGCGCGCCTTGATCGGTGCGGCGGACATCGCAGCCTTGATCGCCGGCAGCATGCGCGCCTTCGCGACATCGAGTTGCGCGGCCGGCACATCCGCCGCCTTGGCGATCGCATCCATCCAGGCCGCGGTGCCCTCGACGCCAACAGGGCCGGAGCCGACGATGGGGCGGCCGGCGGCGCGGAATTCGCGGATGCTCGCTGTATAGAAGGGGTGCACGGCGGCGGCCGCCACGGCGTCAAGCGCGGCATAGAGGTCGCGCCATTCCCGCGCCGGCGTCTGGGGCGCGAGGCCGAGGCCCATGGGTGCCAGCAGCGCGCCGATTCCCATCGGGTCGGCTGGAAAGAGCTCGCCGATCAGCGCGATGGTGCGCTCGCCCTCCACCAGGTTGCGCGGGCGCGCGACAGGGCCTGCCTCCGCCTCGTTGCGTGCGAAGCGCAGCATGGCGCCGGAGAGCACGTCCTTCGCTTCCGCATGCGTCGGCACGCCGAAACCCGGCACGTCGATGCCGATGATCCGCACGCCGTTGATCACCTTGGGCAGCAGTTCGAGCGGCACGCCCGAGGCGGTCGGTACGCAGAGATTGGTGATGATGACGGCGTCGTAGTCCTCAGGCTTCGCCGTCTCGTGCACGGCGTCGCGGATGTCCTCGAACAACTTGCCGGTGACCAGCGTCTCGGAGTTGAAGGGCACGTAGCCCACCGTCCGGCGCGCACCGTAGAAGTGGCTGGTGAAGGTCAGGCCGTAGACGCAACAGGCGCTGCCCGAAAGGATCGTCGCCACGCGGCGCATGCGCAGCCCGACCCGCAAGCTGCCGAAGGCCGGGCACATGCTCTGCGGCTGGTCATGCGGGCCGCGCGGGTAATCCTTGGCGAGGCGGTCCATCGTCTCGCTCTTGCCGGCGGCGCGTGCGGCAGCGTCCAAGGTTTCCCGGCCACCATGGCAGCCGGAGCCTTCGGCGGGCGGCGCGCTGGAGGGAGGGAGCGTGTCCATCGCTCAGGCGCCCTCGTAGATCACTTCGAGGGTGGGCTTCGCGACCAGGACACCGCCGCGCATGTCTTCCTGCGAGGCCGGTTGCAGCACCACGCCGCGGCCGACCACGTCGCCCTTGAAGAGTCCGAGCAGCCCTTCCTGCGTCAGCGGCGTCGGGCGCAACGGCGGGGCCTCGGAGACCTGCACGCCGAGCGCCTGGAAAAGCGGCCCCCACTCGCTCTCGGGCCGGCCGACAATCTCGTAATTCGCGCTCTTGCGGCGGATGTCCTCGTTGGCGGGGATCGCGGCGAGCACCGGAACGCCCACCGCCTCCGCGAAGGCCTGCGCCTCGCCGGTGCCGTCATCCTTGTTGATGACGAGGCCGGCCACGCCGACATTGCCGCCCAGCTTGCGGAAGTATTCCACCGCGGAGCAGACGTTGTTGGCGACGTAGAGAGACTGAAGATCGTTGGAGCCGACGATGATCACCTTCTGGCACATGTCGCGCGCGATCGGCAGGCCGAAGCCGCCGCAGACCACATCGCCCAGGAAGTCGAGCAGGACGAAATCGAAATCCCACTCGTGGAAGCCGAGCTTCTCGAGCAGCTCGAAGCCGTGGATGATGCCGCGCCCGCCGCAGCCGCGGCCGACCTCGGGGCCGCCGAGTTCCATGGCGAAGACGCCATCACGCTTGAAGCAGACATCGCCGATCGTGACCTGCTCGCCGGCCGCCTTCTTCTTCGAACTCGTCTCGATGATGGTCGGGCAGGCCTTGCCACCGAACAGCAGGCTGGTCGTGTCGCTCTTCGGGTCGCAGCCGATCAGCAGCACGCGCTTGCCCTGCTGCGCCATCATGTAGCTGAGATTGGCCAGCGTGAACGACTTGCCGATGCCGCCCTTGCCGTAGATCGCGATGATCTGCGTCTGCTTCTTCGGCGGTTCGGTGTGCACGGGATCGGGACCTTGTGCGGCCTCTTCCCGCAGCTTCTCGGCCATGCTCGCCTGGGCGTCGGCGTTCGGCGGGAATCCGGCAGGCGCGTTCACTGGCAGTCCCTCCAGTCGAGAACCATCTTCAGACAGGCCGGATCTTCGAAGGCGATGCGGTAGGCATCGGGTGCAGCGGCGAAAGCGCGCCGATGCGTCACCAGGCCGTCGAGCGCCAGGCGGCCATCGGCGATCAGGGCACGCACCGCCAGGAGGTCCGGCTCGCGCCATTCGGCGGCGATGCGGATCCGCGCCTCGCGCATGAAGGCGGGCGGGAATGAGAAACTCAGCGGCGCGCTGTAGAAGCCCGCGAGCACGATCTCGCCGCCCGGCGCCAGGCGCTGCACAAGTGTGTCGAGCAGGCCCGCATCACCGCTGACGTCGCAGATGCAGCGGTAGTCGCGGCGCGGATCGTCGTCCGGCGAGACCACCGTGTAGCCGCGCCCACCTTCGCTGCGCTGCGGGTTGAGTTCCCACACCACCGGCGGCGGCGCACCCGCGGCGACCACAAGGCGCGCGATCAGCCGGCCGAGCACGCCGTGACCGATGATGAGGTCGGGCGGCACCACGCCGGGCGCGATCGCATGCTGCGCGGTGGCGGCAAGCGCGAGCAGCACGCCATCGGCGCCGAGCGAGTCATCGAGTGGCACCGTCTTGGCTGCCGACACGACGAGTCGCCGCGCCGCGCCACCGAACAGCCCGCGCACCGGCCCGAAGCAGCGCGCGCCAGGCACGAAGACCCGCTCACCGAGCTGGCGCGACGCCTTGGCGCCGACACGGGCCACGCGGCCGACCGATTCGTAGCCGGGCACCAGCGGATAGCCCATCCCGGGAAAGGGCGGCATGCGGCCGGTGTAGAGCAGGCGCTCCGTGCCGGTGCTGATGCCGCTCCACTCGATGTCCACGACGACGTCTTCATCGCCGGGCACTGCGAGCTCCAGCCGGCTGAGAGCCAGCTTTTCGGGCGCTTCCAGGACGACTGCGAGGGTGTCCACGGTTCTTCCGATAACTTTCAGACCGTCAGCCTAGCCTGACAACCAAGTCTGTCAAGCGAAACTGACACACGAATCGTCAGGCCGACGCGACATCGGCGACCAGCACGCGCGCCAGCAGCGGCGTGTTGGTCGGAATCATGCTGCTGCGGGTGAATCCCGCTTCGGCCAGCATCCCCTGCAACTCGGCCGCCGTGCGCGGCCGGCCGCGGCCCATCGCGAGCAGGTAGAACCCGAAATAGGCGTCGCCCGCCGGCTCGGCGCCGCGCGTGCCGGACATCGGCTCGGCGATCAGCAGGCGTCCGCCGGGCGGCAAGGCGGCGCGCACGCGGCGCAGCAGCGATCGCACCACGTCGTCGTCGTGATCGTGCAGCACGCGCACCAGGCTGATCAGATCGGCGCCCAGCGGCAGCGCGTCGGTGGTGAAGTCGCCGCCGATGGCGGTGGCGCGCTGCTCCAGGCGGAGTCGCGCGAAGCGGGCGCGGGCCTGCTCGGCAACGGCGGGCAGGTCGAAGAGCATCAGGCGCAGCTCGGGTGCCGAGGCCGCGACGGCGGCGAGGAAGGCGCCGCTGCCGCCGCCGACGTCGAGCAGGCAGCGATGCCGGCGGAAATCGTGGGCGGCGATCACCTCCTCCGCGACCATTGGCTGGGAGGCGGCCATCAGGGCGGTGTAGTCCCCGATCTGCTCCGGCCCGAGCGGGGCGGGCGCCGCGGCGCCGGCATAGGCCCAGTAGCCGGACAGCGCATTGCCACCACGCGGCCGGCGCAGCAGCGCGACGGGATCAGCCAGGTCGGCGTAGAGCAGCGCGTGGTGCTCCACCATCGCGGCGATGCCCGGATTGCCGATCATCGCCGCGCCGAGCGGGCCCAGCATCCAGCGCCCGTCATCGCGCCGCGCCACGAGGTCGAGCGCGGCGGCGGCGCGCAGCAGGCGCAGCATTCCATCCGGCGGCAGGTCGAGCCGCTGTGCCAGCGCGGCGTCCTCCGCCGGCCCCTCCTCGAGGATCTCGAACAGGCGCAGCCGCACGCAGGCCAGCAGCACCTGCGAATAGACGAAGCCGGCACAGATATCGAAGAGCTGCCGCGCGCGGCGCCTTGCCATCGGACGCGTCAGCGGAAAGCGTGCCGCCCAGCGGCGGAACGCCGGCGAGGCGGTCAGGCCTTCGCGCCAGTCGCGGAAGCGGTCGCGCAGGCTTCCACTCACCGGCGCCTCGATACCGGCCGAGGCGCTCATGCGGCGGTGGCGAGTTTTCGTGGCACCAGGCGCTGCGCTTCCTGAAGCATCAGCGCGCGCAGCATGGCCTGGCCGGGGCAGCGTGGGATCGCGGCGACGGCCGCCTCGCTGAGTTGGCGCAGCCGCGCCACCGCGCCGCCCAGCCCGAACTCGGCCACCGCGCTCGGACGGCCAAGCACGGCATCGCGGCCGACCGGCTTACCGAGGCTTTCCTCGGTCTCCACCGCGTCGCGCAGATCGTCGGCGACCTGATAGGCCTCGCCGAGGCGGTCACCGAGCAGGCGCCAGGCCTCCGGTTCGCCATGCGCGGCAGCAGCCGCCCCGGCAACGCAGGCGGCGGCGAACAGCGCGCCGGTCTTCTGCCGCTGGTATTCGGAGAGATCCACCTTCGGCTCGCATTCCCAGGCCTGCCCGGCGACGATTCCGAAGGGCACGCCGACGCCGTCGCCGACCGCGGCGAGCACACAGCCCAGCCGCTCCGGCGCCACCGGCGCGACACGCGCGAGCGTCTGGAAGGCGAGGATGATCAACGCGTCGCCCGCCAGTACCGCAAGCGGCACGCCGAAGGCGCGGTGCACGCTCGGCTTGCCGCGGCGCGTCTCGGCATCGTCGAAGCAGGGCATGTCGTCATGCACCAGGCTGGCGCAGTGCAGCAGTTCGATCGCGGCGGCAGCGGCGGAGGCCAGCGCCGGGCGGTCATCGCCGCAGGCGCCGGCGACCGCGAGCGTCAGCCGCGGCCGGATTCGCGCGCCCTTCGGGAACACGGCGTGACGCATCGCCGCTGCCAGGCGGGGCGGGGCGCCGGTGGCCTCCGCGAGCAGGACGGCATCCGCCAGGCTGGCTTCGATACGCGCCGCGACATCCATGCGGTGTCTCCCCATGCGGACGGGCGCGCCTGTGGCGGCGCAGGACCGTCAATTCATCCTGTCGCCTTTGACTGTCAGCTATCCTTGACACTCAAGTCAACGGCTTTCCGGCTCGTCCGTCTCTCGTTGTTGTGAGACGCCGGTCTTTCGCGGCGTAGCCATGTGCCAGGGGCGGGGCCGGCGCGGCTCTCGGCGCCGGAGATCCTCCGCCACCTGAGAAATCGGAGGCGAGCATGGCTGAATCCTGGACTGCACCGGCTGCAGCCGCCGAGGAGCGCGCCGACATCAGGCGCATCGGCTTCGACGCACTCGGCACGGCGTTGCGGCGAGGCTGGGCCGATTTCATGGCCACGCCGACGCAGCTGGTATTCCTCTGCATCCTCTATCCGGTGATCGGGCTCGTGGCGGCGACGCTCGCGGCGGGACGGGAGGTGATGCACCTCTTCTACCCGATGGCCGCCGGCTTCGCGCTGGTCGGGCCGATTGCGGCGCTCGGCCTGTACGAGATCAGCCGTCGACGGGAGCAGGGGCTGCCAGCAAGCTGGGTGAACGTGTTCGACGTGCTGCGCTCGCCGGCGATCGGCTCGATCGTCGCGCTGGGCGTCGCGCTGGCGGCGGTGTTCCTGGCCTGGCTCTGGGCAGCGGATGCGATCTTCGCGGCGACCGTGGGGCAGTTGCCGGCGGGAACAGACCTGCGGACCGCGCTGTTCGAGACGGCGGAGGGCTGGCGGATGATCTGGCTCGGCAATGCCGTCGGGTTCGTCTTCGCCGCCGCGGTGCTGGTGCTGACGGCGCTGTCCTTCCCGATGCTGCTGGACCGCGGTGGCGGCGTGGCGCGCGCGGTCGCGACCTCGGTACGGGCCTTCGCGGTGAATCCGCTGCCGATGGCCGGCTGGGGGCTGATCGTGGCGGCGCTGCTGCTGCTCGGCTCGCTGCCGCTGTTCGTCGGGCTGGCGGTGGTGCTGCCGGTGCTGGGGCACGCGACGTGGCACCTGTACCGGCTGGTGGTGCGGTAGCTACCAGCGGAGTTCGAAGACGCAGGCGGGCGCGCCGGTGGTTTCGCAGGTCACCTCCGCCACCTGCGTCCGCGGGCTGACCAATGCGGCGAACAGGGTTTCGAAGGTGGCGGCGTAGTAGGCGCAGACCGGATGCGTGGCCGGCGCTGCGCACGCGATCGGGCCGCCGGCGATCTCGAGACGCAGCGGCCTGCCAGGCAGCGCGCGGAAGCGGCCGCTGCCGGCAAACGTCCAGGCGTGTCGGCCGATCGCGCCGACGAGGATGCGCGCCGCGATCCCGGCGGGCAGCAAGCACAACAGACGCTGCAGAAGGCCGGGGATGCGGTTCGCCAGCAGATAGCGCGCGGTGAGGCGGCCGGCCTCCGCCGAGGCCGCAACCGCGCCCTCCTCACCCAGCATGGCGCGCAGCGCGCGGTGCAGCGCGGTCACCTCGAGTTCCGGCACCATGCGCCCCGGCGGGTCCCGCAGGCGATGCGCCAATCCGGCGGCGCGGAAAACCGCATCGGCCAGTGCCGGGCCGAGGGCTTCGGCCAGGCGGGTGACGGCATTGGGGCCGATGCGGCCTTGCGTGCCGACCTCCCCTTCCCGGCCCTCCCCCGCGTCACGGGGGAGGGACAGGGCGTGCAGGCCGTCCATGGCGCGTCAGTCCCGGGCGGCCTGGCTCACCGATTCCGGCAATTGCTGCGTGCCGCCGCCGCAGGCCTTGACGACGGCAGGCCGCATGCGGGCCGTCTCGTCCTGCTCGGGCAGTTGCTCGGTCCCGCCGCCGCAGGCCTTGGCCGCGGCGGCATTGGCGGCCGGCAGCTTCACCTTCGGGCGGTGCATGGTCTTCCACATCGCGTTGTGCGGCGCGCGGGCCGCCTCGGCGGTCAGCTTGCGGCTCTCGTCGAAGTGGAAATCCACGTTCTTCTTCGATTGCGGTCCCCAGTATCCGACCTTGCCGAGGTCGTAGAAGGTGCGCTGGAAGCCGCTCTTGGCGAAGGCCCAGAGGCAGCCGAGCATGTATTTCCGCTTCACCCTGTCGCGGATCCAGGGATAGCCGAGAAAGGTCTTGCGCAGGTAGAAGCGGCGGTAGTTGTGCATGGTGCGATCGAGCAGCGTGGCGCGGTCCATCGCGTCCGGCTTCATGATCGGCGTGACGAAGTTGTATTTCGAGAAGTCGAACACCTCGACCTTGTCGCCCAGCTCCTTGAACAGGTCGTTGAACGGCCAGGGCGTGTACATCGCCCAGTTCGCCATGTCCGGATCCCAGTCCAGCGCCATGCGGTAGGTCTCTTCCAGCGTCTCGACCGTCTCGTTCTCGAGGCCGACGATGAACTGCGCCTCGGCGACGATGCCGTTCTGGCGCAGCAGCTGGATCGCCTTCTTGTTCTGCGCGACCGTGGTTTCCTTGTTGAAGCGGTCGAGCTTCAGCTGCGCCGCGGCCTCGGTGCCGAGCGAAACGTGGATGAGCCCGGCCTTGCGGTACAGCGGCAGCAGCGCCTCGTCCCGCAGGATGTCGGTGACGCGCGTGTTGATGCCCCAGAGCACGGGCAGGTCGCGCTCGATCAGCAACTGACAGAATTCAACGAACTTCTTCTTGTGAATGGTCGGTTCCTCGTCGGCGAGGATGAAGAAGCCGACGCCGTGGTTCCGCACCAGGTTCTCGATCTCGTCCACCACCTTCTTCGGGTCGCGCACGCGGTAGTCGCGCCAGAACTTCCACTGGCTGCAGAAGGAACAGGTGAAGGGGCAGCCGCGCGCCAGGTTCGGGATGGCGACGCGGGTGTTCATGGGGATGTAGATGTACTTGTCCCATTCGAGGATCGCCCAGTCCGGCGTGATGCGGTCCACATCGGCGATCGGCGGTGCCGCGGGATTGGCCACCACCTTGCCCTCCACCGCATAGGCGATGCCCTTCACACCGGTGCGCTCTGCCGGCCAATTGCCCTCGTCCACGCAGCGGACGAGGTCCAGCAGCACCTGCTCGCCCTCGCCACGGACGATCACGTCGATCCACGGCGCTTCGGCGAGCACCTGCGGATACATGAAGGTGCCATGGATGCCGCCGAGCACCGTCACCGCATCGGGGCAGGCCTCCTTGGCGATCTTGAGCAGCGCCTCGGCCTCGTAGATCGCGGGGGTGATGGCGGTGCAGCCGATGATGTCGGGCTTGAGGTCCAGCAGACGATTGCGCACCTGGTCATGGGTCAGGTGGTTCGTCATCGCGTCGATGAAGGTGATGTCGTCGAAGCCATCCGCCTTCAGGTAGCCGGCGAGATAGGCCACCCAGGCCGGTGGCCAATTGCCGGCGATCTCGGCGCCGCCGGAATGGTAGTTCGGGTGCATGAGCACGATGCGCATATCAGGACGCTCCCGTCGGCTGGGTGCCGGAACGGGGCCAGCGTCAGGCAGGAAGCGGGATACTTGCCTTGATGTGTGTCAAGCCGACCTGACAATCCCGACCGCACCGCGATCCGGACGGTCGATCCGGTCGAACAGCTCCACCGCCCAGAGCAGCCGCTCGCGGAAGGCCGGCACCGGCAGGGGCGCCTCGACCGGATGGGGCATGGCCTGCACCGCCTCGATCAGGAAGCGGTTGGCCTCCAACGGCGGCGCGGCGAGGTCGGCCGGGCGCTCCGCCAGCATGTTCAGGCTGCGCGCCATCAGCCGAAGCTTGCGATGGCGTGGCACCACGGCGCGGCGGCTGACCGAATCGAGCCCCTGGCGTTCCACCTGCCGGCCGATCTCGGCATAGACGAAGCGCGCCGCGGCGATGCCGGACCGGCAATCGCGCGGCAGCCTGGCGATCCCCGACTCGGAGCGGCGATAGAGCATGTCGGCCGCCCGCAGCAGCCGCGCCACCACGCGCCCAAGTGCCGGGGAGAACACCGGCGCGGCGAGGAAGGCATCGGGGTCCAGCCCCTCCTCCCGCAGCCAGGCGCGCGGCAGGTAGAGGCGGCCGTTGCGCGCATCCTCGCCGACATCGCGGGCGATGTTGGTGAACTGCATGGCCACGCCAAGGTCGCAGGCGCGTGCCAGCGCCGCCGGGTCGCGCACGCCCATCAGCAGCGTCATGATCGCGCCGACCGCGGCCGCGACGCGGGCGCCATAGGCTTCCAGATCGGCGATGGTCTCGTAGCACCGGCCCTCGGCATCCCAGGCCAGGCCCTCCAGCAGCGCCTCCGGCAGGGCGCGGGGGATGGCGAAGCGGGCGACGACGCGGGCGAAGGCGCGGTCGGCCGGATGCGGCATCGGCGCCCCGGCATGGATCGCTTCCAGCCGGTCCTGCAGCCCGGCGAGCGCGCGGGCGCCGCCGCCGAGGTCGATCTCGTCATCCGCGACGCGGCAGAAGGCATAGAGCGCGGTCGCCGGCTCCGCGACGCGCCGCGGCAGCAGGCGGGAGGCGGCATGGAAGGATTTCGATCCACCCGCGAGCATGGCCCGGCACGCCGCCATGTCGGCCTGCAAGGTCTCGGGATCGGGTGGCGGCATGCGCAAGGGTCCGGCTCCTAACCCGCGCGACTGTAAGGCAGGACTGACACGGAGGGCGAGCCGTTTTCGTGCCCCTTCCCCTCTGCATGCAGGCCGAAGATGAGCTCGGCGGTCTCGCGCGGCTTCTCCTCATGCGCCAGGTGCCCGAGGCCCTGCATTTTCAGGATCCGCGCGGTTGGCAGGCGCGTGCGCACGCGTTCGGCCTGCGCAGGCGGCACGCTGCGGTCCTGGCTGCCGACCACCAGCACCAGGCGCGGCTTGAGGCGCGGCAGGTCGCGCAGCAGCGGGATCAGGTCCCAGTTCGCCATCATGCCGAGCGCCGCGGAGACATGGCTGGAATGGCGGAACAGCCGCGCATAGAGGTCCACGCCGCGCGCGTCGATCCGGCTGCCGGTATCCTGCAACAGCCGCTCCGCCACCGCGCGGTTGGAGGCACGCCAGGCGAAGAGGCTCGGCACGAAGGGCAGGCCCACCAGCATCCGCGCCGCGCGCGTGAAAAAAGCGGCGTGCTTCTCGCCGAGCGGCAACAGCGC
This sequence comes from Falsiroseomonas sp., assembly GCF_041690465.1. GTDB lineage: Bacteria > Pseudomonadota > Alphaproteobacteria > Acetobacterales > Acetobacteraceae > Falsiroseomonas. Next base: position 27,334 of record NZ_JAWLHG010000014.1, on the reverse strand, counting down.
GCCGTTCAGGCTGACCACCGTATCGGGCGCGATGCGGCCATCCAGCGCCAGGCGCAGCGCGATCGCCGCGCCGGCGGAGTGGCCGACCGCCAGCGCCGGCTTCGCCTCCAGCGCGTGCAGCAGCGCGGCGAGGCTCGCGGCCATGCCGGGCAGGGCGAGGCGTGCGGCGGCCGGCAGATCGGTGAAGCCATGGCCGGGCATGTCGGGGGCGATGACGCGGTAGCGCGTGGCGAGGATCGGCAGCAGGTCGCGCCAGGAATGGGTGGCGGCGGCGGTGCCGTGCAGCAGCAGCAGGTCGGGCCCCTCACCCGCCACCTGGACATGCCAGCGCAGCCCGGCGGCGGTGACGAAGCGGCTGGCCTCACGGTTCGGCCAGTCGCGCCCCTCGCGTTCCCAGGAAGGCCGGTCCGCCATGCCGCGTCACGCCACCCGCGGCGGAGCGGCTAACCCGGTGGACCGAGCGGCGGCAACGGCGCCGGAGAGCCGCGCCGCATCGGCAGCGGGCAAGGCGAGGTAGCGCGCGCCCATCGCCGCCGCGAGCTGCTTCGCGTAGGCGTGCGGGCGCGGTGCGGTATCCAGCAGCAGCGCCGGCACGCCCGAGGCACGAATCCGCGTGGCGGCGGCAAGCGCATCCGCTTCCGCCTGAGGCCGTCCGGCCGTGCCATCTCGGGAAATGTTGGCGCGGCCATCGGTCAGCAACACCAGCAGCGGCGTGCGGCCCCGGCGGGCGGTCTCGGCGACCAGCGCGGCAGCGGCGTCGAGCCCCGCGGCCAACGGCGTCGGGCCGCCGCCCGGCAGGCCCGCCAGGCTGCGCTTGGCGCGCACCAGGGAAGGCGTGGGCGGCAGCAGCACCTCGGCGCCCTTGCCACGGAAGGCGACCACCGCAACCTGGTCGCGCCGCACATAGCAATCCGCCAGCAGCATCTCCACCGCGCCCTTCGCCTCGGCCAGCCGGTGCAACGCGGCGGAGCCTGAGGCGTCCACGACGAAGATCGCCGTCGTCCCGGCCTTGTGACGGAAGCGGCGCAGGCGGATGTCCTCACGCCGCACCTGGATCGGCGGACCGCGCGGCCGTTCGCGCCGGCGCAGCGCCTGCCAGGGCGCGGCGTTGCGCAGCGTCTCGACCAGCGCAAGGCGCGCGCCATCGCGCAGCGCGCCAGGGCGGGTGCCGATCGGGCGGCCGCGCTGCGCGGCATCGCGCCGCGCGCCGGCCTTGCCCTCGGCGCCGTTGCGCTTGCGCGCGGCCTCGCGGAGCTGCAGCGCTTCCAGCAGGCCGGCGGGCAGCGCGGCCTGGGTGGCGGCGACCAGCATCTCCTGCAGTTCCTTGGAGTCGGGCCCGCGGTCGGGCTGGTCCTTGCTGTTCTGCTGCTCTTCGGGCGGCGGTGGTTCGGGGGGCTGCTCCGGCTGATGGTCCATCGGCGCGGTGGTCGCGCGCGGCGCGAGCACCAGGCGGGCGGCGAGGCCGGCATCCTCCTTCGTCACCTGCGTCCGGCCGGCCAGCGCGGCGGCAGCGCGCGCGGCGCGCAGCGCGAAGAGCGGCGCGCGCAGATCCTCGATGCCGAAGGCGGCGGCGGTGGCACACACCGCCTCGGCCAAGGCGTCATCGGTTGCGACGGCGGGCAAGAGCGCGCGGGCGTCCTGCACCGCAGCGCTGGCGGTCGGCTCGATGGCGGTCAGGTCAAGGTGGAACGCAAGACGCGCGCGCAGCGCGGCGGGCGCCTCTTCCTCCGGCGCCAGCCCCTCGTCCAGCGCGACCAGCCCGAAGCGGGCAGGAAGCCGCGCGGAAAGGCCATCGCGCTGCACCGCGACGGCGCCCGTGTCCATCACCGCCGCGATGCGCGCCGCCGTCGCCGATTCGATGCGCTCCGCCATCGCGGCGATGACCACGCCGCCATCGGCCTCGGCCAACACGCCGCGCTCCGCGACCGGGCGTCCGGCAGCGAGGGTCGCGGCGAGGTCGAGGCCGCCGAGCAAGCGGCTGTCCGGCACGCCGAGCGGCAGGCGTCGCCAGGGCAGATGCGGCGGCAGCGCGTTGCGCAGCAGCGCGAGCCAGGCGTCGCGCACCGGCCCCGGCGCGGCGCGCAGCACCGCTCCGCCAAGCCCCGTGGGATCCACGGCCAACAGCAACGCTGCCCGGGCCGCATCCTGCGCGGGCGTGGGGCCCGCTTGCTCCGTCACGCGGGCAGGACCTCTGCGAGCGCACGTTCCACCCGCGTGCCGGCAACGGCCTCGTCGAGCGGATCGCGCCGCAGACGATGGCGCAGCGCCGGAGCGGCGATGCGGCGGAGATGCGCGAGCGTCACCACGCGGTCGCCTTCCAGCGCGGCCAGCGCGCGCGCCGTGCGCATGAGGGTGAGCTCGCCGCGCAGCCCATCGGTGCCGAGCGCCAGGCAGAGCTTCGCCGAAGCCTCCAGCGCCGCCTCCGGCACCTCCACCCTGGGCAGCAGACGACGCGCGGCAAGAATTCTTCTTCGTGTCGCCGCCTCCTCCTTCGCCCAGGCCGCGACGAAGCGCCTGGGATCGCGTTCGAAGGCGTCGCGGCGCTTCACCACCTCGATGCGGGTCGGCAGATCCTTCGGGGTGCGCACTTCCACCGCCAGGCCGAAGCGGTCGGTGAGTTGCGGGCGCAACTCGCCCTCCTCCGGATTGCCGCTGCCGATCAGCACGAAGCGCGCGGGATGGCGCACGCTGATGCCCTCGCGCTCCACCACATTCTCGCCGGAGGCCGCGACATCGAGCAGGAGGTCCACCAGATGGTCCTCCAGCAGGTTCACCTCGTCGATGTAGAGAAATCCGCGATGTGCGCGGGCGAGAAGCCCGGGCTCGAAGGCCTTCACGCCGTCGGCCAGCGCACGCTCGATGTCGAGCGCGCCGGTCACCCGATCCTCTGTGGCGCCAAGCGGCAGGTCCACCACGGGCACGGGCACGCTGAGCGCCACGCGGCGCGCAGCGGCCCGGCAGGCCTCGCACAGGGCAGCGGGCTTGCCGGGATCGCAGGCGAAGGCGCAGCCGGCCACCGCCCGCATCGGCGGCAGCAGCGCGGCCAATGCGCGCACGGTGGTGGATTTGCCGGTGCCGCGATCGCCGAACACCAGCACGCCGCCGATGGCGGGATCCACCGCCGCGATCAGCAAGGCGAGCTTCATCTCGTCCTGCCCGACAATGGCCGAGAAGGGAAATACCAGGCGAACCGGCACCACCGGCGGCTTGCCGCGCTTCGTGCCGCCGGCCGCCACCACCTCGCCGCCCTCGTCCATGGCGGCCCCTCCCCTGGGGCCGGTCGCATCCATCATGCAGCGCGCCTCAGGCTGAACTGCGCCCACACGGCTTCCAGGCTGGCAACGAGGTGATCCATGTCGGCGTCGCCGTGCATCGGGCCGGGCGTGATGCGCAGCCGCTCCGTGCCGCGCGGCACGGTGGGGTAGTTGATCGGCTGCACATAGACGCCGTAGCGGTCCAGCAGGAGGTCGCTGATCATCTTGCACTGCACCGGATCATAGACCATCACCGGCACGATATGGCTGGGGTTCTCGAGGTGCGGGACGTTGATCGCATCCAGTCGCCGCCGCAGCGTGCGGGCACGTTCCTGCAGCGCCTCGCGTTCCACGTTGCTCTGCTTCAGATGCTGGATCGCGGCGCGCGCCCCGGCAGCCACAGCCGGCGGCAAGGCCGTGGAGAAGATGAAGCCGGAGGCGAAGCTGCGCACGAAATCCACCATCGCGGCCGACCCTGCGATGTAGCCGCCGATCACGCCGAAGGCCTTGGCGAGCGTGCCCTCGATGACGGTGATGCGGTGCGCCACGCCGTCACGCTCGGTGATGCCGCCGCCACGTGCGCCGTAGAGGCCGGTGGCATGCACCTCGTCGCAATAGGTCATGGCGCCGAACTCGTCGGCCGCATCGCAGATCGCGGCGATCGGCGCGATGTCGCCATCCATCGAATAGACGCTCTCGAAGGCGACCAGCTTCGGCGCATCGGGCGGCAGCTCCGCCAGCACGCGGCGCAGATCGGCCACGTCATTGTGGCGGAACAGGCGGCGCTCCGCACGGCTGTGGCGCATGCCCTCGATCATCGAGGCGTGGTTCATCTCGTCCGAGACGATCACGCAGCCCGGCATCCGCCCGGCCAGCGTGGACAAGGTCGCCCAGTTCGACATGTAGCCGGAGTTGAACAGCAGCGCCGATTCGGTGCCGTGCAGGTCGGCAAGCTCCGCCTCCAGTAGCACATGCGCGTGGTTGGTGCCGGAGATGTTGCGCGTGCCGCCGGCACCGGCGCCGTAGCGATCCAGCGCCGCATGCATCGCGGCGAGCACCTTCGGGTGCTGGCCCATGCCGAGATAATCGTTGGAGCACCACACCGTCACCTCGCGGGTCTTGCCGGCATCGTGACGGATGGCGCGCGGGAAGGCGCCGGCCTTGCGCTCGATATCGGCGAAGACGCGGTAGCGGCCCTCACGCCGCAGGCCGTCGAGCTGGGACCGGAAGAAGCTCTCGTAATTCATGACTGCCCCCAGTGAGCCGTTGGCGCCGGTAGCATCAGACCCGGTCGCGGCGGCGCAACGCGGCGGGTGGCCTCGGGGATGGCCGAGGCGTAGGTGAGGGTCGGGCCGCGCATCCTCATGCGCAGCTCGACGGCTTCGGCCGGGCCTCCTGCGCGGCGGGGCGGGAGGCGAGGCCCCAGCGCCACAGCGCGTCGGCCGAGACCGGCAGCACCATGAAGATATGCTCGACCAGCCCGAGCGCCACCAGCGTGGCGAGCAGGGTGAAGCCGACCGCCTCGTGCCGCGTCGCCTCCGGCGCCAGCGCGGCGAGCGCCAGCAGCACGCAGGTGGTGACGCCGGCCAGTACCGAGGCGGGGAACAGCCCGTTCATCCGCCGGCGCGCGAAGTAACTCTCGAGGTAGCGGAGATGATCCGGCAGGAAACTCTCCGACAAGTTGCGAACCCCGAGGAAGACGTTGATCTTGGCGCTCTGCCGCATGATCCAGAAGGCCATGAAGGTCCAGGTGCCGATCTGGTTCGGCGCCTCCCAGGTCAGCGCGACGATCGCCGCCGCCATGGCGATGATCGCCAGCTCGTGCCACAGCAGCGCGGCAAGCGCCGCGCGCAGCCGCGGCCAACCTCTGAGCGTGCGCGGAATGGCGGTGCGGCGCGGCCCGGTGACCATGCCGGTGAGGAACGCGATCTCGATCCACGCCCAGCACAGCACGCCGCAGATGAAGCCGAGCCAGGCGCCTGCCGTGCTGGTATCCTGGGCCAGCGCATGCAGCCCGGCCAACGCGGCCACCAGCAGCGCGGTCGCGCCCAGCATGGTCCAGCGGAAGGTCTCCCGCCGCAGCCCGTCCAGGTAGATGATCAACCCCGTGCTGAACCACCACAGCAGGAGCGTGAACAGGGCAGGAAGACCGTACTCGGCCATGCCGGTGGCCTCTCCTACCAGGCCGGTGAAAGGCGCACGTCGTCCGGCAGCGCATGGCGGCGCGGACGCAGCAGGTAGAGCCGCCCGAAGGTCGCAGCCGCGGCCGCCGAAAGGCCGAGCTGCTTCGCCTTGCCCACGATGCCGCCCTGCGCCTTCGCCCGGCCCATCGCCTCCGCGAGGCGGTTCAGCCGCTGCAGCCCGCGCAGGAAGGCGGGATTGTCCACATCGAGGGTGTCGGGAAAGACCTGGCGGCAAATCTCCTCGGTGATGCGGAAGACGCGCATGTCGTACTCGGTGGCATCCATGCCCAGCGCCTTGTGGAATTCCGGCCGGGCGTGGTCACGCACATACATGGTGGCGAAGACCGCAAGCTGGAAGAACCGCGCCCAATAGCGGTTCACGCCCTTCACCAGATCCGGGTTCGCACGCATCAGCAGAGCGAAAGCTTCGCCGTGCCGGAACTCGTCGTTGCACCATTTCTCGAACCACTTGAAGATCGGGTGGATGCGCAGCTCGGGATGCCGTTCGAACTGGCGGAAGATGGTGATGTAGCGGGCATAGCCAATCTTCTCGGAGAGGTAGGTGGCGTAGAAGATGAACTTCGGCTGGAAGTAGTGGTACTTCTTCGCCCGTGTCAGGAAGCCGAGGTCCACGCCGACATTCATGTCCTTCAGCGTATCGTTGATGAAGCCGGCATGGCGGCTCTCATCGCGCGCCATGACGCCGAACAGGTCCTTCATGTCCGGGTTGGTGACGCGCTTCTTGATCTCGGCGTAGAGCACGCAGCCGGAAAATTCCGCCGTCACGCTGCTGACCAGGAATTCCAGGAACTCCTTCTGCAGCGGCTCGGGCAGGGTGTTGATGTCGAAGGCGTCGAATTCCGCGGTGCGGATGAAGTGGCCCTTGTTCGGGTCGGCGTGGAATTCCGCCATCAGCCTGTCCCACTGCTCGCGCACCGGCTCGACGCTGATCGCGTCCATGGCCGCGAAGTCGGTGGTGTAGAAGCGCGGCGAGAGGACCGTCTCGGTCATCGCGAGCTTGGTGCTCTCCGACGAGGAGGACGGCCGGCCGCCCGGTGTCATGGCGTTCATGCGGCCTCCTTCGGCTCGAAGCCGCAGTGATAGAGCTCGGTCAGTTCGAACAGCGCGGACCATTGCGTCCAGAAGCGTTCGATCGGGCCGGCGCGATAGACGGTCGCGGTCGTCTCGAAGCTGACACGTTCGCCGAACTCGACATGGTCGGGCGCGCCGTGCACCAGCACGCGGTCGCCGGGCCTGAGTTCGATCCCTTCCGGGATGGCGTTGGCGTGGAAGAACTCCGCAGTCCTCTCGATTTCCACTGTGCAGGGCACTTCGACTGTCTTTCCGCCGAAGATCGCCCGGCCCACTCCCCAGTGGTCCGTCATGGCGTCTACTCCTCTGTTGACAACAAACGCAGGAATGCCTCCGCATTCGTCTTGCCGAAGGCGTGCAGTTCCATGAACAACCCGGTGGCGGTGTCCTCCAGGGTCAGGCGGCCATCCGGCCAGGCCGCGAGGTGGAAGGGCGCTTGCATGCCGAGCGATTCGCGATTCCGCTCGCGCACCAGGCCGCGCATCGCGCCGCGGACGAAGCCCTCACTGCCGGGCGGCAGCGTCACCACCACGCGGCCGCTGCGCGCATCCGTCACCACGATGGCGCCATCCGCGCGATCCGCAAACCGCAGGTCGCGCTCGGCCACCGGGCGCGCCCCCGCCGCCGCGGGATCGAGCGGCGCACGATGGCCAAGCGAGGCGAGCGCCAGCGTCCCCGCGATCACCAGCACCGTGCCGAGCATCAGCCCGCGGGACACTGCCGGCTTGTGGGAAAGCGCCTGTGCCATTCGCGTGCCTCCCTCAGGCCATCGCTTCAGCCGAGCCCTGCCCGGCCGGACGTTGCGCGGCCGAAGCCGGGACTGCGCGCACCGGCATCGAGGCCGCCGCGGCCAGCGCCCGCCCAAGCAACTGGGCCACGGCCTCCGGCTCCGGCACCGCACGGAGCGTCGGCTCCGGGCGGGTGATGCGCCAGGACCGCGTGTGCGGCCAGAGCGCAAGCCAGGAGATGCGATGGGGTGCCATCACCTGCAGCGCGATGTCGCCCGTGCCGTCGCCATGCCGTGCCACCGCTGCACTGCCGATCACGGCAAAGGGGATGTTCACGGTCAGCGGCAGCGCCACGCCGGTACGCACCACGACACGCCGGTTGGTGACGGTGTAGAGGGTGGTCCGCGCCGAAAGCCAGGCGAAACCCGCCAGCATCCCGAGCGGGATTGCGCCGAGTGCTATGATGAACAGCGCGCCGAGCAGCGCATCCTGCACGCCCACGCCATCGGCTGAGAGCGCACCGCCGCGCCAGACCGCGAGCAGGAAGAAGTAGACGCCAAGGCCGCGCAGGTGCAGCGCGCGGCGGGCCAGGCCACCCCATCGTGGTGCGCCCTGCCAGAGGATCGTCTCGCCCGCCGGCAACGGGCCGGGAAGGCCCGGCACAGGCTCGGCGTCGTGCTCGCTGAAAGTGGGTCGGGTCGAAGCGCTCATGCGAAGGGCTCGCTGTCACCGGGCTGAGCGTAGAGCTCGCCGCCGCCGAAATAGCCGCTGATGCGGTCCTCCTCGCGCAGCGTCACGCGCTCGGGGTGGGCGGTGGTCGGCGCGGCGGCGATCTGTGCGCAGGTTGCCGTCTCGCACTTCACCGGGCCTTCGCCGCGCCAGGAGACGACGCCGAGCGGGATCAGCACGCGCTTGCCACTGCCGACGACCTCCACCTCGACATAGCGCAGCAGCACATCGGACTTGTCCACCCAGAGGTCCACCACGGTGCCGGCGACCTTGCGATCCAGCCCGAACACCGGCCGCCCGCGGATCTCGGGATCGTCCTCCGCCACGGTCCAGCCAGCTGCTGCGCGCAGCGGCACGATCTTCGGATCGCCCTCGTCCCAGGTGATGTCCGGCGTGTCCGCACGCTCCGCGTAGGAGGCCGTGCCGACACCGGTATGCATCGGATCGCCGGTCGGCACCTGCGATGCGCCCGGGAAGGCGTCATAGGGCGTCAGCAGGCTCGTCATGTCCCGTTCCACGCGCGGGCCGGGTGCGAGCACCGTGCCATGGCCATGGGGCAGCAGGAATGCCTTCGGATCCGGCGTCGCCGGGAACCCCTCGATCGGGGCGCGCAGCGGGTGGCCGACACGGTCCGAGATCAGCGGGTAGCCCTCGCGCTTGCCCTCGCGGTGCAACCACAGAACGAGGCCCAGGAAGAAGGCGAAGAACAGGTAGAGCGACAATGCCGCAAGGTCCTGGAAGACCGAAGTCGGGACAGACTGCATGGCGGACCTCCGTTGATCCCTCAGACGTGGGCGGACCCGGCGACGCCGGGGCCCGGTTGCGGTCGCGTGCGGGACGCGCCCGTGCCACGCACGAGCGGACCGACCACGGCCAAGGTGGCGAAAAGCAGGACAATCTCGATCAGGTAGACAGCGACGTATCCGGTGGCGGGACCGGACAGCGCCTCGCCAAGCGCGCCCCGCGTATCGAGCGCATGCAGCAGGTCGCGGATGATTCCGCCGGCCGCGATTGCCGACCCCGCCGCCGTTGCCTGCACCGCGCCCCAGACGCCGAGTGCAAGCCCGGTCTGCCCGGGCGGCGCGAAGCGCATGCAGGAGGTGAGCGTGGCATGGCTGAAGAGCCCACCGCCCAGGCCGATGAACAGGGCGCCCGCGGCATACGCTGCCACCGAGCCGGTCGGACCGGAGAGAATCACCAGGCCAAAGGCGAAAACGCCGACCAGGGCACCGTAGGCGGTGAGGCGATGCGCATCCGCGCCATTGCCCAGCCAGCGCGCGCCGAGGATGAAGCCGACCGCCCCGCCGCCGGCCAGCAGCGCCGTCAGCCCGGTCGTCGCGCCAACGCCGAGCCCGAGGATCTGCCCGCCATAGGGCTCGAGCAGGACATCCTGCATCGCGAAGCCCGCCGCACCCAGCCCGGCCGCGAGCAGGCGACGATTCCATGGCCCGCTCGCCTGCAGCGCCCGCAGGCTCTCCAGGAATCCGGGATCTCCCTGCTGCCGGCCCTGCGTGCGAGAGGGATCGCGGGCCTCCTGCTTCCACAGCGCGATGAAGTTGAGAACCAGCGTCGCCGCGGCGCTGCCCTGAATCACCTGTATCAGGCGAAGCTGGCTGAAATCCGCGAGCAGCAGCCCGAAGATGACGGCGGAGAGCACCATCCCGAGGAGCAGCATCAGCGAGAGCAGTGCCACCACGTTCGGCTTCGCCTTCTGCGGCACCAGGTCGCTGGCGAGCGCCAGGCCGACGGTCTGCACCGTGTGCATCCCGGCGCCAACGAGCAGGAACGCGATGGCCGCCGCGACCTGAGCCACCCAGGCCGGCGCCCAGGTATCGCCCGAAAGCACGATCAGCGCGAAGGGCATCATCGCCAGGCCGGAGAACTGGACGATGGTGCCCAGCCAGAGATACGGCACGCGCCGCCAGCCGAGCAGCGAACGGTGGGTGTCGGACCGGAACCCGATCAACGCCCGGAGCGGCGCGAAGACGAGCGGCAGTGCGAGCATGCTGGCGACCAGGCCAGCCGACACCTGCAGTTCCACGATCATCACGCGGTTCAGCGTGCCGATCAGCAGCACCGCCACCATTCCGCAGGAGATCTGGAACAGCGAGAGGCGCAACAGGCGGGACATCGGCACCTCGGCCGATGTGGTGTCCGCGAAGGGGAGCATGTGGCTCCCCACCCGCGTCCAGACCCGCGCCATGCGTGCCTCGATCCGGTTCATCGCCGCGCGAGCTCCATCGCGTGGGAAGTGTAGAAGCCACTGGCGATCCGCCGGTCGCGGCCGACGGCAAAGCCCGACAGGTCGGGTTCGCGCCCGACCAGCCGGCGCAGCAAGGCGTCGGCGACCGGCACGATGGCAGGCGCGCGGTCGCCCCGCGGGAAGAAGCGCCCTGCCGCATGCATCGCGCTCAGCAGTGCGGTGCGCGGCGCGAAGGTGAAGGCCATGGTGGCATCGGTGCGTGCAGCCAGGCCGGCCAGGACGCGCACCGTATCCTCCGGCCGGTAGTGAATCAGGCTGTCCATTGCGACGACATGGTCGAACCGGCCGAGCGCAGGGTCGAACATGTCGCCGACCAGGAACTCCACCCTGCCGACGCCGTGCTCGGCGCCCGCGCGCTCCTTCGCCAGTGCGACCAGACCCGGCGCGATGTCCACCGCCACCACCTGCGCCCCGCGCTTCGCCGCCTCGACCGCCAGCGCGCCGGTGCCGCAGCCAGCATCGAGCAGGCGCAGGCCGGTCATGTCTGCCGGCAGCCAGGAGAGCAGCGTCGCGCGCATCGCATCACGACCGGCACGGACCGTGGCGCGGATTCCGCTGACCGGCGCGTCCGAGGTCAGTCGCTCCCACGCCCGCAGCGCGGTGCGGTCGAAATACTCGTGCAGCTCGCCGCGGCGTGCCTGGTAGCTGGCGGTCGGCATCAGTCGAAGCCCAGCAGGTCGAAGATGTCGCGGTCCTTGAGCGGCGTGGCCTCCAGCGGCGTCACGCCGGCCAGCAGCGATGCAGCGAGGCGGAGATACTCGTCCTGTACGGCGACGATTTCCGGCGCGTCACCCATCTCGAACAGGCTCTTCTTCGCCAGGCGAGAGCGGCGAATGGCGTCGAGGTTGGGGAAGTGCGCCAGCGTCTTCATGCCGGTCGCGGCGTTGAACTTCTCAATCTGGTCGGTGTCGTCCGAGCGGTTGACGATCACGCCGCCGATCCGGACGTTGTAGTTGACGGCCTTGGCCTTGATCGCGGAGACGATGCGGTTCATCGCGAAGATGCTGTCGAAATCATTCGCCGCGACGATCAGGCCGCGGTCGGCATGCAGCAGGGGTGCCGCGAAGCCGCCGCAGACCACGTCGCCCAGCACGTCGAAGATGACGATGTCCGTCTCCTCGAGCAGGTGGTGCTCCTTGAGCAGCTTGACCGTCTGGCCGACCACGTAGCCGCCGCAGCCGGTGCCGGCCGGCGGACCACCTGCCTCGACGCAGAGCACGCCGTTGTAGCCTTCGACGACGAAATCCTCGGGCCGCAGTTCCTCGGCGTGGAAGCCGACGCCATCCAGCACGTCGATGACCGTCGGGATCATCCGGCCGGTCAGCGTGAACGTGCTGTCGTGCTTGGGGTCGCAGCCGATCTGCAGCACGCGCTTGCCGAGCTTGCTGAAGGCGACGGAAAGGTTCGAGCTGGTCGTGCTCTTGCCGATGCCGCCCTTGCCATAGACCGCGAAGACGGTGGCGCCCTCGATCTTGGCGGCGGGATCGGCGTGCACCTGCACGCTGCCCTCGCCATCCCCAAGGCGGGAGACGCTGGAATTCGGCGGCGGTCTCATGATCACGGTCACGCGGCCATCTCCACGGCAATGCCTTCAAGGCTGTCCTCGAGTTCCTCGCCAGCGCGGCGGAGGGCCTCGATCGTGTCTTCGCTGGGCTGCCAGTAACTGCGCTCATGCGCCTCGATCAGGCGATTCGCGATGCGGACCGAGGCGGTCGGATTGAGCTTCGCCAGCCGGGCGCGCATCTCGGCGTCGAGCATGTAGGTCTGCGCCAGCTGCTGGTAGATCCAGGGGGCGACCTGGCCGGTGGTGGCCGACCAGCCCATGGTGTTGGTGACCTGCGCCTCGATCTGCCGCACACCCTCGTAGCCATGGGCGAGCAGCGCCTCGAACCATTTGGGATTGAGCGCGCGGGTCCGGGTTTCCAGCGCAACCTGCTCGGCCACGGTGCGGATGGTGCCCTCGCCGCGCGTCTGGTCGCCGACATAGACCGCGGCCTCGGCGCCGTTGCGGGCGCGGCGGACGGCGCGGCTGATGCCACCGAGCGTATCGAAATACTGGTCGATGCTGGTCAGCCCGACCTCCACGCTGTCGAGGTTCTGGTAGGTCACCTCGACGCTTCCCAGGAGATGCGTGAGCACCTTGTCCTGGCGGGCCGGCTTGCCGTCCACGCCATAGGCGAAGCCCTTGCGGCGGACATAGGTCTCGGCGAGCTCGTCCTCATCGGTCCAGACGCCGGCGTCGATCATGCCGTTGACGTTGGAGCCGTAGGCGCCCTCGGCATTGCCGAAGACCCGCAGCGCCGCTTGCGCGATCTCGCCGCCATGCTGCGCCTGATAGGCCAGCGCGTGCTTGCGGATGAAGTTCTCGGCCGTCGGCTCGTCCGCCTCGGCGGCGAGCAGCGCGGCTTCCGCCAGCAGCTTCGTCTGCAGCGGCAACAGGTCGCGGAAGATGCCGGAGAGCGTGACCATCACGTCCACCCGCGGCCGGCCGAGCCGCTCCAGCGGGATGAGCTTCGCGCCGGTGACGCGGCCGTAGCTGTCGTGCCGCGGCTCCGCGCCCATCAGCCACAGCGCCTGGGCGATCGGACCGCCCTCGGTCTTCAGGTTGTCGGTGCCCCAGAGGACGATCGCGACCGTCTCCGGCAGGCTGCCCGCTTCCTCCCGATGCCGCGCCAGCAGCCGGTCCGCCTGGCGGGCGCCGTCCTGCACGGCGAAGGCGGAGGGGATCTTGAAGGGGTCGAAGCCGTGCAGGTTGCGCCCGGTCGGCAGCACCGCGGTGGTGCGCAGAAGGTCGCCGCCAGGCGCGGGGCGGATGTAGCCGCCATCAAGCGCATGCAGGATCGCCGGCAGTTCCGGATCGCTGGCGAGCAGCGCATCGAGCCGCGCGCGCTCTGCGGCATCCGTCACGCCGGCGGCGTCGAGCGTCTCGCCACGCTGCTGGCGCGTCAGCACCTCGCCGATCACGTGCAGGCCGTGCGGGATCAGCGTGTACTCCAGTTCGAGCAGCGCCTCGGTGAGCTTCAACACGCGGCCCTGCAATTCCCCGGCCGGCCAGGCGGGTTCGGCCGGCGCCAGATCCACCGCCGCGGCCTGCGCCTGCACCAGCTCCGCCAGCGCTTGCCGCACGCCCGGATCGCAGGCGGGATCGAGCCCGCGCCAGCGGTCGAGCGACGCCTTCAGGTCCAGCAGGCCGCGATACAGCCCGGCATTCGCAACCGGCGGCGTCAGGTAGGAGATCAGCGCCGCACCCGCGCGCCGCTTGGCGAGCATGCCCTCCGACGGGTTGTTGGAGGCGTAGAGATAGAAGTTGGGGAGCACGCCGATCAGCCGGTCCGGCCAACACTCGGCCGAGAGGCCGGCCTGCTTGCCCGGCATGAACTCCAGCGCGCCATGGGTGCCGAAATGCAGCACGGCATGGGCACCGAAATCCTCGCGGATCCAGCGATAGAAGGCGCTGAAGGCATGCGTCGGCGCGAACCCGCGTTCGAACAGCAGCCGCATCGGGTCGCCCTCCCAGCCAAAGCCGGGCTGGATGCCGATGAAGACGTTGCCGAAGCGCGCACCGAGCACATGGATGCTTGCGCCATCCGATTGCGCGCGGCCCGGCGCCGGGCCCCATTGCCGCTCGATGTCGGCCAGGTAGGGCTCGCGCCGGACATGGTCGTCGGCGCTGATGCGCGCGGCGACATTCGCGATCGCGCCAAACTGCGCCGCGTTGCCATGCAGCACGCGGTCGCGCAGCGCGTCCACGCTCTCCGGCACCTCCACCGCATAGCCGGCGGCATCCATCGCGCGCAGCGTGTTGAGCAGCGATTCGAAGACGCCGAGATAGGCGGCGGTGCCGATGTTGCCGGCATTCGGGGGAAAGCTGAACAGCACCATCGCGACTTTGCGCTCGCGCCGCTGCGAGCGGCGCAGCGCGACGAGGCGGGCGACGCGCTCCGCCAGGCGGTCGGTGCGCTCGGGATGCGGGCGCATGTCGCGCTGACAGCTGACGCCGTCGCAGCCGGGGCAGGTCTTGCCGGTGGCATCCGCGCCGCAGCGGCCGCCATAGGTCATGGGCCAGATGCCGCCATCGAGCTCCGGGATGGCGACCATCATCGTCGCCTCCACCGGCAGCAGCCCGCGCGGGTCGGCCTGCCACTGGCGCATCGTCTGGAACTCGAGCGGGTGCGCGCTGATGTAGGGCACGTCGAGCTGCGCCAGCAGCTCCTCGGCGGCGCGCGCATCATTGTAGGCGGGGCCGCCGACCAGCGAGAAGCCGGTGAGCGAGACCACGGCATCCACCGCCGGCACGCCGTCCTTCATGAAGAAGCGCTCGATGGCGGGGCGGTTGTCGAGGCCGCTGGCGAAGGCCGGGATCACCCGGAGCCCGCGCGATTCCAGCGCCGCGATCACGCCGTCATAATGCGCCGCGTTGCCCGCCAACACGTAGCTGCGCATGATCAGCAACCCGACCGTCCCGGAGCGTCCGCCGTGCGGAAGCTGGTCCAGCCGTTCGCCCACGCGTCCGGTCATGCGCGGATGGTAGAGGCCGACATCAGGGTAGTGTTCGGGCGGCGCCACCTTCAACGAGCCGGCCAGCGCCTGGCGCGGCCCGGCGGCGTAGCGGTTGACCAGCAGGCGCACCATGTTCGCCAGGTTCACGCGGCTGCCGGCGAGCCAGTATTGCAGCGCAAGGAAATAGGCGCGCACATCCTGTGCGGTGCCGGGTATGAAGCGCAGCAGCCGCGGCAATTCGCGCAGCATGCGCATCTGCTTCTGCCCGGAGGAGGCACCGCCCTTCTTCGCGCCGCGCAGCTTCTTCAGCAGGCCCATGATCCCGCTGGCCTCGGCGCCCATGTCGAAGCGGCCGATGCGCGTGAGCTTCATCACCTCGCCGGCGGAGAGCATGCAGACCATGGCGTCGCAGGTATCGCGCCGCGCGGCGAGCGCGGGAAGCACCGCACCGATGTGGTCCTCCAGGAACAGCATGGTGGCGATGACGATATCGGCGCGTGCGATATCGGCCTTGCAGGCTGCCAGCGCGGCCTCGTCGCTTGCCCACTCATCGGCGGCGTGCACGCTGAGCTCAAGCCCCGGGATCTCCCGCCGGAGATCGCCGCGCGCCAGCAGCATCGCGCCCGCCAGGTGGCTGTCCATGGTCACGATGGTGACGCGCATCGGCGCGCCCTCAGCGGGAGAAATGGGCTTTGGCATCATAGAGGGTCTCGAGCGTGATCACGCCGATGCCGCGCTCCTGCGCGAAGCGCTCCGTGTTGCGCCGGGCCTTGCCGCGCACGAAGAAGGGGATCTTCCTCAGCTCCTGCTCCGCATCCGTTCCCCATCGGATAGGGTCGCCCGCGGTGGCGTGGGGAGTCACCACCGCGGGCGCGGGCACGGACGGCGCGGCGGGCGCCGCCCCAATGCCCATCTCGGTCTGCGCCTGCTTTCCCGACCCGAGGTGGGATGGCACGGCGCCGTCATTGAACTCGAAATCGTCGCGGAACATCGCCAGCAGATGTTCCTCCAGCCCCATCATCAGCGGATGGACCCAGGTGTCGAACAGGACGTTCGCACCCTCGATGCCCATCTGCGGCGAGTGGCGGGCCGGGAAGTCCTGCACATGCACCGGCGCCGAGATCACCGCGCAGGGAATGCCGAGCCGCTTGGCGATGTGGCGTTCCATCTGCGTGCCCAGCACGAGCTCGGGCTGCAGCGCGGCGATCGCCTGCTCGACCTCCAGGTAGTCGTCGGTGATCAGCGGCTCGATCCCGAAGGCGCGCGCGGCTTCGCGAACCTCGCGGGCGAATTCGCGGCTGTAGGTGCCCAGCCCCACCACCTCGAAGGCGAATTCGGAGGCGGCGACCTTGGCCGCGGCGACGGCATGCGTGGCATCGCCGAAGACGAAGACGCGCTTGCCAGTGAGATAGGTGCTGTCCACCGAGCGCGAGTACCAGGGCAGCCGCAGCGTGGGATCCTCCACGGGCAGCGCGAGGCCGGCGAGCGTCGCAACCTCGGCGCAGAAGCGCCGCGTTGCGCCGACGCCGATCGGCACCGTGGTGGTGCAGGGCTGGCCGAAGCTGCGCTTCAGCCAGGCGACGGCCAGGCCGGCGATCTCGGGATACAGCACGACGTTGAAATCGGCCTCGCCGAGCCGGGCGAGATCCGCCGGCGTGGCGCCGAGCGGCGCGACCACCGAGACCTCGATCCCCATCGCCTCGATCAGCTTGCACACCTCGACGACGTCGTCGCGATGGCGGAAGCCGAGCGCGGTGGGGCCAAGCAGGTTGCACCGCGGCGCGACGCCCGGCGCCCGGGGCGCCCGCTGCGTGCCTGGCGCGGGAACTTGTGGGCCGGCGCATGCGCGGACGAGCTGGTAGAAGGTTTCGGCGGCGCCCCAATTCTCCTTGCGCTGGTAGGACGGCAGCTCGAGCGGCACCACCGGGATGGGCAGGCCGAGCGTCTTCGCCAGGCCGCCCGGATCGTCCTGGATCAGCTCCGCCGTGCAGGAGGCGCCGACCAGCATCGCCTGCGGCTTGAAGCGCTCATAGGCCTCGCGCGCCGCCGTCCTGAACAGCTCAGCGGTGTCGCCGCCGAGGTCGCGCGCCTGGAAGGTGGTGTAGGTCACTGGCGGCCGCGCCGCGCGCCGCTCGATCATGGTGAACAGCAGGTCCGCATAGGTGTCGCCCTGCGGCGCGTGCAGCACGTAGTGCACGCCCCGCATCGCGGTGGCGATGCGCATCGCTCCCACATGCGGCGGCCCCTCATAGGTCCAGACCGAGAGCTGCATGGCCTAGACCTCCAGCCTGGTGCGACGCACCAGCGGCCGCGCGAAAAGGCCGGCAAGGTCACCCGCCTGGTCGTAGCCCTGGATGGGGGTGAACACGAGCTCGATGGACCACTTGGTCGCAAAGCCTTCCGCCTCCAGCGGATTGGCGAGGCCGAGGCCGCAGACTGTCAGGTCCGGCTGCGCCGCGCGGCAGCGGTCGAGCTGGCGGTCCACATGCTGGCCTTCGGAAAGCCGCGTGCCTTCGGGCAGCAGCGCGAGCTCCTCCGCCATGATCTGGCGATGCAGATAGGGCGTGCCGACTTCGATGGGCCGCATGCCCAGCTCGCGCGCGAGGAAGCGCGCCAGCGGGATTTCCAGCTGGCTGTCGGGGAAGAAGAAGATGCTGCGGCCAGCAAGCTGCTCGCGATGGCGGGACAGCGCGGCGCGGGCACGCGCCTCGCCGGGTTCGGTGACTGCGCGGATGCGTGCCTCGTCGCAGCCCCAGGTCTCGGCGGCGGCGCGCAGCCAAAGCGTGGTGCCCTCGGCGCCGAGCGGAAAGGGTGCCGCGATGCGAGTCGCGCCACGCGATTCCAGCAGCCGTGCGGTGTCGCCGAGGAATGGCTGTGCCAGCAGGAAGCGGGTGCCCGGCCCGATCGGCGCCAGCTCCGCCGCCGTCCGGCCGGGGAGGAAGCGCACCGGACCAACGCCGAGCGCCGCGAAATGGCGCAGCATCTGGTCCTCGACCACCTCCGCCAAGGCGCCGACGACGAGCAGCGAGCGCGCGCTGCCAAGCTCGGCGGGCATCTCCGGCACCAGCGAGGCGAGGCAAGTATCCTCGCCCTGGGTGAAGGTCGTCTCGATGCCGCTGCCGGAGTAGTTCAGCACCCGCACCGAGGGGGTGAAGCGCTGGGACAGGCGCTGCGCTGCACGGGAGAGGTCAAGCTTAATGACCTCCGACGGGCAGGAGCCGACCAGGAACAGCAGCCTGATTTCGGGGCGCCGTTCCAGCAGGCGCGTCACCACGCGGTCGAGCTCGGCGTTGCAGTCGGCGAGGCCCGCCAGGTCGCGCTCGTCGATGATCGCGGTGGCGAAGCGCGGCTCGGCGAAGATCATCACGCCGGCGGCCGATTGCAGCAGATGCGCACAGGTGCGGCTGCCGACCACCAGGAAGAACGCGTCCTGGATCTTGCGATGCAACCAGACAATGCCGGTAAGGCCGCAGAACACCTCATGCTGCCCCCGCTCGCGCAGCACCGGCGCGGTCGCGCAGCCGCCGGCGGGGACAGCTGCCAGGCTCATGCGGCCGACAGCCCGGACATCGAGGAGGTTTCCTGCCGCCGGGCCGCGCGAAGCTTCATCACGAACTGCGCTGCGTTGACGACGTAGGCGGCATAAGCCGCGAGCGCCAGCAGCATCTGGCCGTGCGCGTCGCCGAAGCCGGTGGCCACCGCGGCCAGATAGGCGGTGTGCAGCGCCAGCACCAGCATGCTGAACACGTCTTCCCAGAAGAAGGCCGGTGCGAACAGCCAGCGGCCGAACACCTGCTTCTCCCAGATGCAGCCGGTGACCATGATGGTGTAGAGCACCAGCGTCTTCACCACGACGGAGGCGGTGGCGGCGGCAAGCCCCTCGCCGGTGGCCAGGTAGTTCAGCACCAGGCCGAGGCTGACCAGGAAGACCAGGAACTGCAGCGGCGCCAGCACGCCCTGGACCATGGTCCAGGGCGAGGCGTCGCGCCGCACCCGCTCCTCCGGCGTGTACAGGGGCGGGGCGGCGCATTCGCAGCGCGGCAGGCGTCGCCCCGACGCGACCCCCCACGGGGCGCTGTCAAGCGCGTCTATCAGGCCGGCAAGGCGGTTCGGTGTAAGCATCGCTTGACAACCCTCGGTCAAAGGCAGTCCGCTTCGGGTCGCGCGGGCTGCGCCGCCCTGACAGGCGGCGCGCTGCGGGAGGCCATCCGAGCGAGGGTGGCACCAGCAACGAGGGCGGGATGGTTCTGCATTGTCTCTCCCCTCTTCGCGCTTCGTGGACGAAGGCTAGAGAAGCATCGCAGCGAGTGTCAAGCGTCATTGACGTAAATCGGGATTGACAGTCGAGCCGCGGGACCTGACAGTCTGGGGGGAGAGGGCAATGGCCTCGGAACCGATCAATGGCGGAGCGCCACTGGCCGAGATGAGTGAGAGCGGACAGCAATGCGTGACGAGCCTGCCGGGCGGCTACACCGCCGGGCATTGCGCGGCCGAACTGCGGGGCGCCCCGGCGCTGCTGCAGGCGCCGCGCAACCGGGCGGCCGAGCATCGCCGCGTCGCGGTGCTCGCGAGGGCGCTCGAGGCCGAGGTGATCCCCCGCCTGCTGCTCGCCCGCGAGGCACTGGCCAGGCCCGCCCACGCGGAAGCTGCCGAGCCGCCGACCGCCGCCGACGTCACGACGCTGGCGGCCATCGCGATGCAGGGCGACTTCGCCGGGGCAGCGACCTTCCTCGCCGAGCTCCGCGCCCGCAACCTGCCGCTCGAGCGCATCTATCTGGAGCTGCTGGCACCGGTGGCGCGGCATCTCGGCGATCTCTGGGCGGCCGATCGCTGCGACTTCACGAGCGTGACCATCGGCCTCTGCTGCCTGCAGCAGCTGGTGCTGGAGAACAGCCCGGCCTTCGGACCACGCCCCGGGCGACGCGGCGCCGACCGGCGCGTGCTGCTGGCGCCCACGCCCGGCGAGCAGCACAGCTTCGGCCTGCTGATGGTGGGCGAGTTCTTCCGCCGCCAGGGCTGGGACGTGCACAGCGCCACCGGCGCACCGGGGCGCGAGATCGTCGCCATGGTGCGCAAGCAGTGGTTCAGCATGGTCGGCTTCTCGCTGGCCTGCGACACCAGGATCGAGTCGCTCTCAGCGCTGATCCGGGAGATTCGCCGCGGCTCGCGCAATCCGCAGATCGGCGTGCTGGTGGGCGGCAAGGCCTTCCTCGACCGCCCCGAGCTGACCGCGCTGGTCGGCGCCGATGCCACCGCGAGCGACGGCCAGCAGGCCGTGCTCAAGGCCGAGACTCTGCTTGCGTTGCTTGTCCGGGAGGAATGACGCCCTCCGCTCCTTGTGACGACGCCTGTGTGAAATCTGCGCTTCGAGACCAGGAGGTTGAGTAGGTGATGGGGTCCCCCGGCACGAAGGACGGGATGTCGCGTGAAATCGTTCAGAGCCCCACGGACGACCCTCGGACACCTCGATGCGGAGGCAGCGGCCGAATTGGTCGTCGCGTCGGCGGACCTCGCCCTCGTGCTTGACGAGGGCGGGGCCATCCGTGACGTCGGCTTCGGCAGCGAAGAGCTGGCGGGGGATCTCGGCGTTGCGCAGGGCTGGGTCGGCCGCCCCTGGATCGACACCGTCAGCCGCGACAGCCGCGGCAAGGTGGAGGCGCTGCTTGTCGGCGGCGGACCGCGGGATGCGCCGCGCTGGCGGCATGTGAACCACGTTGCGGCGGAAGGCACGACGCTGCCGATCCTCTGCGCCATCGCGCCACTTGGGCGGGCCGGCCGGCGCGTGGTGTTCGGCCGCGACCTGCGCCCCCTCTCGCAGCTGCAGCAGCGCCTGGTCGAGGTGCAGCAATCCATGGAGCGGGACTATTCCCGCCTTCGCCAGGCCGAGACCCGCTACCGGCTGCTGTTCCAGATGTCGGTGGACCCGCTGCTGGTGCTGGACGCCGAGTCGCTTCGCGTGCTCGAGGCGAACCCGGCGGCGCAGCGCCTGTTCGTGCACGCCACGCGGCGCCTGCCCGGGCGGCCACTCCCCGAAGCCTTCGCCGCCGACGACCGACAGTCGCTGCAACTGCTCCTGGCCACGCTGCGCAGCGCCGGCCGTGCGGACGACCTGCGCGCGCGCCTCGCCGAGGACGGGCCGGAAGTGCTGGTTTCCGCCTCCACCTTCCGCCAGGAAGGCGGGCTGCTGATCCTGGTGCGGCTGGAAGTGACGCCGTCCGACCAGGATCATGGCGGCCTGTCCGACGCGAAGCAACAGCTGCTGCGGGTGGTGGAAGGCGTGCCGGACGCCATGGTCGTGACGGATCAGGACGGCGCGATCCTCACCGCCAATGCCGCCTTCCTCGACATGGTGCAGATCACCGCCGAGGAGCAGGCGCGGGGTGTGGCGCTGGAGCGCTGGCTCGGCCGCCAGGGCGTGGAGTTCGAAGTGCTGCTGGCGACGCTGCGCAGCCGCGGTGCGGTGCGGCTCTACAACAGCACGCTGCGCGGCGAGCTCGGCGGGCTGGCGGAGGTCGAGATCTCTGCCGTTTCCGTGGCGCAGGGCGGGCAGCCCTGTTTCGGCTTCGCGATCCGCGACATCGGCGCCCGCATCAGGCCCGCGACCCGGCCGGGCAGCGGCGCCACGCGTTCGGTCGAGCAGCTCACCGAGCTGATCGGCCGCGTGCCGTTGAAGGACCTGGTGCGCGAGGCGACGGATGCCATCGAGCGGCTCTGCATCGAGGCGGCGCTGGACCTCACCGGCGACAACCGCGCCTCGGCCGCCGAGATGCTCGGGCTGAGCCGGCAGAGCCTCTATGTGAAGCTGCGGCGCTACGGCCTCGGCGACCTCGGCAATGACGAAGGCGAGGAGGGCTGAGCAATGGCGCGCCCTGCACCCCTGGCCCCGCCCGTTGCCGTCGCCCGGCCTTCGCCGGCGGTGGTGCTGGAACTGCTGAAGCCGATCACCTGGTTTCCGCCGATGTGGGCCTTCGGCTGCGGCATCGCGGCCTCCGGCGCCTCGCTGTGGGAAGGCTGGCCACCGGCGCTGCTCGGCATCCTGCTCGCCGGTCCGCTGGTCTGCGGCATGAGCCAGGCGGTCAACGACTGGTTCGACCGGCATGTGGACGCGATCAACGAGCCGCAACGCCCAATCCCGTCCGGGCGGATGCCGGGGCGGTGGGGCCTGTACGTCGCGCTCGCCTGGACCGGGGTGTCGCTCGGCGTGGGTGCGCTGCTCGGCCCCTGGGGGTTCGGCGCGACGGTGCTGGCGGTGGTGCTCGCCTGGATCTACAGCGCGCCGCCGCTCCGGCTGAAGCAGAACGGCATCTGGGGGCCGCTGGCCTGTGGGCTGAGCTATGAGGCGCTGCCCTGGATCACCGGCGCGGCCGTGCTTGCCGGCACAGCGCCGGACCCGCGCGTGGTGTTGGTGGCGGTGCTCTACGGCCTTGGTGCGCACGGCATCATGACGCTGAACGATTTCAAGTCCATCGAGGGCGACCGCCGCTTCGGCCTGCGCTCGCTGCCGGTGATGCTGGGCGCGGAGCGCGCCGCGCGGGTGGCCTGCATCGTCATGGCCGCACCGCAGGCGATCGTGGTGGCGCTGCTGCTGGCCTGGGGCGCGCCGATCACCGCCGGCATCGTCGCGCTGCTGCTGGCCTTGCAGGGGCTCTCGATGCGGAAATGGCTGCGCGATCCACGCGGCCTGGCGCCCTGGTACAACGGCGCCGGTGTGACCCTCTATGTCGCGGGCATGATGGCCAGTGCGCTGGCCCTCGCTCCGGGAGGCGCGCCATGAACGCCGATGCGCTGCCGCCACTCGGCTGGCTCGGCATCCTGCGGCTCGGGCTGGTGCAGACTTCACTCGGCGCGATCGTCGTGATGACCACGGCGGCGCTGAACCGCGTGATGGTCGTGGAGCACGCGCTGCCCGCCACGCTGCCCGGCGCGCTTGTGGCGCTGCACTATGCCGTGCAGATGCTGCGGCCGCGTCTCGGCCACGGCTCCGACCAGGGCGGGCGGCGCACGCCCTGGATCGTGGGCGGCATGGCGGTGCTGGCCGTTGGCGGCGTGCTGGCGGCGGCGGCCACCGCATGGATGGGCGATGCGCTGCTGCCGGGCATTGCGCTGGCCGTGGTCGCCTTCCTGCTGGTCGGGCTGGGCGTCGGCGCGGCGGGAACCTCGCTGCTGGTCCTGCTGGCGGCGCGGGTGGCGCCGGCGCGCAAGCCTGCGGCGGCTTCCATCGTCTGGATCATGATGATCGCCGGCTTCGTGATGACGACCGCGACCACCGGCAGGCTGCTCGATCCCTACTCGCCGGAGCGCCTGGTGGGCGTGACCGCGGCCGTGAGCGCCATCGCCTTCCTGGTGAGCCTTCTGGCGGTGGCAGGCATCGAGGGCCGGCGAGCGGCGGCTGGCGCGGCAAGACTGGCGCAGACGCCCTTCATGGTGGCGCTGCGCGAGGTCTGGGCGGAGCCGGTGGCACGCCACTTCACCCTCTTCGTCTTCGTCTCGATGCTGGCCTACAGCGCGCAGGACCTGATCCTGGAGCCCTTCGCCGGCAACGTCTTCGGCATGACGCTCGGCGAATCGACGCAGCTTTCCTCGCTGCAGCATGGCGGCGTGCTGGCGGGGATGATCCTGATCGCGGTGATCGGCAGCCTGACCCGGGGCGGGCTGCACGTGCTGCGCGGCTGGATCGTCGGCGGCTGCCTGTTGGCGTGCACGATGCTGGTCACGCTGGCCTTCGCCCATGCCGCGACCGCTTCTTTCCCGCTGCGCGCCGCCTTCTTCGTGCTGGGCATGGCAAACGGCGTGTTCGCCGCGGCCGCGATCGCCGCGATGATGCAGCTCGTTGCCGGCGACCGGCAGGGGCGCGAGGGCGTGCGGATGGGCATGTTCGGCGCGGCCCAGGCCATCGCCTTCGGGCTGGGCGGCTTCCTCGGTACGGTGATCCTCGATTTCGGCCGGCTCGCCACGGGCAGCGTGGTGGGCGGCTACAGCGCTGTGTTCCTCGCGGATGCGGTTCTGTTCCTCGCCGCTGCGCTGCTGGCGCTGCGCATCGGCATCACCATTCAGCGGCGGCGCGACGGCTACGGGCGGGCGGCGCCTGCGGCACTTGGTGGTTGAGCGGGAAGGAGACGGCGGGATGCCGGAGACATTCGACGTCGTCGTGGTGGGGGGCGGGCCATGTGGCGCCACTGCGGCGCATGACCTGGTGCGCAAGGGTCGCTCGGTCCTCCTGCTCGATAAGGCCGGGCGGATCAAGCCCTGCGGCGGCGCCGTGCCGCCACGCCTGATCCGCGATTTCGACATCCCGCAGCATCTGCTCGTCGCGTGCATCACCTCGGCACGCATGGTCTCGCCGAAGGACCATGAGGTGGACATGCCGATCGACACCGGCGGCTACGTCGGCATGGTGGACCGCGAGGTGTTCGACGAGTTCCTGCGCGAACGCGCCGCCGAGGCTGGCGCCGTGCGCGCCACCGGCAGCTTCACCCGGATCGCTCATGATCCCGACGGCGTGGCGGTGGTGGAGTACCAGGCGAAGGATGCGGCGGATGGCGCACCACCGCGGCGTGTGCGCACGCGGCTGGTGATTGGTGCCGACGGTGCGCGCAGCCAGGTCGGCAAGCAGGCGGTGCCGGGCGCCGACAAGGTGAAGTGCGTCTTCGCCTACCATGAGATCGTCGAAGCACCCACCGGCGGAATGGCAAAGTACGACGGCACCCGCTGCGACGTGTACTACCAGGGCAAGCTCTCGCCCGATTTCTACGCCTGGATCTTCCCGCATGGAGAGACGGTGAGCATCGGCACCGGCTCGATGCAGAAGGGCTTCTCGCTGCGCGGCTCGGTCGCCGAGCTGCGCAGGGCAACGGGCTTCGACAAGCTGCGGACGATTCGCCACGAGGGCGCGCCGATTCCGCTGAAGCCGCTGAAGAAGTGGGACAACGGTCGTGACGTGCTGCTTGCCGGCGACGCCGCGGGCGTGGTCGCGCCGGCCTCCGGCGAGGGGATCTACTACGCGATGCTCGGCGGGCGGTTGGCCGCCGATGCGGCGGAGGAGTTCTGCGCCAACGGCAACCCTGCAGCACTCGCGCTGGCCCGCAAGCGCTTCATGAAGCAGCACGGGCGCGTCTTCTGGATCCTCGGGATCATGCAGTATTTCTGGTATTCGTCGGACAGGCGCCGCGAGAAGTTCGTCAAGATCTGCGAGGACAAGGACGTCCAGCGCCTGACCTGGCAGAGCTACATGAACAAGGAACTCGTGCGCCGCGATCCGATGGCGCATGTGCGGATCTTCTTCAAGGACCTGGCCCACCTCTTCGGCTTTGCGCGGGCCTGACCATGCACGCTCGCGCCAAGAACATCGGAGCCTGAAACGGCATGAAACTGTCTTCGCTCGACGCACCGCTGGAAGGCCTGCGGGCGCCCGGCCGATCCGGCAACCCGCACCGCCAGGGCACCTCGCGCGCCCTGCCGCTCAAGGTCGGCACCCGCGGCTCACCGCTGGCGCTGTGGCAGACGCGGCACTTCCTCTCGCTGATCACCCGCGTCTGTCCGCTGCTGCGGGAGGTGAACGCCTTCGAGGAGCATGTGATCGCCACCAGCGGCGACAAGCTGCTCGACCGCCGGCTCGCCGATATCGGCGGCAAGGGGCTGTTCGCGAAGGAGATCCACGAGGCGCTGTCCGATGGCCGGATCGACTTCGCCGTGCACAGCTTGAAGGACCTGGAGACCGAGTTGCCGCCCGGCATCGTGCTGGCCTGCACGCTGCGGCGCGAGGATGCGCGCGATGCCATCGTGCTCGGGCCGCACTGCGCCGCGGCGGCTGACGGTGATCCCTATGCCTGCCTGCCACGCGGTGCGCTTGTCGGCACCGCCTCGGTCCGCCGGCAGAGCCAGCTGCTGCATGCGCGCCCCGACCTCCAGGTCGAGGTGATCCGCGGAAACGTCGGGATGCGCCTGGCCAAGGTGCGCGCCGAGGGCGGGCCGCAGGCTTCGTTGCTGGCGCTTGCCGGGCTACGCCGGCTGGAGCTGGAGCATGAGGCCGGCCAGGTGCTCGACCCGGAGATCATGGTGCCAGCCGCCTGCCAGGGCATCGTCGGCGTCACCGTTCGCGCCGACGACATTGAACTGCGCGAGATGCTCTCAATCATCCAGGACTGCGATTCGGCTGTCGCAAGCGCGGCCGAGCGGGCACTGCTGTCGGAGCTCGACGGCTCCTGCCGCACGCCGATCGGCGGCCACGCGAGGCTGCGGCCGGAGGGCGATGTGGAGCTGACCGGGCTCGTGGCGCGGGCCGATGGTTCCTTTCTTCTGAAGCAGCGCCTGCGCGGTTCGGCTTCGGACGCGGCGCGTCTCGGCAGGGAGCTTGGCGAGCGGCTGCGGGCGGACTCGCCGGCCGACGTGTTCGGCTGAATCGCGGTGCGCGGCCGCAGTTCGGCCGCGCCAGCCCTGCGCCAGGGAACATGGTGCCGACACCCGGATTTGAACCGGGGACCTACTGATTACGCATCAGTTCTCCGCCTCGTATCGGACCACGCGCATCCCATATGATCCATTATTTATCAGTAACTTAGATCTACATGTCCCGTCGCCTGTATATCACCTCTATCATAATTGTTCCGCCCTTGCCCGTGTCCCCGTGGTTTCCCAAACTGCCTTTGTGGCGGAGGTCGGGGTCAGCAACAGGACACGCGGATGGCTGGCAGGAAAGTGCAGGCAGCCCTGCAGGGCGGACGGCTGGCCGCGCGGCGTATTGGGCGCGAGGATGTCCGCTTGGCGTTGCGCATGCTGGCCGGTGGCGTTGAGGGGGAGATCCCAGACACCGGAGTGCCGGGGCTGAGCCTCAGGGTAAGAAAGAGGACCGTCTCCTGAGACATCCGCCTACACGTCGCTGAGATCGGCCAGACAACCCGGAAGGTCGGCCTCGTCACCGAGGCCGACGATCCCGACGTC
Organism: Falsiroseomonas sp.; assembly: GCF_041690465.1. GTDB lineage: Bacteria > Pseudomonadota > Alphaproteobacteria > Acetobacterales > Acetobacteraceae > Falsiroseomonas. Next base: position 648 of record NZ_JAWLHG010000014.1, on the reverse strand, counting down.
ATCCGCGCCCGTGCCCAGGGGGGCAAGCTGCTGGCGAAGGAGGGGCACGACCCGGCCGCGTTCTTCGTGAAGGAGGCTCTGGGGGAGGAGGCCCTGCCCAAGGACCTGAGAGGCGAATTGACGGCGCCGCGGACAGGTTGGACGTGGGAGCGGGGCCGTGACGAGTACCTGGCCCATATCAAGTCCGTGAAGCCGGAGAAGACCTACGTGGATTACAGGAACCGGCTGTTCAGCCCGTGGTTGCGCGGGCGCTGGGACGGTCGACTGCTCGCTGACCTGACGGACGAGGACGTGAAGCGGCTTTAAGACGATGCTTGGCGCGCCGGTAAAGGGCGGCAGGCCCACCACCTCGTCGGCGCGGTCAATCGCGTTCTGAAGTGGTGCGCCGGGCGCGCTGGGGCCGGCATCAAGTCGAGTGTCGCCGCGAGCGTCGCGCTTATCGAGCTCGCACCCCCTACCGCCCCCTACGTGCCGACCAAGCAGGATCTCGAGCAGTTCGCGTGGCGTTTGGCAGCCGGCCGCCACACGCTGCAGGCGAAGCTCGCGGCAACCCTAGACCCGAGTAGCCCAGGCTGGAATCGGCTTGTGATTGGATGCGGCGCGGCAGGGTGTGATTCGTAGGCGTCCAGCTTTGGCTGGAGGCGGAGA
>NZ_JAWLHG010000013.1:0-152517 GCF_041690465.1 Falsiroseomonas sp. | reverse complement strand
TAGCGCCTGTGAAAGTGAAAGCGGATACCGATGATAGCCTTCGTGTATCAAAATTGCTGACTGCGGTGTGGGCGAGGAATACTCGGACAGGCTCCTAGCCGCGCGGCCGCCGCCGCGCCAGACGCAGCCCGAGCAGCCCGGCGCCCAGGATCGCCAAGCTCGGCGGCGCCGGCACCGCGGTGACGCGCACCTCGATGCTGTCGAGGGCGACGGCCTGGAACGAGCCGCCGCTAACGTCCAGCAGACCGACCAGGCCGGGCGCGAAGGCCTCGCCGGCGCCGATCACCCGCACCTCGTCGAAGCCGCCGCCGGAGAAGCCGAGATACTGCCCGTTCGTGCCGTCATGGGTGCCGAACAGCACCGGCGCGCCATTCAACCGCAGGTCGTACACGTAGCGGCCGAAGGTGCCGCCATTGCCGTGACCGATGAGGAAGCCGATCTCCTCGAAGTCGCTGCCATCCGCCATGGTGATGCGGGTGAAGCCGAAGCTGCCGCCATCGTGGTACCAGGCGCGGTTGCCCTCGCCGCCCCAGCCGACGAAGCCGGTCCAGACAACGGCGTTGACGGCCCGCGTGGCGATGCCGCCTTCGGTGTGGGTGGCGTCGAAGCCCGGAAAGGGCACGCTGCCCTCGAACCCGCTGAAGCCGGTCCGCGTGGCGGTGGGTATGAAGTCGGTGGTCCGCAGGAGCGGCGCCGCGGCCGCGCCGCCGGCGAGGCCGAGCATCACCATGGCAAGCCACAATCTGCGCATCAGCGGCCCCCTGGCGCGACGGTTGCGGATTCGAAGCGCCCTGCGCCCCGCCGCGCGGGTCAACGGCAATCCGGAAGCCGAAGACATTCCACGACATTTCGGGCCGTGCCCCGCCCGGCCGATGGGGTGGCGCAACCGGCCGACCTCGCCTATGCCGCGCCCCATGCGTGCCGCCCCGCTCCTGCTGCTGCCGCTCGCCCTCGCCGCCTGCGGACCCCGCTACTCGCCCGACGCCTATGCGACGGCCGCGGTGCAGCAGATGAACCGTGTCGAGCAGGGGGTCATCATCGGCCGCCGGCTGGTGACAGTGCAGGCCGGGGGCGAAACCGGCGCGGCCACCGGCGGCGCGGCGGGCGGCATCATCGGCTCCCAGGCGCCGGGCGGGAACATGTCCGGCGCGATCGGGGCGGTGGGCGGCGCGCTGGTTGGCAGCCTGTTCGGCACGGCGGCCGAGCGGGTGGCAGGCAGCACCACCGCCTTCGAATACATCGTGCGCAAGGCGGACGGCCAACTCGTCTCGGTGACGCAGCGGGACGAGACTGCGCTCGACATCGGCGAGCGCGTGCTGGTGATCGCCGGCAACCAGGCGCGGATCGTGCCCGACTACACCGCCCCGCCCGAGCCGCCGGCGCCCGCCGCGCCGCCCGCGCCGTCACTCGCCGTGCCGCCTGCGCCAACGCCCGACCCCGAGCCCCACACCACCAGCCTGTAGCCCACGCAAGTACCCCCTCCTGGCACGCGGCTTGCGCTGCCGGGGGCATGCACCGTGTCCTCCTGCTGCTGCTCCTGCTGCTCCCCCTGCCGGCACAGGCCGAGCCCGGACGGCTCTGCCGTGCCGCGATCCAGGCCGCGGAACGCGCTGCGGGCATCCCGGCGCATCTGCTGACGGCGATCGGGCGGGTGGAATCCGGCCGCCGCGACCCGGAGACCGGCACCTTCCATCCCTGGCCCTGGACCATCAATGCCGAGGGCCGCGGGCAATTCCTTCCCACCAAGGCGGCAGCGATCGCCGCCGTGCAGGCATTGCAGGCCCGCGGCGTCCGCTCCATCGACATCGGCTGCATGCAGGTGAACCTCCGCCACCACCCGGATGCCTTCCCGAGCCTCGACGCCGCCTTCGACCCCGCCACCAATGCGCGCTACGCTGCCCGCTTCCTGACGGAGCTGCGGCAATCCCGCGGCGACTGGCAGGCCGCGGCGGCGGCCTATCACTCGCACACGCCGGAATTCGCCGAGCCCTACCGGGCCCGCGTGCTGGCCGCCTGGGCGCAGGAGCAGGCCAGCCCACATCCGACGGTGCCGCTGCTCGCCGGCACCGCCACGGCCCGCCCGGCGGCGACGGCAGCCGTCGGCGGAGGTGGCGGGATGCTTTCGAACGGCGCGGAACGCGTGGCCCTGCCGACCGGCGGCGCCGGCCCGGCCGGGCGCGGGCTGGCGGCCTATCGCAGCCTGCCGGTGCCGATCACCGGCCGCCCACCCCTGGCCCGTGCGCTGCTGACGGCGCGGCGCTGAGACTTCAAATCGGTGCGGGGCGGTGAGCAAGGGCGCCGCCCATGGGTTGGAAGGCCATTCGCCGCTCGACAGCGGGTGGCGCATGCCACTAGTGAGGCCGCAATGGACATGACCTCAGCCTTGGCGCTGGCCGGCTTCGTGCTGGCCTGCTTCGCCGCCTCCTCGACCGGCGCGGTGTTCAAGCCGGGCGCCTGGTATGCGCGGCTGCGCAAGCCCTCCTTCAACCCGCCCGACTGGCTGTTCCCGATCGCCTGGGCGGTGCTGTACCTGAGCATCGCGCTGGCTGCCTGGCTGGTCTGGCGCGAAACCGGCTTCGGGCCGGAAATCCTGCTCTGGTGGGCCTCGCTGCTACTGAACGCGGCTTGGTCGTGGCTGTTCTTCGGCAGGCGTCGGATGGACCTGGCGCTGGGCGAGCTGGTGGTGTTCTGGATCTCCATCGCCGGCATGATCGCCGCCTTCGCGCCGGTGAGCGCCACGGCGGCCTGGCTGCTGGTGCCCTACCTCGTCTGGGTGAGCTTCGCCGGCCTACTGAACTGGACGCTGTGGCGGATGAACCCGGAGGAGAATGGCGCACCGGAGGAATTGCCGCCGGGTGCTACTCGGCGGCCGCAGGCAGCCGGGTAGGCAAGGCCGCGCCGGTCAGCGCGGCGATCCGGGCGATCCCCTTCCGGGCGCAGAAGTCGCGAAGGCCCTCGATCACGGCGGGCATGGCGGTGGGGCTGACGAAGCTCGCGGTGCCGACCTGCACGGCGGCGGCGCCGGCCATCAGGAACTCGATCGCGTCCTCGGCGGTGGCGATGCCGCCGACACCGATCACGGGGATGCGCACCGCCTGCGCGCATTGCCAAACCAGGCGCAGCGCGATCGGCTTGAAGCCCGGGCCCGAGAAGCCGCCCATGCCCGAGCCGAGCTTCGGCCGCGCCGTTTCGATGTCGATGGCGAGGCCGAGGATGGTGTTGGCCACCACCAGCGCATCGGCGCCGGCTTCCGCCACCGCGCGGGCGACCGGCGCGATCTCCCCGGTATTGGGCGAGAGCTTCACCCAGAGCGGCAGCTTCCCCACCGCGCGACGCATGGCCGCGGTGGCGGCGGCGGCCGGCTCGGGGTGCATGGCGAAGGCGCGGCCGTCCTCCTCCAGGTTGGGGCAGGAGATGTTGGCCTCGATGGCGGCGACGCCCGGCGTCTCGGCCAGCCGCTCGGCGGCCTCGGCGAAGGCGGCGACGGTGGGGGCGGAAAGGCTCACCACCAGCGGTGCGCGGAAGCGGCGCCATTCCGGCATGGCCTGGGCGATGAAATGGTCCAGCCCCTTGCCGGGGATGCCGATGGAGTTCAGCACGCCCGCCTCTGTCTCGCACAGCCGCGGCAGGGGGTTGCCGGCGCGGAACTCGGGCGTGACGGATTTCGTGACCAGCGCGCCCAGCGCATCCAGGTCGAACACCTGCGACAGCTCCGGCCCGAAGGTGCCGGACGCCGGCATCACCGGGTTCGCCAGTGTCAGCGATCCGATGCGGGTGGTGAGATCTACCATGCCAGCGCCGCCTGCAGGTCGAAGACCGGGCCCTCCGTACAGACACGCAGGTTGATCACCCCGCCCTCCGCATCGCGGATCTGCCGCACGCAGCAGAAGCACATGCCGAGGCCGCAGCCCATCTGCTGCTCCAGCGCCACCTGGCCGGCCATGCCGTACTCGGCGGAGAGGCGCTGCAACAGCAGGAACAGCCGGTTCGATCCGCAGGTGAACACCGCATCCGGCCGCGCATCGTCGAAGCGCTCGCGCAGCAGCGCCTCCACCCGCGCCGGGTCGGAGCTGCCATCGGCATCGAACACCGGCATGACCTGCGCGCCGGAGGTGCCGGCGAATTCCTCGGCCATCAGGTCCTGCGGCGCGCGGGCCGAGAGCACCGCCTCCACCGCGATGCCCATGGCCGCCGCCGCGCCGGTCAGCGGCGCCAGAGTGGCAAGCCCGACGCCGCGCGCCAGGATCAGGATGCGGCGCCAGCTCGGCTCCAGCGTGAACCCCCGCCCCAGCGGGCCGACCACCGACACAGCCTCGCCCGCGCGCAGCCGCGCCAGCGCGGCGGTGCCCTTCCCCTTTACATGCAGCAGGAAGCCGAGCGGCTGGCCCGCGCCGCAGCGCCAGATGCTCATCGGCCGGCGCAGATAGGGGCCGTTGCCGGCGCCGTCGCGGCAGAGCAGGTGGAAGAACTGCCCTGGCCGGCTGCGTGCCGAGAGCTCCGGCGCATCGAGCAGGATACGATGATAGCGCCGCCCGACCGGGGCGCTCTCGATCACCGTCACCGTCTGCTCGGCCACCGGGAAGGCGGCCGGTCCGAGATCCATGCAGGCTCTCCGTCCGAGGATGCGATGTTCGGGCTGGGGGTCGCGAAGTCAAGCGCGGCTTGCCCGGCGGCGCGGCGCGGGTGATGGTCGCGCGCATGGACCTGCCGGCCGCCTCACCGCTCGCCGTCGCGGACGATCTCGCGGCGATGGCACGCGATCTGTTCGCGGCGCTGCGCGAAGCCGATCACGACGGCGTGGGCATCACCCGCGAAACCTATGCCGCGGGCGAGACCCGCGCGATGCGTCGCATCGAGGCGCTTGCCCGCGAGGCCGGCCTGGACTGCGCCTGGGACGCGGCGGCGAATCTGCGCGTGACGCTGCCGGGCACCGACCCGGCGCTACCTGCCGCTGCCTGCGGCTCGCATCTCGACAGCGTGCCGCAGGGCGGCAATTTCGACGGCGCCGCCGGGGTGATCGCCGGTCTGCTGGCGCTGCTGCATGCTGCGCGCGCGCCGAGGCGCCCGCGCACGCTGCACCTCTTCGTGCTGCGCGGCGAAGAGAGTGCCTGGTATGGCCGGCCCTATCTCGGCTCCTCCGCGCTGTTGGGCATGTTCGACCCGGCCTGGCTTGATCTGCCCAACCTGCGCGACCCGGCGCTGACGCTCGGCGCCGCCATGGCGCGGGAGGGGGCGGAGGTTCCGGTGATCGCCGCGCGCACCCGGCTGCTGGACCCCGTCAGCCTCTCGCATTTCGTCGAGCTGCACATCGAGCAGGCGCCGGTACTGATCGCGCGCCGCGTGCCGGTCGGGCTGGTGTCCGGCATCCGCGGCAACCAGCGCCACCCGACCGCACGCGCGCTTGGCGAGGCGGCGCATTCCGGCGCGGTGCCGCGCTGGCTGCGCCGCGACGCGGTGCTCGGCGCGGCGGATTTCGCGATGCGGCTGGACGCCACCTGGCGCACGCTGCTGGAGCGCGGCGAGGACCTGGTGATGACCTTCGGCATCTTCACCACCGACCCACGCGAGCACGCGATGACGCGCGTGCCCGGCGAGGTCCGCTTCACCCTGGAATGGCGCAGCGAGAGCGACGCGACGCTCGATGCCTTCGGCGAACTTGTGCGGACCGAGGCCGCAGAGATCGCCCGCGAGCGCGGCGTGCGGATCGAGCTCGGTCCTGGCGTGCGCACGCCGCCGGCGTCGATGGATCCACGCCTGCTAGCCCATGCGCGCGCGCTCTGCACGCGCGCCGGCATGCCGCACGAGGTGCTCGCCAGCGGCGCCGGCCACGATGCGGCGATCTTCGCCAATGCCGGCGTGCCGAGCGCGATGGTGTTCGTGCGCAACGAGCACGGCAGCCACAACCCGCGCGAGGCGATGGAATTCGACGACTTCCTGCACGGCGCCGCGGTGCTGCGGGAGATCCTGCTGACCGGCGACGAGGCGATTCCATGATGCCTCAATCGCCGGCGCACGCATCCGCGTGCTTGGCTGCGCCGCACTTGCGGCGGGCCGCATCCGCGGCCTCGGCCTGCTGCGCAGGCCGCCATGGGACGACCGAATTCTCATGACGACGCACGCTTCGATAGGCCGCCGCACGGCGCAGATCCTGCTCGACACCGGCTGTATCCTGCTGCGGCCGGACCGGCCCTTCATCTTCTCCTCCGGCTGGGCGAGCCCGGTCTATCTCGACATCCCGCGCGCGCTCTCCTTCCCGATCGCGCGCGCCGCGCTGCTCGACAGCGCCGAGCAGCGCATCCTGGAGGAAGTCGGCTTCGCCGGCTTGGATGCGATCGCCGCCACGGAACAGGGCGGCATCGCCATCGCCGCCATGCTCGCCGAGCGCTTCCGCCTGCCCTTCGTCACCGTGCGCCGCCGCGCCCAGGGCTTCGGCGCCGATGCGCATGTCGAAGGCGCGCTGAAGCCCGGCACGCGCGCGCTGCTGGTCAGCGACGTCACCACGGATGGCCGCAGCAAGGCGCGCTACGCCCGCTCGCTGCGGCAGGCCGGCGCCGAGGTCTCCCACGTCTTCGTCCTGTTCAAATACGGCATCTTCGACCGCATGGTGACCGAGGTGGAGGATATCGGCGCGCGGCTCTTCGCGCTCGCCACCTGGGACGACGTGCTGCCCGCGGCCGAGGAACGAGAGACCCTGCCTGCCGCCGCGCTGGCGGAGTTGCGTGCCTATCTCGCCGATCCCTTCGCCTGGTCCGCCGCCCGCGGCGGCCTGGCTTCGCCCGACCCCGCCTGGAAGTCCTGATGCACCGCGCCAAGCTCGTCCACTTCTCGCACTTCACCGATCCCGTCGCCGGCCGCGTGCTCGGCGAAGCCGACCACATCGCGTTGCAGCGCCTGGATTTCGACGATCCACGCGCGGCGCTGGATGCGGCGTTCGCAACGGCGCATGGCTACCACGCCCTGCCCCGCGTCGAGATCCGCGCGCCGTGGTTCTGCGACGCCGCGCTGCTGCGGCGTGCGCCAGCGCTGCTCGCCGCCTGCTCCACCGGCGCCGGCTATGACGTGATCGACGTGGAGGCCTGCACAGCGGCCGGCGTCATCGTCTGCCACCAGTCCGGCACCAACAAGGAAGCGGTAGCGGAGCACGCACTCGGCATGATGCTGGCCCTGTCGAAGAAGATCGCGCAGGCGGACAAGGCGCTGCGCCGCGGCGCGGAGCCGGACCGCTTCACCCTGACCGGCACCGACATCAGGGCCAAGACGCTCGGCATCGTCGGCATCGGCCAGATCGGCACGCGGCTGGCGGAACTCTGCAATGGCCTGTTCGGCATGACGGTGCTGGCCTGCGATCCCTATCTCGACGCCGCGCAGGTGAAGGCGCGCGGCGCGACCAAGGTGACGCTGGAGGAGCTGCTGGAGCGCGCCGACTTCGTCTCGGTCCATACGCCGCGCAACGCCGAGACGCTGGGCATGTTCGGCGCCGCGCAATTCGCGCGCATGAAGCCGACCGCTCATTTCATCCAGACCGCGCGCGGCGGCATCCATGACGAGGCCGCGCTGGCCGAGGCGCTGTCCGCCGGCCGCCTGGCGGGTGCCGGGCTCGACGTGTTCCTGAAGGAGCCGCCGCCGGCTTCGCACCCGCTGCTGGCCTTCGAGAATGTCATCGCCAGCCCGCACAATGCCGGCATCACGCATGAGGCGCTGCACGACATGGCGCTTGGCGCCGCCGAGCAGTGGATCGCGATCTTCCGCGGCGAGGTGCCGCCGCGGCTGGTGAACCCGGAAGCCTGGCCGCGCTACGTGGCGCGGTTCCGCGAGGCCTTCGGCTTCGCCCCCAACGAATTCCCGTCCTGAGCCGCGGGGTCGGCTCGAAGTCGGGGTGGCCAGGGGCGTCCCGGCAACCCCGCCCTTCCGCCGTCGTTGGCGCCATGTCCTGGCGGAGACCTGCCGATGACGTACCGCGCCCTGCTTCTTGCCGCCGCCATCGTCTTGGCCGCGCCACCCGCGGCGAGTGCTGCGCCGACCTCCGGCACCGCTTGCGACGACCTCGTCGCGCAATATGACGAGGCACTGCGCACTGCGGACGGGCTGGTCTCGACTGCGGTGGACCGGGCCTTGAAGGGCAGCGACACCTCGGGCCTGCTGGAGCAGCTCGGGCTCGGCGGCCAGGACATATCGCCGGAACAGGCGGTGCGCCGCGGTGCACTGGCGGCGCTGCCGCCAACCACGCAGAACGCGATCCTGATCTACCTGCTGCGCGCCAGCAACGCGATGCAGGCGCTGGCCTGGAAGGGCTGCCGGCCGCCGGACGGCGGCAACTGAAAGGGCCCGCCGCCATCCCGGCGACGGGCCCTCCCGGTCACGCGAAGCAATGACGGCTCAGTTGCCGCGCATCCGCACGTTGCGCAGTTCCAGATCCTCGTTGGCGCGCATGGTGAAGTCCGCCACGGTGTCGCGCACGGCGAAGATCTGCGGCTCCTGGTGCAGCGGGATCATCGGCAGCAGCTCCCGGAAGCGGGCCCAGTACTGCGCCGCCAGCTGCTGCCGCCGCGGGTTGTCGAGCGCCAGCGTGCCGATCTCCCGCGCCAGCTCGTTCATCCGCTCGTCGTTGAACTTGCCCCAGTTGAAGCTGCCCTCGCCCAGCAGCTCACGCGCCGGGTTGGTGATGTCGAAATTCCCCGGCGTCCAGCCGAGCAGGTAGAACTGGTACTCGTTGTTCGCGCCGCCCTGCAGGAAGCGGCCGAAAGGCAGCGAGTTCAGGCGCGCCTGGATGCCGACGCGCTGTAGCATCGCCGTGGCCGCCTGGCAGATCGCCTCGTCGTTGACGTAGCGGTTGTTCGGGCAGTTCAGCGTGATGCGGAAGCCGTTCGGATATCCCGCCTCGGTCAGCAGCCGCCGCGCCGCCTCGGGATCGAAGGGCAGCCGCTCATTGGCCTCGGCGACGAAGCCGCCGACCGCCGGCGCGATCGGGATGCCCGCCGCGACGGTGGAGTTGCGCAGCACCACGCGGGTGATCGTGCCCATGTCGATCGCCTGGTACATGGCACGACGCACGCGCACGTCGCGCAGCGGGTTCGGCTTGCCCGGCTCGTCCAGGCTCTCCTCGCGCGCCACGTCGAAGGCGAAGTAGATGCTGCGCGCCGTCGGGCCCGGCATCAGGCGGATGCCCGGCGCCTGCTGCACGCGCGGCATGTCCTGCAGCGGCACATGGTACATGATGTCGAGCTCGCGCGAGAGCAGCGCGGCCACGCGCGTCGGTGCCGAGGCGATGGGGCGGAACACCGCACGGGTGATGCCGTGGTTCATCTCCGCCGCGCCCCAGTATTGCGGGTTCGGCACCAGCACCGTGCGCTCATCCGCCAGCCGCTCCACCAGGCGGAAGGGGCCGGTGCCCATGGCGTTCAGCTGCGGGAAGGCGGTGGCCGCGCCCGGCTGGCCGGCACGCGCCACGCCCATGGCGTTGTTCGCCTCCACCCAGCGCTTGGACATGACGAAGAACAGCGTCAGGTCCTGCAGCAGGATCGGGTTCGGCCCGCGCGTTTCCATCTCCACCGTGTGGTCGTCGATGGCGCGCACGGCAGCGACGGACTGCAGCGTGTAGGCCATGTCGTTCTGCCGCACGCGCTCGGCCGACATCACCACGTCAGCGGCGGTCAGCGGCGTGCCGTCATGGAAGGTGACGCCGCGGCGCAGGTGGAAGCGCCAGGTGGTGGGCGACGGCGTCTCCCACCGCTCGGCGAGCGCGGGCGCCAGCGAGCCATCGGCCTGGCGGCGCACCAGCGGCTCGTAGATGTTGCTCTTCATGGCGTTGGTGACGCCATGGTTGTTGGCGTGCGGATCCAGGCCGAGAATATCGTTGGCCGTCGCCCAGGTCAGCGTCGCCGCGCCGGCCGGCGCCGCGGCCAACGTCGCGGCGACAGCCGCGCAGATCGCGGACGCACAGGCCGCACCGCGCAGCGCCGCGCGGAAGCTCATCTTGCCCATTGTCTCTCGGTGCCTCCCGGAAGGTGGATGCGCGGACAATGGGGCAGCGTGCTGCGCGCTGTCCAGCCGGCCGGCGGCTTCCGGGAAGTCGCTCAGCCAGCCAGCCGGCATCGCCCGACCCTGGCGGCGCGCCGGTGTCGGCCCGGGTCAGCCGCGGCGCAGCTTCCTCCACAGCAGCGGCAGCAAGGTGATGCCGCCCGCGAGCAGCACGGCCGTGCCGATCCAGGCCCCACCCTGCGCCGCCATGCGCTCGCCGGACCAGACCAGCAGCAGGCTGACCGGCACCACCCCCGCCAGCGTCGCCAGCGCGAACCAGCGCAGCCGCAACGGCGTCAGCCCGGCCGCATAGCTCACCAGGTCGAAGGACAGGAAGGGCAGCAGGCGCGAGGCGAAGACCAGGCCGGCCAGCACCGCCTGGGAGCGCGTGCGGTCGATCCAGCGCGCGATCCAGGGCACCCGGCGCACCGGCTCGTAGCCGAAGCGACGGGCGATGAGGAAGGCCGCCAGAGCGCCGAGTTCCGCCCCCGCCACTACATAGGCGGTGCCCCAGACGGCGCCATACAGCGCCCCGGCCGCGAGCGCGATCGGCGCGCTGGGGATCGGGCTGGCAACGATCGCGCCGGCCAGCGCGAGAACGATCGCCAGCGGCCCCCACGGGCCAAGCGCCTCCACCCATTCACGGATCCGCTGCGGGTCGTCCAGGGTCGCGAGGACCGCGTCCAAATGGGGGCCTCCTCCTGGCTGACCGGCGAGCCTGGCAGGTCATGTTGTGCCACGCGCTTCCTGTTCCAGCGCGGCCACCGACGCCGCGGTTGCGCCACCCCCTTCCCGGCCGGCGCCGCGCCGCCCAGACTGCGGTAGCGCATCGAAGGAGTACCCCGTGCCGCAGGAGTTCGTCGGCCGCAACGGCTTCGCCCTGGCCTGCGAGAAGCAGCCCGCGCACGGCGCGCGCGGCGTGGTCTGCAGCAACCACCCGATGGCCACCGCCGCGGGCGTGGAGGTACTGCTGGGCGGCGGCAATGCGGTGGATGCCGCGATCGCAACGCTCTTCGCGCTGCCGGTGGTGACGCCGATGATGGTCGGCCTGACTGGCGGCGGCGTGTGCCACCTGCGCATGGCCTCCGGCGCGCATGTGGTGCTGGATGGCCTCTCCGCCGCGCCGGCCGCCGCGAAGGCGGACATGTACCGCCCGATCCCCGGCTCCCCGCCGGAGGACCGCCTGACCGAAGGCCGCCGCAATGCCCTGGGCGCGCTGGCGGTGGCGGTGCCCGCGGCGCTGCCTGCCTGGGCGCAGGCGCTTTCCGCCTACGGCACATGGTCGCTGGCCGATGTGATGGAGCCGGCGATCCGGCTCGCCGCGCGTGGCTTCCTGGTCACGCCCTACCTCTCGGACTGCATTGGGGACAGCGCCGAGGACCTGCTGCGCGACCCCGAACTCGGCCCGCTGCTGCTGCCGGAGGGCACGCCGCTGCGGCCCGGGGCAAGGCTGGTGCAGGGCGCCTGTGCCGAGTCGCTGCGGCTCATCGCACGCGAGGGGCCGGCGGCGCTGCATGGCGGGGCGCTCGGCGCACGGATGGTCGAAGCGCTGGCCCGGCAGGGTGGCATCATGACCCTTGAGGATCTGGCAGGCGTCCGCACCAGGGAACGGACGCCGATCCGCGGCACCTACCGCGGCCTTGAGGTGTTCGGCCCGCCGCCGCCGGCCTCGGGCGGCGTCCACATCGCGCAGATCCTAAACATCCTGGAGGGGTTCGATATCGCCGCACTCGGCTTCGGTACCGCCGACGGGCTGCACCTGGTGGCGGAGGCGCTGAAGATCGCCTTCGCCGACCGCGCCATCGCGACCGCCGACCCCGACTTCGTGCGCGTGCCGATCGCGCGCCTGACCAGCAAGGAATACGCGGCGGAGCGCCGCACGATGCTCGACATGGCGCGCGCCCGGAGCTGGGAGGGCGATCCCGCGCTCGGCGAGGCGAACTGCACCACGCATGTCACCGTGGCCGATGCCGAGGGCAACATCGTCGCCAGCACGCAGACGATCAACGCGCTGTTCGGCGCACGCATCGCGGTGCCGGGCACGGGCCTGGTGTGCAACAACTACATGCACAACTTCGACCCCCGTCCGGGCCTGGCGCTGTCGGTGGCGCCGGGCAAGCGCGTCTACAGCTCCATGGCGCCGATGATCGTCCTGTGCGAAGGAGCGCCGCGCTTTGCGCTCGGGCTGCCGGGGGGCCTGCGCATCTTCCCCTCGGCGCTGCAGGCGCTGCTGAACCTGATCGACCACGCCATGCCGCTGCAGGCCGCGCTGGAGGCGCCGCGCATCTGGACGATGGGCAATGCGCTCGAACTCGAGCCTGCCATCCCGCAGGCGGTCGCCGAGGCACTGGCAGCGCGCGGCCATCCGGTGAAGCGGGTGCCGACGGTCGCCGGCGGCATCAACGGCATCTCATTCGAGCCCGACGGCAGCATGACCGGCGCGGCCTGCTGGCGTGCGGACGGCTCGGTGGCCGGCATCGGCGGCGGGCTGGCGCGGCCCGGCGTGCGCTTCACGACAGAGCCGAACCAGAAAGGCTTCACATGACCCAGAAGATCGTGATGCTGCAGCCCATCGGAGCGGAGCAGGAAGGCATCATCAAGTCGCTGCTGCCGGATGGCTTCTCGCTCAGCGCCGTGAAGGGCCGCACGCCGGACGACCTGAAGGCCGGCATCGCGGATGCCGACTACGCAGTGTGGTGGGACCTGCCCGTCACCGCCGACATCATCGCTGCGGCGCCGCGCATCAAGCTGTTCCACAAATGGGGTGTGGGCGTCGACAACATCGACATGGAGGCCTGCCGCGCACGCGGCATCCGCATCGCCCGAACCACCGGCAGCAACGCGGTGCCGGTGGCGGAGGCGACGGTGGGGCTGATGATCGCCATCGCGCGCCGCATCGTGCAGGCGCACATCGCCACTGTCGCCGGTGGCTGGCCGAAGAACGAGGTGTGGCGGAACTCCATCCTGGTGTCCGGCAAGACGGTCGGCATCCTCGGCCTGGGCGCCATCGGCAAGGGGGTGGCGAAGCGGCTGTGCGGCTTCGACTGCACGATCCTGTATCACAACCGCACGCGGCTGGCGGAGGCGGAGGAGCAGGCGCTCGGCGTGCAGTACCGACCGCTGGATGTGATGCTGGCGGAGTGCGACATTCTCTCGCTGAACTGCCCGCTTTCGCCGGAGACGGCGGGGCTGATCAATGCGCAGAGACTCGGGCTGATGAAGAAGGGCGCGCTGCTGGTGAATGTCGCGCGCGGCGGGATCGTGGTGGAGAGCGACCTGGTGGAGGCGCTGAAGTCCGGGCATCTCGCGGGTGCCGCAGTGGATGTGTTCGACCAGGAACCGCCACCCTCCGATCACCCGTTGCTGCACATGGACAACGTGATCTGCACGCCGCACACCGCCTCCACGGCCTATGAGAATTCGCGGCGCAGCGTCGGGCATTGGCTCGGCAACATCCTGCGGGCGCACAAGGGCGAGGAGATTCCGGCGCAGGACCTGGTGCTGTAGTCACGCAGCGCTCCCTCCCCCGGCGGGGGAGGGAGCGAAGGCCTACTGCTTCGCGAAGTGGTGGCAGAAGCCGGCGCCGATCTCGGTCAGCCGATCCGCGATCAGCTTGCCGCTCTCCGCGCTGCACAGCCGCGGGTCGCCGGTGCCCAGGCCGTTCGGGCTGACCTTGTCGTACTCATGCGGCGTGGTGACCTCGGCACCGTTGAAGCTCAGCGAACCCCAGCCCTGGAAGGGCAGGCCGAGCGCCGTGGCCCCCCCCTTGCGCGGCTCCGGGATGAGGTCGTGCCGGATGCGTTCGGGGAAGAGGTGCATGCACAGGCTGGTCAGCGGATCGGCGCCGTGGCTGGAGACCGCCTTCGCCTTCTCCGCGCCCAGCAGCTTCGGCATCTCCGCGTAGGCAATCCGCCAGAGATAGAGCGCGGGGATGATCGGCCCCCCCTTGTGCATCACCGCCCGCGTCGCCTCGTTGATGACGTTCACGTTGCCGCCATGGCCGTTGATCACCACCAGCTTTGTCAGCTTGTGGCGCAGCAGCTCGGCGAACAGCTCGTCCAGCACGGCGCGGAAGGTGGCAGCGGAGAGCGCGATTCCGCCGATCATCGGTCCGAAGAAGTCGCCCTTGCCGAAGGGCAATACCGGCGCGACCACGGTGCGCGTGCCCTCCGCCGTCGCCTTCAGCGCGATCAGTTCCGCCATCTTCTCGGCGAGGAAATAGTCGCCCATCGGCGCGTGCGGGCCCTGGTCCTCATGGCTGCCCATCGGCAGCAGGATCACCGGGTTCCTGGCGTAGAGCGCGCGTGCCTCATCACCGGTGATCTCGCCCATGCGGACTTTCGTCGGCGCTACTTCGGTCATCTGGTTGTCCTCCTCAGGAGAGCTCTTCGGCGCGGATGCACGCCACGCGCTGGCCCTCGCCGAAGGCGCGCAGCGGCGGTACGGTTTCGGCACATGCCGGCCGCGCATGCGCGCATCGGGTGCGGAACACGCAGCCGGAGGGCGGGTCGGTCGGGCTCGGCGGATCGCCGGGCAGGATGATTCGCCTTGCGCGCCGCGCCGGATCGAGCATCGGCGTCGCGGAGAGCAGCGCGCGCGTGTAGGGATGCAGCGGACGGGCGAAGACTTCCCGTACCGTCCCTTCCTCCATGACGCGGCCGAGATACATCACCGCCACGCGGTCGCAGAGATGGCGCACCACCGGCAGGTCGTGGCTGATGAACAACATCGCCAGGCCGAGGTCGCGCCGCAGCTCGCCCAGCAACTTCACCACCTGCGCCTGGATCGAGACATCCAGCGCGCTGACCGGCTCATCCGCCATCAGGAAGTCCGGATCGGTCGCCAGAGCGCGGGCGATGCCGAGGCGCTGGCGCTGGCCGCCGCTGAACTCATGCGGGAAGGCGGCGGCGCGGTTCGGATCGAGGCCCACGCGTTCCAGCAGCGCCGCCACCTGCGCGGCGCGATCCCGCGCGGAAAGCTGGCGATGGATCTCCAGCCCATCCGCCACCTGCGCGCCGACGCTGCGCCGCGGATCGAGGCTGCCGAAGGGGTCCTGGAACACCATGCCCATGCGCGCACGCAGCTTCCGCCAGGGGGCGCTGCCAGGCTTCGGCAGCGGCGCGCCGTCGAAGGTCACGCAGCCGCCGGTCGGCGCCAGCAGGCCGAGCAGCAGGCGGCCGAGCGTGCTCTTGCCGCTGCCGCTCTCGCCCACCACGCCGAGCGCCTCGCCGCGCGCAACCCTGGCATCCACGCCCGCGACGGCGCGCACCGGCCTGCCGCGCGCGATCAGGCCGCGCGGCGCGAAACTCATCTCGACAGCCTCGGCGACAACCAGGCTCATCCGGCGAGCTCCCGCCAGCGCACGCACCGCACCAGCCGCTCGCCCGCCTCCTCCAGCGCCGGCATGCGCTCGCACGCCGGGGCGGCATGCGGGCAGCGCGGCGCGAAGCGGCAGCCGGGCGGCCAGGCATCGGGGCGCGGCACCACGCCGGGGATGCCTTCCGGCTCGGCATCGCCATCCGGCACGGCGGCGAGCAGCGCGCGTGTATAGGGGTGCAGCGGACGGGCGAAGACCTCCGCCACCGTCCCGCGCTCCACCACCTGCGCGGCATACATCACCACCACCTCCTCCGCGACCTCGGCGACGACGCCGAGCGAGTGGGTGATCAGCACCACGCCCATGCCGCGCTCGCGCTGCAACTCCGCGATCAGCTCCAGGATCGCCGCCTGCACGGTGACGTCGAGCGCGGTGGTCGGCTCGTCGGCGATGAGCAGGCGCGGCCGGTTGGCAATCGCCATGGCGATCATCACGCGCTGGCGCATGCCGCCCGAAAGCTCATGCGGGAAGGCGCGTGCGCGGCGATCCGGGTCGGCGATGCCGACGCGCTTCAGCAACTCCACCGCTTCGCGCGAAGCCGCTTCGGCCGACACCTCGCGATGCGCGCGGATTGCCTCCGCCACCTGATCGCCGACGCGATGCACGGGATTGAGGCTGCTCATCGGGTCCTGGAACACCATGGCAATGGCGCCGCCGCGCAGCTTCCGCCGTTCGCTCTCCGGCAGGCCCAGCAGGTCGCGCCCTTCGAAACGCGCGACACCGGCCGTCACCTGCGCCACCGGCGGCAGCAGGCCCATCACCGCGGTGGCCGTGATGGACTTGCCGCTGCCGCTCTCGCCGACGATCGCCAGCGTGCTGCCGGCACGGACGGCGAAGGAGACATCCTCCACCGGGCGAATGATGCCGCCGGGCGTGGCGATCTCCACCGTCAGGCCCTGCACGTCGAGCAGCGGCGCCGGATCGCGTGCGGGGAACAGGCCGGGCAGCACGCGGTCCGTCCAGGTCCGGGGATGCCTGATCCTGCTGCCGCCCTTGCGGTCCACCACGTCGCGCAGCGCGTCGCAGAGCAGGTTCATCGAGAGGATGGTGAAGGTCAGCGCCAGGCAGGGGTAGAGCAGGTAGGTCGGCGCCTGCTCCATCGTCGCGCGCGCGCCGCGGATCATCAGCCCCCAGGAGGGCGTCGGCGGCACCACGCCGAGACCGAGGAAGCTGAGCCCGCTCTCCACCACGACCGCCGCCGCAACGGCGAGCGAAAACTGGACCAGCACGGGCCCCGCGATGTTCGGCAGCACGCTGCGCGAGAGGATGCGCGGCGTCGGCGCGCCGAGCGCGCGAACCGCCTCCACGTAGTCCTGGCCGCGCGCGGAGAGCACTTCCGCGAAGGTGACGCGCACGAAGCCCGGCAGATAGAGGATGGACAGGACCAGGATCAGCGTGCCCGTCCCCGGCCCGAGCAACGTCACCACCAGCAGCGCAAGCAGGATCGGCGGGAAGCACAGCACCACATCCGCCGCGCGCACCGCCAGGAACTCCGCCGCGCCGCGGAACCACCCCGCCATCAGCCCGAGCGTGGTGCCGACGAGGCAGGCGATCGCGGCGGAGGCGAAGGCGACGCTGAGCGAGGCCCGCGCACCCCAGAGGATGCGCGAGAGGATGTCGCGCCCGAACTCGTCGCGCCCCAGCGGGCTTCCCGGCAGCCAGGTCGCCAGCCGGTTCGCCACATCCTGCCGCACCGGGTCGGGCAGCGGCAGGATCGGCGCCGCCAGCGCCGCAAGCAGGATCAGCGCGACCAGCGCGGCGGGGAAGACCAGCCGCCTCAAGACCGGGTGATCCGCGGGTCGAGCACGGCGTAGAGCAGGTCCATGATCAGGTTGATCAGCAGGAACAGGCCGGAGACGGTCAGCACGATGCCGACGACCATGGGGTAGTCGCGCTGTTCCACGGCGCGCAGCAGCGGCGTGGAGAGGCCGGGCCAGTTGAACACGTATTCCACCAGCACCGTGCCGCCCAGCAGCGTGCCCATCTGCAGGCCGAGCACGGTGGTCACCGGGATCATACCGTTGCGCACCACATGCCGGCGCAGAACGCGGGCCTGCGTGAGGCCCTTCGCGCGCGCCGTGCGCACATGGTCGCGCGAGAGCACGTCCAGCATCGCTGTCCGCGTCATGCGGAACACGGTGGCTGCCAGCCCCTTCGCGACGGCCACCGCGGGCAACAGCAAAAGAAGGAAGTGCCGGCCCGGGTCATCGGCGAGTGGCGCATAGCCCCCCGCCGGCAGCCAGCGCAGCCATTGCGCCAGCACCAGGATCAGCAGCGTGCCGAGCACGAAGACCGGCAGCGCCTGCAGTACCGCCGCGATGGCCGAGGCGGCGCGGTCGAAGGTGCCGCCGGCATGCAGCGCGGCATAGGTCCCGCCCGGCAGTGCGATCGCCACGGCGATCAGCGTGCCGGCGGCGATCAGCTCCAGCGTGCGCGGCAGGCGCAGCAGGATTTCCTCCGCCACCGGATACTCGTCCACCAGCGAGACGCCGAGATCCGCGCGCGAGAGCCGTGCCAGGAACTCGCCGTACTGCACCAGGATCGGGCGATCGAGCCCGAGCCTGTCGCGCAGCTCCGCCACTGCGGCGGCGTCGGGCACGACGCCGCCGGTGGAGAGCAGCAGCTCCGCCGGATCGCCCGGCACCATGTGCAGCGTCAGGAAGACGATCGTCGCCACCACCCACATGAGCAGCAGCGAGACCCCGACGCGGCGGGCGAGCCAGAGCATCTAGGCCGTGATGTCCACGAACTCCAGCAGCGCGCCCGAGGAGAGGCTCAGCTGGCCGGGCATGATCTCGAACCCGGTCACGCGGCGGTCCAGCGCGTAGCCCTGCTCGCGCCAGGCGAGGCCGACGATCGGCACCTCCTCCAGCGCAGCACGCTGCATGTCCTTGTAGATCTGCACGCGCTTCGCCGGGTCGTATTCCTCCCGGCCCTTGCGCAGCAACTCTACCGTGCGCGGCGTGCTGAGCCGGAAGCTGCGGCCATGCGCCGGCGAGAGCGAGGTGTCGAGCACCACCGTCAGGCCATCCGGGTCGTTGGAATCGGCCGAGACGCCGTGCACCGCAAGGTCGTACTGCCCGCGCACGCCCATGCTGACGCGGGTGGACCAGTCCACCACCCGCATCTCGGCACGGATGCCGACCGCGGCGAGGTGCTGCTGCGCGACCTCGGCGGTGTCCTTGTGCATGTTGAAGGTGCCGGTCGAGAGGATGGTGGTGTCGAAGCCGTCCGGATGCCCGGCTTCACGCAGCAGCGCACGCGCGCGCTCGGGGTCGTAGCGGTGGCCGCGCGCGAGCTCGGCATCCCATGCTGGCGTGCCCTCGACGATCGGCATGCCTTCCAGCACCTTGCCGCGGCCGGAGAAGGCGACGCGCACGATGTCGTCGCGCTTCACCGCATGCGCCACCGCGCGGCGGACCAGCGGGTTGTCGAAAGGCGGCTTGGTGCCGTTGAACAGGATGTCCATGAACGGACCCATCGTGCTCTTCAGGCTGAAGCGCTGGTCGGCTTCCACCGCCGCCATGCCGCTCCACGGCACGTACTCGATCATGTCCACGTCGCCCGATTGCAGCGCCGCCAGCCGCAGGTTCTCATCCGCATAGACGGTCATGCGGATGGTGCGGGTGCGCGGCAGGCCGGGATCCCAGTGGTTCGGCGCCGCCTGCAGCTCGATCCAGCTGCCGCGCTCCTGGCCGGAGATGCGATACGGGCCGCAGCCCATGGCGTTGTTCATGTCGCGCGTGCCGCGCCAGACGATCGGCATGTTGTAGTTGGCGAACCACAGCGGCACGGTGGCGATCGGCGCCTTCATCACCAGGCGCACGGTATGCGCATCCGGCGTCTCGATACGCTCGATCTGCTGCATCTGGGCGCGGTAGTAGGCGGTGGAGCGCTCGCCGGCGACCTGCTCGATGGTCCACTTCACATCCGCGGCGGTCAGCTTCTCGCCATTGTGGAAGGTGGCGCGCGGGTCCAGGCGGAAGGTCCAGGCGCCCTCGTCGTCGCTGCTCCATTCGCGCGCAAGCTGAGGACTCAGCTCGCCCTTTGCGTCGAAGGTGGTGAGGCGGCGATGCACCAGCATCTTGATCATGCCGGCCGCCTGCCCGGTGGAGGGCCAGGGCTGCAGGTTCGGCGGCCACACCGAGAGGCCGTAGCGCAACATCCCGGGCCGCGGCTGCGCCTCGGCCAGGCGCAAACCGGGCAGCACACCAAAGGCGGTCGCGCCGATCATCGCGGCGCGGCGGGTCAGCATCGGCATTTCGTCTCTCCCACGGCGTGATGCGTGATTGCCGCGCGTCACCCCCCGGGGAGTCAAGCGCTTTCCCGGGTGCCCTCGGGATCAATCCACCCGCACGTTGCCGGCGCGCACGACCTCTGCCCATTTCGCAACCTCGCGGGCCACGAAAGAGGCGAATTCGGCCGGCGTCGTGCTCTCCACGAGGAAGCCCTGCTGGGCGAAGGAGTCGCGGATGGCGGGCGAGGCCATGGCCTTTGCGATCTCCGCCTGCAGTCGCGCCAGCGCCGCCGGTGGGGTGCCCGCCGGTGCGAAGATGCCCTGCCAGGAGGTCGCCTCGAAGCCGGCGAGCCCCGCTTCCTGCATGGTGGGCACCTCGGGCAGCAGCGGATGCCGCGCCGGGGAGCTCACTGCCAGCGGGCGGATCCTGCCGCCGCGGATATGCGGCAGCGCCACCAGCACATCGGCGAAGGCAGAGGGCACCTGGCCGGAGATCAGGTCGGTGATCGCCTGGGCCGAGCCACGATAGGGCACGTGCTGCAGCTGCGTGCCGCTGGCCTGGCCGAACATCACGCCGGTGAGGTGCATCGAGGTGCCGTTGCCCGGCGTGGCGTAGCCGATGCTCCCCGGCGCCGCCTTCGCGGCGGCGATGTAGCCCGCCATGTCGCGCGCCGGATGCTCCGCGGTCACCACCAGCACCAGCGGTGCCGAGACCACGCGCGAGACCGGGGCGAAGCTGCGCACCGGGTCATAGGGCAGGTTGCGGAACAGGCTGCCGGCGATGGCATTGCTGCCCGTCACGCCCATCAGCAGAGTGTGTCCGTCCGGTGCCGATTTCGCCACCAGGTCGGCGCCCACCGTCCCGCCGGCGCCCGGCCGGTTCTCGACGATCACCGTCTGGCCGAGCGCTGTGGTCAGGTGGTCCGCCAGCCGCCGCGCCAGGAGGTCGGTCGAGCCGCCCGGTGGAAAGGGCACGACGATGCGCATGCCGCGCTCCGGCGCCCAGGATCCGCCCTGCGCGACAGCCGGCGTGGCAAAGGCCATGCCGATCAATGCGAGTCCACGACGCGTGACATCATGCCGAGCCATCTTCGGTCTCTCCCTTGTCGGATGCCTGTCCCCAGCCGCCGCCGCCGGCGGTCTCGATGATGAAACGCTCTCCCGCGTTCCAGGTGAAGCGGGCTTTCGAGGGCAGATGCGTGGTGCGGCCATCTGCGTGCTCGATGCGCGCCGCCGCGGGCGCCGCCGCGCCGCCGCCCGACGCGCCCGGCGCCCCGGCGAGATGCCGCTCGCCGCGATAGGAGACTTCCGCCGTCCCGCACAGCAGGCGATAGACGCGGCGCAGCCCGTCACCGCCCGGCATCGCACCGGCACCGCCGGAGCCACGGCG
Organism: Falsiroseomonas sp.; assembly: GCF_041690465.1. GTDB lineage: Bacteria > Pseudomonadota > Alphaproteobacteria > Acetobacterales > Acetobacteraceae > Falsiroseomonas. Next base: position 131,496 of record NZ_JAWLHG010000013.1, on the reverse strand, counting down.
GCGGGCGGCTTCCTCCACGCGGATCGGCGCGATCGCCTCCAGCGTCTCCACCGGCAGGTTGCGCGCGTTGGAGACATCGGCAGAGATGGCGTGCAGCCCCGGGCCGTCGGGGCCGCCGCCGGCGCCGCCGGCGAGGATCTCCGTCAGCATCCAGCCCTCGCCGGCGATGGAGAGCACGACGGCGACGCCGGCGTTAGGCGCCGCCTGCGGCTGCGGCGAGAGCTTCGCCAGTGCAGCGAACAGCGCATTGGTGGCGAGCTTCACCGTCGCGGTGCGCGCATTCACCGCGGCGGGGAAGCGCGGATTCACCACGCTGCCTTCGGGCAGGCGAAGATCGAGCAGGTCGAGCAGGCCGTGATTGACCGGTGCTTCCGGCGCGATCCTGCGCAGCAGCGCGAAGCCGGCGGCGAGCAGGCCGGAAGCCGCGGCGTTCACCGGGCCCGCGGTCTGCGGCGCCGAGCCGGCGAAATCGGCGACCAGGCGGGGGCCGGGCTCACGCCGGAGCATGACGCGGATGGGCACGGAATCGGGAGTGAGGCCGTCGCCTTCGAGGGCCTCCTCGGCGCTCGCCTGCGCTTCCGGCAGCGCGCGGAGCGCCTCGGCGAGCATGGCGCGTGACCGCGCGAGCAGCGCCTCAGCACCCGCCGCGAAATCCTCCGGGCCAAGCGTCGTGGCCAGTGCGCCGAGCTCGCGCGCCGCCAGCGACACCGCCGCCCACTGGGCGCCGAGATCCGCACGCAGCATTGCGGGCGCACGGCTGTTCGCTTCCAGCACTGCGGCGATGCCGGCATCCTCGGCCCCGGCGCACCGCCACTGAACCGGCGGCAGGCGCAGCCCTTCCTGGAAGATGTCGCGCGCATCGGTCGGCACCGATCCTGGCGCAAGCCCGCCGACATCCTGGTGATGCAGGATCGTCGCGGCCAGCGCCACGACACGGCGTGTCGCGAGGACCGGTCGCACCAGGATCAGGTCCGGCAGATGCGTGCCGCCGGACCAGGGATCGTTGGTCAGGAAGCCGTCGCCATCCTGCATCGCCTCGGCCGGGAAGCGCGCGAGGATGCCGGCGACCGCCGGGATCATCCCGCCGAGCAGCAGCGGCAGCGAATGCGCCTGCGCCAGCACGCGCCCATCCGGCAGGAAGAGGGCGGCCGCGCAATCCATTCCCTCGCTCGCCACCGGCGAAAGCGCGGCGGCGAGCAGGCTGTCCTGCATCCGGTCCGCCAGCCCTTCCAGCCGCAGGCGCAGCACCTCCGGGTCGGGCGTCATGGCGCCGGCAGGTCCGCGGTGGCGATGCTGCGGAGCGCGAGGATGCGCGGTGCGTCCGGTGGCGCCTGGCCGCGTTGCGCGTGCGCCGCCTCGGCAAAGCGCATGGCAAGGTTGGCATCGTCGCCCGGTGTCCAGGCCATCGTGAGCGGCTCCGCACGCGGCCCCGGCGCGAGGTCGAGCTCGTGCCGCAGCCTGGGCGCGGGCACATCCCACTGCTGCAATCGAGCGCGCAGCGACACCGCGTGCTGCGCCGCATGCCTATGCAGCGTACCGAGCGCGTCCAGGCCGAGATCGCAGGCCATCTCTTCCCGGGCCATGGCCGGCGCGCGCGCCAGCCCCGTCGCCGCCAGCAGTGCCGCGTGGCACGGCACCACCAGCTCGCGCGCGCCGAGTTCTGCCGCGATCGCCTGCGCCAGGAACACGCCCGCGCCGCCGCCCACCACCAGCCTTGCACGCGTCGGATCCAGGTTGCGCCGGAACGCGATGCGGCGCACGCGCTCCGCGAGCCACGCAACGGCCAGGCGCAGCACGGCGGCGGGGTCGATCCCCTCGCACGCACGCCGCGCTGCTTCGCGCTGCGATGTGCCGGCCTCGGCAGGCAGGCCGGCACAGAGCGCCGCATCGGTCAGCGTCGCCGCCCTGCCGCCCAGGCAGGCTGGCCCGTCCGGCGCGACGCCGGGCCCCAATCGCAACCGGCCACCCACCGTCGTCAGCAGCATCGCTCCGCCCAGACGCAGGCTCTCGGCATCCAGCGACGTGCCGCGCAGCCACATCTCGTCCAGCCAGGTGCCGCGCGCGGGCAGTGGTGCGCCGGCGCGGTGCAGGCTCACTTCAGTGGTAGCGGAGCCGATGTCGAGGCCGATTGCATCCTCACCCCGCGCCGCGTGCGCCACTGCCAGTGCGCCGGCGGCCGGCCCGGAGCCGATCAGGCCGAGTGGCCGTTCCAGCACCTCGGCCAACGGCACGAGCCCGCCTTCCGCGCGCATGACCCAGGGTGCCGGCAGTCCCTCGACCTGCAGCAGCCGCGCGGCAAGCGGCTTCAGCGATGCATCGGCCAGCGTCGCCAGCATGCGCTCGAACTCGCGCGGCTGCGGGTCCACGCGATGCGAGAGTGAAATCGGCAGATCCGGCCGCAGCGCAGCAATGCGCATTGCTGCCGCCAGCTCATGAGCCGGGTTCCGATGTGCGAAGAGCAGGCACAGGGCGACCGGAGTTCCGTGCGGCAGCGCGCGCAGCGCATCCAGCTCGTCCACCGCCAGCTTCTCGGCCTCACTGCGATCCGCCGCGATGCGGCCGCGCAGGGGGAAGCGCCAGGCTTCCGGCGACATCCATGGCGGCGTCGGCGGTGGCGGCGGCCAGAGGTCCGGGTCACGCCGCGATTGCCGCCCGAGATCGGGCACATCTGTGAAGCCGGCGGTGGCAACGAGCGCCACCGGGGCGGCCTCACCAGCCAGCAGCGCATTCGCCGCGAGCGTGGTGGAGAGTCGCAGCTGCCCCACCTCCACCGGCGCAATGCCGGCATCCGCCAGCGCGGCGTGCAGCATGTCCGTCAGCGTCGCGTCGTGGCGGCGCGGCACCTTCGCGGTCAGGATTGCGCCCGATCCGGTCGCGCAGAGATCCACGAAGCCACCACCGACGTCGCAGGCGACATCGAGACACCGTTGGAGGTGCGGCCGATTCACGCGCGCCCGAAGCGCGTCGGCGCGAAGGGCGCGAGGTCCAGCTGCGGTGCGCGGCCGGCAACCAGGTTGGCGATCTCGCGCCCGGTGCTCGCCGCGCCGCACATGCCGACATGACCGTGGCCGAAGGCGAACCATGCATTGTCGGCGCGCGGTGCCCGGCCGATCACCGGCAGGCTGTCCGGCAGGCAGGGGCGATGTCCCATCCACTCGCTGGTGCGGGTGGTGTCGAGATGCGGGAACATCTCGCGCCCGCGCTCCAGAAGGATTTGCGCGCGGCGATAGTCTGGCGCGGCGTGTAGGCCCGCGAACTCTACCGAACCGGCAAGGCGCAGGCCCATGCGCATCGGGTTCACCATGATGTTGTGCTCCACCGCCATCACGGTGTGGCGCAGCGCGAGGTTGTTGCTCTCGACGGTCACATGGTAGCCGCGCTGAGTCTCCAGCGGAATGCGTGGGCCCAGGCGGTTGGCAAGTTGCGCCGACCAGGCACCGCCGGCGAGCACCACGCCGTCCGTTTGCAGCGTTTCGCCATTGTCCAGTTCCAGGGCGCGCACGCCGCCATCGGCCAGGCGGAAGCCGGTGACACGCGCGCGCACCGCCTCGGCATCGTCCTTCACGCATTGCGCGTAGAGGCAGCGCGTGAAGGCCGCGGGATCGGTGGTGGAGCCGTTCTCCGGCGCCAGGATGCCGAAGCGGAAACGGCCGCGCAGGTCCGGTTCCAGCTCAGCGAGTTCCTCCTCACCGATGTCGCGCAGCTCGACGCCGAGGCTGCGTCGGAGGTTCATGCCCCAGGCCCACTGCCGCGCCGCCTCCTCGCCCGAATAGACGTAAAGGCAGCCGCTGCGCTTCATCAGCCCCATGCCGTTCGCGCGTTGCAGCAGCGGCTCGTAGCAGTCGAAGATCGGCGCCAGCAGCCCGCGCAGCGCGGTTGCGATGCGCACTACCTCGGCACGGTCCGAGGCGCGAAGGAACCGCGCGATCCAGGGCGCCACCAACGGCGCGTACCACCAGCGGATCGCCAAGGGTCCAAGTGGATCCAGCAACCAGCGCGGCACCTTCCTCCACATCCCCGGCATGCCGACCGGCAGGCAGGCGGAAGGCGAGAGCGAGCCGGCATTGCCGAAGCTTGTCGCCTCGGCGGGGCCGCGCGGGTCCACGAAGGTGACATGATGTCCGTCGCGCTGCAGCCAGGCGGCGCAGCATGTGCCGACAATGCCGTTGCCGATGACCGCGATGCGCATGCTCAGAACAGCTCGAAATATTCGCGCTGTTCCCATTCGTGGACTTCCGACTCGAAGCGCGCGATCTCGGCACGCTTGAGCTTCACGAAGTAACCCACGAAGCCCTCGCCGAACCCCGCGCGCGCCACCGCATCGCCCTCGAGCGCGCTCAACGCCTCGGCCAGGCTCTTCGGCAGCAGCGGCGCCTTCGCCTCATAGGGCGTGTCCGCCGGCGGGCCGGGATCGCGGCGCTGCGCGATCCCCTCGAGCCCGAACAGCAGTTGCGAGGCGATGTAGAGGTAGGGGTTCGCCGCCGGTTCGCCGATGCGGTTCTCGATGCGCGTCGCGCTGCTGCCCGGCGTGCCGAGCGCGCGCAGCATCACACCGCGATTGTCCACGCCCCAAACCGCGCGATCGGGCGCCAGTGAATAGGGGCGGAATCGGCGATAGCCGTTCAGGGTCGGCGCGGCGAAGGCGGCCGCGGCGCCGGCATGGTGCAGCAACCCGCCGAGATACTGCTTCGCCGTCTCCGACAGCAGCGCACCGCCTTCATCCACGAACAGGTTGCGCCCGCCCGAACCCTCACGCAGCGACTGGTGCAGGTGCCAGCCGCTCGACATCACGTTGGGGATGCGCGGGCGGCACATGAAGGTGGCGTGATAGCCGGCGCGCCGCGCAATCTGCTTCACCGCGGAGCGGAACAGCACCATCAGGTCGGCGGCCGCGCGCGCCTCCTGCGCGGCGAAAGTGAACTCCACCTGGCTCGGACCGTACTCGACCTCCATCGAGCGAAGCGGCAGGCCGAGCGCGAGCAGGTCGCGCCGCAAAATCTCCAGCGCGGGATCGAGCTGGTCGTAGCGCAACTCCGTCAGGTAGTTGTAGCCCTGCGTCAGCAGCGCCACCTCCGGTGGCGTGCCGGGCTGGCCGCCATCGGATGGCGCGAGCTTCGGATCAAGCAGGCGGAACAGGTGGAACTCCACCTCCAGGCCCATGATGCTCTCGTAGCCAGCATCCTCCGCGCGCCGCACGATGCGGCGCAGCAGGCCGCGCGTGGAGAGCGGCACCTCGCGGCCATCCGGGAAATGCGCATCGCACAGCATCCAGCCGCTATGCGACGCCCAGGGCAGACGGCGGAAGGTGGCGGGGTCCGGCAGCAGCATGCAATCCGCGGCCCCCTCCAACTCCTTCGCGCCCATGCCGCCGCCGGCGGTGAAGACCGGGAAGACGGTTCGGTGCGAGGTGTCCTTGAGCAGCAGCGTGGTGGTCATCGCCACGCCATCCTCCAGCGCGTCCTTCAGCTCGCTCGCCAGCACCGTCTTGCCGCGCAGGATGCCGTGCTGGTCGGGCCAGGCGAGGCGCACCACGCCGATATCGTCCTCGGCAACGCGCGCCAGGACCTCCGCGGCCTGCGCGTGCCCCCCGGCACCGCGCAACCCGGGCTCCTCGACGACACTCATTCGGCGGCCAGCGCCGGCGGGTTCCACGGCGCGGCGGCGCGCCGCCGCGCCACCGCCTCCCGCCAATGCTGTTCCCAGCGCTCCGACGGCGACATGCCGTCGATCGTGCCGGGGCCGGTCAGCCGCGCGGCGGCGGCCTGGTCCAGCACCATCATGGACGGCTTGCCTTCCTCTTCCGCCGCGATGGCGCGCAGCAGCAGGCGGCGGTTCGCGGCGATCGCCTTGTCGCTGCTCGCCAGCGTCTCCCGCGTGCGGTCCTGGATCGCGCCCTGGCTTTCCACCGCCCACTGGTCGTGCACGTTGATGTCGTGGCCCATGCCGGTATAGGTGCTGCGCGCCTGCTCCTGCGGATCGAAGCCGTACTCGTTGCCGCGGTGCTTCTTCGGCAGGTAGTCGGGCAGCGCATAATTCTCCAGCCGCTGCGCGCGCATCTGCGCGCGGTCCACCGGCTTGCCGAAGCTGGTGAAGATCGCGACCCAGTAGGTGCGCGTGTCGTCCACCGGCATGTGCCACTGCGTGATCGTCATCTCCGCGCTCATCGGGATCACGAAGGCCTGCGGGAAGTAGAGGTTGGTCACCCGCACATGCGTCGTCGCGTCGTTGATCTGCCGGAGTGCAGCGATGCGCAGGCCGTACTCGGTGGTCTCCACCTCGATGCGCGGGCGCGGGAACTCGCGCAGCACATAGGTCATCGGCAGGTCGGACCCGTCGGAGGCGCCGCGGAACTGCTTGCCGTAGCTCGCGGCCGTGTCCTCGTCCTCGAAGAAGCGATGCAGGAAGGAGGCGTGCGCAGGATCTATCCCCACCTCCAGCGCCTGCAGCCAGTTGCACTCGATAAGGCCCTTGAAGGCGAAGGTGTGCGTGTCGGGCGCGACGAAGCAGTCGAAATGCGCGAAGGCGGGCGGCGCGCCCTCGCCGAGATAGGCGAAGACGATGCCGCCGCGCACCTGCACCGGATAGCTGCGCATACGTATGCGGGTGCAGAGCGTGCTGCCCTCCGGCTCCGCCGGCGTGTCCAGGCACTTGCCTTCCGCGTCGAACAGCCAGCCATGAAAGGCACAGCGCAGCCCGCCATCCTCCAGGCGCCCATAGGCCATGTCGGCGCCGCGATGCGGACAGGCGCGGTCGATCAGGCCGAGACGGCCGCGCTCATCCCGGAACAGCACCATGTCCTGGCCGAGCGCGCGCACGGGACGCACCGGACGCTGGCCGTCCAGCTCGTCCAGCAGCGCCACCGGCTGCCAGTGCCGCCGCAGCAGCCGGCCGCCGGGCGTGCCCGGGCCCACGCGGGTCAGGCGATCATTCTGCTCGGCGCTCATCATTGCAGGGGACACTCCTCCGCCGGGACGCGGCGAGGATAAGGTGCCCGGCGCCGCGCCGTCCATCCGCCACGCGCGGTCTGCCGTTGCGGCGCGAACCGGTGTAGGCTGGGCGCCGATGAGCAGCGGCGCCCATTTCCCGCACGCCCCCGAACGCGGCAACGGGGACCCCGACGACGACGCCTTCCTGCATGCCGTCGGCGCCAGGCTGCGCACCCTTCGCGCGCGCCGCGGCGTGACCAGGCGCGAGCTCTCCCGCCTCTCGCGCGTGTCGGAGCGCTACATCGCGCAGCTGGAGGCCGGCACAGGCAATGTCTCGATCCTGCTGCTGCGACGCATTGCCCGCGCGCTCGGCGTCGGCGCCGAGGAGCTGACTGCAGGGCGGCCGGAACGCACGGCCGAACGCCTGCTGTTGGACCAACTCGTCGCACAGCTGCCGGATGCACGCCTCGCCGAAGCGCGGGAATTGCTGCAACGCCATTTCGGCCGTCGCGAAGCCCGCACCCGCGCGCGCCGCCTGGCGCTGGTCGGGCTTCGCGGCGCGGGCAAATCCACGCTCGGAAGGCTGCTGGCGGAGCGCCTCGGCATCCGCTTCGTGGAACTGGATCGCGAGGTGGAGCGCGAAGGCCGGATGGAGCTGTCGGACATCTTCGCGATCCACGGCCAGGACGGCTTCCGCCGCCTGGAACGCGCCGCGCTGGAACGGCTGGTGCGGGAGGAAACGCCCGCAGTGATCGCCGCCGGCGGCGGCATCGTCGCGGAGCCGGCGACCTTCGGCCTGCTGCTCGACACCTGCGTGACGATCTGGCTGCGCGCGAGGCCGGAGGAGCACATGCAGCGCGTGATCGAGCAGGGCGACACCCGCCCGATGCGCGACAACCGGCGCGCCATGGAGGATCTGCGCGCGATCCTCGAAAGCCGCGAATCGCTCTACGCGCGGGCGGATTTCACGGTGGACACCTCGGGCCGCACGGTGGAGCAGACATTGGCGGCGCTGCTGGCGCTGCCGGCGCTGGCGCCCGCGTGAGTCAGGCCAGGGCGAAGGCGGCGTCCGCCTCCAGCAGCGCACGGAACTGCGGCGGCACCTGGATCGGCTTCATCTGCGGTCCGGTGACGTCCACGAAGGCGCAGACCAGCCGGCCTTCGTAGCAGAGCCGTTCGCCGACGCGCCCGGCGACCGCGAAGCTCAGCGAGGAACCGCCGAGGCGGGACAGGCGGACCTCCGTCTCCAGCGTGTCGCGCGGGGTCAGCGGGCTGCGGAAGTCGAGCTCGACATGCACGAAGGGCGTGCCGACGCCGTGGTCGAGGTTGAATTCGTAGAAGCTGGCGCCGAGACGGTCGGTGAAGAATGCCTCGATGGCGTCCATCGCGAAGTCCAGGTAGCGCGCGGTGTAGACGATGCGCGCGGGATCGCTCTCGCCCCAGCGGATGCGGCGGGTGTGGATGAAGGGGTAGGCCTTGCCTTCAGTAGGTCTCGACATGGAACCTGCCCTGCTCCCGCATCTCGGCGCGGAGCGACGGCCAGTCGAAGCCATGCGCCGCGCCGATCTCCTCCAGCGCAGCATCCACGCCCGCTTCCAGCCCACGCAGGCCGCAGACATAGATGTGGGTGCGCGGCTTGGCCAGCAGGGCGGCGAGTTCCGCAGGGCGCGCACGCATCCGGTCCTGCACGTATTCCTTCGGACGGTCCGGCAGGCGGCTGAACACCAGCTCCTGCGCCAGCACGGCAGGCGGAACCTTCTGGAGCGGGCCGAAATAGGGCAGCTCCTCCGGTGTGCGCGCGCCGAAATAGAGGTGAAGCTTGCCGCCGGCGGACGCTGTTCCCCCTTGGGCAAGACGTCGCCGCCGTTCCGTAAAGGCGCGGAAGGGCGCGGAGCCGGTTCCGGTGCAGATCATGATCACGTCCGCTTCCGGCTCTTCCGGCAGCAGGAAAGTGGTGCCGAAGGGACCAATCACGCCGAGCGTGTCGCCGACCTTCAGGTCGCAGAGCCAGTTCGACGCGACGCCGTGGAACACGCTGCCATCCGAGCGCGGCTCCGCCACGCGCTTGACGGTCAGCGCCAGGTTATTGGCACCGGGCTTCTCGCCGTCGCGCGCGCTGGCGACGGAGTAGAGGCGCATCGCGTGCGGGCGGCCATTCGCGTCGGCGCCGGGTGGCACCACGCCGATACTCTGCCCCTCCAGCACCGGGAAGGGCACCGCACCGAAGTCAAGGATGATGTGATGCACGTCGGAACTGGTGCCGGATTTCGTCACGCGGATATTGCCGGTGACCTTCGCGGTCGCGGGGGACGCACGATTGAACAGATTGACCTTCGGCTTCGCCGCAGTGCTCGGCGCGCGCGCCTTGCCGCCCGCGCCGCGATGCGCCTCCTCCAGCAGCGCCGCGGCTTCGGCATCCAGCGCATCCGATGCGTCGCCGGCCGCAGGCTGCGGCGGGCGCGGCGGCAGTTCCTGCCAGGAGAACTGCTCTTCCAGGCTGAAGGCGGCGGGCACGACAAACCAGTTGTCGATCGCGCCGGTCGGACAGGGCGAGATGCAGTCGCCGCAGGCGTTGCACGTGCCGGGATCCACGACGTAGTTGTTCTCGTCGTGCGTGATCGCCCCGATCGGGCAGGTCGCCTCGCAGGTGTTGCAGCGGATGCAGATCTCGGGGTCGATCAGGTGCTGCTTGGTCGTGCCTTCGGCACGCGGGGCTGTCATGCCGCCCTCCTTCTGCTGCATCCCGTCCATGTGCGTCTCCCGGCGCTAAGGCTCCCTCCCCCGGTGTCGCAGGGGAGGGTCGGGGTAGGGGCAATCCGCCGGCGCTACTCGTGCAGCTTCACGTATTCGAAGTGGCCCGGCTTGTTGTCGATGCCAACCTTGGGTGCCGCGATCCAGCCGGCATAGGCGCCGGCCGCATCCACCGGCTGCATCAGCGAGGTGATGAACAGGTCGTCCTCATGCGAGGGCAGCCAGGCATCGCGCTTCGCAGCCCAGCTTCCGGCATCCAGGACACGGCCGTCCGGATCGGCATGCACCTTGTTGAACTCGCCGATCTTCCGGTTGAAGGCGACGTTCGGCAGCGTCAGGCGGAAGTTGATGCCTGCTTTCTCGATCGCCTTGTTCCAGCGCCCGACCCCGGCGTTGCAATCCACCACATAGTCGTCGCGCAGCCGCATGTTCAGTGCCGAGAGCGCCGGCACCTCCTCCTTCACGATGCTCCCGTCCACACAGCGCAGGACGGGATAGGTGCTGTCGAGCAGACGGTGGTCGTCCTCCAGCTTGTCCTCGCGGTAGCGTCCCTTGAGGCCGGCATTGTAGGCGTTTGCCGCATTGGTGCTCACCTCGCTGCCGAACAGGTCGAGCGTCAGCGAGAAATGCAGATTGGCCTTCTTCTGGACCGTCGGCAGGTCGATGACGCCGAGGGCGCGGATCCGCTCGACGTCGTGCGGATCCTCGATGCCGTTCTCCTTCATCGCCTGGCAGGTGCGCTCGATCACCCGCTGCACGCCCGTCTCGCCGACGAACATGTGGTGGGCTTCCTCGGTCAGCATGAAGCGGCAGGTGCGGCTCAGCGGGTCGAAGCCGGACTGCGCCAGCGCCTCCAGCTGCATCTTGCCGTCACGGTCGGTGAAGAAGGTGAACATGAAGAAGGAGAGCCAGTCCGGCGTCGCCTCGTTGAAGGCGCCGAGCATGCGCGGCGTGTCCTGGTGGCCGGAGCGGCGGCGCAGCAACTCCTCCGCCTCCTCGCGCCCGTCCTTCCCGAAGTATTTCTGCAGCAGGTAGACCATGGCCCAGAGGTGGCGGCCTTCCTCCACGTTCACCTGGAACAGGTTGCGCATGTCGTAGAGCGAGGGCGCGGTCTTGCCGAGGTGACGCTGCTGCTCGACCGACGCGGGTTCCGTATCACCTTGGATAACGAGAAGACGGCGCAGCATGGCGCGGTATTCGCCGGGCACGTCCTGCCAGACGGGCTCGCCCTTGTGCTGGCCGAAGCCGATCTTCCGGTCCGGCACGGCGGGCGCGAGCAGGATGCCCCATTTGTATTCAGGCATCTTCACATAGTCGAACTTGGCCCAGCCCTTCGGGTCCACGCTGATCGCCGTGCGCAGATAGACCAGGGACTCCTGAAAGCCTTCCGGCCCCATGTCCTTCCACCAGTCGATGTAGCCGGGGTGCCAGGTCTCCAGCGCCTTGCGCACGCGCGCATCGGCGTTGAGGTCCACGTTGTTCGGGATCAGGCCGTCATAGTTGACGTTCATGCCATCGGGCATCGGTGCTTCTCCCTAGACTCGTTGCTTGTCGTATGTCGGCTGCACGCCGCTGCCGTAGAGCTTCAAGGCGCCATGCTCGCCCACCGCGTTGGGCCGCTGGAAAATCCAGTTCTGCCAGGCGGTGAGGCGGCCGAAGATGCGGGTCTCCATCGTCTCCGGCCCGACGAAGCGGAGATTGGCTTCCATCCCCGTCAGCGCGTCGGGCGAGAAGCTGGCGCGTTCCTCGAACATCATGCGCACCTCGTCGTCCCAATCCACCTCGTCATAGGTGAGGGTAACGAGGCCCAGCTCCTCGGCACGCTCGGCGTCCAGCGCTTCGCCAGTCGCGGCCTGCGCGTGCTGCACGCTTTCCGGCTCGCCCCAGAAACGTGCCTGCAGGCGCGTCAGGCCGTTGCCCATGGGGTAGGCGCCGAAGTTCATCGTGGAGAGCGTCAGCGCCGCCGGCGGGCGGTTGTCGCCCGCGCGCGTGCCCGACAGCATCACGGAGCGGTCGGCGGCGAAGGCGAGCTCCGACAGCGTGCCGGCGAAGCAGCTACCAGGCTCGATCAACGCAACCAGGCTGCGCGAGGTGAGGTCCACGCGCTTCAGCACGCGCTTGAGGAAATGCTGCACCTCGCGGATGAACCAGTCATCCTTGTGTGCTTCGAGGAAAGCGTCGTGCGCCAGCACCTGCGCCGCGTCGCCCTCGGTGCGGAACACCAGCAGGCCGAGATCGGGCTCGTTGCCGCGAAGATGCAGTAGCGCGTCGTCCAGTTCCCGTGCCATCCGCAGCGGCCAGAAGCCGGCATCCTTCGCCGCGTCGAGGGTCGCCGGCGGCTCGCCCTCCGGTCCCATCACCGTGACGGTGGCGCGCCGCGCGGCGCGGTCGCACTCCACCCGCACGCGGGAGTAGATCACCGCATCGCCTTCGAAGCGGCGATCGAGCGGCGTCAGCGCCACCCCTTTCGCATCCTTCGGCCGGTCGGTCTTCGCCGCGAACTCCGCCGCACGCGCATTCACACGCTCCGCCCAGGCGGAGGGCGGCACCACCTCGTCCACTAGGCGCCAATCCACGGCGCGCTTTCCGCGCACGCCTTCCTCGACCGAGCAGAATACATCCGCCAGGTCGCGCCGCACCTTGCGCTTGTCGGTGACACGCGTGAGGCCGCCGGTGCCCGGCAGCACGGCCAGCAAAGGTGTCTCCGGCAGCGCGACCGAGGAACGCCTGTCGTCGATGAGCATCACATGATCGGCCGCAATCGCCAGCTCATAGCCGCCGCCGGCACAGGCGCCGTTCACCGCGGCGATGTAGAACTGTCCGCTGTTCCAGGTCGCGTCCTCGATCGCGCAGCGCGTTTCGTTGGTGAACTTGCAGAAATTCACCTTGTGGCCGTGCGTCGCCTTGCCGAGCATGCGGATGTTCGCACCGGCGCAGAACACGTTCTCCTTGCCGGAGCGGATCACCACCGCACCGACTTCCGGATGCTCGAAGCGCAGGCGCTGGATGGCGTCATGCAGTTCGATGTCCACCCCGAGATCGTAGGAGTTGAGCTTCAGCTCCACCCCTTCGAACAGGCTGCCGGCAGCATCCACGTCCATGACAAGGTTCGCAACGGGCCCGTCCAGCTCCAGCCGCCAGTGGCGCCAGCGGGACGGGTCCGTCTGGAAGTCGATGCGCATGCGTTTCCCTCGCCCTCCGGATGCACAATAATGCAGATCGTGACCTTATGGCAAGGTCTTATGCATTATTTTTCCTGTTTCGGCATAACGGGTTCGTGGTCCCGGAAGATGCGCCCGGCGAAATCCGCCATCGCGTCCAGCGTCGGGCCGGGCGCTTCCAGATGCGGGGAATGGCCGATGCCTGGCAGCACCAGGCTGTCCACCGGGCAGTAGCTTTCACGTTCGATGATGCGCAGGTGCTCGAGCGTGCCATAGGGGTCGGCCTCGCCCTGGACCACCAGGATCGGCACGCGCACATGCGCGATCTCCGGCTGCAGTTCCAGCGCCGAGGCGAAGCCCGGGTCCAGCCAGGCGCCGTTCCAGCCGAGGAACGCGGCATCCGGAGCGCGGTGGTATTTCGCCATGCGGGCACGCAGGTCGGTGGTGTTCCAGCGGTCGCGCGCGCGTTCGATCTCGCTGATGCAAAAGGGTTCCACCATCACATGCGGCGCGAGCAGCGCGATGCCGCGCATGCGCGGGTCCTGGAAGGAGCCGGCGTAGATCAGCGCGATGGAGGCGCCATCGGAATGCCCGACCAGCACGCAGTGCCGGATCCCCGCCGCGTCCAACACGCGGCCGAGCAGGTGCTGCGCTTCGTCCTGCATATAGGTCAGCGGCCGCGGCAGCTTCACGCTGTCGGACTGGCCATAGCCGAAGCGCGAATAGGCAAACACACCGAAGCCCGTCGCCTCTGCCAGCTTCGCGGGAAAGTCGCGCCAGAGCGCGACGCTGCCCAGGCCTTCATGCAGCAGCACGAGAGAGGGCGCCTCCTCCGGCCCCGAGCCCCACCAGGCCGCCTCGATCCGGCGCCCGTCCAGCGCGAAGGAGGCGTCCCGCGGCGTCATCCCTGCGCCTCCAGCTGCGCACGCAGCTTGAAGCGCTGGATCTTGCCGGTCGCGGTCTTGGGCAGATCCTCCACCGCCTCGATCCAGCGCGGATATTTCCACGGGCCCGCGGTGTCCTTCACATGCGCCTGCAAGGTCTCGGTCGGCGCCGACATGCCGGGCTTGAACACCACGAAGGCCATCGGCTTCACCAGCCCATCCGCATCCTCGCGACCCACCACCGCGGCTTCCTGCACGGCGGGGTGGGAGGCGAGCGCGGCTTCCACCTCGAAGGGGCTGACCCAGATGCCGCTGACCTTGAACATGTCGTCGGCACGGCCCTGGTAGCGGTAGAAGCCCTCCGCATCGCGCAGGTATTTGTCGCCGGTGCGCGTCCACTCGCCGGCGAAGGTGCGGCGGCTTTTCGCGCGCTGGTTCCAGTAGCCTTCCGCTGCGCTCGGCCCGTTGACCAGCAACTCGCCGGTCTCGCCATCGGCCAGGTCGCGGTCGTGCTCGTCCACGATGCGCAGCGCATAGCCCGGCACCGCCACACCCGAGCTGCCGTAGCGGATCTGGTCAGGGCGGTTGGAGACGAAGATGTGCAGCATCTCGGTGCTGCCGATACCGTCCAGGATGTCCGTGCCGACCGTCTCGCGCCAGCGCAGGCCGACATGCTCGGGCAGCGCCTCGCCCGCAGACACGCAATGCCGCAGCCGGTCGGAGCCGGCGCCACGCGCCAGTGCAGGGTTGGACAGCATCGCCGCGTAGAGCGTCGGCACGGCGAAGAACAGGGTGGGGCGGTGCCGCGCCATCACGGCGAGCACGCTGTCGGGCGTCGGGCGGTCCGGCAGCAGGGCGGCGGCGGCGCCGACATGCATCGGGAAGGTCATCGCATTGCCGAGCCCATAGGCGAAGAACAGCTTCGCCGCGGAATAGCACACATCGTCGCGCGCGATGCCGAGCACCTGGTCGGCATAGGTCTCCGCCGTGGCGCGCAGGCTGGCATGCACATGCTTCACGCCCTTGGGCGCGCCGGTGGAGCCGGAGGAGTAGAGCCAGAACGCCACCTCGTCGTCGCTGGCCGGGACCGCGCCCCGCATCGGCACTGCGGCAGCAAGGAAGGCAGGCAGATCGCGTCCGCCATCAGGCAGCTCGCCGAGCGGCTGGCCGTCCACGCCCGCCACCAGCACCAGCCTGAGCATCGGCAGCCGCGCGATGACATGGCGCAGCGCCGGAAAGAGCGGCGCCGAGATCACCATCGCCTCGGCGCGGCTGTCCTCCAGGATGTAGGCGACCTGCTCGGCAGGCAGCAGCGTGTTGATCGGCACCGGGATGATGCCGGCGCGGATCGCGCCCCAGAACACCGCGGGGAAATCCACCGTGTCGAGCATCAGCATCGCCAGCCGCCGCTCCCGCCCGATGCCGGCGGCGCCGAGCCCACCGGCCATGCGCGCGCTGGCCTCGGCCAGCTGCGCGTAGCTCAGGTCGCGATGCGGATCGGCAAAGGCGGGGGCGGCGCCGCGGCCTTCGGCGATGTGGCGGTCGAGGAACCAGGTGACGGCGTTGGCCATGCTCAGCTCCGCGTGAACTGGATCGCGCCCTGCGGCAGGAGATACAGCACGATGGCGCGCCCGCCGCTCACCGTCGGGTGATGCGCGGTCCCGGGGCCATAGACCAGCCAGCCCTCGCCCTTGCCATCGAAGGCGGCGCCCGGCGTCTCCGGCATGATCATGTCGATCTCGCCGTTCGGGTGGCTGTGGTGCGGGCCGGCAAGGCTGTCCATCAGCACCACGTCCACGCTGAAGCCCGCGGTCTCCGGCCCTGGCTTCACCGGGCGGCCGAAGCGGATGCCGCCGGCCTCGCGCTGGCAGAGCCAGCCTTCCGCGATGCCCTGCCGGCAGAGTGCCTTCAGCGCCTCGAAGGTCTCGCTGCCGGACGGGAATTTCTCTTCCAGTGTCGCCGCGAGTTGCGGCTCGACCTTCATGCCGGCGATGGCGCCGGTGATCTCGCGCACGCGCTGTCCGAAGGCGTCGAGGCTCATCGCGTCACACTCCCAGATGGCGATGCATCAATTCCGGATCGGCGCGCAGCGCCTCCGGCTTGCCGCTCCACACCAGGCTGCCCTTCACCAGGATCTCCGCGCGGTCCACGACCGAGAGTACCGCGCCGACGGTCTTGTCCACCACGATGCAGGCCAGCCCGGCCTCGCGCACGGTGCGGATGGTGCGCCAGATCTCGTCGCGCACCAGCGGCGCCAGCCCTTCGGTCGCCTCGTCGAGGATGATGAGGCGCGGGCTGGTCATCAGCGCGCGGCCGATCGCCAGCATCTGCTGCTCGCCGCCCGAGAGCTGGTCGCCGCGATTGCCGGCGCGCTGCGCGAGGCGGGGGAAGATCGCCAGCACGCGATCGAGCGGCCAGGGCGTCGTGCCATCCGCGGCCGGGCGCGCGGCAAGCTTCAGGTTCTCGATCACGGTGAGCGAGCCGAACACGCCGCGGCCCTCCGGCACCACCGCGATGCCGCGTTGCGCGCGGCGGAAGGTGGGGCTGCGGGTGACGTCCTGGCCGTCCACCAGCACCTGGCCCGCGCGTGCGGCGAGCTGGCCGAGCAGCGTGCGGATGAGCGTGGTCTTGCCCATGCCGTTGCGGCCCATCAGCCCGATCGCCTCGCCGGGCCGCACGGCGAGGTCGATGCCGCGCAGCACCAGGCCCTCGCCATAGCCGGCCTGCAGCCCGCGCGCTTCGAGGATCGGGGCCGCTCCCGCCCGATGACCGGAGGGCGAGGCCCGGAGGTCCGGATCGGCCAGGCTCATACGTCGTGCCCCAGATAGGCCTCGCGCACCGCGGCCGAGGCGCGGATCTGCGCGGGCGTGCCCTGCTCCAGCACGCGACCATCCACCATCACGGTCAACGTATCGGCCACGGCGAAGACGAAATCCATGTCGTGCTCGATCAGCAGCACCGCGTGATCCCGCGACAATTCCTTCAGCAACGCCGCGACGTGCTCGCCTTCCTCCGGCCCCATGCCGGCCAGCGGCTCGTCCAGCAGCAGCACGCGCGGCCGGGTGGCGAGCGCCATGGCGATCTCCAGCAACCGTAGCTCGCCATGGCTGAGCGTGCCGGCGATGCCCTCGGCGCGCAGGCCGACGCGGGACAAGGCGACATGCGCGGCCGCGATCGGCGCCGGCTCGCGCTGCGCTGCGCGCAGCCAGCGCGCCATGCCGAAGTCGCGCGCCTGGGCGGCGAGGCGGACATTCTCGAACACGCTCATGTCGCGCAGCACGTTGGTGCGCTGGAAGCTGCGGCCGATGCCGGCCTGCGCCAGCCGCCAGGCGGGCCAGCCGGTGACATCCGCGCCCTCCAGCATCACGCGCCCGGCGCTCGGCCGCAGCGTGCCGGAGAGCAGGTTCACCAGCGTGGACTTTCCCGCGCCGTTCGGCCCGATCACCGCGTGCAACTCGCCCACACCCAACGAGAGATGCACGTCGCCCACGGCGGTCAGCCCGCCGAAATGGCGTGTCAGCCCCTCGCATCGCAGTGCGGCGCCGCTCATTCCGCCGGCACCTCCGCGCGCTTCGGCGCCGCCGGCCGGCGCAGCCCGAGCCCCGCCAGGCCCTTCGGCAGCAGCAGCACCACCAGCAGGAAGACCAGCCCCTCCACCAGCCGCTGGCGTTCGGTCAGCAGCGTCGCGACCTCCCCGATGCCAACATAGGCGGCGGCGCCGATGAGCGGACCGTGCAGCGTGCCGATGCCGCCCAGCAGCACCATCAGCAGCGCCTCCGCCGAGCGATGCCAGCTCAGCAGTTCCGGATTCACGAAGGCCTCGATCATCGCCCACATATGGCCCGCCACGCCCGCCAGCCCGCCCGCCAGCACGAAAGCCGCCAGCTTGAGGCGCGTGGTGTCGTAGCCCAGCGCGCGCATGCGTTCCTCGTTGGCGCGGATGCCCTGCAGCGCATGGCCGAAGCTGGTGCGCATCAGCGCGACGAGCGCCGCATACATCGCGACCAGCAGACCCAGATTGAACCACAGGAGAACTTGCGGGCGCTGGCGCCGCGGCACCTCGAACACCATCCCGAACAGCTCGAAGGCCGGGCGCGTGATGAAGACGCCGTCCTTGCCGCCGCCGAGCGGCGTGTCGTGGAAAAGGAAGAACAGCATCTGCCCGAAGGCGAGCGTGACCATCAGGAAGAAGAAGCCGCGCGTGCGCAGGCTCAGCGCGCCGATCGGCAGCGCCGCGAGCGCGGCCAGCAACGCCGCCGCCGGCAGCGTCAGCAGGATCGAAAGGCCCGAGGGAAGCAGATAGACCGCATAGGCGCCGACGCCGAAGAAGCCGGCATGGCCGAGGCTCACCAGCCCGGCGCCGCCGATCAGCAATTGCAGGCTCAACGCGAACATCGCCGAGACCAGCGCCACCGAGCCGAGCTGCATGTGGTAGGCCGATGCCCACCACGGCATCGAGGCCACGGCCAGCGCCGCCAGGATCAGCAGCAGGTGCCCGCTGCGGGACGCGATGCGCATCGTCTCACGCGCCCCGCGCGAAAAGGCCGGAGGGCCGCCACAGCAGCACCGCCGCCATCAGCACATAGACGGCGAGCCCCGCGACTTCCGGCAGGTAGGCCTTGCCCAGCGTGTCCACCAGCCCGATCAGCAGCGCCGCCCAGAAGGCGCCGGCGATCGAGCCGACGCCGCCCACCACTACGACGACGAAGCAGATGATCAGGAAGCTGTCGCCCATGTTCGGATAGACCGAGTGCAACGGCGCGGCCAGGGCGCCGGCCAGCATCGCCAGCGCGGTGCCGATGGCGAAGACCACCAGATGGATGCGCCGCGCATCGAGGCCGAGCAGGTCCACCATCTCCGGCTTCTCCGCCGCCGCGCGCACCGCCGCACCAAGCTGCGTGCGCTCGATCCCGAGGAACATCACGGCCGCGACGACCAGGCACACCACCAGCACCGCCAGCCGGTAGGCGGAATAGGCGAAATCGGCCGTCACCGGCACCGAGAAGTCCAGGATCGCCGGCACCGGCACGGCGTGGAAGTCGTTGCCGAGCAGGGCGGAGCGGGCTTCCTCGAACAGCAGGATCAGCGCGAAGGTCAGCAGCACCTGGTCGAGATGCTCGCGCTTGTAGAAGCGACGGAACAGCCCGGCCTCCAGCGCCGCGCCCATGGCGATGCCGCCCAGGATCGCCAGCGGCAGCGCCAGCCACAGAGAGCCGGTCCAGCCGGCGACGACGAAGGCGAGATAGGCGCCGATCATGAACATCGAACCGTGGGCGAGATTGATCACGCCCATCACGCCGAAGATGAGCGTGAGCCCGCTGCTGATGAGGAACAGCAGCAGCCCGTATTGCAGGCCGTTCAGGACCTGCGCGAAGAGGCCGGAAAGATCCAAGCGGGGCTCATCCTGTGTCGCGCGCCATCATCGCTGCCGTCCCCGGCGCCCTGCCGCGGCCTTGCCGCGGCAGGCGGAATCGGACCGGCCAGGACCGGCGCCACTCCGAGGCTCCCAGACGCCGCGCAGCGACGTCTTGGGGAACTAGCTCATCCGGCAGCCGGTGCCCGGATCGGCCAACGCCTCGGCGGCAATGCCGATCACGCGATTCTGGCCGCCGCGGGCCTCGCGCAGGTAGATGTTCTGCACCGGGTTGTGGCTGGCCGAGAGGGTGAAGGTGCCGCGCGGGCTGTCGATGCGCGCCGTGCGGATGCCGCGGGCGAAGGCCTCCTCCGCCGTCGGATCGCCGCGCGCGGCTTCCAGCCCCGCCGCCAGCATCTGTGCCGCGTCATAGCCCTGCACCGCATAGACATCCGCGTCGCGGTTGGTCTTCTGCTTGAAGGCGGCGCGGAAGGCGGTGTTCTTCGCGTTGTCGAGGCCGTCGCCGTAATGCAGCGCGGTGCGGATGCCCTCCGCCGCGGCACCCTGCGGGCCGAGCACGCCCTCGGTCAGGAAGCCCGAGCCCGTCAGCGGGATGCGGTCCTTCAGCCCCGCCGCGGCGTATTCGCGCACGAACTGCACCGCGCCGCCGCCGGCGAAGAAGCTGCCCACGGCGTCCACGTTCAGGCCGGGGATCTGCGCCAGCAGCGGCTGGAAGTTGGTTTCCGGGAAGGGCAGCTTGAGCTCGCGCACCAGCTCGCCGCCGCCGGCCTTCAGCCCATCGGCGAAGCCCTGGCCGGATTCAGCACCCGCCGCATAGTCCCAGGTCACCCAGCAGGCACGCTTCACGCCCTGCTTGCCGAGCGCGAGCCCCATGCCATAGGCCGGCTGCCAGTTGCTGAAGGAACTGCGGAAGACGGTCGGCGAGCACAGCTCGCGCGTCGCCGCGACGTTGCCGGCGTTCGGGATGATCAGCGGCACGCCGCGCTCGCGGCTGGCTTGCACCAGCGCCATCACCACGCCGGAATGCACCGTGCCGATCAGCACCTCCGCCCGGTCGCGGCCGAGCAGGCGGTTGACGTTCTGCACCGCATTCGCCGGGTTGCTCTCGTCGTCGAGGCGGATGAGCTGCGGCGTCCGGCCGCCGAGCCGCCCGCCCTTCTCGGCGATGTAGAGCTCCACCGCCGCGGCGATGTTCTCGCCGAGTGCGGCGAAGGTGCCGGAAAAGGGCAGCATCAGCCCGACCCGCAGCGGCGCGCCCTGCGCGAGGGCAGGCCGGGCGAGCCCGGACCCGGCAAGTGCCGCGCCGGCGGCGAGGCCGGCAAGACCACGGCGGGTCACTGGCATGGCGCGATCGCGCATTCGAACGTCTCCCTCTATCCCTGTCGGCTCCCGGCGCGCTGACGGCCGGGTTCTGAACGATCTTCCCACTCTAACACGGTGGGCGCCAGAACCTGCAATATGATGCAGGTCGCCCTGCCCGACCGGCAGCATCACGCAGGCGCTCAGCCCGTGTGCGCACGCCGCCCCTCGATCGGGTAGGCCGGGTCGTTGTAGCCGGGCGTGGAGGGATGGCCGGCGGCGACCAGCCCGTCCACCAACGCCTCGTCCTCCGCGGTGAAGCGGTAGTCGAGCGCGCCGAGATACTCGGTCCATTGCTCCATGGTGCGCGGCCCGGCGATCGGGCTGGTGACCAGGCGGTTGTTGAGCACCCAGGCCAGCGCGAACTGCCCCGCCGTCAGCCCGCGCTGTTCCGCATGCGCCCGCAGGATCTGCGCGATGCGCAGGCTGTCGGGGCGGAACTCCGTCTCCATCAGGCGCTTGTCGGCGCGGCCCGCGCGGGTCTCGGGCGGCGGAGTGTCCTGGCTCGCGTATTTGCCGGTCAGCACGCCGCGCGCCAGCGGCGAATAGGGCACCACGCCCAGGCCGTAGAACTCGCAGGCCGGCAGGTGCTCGGCCTCGATCTGCCGGTTCAGCGCGTTGTAGAGCGGCTGGCTCGCGACCGGGCGGTCCACGCCCATCTCGTCGCAGAGCCGGCAGATCTCCGCGACCCGCCATGAGCGGTAGTTGGAGAGGCCGAAATGCAGGATCTTCCCCTGCCCGATCAGGTCGGCCACGGCGCGCACCGTCTCGGCCAGCGGCGTCGCATGGTCCTCCTTGTGCAGGTAGAGGATGTCGATCGCCTCGATGCCGAGCCGGCCGAGGCTTGCCTCCACCGCGTCGAAGCAGCGCCGGCGGGAGAGGCCACGGTCGTTCGGCCCGGGGCCCATCGGGTTGGCCAGCTTGGTCGCCACCACCCACCAGCTGCGCGCGGCCCGCACGATCCGGCCGGTGACCTCCTCCGAGCGTCCGTCGTTGTAGACATCGGCGGTATCGATGAAATTGACGCCGGCGTCCTTCGCGTGGCTGGCGATGCGGCTGGAGTCGGCCGCGTCGGTCGGGCCGCCGAACATCATGGTGCCGAGGCAGAGCGGCGAGACCTTCAGCCCGCTCCGCCCGAGGTTACGGTATTCCATCAGACACCCTCCCTGCTGCGCCGGGGGACAGTCTGCGCGCGAAGGGCGGGCGGGGGCAAACGACCGGCAATCCGCTTGCATCGCGTCGCGGACTCGTTCTTGCTTCCCAACCTTGCCGCTCGCGACCGGACGGCAGGACCATGGAGAACCCGCATGATTCGCCGCCGCCTTTTGCTCGCCGCGCTGCCCGCGCTGGCCGCAGCGCCGCTTTGCGCGCCAGCGCTCGCCCAAGGAACGGGCGCCCAGGCGACAGGAGGCTGGCCGAACCGGCCAATTCGCCTGGTCGTCCCCTATCCGCCGGGCGGGGCGAGCGACATCGCCGGGCGGCTGCAGGCGCTGGTGCTGTCCGAGGGGCTCGGCGTGCCCTGCGTGGTGGACAACCGCGCCGGCGCGGGCGGGACCATCGGCACCGCCCACGTCGCGCAATCGGCGCCGGATGGCTACACCATCATGATGGCGAGCCCCTCCAGCCATCTCGGCGCACCGCTGCTGTTCAAGACGCCGGGCTATGAAGGCGTGGACGACTTCACCGCCATCGCCACCTTCGCCACCGGCACCGCCATGGTCTGCGTCAACCCGCGGTTGCCGATCACCAATATCCAGGAGCTGATCGCCTACGCCAAGGCGAACCCGGGGAAGCTCAACTACGGCTCGGCGGGCGCTGGCGGCGCCAACCACATGCTCGGCGTGCTGTTCATGCAGCGCACCGGCACCGAACTGACCCATGTGCCCTATCGCGGCGCGGCGCCGGCGCTGGCGGACCTGATCGCCGGCAACATCCAGGTGGTGTTCGACAGCTTCGCCGGCGTGATCCCGGCCGTCCGCGGCGGCCAGGTGCGGGCGCTGGCGGTCACCAGCGCCGAACGCTGGCCGCTCGCCCCGGAATTCCCGACGGTGCAGGAACAGGGCGTGCCCGACTACGACCTGCCGAGCTTCTCCGCCGTGATGGGCCCGAAGGGCATTCCGGAGCCGATCGTCAACCGCATGAACGCGGTGATCAACGAGGGGCTGAAGAACCCGCAGCTGATCGAGCGCCTGGCCGCCAACGGCAATGCCCCCTACCCCTCCACGCCTGCGGAGTTTGCCACGATGATGCGGGCGCAGCGCGCCACCTGGCGGGCGCTGGTGCAGGCCACCGGCCTGCAGCCGCAATAGTCCGACCGGGGCGGGCCTGCCCGGCCCGCCCCACCGCCCGGCACGGCCGCTGGCTGGACAAGCCGGCCGGATCGCGCGAAGAGGCGCCTTCGCGCCCCGCCGCCCCCCGGAGTCCCCGCCAATGACCTCCCCGGTCTTCGACCGCATCGTCGAGATCATCGCCGAGAACAGCGACGTGGCGCCCGAGAAGATGACGCCCGATGCCCATGTCATCAACGACCTCGGGATAGACAGCCTGGACTTCCTCGACATCGTCTTCGCGATCGACAAGGAATTCGACATCAAGGTGCCGGTCGAGGCCTGGACCCAGGAAGTCAACGCCGGCAAGGCGCCGGCGGAGCAGTATTTCCTGCTCGGCAACCTGGCGAGCCGGATCGAAGAGCTGGTGGCGGCGAAGCCGGCCGGCGCCTGACCGGCGAAGGCCAGGGAGGCAGCTCGCCGCCATGCGGCTCGAATACTTCCAGATGGTGGACCGGGTGGTGAGCCTGGATGCGGAGTCCATCGCCGTCACCTGCACCGTCCCGATGGAAAGCCCGGTCTTCGAGGGTCATTTCCCCGGCCACCCGATCCTGCCCGGCGTGCTGATGGTGGAAACCATGGCGCAGACCGGTGGGTGGCTACTGATGGCGCTGAACGGCATGGCGCGCATGCCCTTCCTCTCCAAGGTGGGCGAGGCCAAGTTCCGCGGCTTCGTGACGCCGGGCGCCGAGCTCGCCGTGCGGTCGCGCCGCACCCATGACGGCTCCGGCTATGCGGTGACCGAGGCGCAGATCGAGGTCGCCGGCAAGCGCGTGGCGGATGCCGAGATCACCTACCGCCTGCTGCCTTTCCCCGATGCGGCGCTGGAACAGGCGATGCGCGCCCAGGCCGCGCGGCTGGGCCTGCCGGGACTCGCCTGAGCCATGGCCGGGAACGACATCTGGATCACCGGCATCGGCCTGGTCTCCTGCGCCGGCGAGGGGCGGGCCGCGCATCTGGCGGCGCTGGACTCCACCGCGCCACCGGCGCTCGACCAGACCAGCTTCGCGCCCTTCGCCATCCATCCCGGCCCGGCGCTGGAGCTCGACCGGCAGATCCCGAAGAAGGGCGACCAGCGCCAGATGGAGCCCTGGCAGCGCCTCGGCACCTACGCCGCGGGGCTGGCGATCGATGATGCCGGCGCGCGCGCCCTGGTCGCCGAGATGGACCTGATCGTCGCCGCCGGCGGCGGCGAGCGCGACCAGGCGCTGGACGAGGCGGTGATGGCCGCGCTCCGCCCGCTGCCGCCGGAAGCGGCCGCGGTGAAGCTGAACGAGATGCTGGCCGGCGGGCTGCGCCCGACCCTGTTCCTCGCGCAGCTCTCCAACCTGCTGGCCGGCAACATCTCCATCGTGCACGGCGTCACCGGCGCCTCCCGCACCCTGATGGGCGAGGAGCAGGCCGGCGCCGATGCGCTGCGGATCGCTGCGGCGCGGCTGGCGGAGGGCAATTCCCGCATCGCGCTGGTCGGCGGCGCCTACAACGCCGCGCGCTGGGACCTGCTGGCGCTGTATCATTCCGGCGGCCTGCTGCGGCAAGGGCCGTACCAGCCGGTCTTCTCGCGCGAGGATGCGCCGGGCGCCGTCACCGCCACCCAGGCCGCCTTCCTGGTCCTGGAGACCGCCGAAAGTGCGCGGGCACGCGGCGCGAAGGGCCTCGCCCGGCTCGGCGCCATCGCCACCGCCCAGGCACGGCGCAACGCCGCCGATCGGGGGCACGAGGCCATGGCGCAGGCCTATGCCCGGCTCGCCCCGCGCCTCCCGGAGGGCCGCCTGGCAGTGATCTCCGGCTGCACCGGCGCTGCCGTGCCGACCGTGCTGGAGCGCGAGGTCCTGGGCGGCCTGTCGCGGCCGCTCGCGGTGCGCGCCACCGGCAGCCGGATCGGCTGGGGCGTCGAGGCGACGTTCCCGGCCAATGCCGCGCTGGCCGCGCTCTGCCTGGCCGAGGGCCGCTTCCCGGCACCGATGGAGAAGCTGGAGGCACCCTTCGAGGGCACGCCACGCGACATCCTCGTCACCGGCTTCGGCGCCTGGCGTGGCGAGGCGCTGGCGCATCTCGCCGCCATCCCGGCCGGGGAGCAGCCATGAGCATGTTTCGCGACCACGCCGGCCGGCCGCTGGTGGCCATCACCGGCATCGGGCTGGTCACGCCGCTCGGCCTGGGCGTCGAGGACAATTGGGCGGCGCTGCGCGCCGGGCGTTCGGGCATCCGCCACATCACCCGCTTCCCGACCGACCATCTGCGCACCACCATTGCCGGCACGGTGGACCTGCCCGGGCTGGACAGTCCGGCCGTCACCTCCGCCGTCCGCGTCGAGCGCTACGCCACCATGGCCGCCGAGGAGGCGCTGGCGCAGGCCGGCCTGCCGCGCGGCGACTTTCCCGGCCCGCTGATGCTCGGCATGCCGCCGGTGGAAACCGAGTGGCCCTACCGTGCCGCGCTTGCCGCGAAGGTCGCACCCGCCGCGCCGCTCTACCCGGCGCTGGCCGATGCCGCGGCGAACTGGGAGGAGATGTACGAAGCCTCCGCCTTCGCCGGCGTCGGCGAGCACCTGGCCGCGCGCTTCGGCACCCGCGGCGCGCCGGTCGCCATCACCACGGCCTGCGCCACGGGTGCTTCCGCGATCCAGCTCGGTGTCGAGGCGATCCGCCGCGGCGAGGCGGAAGCGGCGCTGGCCATCGGCGCCGACGGCACGGTGCAGGCCGAGGCGCTGATCCGCTTCTCGCTGCTCTCCGCACTGTCCACCCGCAACGAGGATCCCGCCCGCGCCTCCCGCCCCTTCGACAAGACGCGCGACGGCTTCGTGATGAGCGAGGGCGCCGCCTGCCTGGTCCTGGAAAGCCTGGAACACGCCCGCGCGCGCGGCGCCAGGGTGCTCGGCATCCTGCGCGGCTGCGGCGAGAAGTCCGACAGCTTCCACCGCACGCGATCGAACCCGGATGGCGGCGCCGTCATCAAGGCAATGCGCAACGCCATCGCCGATGCCGGGCTGGAGCCTTCCGACATCTCCTATGTCAACGCGCATGGCACCGGGACGCCCGAGAACGACAAGATGGAGACGCTCGGCATGCGCACCGTCTTCGGCAACGATGCGCCGCCGATCTCCTCCAACAAGTCGATGATCGGGCACACGCTGAGCGCGGCTGGCGCGATCGAGGCGGCGTTCAGCCTGCTGGTGCTGCGCGACCAGGTGCTGCCGCCGACCATCAACCATGCGGAGCCCGACCCCGCCATCACGCTCGACGTGGTGCCGAACGTCGCGCGGGAGGCGAAGGTCAGCCACATCCTCTCCAACTCCTTCGGCTTCGGCGGGCAGAATGTGTGCCTGGTGCTGAGCGCGGAGCCCGCCTGATGCGCGCGCTGCGCCTGCACGGCGACCGCGACCTGCGGCTGGAGGACCTCGACGCCCCGCCCCCGCCCGGCCCGGGTGAGATCCAGCTGCGCGTCCGCGCCGTTGCGCTGAACCACATCGATGTCTGGGGCTGGCGCGGCATGGCCTTCGCGCAACGCCAACTGCCGCTCGTGGTCGGTGCCGAAGCCGCCGGCGAGGTGGTGGCGCTTGGCGAGGGCGTGGCCGGCTGGAAGATCGGCGACCGCGCGACCCCCTATGGCGCGCGCACCTGCGGCGTTTGCGCCGCCTGCCGCGAGGGCCGCGACAACCTCTGCGAGAACGTGCAGGGCGTCGCCGGCTTCCATGTGGACGGCTTCGCGCGCGAGGTCGCGAACTGGCCGGCGCGCACCATGGTGAAGGTGCCCGAGGGCGTCGGCTTCGAAGACGCCGCCTGCTCCGTCGTCACCGCCGGCACGGTCGAGCACATGCTGTTCGACAACGCGAAGCTGCAGCCGGGCGAGACCATCCTGATCCAGGCGGCGGGGTCGGGCATCGGCTCCTACGCCATCCGCAGCGCGAAGGCGCTGGGGTGCACGGTTATCGCCACCGCGGGCGACGACGAGAAATGCGCGAAGGCGAAGGCGCTCGGCGCCGACCATGTGGTGAACTACAGCGAAAAGAACTTCTCGAGCGTGGCGCGGCGCGTGACCGGCAAGCGCGGCGTGGACGTGGTGTTCGAGCATGTCGGCGCCGCAACCTGGGCGCCCTCGCTGCTGAGCCTGCGCATGGGCGGACGGCTGGTGACCTGCGGCAGCACCTCCGGCGTCTCGGCCGACACCAACCTGATGATGCTGTTCCAGCGCCAGCTCCACATCTTCGGCAGCTTCGGCTGCCGGATCGAGAACGTGGCGAACGGCGTGGCGAAGATGGCGCAGGGCATCCGCCCGGTGCTGGACACCGTGGTGCCGCTGGAGCGCTTCGGCGAAGGGCTGGAGCGCCTGGAGAGCCGCAAGGTGTTCGGCAAGATCATCGTGACTCTATGACATGCCCTCAGACGCGTCACGCCAAAGGCGTGCCTGCGGCACGACGCGGCCGCTCCGCGGCCCTGGCTTCGCGCAGGCCACGGGCGCGCTAGACAGGACGGGTGGTCGGTGCGCGGCGCGCATTCGCGCGCTCGGCCCGCGAAGATGCGCGGGCCGCCGGGTCTAGCCCATGCGTGAAACGCTGCAAAACATCGCCGACGAATCCCTCGCCGCCCTCGTCCGCGGCACCTTCGCGCTTGTCCGCGCGCTCGGTCCCGATCGCGCCTCGAATCTCGGCGGCTTCGGCGCGCGGCTGCTCGGCCCGCTGACCTCGGCAAACCGGATCGCGCGCGAGAACATCGCCCTCGCCTTCCCGGAGAAGTCCGCCGCCGAACGCGCCGCCATCCTGCGCGCGTCCTGGGACAATCTCGGCCGCACCGCGAGCGAATACGTCCATCTCGGCGCGCTCTGGGACCACGACCCGGAGCAGTTCGACGCCGGCCGCATCAGCATCCCGCCCGACAGCGCCGAGCGCTTCCTCCGCCTGCGCGATGATGGCAAGCCGGCGCTGTTCTTCGCCGCGCACCTGGCGAACTGGGAACTGCCGGCGGTCGCCGCCCGGCGGCACGGCCTGCCCTCGGCCGCGCTCTACCGCACGCCCAACAACCGGGCCATCGCACGCGACGTGCTGCGCATGCGCCGCGACGTGATGGGCGAGCTGATCCCCGCCGGCATCTCCGCGCCGATCCGCATGATGGAGGCGCTGGATGCCGGGCTGCATCTCGGCATGCTGGTGGACCAGCGCTTCGGCCGCGGGCCGCAGATCCGCTTCTTCGGCCGCACCGCCAGCGCCAACCCGCTGCTCGCGCGCCTTGCGCGGCGCTTCGACTGCCCGGTGCACGGCACCCGCGCCATCCGCCTGCCCGGCAACCGCTTCCGCCTGGAGCTGACCGAGGCGATCGAGCTGCCGCGCGACGCACGCGGCCAGGTGGATGTGCAGCAGGCGACCCAGGCGATCAACGACATCATCGAAGAGTGGATCCGCGAACATCCGGGCCAATGGCTCTGGCAGCACCGCCGCTGGCGGACGTAGCGCGCGGCCCCGTGCGCGGGGGGCTGGCGAGCCGGCGGCCGCCCGCCCTACAAGGGCGCCACCGAAATGGAGGAACACCGTGAAGCTCTACTACTCGCCTGGCGCATGCTCGATCGGCATCCACGTGATCCTGGAAGAGATCGGCAAGCCCTATGAGCTCTCTTTCGTGGCCCTGAAGGAGGGCGCGCAGCACAAGCCGGAATATCTGGCTGTGAACCCGAAATCGAAGGTGCCGGCACTCGACCGCGGCGACGGCAAGGTGCTGACCGAGTTCCCCGTGATCGCCTTCTGGCTCGGCAAGTCGAACCCCGAGGCGAAGCTGCTGCCGACCGATCCCGAGGGCGAGACCCGCTGCCTCGAGATGATGGACTACGTCTGCGGCACGGTGCATCCGCATGGCTTCACCCGCCAGTTCCGGCCGGCGAACTTCACCTTCAGCGAGGCGGACCACCCGAAGTCGGTGGAGCTCGGCAAGCAGAACGCCGCCAAGTATTTCGACACCATCGAGAAGAACTGGACCGGCGGCACCTGGGTGCTGCCTTCGGGCTACTCGGTGGCGGATGCGGCGCTGTTCTTCGTGGAATACTGGGCGACCCGCCGCTCCGGCATGACGCTGCCGCCGCATCTCGACGCGCACCTCAAGGCGATGCTGGCCCGGCCGGCGGTGCAGCGGACGCTGACGCAGGAAGGCCTGGCCCTGTGACCGAGGCGCAGCCGGCGGGCGGGCCGGTTCTCTGGACCTCCACCTTCACCTCCGGGACGCTGGCCCACCAGGTGGCGGCGGTCTCCGGCCTGCCCTTCGAGCTGCGCTTCATCTCGCTGCGCGCCGGTGACCACAAGAAGCCCGGCTACCTCGCCCTCAATCCGAAGGGCGAGGTCCCGGCGCTGCAACTGCCCGATGGCACCGTCGTCACCGAGCTGCCCGCCATCATCCAGTGGTTCGCCGAGGCCGCCCCCGGCTCCGGCCTGCTGCCGCAGCAGCCGGCGCTCCGCATAAAGGCGTTGGAATGGATCGCCTGGTGCCACTGGTGCATGGGCCGCCACTTCAACCCGGCCTTCGCGCCGCTGCGCTTCGCAGGCGACGACGAGCAGGCCGCCACCGCGGTCCGCACCGCCGCGCTCAAGCGGGTCCGCGCCGCACTCGACCTCGCCGAGGCGACGCTCGCGGCCAAGGGCGGCACGCTGCTCGGCACCGCCCAGCCCGGCGCGGCGGACATCTTCCTCGCCTCGCTTGGCGGTTTCGCGGGGTTCCTGAAGCTCGACATCTCGGACCTGCCGGGCATCGGCGCGCTGATGCGGCGGGTGGCCGCGATGCCCGCGGTCGCCGCGGCGCTCGCACGCGAAAAGGCACAGGGCTGATGACGACACTGACCCGCGCCCCCTTCTGGTTCCTCCGCCATGGCGAGACGGACTGGAACGCGCAGGGCCTTTCCCAGGGCCGCACCGACATCCCGCTCAACAAGGTGGGGCTGATGCAGGCCGAGCGCGCCGCGCTGACGCTGCGCGCCAGCCGCATTGCCACCATCGTCGCCTCCCCGCTGATCCGCGCGCGGCGCACGGCAGAGATCGTGGCCGAGCCGCTCGGCCTGCCGGTGGCCCTCGACCCCGATCTGGCCGAGGTGAATTTCGGCGACCAGGAAGGCCAGCCGATGGGCGATTGGTATGACGACTGGATCGCCGGCACCTTCACTCCCGCCAATGGCGAGACCTTCCAGGACTTGCTGGAACGCACCGTGCGGGCCGTGAACCGCGCGCTGGAGCGGCCGGCGCCGGTGCTGGTGGTGGCGCATGGCGCGCTGTTCCGCGCGCTGCGGCTGGCGCTGGGCCATGAGGCGAATGTCCGCACGCCGAATGCCCTGCCCCTGCACATCACCCCCCCGCCGGAAGCCGGATCGGACGTCTGGGGCATCGCGCCGGCGGTGCTGGCCGAGGGCTGACGCGCTGGAATGGCGGCGCGTGGCGGGCCATATAGGCGCGTCATGCTCCGCCTCACCGAACTCAAGCTGCCGCTCGACCACCCCGAGGGCGCGATCGAGGCCGCGCTCCGCGCGCGCCTCGGCCTGCGCGAGGACGAGCTGCTGTCCTGCACCGTCGCGCGCCGCGCCTGGGATGCGCGCCGGCGCAGCGCGATCGAGCTGGTCTACAGCGTGGACTTCGCCGTGAAGGACGAGGCCGCGCTGCTGCGCCGCCACGCGCGCGACAAGGTGCTGGCGCGCACCCTCGCGCCCACGCCCGATACCGCCTACCGCCACGTTGCCCGCGCGCCTGCCCCGGCCCCGAAGCGCCCGGTGGTGATCGGCACCGGCCCCTGCGGCATCTTCGCCGCGCTGATCCTGGCCGAGATGGGGTTCCGGCCGATCATCCTCGACCGCGGCAAGGTGGTGCGGGAGCGCACCAAGGACACCTGGGCGCTCTGGCGGCGCTCCGTGCTGACGCCCGAGAGCAACGTGCAGTTCGGCGAAGGCGGCGCCGGCACCTTCTCCGACGGCAAGCTCTGGTCCGGCATCAAGGACCCGCAGCATCTCGGCCGCAAGGTGCTGACCGAGTTCGTCGAGGCCGGCGCGCCGGAGGAGATCCTCTGGGTCGCCAAGCCGCATATCGGCACCTTCCGCCTGGTGCAGATGGTCGAATCCATGCGCGCCAAGATCGAGGCGCTGGGCGGCGAATACCGCTTCGGCACCAAGGTCACGGACTTCGTCATCGAAACCGGCCGCGACGGGCAGCGCCGCATGCGCGGCGTGGTGACGGAAGCCGGCGAGACGATCGAGACCGACCATGTGGTGCTCGCCATCGGCCATTCGGCGCGTGACACCTTCGCCACGCTGCATGCGCGCGGCGTGCATGTGGAGGCCAAGCCCTTTTCCATCGGCGTGCGCATCGAGCATCCGCAATCCATCATCGACCGCGCGCGCTTCGGCGATTTCGCAGGCAACAGGATCCTGGGTGCGGCCGACTACAAGCTGGTGCATCATTGCGGCACCGGCCGCAGCGTCTATTCCTTCTGCATGTGCCCCGGCGGCACCGTCGTCGCCGCCACCAGCGAGCCCGGCCGCGTGGTGACCAATGGCATGAGCCAGTATTCGCGCGCCGAGCGGAACGCCAATGCCGGCATCGTCGTCGGCATCACGCCGGAGGTGGATTATCCCGGCGACCCGCTCGCCGGCATCGCCTTCCAGCGGCGCTGGGAGGAGGCGGCCTTCGCCGCCGGCGGCGGCACCTATGCCGCGCCCGCGCAGCGCGTCGGCGACTTCCTTCAGCGCCGCGCCTCGACTGAGCTCGGCAGCGTGGTCCCCAGCTACAAGCCAGGCGTCACGCCGACCGATCTCGCGCGCTGCCTGCCGGATTTCGCGGTGGCGGCGATCCGGGAGGCCCTGCCCGCCTTCGGGCGCCAGATCCGCGGATTCGACATGGAGGACGCCGTGATGACGGGCGTCGAGACGCGCACCTCCTCCCCCGTGCGCATCCGCCGCGATGCGGCCTTCCGCAGCGTCAACACGCTCGGGCTCTACCCGGCCGGCGAGGGCGCGGGCTATGCGGGCGGCATCTTCTCGGCGGGCGTGGACGGCATCCGCATCGCCGAGGCGGTCGGCCGCGACATGGCAGGGCTGGACGCGGTGGCCGCCTGAGCATGGTTCAGGATTTCGATGTGGTGGTGATCGGCGCCGGTGCTGCCGGTCTGATGGTCGCGATGCGCGCCGGGCAGCGCGGGCGGCGCGTGCTGCTGCTCGACCATGCCGAGGCGCCGGGCAAGAAGATCCTGATCAGCGGCGGCGGCCGCTGCAACTTCACCAACACGGATTGCGTGCCGGAGCGCTTCCTCAGCGCCAATCCACATTTCGCCCGCTCCGCCCTGGCGCGCTACACGCAGCACGATTTCATCGCGCTGGTGCAGAAGCACCGCATTCCCTTCCATGAGAAGACGCTCGGCCAGCTGTTCTGCGACGGCTCCGCGCGGGAGATCGTGGCGATGCTGCTGGCCGAATGCGACGCCGCCGGCGTGGATCTCCGCGTCGCACACCGCGTCACCGACATCACCCGCGCCGAGCGCTTCCGCATCGCCACCGACCAGGGCGACTTCACCGCGGCCTCGCTGGTGCTGGCCAGCGGCGGGCTTTCCATCCCGAAGATGGGCGCCACCGGCCTCGCGCATGACGTCGCGCAGCACTTCGGCCTGGCGCTGACCGAGATCCGCCCCGGCCTGGTGCCACTCGCCTTCGGCGATGCCGCGCTGGAGTTGATGCGCCCGCTCGCCGGTGTTGCGCTGGAGGCGATCGCGCGGTGCGGCAAGGCGGCCTTCCGCGAGGCGATGCTGTTCACCCACCGCGGTCTCTCCGGCCCGGCGATCCTGCAGGCATCGTCGTACTGGCGGGAAGGTTCGCCGATCACGCTCGACCTGCTGCCCGACCGCGACGCCGGCGCACTGCTGCTCGAAGCCAAGCGCACGCGCCCGAAGGTGGAGCCGAAGACGGCGCTCTCGGCGCTGCTGCCGCAGAGGCTGGCGCAGACCCTGGCCGAGCGGCACCTGCCGCCGCGCGTGATCGGCGAAGTCGGCGATGCCGACCTGCGGAAACTCGGTGCGCTGCTGAAGGCGTGGACGCTGAAGCCCTCCGGCACCGAGGGCTATGCAAAGGCCGAGGTCACGCTCGGCGGCGTGGACACCGCCGGGCTTTCGTCACGGACGATGATGGCGAAGTCGGTGCCCGGCCTGTTCGTGATCGGCGAGGCGGTGGACGTCACCGGCTGGCTCGGCGGCTACAATTTCCAATGGGCGTGGTCGAGCGGCTGGGCGGCCGGCGAGGCGGCGTAGCGCCGCCTCACACGTTGAAGCGGAACAGCAGCACGTCGCCATCCTTCACGACGTACTCCTTGCCCTCGACGCGCATCTTCCCCGCTTCCTTCGCGCCCGCCTCGCCGCCGAGCGTCACGTAGTCGTCGAAGGCGATGGTTTCCGCCGCGATGAAGCCGCGCTCGAAGTCACCATGGATCACGCCCGCCGCGCCCGGCGCCTTGGTGCCGCGCGTGATGGTCCAGGCGCGCGTCTCCTTCGGGCCCACGGTGAAATAGGTGACGAGCCCAAGCAGCTCATAGCCAGCGCGGATGATGCGGTCGAGGCCGCTGTCGGCGAGCCCGAGCGACTCGAGAAAATCCGCGCGGTCGGCTTCCGGCATCTGGCTGATCTCGGCCTCGATCGCGGCCGAGACGATCACCGCCTTCGCACCCTGCGCCGCCGCCATCGCCTGCACCCGCGCGCTGTGCGCGTTGCCCGTCGCGGCGCTGGCTTCCTCGACATTGCAGACATAGAGCACCGGCTTGGTGGTCATCAGTTGCAGCCGCGAGGCCGCCTCCGCCTCGCCCTTCGGCACCGCGGTGCGCGCGGGCTTGCCGGCTTCCAGCGCGGCCTTCAGCGGCTCGATCAGCGCCATCTGCGCCATCGCTTCCTTGTCGCCGCCGCGCGCGCGCTTGGCCAGTGCAACGCCACGCTTCTCCAGGCTGTCGAGGTCGGCGAGCATCAGCTCGGTCTCGACCGTCTCGGCGTCGCGTACCGGATCCACGCTACCCTCGACATGGGTGACGTCGCCGTCCTCGAAGCAGCGGAGCACGTGGATGATCGCGTCCACCTCGCGGATGTTCGCCAGGAACTGGTTGCCGAGGCCCTCACCCTTGCTCGCGCCGCGCACCAGGCCGGCGATGTCCACGAATTCCAGGCTGGTCGGGATGATCTTCTGGCTCTTGCCGATGCGCGCCAGCACCTCCAGCCGCGGATCGGGCACCGCGACGCGGCCGACGTTCGGCTCGATCGTGCAGAAGGGATAGTTCGCCGCCTGCGCGGCCGCGGTCTGCGTCAGCGCGTTGAACAGCGTGGACTTGCCGACATTCGGCAGCCCGACGATGCCGCAGTTGAAACCCATGGTGACTCAGCCCGTCGTGTCGGCGGCCAGGAGCACGCACAGCTCCGCGGCCAGTGTGGAGGCGGCGATGCGCGCCGCCGCGTCGTCGGTGCGGAAATCCAGCGCGGCGGCGCGCAGCATCGGCGCCAGCGTCGCCGGCGGCAGGCCCGCGCGCTTCGCCGCATCGGCGATGCGCGGGGCCATCTCGGCGGCCTGGCGTCGCTCGCCGAGCAGCACCGCGGCATCCAGTGCGAGCGCGGCGCGCATCGCGGCCTCGCCGGCGGCATGCAGCGCCAGCCGCAGGCGCCGCACATCGCCCGCGCCGTCCGGCCCGGGCGCGCTCGCCGCGCGCAGCGCCGCGGCAGCCTGGGCGAGGGATTGCGCCTCCCGCACCAGCCCGGCCGCGAGCGCGGCGCCACCATTGGCGAAATCCTCCGGCCCGGGCCCGTGCTGCATGCCGCCGAAGCTGTCCTCGAACATGCTTTCCTCGGTCGCCATGGTCGTCACGCCTCCTGGGTCAAAAGAGCCACGCGGGTCATGAACTCCTCGGGCTTGCCGGCCGCCAGCAGCGGCGCAGCATCCGCCACCGCGTCGAGCAGCGGCTCCACCCAGGTGTCCACCTTGGCGAAATTCCCGAGCACATGGCCGGTCACGCGGTCCTTGTGCCCGGGATGCCCGATGCCCAGCCGCACACGGCCGAAATCCGGCGTCCCGAGCGCACGCTGCATGTCGCGCAGGCCGTTATGCCCGGCGGTGCCGCCACCCTTCTTCACCCGCACCTTGCCGGGCGCGAGGTCCAGCTCGTCATGGAAGGCCCAGATGTCGGAGGGCGCGATCTTGTGGAAGGACGCTGCCTGCTGCACCGCGTCGCCGCTGGCGTTCATGTAGGTCATCGGCTTGAGCGCCAGAACCTTCACGCCGCCGACGGCACCTTCCGCCACCTCGCCCTTGAATCGCTTGCGCCACGGCGAGAGGCCGTGGCGCCTGGCGATCGCGTCGAGCGCCATGAAGCCGATATTGTGGCGCTGCCGCGAATGTTCCGACCCGGGATTGCCGAGTCCCACCCACAGCAGCACCACACCGTCTCCCCGGCGCGCGGGTTACTTCTTCTTGGCGGGCGCCGCCGGCTTGGCGGCGGCTGGCGCCGCGCCACCCTTGGCGGGTGCCGCCTTGCCCTTGCCCTTGGCGGGCTCCGGCGCGGCCGGTGCCGCCGGGGCGGCCTCCAGCTCGACGGTCGGGGCGGCAACCGAGGCCACCATGAAGTCGCGGCCGACGATGCCGGGGCGCGCGCCCTGATGGTCCTTGATCGAGGACCAGCGCAGGTTGTCGCCGATCTTCACCTCGGCGAGGTCGATCTCGAACTTCTCCGGCACCTTGTCCGGCTCGGCCAGCACCTCGACCTCGCGGCGGACCACGTTCAGCACGCCGCCCGCCTTCATGCCGGGCGAGGTGTCCTCGTGCAGGAACACCACGGGCACGCGGATGCGGATACGGGCGCCGGGAGCCAGGCGCTGGAAATCCACATGGATCGGCCGGTCGGTGACGGGATCGAACTGGACGTCGCGCATGATGGTGCGCTCGGTCGGGCCGTCCTTCACCGCCACCTCGTAGAGGTGCGACTGCCAGCCGCCCTTGGTCAGTTCCTTCATCACGTCGCGCGGGTCGAGGGCGACCAGCGTCGCCTCCTGCTTCGCGCCATAGACAACTCCGGGGACCAGTCCCCCACGCCGGGTCGCGCGCGCCGCCCCCTTACCGGCACGCTCGCGCGCCACGGCCTCGATCCGAACAGTCTGGACCATCGCCAGGCTCCTTTGCGCAAAACGAAAACGCCGGCCTCCAGGGGTGCCGACGCGGGGGAGGCCGTAGCGGAAGCGGGGCGCGGACGCAAGGGCGGCCGGAGGGGACGGGCGCTCCACGCCGCCGGCGGCCGGCAAGCGTAACGTCGCTGCCCACCCTTGCGAAGAGCCGGCATCCGGGCCGCGCTGCGTCCGGAGCCGCAGAAGGGATCCCGACCATGTCAACCGGAACCGCGCCGCTCGCCGCCCACGCCCCCGCCCCGGCGCCGCTGCCGCCGATCGGCGCTGCCGGCCTCGCCGCCATGCCGCGCACGGCGCGCATCGCCTCCTGGCTGGCGGCCGGCTGGATCGCCTGGGAGTTCGGCTTCTACGAGCAGTACAAGCTCACCGGCAACGAAGGGTCGGTGCATCTGTTCACCATCCTGTCGGACTGGCTCGGCACGCCGGGCGGCGAGAAGCCGTTCCGCCTGTTCGTCGCCACGCAGGAAATCATCGCCGCGGTGCTGGTGCTGCTGCCCTGGACGCGGGTGCCGGGCGCGGCGCTGTCCTTCGCCACCATGGCCGGCGCGATCTTCTTCCACGTCGTGAGCCCGCTCGGCATCGACCCCTACGGCGATGGCGGCGTGCTGTTCAAGGAAGCGGTGTTCACCCTCGGCATGGCGGCGCTGGTTCTGGTGCTCCACCGCCACGAGATACCGGGTTGGCTGGCCAGGTTGCCGGTCATCGGCGCG
Source organism: Falsiroseomonas sp. (assembly GCF_041690465.1). GTDB lineage: Bacteria > Pseudomonadota > Alphaproteobacteria > Acetobacterales > Acetobacteraceae > Falsiroseomonas. Next base: position 94,853 of record NZ_JAWLHG010000013.1, on the reverse strand, counting down.
CGCTTCCGCTGACCGCGGAGAGACGCCCGGCACGCACGGCGCCGGCGCCTCCAGGGGGATGCCGGCGCTGCAGCGTTCAGCCGTCCCAGCGGGCGCGGCGCAGCGCCTCGACGAAGCGCGCCATCGCGGCGGACCAGCGACGGCCGGCGACGGTCAGCAGACAGACCTGGCGCGCCACCGGCGAATCCTCCACCCGGCAGGCGACCAAGCCCGGCATCGCCGCGCTGAACTCCGGCAGGAAGCACACGCCCATGCCGGCGGCAGTGAGCGCCTGGATCCAGTCCTCGCGCTCGCTCCGCGCGGCCAGCACCAGCTTCGCGCCCGCGGCGCGCAGCGCCTCCTCCAGCACTTCCGTGTGCTCGCAGTTGATGCGCATCAGATAGCTCTGCCCATCCATGTCGCGCATCGAGATCGAATTGCGAAGCGCGAAGGGATGATCGGGGCCGCAGGCGACCACGAAGCGCTCGGCATAGAGCGGCTCAACCTGCAGCCGTTCACCGAACCCGGCGGGCACCACCGTCACCGCGGCGTCGAACTCGCCCTGCAGCAGCCGCTCCGCCAACCGTTCCGGCGTGGCGTCGGCGAGCATGATCTCGACACCGGGATGGTCGGCGCGGAAACGGCTGAAGAAGCGGCCGAAGCGCTGCGGCCCGACCGAGCACATCACGCCGATGCGCAGATCGGCGCAGTCCAGCCGCGCATGCTGCTGCGCCTGGCGCCGGAGGTTGCGGCTGCGCGTGGCGAGCTCCTCAAGCTGCGGCTGCACGAGCCTGCCGAGCGGCGTGAGGTGCGTGAGGTTGCGCTCGCGCGCCACCAGCAGCCCTCCGAGCTCACGCTCCAGCTTCTGGATGGCACGGGTCAGCGTCGGCTGCGCCACGCCGCATTGCTCGGCCGCGCGGGTGAAGTTCATCGTGCGGCACACGGCGAGGAAATACTCGATGTCGCGCAGCTCCATTGGTCGTGTCCCGATCCTGTCGCACGCCGCGCCGGAAGCCGCGTGCCGCCAGGGCGATGCCGCAACCGTGCGGTATGTCCTGGCGCCACGCGGCGACGGGGTGCGTCACGCGCTGCCGCTCGAGTCCCTGGTCGGGCGAGCGCCCGGTCGTGCAATATGCCGCGAGGTCAGCGGGTGGGCATGCCCGCGCGGGCGCGGCGCATCATATCCACCATCGTGGCCGGAACCCAGATGATCTCCTGCGCCTCACCGGCGCCGATCGTCAGCGGCACGTAGCCCTCGCGCGGCCGTTGCGTGAAGATCATATCGAGATGCACGACGTCCAGGTTCATCGCGTCGGATCGCGAGACCATCACGCGCCCGCCGCCGACGAGATTGCCCTGGCCCATCGGGCCGTAATCCACGGTCAGGTCCTCGCCCATGCCGGTCAGCCGCGGATAGCTCTGCGCCTGTGCCGGGCCGACATGCAGCGAAAGGGCCGCGCCGGCCAGCAGCGCAGCGGCGACCATCGGTCGAAATGACTTCGTCATCTTCAGGCTCCTTCATCCGACCGCGCCCCGTGCACCGGTCGTGCACTCCATTCGCGGCCGGGAAGGCAGGGTTACGCATCGCGCCTGTCATGGGGCGCATGGTTTCGATACGCCCGGCGCATGGTGTGCCGCGCCGGCGTCGCGCTTCACAAGGTCGCCGCCTGCACGGCGACCTTCGTGCAGGGCAGGCTGGCCCGCGACCGTCCTCGGTGTGCACGCCGCAGGCGCGGCATGCCAGGGCGTGGTTCGCCGGGTCTAGCCGGCGGTCGCACCCACCGCCTGGATCACGCCGCGCCAGCGCTGGCTCTCCTCCGCCATGAAGCGGGTGAACTCCGCCCGGCCCATGCGGCGAGGCACCGAGCCGGTCGCGGCAAGGCGCGTGCTGAACGCCGGATCCTCGACGATCGCGCCGAGTTCGGCGTCGAGCCGCGCCAGGATCGGCTCCGGCACGCCGGCCGGCGTGCACAGCCCGAACCAGCCGGTGGAGGTGATGTCCACGTCCTGCTCACGCATCGTCGGCACATCCGGGAAGGCCGGCACGCGCTCGGTCCCGCTGACCGCGATGGCGCGCATGCGGTCGGTCTGCACCATCTGCGTCACCGCGGAGATGGACTGGAACAGCATGTCGATGCGCGCCTCGATGAGGTCCGTGTTCATCTGGCCGCTGTTCGTATAGGGCAGATGCTGCATCGGCAGCCCGGTGATCACCTGGAACTGTGACCCCGCCAGGTGCTGCGAGGACCCGGCGCCGACCGAGCCGAAGTTGATCGGCCGGTTCTGCGCCCTCGCCCAGGTGATGAACTCCTGCAGCGTGCGCGCCGGCACGGAAGGCGGGATCACCACGATGTTCGGCACCAGCCCGATCATCCCCACCGCGGCGAAATCCTTCTCCGGGTCGAAGGGCATGGTGCGGTAGAGCCACTTGTTCGCGGCGTTCGCCGCGATGGTCGCCAGGCCGACCGTGTAGCCATCGGGAGCCGCGCGGGCGACGATCGTCATGCCGATATTGGTGCCGGCGCCTGGCCGGCTGTCCACGAGCACCGGCTGGCCGAGCCTCGCTCCCAGCCGGTCCGCAACCAGGCGCGAGATGACATCGCCTGCGCCGCCGGCCGGGCCGGGATTGACCCAGCGGATGGGCCGGTTCGGCCAGTCGCCGATGGCCGATGAGGTCTGCGCCTGCCCGGGCCTGGAGAGTCCCGCGGCGGCGAGGCCGAGCAGCGCCACGCGGCGCGACACGGGGAGAATCGGCATTGTCGTTGGTCTCCTGGAGCCTCTCCGATACAAGACTGTGGCGGGCGGCCGGTGTGCGCAAGCTTTCCGTCCCCGAGTCCACCGCACGCCCCTTCCCTCCGGCCCCGGCTGTGGCAGGCTGTTCCCGGTTCGCGCGGAAGGGGTGCCGAGGATGGGCGACATACTGGGCTGGCGGTGCAAGTTCGGAGTGATGGGCCCCTCCACCAACACGGTGGTGCAGCCGGACTTCGACATGATGCGACCTGCCGGCGTGACCAACCACTACAGCCGCATCTACACGCCGAACGCGGATGCGATCTCCAACGAGACGTTCCTTGCCGGCGCGAAGCTGATCGGCGGCAACACGCTCGATGCGGTGCGCAGCGTGATGACGTGCAGGCCCGACCACCTGGTGATGGGCATGTCGGCAGTGACCTTCTTCGACGGCGCGAAGGGCGCCGATAGCTTCGTGAAGGAAGTGGAGGATCTCTCGGGGCTGAGGATCAGCGTCGGCAGCCATGCCTGCACCGCGGCGTTGAACGCTCATGGCGGGGTGAAGCGGATCTCCATCCTTTCGCCCTACTGGCCTGCCATGAACGGCGAGGTGGCGCGCTACTTCACCGACATGGGCTTCCTGGTGGTGCGCGACATCGCGCTGCGCTGCGCCAGCTGGACCGCCATCGCGGAGGTCACGCCGCAGCGCTGCGTGGAGGCGATCAAGCAGATCGACGGCGACGACGTGGACGCCATCGTGCAGGTCGGCACCAACCTGTCCATGGTGAAGCTGGCCGCGATGGCGGAGATGTGGCTCGGCAAGCCGGTGATCGCGATCAACACCGCGACCTACTGGCACGCGCTGCGCGCGCGCGGCATCACCGACAAGGTCGCGGGGTGCGGGGCGCTGCTGGAGCGGTTCTGACCGGAGGGGTGCGCGTTTCGCCGCTGGCGAAGTGCGCGCAACCATTCGGAAACACCGGCCCGCTTCGCCGCGGCAGGCGCGACGGATAGGGTCTCCCGGCAGACAGGGAGACCGATCCGATGCCCGAGAAGATCACGCTGATGAACGCGCCCGGCGACAAGGCACTCGATACGGCCATCGTCACCCGGATGGAGATGGCCTTCGGCCTCGACCTCAGCCGGGTGAAGCCGCAGGGCGGCTCATCGCAGGCATCCGCGCGCGCCTACGTCAGCGGCAACGACGTGTTCTTCGCGCCAGGCGCCTACAGCCCGCACACCAGCGATGGACAGGCGCTGCTGGGCCACGAGCTGGCGCATGTGAAGCAACAGACGGCAGCACCCAGGTAGGCGCTACCCCGGCGCCTCGCTCTCGCCGAGCACGCGCCTTGCCTCCGCCGCGTCCGCGGCGATCGCGGCCTTCAGCTCGTCGAGCCCGCCGAAGGTCGCGTCCGGCCGCAGGAAGCTCTTCAGCCGCACGCGGATCTCCTGTCCGTAGAGGTCGCCCGACCAGTCGAACAGGTGCACTTCCAGCCGCGTCACCGGGTCGCCCCCCAGCGTCGGCCGCCGGCCGACATTGGCGACGCCCGGCACCACCGTCCCATCCGGCAGCGCCACCGTCACCGCATAGACCCCCCGCGCCGGCTCCAGCTGCCGACCGAGCAGGATGTTCGCCGTAGGCCAGCCGAGCTCGCGGCCCAGCCGGTCGCCGTGGAACACCTCGCCGCGCACCTCCCAGTCGCGGCCGAGTTCGCCCGCCGCGCGCTCGGGGTAGCCATCCTGCAGCAGGCGGCGAATGCGGGTGGAGGAGACCGGGCCGCCCTCATCGGCCACCGGCGGCACGATGGTCAGGCCGATGCCGCGCGCCTCCGCCTCGCGCGCCAGGAAGGCGGTGTCGCCGCCGCGGCGGTGGCCGAAAGCGAAGTCGGTGCCGCAGGCCAGGTGCGCCGCGCCGATGCCGCGATGCAGCACCTCCTCGACGAAGCTCTCCGCCGGCATGGCGGCCAGCGCGGCGTCGAAGGGCAGCGCATAGACGATGGAGATGCCGAGGCCGGCCAGCGCCTCCGCCTTGGCCGGCAGCAGCGTCAGGCGGAAGGGCGGGTCGTCGGGGCGGAAATGCTCGCGCGGATGCGGCTCGAAGGTCAGCGCGGCGCGCGGCAGCTCGGGGCGCGCGGCATGCGCGGCGCGGATCACCGCGGCATGGCCGAGATGCACGCCGTCGAAATTGCCGAGTGCGACGGTGGCGCCGCGCAGCGGCGCGGGAACCGCGCGCCAGTCCTGGATGATCGCTGGCAGCATCACATCTGTTCGGGGCGCAGCCAGACCTGGGTGCCGTCAGGCGGCGCGAAGGTGGCGAGAGCGTCCAGCGCCTCACCCACGCTGGCCGCGCGCATCGCCAACGGCCGGTGGGCGCGGCGAACAAAGCCCTGCTCCGCCATGTGGTCCAGCGCATCGAGGAAGGGGGCCCAATAGCCCTCGACATCGAGGAACACGACGCCCTTCTCCTGGATGCCGAGCTGCGCCCAGGTCAGCGCCTCCACCGCCTCCTCCAACGTGCCGTAGCCGCCGGGCAGCACCACGAAGCCGTCCGAGAGCTCGGCCATCTTCGCTTTGCGCTCATGCATGGTGTCCACGATGTGCATCTCGACGCCGCCGCCATGGCCGACCTCGCGCTTCAGCAGGCCATAGGGGATGACCCCGATCACCTCCGCGCCGGCGGAAAGCGCCGCGTCGGCGGCGATGCCCATCAGCCCCACCGCGCCGCCACCATAGACGAGGCCGATCCCGCGCTGCGCGACTGCCTGGCCCAGCGCGCGCGCCGCCTCCGCATAGGCCGGCCTGGCGCCGACCGAGGAGCCGCAGAAGACGCAGACGCGCTTGAGTTGGGGCATGCGGATCAGCTCTCCTTCGCCTGCGGCGGGCGGCCGGATCCGCTCACTCCGCCGCCGCCCGGCGCGCGCGATGCGCGGCCAGCGCCGCGCGCGAGGGGACGGTGACCAGCGCCTCGCCCTCCAGCACCGGCTCGCCCTTCACCGTGCAGACGGTGCTGAGCGTCACGCGATGCTTCTCCGTATTCAGCGCAGTGATCTCCACCGTCGCGGTCACCGTCTCGCCGATCCGCACCGGCTTGCGGAAGCGCAACGACTGCGACATGTAGATCGTTCCCGGCCCCGGCAGTTGCGTGCCCATCACCTTCGTGATCAGGCCGGCGGCCAGCATGCCGTGCGCGATGCGCTCGCCGAAGAAACTGTCGCGTGCATATTCCTCGTTCAGGTGCATCGGGTTGGTGTCGCCCGTCACCGCGGCGAACAGCACGATGTCGGCCTCGGTGATGGTCTTGCCGAAGCTCGCCTTCTGGCCCACCGAGAGATCCTCGAAGAAGCAGCCTTCGCTCATGCCGTGTCCGCCCTGTTCCGCTGCACCGCAACACTTCCCGTAGCCGGGGGGTGCGCCGGCGGCAAGGGGCCGGATTTACAAGCCCGTGCGGCCGCGCAAGAACGCCGCTTTCCTGCCCGGACCCCGCGATGCCACGCACCGAACTCGGCTCCTCCGACCGCCTTCTCGACGAGTTGCGCAGCTGGGTGGAGGCGGAGACGCCGACCACCGATCCCGCCGCCGTGAACCGCCTGCTGGACCGCTGCCAGGCCGACCTCGCCGCGGCGGGTGGCGCGCTGCAGCGCCTGCCGGGCCGCGACGGCTATGGCGACACGCTGCTCTGCCGCACGCCGGGACCAGGGGGGCAGGATATCGCACCGGTGGTGGTGGCTGGCCACCTCGACACCGTGTGGGACCACGGCACGCTCGGCTCCTCCATGCCGTGGCGGGTGGAGGAGGCGAAGGCCTTCGGACCGGGCATCTACGACATGAAGGCCGGCAGCTTCTTCGCCTTCCACAGCGTGCGGGAAATCCTCCGCCAGAAGACCGCGACGAAGCGCCCGATCATCCTGCTGCTGACGCCCGACGAGGAGGTCGGCAGCCCGACCAGCCGCGCGGCGATCGAGGCGGCCGCGAAGGGTGCGCGCGCCGTGCTGATCCCCGAGCCCGCCGGGCAGGGCGGCGCCTGCGTCACCGCCCGCAAGGGCGTCGGCCGCTTCGACATCCAGGTGCGCGGCGTATCCGCACATGCCGGCGGCAACTGGAGCGAGGGGCGCAGCGCCGTGGTCGCGCTCGCGCAGGTGATCCTGAAGATTCACGCCATGACCGACCTCGCCGCCGGCATCACGACCAACGTCGCGCCAATCAAGGGCGGCACGCGGCCAAACGTCATCCCGCCCGAGGCGAGCTGCGAGGTGGACCTGCGCGTGCCCACCATCGCGCTCGGCGAGCAGCTGGAGGCGGCGATCCTCGGCCTCTCCCATGAGCAGGACGGCATCAAGGTCAGCGTGACCGGCGGGATGAACCGCCCGCCCTTCGCCGAGACGCCGGAGATCGTGGCGCTCTACGACCATGCGCGCGGGTTGGCCGCGAAGCATGGCTACGAGCTGCCGAAGCAGCACCGCGGCGGCGGCTCGGACGGCAACTTCACCGCGGCCCTCGGCGTGCCGACGCTGGACGGGTTGGGCTGCACCGGCGCCGGCGCGCATGCGCCGCACGAGCACATCCTCTGGCGCGACCTGGCGCCGCGCTGCGCCACGCTCTGCGCCCTGCTCGAGGAGATCGGCTGACGCGGCGTGGGGGGGCCGGCCTGCGCCGCCCAGTTGCGCAGCAGCGCCGGCTGGAGCCCGGCCGGCGGTCCCGCCGGGGAGCCCGGGCGGACCAGGGCTCCGCAGGGCTCCGCCCGACGCGCAGCGGGCGCTGGCTGTCGGGGGCGGTTTCGACGGCCGATGAACCCGTGCGCGGGCGCCATCAGTCGTCGCGCCCGATCCCGCGGATGCGGCCGGTGCGCGAAGCGCCCTCGACCTCGATCACGCGGCGGCGGGTTGCGGCGGCCGTCGGCATGCTGGTCTTCGGAGGCCGGCAGCCTTCACCCGGGCGGGCGGGGGCACGGCTTCTTGTGCCCGGGCAGCCCCGCCGCCATCCTGTCCGTCACGGGACAGGCCGGGGGTGCGGCGGATGCAGGCGTTGATCGTCGGCGCGGGCGATGGCTTTTCGGCCTCCCTGGCGCGCCGGCTGGCGCGCGCGGGGTATGCGGTGGCGCTCGCGGCACGCGACACCGGCAAGCTCGCCGCCCTCGCCGCAGAGACCGGCGCCACCACCCATGCCTGCGACGCCGCCGACCCGGCGCAGGTCACCGCGCTGTTCGCCACGCCGCAGGCGCAGGCGGCGGAGGTGGTGCTCTACAACCCCTCCTTCCGGTTGCGCGGGCCGATCACCGAGCTGGAGCCGGAGGCGGTGCGCCGCACGCTGGAGGTCTGCGCCTTCGGCGCCTTCCTCGTCGCACAGCAGGCGGCGCGCTGCATGCTGGCGCGTCCTCCCGTCCAGGGCGGGCGGGGGACGATCCTGCTCACCGGCGCCTCGGCCGGCATCAAGGGATTTCCGCGCTCGGCCCCCTTCGCGATGGGCAAGTTCGCGCTGCGCGGCCTGGGCGAAGCGCTGGCGCGGGAGCTGCACCCGCAGGGCATCCATGTCGTGCACATCGTCATCGACGGCGGCATCCGCAGCGCCCGCCGCCCCGACCCGGGCGAGGACACACTGCTCGACCCGGACGCGATCGCCGAAGCCACCTTCGCGGCCATCAGCCAGCATCGCAGCGCCTGGTCGCATGAGATCACGGTGCGGCCCTGGGTGGAGACCTTCTGACATGCCGCAGGACGCCCAGGGCCTGACACTGACCGTCGCCTCCGACGAGGCCGCCCGCGCTTATGACCACGTGATCGAGGGCTTCCTTCGCCAGCGTTTCGATGCCGGCGCGCGGCTGAAGGCGTTGCTGGCGCTGGATCCGCAGGCACCGCTGGCGCAGGCGATGGGCGGGCTGTTCGCCACGCTCGCCTTCGACCGCGCCCTGCTGCCGCGCGCCGAAGCCGCCCTCGCCCGCGCCGCCGCCCTGCCCGCCAATGACCGCGAGCGTGCCCATATCGCGGCGCTGCGCGCCATGGTCGAATGGCGGCCGGATGCCGCGCTCGCGATCTGGGAGCAGATCCTGACCGAGCATCCGCACGACCTCCTCGCCTTCCGCCTGCACCATTTCCAGGCCTTCTGGTCCGGCCAGGCGGAACGCATGCTGGGTGCGGTGGAAGGCGTGCTGCCGCGCTGGTCGGAGGCGATGCCCGGCTGGGGCGCCATCCTCGCCTGCCGCTGCTTCGCCAACGAGGAATGCGGCAACTACACCGTCGCGGAACACGCCGGCCGCGCGGCGGTGGCGCTCGACCCAGGCGATCTCTGGGCCACCCATGGCGTCGCCCATGTGCTGGAGATGCAGGGCCGCCGCAGCGAGGGGCTGGCCTGGCTGCAGGCCGGCGAGCCGCATTGGGAAGGCGGCAACAACCTGATGCACCACCTCTGGTGGCACCAGGCGATGTTCCACGTGGAACGCGGCGAGTTCGGCGCCGTGCTCGCGCTGCATGACCGCCGCTTCCGCGACCATGCCTCGCCGGTGACGCAGGCGATGCCCGACCTCTACATCGACGTGCAGAACGCCGCCTCCATGCTGTGGCGGCTCGAGCGCCAGGGCGTGCCGGTCGGCGACCGCTGGGTGGAGCTGGCCGACAAGGCCGAGGCGCGGATCGGCGACACGCTCTCCGCCTTCACCCAGCCGCACTGGATGATGGCGCTGGCCGCGACCGGGCGGGAGGAAGCGGCGCAGCGCCTGCTGGCCGCGCTGGAGGACGCCGGGCGCGGCAACACGCCCCATGCGGCGACGCTGCGCGAGGCCGCGCTGCCCGCCTGCCGCGCCGTGCTGGCGCACCGCCAGGGCCGCTTCGCCGAGGCAGTCGCGGCGCTGCGCCCGGCGCTCGGCGGGATGTACCGCCTCGGCGGCAGCCATGCGCAGCAGGAGGTGCTGGAACAGCTCTTCCTCGATGCCGCGATGAAGGCCGGGCTGACCGCGGATGCGCGGTTGCTGCTGGAACGCGTCGCCGGCCGCCATCCCGTGCCGCCGCAGCGCCGCATCGGCTATGCCGAGGCGGCGCGTGCGGTGGCGCACTGAGCGGCCGCCTCAGCGCGGAAAGGGCGCGCCGCCCGGGCCGGGTCCCGGGCCCGGTAGCGGCACGCCGCTGCCACCGGTGCCCTGCAGCGAGTCGAAGGCGCGCTGCTGCTGCCGCAGGACCTGCTCGGCCTGGGCGATCTCGGCACCGAGCTGCTGCCGGCGCCATTCCATGTCGGCGACCTCCGAGCTGAGCCGCTGCGCCTGCTCGCGCAGCCGCATCTGCTCCTGCCGCGCCGCATCTGTGATGCCCGAGGCCTCCCGCGCGCGGGACTCCAGGGCGTCCAGCCGGGCCACCGCCGCCTCCGCGGCCTGGGTGGCTGCGGCCAGGCGGTTCTCGGCCTCGGCCAGGGCAGCGCGACGGGCGGCGAGCTGCGCCTCCGCCGCCTGCAGCTCGGTGCGCGTGGCCTGGATGCGCTGCTCCTCGACGCCCGCCGACTGCCGCAGCTCGGCGAGGCGCCGCTCGCCGGCGCCGATCTCCTGGCGCAGCGCGGCGCTGCGGGCCTCGAATTCGCTGAGCTCCGCCGCGGCCCGGTCTCGGGCGGCGGTCAGGTTGGCGAGTTCCGCCTCCGCCTGGCTGGTCGTGCGGCGCTGCTCCGCCAGGTTGGCCTCGGCGCTGGCCAGCTCATCGCGCAGCCGCGCCAGGCGCTGCTCTGCCGCGCCCGCCTGACCGCCAAGCTCGGCTGCGCGCGCTTCCAGGCTCCGGGTGCGGCCGGTGACCTCCTGCTCGGCCTGGGTCGCACGGCCGAGCCGCGCCTCGACGTCGGCCAAGGCGCTTCGCCGCGCCTCCAGCTCCCGCTCCGTGCTGCCCAGATCGCCCCGCAGGCTGCCGAGGCGCTGCTCGACGCTTGCGACAGACTGGGTCCGCTCTTCCAGCGCGCGCTGCGCCTGCGCGATGCTGTCGCGCAGCTCCGCCAGCCGGCGTTCCTCCGCCGCCGCCTGCTCGCGCAGGCCGGCAAGCCGCTGCTGGGCCTCGCCGCCGGCCTGCTCGCGCTGCGCCAGCGTGCCCTGCGCCTGCTCGATGTTGCCGCGCAGCTCCGCCAGCTGGCGCTCCGCGGCCGCCGCCTGCTCGCGCAGGCCGGCAAGCCGCTGCTCCGCCGCGCCGCCGGCCTGCTGCCGCTGCGCCAGCGTCCCCTCCGCCTGCGCGATGCTGCCGCGCAGCTCCGCGAGCCGGCGTTCCTCGGCCGCCGCCTGCTCGCGCAGGCCGGCAAGCCGCTGCTCCGCCGCGCCGCCGGCCTGCTCGCGCTGCGCCAGCGTGCCCTGCGCCTGTTCGATGCTGGCACGCAGCTCCGCGAGCCGGCGTTCCTCGCCGGCCGCCTGTTCGCGCAGCCCGGCCAGCCGCTGCTCCGCCACGCCGCCGGCCTGCTGCCGCTGCGCCAGCGTGCCCTCGGCCTGTGCGATGCCGCCGCGCAGCTCGGCCAGCCGGCGCTCTGCCGCGGCCGCCTGCTCGCGCAGCCCGGCCAGCCGCCGTTCCGCCTCCCCGCCGGCCTGCTCGCGTTGCGCGAGCGTGCCCTGCGCCTGCTCGATGTTGCCGCGCAGCTCCGCCAGCCGGCGCTCCGCCGTGGCGGCCTGCTCGCGCAGCCCGGCCAAGCGCCGTTCCGCCTCGCTGCCGGCCTGCTCGCGCTGCGCCAGCGTCCGCTGCGCCTGCTCGATGGAATTGCGCAGCTCGGCAAGGCGCCGTTCCTCGCCGCCGGCCTGCTCGCGCAGCCCGGCCAGGCGGCGATCCGCCTCGCTGCCTGCCTGCTGGCGCTGGGCCAGCGTGCCCTCGGCCTGTGCGATGCTGCCGCGCAGCTCGGCCAGGCGGCGGTCCTGCGCACCGGCCTGGTCGCGCAGCCCGGCCAGGCGCCGTTCCTCGGCGGTCGCCTGCTCGCGCAACCCGGTGAGACGGCGCTCCGACTGGGCGGCCTGTTCCTGCAGGATGGCGAGGCGCCGCTCCTCCGCGGCCCGGCGCTCCGTCTGGGCGGCGAACCGCTGATTCTCGGCCGTCGCCTGCTCGCGCAGGCTCGCCAGCCGCTGCTCCGCCTGCGCCACCGCGCCACGCAGTCCGGCCAGCCGCTGGTCCTCCGCGGCGGCCGCACTGCGCAGCCCGCCGAGCCGTGCCTCGGCCTCGGCCAGCGCCTCCCTGTTGGCGCTGGAGGATTGTCGCAGATCGGCCGTCTCGCCGCGCAGCGCAGCGAGCTGGCGTTCCTCCTCGGCCAGCTGCTCGCGCAGGCGCCGTGCCTCGGCACTGGCGGTGTCGCGGCCGGTCTGCGCCGCAGCGAGGGTGCGCCTGGCCTGCGCCAGCTGCTGCTCAAGCGCGGCGAGGTCGCCGGCCGCCCGGCGTTCCGCTGCCAACGCCTCCTCGAGCCCCGAGACGCGCGAGCGCAGCGCCACCCCCTGCGCCTCGACATCCGCCAGTGCGCTCCGCGTGGCCGCGATGCGGTCGGTCCGCTCCAGCGTGTAGCCGCAGCCGCCGAGCGATGCGAGCACCAGCGGCGCCATGACGATCATTGCCGGTCTTGACCGAATTTGCCGGTTCCGCATGATTCCCCCTCTCCCAGTGGCCTGTCGAAGCGATGCCGAAGCGGAAGCCTGCCGTGCAGGAGCGTTGCGTCAACCGTCGGGCGGGCTGTTCCAGGCTGCAACCGGTCACGATGCGGTGGCCGGTGGCGGTGGCATGGCCGCCTATGCAGTGCGTGGCGCGGCCGGGATCGTGCGGCGCGCCCGCCGCCGGCGCCAGGCGGTAAGCGCCAGCGTGCCCAGCATCAGCACGAAGGCCACTGCCGCCACCGGGCGCTCCAGGATGTAGAGCGGATCGCCGCCGCTCACCTGCCAGCTGCGCAGCGCCTCCGTCTCCAGCATGCGGCCGAGCAGGATGCCGACCACCACCGCCGGGATGGGATAGCCGTACCGCGCCAGCACCCAGCCGACCAGGGAGGCGATGAACAGCGTGATCGGGCCCGCCATGCTGCCGTCGATCGCGTAGGCGCCGAGGGTCGCCATCACCAGCACCACCGGCACCAGGAAGCGCAGCGGCACGCGCACGATGCTGCTGGCCACGAAGACGAAGCCGGCACCGAGCACCAGCAGCAGCACCGCCTGCGCGAAGTTGCTGAGGATGATCGCGTAGACCACGTCCTTGTTCTGGGCGATGAAGTTCGGCCCGCCCACCACGTTGTGCATCGCGAAGGCCGCCAGCAGGATCGCCGTGGCGCCGCCGCCGGGGATGGCGAGCGCGAGCATCGTCGCCATCGCGCCGCCTTCGGAGCTGCTGTTCGCGCTCTCGGCCGCGATCACGCCCTGCGGATTGCCCTTGCCGAAGCTCTCCGGGTCCGCCGCCGTGCGCTTCGCCTCGGAATAGGAGCGCAGGTTGGCGATGGAGGAGCCGACGCCGGGCACCGCGCCGATCAGGGCGCCGATGCCCGCGCCGCGCAGCAGCGTGCCCCAATGGCGCAGCGGCAGTGCACAGCCGGCGAGGATGCGAGCACCTGACTCGCGGCCAGCAGGGCTCGCCCCGGCAGGGCTTTGCGGGTCTAGTGGCCGGGCTTCGGACCGTCAACGAAGCCGGCTTCTAGGCGACCCCGGCCGCCAGCACGCGGCCGAACAGCGGCACCGCATCCAGCAGTTCCTGCACGGCGACACATTCGCGCGGCGTATGCGCCAGCCCGACATCGCCGGGGCCGAGCACCAGGCAGGGGGCCAGCGCCTGCAGTTCGCTCGCATCGGTGCCGTAGGGTGCGGTGCGCGGCTGCTTCCCGGTCAGTGCGATGCCGAGCGCGACCAGCGGATGGTCCACCGGCAATTCGGGCGGGAAGCCCTCGCGCTGCTCGGCGAGTTCGAGCCCGGCCTCGGCCGCCGCCGCGCGCACCGCCGCGACCACCGGCGCCGGGTCCACCTTCGCGCTGTAGCGGAACTTGATGAGGGCGGTGGCACGCGCCGGCGTGACGTTCGTCGCCGTGCCGTGATTGTCGAGGATCAGGTTGAAGTCGGAGAAGGGCGGGTCGTACGCCGCATCCTGCAGGTTCGCGTCGCTGCGCAGCCGGTCGAACACCTTCCGCATCTCCACCAGGAAGGGCACCAGCTTCCAGTTGGCGTTGACGCCCTTGCCGGTGGAGGAATGCGCCTGCACGCCGCGCGCCGTGGCGGTGAAGGCGATGTGGCTGCGATGGCCGCGCACCGGCGCCAGGCTGGTCGGCTCCGCCACGATGATGCCATTGAGGCCGAGCGACTTCGCGAGCTGGCTGCGCTGCGCGATCAGCCGCGCGCCTTCCTTGCTGGTCTCTTCGTCGGCGGTGATCAGCAGCGTGACGGGGATCCCGGCCGGTGCGCGCTGCGCGGCGACGACGGCGGCGGCGACCTGGCCCTTCATGTCCACGCTGCCGAGCCCGTGCAGCAGCCCGGCTTGGTCGAGGCGCGGCGTCCAGGGGTCGCTCTCCCAGCCGGTGGCCGGCACGGTGTCCATGTGGCCGGACAGCGCGTAGCCGCCCTTCGGCCCCTTGTGCGCAACGAGCGCGCGCTTCGCCACGCCGGCGGCGTCGGTATAGTCGAGCCGCTCCAGCTCGAATCCGGCGAGTTCCTGCTCGACCCGCTCGGCGACGGGGATGTTGGAGACGAAGCTGCGGCTGTCGATCGCGACGAGGTCGGCGGCCAGCTTGAGGACGGGGTCGGTCATGTCGTGCATGCGGGGCAGCCTCGCTTGCCGGGGCGCCGGCCGCAAGTGAGTATCCCCCCATGCAGTCCTACCTCGACCCCCGCACCGGCCGCACCTGGCCGCTCGGCACCCCGCGCTGGAGCGGCGATGCGCAGGAACCGCTGATGCTGACGCCGCGCGCCGGCATCGGCCGCGACGAGATCGCAACCGGCACGCGCAGCATCTGGCGCTACGCCGCCGCCCTGCCCTTCGCGCCGAAGGCGCCGATCAGCATGGGCGAAGGTTGCACGCCGCTGATCGAGCGTGAGCTTCCCGGCGGCACCGCGCTGCTGAAATGCGAGTGGTTCATGCCGACCGGCAGCTTCAAGGATCGCGGCGCCTCGGTGATGCTGTCGCTGCTGCGCGACCAGGGCGTCACGTCCGTGCTGGAGGACAGCTCCGGCAACGGTGGCGCCGCCGTATCGGCCTATGCCGCGGCTGGCGGGATGGCAGCGACGATCTACGTGCCCGCCAGCACCAGCCCGGCGAAGACCGTGCAATCGCGCGCCGCCGGTGCCGCGATCGAACTGATCCCCGGCAGCCGCCAGGACTGCGCCGACGCCGCGCTGCGCCGGTCGGCGGAGATCTTCTACGCCAGCCACAACTGGCAGCCCTTCTTCCTGGAAGGCACCAAGACTCTCGCCTATGAGTTGTGGGAGGATCTCGGCTTCCGCGCGCCCGATCATGTGATCGTGCCCTGCGGCGCGGGCTCCAACGTGCTCGGCTGCTGGCTCGGCTTCGGCGAGCTGCTGCGCGCCGGGCAGATCGGCGCGCTGCCGCGCATCTGGGCGGCGCAGCCGGCCAATTGCGGACCCATAGCCCGTGCGGCGCTCGGCCTTCCGGCGGCGGAGGCGCAGCCCACCATCGCGGAGGGCACCGCCATCGCCCAGCCGATCCGCCTGCCCGAATGCCTCACGGCGATGCGGGAGAGCAACGGCGGCGCGGTGCTGCTGGCGGAGGAGGAGATCGCCGCCGCCTCGCTCGCGCTGGCGCGCATGGGCGTCTATGTCGAGCCGACCTGCGCCCAGGCCGCCGCCGCCTTCGGCAAGCTGCGCGAAGCCGGGAAGATCGGCGCGGGAGAGACCGCGGTGGTCGTGCTGACCGGCACCGGCCTCAAATCCACGCCGCGCTATGCGGAGATGCTGGGGGTTTCGCTGTGACCACGCTCCATGACCTGCCGACTCCCTGCCTGCTGCTGGACCTCGACATCCTGAAGCGCAACATCGCGCGCATGGCGCAGGCGGTGGCGCGGCATCCCGGGGTGATGCTGCGGCCGCACATGAAGACAGCGAAGAACGCGCAGGTCGCCGACCTGGCCGCGCCGGGCAAGGGGCCGATCACCGTCAGCACGCTGGCCGAGGCGCGCTACTTCGCCGACCACGGCTTCCGCGACCAGATCTATGCGGTCGGCATCGTGCCCGCGAAGCTCGATGCCGTCGCCGCGCTCAACGCCGCGGGCAGCACGGTGAAGGTGATCACCGACGACCTCGACACCGCGCGCGCCATCGCCGCGCATCGCGGCCCGATCGAGGCGCTGATCGAGGTGGATGTCGGCGAGGGGCGCGCCGGCGTGGCGCCCGAGTCGGATGCACTGCTCGCCATCGGTGCCGCGCTCGGCCAGCGGCTGGCGGGCGTCGTCTCCCACTCCGGCCATTCCTATGCCGGCCGCAGCGAGGCGGCGATGGCGGAGATCGCGGAGATCGAGCGCGCCGGCATCGTGCGCGCCGCGGAACGGCTGCGCGCGGCGGGGCATGCGGTGCGCATCGTCTCGGTCGGCGCCTCGCCCACCGCGATGTACGCGGAGCACCTGGACGGCGTTACCGAGACCCGCGCCGGCGTCTACATGCTGGGCGACCTGTTCCAGGCGCAGATCGGCACGCATCCGCTTGAGGATATTGCGGTCACGGTGCTGGCCTCCGTCATCGGGCGCTATCCGCAGCGCAACGCGGTGCTGCTGGATGCCGGCGCGCTGGCGCTGTCCAAGGACCGCAGCACGGAGGCCGCGCCGCGCGACTGGAAGTTCGGCCGCGTGCTCGACCTTGACGGCAAGCCGACGCTCGGCGACGCCATGGTCACGCGGGTGCACCAGGAACATGGCGAGGTGCGCGCGGCGGAAGGCGCCACGCTGCCGCTCGACCGCCTACCGGTCGGCGCGCTGGTGCGGGTGGCGCCGAACCATGTCTGCCTCACCGCCGCCGCGCATCAGCGCTACCACGTGCTGGAGGGCGGGCGGCTGGTGGCGCAGTGGGAGCGCTGCAACTACTGGTGACGGGCGGTCAGCGCCGGTCGGGGTAGTCCCGCGCCGGCCGCGCGCGATAGGGCGGCAGCGACCAGCCGCGCAGGATCGCCGCGGCGCGGATGCCGAAGGCCAGCAGCAGCCCGGCCAGCAGCGCGACGTCGCGCGGCAGCGGCGCCAGCCGCAGCGCCACATAGGCTGCCGCGCCGGCCGCCGCGGCGGTGATGTAGATCTCCCTCCGCAGGATCAGCGGCAACTCGTCGCAGATCACGTCGCGCATGATGCCGCCCGCCGTCGCGGTCACCACGCCGAGCAGCACCGCCGCCCAAGGATCGGTGCCCGCCACTAGCGCGATCTCGGCGCCGACCACCGCAAACAGCGCCATACCCGCCGCATCAACCCACACCAGCGCCCGGAAGCGGCTTTCCACCAGATGCGCGGTGAAGAACACCAGCAGTGCCGCGCCGGCCGCGATCGCCAGCAGCTCGGGCCTGGCGAGCCAGGACACCGGCGTGCGGCCGAGCAGCAGGTCGCGCAGCGTGCCACCGCCGAAGCCCGTCACCGCTGCCATCAGCACGAAGCCCACGGCGTCCATCTGCTTGCGGCTGGCCACTAGCGCGCCGGAGGCCGCGAAGGCGGCGATGCCCAGCCAGTCCAGCAGCCGGAGCGCGAGGTCGAGCGCCGCCACGGCCTACTCGGCGGGCACGACACGCGCAGCCCGCGCCTGCCGCGCCGCGCCCGCCGCCGAGCCCATGCAGAACAGGGATGCCATGAGCAGCCCCGCCGCCGCCGGCATCACCAGCCAGGCGAGGCCGAAATCGATCAGGAAGCCGAAGGGCACCGGCGTGACCGCCTGGCCGAGCGGCAGGCCGGAGGAGACGAAGCCGAACACCTTGCCCATCTCCCCGGGCGGCACGGCATCCTTCAGCATCACGTCGCGCGGCGTGCGGGAGGCGCCCATGGCCAGCCCCGCGCCCAGCGACACAACGGGCAGCATCCACTCCGGCATCGGCACCGTGCCCATCGCGACCATCAGGGCGGCGGCGGTGGTGGTCAGGCCGACGATGAAGGCGAAATGGCGCGTCGAGCGGTCGGCGAACCAGCCGCCCACCAGCACGCCGCCGGTCGCCCCCACCATGTAGCCGGTCAGCGCCAGCGAGGCGACCGCCACCGGCGTGCCCCACAAGGTGCCGAACACGGCGATCGAGAAGGCCTGGAAGGCGGTGCCAGCCATGCCGCTCAGCAGGAAGAAGCCGAAGAACAGCAGGATCGGGCGCGAGAGCAGCAGCTCCCGCCCCGTCGGGCCGGCCGCGCGTTCCTTCGCCTTCACCGTCCTCGGCAGGATGCGGCACTGCCAGAACACCGCCGCCGCCACCGGCACGCCGAGCAGGCCGAGGATCAGCAGCGCCGGACGCCAATCCATCACCAGCAGCATCGCCGCGATCACCGGCGGGCCGAAGGCGAAGCCGAGGTTGCCGGTGAAGGTATGCACCGCGAAGGCGCGGCCGATGCGCGACTTGTCGATGGCGGAGCCGAGGATGACGTAATCCGCCGGGTGGATCACCGAATTGCCCACCCCGGAGACGATCGCCAGCAGCAGGATCGCCCAGTAGCCCGGCGACGCGGCCATCGCCGCGATGGACAGCGCCATCAGAAGGATGCCGCCCACCAGGAAAGGCCGCGCGCCGTGCCTGTCCACCAGGAAGCCCACCGGCGTCTGCAGCGCCGCCGTCACCCCGCTCATCAACGCCACCGCCAGGCCGAGCTCGGCGAAGCTCACGCCGAACTCCTCCCGCCAGACCAGGAACAGCGGCGGCAGGCAGAGCATGTAGAAATGGCTGAGGCAGTGGCCGGTGCCGATCAGCGCGAGGATCCGCGCGTCTCGGCCCGGCGGCGCGGATTCGGCCATGCCGAGGCGGGCTCCGTGGAGACTCCGCAAAGGCTGCGCCGGGCGGCGGCGGCGGTCAATGCGCAGCTGTGCAGGTGCGGCATGCCGGGGAAACGCGACGAAACAGCGCGTGATTCCCCCTGCCATCCCCAGGCGGTTTCGCAGGCGCCGCGAACCGGCTAGAGGGAGAACGGCCCCCCGGCTACAATCAGCCAAGGAGACCAGGCGCACCATGTGTGGGATCGTCGGTGTGATCGGCCGGGCCGAGGCGGCGCCATTGCTGCTGGATGCGCTGCGGCGCCTGGAATATCGCGGCTATGACAGCGCCGGCATCGCCACGCTGGTGGAGGGCGGCATCGAGCGCCGCCGCGCCGAGGGGAAGCTCGGCAACCTGGCTTCCGTGCTGGAGCGCAACACGCTGCCGGGCACCACCGGCATCGGCCATACCCGCTGGGCCACGCACGGCGCGCCCACCGAACGGAATGCCCACCCGCACGCCACCAGCCGCGTCGCGGTGGTCCACAACGGCATCATCGAGAACCACGCCGAACTCCGCGCCGAGCTGGAATCCGAGGGCGCGCTGTTCGAGACCGAGACCGACACCGAAACCTTCGTCCGCCTGCTCGACAAGCTGCTGGCCGATGGCGCGGAGCCGGTGGCCGCCTTCGGCGCGGCGCTGAAGCGCGTGCATGGCGCCTTCGCCATCGCCGCGGTCTTCGCCGGCCATCCGCGCCTGCTGCTCGCCGCCCGCCAGGGGGCGCCGCTGGCCGTGGGCTTCGGCGAGGGCGAGATGTTCGTCGGCTCCGACGCGCTGGCGCTGGCCCCCCTCACCCGCCGCATCGCCTATCTCGACGAAGGCGACTGGGTGGTGCTGACCGGGGAGGGCGCGCGCTTCCACGATGCGCAGGACGTGCCGGTGGAGCGCGAGATCGTGCAGACCGCGGTTTCCGGCGCGGTGGTCGGCAAGGGCAACTACCGCCACTTCATGGAGAAGGAGCTGCACGAGCACCCCGCGGTGCTCGGCGACACGCTGCGCCAGTACCTCGATCCGCGCACGCTGGAGGTGCGGCTGCCGCGCCTGCCCTTCGACCCGGCCCGCGTGCCGCGGCTCACGCTCTCCGCCTGCGGCAGCGCCTTCCTCGCCGCGCATGTCGGCCGCTACTGGATCGAGAAGCTGGCCCGCATCCCCTGCGACGCCGATGTGGCCAGCGAACTGCGTTACCGCGACCCGCCGCTGCTGGAAGGCGGCGGCGCGATCCTGGTCTCGCAATCGGGCGAGACGGCGGACACCATGGCGGCGCTGCGGCTGCTGAAGGCCGGCGGGCAGAAGGTGCTCTCCGTCGTCAACGTACCGGAAAGCACCATGGCGCGGGAGAGCGACGCCGCCGTGCTGACCGTGGCGGGCCCGGAGATCGGCGTCGCCTCCACCAAGGCCTTCACCGCGCAACTCGCCGTGCTGGCCTGCCTGGCCGTCGGCTTCGGCCGTGCGCGGCGGGAGCTGTCCACGCTCGACGAGGGAAGGCTGACCCAGGCGCTGCTCTCGGTGCCCTCCCACGCCGCGGCGGTGCTGGAGAAGGACGAGCAGATCCGCGAGCTGGCCGCCGAGGTGGCGAAGGCGCGCGACGTGCTGTTCCTCGGCCGTGGCAGCCTCTACCCGATCGCCATGGAAGGTGCGCTGAAGCTGAAGGAGATCAGCTACATCCACGCCGAGGGCTATGCCGCCGGCGAGATGAAGCATGGCCCCATCGCGCTGATCGATTCCCAGGTGCCGGTGATCGCGCTGTGCCCCTCCGGTCCGCTGTTCGAGAAGACCGCGAGCAACCTGCAGGAAGCCGCGGCGCGCGGCGGCCGCATCATGGCCTTCACCGACGCCGAGGGCGCGCCGGCGCTGTCGCGCTTTGCCGAGCGGGTGATCGAGTTGCCGAGCATCGGGGCCTTCTCCACGCCGATCCTCTATGCCATTCCGGTGCAGCTGCTGGCGTACCATGTCGCGGTGCTCAAGGGCACCGACGTGGACCAGCCGCGCAACCTGGCGAAGAGCGTCACGGTGGAGTAGGCGCGCGGCGTGGCGGGGCTGCTACCCCCTCAGCAGGCCCACCGCATCCACCACCGCCTTGCCGCCGAACAGCGCGCGATCCAGCCCGCGGAACGCGGTGTGCGCCACCAGGATCGCCACCACGTCGGCCTCCGCGATCGCCGCCGCGGGATCGCGCAGCACGGCACCCACCACCGCATCCGGCAGGCGGGCCACGAAGGGATCGCAAACGCTCACGGCCATTCCCTCGCGCAGCAGCGCCTCGGCGATCACCACCGCCGGACTCTCGCGCAGGTCGCCCACATCCGGCTTGTAGGCCAGGCCGAGGCAGGCCACCCGGGGCGCCGCGAAGCGTGCGGCCGCCTGTCGCAGTTGCGCCACCACGCGATGCGGCGTCGCGTCGTTGACCTCGCGCGCCGCGCGGACCAGCCGCGCCTCCTCCGGCGCGCCTTCCACGAGGAACCAGGGATCCACCGCCACGCAATGCCCGCCCACGCCCGCGCCGGGCGAGAGCACGTTCACGCGCGGGTGCCGGTTCGCCAGCCCGATCGCCTGCCACACATCAAGACCGAACCGCCCGCAGACCGCAGCAAGCTCGTTGGCGAAGGCGATGTTGACGTCGCGGAAGGCATTCTCGGCGAGCTTCACCAGCTCCGCCATGCGGCAATCAGCCAGCACCGGCGCGCCCCGCACGAAGCCGCGATAGACCTCCGCCGCACGCGCCGCGCAGCCCGCCCCGAGGCCACCGATCACCCGGTCGTTGTGCACCAGCTCGTGCAGCGCACGGCCCGGCATCACCCGCTCCGGGCAATGCGCGACATGCACGCAGCCCGGCAGGGATGGCCCGCCATGGGCGGGGAACACCAGGTCCGGCCGCCGCCCGGCCAGCCGCGCCGCGAGTCGTTCCGTCGTGCCGACCGGCACGGTGCTTTCCAGGATCACGCAGTCGCCCGCGCGCAGCACCGGCGCGACGGCGTCCGCCGCCGCCCAGACATGCGACAGATCGGCGCGGCGCACCTCGCCGAGCGGGGTCGGCACGGTGATGAGGTGGAACTCCGCGGCCGCGGGCACCGCCTGTGCGCGCAGACGCTCCCCGGCCCGCGCCAGCAGCGCATCAAGGCCCGGCTCGTGCAGGCCGGCGCGGCCCGCATTCACCCGCGCCACCACCTCGGGCGCGGTGTCGCACCCCACCACGCGATGCCCGGCCTCGGCCAGCAGCGCCGCGGTGGGCAGGCCGACATGGCCGAGCCCGACGACACAGACATCGCTCAAGCCGCGTCGCTCCGCCTGTTGCGGCGCGCGATGACCCAGTCCTCGATCGCTGCGGCGATGCGCTGCGCGGCGCTGCCGTCGCCGAAGGGGAAGGCGTGCCGCGCCATCGCGGCGTAGGCCGCGTCGTCGTCCAGCAGCCGTGCCACCTCGGCGCGAATCACGCGCGGATCGGTGCCGACCAGCTTCACCGTGCCGGTGGCCAGCGCCTCCGGCCGCTCCGTCACCTCGCGCATCACCAGCACCGGCTTGCCGAGCGCCGGCCCTTCCTCCTGCAGCCCGCCGCTGTCGGTCAGCAGGATCGTGGCGCGGCCCATCAGCCAGACCATCTCGAGATAGCCGAGCGGCTCCACCAGATGCACGTTCGGCCGCCCGGCAAGCCGGCGCAGCGCGGGGATGCGCACGGCGGGATTGCGGTGCAGCGGCCAGAGCACCTCCGCATCGCCGCGCGCCGCGATCGCCGCCACCGCGTCGCAGATCCGCGCCAGCCCCGCCTCCAGGCTCTCGCGCCGATGCGCCGTCGCCACCACCAGCCGACGCTCGGGATCGAGCGGCGGCAGCGACGCCTGCAGCCGAGCCGCCAGGCCCGGCTCGGCAGCGATGCGCGCGGCGGTGTCGAGCAGCGCGTCGATGCCGGTGTTGCCGGTCACCAGGATGCGGCCGCGCGCGGCGTATTCGGCGCGCAGATTGGCGGCGGCCTGATCGGTGGCTGCGAACATCAACGTGGACATCGCATCCACCGCCACCCGGTTCAGCTCCTCCGGGAAGGGCCGGTCGAGATCGAAGGAGCGCTGCCCGGCCTCCACATGGCCGATCGCGATGCGCGCATGGAAGGCGGCGAGTGCCGCGGCCATGGCGGTGGTGGTGTCGCCATGCACCAGCACCAGGCTGGGCCTCTCCCGCTCCAGCACGGCGGTGACGCCGAGCAGCACCCGGGCGAACAGCTCGCTCAGCCCCTGCCCCGGCGCCATCAGGCCGAGATCCTCGTCGCAGCTGGCACCGAAGGCGGACAGCGTCTGGTCCAGCATCTCCCGGTGCTGTCCGGTGGAGAGCAGGAAGAGCGCGAAGCCGCGGCGGCGCAGCGCGGCGGCAACCGGCAGCATCTTGATCGCCTCCGGGCGCGTGCCGAAGACGAGCATCACCCGCTCCGCCGCAGCCTGCGGTGGTCCTGCCATGGAATGCCGTCGCCCGTTGCTACCGGCGCGGTGCCGCGCCGCAACAAGAGTCGCGGAAAGCGCTCCGTTTCTCAACCCTCAATTGACGAAAAGGAGCGGAATTCAGCTTCCCAGGCTCTCCCGGATGAAGCCGACCAGCGGCGCCACCACCTGGTGCCGCCCAGCGGGGTCACCGAACACCGCCATCTCCACCACGCCGAGCTCAGGCATGCCCGGCACCTCCACCAGGCCCGGCGGGAAGCCGGAGCGGCCAAGCACCGTCAGCGCGAAGCCCGCCTGCGCCGCCGCGGCGAGGCCCAGCAGGCTGTCGCAGGTGAACACCGCCTCGAAGGGCAGGCCGGCGCGGCCGAGCGCGGCCAGCGCACGCTCGCGGAACAGGCACCCCTCCGGCAGCAGCGCGAGCGGCAGCGGGCGGTCTTCGGGCTGCGTCCAATCGGGCGCCGCCGCCCAGACCACCTGCTCGGTCCAGATCGGGGTGCCCGCCGTCTCGCCGTCGCGGCGCTTGCCGAGCACCAGGTCGAGCGAGCCTGCCGCCTGCTTGGCGCGAAGCTCATGGCTGCGCCCGACCTCCACCTCCAGCCGCACCTCGGGGTAGGTCCGGGCGAAGCGGGCCAGGATGGGCGCCAGGCTGCGCGGCACGAAATGGTCGGCGACGCCAAGGCGCAGCCTGCCTGCAACCGGCGGCGCGACCAGCCGGCGAACCGCCTCGTCGTTGAGCGCCAGCAGCCGACGGGCGTAGCCGAGCAGCAACTCGCCCTCCCGCGTCAGGGAGACGGTGCGCGTGGTGCGGTCGAAGAGCGGGCGGCGGACCACCTCCTCCAGCCTCTTCACGCGCAGGCTGACGGCCGACTGCGTCAGGCCGAGCGCCTCGCCGGCAGCGGTGAAGCCGCGCGCCTCGGCGACGAGGACGAAGCAGCGGAGCAGGTCGAGGTCGAGGTCGGGAAGCCGCATGGCCTGCGCAGATGGCGCGGCAATGCGGTGGCGATCAAGGCATGAAAAAGCCCCGGCGCCGCACGGCGCCGGGGCTCGGACCCGAGCGGAGGCTCAGATCTCGTCGTCGTAGCCGCCGCCGTCATCATAGGCGCCGGCGTCGTCGCCATGGTTCTGCGCGTCATCCGGCTGCGTCGCGGCGCCCGGATCGGTCCAGGGCGAGGAGGTCGGCACCGCATCCTGCGCGAAGTCACCGGCAGCCGTCGCCGCCTCGGCCGCGCCGCCGGAGAAGGCGGACATCAGCGCATTGCCGAGCATCATGCCGCCGGCGACGCCCACCGCCGTCATCATCGCGGTGCCGAGGAAGCCGGAGCCGCCGCGTCCCTGCAGGGCGCCCGGATTGTAGCCCGGCGGATACTGCGGCTGCGGGCGCGGCGGCATCGCCGCCGGGCGCGCGCCGCCGCCACCGAACAGGCCGCCGAGCATGCCGCGATTCTGCTGCGCGGCGCCCTGGCGGCGGGCGTTCTCGACCTCCCACTCCAGCTGCTGGATGCGGTTCTGCATCTCAACCAGCGCGTGCTCCTGCACGAAGGCCATCTGGGTGAGGCGGTAGCGCGCCTCCGGATGGCGGTCCATCAGATCGGCGAGCAGCCGGTCGGCCTCCGGGTCCACCGGGGGCAGCGGCGCCTGCGCCTGCTGCCCGCCGAGCGCCCCCCAGGGCGAGGCCGGGCGCGCCGCGGCGCCGGCAGCGCCGCTCACCCGCTCCACGAAGCTGGTGATGATCCGGCGTTCCTCGTCCGTCATTGTCGTCTCTGTCCTCTCGATCCGCTTGGTTCGGGCGGGGGCGGGCGATCCCGGCAAGGCGCCCCTGCAAAACCTTACCGGCAGTTCATCAACCGCCGGCAACGTGGCCCGCTGTCCGGCGCTTTTCAAGCGGCCGGCGGGTGAGGCTGTGTCGTCCGGCTTCAGCCGATCCGCGCCGGCAGGCCGAGGCGCCGCCACTCGATGACGGGGCAGCGGTCCATCACCACGACAAGCCCCGCCGCCCGCGCCCTGCCCGCCGCCGCCTCGTCCACCACGCCGAGCTGCAGCCAGACGGAGCGCGCGCGCAGGCGGATCGCCGCATCCACCGCCGCGCCGGCCTCACTGCTGCGGCGGAACACGTCCACCATGTCAAGCGGCTGCGCCTCGTCCAGGCTGGCCAGCACGGTGCGGCCATGGATCTCGCGCCCTGCCAGCACCGGGTTCACCGGCACCGCCTCGTAGCCGCGGGCGAGCAGGAAGCCGAACACCCCGTGGCTCGGCCGCGACGGCCGGTCGGAGGCACCGACCACGGCGATGCGCCGGGTCGAGAGCAGCAGGTCGCGGATCGCCGAATCCTCGTCGGTCATGCCTGTTCCTGTCCGGTCTCACTGCACGCCCAGCGCCTGGTAGAGCCGCGCTGCCGGCGGCCAGAACGCGGTGATCTCGGCGTGGTAGCGCCAGGTCGCCCAGCCCGCCGCGGCGACCAGCGCGAGCGAGAGCAGCCAGGCCAGCGCCACCGCGGCCGTGGAGCGCTCCGGCTCCTCCGGCGAGGGCTCCGGCGATGGCGGATCGATCGGCGAGTGCCGCGTCGGGCCGCGGGTGGGCGGCGGCCGGTCGCGCTCCGGTCCCATCGGCTGGTCCACGGCAGGCGGCGCGCGGCGCGGCGGCTCCGCCGGCGGCGGCGGCTCGGGTGGCGGAGGTGGGGGCTCGGGTGGCGGCGGTGGCGCTGCCTCCTCCGGTGCGGCGGCCGGCGGCGGCGCGGCGGGCGGCGGCGGCGCTGCCTCGGGCGCCGGCGGGGCGCCGGGGAGGGCCGCCTGGAACTGGTGGCCGCAGCGCGCACAACGCAGCAGCCGCGGGCCGGTCGCGAGCAGCGAATCCGGCACCTCGTATTCGGCGGAACAGTTCGGGCAGGCGATGCGCATCCGGTGGGACCGTTTTCGGCGAAACGGACGGCAAGGCCGCCCAGTACATTCAAACACGCGGCGGCCGGCTGCGCACACCCCCGTGTGAGCAATGACGCTTCGGCCCGCCGGCGCGCGCGGGCACCTCTTGGCGTGCCTGCGTGCATTATAGCCTCTTGGCGCGCCTGCGCGCGCGGGGCAGGAAGCACCCATGGTCCGCTTCGAGGCGGTCGGACTGCGCTACCCCGGCGGAGGTCCCCAACGCGGCGACTGGGGCCCGGAAGCATTGTCCGACATCACCTTCGCCCTTCCGCGTGGCTCCTTCACCTGGCTGCTTGGCGCTTCCGGCGCCGGCAAGTCCTCGGTGCTGAAGCTGATGCACCTGGCCCTGCGGCCGAGCCGCGGCGAGGTG
This sequence comes from Falsiroseomonas sp., assembly GCF_041690465.1. Taxonomy (GTDB): domain Bacteria; phylum Pseudomonadota; class Alphaproteobacteria; order Acetobacterales; family Acetobacteraceae; genus Falsiroseomonas. The sequence goes on along the minus strand of NZ_JAWLHG010000013.1, from coordinate 68,563 downwards.
GAGGTGCTCGGCCTCCGCCTGGCGCGCGCGCCGCGCAGCGCGCTGCCGGCGGTGCGACGGCGCATCGGCGTGGTGTTCCAGGATTTCCGGCTGCTGCCGTATCTCTCCGTGTTCGACAACATCGCCCTGCCGCTGCGCCTCGCCGGCCGGCCGGAAGCCTCGCTGCGCGCCGACGTGACGGAGATGCTGCGCTGGGTCGGGCTGGAATCGAAGGCGCCGGCGGCGCCGCAGGAACTCTCGGGCGGCGAACAGCAGCGCATCGCCATCGCCCGCGCGGTGATCGCGCGCCCCGACCTGCTGCTGGCCGACGAGCCCACCGGCAATCTCGATTCGCGCCAGGCGCGGCGCCTGCTGGCGCTGCTGCGGGAGATGAACCGCCTCGGCACCACCGTCGTCGTCGCCAGCCACGACGAGGAGCTGGTGGCGCGCTTCCCCGCCCCCTCGCTGTTCCTGCATGAGGGCCGGCTGCACGACCCGGACAATGCGCGCGCGCTGCATGCCGCCGGCGACGCCTTCGGCGAGCCCGGCGAGGGGGACGATGCGCTTGGCCCGGCGTAGGCGCTACTCGAGGGACCCGCTCGGGCTGCGGCGCGCCCTGTCGGGACCGTTGCTGCCGGGGCTGGTGGCGGCGATGGCCCTGCTTGCCGCGCTCGCCGTGGCCGGCGCGCAGGGGGCCGCCGCGCTGGCGGAGCGCTGGCAGCGCGGTGCCGGCGCCGCAGTGACGGTGCAACTGCCCGATGCCGACGCCGCCGCCACCGAACGCGCCGTCACGGCGCTGCGCGGCATGGAGGAGGTGGCCGAGGCGCAGGCGATGGATGCGGCGCGGCTTGCGGACCTGCTGCGCCCCTGGCTCGGCGGCACCGCCGGCCTGCCGCTGCCGGCGGTGATCGAGATCCGCCTGCGCGACCCGCGCGCCGATCCGGTGCTGGTCGGCGACCGGCTGGCTGCGACCGTGCCCGGCGCGGTGGTGGAGGCGCATGGCCTCTGGGTCGGGCGGCTCGCGGCGCTGGCGCGCAGCCTGCAGGCGCTGTCCTGGGTGGTGCTCGGGCTGGTCGCGGCGGTGGCCGCGGCGGTGGTCGCGGTGGCGACGCGCGCCGGCCTGGCCGCTCGGCGCGACGCGGTGGAGGTGCTGCACGGCCTCGGCGCGCGCGACGGCGAGATCGCCGGGCGCTTCGCCCGCCGGCTCGGGCTGATGGCGGCGGGCGGAGCGCTGCTCGGCACCGCGGCGGCGGTGCCGGCGCTGGTTCTGCTCGCCGACCTCGCAGCGCCCTGGACCGGCGCCGCGGCCGGCGGCTGGGCCTCGCTGCCCTGGCCGGCGCTGGCCGCCGTGCCGCCCTTCGCCTACCTGGTCGGCTGGGCCACCGCCCAGGCCACCGTGCGCCGCTGGCTGAGGCAGCTGCCTTGATCCGCTGGCTGCGCTGGGCCTTGCCGCCACTGGCATTGCTGGCGGCACTGGCCGGCGGCTTCCTCTGGTTCCTCGGCATGGCGACGGCCGAGGCCGAGGCGCCGGCGCGCCGCACCGAAGCCATCGTCGTGCTGACCGGCGGGGCGGAGCGGGTGGCCACCGGGCTCGCCCTGCTCGAAGCCGGGCTGGCGCCGCGGTTGCTGGTCTCCGGCGCGGCGCCGCGGCTGACCCTGGCGGAGCTCGCCCGCGCCCATGGACGCGAGCCGGCGACGCTGGCAGACCGCGTCACCCTCGGGCATGCCGCGGCGACGACCGTGGGCAACGCCGCGGAGACCGCCGCGTGGCTGCGCGCGGCGGGGATCGGACCAGGCGCGGCGGTGCGGGTGGTGACCGCCGGCTACCACATGCCGCGCGCCCTGCTCGAGTTGCGCCGGGCGCTGCCGGGGGTGGAGTTGCTGGCGCATCCGGTCGGCCCCTCCGGCCTGCGTGCCGGCGCCATGCCGCGGGCGCGCGTCGCGCAGCTGCTGGTGGGCGAATACCTGAAATATGGCCTGGCGCTGACGGGGCTCTCCGCCCTGGTGCCGGCCAGGGAGGCCTCGCGCCGATGACCCTGTTGCGGTCCCTGCTGTTCAACGCCGCCTTCTTCGTGCTGACGGCGTTGCTGGCGCTGTTCGCCCTGCCGCTGCTGGCCGCCCCGCGCAGCGCGATGCTGTGGCTGGGGCGGACCTGGTCGTGGATGGTCGCCGCCCTGCTGCGCGTGATCTGCGGCGTGCGGGTGGAACTGCGCGGGATGGAGACCATCCCGCCCGGTGCCTGCGTGATCGTCGCCAAGCACCAGTCGGCCTTCGACACCGTGATCTGGCTGGGCCTGCTGCCCCGGCCCGCCTATGTGCTGAAGAAGGAGCTGCTCTCCATCCCGCTCTATGGCTGGCATGCGCGCCGCATGGGGATGATCCCGGTGGACCGCGCCGGCGGCGGCCCGGCGCTGCGGGCGATGCTGCGCGCCGCGAAGGTCGCGCTGGACGACGGTCGCCAGGTGGTGATCTTCCCCGAGGGCACCCGCACCGCGCCCGGCGAGCGCGTGCCCTACCAGCCCGGCGTGGTGGCGATCGCCGGCGCGTCGGAGGCGCCGGTGATCCCGGTGGCGACCGACAGCGGCCGCGTCTGGGGCCGCCGCGCCTTCCGCAAGCGCCCGGGCGTGATCCGCATCTCCGTCCTGCCGCCGATCCCGCCAGGGCTGCCGCGGGCCCGCCTGCTGGCCGCGCTGGAGGAAGCGATCGAGACCGAGACCGACCGATTGTATGCCGAGGAGGCGTCGCGTCCTGTGGATAAGGCTGTGGGCTAGCCTTTCGCGCCAACGGCGAAGCACGACCGCCAACCCCTTACAAATGACAAATTTTTTGCAGCGCAAATCCTGGGGGCAAGCGTTCTCCCCAGGCCAAGGAAACCGGCAAGTAGCTGAATTATCTCAGTAAATGCCTTGACAGCAGGTGAATCGCAGGTTCGGCGCGGAGAAGTGGCCCCACGCCCTGCCCCGCCCATTGCCATGCCGGGGCGAATGTGGATGGTTCGGCCCGCGGGCGGGACGTTCAGGCGGCGCCCTGTGCGGCCGGCAGCAGCGCCGCGATCCTCTCCAGCCCGGCATCGCGCACGCCAAGTTGGGTCAGGTGGCCGAGCGTGTTGAGCAGGTAGTCGCGGTTTGCGCCCATCTGGCCGATCCCCTGGGCGATGACCGCCGCCGCCTTGGCCGGGTCCAGCTTCGGCACGTAGTTCCGGCAGGCGCGGTTCACGACATAGGCCACCGCCGGCACCACCGTCCCCGGCATGTCCAGCACCCGCACCGGCACCAGGCGGCGGTGATAGACGACCTCCGCCCCATCGGGCAGTTCCCGGTCATCGAGGTAGCGCAGCACCTCCGCCGCCTCGCGGCCGGGCACGCGGAAGGCGACGCCATGGCAGGCCCCACCGCGGTCGAGCCCGAGCACGAGCCCGGGCTGCTCCGGCGTGCCGCGGTAGCGGTGCGACCACAGGCAGAAGCTGCGATGGAAGCCGCGCAGCAGCGCGCGATGCTGTCCCGCATGGTCGAAGCCTGGACGCCAGATCAACGAGCCGTAGGCGAACACCCACATGTGCCCGCAGGGCGCGAGCGGCGGGTGGTCGGCTGGCCGATGATGCGGGCGGGAGATCTGCACGGGCGGGCAGGCGTGGGCTATAGGCCGTGGCGTGATCGACCGGAAGCCCCCCTCCCGCCTGCCCGGCAGGCTGTTGCTGCTGGGGCTGATCGCCCTGCTCGCGCTCGGCGCCGGGCACACGCTGCTGTGGCGCGCCATGGCGGAGCAGCTGGAGGCCGGGTGGCAGGCCTGGGTGTCGCTGCGCCGCGCCCAGGGCTGGCGGGTGGAGCACGCGCCGCCGACGCGTGGCGGCTGGCCGCTCTCCGCCACGCTCACCCTCGATCGCGTGCGCCTGGAAGGGGCCGCGGCCACGCTGCCCGGCGGCGCGGCACTGGCCGCCGAGCGCGTGGTCCTGCGGGTGACGCTGCCCTGGCTCGACCGGCTGCATGTCTCGCTGCCCGGCCAGCAGCGGCTGCGGCTCGGCGCCACCGAATACCCCTTCACCGCCGACACGCTCGCCGCCGTGGTGCCGCTGGAGCCGGACACGCCGCCGAGCGCGGCCGAGGTGACGGCGGAGCGCCTGCGCATCGGCACCCCGGCGGGCGGGATCGAGCTGCGGAGCGCAGCGCTCTCGGCGCAGGGCAGCAATTCCGCGACGGAGCAGGAATCCGCACTGGCCTTGACCTTCTCGGCCACGGACATCGAGCTGCCGGCCCCTGCCCCCGGCACGCCGGCGCCGGTGTTCGGCCGCCGCATCGCCGCGCTAGCGGCCGATCTCTCTGTCACCGGGCCACTGCCGCCCGGCCGCGCCCCCGCGGCGCGGGCCGCGGCCTGGCGCGATGGCGGCGGCACGGTGGAGCTGCGGGCGCTCGACATCAGCTGGGGTCCGGTCGGCGCCGCCGCCGCGGCGACGCTCACCTTCGACGAGGCGCTGCAGCCGATGGGCGCCGGCACGCTGCGCCTGACCGGCGCGGGCGCGGCGCTGGAGGCGCTGAGCGCGGCGGGCCTGGTCGGCAGCCGCGCCGCGCTCACCGCCCGCAGCGTGCTGCCGCTGCTCTCCCGCCCCAATGACGAGACCGGCGCGCCGGAGATCGAGGTGCCGGTGACGCTGGAGGACCGCATGCTGACCTTTGCGCGCATCCCGGTGCTGCGGCTGGACCCGCTGCACTGGCCGGGGCGTTGACGCCCACGCGGCCTGCCCGGCGCTTACATTACGACGCTTGCGGCGCCGTCACCGCGGCATAGAGTCGAGGGCAGCTGCAAGGGAGGATCCCCATGCGTCGCCGCGACCTCTTCGCCCTGGGAGCCGCCGCGCTGGCGGCACCGGCACTTCCCCGCCTTGCCGTCGCCCAGCCGGCCACGCCGCCCGGCTATCGCGTGACGTATTTCGACGCCAAGGCGCCCGGCGTCACCGGCCGCGTCGGCTCCCGCGACATCACCGCGGCGGGCGACGGCACCTTCTGGTTCTGCGGCCAGCGTAACGGCACGCTGAACCGGCTGGATCCCCGCGACGGTTCGATCCGCGCGATGGATCTGCGCGCGCCGGGCGCAGACCGCGCCGCGCCGCATGGCGTGATCCGCGGGCCGGACGGCGCCGCCTGGGTGACGGAAGGCGGGCAGAACGCCATCGCCCGCGTGGATGCGGGCGACCACCGCGTGCAGGTCTGGAAGCTGCCGGAGCGGTTTCCGAACACCAACCTCAACACCGGCGTGTTCGACGATCGCGGGACCTACTGGTTCACCGGCCAGAACGGCATCGTCGGCTGCTTCGGGCCGGCGACCGAGCGGATGGATGTGTGGGAGGCGCCGCGCGGCCGCGGCCCCTACGGCATCACGAGGACGCCGCAGGGCGGGGTCTGGTACGTCTCGCTTGCCGGCAACCACCTGGCGCAGATCGACACCGAGGCGACCAACGCGGCCGAGCTGCGCGTGCGCATCGTGGAGCCGCCGACGCCGCGCCAGGGCGCGCGCCGCGTCTGGAGCGACAGCGCCGGGCGGTTGTGGATCAGCGAATGGAACAGCGGCAACGTCTCCATGCATGATCCACGCGACGGCACGTGGAAGGTTTGGAAGCTGCCGGGCGAGCGGCCGCGCGCCTATTCGGTCTGGGTGGATCCCGCAGACAAGGTGTGGCTGACCGATTTCGGCGCCAACGCCATCGTCCGCTTCGACCCGGCGACGGAGAGCTTCCTCGGCTTCCCCTCCGACCGGCCGGGCGCCAATGTCCGCCAGATGGACGGCGTCGCCGGCGAAGCCTGGGGCGGCGAGAGCGGCACCGACCGCATCGTCAGGATCGAATACGGGCTGTGAGGCTGGCCTTGGCGGCCGCGCTGCTGCTGGCGCTGCCGGCAGCGGCGCAAGACGGCCGCGCGCTGTTCGAGCAGCGCTGCGCCTCCTGCCACGCCGTTGCGGCGGGTGCGGAGGAGATGGCCGGGCCGAACCTGCATGGCGTGCTGGGGCGCCGCGTCGGCGGTGACCCGGGCTTCGACTACTCGCCCGCGCTGCAGGCAGCCGGCCGCGCGGGCGAGCGGTGGGACACCGCCCGCCTCATCCGCTTCCTGGACGATCCGGAGGAGATGTACCCCGGCGTCTGGATGGGCGCGAACGGGCTGCCCGCCGCAGCGGAGCGGCGGGCCGTGGTTGAGTTCCTGCGCGGCGGGCGGGAGGGCGCCCTTCCGGTGGCGCAGCCCTGACCGCTCCGCCGACGCGTCAGATACCCCGGAGGGGTGATCTCAGCGTCCGCTTCCGCCGCCGGCGCCGGCGCCGCCAGCGCCGCCGGCACCACCGCCTGGGCTGCCGCCCGGACCCGGTCCTGCGGCAGCACCGCCAGGCTGGGGTGCGCTGGAGCGGGTGCGGTCACGGTCACGATCGCGATCACGGTCGCCATCGCGATCACGGTCACGGTCGCGGTCACGATCACGGTCGCGCGTCCGGAGGGCCTCGCTGCGCTGCGCAGGCGTCATCGCGTTCCAGCGCTGCCGGATCTGCGCGTCCTCCAGGTCGGGCGCGCCGACGCGGAAGGCATTCCGCACTCGCTCGCGCGCCTCGACCGGCAGCGCGTCGAAGTCCTGCCCGAGGGCGGTCGCGCCCATGCCCTGCCCGGCCGCGGTCCGCGCCGGTTGCGCCAGGACCGACGGTGTGGCGCCGAGCACCGGGATGGCGGCCAACGCCGAGAGGAGCGCCAGCCTGCGGTTCATCTGTCTCATGGGTTTCTCCTTTGCCTTCAGTGCGATCCGTTCAGAAGATGAAGTCGGCGGCGGACAGCGCGGCGGCATCCAGGCCGAGCAGCACGATGGTGAGTTCCGCCGTGTGCTCACCCTCAAGGCTCCCGTCGAGGTCCACCTTCACCAGCGTGTCCTCGCCATCCTGCTCCACCCAGACCGCCAGGGCGGTCGGCGCATCGGCGAAGCCGTCAAGGTCAAGCGCGCTGAGGTCGATGTCGTCGAGGCCGGTCTGGAAATCCGCGATGGTCTCGCGTCGCCCGGCGGGGTCTTCGCCCTCGTGGCCGTCGCTCTCCTCGCCACCGCCCTCCTCGCCACCGCCCTCCTCGCCGCCAGGGCCCGGGCCGTGGTCGTCGTCGGTGTGGGCCGTGTAGACGAAGAGGTCGGCCCCCTCTCCGCCGACCAGGGTATCGGGCCCCATGCCGCCGACGAGGGTGTCCTTGCCGTTGCCGCCCTCGATCAGGTCCGGGCCGCCGCCGCCCATGAGGTAATCGCGGCCATTGCCGCCTTCGACGGTGTCAGGGCCACCGCCGGCACCGAGCGTGTCCTCGCCATTGCCGCCGACGATGTGCTGGCGACCGCCACCTGCGCCATGCCCCAGGATGATCTCGTCGGACTGGTTCGTACCTTCGATCAGTGTGACCTCGTGCTCGTGGTCCTCCGCCGCCGCCGCGAGCGGCAGGGGGGATGCAGGCTTCTTCGCCATGGGCTTGCCCCGTCGGGTTCAGGCTTCGGATGGCCCGGCGGAACCCCGCCGGGCGACCTGGCCGGCCGTGCCGGCCAGGTCGGGATTCTCGCGGCTCAGCCGACGAGGGCGTCCGCCGCCGTGGGCGCCGGGATCTCCACCGCTCCGAGGCTCTCGTGCATGATGTAGATCACCGCACGGGCATCCTCGACCGCCTGGGCCCAGTCGTTGATGCCGGCGGCGGTCGCGGCGAAGGTCTCGAAGCTCTGGCCGTCGGTGGAGAGCTGGATGTACTCGTCGTTCCAGTTCACACCGCTGCCCGCGTCGTTCACGCCGTCGCCGTCGTCGTCGCTGCCCCAGACCGCATCAAACACGGTGGACTGCACGAGTTCGAGGGTAGACGGATCGCCGTCCAGATCCTGGTACCACTGCATCCAGACGTCGCCGTAGCGCTCTTCGCGGTCGTAGTCGTAGGTCTCGGTGGTGCCGTTGGTGAAGCTGAAGTAGTCGATCTGCAGCGTGCTGCCCGACCCCGTCACCTCGTTCACGCCAAGGGTCGTGTGCTCGTAGAGCACGGCGTCCATGGTGATCGGCACGAACTTGGAGAAGCCACCGGCGAGCAGCCCGGTCGGATCCCAGCCGGAAGCGAGCAGATCGGCGAGTTCCGCCGGCAGGTTGGCGTCGGCATTGGCCAGCACGTCCGTCCAGCTGTCGCTGCCGCCGGTGTTCATGATGAACTGGTAGAGGGCGAGGTTCTCGAGCGGCGAGTCGATCGTCACGCCGTCCACGACGATGCGGCCGGCGGTATCCGTCGTAATGTCGGTGCCGTTCGCGATCTTCGTCAGTGCGGCGTCGAGCGACTTCTCCATCACCTTGGTCGGTGCGCGCGCCACGTTGGCCCGCTCCAGCTCGACTTCCTGTACGTAGATCAGCTGGTCGGCCGGGATCTCGTACTCTCCCTCCTCGGCCTCGACGAAGTAGATCGGGAAGGTCGCGCCGGTCGCCTCGTCGTAGCCGATCGGGATGACCTGGCCGTTGCCGTCCAGCGCCGGCTCGCCGTCGCCGCCGCCGCCCGACGGGTCGAGGTCACGCAGCAGGACCCATTGGTCGCCGAAGAGGTCGCCCTTCTTGCTGCCGGCACCCGGGGGCTTGCCGCCGCCCATGCCGCCTCCGCCCCCCGCACCGCCGCCGGGGCCGCCACCGCCGCCGGGACCGCGTGCGGCCTCGGTCGGCGCATCAGGCGTGAAGGCATAGTTGTCAACAAGCGCGTGCGCGCCGGCGCCGGAGGCTGTCTGCGATTTGGCCATTGGCTTGCCCTCATTTGATTCTCAACCGGGCAAACCATGCGCCGAATGGCAGGCGTTTAACTTGATCAATGTCATATATTAAGAATTCGTGATGTTATATTTTTTGGCCGTTCCGGGCGCGGCAGACTGCGCTCAGGCCGAGAGATACCTTGTAGCCAGATGCGCCGTGAAATCCGCCGGGTCGAGCGGTTTGCCCGTCGCGTGCCGCAGCAGGTCCTGGAAGCCGAGTCGCGCCCCCTCTCCGTGCACATGCAGGTTCAGCCAGCGCATCATGCTGGAGAGGTCTCCCTTGCGCAGCTGCGCATCGAGCTCCGGCACGTCGCGCCGCAGCGCCGCCATCAGCTGCGCCGCGGCCATCGCGCCCAGCGTGTAGCTGGGGAAATAGCCGAAGGCGCCGTCATGCCAGTGGATGTCCTGCAGGCAACCCTGCGCGTCGTCCGGCGGCACGATTCCTAGCATGTCGCGCATCGCCTGGTTCCAGGCCGCGGGAAGATCTGCCACCTCGAGCTCGCCCGCGATCAGCGCGCGCTCCAGCCGGAAGCGCAGGATGACATGCGCGGGATAGGTCATCTCGTCGGCATCCACGCGGACGACGCCGCGTGAGACATGGCGCCAGAGCCGCGCCAGGTTCTCCGGCGACGTCGCCTTCGCCTCCGCCCTGAACGCCGAGCGCAGCCTGCCGCCGAGGAAGGCCAGGAAGGCATCCGATCGGCAGGCCTGCATCTCCACGATCAGCGACTGCGATTCATGCGCCGCCATGCCGGCCGATTCGCCCACCGGCTGGCGCGCGAAGCCGGCGGGCAGGTGGCGCTCGTACATCGCGTGGCCGGTCTCGTGCAGCACGCCGAGCAGCGCCTTCGCCGGATTTTCCTCGTCGTAGAAGGTGGTGATGCGCACGTCTGAGGGATTGCCGCCGCAGAAGGGGTGCAGCGACTCGTCGAGCCGCGCATGGCTGAACTCAAGCCCGATGCGCTCGGCCATCTCGCGGCAGAGCGCACGCTGCGCCGCCACCGGGAAGCGGCCGGAAAGCGGCAGCGGCGCGGGACGTTTCGCCTGGATCGCCTCGGCACGCGGCAACGCTTCGCGCAGCCAGGCCTCGTAGGCGGCGAAGACCGGCTCGACATCGGCCGAGGTGACGCCGGGCTGGTAGCCATCCATCAGCGCGTCATAGGGATCCATGCCGAGCCGCTCGCCCAGCGCGCGCGCGATCTCGCGCTGCAGCGCCACGACCTCGGTCAGCAGCTTCTCGACCTTGCCGAAGTCGGCATCCGCCTTGGCCTCGCGCCACACCTTCTCGCAGGCGGAATTGGCGCGGCTGCTGGCCTCCACCAGCGCAACCGGCAGCGCGGTGGCGCGCGCATGGGCGCGGCGCATCAGCACGAGGTTCGGCGCGTCCCATTCGCCATCGGCTTCTGCCGCGGCCAGGTCCTCCTCGGTCCGCGGCGCGGTCAGCAGTTCATGCGCCACGCCGGCCAGCGCCGCCAATTGCTCGCCGCGCGCGTGGCCGCCGCCCGGCGGCATCATCGCGCTGGCGTCCCAGTGCAGGATGCCGGCGGCTTCGTTGATCGCGCCGATGCGGGCGAAGCGGGCCTTCAGGCGGTCATAGGCGGCGTTGCTCATGCGGGTTTCCGTCTCAGCGCGAAGGCCGCGAGCACGCCGAGAAGCGACAGCGCGAGCCCATACCAGGTGATCGCATAACCGAGGTGGTTGTTCGTCGGTCGCGGCAGCGTGCGCGACGGGTCCGGCAGGCTGCCACCGGCAGGACCGAGCGCGACCAGCCCGAAGGGCGCCACCTCCGCCAGGCCGAGCGCCGCGCCGATCGCCGGGGGGTCGAAGGTATAGAAGCGTCGCCCGGCGGGATCGTCGGTGGCGGAAAAGAGATTCGGCCGGTCGCCCGGATGCACCCAGCCTTCCACCGTCACCTCGCCCTCCGGCCGGGCGACGGCGTGCTGCCGCTCCAGCGGCACCCAGCCCCTGTCCACCAGGATCGGCGCCGCGCCTTCGCGCAGCAGCGGCGTGACGAGCCGCGCGCCCAGCACCGGCCCGCGCACCTCGAGGCCGAGCAGGCCTTCACGGGCATGGTCGAAGCGGCCGCTGACGCGAACCTTGGCCAGCATCTCCGGCGGCTCGGCAAGCGGCGCGGCTGGCGCGGCCTCGCTGGCGGCGATGCGGGCGATGAGGTCGTTCTTCCAGCCCAGCCGCTCCACCTGCCAGGTCCCGAGGAACAGCAGCAACAGCAGGACCGGAACGGCGGCGAGGACGGCGATCAGCAGCGGGCGGCGCATCGTGCCATGGATGTGGGATGCGTCACTCGCCGCCGCCACCTCCGCCATCGCCTCCGGAGCCACCCGAGTCGCCGCCGTCGTCGTGGCCGCCGCTGGAGCCCTCCGCCCCCGCGCCGCCCGGCAGGCCGCCGATCATCCAGCCGAACCCGGCGGCCAGCGCGGTGCCCCCGGCGAGCCAGACGGCGCCGAGGCCGCTCGTCCCGCCGACCGCCAGGATCACGCCGCCCAACAGGGCAGCGAGCATCGGGCGCTTCATGTCACTCCTCTGGCATCGCGACGGTCGGATCGAGCCTCGGGCGGTTCGCGGGATCGTGCAAGCGGTGCGCCTCTGACGCTGCCGCCCGCGCTCAGCGCACCACGCCGGCGCGGTGGCGCCATTGCGCCCAGATCAGCGCCGCCTTGGCGAGGCGCATGGTGACCACCGCAGCCGGAATCAGCAGCGCCGGCCACAGCACCAGATGCACCCAGAAGGGTGGCTCCAGCCGGAACTCCACCAGGAAGGCGCCGATGACCGTCAGCGCGCCGAGCAGGAAGATGGCGGCCACCGCCGGCCCGTCGCCGGCATCCTGATCGGCCAGGTGCAGCCCGCAGACGGTGCAGACCGGCGCAACATCCAGCAGGCCGTTGAACAACCGACCCTTGGCGCAATGCGGGCAGCGCCCGCGCAGCACCACCCCCCAGAACGGCGCGACCCTGCCCGCGCCGGCGGACAGGGTCGCTCCAGGACGCATCGAAGGGCGCTCAGTGCTCGGCGATGACGCCGGCGCCCCACCAGTAGATGAAGATGAACAGGAACAGCCACACCACGTCCACGAAGTGCCAGTACCAGGCCGCCGCCTCGAAGCCGAAATGGCGCTCGGGCGAGAAATGGCCGCGGATGGCGCGGACCAGGCACACCGCCAGGAAGCAGGTGCCGACGAACACGTGGAAACCGTGGAAGCCGGTCGCGAGGAAGAAGGTGGAGGGATAGATGCCGCCGGTGAACTCGAACGGCGCCTCGTAATATTCGAACAGCTGGAAGCCGGTGAAGCTGATGCCGAGCAGCACGGTCAGCGCCAGGCCGGTGATCAGCGACTTGCGGTCGTTCTGCAGCAGGGCGTGGTGCGCCCAGGTCACGGTCGTGCCGGACAGCAGCAGAATCATCGTGTTCAGGAAGGGCAGGCCGAAGGGGTCGAAGGTGTGCACCCCGGATGGCGGCCAGATTGCCGTCTCCGCTCCGGAGACATGGTTCGGGAAGAGTGCGAAGTGGAAATACGCCCAGAAGAACGCGACGAAGAACATCACCTCCGACGCGATGAACAGCACCATGCCGTAGCGCAGGCCGAGCCGCACCACCGGGGTGTGCATGGAGGCGTCGCGGCTCTCCTTCAGCACGTCGCGCCACCAGAAGAACATCACCGCCAGCATCGACGCCAGGCCCACGCCGAGCATCCACCAGCTGTTGTTGTGCGCCACCAGGATGATGCCAAGCACCAGCGCACCGCCGGCGAAGGCGCCGAGCAGCGGCCAGGGCGAGGGATCCACCAGATGATAGGGGTGCTTGTAGGGGCTTGCGCCCGTCTCGCTATGGCTTGCCATCGCTCGTCCTGGGTGGTCGCGCCGGGGCTTCGCGCCCCTGGCCTTGTGCCGGCATCAATCCGCGAAAAGCCGCCGCAGATCAAGCCCGCGACGGGCTGAACGGTGCCCGGTGGAGGGCAGAATCAGCGCGTCGCCGTGGGCGGGCCCTGGCGGCCGACATGCGGGCCGGCATTGGCCAGTGCACCGGCACGCTCGGCATCGTTCAGGCTGCGGAAGAAGGTGTAGTTGATCGTGATGGTGCGGATGCCACGGGTGTTGGGATCCTCGGCGATCCGCGGGTCCACCCAGAAGGCCAGCGGCATGTCGGCCTGCTGCCCCGGAGCGAGCGTCTGCTCCTCGAAGCAGAAGCAGGCGGTCTTGTGGAAATACTTGCCCACCACTTCCGGCGTGACGTTGTAGGTGGAGACGCCGGTGGCCGGCCGGTCCGACAGGTTGCGGGCATGATAGAAGCCCATTCCCTCCTCGCCGACGCGCAGCTGCACCGAAGGCTGCGCCGGCTCGAAGCGCCAGGGCAGGTCGGGTTGGGTATTGGCGTTGAAGCGGACGGTGACCAGCGCCTCGCCCGCCTGGGCGGGTGCCGCTTGGCCGATCATCGGCGTGCCGTTGAAGCCGGTGACGCGGCAGAACAGATCGTAGAGCGGCACCGCGGCGAAGGAGACGCCGACCATCCCGAACACCACGGCGAAGACACCGGTGGCGACGCGGCGGTTGCGCCTGGCGAGGAGAGTTCGGCGTTCGGCGTCCATGGTCGTCACTTGGCTCCTGCGGCTGCTGCGCTCAAGTCCGCAGCAGCCGCGCCATCGAAATGAAGTAGAACAGCACGACCAGCGCGATCAGCGTCAGCAGGATCGCCCAGTTGCGCGCGCGGCGGCGCTTCTCGAAGGCGGCGCGTTCCTCGGGGGTCATGACAGCCACAGCTTGTCCACGGCGAGCGCGCCGAACAGCACGAACAGGTAGTAGAGCGAGAAGCGGAAGGTCGCCCGTGCCGCCGCGTCATTGACCAGGCTGCGGCCCGCCTCGTCCTGCTTCTCCCGCAGCACGCGGACCGCATGCCAAAGGAAGGCAGCGCCGAGGATCGCCGCCACCAAGGCGTAGGCGGGCCCGCTGAAGCCGACGAGCCAGGGCGCCAGGCCGAGCGGGAACAGCGCGACGGTGTAGAGCAGGATCTGCTTGCGGGTTTCCCTCGCGCCATGGGTGACCGGCAGCATCGGCACCTTGGCGCGGGCGTAGTCGCCATGCGCCCAGAGGCTCAGCGCCCAGAAATGCGGCGGCGTCCACATGAAGACGATGGCGAACAGCAGCAGCGGCACCAGCGAGACGTCGCCGGTCGCGGCCGCCCAGCCGATCAGCGGCGGGAAGGCGCCGGCGGCGCCGCCGATCACGATGTTCTGCGGCGTCCGCCGCTTCAGCCACATCGTGTACACCAGCACGTAGAACAGGATCGAGAAGGCCAGCCAGCCCGCCGCCACCCAGTTCGTGGCGAGGCCCATCACGGCGACCGACGCAATGGCGAGCGTCAGCCCGAAGCCGAGTGCGGCATTCGGCGCGATCCGGCCGGCCGGGATAGGCCGGCGCGCGGTGCGGCGCATCACCGCATCGATGTCGCGGTCGTACCACATGTTCAACGCGCCCGCCGCGCCGGCGGCAACCGTGATGCAGAGAATCGCGGCCACCGCCAGCGCCGGCGGCAGCCTCACCGGCGCGACCAGCAGCCCGATGATGCCGGTGAAGACCACCAGCGTCAGCACGCGCGGCTTGAGCAGCGCGATCCAGTCGCGGACCTCGGAGAGGTCGGCCTGATATGCATCGAGGGGGGCTCGCGCCCCCCCCTTCTCGATGGTTGCGCCGCTCATGCTGGCGTCCTCCGGGTCCGCGCCAGGTCACGCCTGGCGCGGGAGCTGGTTCCGCGCGTGTTCAGCGAACGCGCGGCAACTCGTCAAAGGTGTGGAAGGGCGGCGGGGAGCTGACCTGCCATTCGAGCGTGGTTGCGCCCTCGCCCCAGGGATTGGCGGCCGCCTTCGCACCCTTCGTGAAGGTCACGTAGATCACATAGAAGAAGAACAGGAAGGAGGCGACCGAGATGTAGGACCCGACCGAGGCAACAAGGTTCCAGCCGGTAAAGGCGTCCGGATAATCCGGGTAGCGGCGCGGCATGCCCTGGTTGCCCAGGAAGTGCATCGGGAAGAAGGTCAGGTTCACGCCGACGAAGGTCAGCCAGAAATGGATCTGGCCCAGCTTCTCGGGGTACTGGCGGCCCGACATCTTACCGAGCCAGTAGTAGATGCCGGCATAGATGCCGAACACCGCGCCCAGGCTCAGCACGTAGTGGAAGTGTGCCACCACGTAGTAGGTGTTGTGCAGGATCTGGGTGATGCCGGCATTCGCAAGCACCACGCCCGTCACGCCACCGACCGTGAACAGGAAGATGAAGCCGATGGCGAACAGCATCGGCGTCTCGAACCTCAGGCTGCCGCCCCACATGGTGGCGATCCAGCTGAAGATCTTGATGCCGGTCGGCACCGCGATGACCATCGTCGCCGCCATGAAGTAGGCGCGCGTATCGACGTTCATGCCCGAGGTGTACATGTGGTGCGCCCAGACGATGAAGCCGACGAAGCCGATCGCCACCATCGCGTACGCCATGCCGAGGTAGCCGAACACCGGCTTGCGGCTGAAGGTGCTGACGACGTGGGAGATGATCCCGAACGCCGGCAGGATCATTATGTAGACCTCGGGGTGGCCGAAGAACCAGAACAGGTGCTGGAACAGCACGGGGTCGCCGCCACCGGCCGGGTCGAAGAAGGCCGTGCCGAAGTTGCGGTCGGTGATCAGCATCGTGATCGCGCCCGCCAGCACCGGCACCGCCAGCAGCAGCAGGAAGGCGGTGACCAGCATCGACCACACGAACAGCGGCATCTTGTGCAGCGTCATGCCGGGTGCGCGCATGTTGAAGATGGTGGTGATGAAGTTCGCCGCGCCGAGGATGGAGCTCGCCCCCGCCAGGTGCAGCGAGAACAGCGCCAGGTCCATCGCCATGGATGGGTGATAGGTGTTGTCGGTCAGCGGCGGGTAGATGGTCCAGCCGCCGCCGGGCCCCTCGGCGACAAACAGGCTGGCGCCCAGCATCAGGAAGGCCGGGACCAGAAGCCAGAAGCTGATGTTGTTCATGCGCGGGAAGGCCATGTCCGGCGCGCCGATCATCATCGGCACGAACCAGTTGCCGAACCCGCCGATCAGCGCCGGCATGACCACGAAGAACACCATGATCAGGCCGTGGGCCGAGACGAAGGAGTTCCACATCTGCCCGTCGGCGAAGATCTGCATCCCCGGCTGCTGCAGCTCGAGCCGCATCAGCAGCGACAGGCCGACGCCGATGATCGCCGCGAAGATCGAGAAGCCGATGTAGAGGGTGCCGATATCCTTGTGGTTCGTGCTGAACAGCCAGCGCTGCACGAAGCCGGGCTTGTGGTCGTGGTGCTCGTCGTGGGCGTGTGAGGCGGTCGCCATCGGGGTGTGTCCGATCCTTGCGGTTCAGGGGCGCGCCTTAGCGGCGCGCCTCGGCGAGAGTGGTTTCGGCGGGCTGCTGCTGCGCCAGGGCGGAGGGTGGCGGGCCAGGCGGCAGACCCTGGGCGAAGCGCGTCCGGGCCTGCGCGACCCAGGCTTCGAACTCCTCCCGCGGCACGGCGCGGACCTCGATCGGCATGAACCAGTGGTTCACGCCACAGATCTGGTTGCACTGGCCATAGTAGATGCCGGGGCGGTCGGCGCGGATCCAGGTCTCCAGCGTGCGGCCGGGAATGGTGTATTTCTGCACGCCGAGCGAAGGCACGAAGAAGCTGTGGATAACGTCCTGGCCGGTGGTCAGGATGCGGATGTTGGCACCGACCGGCACGACCAGCGGGTTGTCCACCGAGAGGCTGCGGATCTGGCCCGCCGCGATCTCCTCGTTCGGCACCGGATAGCTGTCGTAGTTGAAGTTGCCATGGTCGGGGTAGCCGTAGTGCCAGTACCACTGGCGGCCCTGCACGTTGATGGTCATCTCCGCGTCCACCGCGCGATCCTGGTAGTAGATCAGCCGGAAGGACGGGATCGCGATCACCACCAGGATCAGCACCGGAACCACCGTCCAGGCGATCTCCAGCATGGTGTTGTGGCTGGTCTTGGACGGGTTCGGGTTCGCGCTCGCGCGGTATTTCCACATCACCCAGACCAGCAGGGCGGCCACGAAGATCGTGATCACCACGATGATCCAGAACACCAGCGAGTTGAACGAGGAGATCGCATCCTTGATCGGCCCGCCGGAGGGCTGCAGCCCGATGCCCCAGGGCAGCGGCGCGCCGATCATCGGCGGCGGCTCGGCCGCCGCCTGCGCCAGCGCGGCGCCGGCACCACCAGCCAGCAACGCCAGCCCCGTTGCGACGGTCCCGGCGACCCGGGCCATCCTTTGCATGAGAGCGCTGATTGCCTGCCTCATTCTGCCGTCCCGCCGCTACGGCCAGGGCCGCGCGGTTTTTTTCAACCTGCCATGGGTGGGGCTGGGCAAGGGGGCGCACGCGGCCAATCGCGGACCGCGTCGCCTCATGCTCCCCACGACCGACCTATAGAAGCCGACTTCGCACCGCACAAGTGAGGCCAGGGATTGGAAAGGCAAGACGGCCTTGCCGCGCTCACCCGCCGGGCGCGGCCTCCGCCTCGGCCTCGCCCTCGGCGACGTGGTCAACCATGTCGGTGAGCATCGAGCGGATATGGCTGTCGCCAACGACGTAGAAGACCTGCCGTCCGCGCCGTTCGGCCTGCAGCAGGCGCGCCGCGCGCAGCAGCCGCAGATGGTGCGAGACCAGAGAGGCGGAGATGTTCAGCCGCTCCGCCATCTCGCCCACCGGGACGGGCGCGTCCAGCGACGCGAGGATGATGCGCAGCCGCGTCGGGTCGCTCATCAGGCGGAACATCTCCGCCAGCTCCACCACCTGGTCCTCGGCGATCCGGTCCCGCACGGCCATCGCGACGTTCCGTTGCTGTCGCCCAAGCATCCGCCGTCGCCGCCCGCGCGTCCAGCATCCTACCCGGCACGCCTTCGCACTTGACGGCGGCAGCGATCCGCCCAACCTGCGCACAACAGAGAAGTTATTGAAAAAACAGGGAATATCTGAACATATGAACAGGGATAACGTCTCGACACTCCTACATGTAAACACTCCTTCATCTGTCCGGCGCCGCGCCCTGCTCGGCGCCCTCGCTGCGGCCCTGCCCCTGCCCGCCCTGGCCCAGGCGGGCCGTGGCGGCGCGCCGCGCAGCGTGATCGCCACCGTTGGCATGGTCGGCGACGTGGTGCGGGAGGTTTCGGGCGGGCGTGTCAGGGCCGAGACGCTGATCGGCGAGGGCGTGGACCCGCACCTGTTCCGGCCGACCCGCGCCGACATCGCCAAGCTGCTCGGCGCCGACGCGGTGTTCGGCAACGGCCACCGCCTGGAAGGCCGGATGGGCGACGTGCTGGAGCGCGTGCGCCAATCCGGCAAGGTGGTGGTGCTGCTGGCGGAATCGCTGCCGCGCGAGAAGCTGCGCGCCAACCCTGACTATCCCGACGCCGCCGACCCGCATGTCTGGATGGACCCGGCGCTCTGGTCCGAGGCCGCCGGCGCGGCGGAGGCCGCACTCGGCCGGCTCGTCCCGGAGTCGCGCGAGGTCTTCGCCGGCAATCTGGCGCGCTTCCGCGAACGGCTCGCCCGGCTCGACGCCTACGCGAAGGAGGCGATCGCGACGGTGCCCGACAATGCACGCGTGCTGGTCACCGCGCATGACGCCTTCGCCTATTTCGGCGCGCGCTACGGGCTGGAGGTCGAGAGCATCCAGGGCCTCTCCACCGAGGCGGAGGCCAATCTCGCGGCGATCGAGGAGCTGGTCGGCAAGCTGGTGCGCCAGCGCGTGCCGGCGGTCTTCGCCGAGACCTCGGTGCCGGACCGCGCGGTGCGCGCGCTGATCGAGGGCGCCGCGGCGCGCGGCCACCAGGTGGCACTCGGCGGCAACCTGTTCTCCGACGCGATGGGCCGGCCCGGCACCTATGAGGGCACCTATGAAGGGATGATCGACCACAATGTCACCACCATCGTCCGCGCTCTCGGCGGCCAGGCGCCGGCGCGCGGGCTGAACGGGAGGTTGTCGTCGTGACCGCATCCGATGATCGGAGGGCGGAGCCGCCAAAGGCGGCGAGCACCGGAGATCTGAGTCGGATGCGCCAGATTGCATCCGGTGATCGGAGGGCGGAGCCGCCGAAGGCGGCGAGCACCGGAGATCTGAAGCGGAT
Source organism: Falsiroseomonas sp. (assembly GCF_041690465.1). Taxonomy (GTDB): domain Bacteria; phylum Pseudomonadota; class Alphaproteobacteria; order Acetobacterales; family Acetobacteraceae; genus Falsiroseomonas. Next base: position 49,670 of record NZ_JAWLHG010000013.1, on the reverse strand, counting down.
GCACCAAGCATGACCCCGCCTGCCCCGCTCTCGGTCAGCCACCTGACCGTCGCCTATGGCGAGCGCCCGGCCGTGTGGGACGTCACCTGGGCGGCGCCGCCGGGCCTGACGGCGATCGTCGGGCCGAACGGGGCGGGGAAGTCCACGCTGCTCAAGGCCGCGCTCGGCCTGGTGCCGGCGCTCTCGGGCGAGGTGCGCTTCTTCGGCCGGCCGCTCGAGGAGGCGCGCGACCGCGTCGGCTACCTGCCGCAGCGCGCCAGCGTGGACTGGGACTTCCCGGCCACCGCGCTCGACGTAGTGTGCATGGCCCGCTACCCGCGGATGCGCTGGTGGGGAATGATGCCCCGCCGGCACAAGGAAGCCGCACGGGCGGCGCTCGCCCAGGTCGGCATGGAAGCCTTCGCCGACCGCCAGATCGGCAAGCTCTCCGGCGGCCAGCAGCAGCGCGTCTTCCTCGCGCGCGCCCTGGCGCAGGATGCCGAGCTTGTGCTGATGGACGAGCCCTTCGCGGCGGTGGACGCGGCGACCGAGGAGGCGATCGTCGGCGTGCTGCGCGGCCTGGCGGCGAAGGGGCGGCATGTGGTGGCGGTGCATCACGACCTCGGCACGGTGCCGGAGTATTTCTCCTCCGTGCTGCTGCTGAATGCGCGGGTGTTCGCGGCCGGGCCGGTGAAGGAGGTGTTCACCACGCAGAACATCGGCGCGACCTATGGCGCGCGGCTGGCGCTGCTCGAGGAATCGCGCGTCGGCGCCGAGGCGAGCGGGGCATGATCCCCTACAACACCGCGGTCGTGCTGCTGGGCTGCGCACTGCTGGGCGTCGCCGCCGGCACCGTCGGCACCTTCGCGCTGCTGCGCGGGCGGGCGCTGGTGGCGGATGCAGTCGGGCATGCGGCGCTGCCCGGCGTGGCGGTCGCCGCGCTGATCGTCGCGCTGGTCGGCGGCGATCCACGCGCGCTGCCGCCGCTGCTGGCCGGCGCGGCGGTCGCCGGGCTGCTCGGCGTGCTGGCGGTGCAGGCGCTGACCCGCACCACGCGCATCCGCGAGGATGCGGCGATCGCCATCGTGCTCTCCTCCTTCTACGCGCTTGGCGCGGCGCTGCTGTCCTGGCTGCAGACGCTGCCGGGGGCGGCGCAGGCGGGCTTGTCCAAGTTCATCCTTGGCCAGGCGGCGGCGATGCGGGCGGAGGATGCGATGATCGCGGCCGGCGTCGCGGCGGTTTCGCTCGCGCTGGTGCTGGCGGCCTTCCAGCGGCTGCGCGCGGTGGCCTTCGATGCCGATTTCGCCCGCGTCATGGGGCTTCGCACGGACCGCAGCGACCTGCTGCTGCTCGGGCTGATCGTGCTGGTCTGCGTCAGTGGCCTGCAGGCGGTGGGGCTGATCCTGGTGGTGGCGCTGCTGGTGCTGCCGGCTGCCACCGCGCGGCTGGTGACCCATCGCCTGCCGCGCATGCTGGCCATCGCGGCCACCGCCGGCGGCATCGCCGGCGCGACGGGCGCCTGGCTCTCGGCGCTGCGGCCGGAGGTGCCGACGGGTGCCGCGGTGGTGCTGGTCGCCGCCTGCTTCTTCACCCTGGCGCTGCTGCTGGCGCCGGAGCGCGGGCTGCTCGCGCGGCTGGCGATGCTGACGCGCCGCCGCCTCTCGGCCGACACCGAGCATTTCCTGCGCGCCGCCTGGGAAGCGCAGGAGGCCGCCGGCGCCGGCCCGGGAACGGCGGGCGACCGCTGGGCGCCGCTCGGCGCGGTAGCGGGCGCGCGTGGCTGGAGCCGGGGCAAGGCGTGGCGCCTGGCCTGGTGGCTCGGGCTGCGCGGCCTGCTCGCGCGCGCCGAGGGACATGTCCATCTGACGCCACGCGGCGCCACCGCGGCGCGGCGCGCGGTGCGGGCGCATCGCGCGGTGGAGCACCACCTGCTGGCGGCCGGCGCGACGGACATCGCCTCGGCCGACCGGCTGGCGGATCTCGTCGAGCACGGGCTGCCACCCGAGATGGCCGCGCGCCTGCTGCCCGAGCCCTCCGCCCTCCCCGCCAGCCCGCATGCGCTCGGCAGAAGGACCAGATGAGCATGAGCAGCATGAGCGGCCAGAACCGAACGACGCGCAACGGAGCGGCCGCCCGCCGCCTGAGGGCGTACACATGACCCTCTCCGATTTCCTCATGCTCGACCTGCCGCCGCTGCTGGCGGCGATCATGGCCGGCACGACCTGCGGCCTGCTCGGCTCCTTCCTGGTGCTGCGGCGCGAGTCGCTGATCGGCGACGCGCTCTCCCATGCGGTGCTGCCGGGCATCGTGCTCGGCTTCGCGGTCACCGGGCTGCGCGCCGGGCTGCCGATGCTGGTCGGCGCGATGCTCGCGGGGCTCGCGGCGGTGGCGCTGATCGCCGTGGTGCAGAAGGTGGCGCGGCTGGATTCCGGGGCGGCGATCGGCGCGGTGTTCACCACCTTCTTCGCCATCGGCCTGGTCCTGCTGGAGGTGACCGGCGCCCGCGCCGTGGACCTCGACCTGGATTGCGTGCTGTTCGGCCAGCTCGAGACGCTGGTCTGGACCGAGGGCCGCTCCGCCGCCGCCCTGCTCGATCCGCAGGCCCTGTCGGCGCTGCCGCGGCAACTCGGGCTGATGGCCGGGGTGGCGCTGGCGGTCGGCGTGACGGTGGCGCTGATCTGGCGGCCGCTGAAGCTGATCTGCTTCGACCCGGCCTATGCGCAGGCGCTCGGCATCCCCGGCCGGCGGATCGAGATCGGCCTGGCGCTGATGGTCGCCGCCGCCGCGGTTGCGGCCTTCGAGGCGGTGGGCTCGATCCTGGTGGTGGCGATGCTGGTCTGCCCGGCGGCGGCGCTGCGGCTGATGACGGACCGCTACAACACGCAGGTGCTGGGCGGCGCGGCGCTGGGCGCGGCGCTGGGCGCCGTCGGCTATGCGCTGGCCGGGCCGGTGCCGGCGGTGCTCGGCATCGACCTGGCGCTGAACGCGGCCGGGGTGATCGGCACGCTGGGCGGGCTGATGGTGGCGGGCGCCGCGCTGTTCGGCGGGCTCAGGCCGCGGCGGCCAGCGCGGCTGCCGGCTGGTTCCGCACCCGCAGCAGGGTGAACAGCCCGGCCGGCTGGCAGGGCTCCATCGCCTCGACCCGGATCTCCTGCGGGTCGAGCAGGTCGCTCAGCGCGAAATCCGGGTGCCAGCCGAGCAGGCGGGCCAGCGGCGCCATGCTGCGCTCCGCCCACCAGCGCAGCCCGGCCTCGGCGGCGAAGTGGTTGACGAACAGCAGGTGCCCGCCGGGACGCACCACGCGCGACATCTCGGCGAACAGCGTCTTGGCGTTGGGCACCACCGAGGCGGTGAACATCGCCACCGCAATATCGAAGCTGTCATCGGCGAAGGCCATGCGCTCGGCGTCCATCTCGCAGAGGCCGACGACATGGGCCAGGCGCTCCTCGCGGACGCGCTCGGCCGCCTTGGCCAGCATCTCGCGCGAGAGGTCCACGCCGATCACCCGCTTCTCCGGCCGGTAGCGTGGCAGGGCGAGGCCGGTGCCGACGCCGACTTCCAGCACGCGGGTGCCGGGCAGGCGGTTGACCTCCTCCACCGCGCGGCGGCGGCCATGGGCGGAGACGCCGCCAAAGACCAGGTCGTAGACGCCGGCCCAGCGCCGATAGGCGTCGCGGACGCCCGCGGCATCGAGCACGGCGCGGGGATGGTGGCGATCGGGGGAATCGGTGCGGATGCTCATTACCCGTGTCCGGCGGCGGCGGATTGGCTAGTGCCTCGCGCCCCCGGGCGCAAGCGCTTCGTGACAATCGGACGTCGGGATCGCGTCAGGATCGTTCCCCTGCGTCGTCCGGGCGGGGCCTTCGCCGCTGCGGCAGCGCCACCAGCACGCCGCCGGCCGCGATCACCCCGGCGCCGAGCAGCGTCCACCCATCCGGCCAGTCGCCGAAGACGAGAACGCCCGCCAACCCGGCCCAGACCAGCTGTGTATAGGACATTGGAGCCAGGATGGAGGCCGGCGCGCGGGCGAAGGCCAGCACCAGGATGGAGTGGCCGGTGGCGCCGATCAGGCCGAGCAGCAGCATCCAGGGCAGGTCGGACAGCGCCGGCGTCACCCAGACGAAGGGCTGGGCGAGGCCGGTCAACGCGCAGGCTGCAAGGCTGGTATGCACGAAGGTCGTGCGTGGATCGTCCACCGTTGCCAGCCGGCGGGTCAGCAGCTGGTAGGCGGTATTGGCCACGGCGGTGACCAGCGGCAGCAGCATCGCCCAGTGCAGCGGCTCGCCGGTGAGGAAGGGCGGGCGCAGTGCCACGAAGACGCCGAGCAGCCCGATCACCACCCCGATCCAGCGGCGTGCCGAGACGTGCTCGCCCAGCCAGAGCGCAGCCAGCGCCACGGTCAGCACCGGGGCGGCGAACATCACCGCGGTGGCATCGGCGAGCGGCACATGGATCAGCGCGACCGAGAGCGCAGCATTCGCCACCGCCAGCGTCGCGCTGCGCAGCGTCTGCAGCCAGGGCGCGCGGGAGCGCCAGGGGACCGATCCGGTGATCAGCCGCAACGCCACCACCACCACCAGGGTGTGGGCCACGAATCGCAGGAACATCAGCTGCGGCACAGGGTAGCTCGCCACCAGCACCTTCAGCAGCGCATCCATGGCGACGAAAAGGGCGAGCGCCACGAGCTGCAGCAGCACGCCCTGGAGGGTGCGGGACATCGGTGCCAGTCTGACAGGCCGCGGCGCCGCGTCCAGCGCGCCCAGCGCGGGTCAGACCGCCATCACCACGGCAGTGCAGGCGGCCCGCCCGGGCAGGCCGAGGCCGCGAACGCGGCCCGCCAGCGCGGCGAGCCGGGGCGGCGGCGCCCGGCGCCTGAGGGCGTGCGTGCTACGCATGCCCGGCCGTCCCGGACAACAAAGCCGGATCCACATGCAGCTTGGCCAGCGCCTCGCGCCACAGCCGGTCGGGCGCGGCGGCGAACAGCAGGCGCTCATCGGCCGGCACCGAGAGCCAGGCATTCTGCTGGATCTCGTTCTCCAGCTGGCCCGGGCCCCAGCCGGCATAGCCGAGGGCGAGGAACCCCTCGCGCGGGCCGCCGCCGCCGGCGATCGCCTTCAGGATGTCCACGCTGGCGGTCAGCGCGACGCCGGGCTGCACCTTCAGGCTGCCCTCGGTCTCCCAGTCGTCGCTGTGCAGCACGAAGCCGCGGCCATTCTCCACCGGGCCGCCCGAGACCAGCCGGATGCGCCGCTGCGGCGGCACCGGGTCGAGGTTGAGCTGCTTCAGCAGCTCCTCGAAGGACAGGCCCTCGAGCGGCTTGTTCAGCACGATTCCCATCGCCCCGTCGCCGGAGTGCGCGCAGAGGCAGATCACCGCACGGGCGAAGCGCGGGTCCTGCATCGCCGGCATGGCGACGAGCAACTGGCCGGTGAGCCAGCCCTCGCGGGGGTCGATGCCAGCACTTGCGGGGATGGGCTTTGGCGTTTTCCTGGCCATGGCTTCGAAGATGGCGGCACGACGGTGCCGCTGCAAGAACGGCGCGAGCGCGGCCAGGGTTGCCCGGCCCGTGGGCGACCGGCGGGCGGCCGATGGACGCGGCCGGCCGATCCGCTCTAGATGATGCCGCAACCGACAATATCCGGGGATATCGAAAGCGATGACGATCAAGGTCGGGGACGCGATTCCGTCCGTGAAGATCATGCAGGCCACCGCCGAGGGACCGAAGGAGGTGGACACCGCCGAGCTGTTCCGCGGCAGGACGGTGGTGCTGTTCGGTGTCCCCGGCGCCTTCACGCCGACCTGCTCCGCCAAGCATCTGCCGGGCTTCGTGACCAATGCCGGCGCGCTGAAGGCCAAGGGCGTGGACCTGATCGCCTGCATGGCGGTGAACGACGCCTTCGTGATGGCCGCCTGGGGCAAGGACCAGGGCGTCGGCGAGGATGTCGTGATGCTGGCGGACGGCTCGGCGGCCTTCACCAAGGCGCTCGGCCTGGAGCTGGACCTCACCGCGCGCGGCCTCGGCGTCCGCTGCCAGCGCTTCGCCCTGGTGGCGAAGGACGGCAAGGTCACCCATCTCGGGGTCGAGGCGGCCGGCGCCTTCGAGGTCAGCAAGGCGGAAGCGATCCTCGCTGCACTCTGACACCGCGGATCGGGCGGCGCCGTCGCGCCGCGGACCCGTGCCGGCCTGAGGAGATCCCTTCCCGCATGACCGATCCCGCCCACTTCGCATGGCTCGCCTGGCAGGCCGGCTGGGTGTTCACCCTGCGCAGCGCGCAGCTCTGGGCGGAGCCGGCGGGCGCCGCCACCGCATTGGCGGCGATGGCGGCCGAGAAGCAGCGCGCCTTCGCCGAAGGCGCGCTGGCCGCCGGTCGCGCGGCATTGGCCGGCAGCCGGCCGGAGCTGGTGGCCGCCGCCGCCCTCCGCCCGGCGCACCGCCGCGTGGCTTCCAATCTCCGGCAATTGACCCGCCCCGGCCGACGGGGTTGACCGGGCGCAAGGCCGCCGGCCTGCGGCCTTCGCCATCCTCCACCCCGGGTGCGGCGCGTTTGGGGAGCAGGCATGGACAGCATCCTGATGGATGACCCCTGGGCAGTGGACCCGGCGGGATTTGCCGACTGCCACGGCAGCGGCGCCCGGCTGCGCTTCCTGCTCAACTACGCGGTCCTCGCGCCCTCAGGCCACAACACCCAGCCCTGGCTGTTCCGGCTGCGGGGCGATGATCTGCTGGAGCTGCGGGCCGACCGCTCCCGCGCGCTGCCGGTGGTGGACCCGGCGGACCGCGCCCTGACCATCAGTTGCGGCGCCGCGCTGGCCAATCTTCGCCACGCAGCCGCGGCGCTGGGCGAGGCGTTGGAGGTCACGGTGCTGCCCGATCCCGGCGACCGCGACCTGCTGGCGGCGATCCGCGGTCTCGGACCCTGCCCGGCCGCGCCCGCAAGCGCCCGGCTGCTGCGCGCCATCACCGCGCGCCGCACCACCCGCTTCGCCTTCGCGCCCGACCCGGTGCCCGAACCGCTGCGGGTGGAGGCGATCGCCGCCGCGGAAGAGGCCGGCGCGGCCCGGCTGCACTGGTTCGACGCTCCGGCCCGCCGACACGCGCTGGCGGCGCTGGTCGCGGAAGGCGACCGCATCCAGATGGCCGACCCGGCCTTCCGTCACGAGCTTTCCGCCTGGATGCGCTCGCGCCGGGGGGCCGGGCGGGATGGCTTGTCGGGCGCCGCCTTCGGGATGCCCGACCTGTTCACCTTCGCCGCCGCGCTGGTGGTGCGCACCTTCGACATGGGCGCCGGCCAGGCGGCGAGGGACCAGGAACTGGCCGAGGGCTCGCCGGCGCTGGCGGTGCTGGCAACGCCGGGCGACACGCCGCGCGACTGGATCGCCACCGGCGAGGCGCTGCAGCGCACGCTGCTGGCGGTGACCGCCGGCGGCTTCACCGCCTCCTTCCTCAATCAGTCGATCGAGGTGGCTTCGCTGCGGCCGCGCCTGGCGGCGGAACTCGGCGAGCCGGGCGTGCCGCAGATCCTGCTGCGCATCGGCCGCGGGCCCCGCCCGATCGCCGCGGTGCGCCGCCCAGTGCGGGAAGTACTGCGCGAGGCCGAGGCCTGACCCCTCCGGCGGCGGCCAAGCTGGCCGGCGGCCGCACGCCGTTGTGATCGCTCGCGCGGCCGCGAGTGCGGAGGCGGGGGTCTAGTCTGGCGGGCGGATGGCCGTGCGCGCACCGAAACCCCCGTTTGCTGCCGGTCACGCCGAGGCCCGCAATGGCGCGGACGCGACCGGCATCGAGCCGCCGCGACCCGGGCCCCGGCACATGTCGCCGCCGGCTGTCGTCACCGGCGGCCCGCAAGGGGGCAGGCTGGCCACGCTGTTGCTCGGCTTGGCGCTGGGCGTGCTGCTGCCGCTCCTCCTGCTGTCGGGCGCGGCCGCGTGGCAGGCAGCCCGGAGTCAGCAGCAGGCGTCCGAGGGGCGCCTGAGTGATACCGCGCGGGCGCTCGCCCTGGCGGTGGACCGCGAGATCGCCGGGCTGAGTGGCGCGATGCAGGCCTTCGCCACCTCGCCCGTCTTCCTGCCGGACCCCGAGGCGGCCGATCCCCAGCCCATCGCCGCGCAGGCGCGCCGCGTCTCGGAGCGGCTGGGCACCCCGGTCGGCCTGGTGGACCGCGAGGGTCGGCTGGTGATGACCACGCTGCGCCCGCTCGGCACCGGCCGTCCGCCAGTGCGGGCGCGCGAGCTGGTGGACCGGGTCTTCGCCACCGGCGAGCCGGCCATCGGCAACCTGGCCGCCGGCGCCGCCTCGGGGCGCCTGGTCGCGGGCATCGGCGTGCCGGTACAGGGCGCCGACGGTCGCGTGGCGCTGATGGCCGCGGCCTCGCTCGAGGCGGAACGGCTGCACCGGCTGCTCGCGGCACAGAGCCTGCCGCAAGGGGTCATTGCCGCGGTCAGCGATGCGCGCAACGTGCTGGTGGCGCGCTCCGATGCGTTGCACGACAGCCTCGCCGGCCGCCCGCTGGCACCCGAGAACGTGCCGCGATTCACCGGGCGGGAGGACGGGCTGTTCCGCGCCGTCGGGCTGGACGGCGTTGCCCGCGTCTATGCCTTTCACGCGGTGCCCTCGGCACCCGGCTGGCGGCTGTTCGTGGGCGCACCCGCTTCGGTGCTCGCCGCCGCATGGCAGGGGCCGCTGATCAACCTGGCGATCGGCGGCGTCTTGGCCCTGCTGCTCGGCGGCTGGCTGGCACTGGTCGCCGCGCGCCGCATCCTCCGGCCGGTGCACCGGCTGCGCGAGCATGCGCTGGCTGTCGCGACCGGGAAGGGCCAGGGCGGGGCCGCCGCCCTGCCGGCCGCCGACGTCGCCGAACTCGAACAGCTCCGCCGTGGCTTCGCCGCCGCCGAGGATGCGCTGCGCAGCCGTGAGGCCGAACTCGCCGGCGTGCTGGAGGCGACCGGCGACGGGGTGCTGGTGCTCGCCCCCGATTGGCGCGTCGCCTTCGTCAACGGCCGCGGTGCGGCGCTTCTCGGCGTGGGCGACGACCTGCGCGGCCGGGTGCTGTGGGACGCCTTCCCGAACGCCGCCGGCGGGCCGTTCTGGGACGCCTGCCGCCGCTGCATGGCGGAGCGTGTGACCGTCACCGCCGATGCCTTCCATCCCCGCCTCGGCCGCCACCTGCATGGCGAATGCCGCGCCCGCCCGGATGGCGGGATCGTGGTGTTCTTCCGCGACGTGACCGCGGAGCGGGCGGCGGCGGCGAGGCTGGCCGAAAGCGAGGCGCGCTTCCGCGCCATGGCCGACAACATCCCCCAGCTCGCCTGGATGGCCCGGCCGGATGGCTGGATCTTCTGGTTCAACCGCCGCTGGCACGACTACACCGGCGCCACGCCGGAGGAGATGGAAGGCTGGGGCTGGCGCTCGGTGCACCACCCCGACCATGTGGACGGCGTCGTCGCCCGCCTCGCCCGCGCCTTCGCCAGCGGCGAACCCTGGGAGGATACCTTCCCGATGCGTGGCCGGGACGGCGCCTATCGCTGGTTCCTCTCCCGCGCCCTGCCGGTTCGCAACGAGGCCGGGCGCATCATGCTCTGGTTCGGCACCAGCACCGACGTGACCGAGCAGCGCGCCGCCGAGGCGGCGCTGCGCGCGAACGAGGTGCGACTGCGGCTCGCGCTCGATGCCGCCGGGCTCGGCAGCTGGGAGCTCGACCTGCAAAGCGGCACGATGGCGCGGGCCGGCCGCGTGGTGAAGCCGCGGCCCGACCTGCCGCTCTCCGGCTACACGCTGGAGGACTACTTCCGCGTCGCCGTGCATCCCGAGGATGCCGCGCGCGTCCGCGCCACCTTCAAAGCGGTGGCTGGTGGCACCAGGACGCATTACCGCATCGAGTACCGCGTGCGCCGGGCGGACGGCAATGGCTGGCTCTGGATGGAATCCTACGGCGGCGTGGTGGAGCGCGATGCGGAGAGCGGCCGGCCGCTGCGGATCGGCGGCGTCTCGCGCGATGTCACCGAGCGCCGGGCGGCGAACGCGGCCCTGGCGGAGAGCGAGGCGCGGCTGCGCCTGGCGCTCGCGGCCGGCAATGTCGGCACCTTCGCCTGGAACCTGCGCAGCGGCCGCCTGGTCTGGGACGAGCGGATGCGGGCGCTCTGGGGCCTGCCGGCGGGCGTGGCGCCCTCGCGCGCCGCGTTCCGGGCCGGCCTGCCGCCGGAGGAGCTGGAGCGCGCCGCCGCCGCCTTTGCCGCCGCACTCGACCCGGCCGGCGGCGGGCGCTTCGAGCTGGAGCTCCGCGTGGTCGGCCGGGCCGACGGGGTGGAGCGGCATGTCGCCGCGCAGGGAAAGGTGGAGTTCGAGGCCGGCCGCGCGGTGCGCATGATCGGCACGCTGATCGACGTCACGCCGATGCGCCGCGCCGCGCAGGTGCTGGAGCGCGAGGCCGAGCAGCTCGAAGCCCTCGCCGAGCAGCGCGGCCGGGCGCTGGCCGCGAGCCAGGCGCGGCTGGCCGAGGCGGCACGGATGGAGGCGCTCGGCCGTCTCGCCGGCGGCATCGCGCACGACTTCAACAACGTGCTGCAGGCGGTGCAGGGCGGCTTGCGGCTGGCGGAGAAGCGTCTGGCCGACGACCCTGCCGCGGCCAGGCGCTTCGTCGCCCTGGCCGGCGAGGCCGCGGCGCGTGGCGCCGCGGTGACCGCGCGGCTGCTCTCCTTCGCCCGCCGCGGCGCGCTGCAGGCCGAGGCGGTGCCGCCCGCGCCGCTGCTGGAAAGCCTGGCCGAGATGCTGCGCCATGCGCTCGGCCCCGCCGTCACGCTGCGGGTGGAGGCGCCGCCGGGGCTGCCCCCGCTCTGGGCCGATCGCGGCCAGCTGGAGGCGGTGCTGGTCAACCTGGCGAACAATGCGCGTGACGCCATGCCGCAAGGCGGCGAGATCCGGTTCCGCGCCGATCCGGTGCGCGATGGCGCGACGCTGGCGGCGGCCGGGCTCGCGCCGGGCGACTGGGTGAGGCTATCCGTGTCGGATGCCGGCGAGGGCATGTCGCCCGAGGTGCTCGCGCGCGTCACCGAACCCTTCTTCACCACCAAGCCACGCGGCCAGGGCACGGGGCTGGGCCTGGCGATGGCGCGCGGCTTCGCCGAGCAGTCGGGCGGCGCGCTGACCATCCGCAGCGCGCCCGGCCAGGGCACCACGGTCGCGCTCATCCTGCCGCAGGCACCGCCCTCGCCGGTCACGCCGGGAGCCGGGGCGCGGCCGGCCGCCCGATCCGTCGAACCGGCCTGCGCCACCGACCTGCCCGCGACCGTGCTGCTGGCGGAGGACGAGCCGGAGGTGCGGGAGATCCTGATGGCGGAGCTCGGCGACCGCGGCTTCGTGGTGACCGCCGCCGGCAGCGGCCCGGCGGCGCTCGCCCTGCTGGACCGCGGGTTGCACCCCGATGCGCTGGTCACCGACCTGGCCATGCCGGGCGGGCTGGACGGGCTCGGCCTGGTCGAGGAGGCCCGCCGGCGCCTGCCGCGCCTGCCAGCCGTGCTGGTCACCGGCCATGCCGCCGAGGCGCTGCCCGAGCAGCTCGATTCGGTCGAGCGCGGCGGCCCCTTCGCCCTGGTGCGCAAGCCCGCCGGCGCGGAGGTGGTGGCGGAGCGGCTGGGCCGGGTGCTCCGGCAGGCCAGGGCGCCGGCGGTCGGGTAGAGAGGCGCGCCCGAAAGCGCGGGCCCGCTCTACAGGCAACCGGCGCGCTATCGGGCGCGCCGCGCTTCCGCGATGATGGCGGCGAGCGCGCGCAGCACCTCCGGCACGCCCTCGCCGGTGGCGCCGGAAACCAGCAGCACCGGCTTCCCGGCGGCGCGCGACAGCGCCTTCAGCCGCGAGGTGCGGGCCTGCGGCGTCATCGCATCGGCCTTGTTCAGCGCGACGATCTCCGGCTTGTCGGCCAGGCCGCCGCCATAGCCTTCCAGCTCCGCGCGAATGGTGGCGTAGGTGCCGGCAGGGTCGGGCTGGGTGCCGTCCACGAGGTGCAGCAGCACGGCGCAGCGCTCGACATGGCCGAGGAAGCGGTCGCCGAGGCCAGCGCCCTCATGCGCGCCCTCGATCAGTCCCGGGATGTCGGCCAGGACGAATTCGGTGTTGGCATCGGGCCGGACCACGCCGAGCTGGGGATGCAGCGTGGTGAAGGGGTAGTCGGCGATCTTCGGCCGCGCGGCGGAGACCGCGGCGAGGAAGGTGGACTTCCCCGCATTCGGCAGCCCGACCAGCCCGGCATCGGCGATCAGCTTCAGGCGCAGCCAGACCGAGCGTTCCTCGCCCGGCCAGCCCTTGTCGGCGCGGCGCGGCGCGCGGTTGGTCGAGGTCTTGTAGTGCGCATTGCCGCGGCCGCCATCGCCGCCGCGGCAGAGCACAACCCGCTGCCCGGCCTCGGTGAGGTCGGCGAGCAGCGTCTCCCGGTCGTCGGCCAGGATCTGGGTGCCGACCGGCACCTTGAGCACCACGTCCTCCGAGGCCGCGCCGGTGCGGTCCGAGCCGGCGCCGTTGCCACCCTTCCGGGCGCGGAAATGCTGGGCGTAGCGGTAGTCGATGAGGGTGTTGAGCCCCTCCACCGCCTCGGCGACCACGTCGCCGCCCTTGCCGCCATTGCCGCCATCCGGCCCGCCGAACTCGATGTACTTCTCGCGCCGGAAGGCGACGACGCCGTCGCCGCCGTCGCCGGCCTTGAGATGGACCTTTGCCTCGTCGAGGAATTTCATGGCGTTGGTCCCTCCAGAAACGCAAAACGGGGGCCGTGGGGGCCCCCGTCCCGCATCCTCTCGGAGAGGAGGCTTATTCGGCGGCGGCCGGCAGCGGCACGACGGAGACGTGCACGCGGCCTTCGGCCTTGCGCTCGAACTTCACCTGCCCGTCCACGGCGGCGTGGATGGAGTGGGTGCGGCCGACCAGCACGTTGGTGCCCGGGCGCATCTTGGTGCCGCGCTGGGTGACGATGATGTTGCCGGCCTTCACGACCTGCCCGCCCGAGCGCTTCACGCCGAGGCGCTTGCCGGCGGTGTCGCGCCCGTTGCGCGAGGAGCCGCCTGCCTTCTTGTGTGCCATGGTGGGGGTGCTCTCTCTCAGCTCTGCTGCGTCAGGCTGCCGCGATCTCGGCGATCTTCAGCACGGTCTGGTGCTGGCGGTGGCCGTTCTTCCGGCGGCTGTTCTGCCGGCGGCGCTTCTTGAAGATGATCACCTTGTCGCCGCGCGACTGCTCGACCACCGTCGCGGTGACGCGGGCGCCTGGCACGGTCGGCGCGCCGAGTGTCAGGCCGCCCTCGGTGCTGATCGCCAGCACGTCGTGGAAGGTGATGGTGGCGCCCGGCTCGGCCTCGAGCTTCTCGACGGTGAGCACGGCGTCGGGGGTGACGCGGTACTGCTTCCCGCCGGTGCGGATCACTGCGTAGGTCATGGTCGCGCTCGGGCTTTCGGGGTCCGGTGCTTCTGAATCGTATGGGCATGGAGCGCCCGGTGGTCGGTGGCGGCGCCCGCCCCGCCCTGCCAGAGCTACCCTGGCCAGCGGGTCAAACGCCACCGCCGGCGGCCGCAGGGCCTGCCGGAGGGAGGGGCGTATAGCGGCCGGGTGCGGTGTGAGTCAACGGCGTGGGGGCACCCTTGCCCAGCCGCGTTGCCGCGGCCGGGCCTCGGCGTATGCTCGACAAAGGCCCCGCGCCAGGCCCATGGCCTGCGCCGTGCTGGAGGGATGCATCGCCGTGGACATGCGTAATCTCGGCCGTTCCGGCCTTCGGGTCTCGGCAATCGGGCTCGGCTGCAACAATTTCGGCGGCCGCATCGACCTCGAAGCCAGCCGCGCGGTGGTGCATGCCGCCCTCGACGCGGGCATCACGCTGTTCGACACGGCCGATGTCTATGGCGAGCGCGGCGGATCGGAAACGGTGCTCGGCGAGATCCTGGGGCCGCACCGCAAGGACATCGTGCTGGCCACCAAGTTCGCCATGCCGATGGACGCCGCCGGCGCGCTGCAGGGGGCGAGCCGCCGCTACGTCATCTCCGCCGTCGAGGCCAGCCTGAAGCGGCTGCGGACCGACTGGATCGACCTCTACCAGCAGCACCAGCCCGATCCGCTGACGCCGATCGAGGAAACGCTGCGCGCGCTGGAGGATCTCACGCGCGCCGGCAAGATCCGCTACGCCGGATGCAGCAACCTGCCGGCATGGCAGGTGGTGGACGCGGTGTGGACCGCCCGCAGCGCCGGCCTCGCGGGCTTCATCTCCTGCCAGGACGAGGTGTCGCTGCTGGTCCGCAAGCACGAGGCGGAGCTGATGCCCGCCATGCGTGCCCATGGCCTCGGGCTGCTGCCCTATTTCCCGCTCGCCAGCGGACTGCTGACCGGCAAGTACAAGCGCAACACTGCGCTGCCGGAAGGCGCGCGGCTGACAAAGACGCAACGCCTGGCGGACCGCTACCTGACGAGCGGGAACTGGGCCGTGGCCAAGAAGCTGGGCGATTTCGCCGCGGCGCGCGGCCACACGCTGCTCGAACTGGCGTTCAGCTGGCTGCTCGCCCGACCGCCGATCGCGAGCGTTATCGCGGGCGCGACGACGCCGGACCAGGTGCGGGCGAACGCCGCGGCCGGCGGCTGGGCGCTGACGGAAGCCGATCTGGCGGAGATCGACGCCATCACGGCACAGCGCGGCGGCGACGCTTAGCCCGCGATCGCCCTGGGTGTGCACGCCGCAGGCGGGCACGCCAGGGCGTGAATCGCCGGCTCGAAAGGGCTGGACCCGAGTTGCCCGGACACAGTCCGGGCAACTCGGGTCTAGGCCGCACTGAGCTGGTCGAAGCGCGTCCCTTCCTTCATCACCAGCCCGACCTCGCGCAGCGCCGCGATGTCCTGCAGCGGGTTACCGCGGACCGAGACGATGTCCGCGCGCTTGCCGACCTCCAGCGTGCCGATCTGGTCGAGCAGCCCGATCGCCTCCGCCGCGTTGCGCGTCACGCCGGCCAGCGCCTGTTCGTTGGTCGCACCGAACTCCACCGCCTTCTGCGCCTCGAACCACAGCAGGCCGTGCATCGAATCGGTGCCGAGCGCCCAGCGCACGCCGCTCTCCAGTGCGAAGCCGAAGGTCTCCGGTGCGCGGCGGCGGGCGATCGCCAGCTTCTCCATGATGCGCGGATTGCCGCCGTCACCACCTTCGATCCCCTCCGGATGGAAGGAGATCGCGTGGTTGGAGACCAGCCATGTGCCGGCGCGCCGCATCATCTCGAAATCCTCGCGCGTCGCGAGCTTGCCGTGCTCGATCGTGTCCACCCCGGCCTCGACGCACCAGCGGATCGCAGGTCCGCCATGCGCATGCACCGCAACCGGGCGGCCGTCGCGATGCGCCTCCTCCACGATCAGCCGGATCTCCTCGGGCGAGTAGAAGCAGGTATCCGCCGCGGCGCGCGCGGAGGAGGTGCCGCCGGTGGCGAAGAACTTGATGAGGTCGGCGCCGGCCGCGAGGTTCTCGCGAATATGGCGGCGGATCTCCTCCGGCCCGTCGCTTGCGGTCAACGCCGTGCCGTGGCCGTGGCGCGCGGCGATCGGCCGCGTGGCGACCAGCAGGCGCGGGCCGGGAATGCGGCCGGCGGCCACCGCATTGCGGACGTCGATATCGAGGAAATGCTCCTCGCCAACCACGCGCATCGTGGTGACGCCGGAGAGCAGGTCCTTCCGGATGTTCGGGACGGCGCGCAGCATCGCCAGCGCCGCGCGGCTCTTCAGCTGGCCGCCCTGGTCGCCGAGGCCGGGAATGATCGAGATGTGCGTGTGCGCATCGATCAGCCCGGGCAGCAGCGTCTCCTCGCCGCGATGGACCAGCGTCGCGCCCGGCGGGGCGGCGATCTCGCCGGCACGGCCGACCGCGGCGATGCGGCCGTCCTCGACCAGAACGGCAGCGCGCTCCATCGGCGCGCGGCCGGTGCCGTCGATCAGGCGCGCGGCGGTGATGAGGATCGCGTTCATGCCAGGGCTGTCCTTATCCGTGAGGCGTGGCTCCGTCAGGCGGGGATGCGCAGCCGCGCAATGCCCTCGCCGATCTCCATCGCGGTGCCGAAGGGCTGCGACAGCAGCGCGAAGCGGTCGAGGATCGCGCGAGCGTCTGCGCCCGGCGCCAGCTTCGGCCGGCCGCGCCGATGCGGCTTCAGTCCATGCCCGAGCACGATCGGGTGGATCTCGACCTCCACCAGGCGGCCATCGTCGAAGCGGCAGATCGGCACCACCGCTTCCCAGAAGCGCCGGTCGGCGGGGAAGCCCTTGCGGTCGTCGTCGTGGCGCTGGCGGTACATCGCGCCCGGCGTGCTCTCCTGCGGAACGCGGAACAGGTCGTAGGAATCCGCGGGCAGCTTCTGCGTCAGCTCGTTCTGGCCGACGAAATTGCCGAGGCTGTAGAAGATCGGCCGGCCGCGATGCAGCTCCATCCCGCGCAGCAGATGCGGGCCGTGGCCGACGACGATGTCCGCCCCTTCCTCGATCATGCGGCGGCAGAAGGGCGGGATGAACTCGGCCGGATCCTCCATCGTCGCGCCCTGCTCATGCGCATGCAGGCTGAGCACGACAAGGTCGGCACGGCCGCGCGCCTCGCGTACCCATTTGGCGATCCCTTCCACGTCGCGTTGCAGCGCCGCGGTGCGGATGGCGGGCGCCTCCGCCGCGCGGTAGCTCTGGCCCTGGAAGTGGAAGATCGCCGGATCGGCGGGCGGGAACCCGAAGCCGAGCTGGATCTTCTCGCGCCGCTGCGCCTCCAGCCCGAGCGAGTCCGCAATGCCCTTCAGCGCATCGAGCTGCGCCGCCGTCACCTCGTGCACGGTGTCGTAGCGCAGCGGGTTGAGGCCCGGGCGGCCCTGCATGTCCGGCCTTTGCGCACCGGCCTCCTTGCCCTTCGGGAAGGTGGAGCAGCAGGCCAGCAGCGCGACGCTGCCGGCCGGGACGTCGAGATAGGCGGGCATCCGCGCCGTCTCCAGCGTGTCGCCCAGGCCGGCATGACACATGCCGCGCCGGTCCATCTCCTGCATCGTCAGGCGGAGCCCGGCGATGCCGTAATCCAGGATGTGGTTGTTGGCGGCGGTGAACAGGCTGAAGCCCGCGCCGAGCAGGTCGTCCAGCACGCCGGGCTCCGCGGCCAGGTGCGAGCCGTCATTCTCGAAGGAGGGGTCGCCGCGGAAGCCGCACGGCACCACCTCGATATTCGTGAAGGCCGCATCGGCGCCGCGCAGCAGATCGTAGAGCGGGGCCGCGGCGGGGTCCGCGGTGAGCCCCCGCCGCGTGGCGATGCTGTCGCCCGTCAGCGCGATCCGCATCAGCGCGTCGCGCGGATATCGGTGGCGTAGGTGTACTGGTCGCCGCGCGGCGTCATGGTCAGGCCGCGCCGCAGGCCCCACGACCCCTTCCAGTAGAAGATCGGCACCAGCGCCACATCCTCCATCGCCATGGTCACGGCCTGCGCGACCAGCCGCTCGCGTGCGGCATCCTCCACCGTCGCATCCGCCCGCGCGAGCAGCGCGTCGAGCTCAGGGTTGCTGTAGCGGCCGCGATTGGCGGCGCCGAGGCCGAGGCTCGGCGTGAAGGTCCGCAGCAGCGCCGTCATGTTCTCCTGCGCCGTGCCCGGCAGGCCGCTGTAGATCGATTGCAGCATGCTGAATTCGGGATCGCTGGTGGCGGTGCCGGCGCGGCGGAAGAACACGGAGGCCGGCAGCGCATCCACCTGCGCGCGGACGCCCACTGCGCTCAGCATCTGCCCGACGCTCTGGCACACCCGCCCGTCGCCCGCGAAGCGGTCGCTGGTGCAGTGCACGGTGATGCCGAAGCCGTTCGGATAGCCGGCCTCCGCCAGCAGCCGGCGCGACAGGGCCGGATCGAAGGCGGGCGGCGCGATGCTGGGCACATGGCCGTCGAAGCCCGGCGGAGCGAACTGCCCGGCCGGCTCCGCCGCGCCCTCCATCGCGCGCTCGGCAATGGCGGTGCGGTTCAGCGCATGGGTGATGGCCTGCCGCACGCGCCGGTCGCGCAGCGGATTGCGCTCCAGCGCCTGGCCATCGGCGCCCACCACGAAGGGCGAACGGTCGCGCTTCTGGTCGAGCTGCATGTAGAGCGTGAAGCTCGATGTCGCGGTGAGCAACTGCGTCCGGTCGCTGTCCCGCACGCGGTTGTAGAGGCCCGGCGGGACGGTATCGATCACGTCCAGATCGCCGGCGAGCAGCGCAGCCACGCGGGCACTGTCGTTCGGCACGAAGCTGAAGGTCACGCGCGACCACGGCTCCGCCTGGCCCCAATAGCCGGCGTGGCGCTCGAGCTGCACGTCCTGGCCGAGGGCGAGGCGGACCCAGCGATAGGGGCCGGTGCCGATCGCGGCGCGGCCGCCGTTGAAATCGGCCGCCGTCGCATCCTGCGCGGCGCGGGCGGAGACGATGCCGAAGCCGGTCAACAGGCTCGGCAGCGTCGGCGCGGGCGCGCGCGTGCGGATGCGCACGAGGTGCGGCCCATCGGCCTCCATGCCGACGATGTCGCGCACATAGACGCGGTAGGTGCGTGCGCCCTCGATCTGCTGGGCGCGGCGGATGGAGAAGATCACGTCCTCCGCCGTCAGCGGCGAGCCGTCCTGGAAGGTGACGCCCTGTCGCAGCGTGAACTCCCAGGTCAGCGGATCCACCACGCGCCAGGACACGGCGAGCCGGGGCTGCGGGTGCAGCCGCTCATCCTGCCAGACCAGCGGTTCATAGACGTGCAGCTGCACGTTGCGGTTCGGCGTGTAGAGCTGGTGCGGATCGGCCCCATCCACCTGCGCCTTCATGCCGATGCGCAGCTCCTGCGGCGCCGCGGGTGATGTCAGCGCCGTGCCGGCGAGCAGCAGGGCCGCCGCGAAGGCACGCATCCCTTGCCTGTTCCGCATCTCCCGAGATCTCCTATCGCGCCGGATGACCTGGCCCGCGGCCGCGCGCAGGCAGGCAGCGCCATATGTTCGCGCCGCATTCCGCCGCTCGGCAAGGGACTTTCGCGCGGCCCGGCGCGCGCACCCGCGCAGCGTCAGAATGACAGCGCCTGCTCCTCCCATGCGCCACGATGGAAGGCGCCGACCTCGAAGCGGCCGTCATCGGCCCAGAGGATGCTCAGCACCTTCACTCCACCCCGCCACACATCGAGCCCGTACGGCAGATCCGCGACGCTGCGCTGACGCTCGAGCGCATGGCGATAACCGGGAGAGGCCGCCTCGTCGGGCGCCAATTCGTTGAACGGGGTCCAATGCTCGATAGCCCAGCCCTCCGGGCGGAACGCGACCAGGCGCAGGGCACCTTGCTGGGTCTCGATGCTTCCCAGCCTGCGCACCACCGGCACCAGGTGGTCGCGGATCGCGAGGGCCGGGCCGTCACCGGAGGAAACAAGTCTGAGCGCCATGCACAGCTCCGCCATTGGCCACGCCGGGCCACGTTCTCGTCGGCCCGCATCGATGACACCGGCATCTTGCCGCGTCGAGCCTGCGGAGGCCATCACGCTGGCGCGACGGCGCCCGGACCCGCCGCCGGATGGGGCAGCAGCGCCGCTCAGCCCGGCAACTCCGGCAGGGCGAAGCCCGCCGGCAGGGTAATTCGGAGCGCCAGGTCGCGATCGGCGCGCAGATGCGCGCGCATCAGCGCGTCGGCGGCAGCGCCATCGCGGCGGAGCAGCGCTTCGATGATCTCGCCATGCTCCTGCAGCGCCCGTTCGACGCGGCCGTGGCGCAGGGTGAGCAGGCCGAAACGGTGCACCTGGTCGCTGAGCTGGCTCATGAACTGCGTCAGCCGCGAGTTGCGCGCGAGCTCAATGATGCGGCTGTGCAGGCGTATCGATGCGTCATAGGCCTGACGAAGCCGGTCCGCCTCCATGTGGCGCATGGCCTCCGCGTGGTCGGCCTCGAAGGCGGCGCCATCCGCCGGCGCCAGCCGTTCCGCGGCAAGCCGCGCCGCAAAGCATTCCAGCTGTTCGCGCAGCTGGTAGACCTCCACGATGTCCTGGACCGAGGGCTCCGAGACGACCACGCCACGCTGCGGCAGGATGCGCACCAACCCGCTGCCGGCGAGTTCGCGCAGCGCCTCGCGGATCGGGGTGCGGCTGATGCTCAACTCCTCGGCAAGCTGGCTTTCCGACAGCAGGCTGCCCGCGGGGTAACGGGCATCGAGGATGCCGCGGCGGATGCTGGCAAGTGCCTGCTCGCGCAGGTTCGCGGGAGGCTGGGCGGATTTCCGGGCCATGTCTCGTCCAAGCTCGCTCGCCGTCTTCCAGCTGCAGCGCGGCGAAGCGCGAGGCTGAACGGAGAAGACCAAGCTGTATCCCAGCTGGCCCGTCTTCGCATAGGGCAGGGCCGCGCGCCGCGTCAGCCCCGCTGGTGATCCAGCTTCCGCCGCACATAGCGCCCGGTGCCGACGGCATCCTGCGGCAGCGCGCCGTCGCGCAGCGCGAAGCGTCCGCGCACCAGGGTGTGGACGACGCGCCCCGTCAACTCCCATCCCTCATAGATCGAATAGCCGGCGGAGGAGAGCACCTTCGCCCGCTCCACCGTCCAGCGCGCCGCCGGGTCCAGGATGGCGAAATCCGCATCCATGCCCGGCGTGATCGAGCCCTTCACATGGCCGAGACCCATCGCGTGCGCCGGGTTGGTCGCCGTCAGCGCGGCGATGCGGGCAAGGCCGAGGCCGCGCTTCGCATGGCCTTCCGAGAGCAGCACCGGCAGCATCGTCTCCATGCCGGGGCAGCCAGGCGAAGCGCCCCAGATCCCGCCCGACTTCGATGAGATGTCGCGATGCACATGGTCGGTCGCCACCGTGTCGATGCTGCCGTCGAGGAGGCCGCGCCACAGCGCCTCCCGGTCGGCGGCCTCGCGCAGCGGCGGGTTGATCTTGCCGGTGACGCCGCCTTCCCAGCCGAGATCGTGCGTCAGGTAGTGCGGGCAGGTCTCGACAAAGACTTGCGCCCCCGCCGCACGCTGGCGCAGCGCGGCGTGCAACGCCTCGGCCGAGGAAGTGTGCACGACGTAGAGCGGCGCGCCGGTGATCCGCGCGACATGGGCCGCGCGCTGCACGGCATCGGCCTCCACGAAGGGCGGGCGGGTCGCGTTCCAGGCCGCGAGGCCACCCGTGCCTTCGGGATCGGCCCGCATCACGCGTTCGCGCAGCACCCACGCCATCTCGATGCTTTCGGGATGCGGGCAGACCATGCCGCCGTTCGCCGCGGCAAGCTCGCAGAGGCGCAGCAGGAAGCCGTCATCGATATCGGGCAGGCCGAGCCGCTTTCCCTCGCCGCCGCGGTTGTTCATGAAGATCTTGAAGCTCGGCGCGCCCCAGTCGCGCGCATAGGCCGGCACGCCGGCCAGCTGCGCCTCGGTGGAGATGATCGGGTGGTACCCGAAATCGATCCGGCAGCCGGCCTCGGTGACGGCGATCACCTCGGCGAGGATGTCCTCGAAGGGCTCGGTCGCCATCAGGTAGGGGATGAAGCAGCTGATGCCGCCGGCGGCAGCGGCGGCGCTTTCCTGGCTGGCATCCTCCGGCACGCGCGGCCGTGCGATGTCCTTGCCGTGGCCGAGATGCAGATGCGCATCGATGGCGCCCGGCATGATCACCAGGCCGTTCACCGAGACCGTCTCCGCGGCCGAGACCCCCGTGCCGGGGGCCAGTATCGCCGCGATCCGGCCGTCGCGCACGGCGATGTCGCAGGCCACCGGCGCGGCATGCCCGGGCAGCACGGCGGTCCCACCGGTGAGCAGGAGATCGAAAGGGGTCATCCGGAACCGTCTCTCCCAGCTCGGATCCTCAGCCTGCGTCGCCGTTAAGGGCGCGCAGCGCCTCGATGCACGCATCGGTCGTCATCACGTCGGCATATTTCGCCGCCATGTCGAACAGGTTCACCGCATGAGAGGTGTGGCTGCGGTCGTACACCGCATCCTGCGGCACCATGACCTTGAAGTTGTAGGCAAAGGCGTCGACGACGGAGCCGCGGACGCAGCCGCTGGTGGTGCAGCCGGTCACCACCAGCGTGTCGGCCCGCAGGTCGATCAGGTAGCTCGCCAGCGGCGTGCCGAAGAAGGCGCTGGGATGCTTCTTCGGCAGCAGGACGTCGTCGCCCCGCGGCCTGATCTCCTCGACGAAGTCGTAGCCGTGGCGTGCGACGGTCATCAGCGCAGGCACCTTCTCCGCCAGGCGCCCTTGATCGAAGCTCTCCTTCGGCGCGACATGCGGGTAGAGAACGGGCCAGCCGCGCTCGCGGAACAGCGCGAGCAGGCGCTGGATATGGATGACCGCATCCCAGCCGACCTGCCCGCAGGAGGTCGGGAATTCCTTGATCGCGTCCCAGAACGGCATCGGCCTGGTGCCGACCGTGCGATACTGGACGTCGATGATCAGCAGGGCCGGCCGCGTCCCGATGCCGGAACGCCGCCCGAACCCGGCGGCGCCATACGCCCTCTGCTCCTCCTCGGAGATGATTCCGTCCCACGGCTTCATGCGGGCTGTTCCGGCGTGCAGTGACCCTGGCAGGCTAGCAGCCTGCCGCAATCGCACACAAGCTGTATCCCAGCAGGCGCCGAACCGACCGCCGCGCCCCGGCTGGCCTACACGGTCAGCAGTGCCCGCACACGAGGCTCGTCCAGTTCCCCGGTGCGCCCTGCCATCGCCACCTCGCCGCGCACCATCACGAGGATGCGATCCGCCAGTTCGCGAGCGAAATCGTAGTACTGCTCCACCAGGATCACGGACATCCCGCGGTCGCGCGACAGGTGCCGGATGACCCGCGAGATGTCCTTGATGACCGACGGCTGGATCCCCTCCGTCGGCTCGTCGAGGATCAGCAGCCGCGGCCGCGCGCAGAGTGCCCGCGCGATGGCGAGCTGCTGCTGCTGGCCACCCGAGAGGTCGCCGCCCCGCCGGCGCAGGAATTGCCGCAGGATCGGGAACAGGTCGAACACCTCGTCCGGCACCTTCGATCCGCGCGGCGCGGCGGCAAGCGCCGTCTGCAGGTTCTCCTGCACCGTCAGGAAGGGGAAGATCTCGCGGCCCTGCGGCACGTAGCCGATCCCGGCACGCGCGCGTTCCGCCGGCGGCAGGTGGGTGACGTCGCGCCCGTCCCAGCCGATGCGCCCACCCTGTACGCGCTCCAGCCCCATGATGGCACGCAGCAGCGAGGATTTGCCGACCCCGTTGCGGCCCAGCACGGCCGTCACCTGCCCCGGCTCCGCCATCAGCGAGACGCCGCGCAGGCAGCGGCTGGCGCCGTAGGAAAGGTCTATCGCGGCGACATCCAGCATGCCCTACCGTCCCAGATAGACTTCGACCACGCGCTGGTCGTTCTGCACGTGGTCGATGGAACCTTCGGACAGCACGCTGCCCTCGTGCAGCACGGTGACGCGGCAATTCATCGCGCGGACGAATTCCAGGTCGTGCTCCACCACCACCACGCTGCGCCTTCCGGCGATGCGGGCCAGCAGGGCGGCGGTGTGCTCGGTCTCGGCATCGGTCATGCCGGCGACCGGCTCGTCCACCAGCAGCAGGTCGGGGTCCTGCATCAGCAGCATGCCGATCTCCAGCCATTGCCGCTGGCCGTGGGAGAGGATGCCGGCGGCATCCTGCGCACGCTCCGCCAGGCCGATCTCGTCCAGCGTCGCCGCGATACGCGCCTCCGCCTCGCCCGAGAGCGCCCAGCGCAGGCAGGCGAGCGGACCGCGCGGGGCCTTCAGCGCGAGCTCCAGATTCTCGAACACCGTCAGCGCGTCGAACACGGTGGGCTTCTGGAATTTGCGACCGATGCCGAGATTCGCGATGGCGGCTTCGTCCATGCGCGTCAGGTCGGACTCGCCGAAGCTGACAGTGCCCGCCGTGGGGCGTGTCTTGCCGGTGATCACGTCCATCATCGTGGTCTTCCCGGCGCCGTTCGGACCGATCACCGCGCGCAGCTCGCCGGGGTCCACCACCAGCGAGAGGTTGTTCAGCGCGCGGAAGCCGTCGAAGACCACCGACACGCCATCAAGGTAGAGGCGCCGCCCCTTCACCGTGCGCGGCCTTTCACGAGACCCACCAGCCCGCGCGGCAGGAACAGCGTGACGGCCACGAACAGGCCGCCCAGCACGAACAGCCAGAGATCCGGCGCCGCGCTGGTCAGCCAGGTCTTCAGCCCGTTCACGCCGAACGCGCCGAGCACCGCCCCGACAAGCGTGCCGCGGCCACCGACCGCGACCCAGACCACCGCCTCGATCGAATTGCCGGGGCTGAACTCACCGGGGTTGATGATGCCGACCTGCGGCACGTAGAGCGCACCGGCCAGCCCCGCCATCATTGCCGAGAGTACGAAGGCGAACAGCTTGTGCTGCGTGACGGAGTAGCCGAGGAAGCGCACCCGGCTTTCGGCATCGCGGATCGCGGTCAGCACGCGGCCGTATTTCGTGCCGGTGATCCAGCGGCACAGCAGGTAGCAGCCGACCAGAGATACCAGCGAGGCGTAGAACAGCGCCATGCGCGCGGCCCCGGTGTTCAGCGGCATGCCCAGCAGCTCCTTGAAGTCGGTGAAGCCGTTGTTGCCGCCCAGGCCCATGTCGTTGCGGAAGAAGGCCAGCATCAGCGCATAGGTCATCGCCTGCGTGATGATCGAGAGATAGACGCCGGTGATGCGGCTGCGGAAGCAGAGGAAGCCGAGCACCAGCGCGAGCGTCCCCGGCACCAGGAAGACCATCAGCATCGCAAAGGGGAAGCTGTCGAAGCCGAGCCAGTACCAGGGCAGCTCGCGGTAGCCGAGGAACACCATGAAGTCGGGCAGCACCGGGTGCCCGTAGACGCCGCGCGGCCCGATCAGCCGCATCAGGTGCATCCCCATCGCATAGCCGCCGAGCGCGAAGAAGGCGCCGTGGCCGAGCGACAGGATTCCGGCATAGCCCCAGGCGAGGTCGAGCGAGAGCGCAAGGATTGCGTAGCAGATCCATTTGCCGGTCACGCTCACCAGGAAGTCCGAGACGTAGAGCGCGTGGTCCGCCGGCAACTGGTTCAGCAGCGGCATCGCCGCCAGCGCCAGCACCGCCGCGATCAGTCCGGCCCGCAGCCCGAGCCGGAGCCGCGACATGCCCGGCGCGGGAAGCGCGGTGGCGCTCATGCCTCCGCCGCCCTGCCCTTCTGCGCGAACAGGCCGCGCGGCCGGCGCTGGATGAACAGCATGATGGCCACCAGCACCACCACCTTCGCCAGCACCGCACCCACCCAGGGCTCCATCACCTTGTTGATGAGGCCGAGGCTGAAGGCGCCGATCAGCGTTCCGGCCAGGCTGCCGACACCGCCGAACACGACCACCAGGAAGCTGTCGATGATGTAGCCGGTGCCGAGGTTCGGCGAGACGTTGTCGATCTGGCTGAGTGCGACGCCGGCGATGCCGGCGATGCCCGAACCGAAGGCGAAGGTCAGCGCGTCCACCCGGCCGGTGCGGATGCCCATCGCAGCCGCGATCGGCCGCCGCTGCGTCACTGCGCGCATCTCCAGCCCGAACCGCGTCAGCCGGATCGCGGCCAAGACGAGCAGCAGCACCACCAGGCTGAAGGCAAGGATCCACAACCGGTTCTGCGTCACCGGGATGCCGCCGGGCAGCAGCAGCGTGCCCTGCATCCAGGCGGGGCTCAGCACCTCCCGGTTCTGCGCGCCGAAGGCCAGCCGCACCGCCTGCTGGATCATCATGCCGACGCCGAAGGTCATCAGCAGCGTCTCCAGCGGACGGCCATAGAGATGGCGGATCAAGCCACGCTCCAACGCCGCGCCGATCGCGGCGGTCACCAGGAAGGCCGCCGGCACGGAGAGCGGCAGCGACCACGGCAGCAGCCACGGGATGTCGCGGCAGAGTTCCTGCACGACGAAAGTGGTATAGGCGCCGAGCATCACGAACTCGCCATGCGCCATGTTGATCACGCCCATCACGCCGAAGGTGACGGCAAGTCCCAGCGCCGCGAGCAGCAGCACGGAGCCGAGCGAAAGACCCTGGAAGGCGGTCTCGACGCCGCGGCGAATGGTCAGCCGGCGGTCGATCGCGGCGACGGCCGCCTCGATCTCCACCTGCAGCGCCGGATTGCTGGCCCGCGCCTCCAGCAGCACGGAGCGCGCCTCCGGCGAGCCGGATGCGCCCAGCACGACAATGCCGGCGCGCTTGGCCTCGGCATCGTCCGAGGCGAGGCGCGAGGCACCAAGGGCAAGCGCCAGTTGTTCGCGGATGCGCGGCACCGTCTCGCGCGCCAGCGCGCCTTCGAGCAGCGGCACGTTGTTGGCGCTGCGGCTGCGCAACACTGATTCTGCGGCGGCCAGACGTTCGGTAGGGTCGGGCGAGATGATCTGCAGCAGGCCGAGCGCGCCGCGCAGCGCCCCGCGCACGCGATTGTTGATGCGTACCAGCTCCGCGCCGGCGGCATCGGCAGCCGCCCCGGTGACGGCCTCGGTCGCGGTGTCGCCTTCGCGGATCAGCAGCGTGCCATCTGCGCGCTTCAGCAGGCGCCCATCCGAGAGAGCGCGCAGCACCGGAATCGCGCGCGGATCGCCGAGCACGCCCAGCCGCTCCACCGCCTGCGCCTGTGCGGCAAAGCCGCCGGCCAGGCCGGGCAACGCGGCGACGAATGCATCCTGCGCGCGCGCCGGCAGCGCCAACGCGAGCAGCAGGAGAAAGGGAAGGAAACGCTTCATGCGCGGGGAAGGCAGGGGCGGCGCAAGGCCACCCCCACCGGTTCGCCTCAGCCGCGGCGACGGTTGGCGTTCTCGGGGATGAAGGGCGACCAGTTCTCCGCCGGGATGGCGTTCGCCGTCTTGTAGACGACGTTGAACTGGCCGTCGGCCTGCACCTCGCCGATCATCACCGGCTTGGAGAGGTGATGGTTGCGGTGCATCTCCAGCGTGTAGCCGGAGGGCGCATCCACCTTCTGGCCGTACATCGCCGTGCGCACCGCATCCACCGCCGTGGTGCGGGCCTGCGCCACCGCCTGTGCCCACATCTTGAAGCCGACCAGCGTCGCCTCCATCGGGTCGTTGGTCACGCGGCGCGGGTTCTTGATGTAGTTGGCCCAGAGCGTCTTGAACTCGGTGTTCGCCGGCGACTGCACCGACATGAAGTAGTTCCACGCCGCGAGGTGGCCGACCAGCGGGCGGGTGTCGATGCCGGCGAGCTCCTCCTCGCCGACGCTGAACGCGACCGAGGGAATGTCCTCCGCCTTGATGCCCTGGTTGCCGAGCTCACGATAGAAGGGAACGTTGGCATCGCCGTTGATGGTGGAGACGATGGCGGTGCGCTTGCCCTCGCCGGCGAAGCGCTTGACGCGGCTGACGATGCCCTGCCAGTCGCTGTGCCCGAACGGCGTGTATTCCTCCATGATGTCGGCATCGGCGATGCCCTTGGAGTTCAGGAAGGCGCGCAGGATGCGGTTGGTGGTGCGCGGATAGACGTAGTCGGTGCCGAGCAGCGCGATGCGCTTCGCCTCGCCGCCATCGGCGGACATCAGGTATTCCACCGCCGGAATCGCCTGCTGGTTCGGCGCGGCGCCGGTGTAGAAGATGTTCCTGCTCTCCTCCTCGCCCTCGTACTGGACGGGATAGAACAGCATGCCGTTCAGCTCCTCGAAGACCGGCAGCACCGACTTGCGGGAGACCGAGGTCCAGCAGCCGAAGGTGACATCCACCTTCGAAACTTGCAGCAGTTCGCGCGCCTTCTCCGCGAAGAGCGGCCAGTTGGAGGCCGGGTCCACCACCACCGCTTCGAGCCGGCGGCCGAGGATGCCGCCGCGGGCATTCTGCCACTCCACCATCATCAGCACCGTGTCGCGCAGCGCGGTCTCGCTGATCGCCATGGTGCCGGAGAGCGAATGCAGCACGCCGACCTTGATCGGCGCGGCCTGCGCAAAGGATGGGTGGATGCCGGGCGCAGCCAGCGCGGCCCCGAGGCCGGCGAGCGCCGCGCGGCGCGTCAGCGCGAAGTGCTTGGTCATTTTCTACTCGCCTCCTTGATGGGCACGGCGCTTCCGACCGCGCTGCAAGCCGGCGCGCGTCTTCGCCTTGCCCCACCTAGCGAGATGCGTGCCAACGCCTTTGCATACGATTTTGCGCCCAATCTCGCGCCCTGCGGGGAACGCCAGTCTAGAGTTGCCGCACGTGAAGGCGTTCGCTGCCCGTCGCGTGCACTCGTCTGCCGCAACGCTGTGCAGATGAGGGAAAGTCAACATCACGCTGCGCGTGCCGACGGGTTTGCGCCTCCGCCGCGCCGTGCAAGTCTCTGCCGCGATGCCACGCGACGCGCCGCAACCCATCGCCCATCAGCGTGCCCGTGGCCGTGCCGAACTCGTGCTGGCGGCAGCGCCGGAGGGTGCGCGGCTGCGGCATCTGTTCCAGGCTGCGCCGCTGCGGTGGCTGTTCCCGGAGGTGGATCCAGGCGATCCAAAGCTCGGTGCACTGGTGAATGTCGCGGGCGGGCTGGCCGGCGGCGATGCCCTCGAGGTCGCCCTCGCACTGGAACCCGGCGCGCGCTTTACCGCGACGACGCCGGCGGCGGAAAAGATCTATCGCAGCCTCGGCGAGGAGACCCGGATCGCCTGTTCGCTTCAGGTCGGGGAAGACGCCTGCTGCGAATGGCTGCCGCAGGAGACGATCATCTTCGACGGCTGCCGGCTGGCCCGGCGGATCGACATTGCGCTCGCGCCTGGCGCGGGGCTGCTGGCGGCGGAGACGCTGGTCCTGGGCCGCGCGGCGCATGGCGAGTCGCTGCGCCACGGCAGCCTGCGCGACCGCTGGCGCGTGAGCCGTGAGGGGCGGCTGCTCTGGGCCGATGCGCTGCGCCTGGACGATCCGGCGGCGGCGCGGGCCGCGCCCTTCGCCCTCGGCGGCGCCGGCGCCCTGGCGACCCTGCTGCTGGCTGGCTCCGCCGCCGCCCGCTGTCGCGACCAGGCGCGCGACCTCGCCGCGGGCGGGGCGAGCCTGGTGGCGCCGGACCTGCTCGTCGCGCGCTGGGTGGGCGAGGCCGGCCTGGTTCGCGATGCGCTCGGCGCCGCCATCGCCGTGCTGCGGGAAGCTGCCTTCGGCCATCCGCCACGCCTGCCGCGGCTCTGGCGAACATGACCTGGCACGCGGCATGCTTGGCGGCGCAAGGAGGGAATGCATGAACCTGACGCCACGCGAGAAGGACAAGCTGCTGGTCGCCATGGCTGCCATGTTGGCGCGCCGCCGGCTGGAGCGCGGCGTGAAGCTCAATCATCCCGAGGCCGTCGCGCTGATCACCGACTTCGTGGTGGAAGGCGCGCGCGATGGCCGCAGCGTGGCCGAACTCATGCGCGACGGCGCAACGGTCGTGACGCGGGCGCAAGTGATGGAGGGCGTGGCGGAAATGATCCACGAGATCCAGGTGGAAGCCACCTTCCCCGACGGCACGAAGCTCGTCACCGTACACGAGCCGATCCGATGATCCCGGGAGAGCTGCTTCCCGCCGACGGGGAGATCGAGTTGAACGCCGGCCGCCCGGCGATCGAGCTCGAGGTCGCGAACACCGGCGACCGTCCCATCCAGGTCGGCAGCCACTATCACTTCGCCGAGACCAATCCTGCCCTCGCATTCGATCGCGCGCAGGCGAAGGGCATGCGCCTCGACATCGCGGCTGGTACCGCGGTGCGCTTCGAACCCGGGCAGGCGCGCCGCGTGCGGCTGGTGCCCTTCGCCGGCGCGCGCATCGTGCACGGCTTCCGCGGCGAGACGGAAGGGAAGGTCTGAATCATGCCCGCTCGCATGTCCCGCCGCGCCTATGCCGGCATGTACGGCCCGACCACCGGCGACCGCCTGCGCCTCGCCGACACCGACCTGATCATCGAGGTCGAGCGCGATCTCACCACCTATGGCGAGGAGGTGAAGTTCGGCGGCGGCAAGGTCATCCGCGATGGCATGGGCCAGAGCCAGGTGACACGCGCCGGCGGCGCGATGGACACCGTCATCACCAACGCGCTGATCGTGGACCACACCGGCATCATCAAGGCCGATATCGGCCTGAAGGACGGGCGCATCGCGGCGATCGGCAAGGCCGGCAATCCGGATACGCAGCCGGGCGTCACCATCATCATCGGTCCCGGCACCGAGATCCTGGCCGGCGAAGGCCGCATCCTCACCGCCGGCGGCATCGATCCGCACATCCACTTCATCTGCCCGCAGCAGATCGAGGAGGCGCTCGCCTCCGGCATCACCACCATGTTCGGCGGGGGCACCGGCCCGGCGCACGGCACGCTGGCCACCACCGCCACGCCGGGGCCGTGGCATCTCGAACGGATGCTGCAGGCCGCCGAGGCCTTCCCGATGAATCTCGGCTTCCTCGGCAAGGGCAACGCCGCGCTGCCCGCGGCGCTTGAGGAACAGATCCGCGCCGGCGCCTGCGGCCTGAAGCTGCACGAGGATTGGGGCACCACGCCGAAGGCGATCGACACCTGCCTGCGCGTTGCCGACGCCTTCGACATCCAGGTCGCGATCCACACCGATACGCTGAACGAGAGCGGCTTCGTGGATAGCACGATCCGTGCCGTGGCGGGGCGCACCATCCAGGCCTTCCACACCGAGGGCGCCGGCGGCGGTCACGCACCCGACATCCTCCGCGTCGTTGGCGAGCCGAACTTCCTGCCGAGCAGCACGAACCCGACGATGCCCTACACCGTCAACACGGTGGACGAGCACCTCGACATGCTGATGGTCTGCCATCACCTCGACCCCCGCATCCCGGAGGATGTCGCCTTCGCCGAAAGCCGCATCCGCAAGGAGACCATCGCGGCGGAGGACATCCTGCACGACCTCGGCGCGATCAGCATGATGTCGTCCGACAGCCAGGCGATGGGGCGAGTGGGCGAGGTGATCATCCGCACCTGGCAGACCGCGCACAAGATGAAGCAGCAGCGCGGCCGGCTGGCGGAGGAGACAGGCGACAACGACAATCACCGGGTTTGCCGCTACATCGCGAAATACACCATCAACCCCGCGATCGCGCAGGGCGTGGCGCAGCATGTCGGCAGCGTGGAGGTGGGCAAGCTGGCCGACCTGGTGCTGTGGTCGCCGGCCTTCTTCGGGGTGAAGCCGGACTACGTGCTGAAGTGCGGTTCCATCGCAATGGCGCCGATGGGTGATCCCAACGCCTCCATCCCGACACCGCAGCCGATCCATTACCGGCCGATGTTCGCCAGCTTCGGGCGGGCGAAGACGCTCTCCGCCGTCACCTTCGTCAGCGCGGCGGGGATCGAGGCGGGCATCGCGGACGCCTTCGGGCTGCAACGCCCGTTGCTCGCTGTGGGCAATACGCGCGGCGGGATCGGCAAGAAGGACATGTTGCTGAACAGCGCGCTGCCGAGAATCGAGGTGGATCCCGAAACCTACGAGGTGCGGGCCGACGGTGAATTGCTGGTCTGCGAGCCCGCGAGCGTGCTGCCGCTGGCGCAGCGCTACTTCCTGTTCTGAGAAGCACGATGGACATCACCATGGAAGAGAGCATCCCGCGCGCCACCGCGGTCGCCGCCGCCGGCACCTGGCCGGAGAGCGAAGCGCGCGATACCGTGACGGTGGATTTCGACGATCGTTTCCGCCGCCGCAGGCTCTACAGCGGCGAGGGTGGCCTCGCCTTCCTGCTCGACCTTCCGGAGGCGCAGGTGCTGCGCGAGGGCGACGGGCTGGCGCTCGCCACCGGCGGCTTCGTGCGCGTGAAGGCGGCGCCGGAGCCGCTGGTCGAGGTGACGGCGCAATCGCCGCAGCACCTGCTGCGGCTGGCCTGGCATCTCGGCAACCGTCACCTGCCGGCGGAGATCGCCGAGGGCCGCATCCTGATCCGCCACGACCATGTCATCCTGCGCATGCTCGAAGGGCTGGGCGCGACCGCACGGCAAGTGCAGGCGCCTTTCAACCCAGAAGGCGGCGCCTATGGCGAGCACAACCGTGCGCCCGGCCATCCGCATGGCCATCATCATCACCACGACCACGAACACGGGCACCACCACCACGACCATGGCGATGACGACCATCAGCACTGATCCGTCGCTCGCGCGGCTGCTGGCCTGGTTGTCGCCCGCCTACCCGGTCGGTGCATTCTCCTACAGCCATGGGCTGGAGATGGCGGTGGAGGAAGGCGCGGTGGTGCGGCGCGAAGACCTCGTCGCCTATGTCGAGGCCGCGCTGCTGCACGGGGCCGGCGCGGTGGATGCGGGGCTGCTCGCGCTCGCCTGGCGTGCAGCCGATGCTGGCGACGGCGACGCGCTGGACGACGTGACGGAACTCGCCGCCGCCTGGCGCGGCACGGCGGAGCTCGGCGTGGAGGCGAAGCAGCCGGGCGCCGCCTTCGCGCTGGTCACCGCCGCCGCCTGGCCGGAACCGCGCTTCGCCGCCTACGCCACCCGCAACAGCGGCAGGCTGACCCATGCCGTGGCCTTCGGCGCGGCCGCCGCCTTCCACGCGCTGCCGCTGCGCGAAGTCTGCTTCGGCTGGCTGACCGCCTTCGCGGCCAACATCGTTTCCGCCGGCGTGCGTCTCATCCCGCTCGGCCAGACCGACGGCCAGATCGCCACCGCCGCGCTGCTGCCGGCAGTCACGCGCGCCACAGACGCGGCGCTGGCGGTGCGCGACGACGACGCGCTCGGCTCCGCGGCGCCGCTGCTCGACCTCTTCTCCATGCGTCACGAGACACAGTACACAAGGCTGTTCAGATCATGAGCACGATGTTGGATCGTCCGGTTCAGGCTTCCGCGCAGGACGTGCGTTCCGGTCATCGGACGAACGGCCCTTTTCGCGTCGGCGTCGGCGGTCCCGTCGGCTCTGGCAAGACTGCGCTGGTGGACCGCCTGTGCAAGCACATGCGGGACGGCAACGAGGTCGCGGCGATCACCAACGACATCTACACCAAGGAGGACGCGGAGTTCCTCACCCGCTCCGGCGCGCTGCCAGCGGACCGCATCATGGGTGTCGAGACCGGCGGCTGCCCGCACACCGCGATCCGCGAGGACGCCTCGATCAACCTGGCTGCCGTCGCGGAGATGAGCGCGCGCTTCCCGCAGCTGGAGATCCTGTTCATCGAGAGCGGCGGCGACAACCTGGCCGCCACCTTCAGCCCGGAGCTCGCCGACCTGACGATCTACGTCATCGATGTCTCGGCTGGCGACAAGATCCCTCGCAAGGGCGGGCCGGGCATCACCCGCAGCGACCTGCTGGTGATCAACAAGACCGATCTCGCGCCGCTGGTCGGTGCGGATCTCGGTGTCATGGACCGCGACGCGCGGAAGATGCGCGGCCAGCGGCCATTCATGTTCACGAACCTCAAGGAGAACCAGGGCGTGGCGGAGATCGCTTCCTTCATCCTCAAATCGGGCGGGCTGACCGCGCGCGGGCCGGCCGCCTGATGCGCCCGCTGCTTCTCGCGCTCGCCCTCTGCGCGCCGGCGCCGGCGCTGGCCCACACCGGTATCGGCCATGCGCACGGCCTCGCCGCCGGCTTGCTGCATCCGCTCGGCGGCCTGGACCATCTTGTGGCGATGCTCTCAATCGGCGTCTGGGCCGGCATCCTGGGTGGCAGAGCGCGGCTGCGGCTGCCGCTGGCCTTCCTCGGCGCCATGGCGGCCGGCGCAGCGCTCGGCATGGCCGGCGTCGTCCTGCCGCTTGTGGAGGCAGGCATCCTGGCCTCGATCATCGTGCTGGGCGCGCTCGTCGCCGCCTGGGCCAGCCTGCCTGCCGCGGCGGCGCTCTCGCTTGGTGCGGTCTTCGGCCTGCTGCATGGCCATGCACATGGCACGGAGATGGCCGGTGACGCGCTGGGCTATGCGGCTGGTTTCCTCGTCGCGACCGCGTCGCTGCACGGAGCCGGGCTGCTGCTCACCCTTCGCGCCGGGCTCGGCGAACCGCGCCACGCGCTGCGCATCGCCGGCGCCGCAGCATCCGTGGTCGCGGGTGGCGCGCTGCTGCTGAACTGGACCTGATCGCGAACCGCGCCGCGCCCAACCGGCGCGGCGCGGCAGTTCGACCGGCGCCGCTCGCACCCCGCGGGCCCTGTGGTCCCCCCGAAGGCTACACTGCCGGCACGCCTTCCGGCCGGAAGCTCTCCGCCACCGCCGGCGTGCCCGCCGCGATCAGGGTCGCCACCATCCGCGCATAGTCCAGCCGCGTCAGCCGCCCGTCCTCGCGGTGCCAGAGATGGTGCCAGTTCAGCATCGCGAAGAAGCTCATCGTCAGCGGCATCAGCAGGTGCCGTTGCCGCGCGGCCTCCGGATGCAGCTCGGCGATGATCACCGCCGCCTCGTTCACCAGCGCGCGCTCCAGCGAGCGCAGCGCCTCCTGCCGGTCCGGCGACAGCAGCGACAGGCAGGCAATCTGCACGCGATGCACCGCGTCGGCATCGCGATACGCATCCAGCAGCAGGAAGGCAAAGGTCTCCAACCGATCGAGCGGGCCGCGCGTCAGCGTTGCCACGCCGCGCGCGGTCTCTACCAGTCTCTGCAGATGTTGCGCCAGCACGTCGAACAGAAGTTCCTCCTTGTCGCGCCAGTAGTGGTAGACAAGCGCCTTGGAGACGCCACTGGCCTGCGCGATCATCGTCAGCGAGGCGCGGTCGTAGCCATGCCTTGCGAACAGCTCCGCCGCCTGCGCGAGGATCGCGTTGCGCTTCTCGAAATGGTCCGCGGCGCGCGGGCGTGCCATCAGCTCTTCGGCCTCCTGTCCAGCACGCGCCGCGCCTTGCCCATGCTGCGCTCGATCGCGCCGGGATCGCGCACCTCCACCGCCGCGCTCACGCCGATCATCGCCTTCACATGCTGCGCCAGCGCGCGCGCGGCCGCTTCGCGCTCGGCGTCGTCGGCGCCGGGCTCGCACTCCACCGCGATCGTCATCGCGTCCAGTGGCCCCTCGCGCGTGAGGATCAGCTGGTAGTGCGGTGCCAGCTGCGGCACGCGCAGGATCTGTTCCTCCACCTGGCTGGGGAACAGGTTGACGCCGCGCAGGATGATCATGTCGTCGCTGCGCCCGGTGATCTTCTGCATGCGGCGGAAGCCGGGGCGCGCCGTGCCGGGCAGAAGCCGCGTCAGGTCGCGCGTGCGGTAGCGGATGATCGGCATCGCCTCCTTCGTCAGCGAGGTGAACACCAGCTCGCCGGGTTCGCCATCGGGAAGCGGCGCGCCGGTGTTCGGGTCCACGATCTCGGGGAAGAAGTGGTCCTCCCAGACATGCGGGCCGTCCTTGCTCTCGACGCATTCATTGGCGACGCCGGGGCCCATCACCTCCGACAGGCCGTAGATGTCCACGGCATGCAGGTCGAATGCGTCCTCGATCTGCGCGCGCATCGCCTCGGTCCAGGGCTCGGCGCCGAAGATGCCGACCTTCAGCGAGGAGGCGCGCGGATCCACGCCCTGCTTCCGGAACTCGTCGAGCAACGCCAGCATGTAGGAAGGCGTGACCATGATGATCTCGGGCCGGAAGTCCTCGATCAGCTGCACCTGGCGCTCGGTCATGCCGCCGGAGACGGGGATGACGGTGCAGCCCATCTGCTCCGCGCCGTAATGCGCGCCGAGGCCGCCGGTGAACAGGCCATAGCCATAGGCGACATGGACCATCATCCCCGGACGCCCACCCGATGCGCGGATGGACCGAGCGACGACGCCGCTCCATGTCTCGATGTCGCGTTTCGTGTAGCCGACGACGGTCGGCTTGCCCGTGGTGCCGGAGGAGGCGTGGATGCGGACCACCTGCTCGCGCGGCACGGCGAACATGCCGAACGGGTAGTTGTCCCGCAGATCCGCCTTGGTCGTGAACGGAAACTTCGCGAGGTCCGGCAGGTCGTGGAAATCGGAAGGCGTGATGCCGGCCGCTGTGAAGGCGCGGCGGTAGTGCGGCACGTTCTCGTAGGCATGGCGTAGCGTCCAGGCGAGCCGCTCGCGTTGCAGCGCCCGCATCTCCGAAGGCGAGAACCGCTCCGCACGGTCGAGCAGCCCTTCCGGCGGCGTGTCGCCGAGTCGCCTGGTCATGCCGCATCCTCCACGAGCTTGCCCTCGATGGTGCGCGACAGTCCGCGGAACACCGCGATCTGCCGGCCTTCCTGGTCGGTGACGATGACGTCGGTGATCCCGCTGCGGCCGGCGCTCGCGGTCTGCACGGCGCTGGCGGTGAGCCTGTCACCGAGGCGCGCAGGGCGCAGATAGGTGATGGTGTTGCTCTGTGCCACGGCGCGGCGGTTGAAGGAGTTGCAGGCGAAGGCGAAGGCCGAATCGGCAAGCGCGAAGAGGAAGCCGCCATGGCAGATGCCGTGGCCGTTCACCATCCGCTCCTCCACGCGCATCGTCATCTCGCATGCCCCCGGCGCCACGCGTGTGACGTGCATGCCAAGCCCCGCCGAAGCGCGATCCTCCGCCCACATCGCTGCGGCGCATGCCTCCGCAAGCGCCTGCGGAGTCATTCCGGCGCGCCCTCGAACCGTGCGGGCCGCTTCTGCTGGAACGCCGCGACGCCTTCCTTGTAGTCGTGGCTTCGGCCGAGCTCCTGCTGCATCCGCGCTTCCAGTTCGAGCTGCGCGTCGAGCGTGTTGCCCTCCGCCGCGTCCAATGCGCGCTTGGTTGCCGCCAGCGCCTTCGCCGGCAGCCGCGCCAGCTTTGCGCAGAGTGCCTCTGCTTCCGTCATCAACTCCGCCTCCGGCACTGCGCGATGGATCAGCCCCATTGCGGCTGCGTCAGTGCCGGTGATCGGCTCGCCCAGCATCGCCATCGCCCGCGCCCGCGCCGGCCCCACGAGACGCGGCAGTGCCCAGGTGGCCCCGGAATCCGGGATCAGGCCGATCCTGATGAAGGCCTGCCCGAACCTGGCGTTCTCCGCCGCCAGCGTGATGTCGCAGGCAAAGGCGATGGAGGCACCGGCGCCCGCGGCCATACCGTGCACCGCACAGACCACCGGTTTCTCCATCCCGCGTATTGTCCGGATCAGTCGGTTCCAACCGCGGTCGATGACAGCGCCGAGGTCCGCGTCAGGCCCGGTCAACCCCGGTTCCGCCAGATCCTGCCCGGCGCAGAAGCCGCGCCCAGCGCCGGTGAGGAGCACGGCGCGGCACGTAGCGTCGCGCCCGGCTTCCTCCAGCGCCGCACGCAGCGCCGCGTGCAGCGCTGCGTCAAAGGCATTGAGTTTCTCTGGTCGGTGAAGCGTCAGCACCCGGAAGCCGGGCCTCTGCTCCACCAGCAGCACTGCAGCGCTGTCGTTCACGGCGTCTCTCCTGTGACGTGATTCCTTTGCGCTACTCAGTAGCGAAGGAATATTATCCCTCTGGTGCAAGACTATTGACTGGCCGTTCAGTCAGTCTATTTTCGAGGTAACAGGGCGTCAACGGCGTGCAGGGAGGATGGCGATGATCGCGGCGGCGGCAGCTCTCGCGGCGAAGCATCGCGCCACGCTGGACCAGGCCATCGCCGCCGCGCGCGGGCGCGGGCATTTCTCGGCCTATCCGGAAGCGCCCTCCGGCAAGATCTACGGCGAGACGGCGAAGGCCGAGGCGGAAGCCGCCTTCAACGCGCTGCTCAATCATCCCTTCGCCGCAGGTGCGCCGCAAATTGGCGCGGAGCGCTCGCCCTGGGGCTCCGCGCTCGGCGTCACCTATCCCGCGCTCGACGTCCCGGCGCTGATCGCGCGTGCCGAGGCTGCGGCTCGCGGTTGGGCCGGCGCCTCGCCGGAAGACAGAGCCGGCGTGTGCCTGGAGATCCTGCACCGCCTCAACCGCGACAGTTTCCTGATGGCGCAGGCGGTGATGCATACCACCGGGCAAGGCTGGGCGATGGCCTTCCAGGCCGGTGGCCCGCACGCGCAGGATCGCGGGCTGGAAGCCGTGGCCTACGCCATGGAGGAACTCGGCAGGATTCCCCCCGCGGTGCGATGGACCAAACAGGCCGGCAAGGAGCAGCTCGTCCTCGACAAGTTATTCCGCGCCGTGCCGCGCGGGATCGGCGTGGTCATCGGCTGCGCCACCTTCCCGACCTGGAACGGCTATCCCGGCATCTTCGCGAACCTCGTCACCGGCAACGTCGTGATCGTCAAGCCGCATCCGGCGGCGATCCTGCCGCTGGCGTTGACGGTGCGAACCGCCCGCGCGGTGCTCGCCGAGGCGGGCTTTGCCGAGGATGTCATCCAGCTCGCTCCGGACACGCCCGACGCGCCGATTGCCGCGCAGCTCGCGGCGCACGAGGCGGTGGGCATCGTGGATTTCACCGGCGGCCCGGCCTTCGGGCGGTGGCTGAGAGAGCAGGTCGGTGGCCGGAAGGCGCTGCACACCGAGGAAGCGGGCATCAACCCGGTCGTGCTGCACTCCACCGACGACTTCGCAGGGCTGTGCCGCAACCTTGCCTTCTCGCTCAGCCTCTACAGCGGCCAGATGTGCACCGCTCCACAGAACCTCTTCGTGCCGCAGGACGGCATTGCCACCGACGAAGGCCACAAGGGCTTCGACGAAATTGGCCGGGCACTCGCCGCCGCAGTGGATGCGCTGCTGAAGGATCCTGGCCGCGCCGCCGGCGTGCTCGGCACGGTGCAGAGCCCGGCCACGCTGGACCGCATCGCCGAGGCACGGAAGCTCGGCCAGGTGGTGCGCGACAGCGGCAGCGTGGACATGCCCGGCTTTCCGGAGGCACGCAGCGCCACGCCGTTGCTCGTCGCGGTGGACGCCGGGGCCCGCGAGGCCTGGGGCGAGGAGCGCTTCGGCCCGATCGCCTTCCTGATCCGCTGCGCCGACGCGGACGCCGCGCTGGACCATGCCGCGCATTCCGCGCGCACGCGCGGCGCGATTACCGCCCTGGTGCACAGCACGGACGAGGCGTTCCTCGCCCGCGCCGAGGCCGCCTTCGCCCGCGCCGGCGTCGCGCTCAGCGAGAACCTGACCGGTGGCGTCTTCGTCAACCAGTCGGCGGCATTCAGCGACTATCACGTCTCCGGCGCCAATCCGGCTGGCACCTCCTGCCTGACCGATGCCGCCTTCGTGGCCAACCGCTTCCACATCGCCATGGCGCGCCGCCCCGCCGCCGCGTAGCCTTCACGCAACGACAGAACAGGGAGGACAACGTCATGGGTCTGGGCTCGATGTTCCGCCGCGGAGTGCTCGCGCTCGGCGCCACGGCGATGCTGGCGCTCCCTGCCCTCGCGCAGCGCAGCGAACCCATCCGCATCGGCGCGGTTCTGTCGGTCACCGGTCCGGCGAGCTTCCTTGGCGACCCCGAGGACAAGACGTTGCGGCTCTACGTCAACCGCATCAACCAGGCCGGCGGCGTCAACGGGCGGCAGATCCAGCTGATCGTGTATGATGATGGCGGCGACGCCAACCGCGCGCGCACCTTCGCCACCCGCCTGGTGGAGGATGACCGCGTGCACGCAATGGTCGGCGGCACCACCACCGGCACGACGATGGCGATGCGCCCGGTCTTCGAGGAAGCGCGTATCCCCTTCATCTCGCTTGCCGGCGGCATCGAGATCGTGGACCCGGTCTCGCCCTACACCTTCAAGACGCCGCACACCGACCGCATGGCCTGCGAGAAGATCTTCGCCGAGCTCCGCGACCGCAACCTGACGCGGGTGGCCCTCATTTCCGGCACCGACGGCTTCGGCCAATCCATGCGCACGCAATGCCTGCGGGTGGCGCAGGCGATGGGCATCACCGTGGTGGCGGACGAGCAGTACGGGCCGCGCGATTCCGACATGACCCCGCAGCTCACCCGCATCCGCAACGCGCAAGGCGTGCAGGCGGTGGTGAATCCAGGCTTCGGCCAGGGTCCCGCGATCGTCACGCGCGGCTATGCGCAGCTCGGCATCCGGCTGCCGCTCTATCAGTCGCACGGTGTGGCCAGCGCGCAGTTCATCCAGCTCGCCACGCCGGCGGCGGCTGAGGGCGTGCGCCTGCCCGCCGCCGCGCTGCTGGTCGCCGAACAGCTGCCGGCGAACGATCCGCAGCGCCAGGTGCTGATCGACTACAAGACAGCCTTCGAGCGCGAGTTCAACCAGCCGGTCTCCACCTTCGGCGGCCACGCCTATGACGGGCTGATGATCCTGGTGGAGGCACTGAAGCGCGCCGACAGCACGGACGGCACGCGGCTGCGCGACGCCATTCGCCAGACGCGCGGCTTCGTCGGCACTGGCGGCGTGGTGAACATGAGCGCCACGGACCACATGGGCCTGGATCTCAGCGCCTTCCGGATGGTGGAGATCAGGGACGGGCAGTTCCGGCTGAGCGGGAACTGAGGGAGAGGCCTTTCCCCTACTCCGGCCATCCCCCAGGAGTGCAGGGAGGCGTCCGGGTGGGGGAGACCACTTGGCCGGGCACATCATGACCGCGGAACTCCTCCAATTCCTCGTTTCCGGCCTGACCGTCGGCGCCGTGTACGCCCTCGTCGCGCTCGGCTTCACGCTGATCTACAACGCCTCCGACGTGGTGAATTTCGCACAGGGCGAGTTCGTCATGCTGGGCGGCATGGTCACGGTCTTCGTCCACGCCGCCGGCCTGGCGCTGCCGCTCGCGGCGGCGGCGGCGATCATCGTTGCCGTTGCCGCCGGCCTGCTGCTGCATCGCCTGGCGATCGAGCCGGCGCGCGGTGCCTCGGCGGTTACGCTGATCATCATCACCATCGGAGCCTCGATCTTCCTGCGGGGCGTCGCGCAGATCGTCTTCGACAAGCGCTTCCACCAGTTGCCTGCCTTCTCGGGAAACGACCCGATCCTCCTGGGCGGTGCGGCGATCCTGCCGCAAAGCTTCTGGGTGCTGGGCGGTGCGGTGCTCGTCTTCACCGCGCTGTTCCTGTTCTTGGAAAGGACGCTGCTCGGCAAGGCGGTGCTTGCCACCGCGGCGAACCGGCTGGCGGCGCGGCTGGTCGGCGTGGACACCTCCTTCGTGCTCGCCCTGTCCTTCGGGCTGAGTGCCGCGATCGGCGCCCTGGGCGGCATCCTGATCACGCCGATCACGCTGACAAGCTTCGACGTCGGCACGTTGCTGGCGCTGAAGGGCTTCGCGGCGGCGATGCTGGGCGGCATGGGCAGCCCCCTCGGCGCCGTGGCGGGCGGGCTGCTCCTCGGCCTGCTCGAGAGCTTCGCGGCGGGCACCATCTCCTCCGCCTACAAGGATGCAGTCGCCTTCATCGTCATTCTCGGCGTGCTCTTCGCAATGCCGCAGGGGCTGTTCGGCCGGCGCAGCGTGGAGCGCGTATAGGGTGAGCGCGCGCTGGGCCACCCTGCTGATGCTGGCAGCGGTGATCGCCATCATTCCCTGGTTCTTCCCCTCCGGCTTCTACTTCCGCGTTGCCGCGCTGATCTGGGTGACGGCGCTGGCCGCGGTGGGGCTGCAGATCCTGATGGGCCAGGCGGGGCAGGTGAGCCTGGGGCACGCCGGCTTCGTTGGCATCGGCGCCTATACGACGGCGCTCGGGCCGAAATACCTCGGCCTCGACGTGCTGCTCTGCCTGCCGCTCGGCGCCGCGGTGGCGGCGGCGGTGGCCTTCGTGGTGGGGCGGCCCATCCTACGGCTGAAGGGGCATTACCTCGCGGTTGCGACGCTCGGCTTCGGCATGCTGGTGACGATGGTGCTGGTGAACGAGGTCGGCATCACCGGTGGGCCGGATGGCACCCGCGTGCCGCGTGCGGCGCTGTTCGGCTGGGTCATCCGCGGCGGCGAGAGCTTCTACTGGATCACCGGCGGCGCGCTGCTGCTCGGCGTCTGGGTGGCGCTGAACCTGCAGCACAGCCCCTCCGGCCGCGCGCTGGCCGCGCTGCATGACAGCGAGGTGGCGGCGCGCACCGTCGGCATCGACGTCGCACGACACAAGCTGCGCGCCTTCGTCATCGCCGCGGTGTACGGCGCGGTGGCCGGCGGGCTGCTCGCGTTGCTCAACGGCTTCGTCACGCCGGATGCGGCGGGGTTCCTCGCCTCGATCGAATACGTGACGATGGTGGTGATCGGCGGGCTCGCCTCGGTGCCCGGCGCGGTGGTGGGTGCGGCGCTGCTGGTGCTTCTGCCGCAGGCGCTGACCTTCCTGCACGAATACGAGCAGGCGGTGATCGGCCTGCTGATCATGCTGTTCATGATCT
Source organism: Falsiroseomonas sp. (assembly GCF_041690465.1). Lineage (GTDB taxonomy): Bacteria > Pseudomonadota > Alphaproteobacteria > Acetobacterales > Acetobacteraceae > Falsiroseomonas. The sequence continues at coordinate 7,646 of NZ_JAWLHG010000013.1, read as the reverse complement.
TCCTGCGCATCGGCATCGTGCCCGGCCTCGCCGCGCTGCTGCGGAGGAAGCCGGCGTGAACGCAACGCGGCCGACCGCCGCGGCGCCCGGTGGGCGCGAAGGGGTGGCTCGGCCACGCGTGGATGCACGCGGCGAGGTCCTGCTGACGGCGGAGGACATCGGCATCTCCTTCGGTGGGCTGCGCGCGCTGGATGGTGTGGGCTTCGCTGCGCGCGCCGGCGAGGTGCTGGCGATCATTGGCCCGAACGGCGCAGGCAAGACCACCTTGTTCAACATCGTCTCCGGCCTCTACCGCGCCGGTGCCGGGCGCATCTTGCTGGATGGCCGGGACGTCACGCAGGCGCCGCCGCATCGCCTCGCCGCCCTCGGTCTGTCGCGCACATTCCAGAACCTGCAGGTGTTCTTCCGCATGACCGCGGCGGAGAACGTGATGGCCGGCCGGCACTTGCACGAGCCTTCGGGCCTGTTCGCCGACCTGTTCCGCCTGCCCGCTGCGCGCCGGGCTAACACCGCGACGCGGCGGGCCGCGCTGGCGCTGCTGGCGGAGGTGGGCCTTGCCGACGCAGCCGACCGGCCAGCGGGATCGCTGCCCTATGGCGCGCTGAAGCGGCTGGAGATCGCGCGCGCGCTGGCGACCGGGCCGCGCGTGCTGCTGCTGGACGAGCCCGCAGCCGGCTGCAACGCCGTGGAGACGGAGGAGATCGACCGCCTGATCGCGCAGGTTGCGGCGCGCGGCGTCGCGGTGGTGCTGATCGAGCACGACATGAAGCTGGTGATGCGGATCAGCCGCCATGTCGTCGTGCTGAACCAGGGCCGCATGCTGGCCGAGGGCACACCGGAGCAGGTGCGCAGCGACCCGGAGGTCGTGGCGGCTTATCTCGGTACGCATGGCGTCGCGGAGGCGAGCCGCGCCGGAGCGCGCGGGGACCAGCATGCTTGAGGTGCAGGAGCTGCAATCCGCCTATGGCCGCATCCTGGCCCTGAAGGGCGTGAGCCTGCGCGTCGAGACCGGCGAGATCACCGCGCTGGTCGGCGGCAACGGCGCTGGCAAGACCACGCTGCTGCGCTGCCTGTCCGGCGTGCAGTCGGTGAGCGCGGGGCGCGTGAAATTCCATGGCGAGGACATCACTGCCTGGCCGCCACATCGCCGCGTCGCGGCCGGCATAGCGCAATCGCCGGAAGGCCGACAGGTGTTCGGGCCGTTGAGCGTGGAGGACAACCTCCGCCTCGGCGCCTTTCGTCGCGCGCGTGTCGAGACGGAGGAAAGCCTTGAGCGGGCCTTCGAGATGTTCCCGATCCTGAAGGAGAAGCGAGCACTCGCCGCAGCGGGTCTGTCCGGCGGGCAGCAGCAGATGCTGGCGATCGGCCGTGCGCTGATGTCGCGCCCGCGGCTGCTGCTGCTCGATGAGCCGAGCATGGGGCTCGCCCCCGTGCTGGTGGAGCAGATCCTGGACGCGGTCGTCGCGCTCAAGCGCGATGGCGTGACGGTGCTGCTGGTGGAGCAGAACGCCTCTGCCGCGCTGGCGATTGCCGACCGCGGCTACGTGATCGAGACCGGGCGCATCGCGCATCACGGCAGCGGTGTGGCCCTGCTGCACGACCCGGCTGTGCGGGCGGCGTATCTCGGGCTCTAGCCAAGCGTGCCCGGCAGGAACAGCGCAATGCCGGGGACCAGGCACAGCAGCAGCACCGTCGCCAGCATCGCGATCAGGAAGGGCAGCGCGCCGAACGCCACGGTGCGCAGCGGTACGCCGCTGCCGATGCCCTGCAGCACGAACAGGTTCATGCCGACCGGCGGCGTGATCAGCCCGACCTCGGCCATGATGACCAGAACCACGCCGAGCCAGATCGCATCGAAGCCCAGCGCCTGCGCGACCGGGTAGACCACCGGCAGCGTCAGCACGAGCATCGAGATGGAATCGAGGAACATCCCGAGCGCGACATAGACCAGCACGATCAGCAGCAGCACCGTCCAGCGCCCGAGCTGCGCATCGGTGGCGAGCGCCATCACCTGCTGCGACACCTTCAGGAAATCGAAGCCGTAGGAGAGAATGCTCGCGCCGACGACGATCAGGAAGATGAAGGAGGTGACCGTCACCGTCTCCACCAGGCAGGCCCAGGCGGCTTCCTTCGGCAGCCGGCCGCGTGCGATGCAGATCAGCGCCGCCAGCGCGGCGCCGACCGCGCCGGTTTCGGACGCGGTGGCGAGGCCGGCATAGAGCGAGAAGATCACGGCAAGGATCAGCAGCAGCACCAGCGCGGAATCCAGTACCGCGCCGCGCCCGATCGCCGGCGCGCCGCCGGGCGGCAGGCGCGGTGCGTCGCCTGGCCACAACAGCGCCCAGGCCAGGATGATCGCCATGAACAACACCATCATCAGCAGCCCCGGGAGGATGCCTGCGAGGAACAGCTCCACGACGGAGACACCCACGGCGGTGGCGTAGATGATCATCGGCACGGAAGGTGGAATGAGGATGCCGAGCGTGCCGCCAGCCGCGACGCTGCCGAAGGCCAGCGCCGGGCTGTAGCCGCGGCGCGTCATCTCCGGGCAGGCGACGGTGCCGATGGTTGCTGCGGTGGCGACCGAAGAACCGGAGACCGCGGCGAAGATGCCGCAGCCCGCCGTCGCAGCATGCGCCAACCCTCCCGGCAGCCGCGCCAGCACCAGCGACAGTACGGCGAAGAGCTCGCCGCTCAGCCGGCTGCGCACCAGCAGCGCCCCCATCAGCACATAGAGCGGCACGGCGGTGAGCGAGAAGCTGTTCACGCCCGCCCAGCTGCGCTCCGCAAGCGTCAGGGGGAAGGGCAGCGGCAGCAGGCAGTAGATCGCGAGCGTGCCGACCAGGCCGAGCGCGAAGGCGATGCGCAGGCCGAGCGCAAGCGCCATGGCGATGGCGGCGAAGAGAACCAGCGTCACCGGCCCCGCCGCACCGCCGGCCACGGACGCGAAGGCCACCGCACCGCCGCCGAGCACGGCGACCACCAGCCCGGCGACCGCCACGCCATTCGCGACGAAGGCGCCGACAATCATGCCGGCGAGCAGCATCACGCTGCCGAGATCCTGCCGCCCGATGCCGGAGGGCACCGGTCGGGCGCCGAGCAGTAGGAACAGAAGCGCCAGGGCGGCGAGCAGCGCGTATGGCACCATGCGCCGCCAGCCGCGCGGCGTCAGCCGCTCGATCTCGATGGCGAGCGCCAGCGCCAGCCCGGCAAGGCCGACCGCGATCGGCAGCTTCGGTATCCAGGTCGGCGTCAGCAGAAGCGAGAAGATGCGCGCGCCGTTCACGTAGTCGGACCAGACCATCAGTGCACACTGCCAGGCCAGCGCTGCAACGAAGGCCAGGCCGCACCAGGCCGTCGCAAGCTCCAGCGCGCGCCGGCCGCGTGGCGGCAGCAGGTTGGCCAGGAACTCGACGCGCACATTGGCGCCGGCGAGGTGCGCGGCGCCGGCGCCAAGGAAGATGGTGGCGACGAGGAAATAGGTGCTGAGCTCGGTCGCCCAGATGGTCGGCGCATTGAACAGGTAGCGCGCGCCGACCTCCCATACGGTCGAGCCCGCCATCAGCACGACGCCGACGGCGGCAAGGATCAGGAAAAGTTGCGCGGTATGCTGCGCTAGGCGGCCGGGCACCGACAATTCCTGCTGCGCCGCAGCCGACATTTCCGCTCCGCCCGATGCCTTGACAGCCCGCCGGCGTGAGCCTGTAGACTTGTCCGTACGAATGCAAGAGGGGGCGTGCATGTCCGGCTTTGCGACCAGGCGTGGTGTTCTCGGCGCTGCGGCGATGCTGACGGTGTCGCGCGGCGCCACTGCGCAATCCGCGACGAAGCTGAATGTGGGCTTCGTCAACGCCACCGGCAGCAGCTACGTCGCCTCGCTGCGCCCGCTGCCTGAACGGATCGGGCGAGCCACCGGCAATCGCCTTGCGCTCGAGCTCTACGACACGCTGGTGAGCGGCGACCAGCAGCCGGCGGCGGTGCGGGATGGGCGGCTCGACGGCTCCTTCGCGGTCAGCCCATGGCTCTCGGCGGAGGCGCCCTACATCAATTTCGGGCATCTGCCGGGACTGCTGACCGATGTGGCGCAATACCATCGCATGCTCGATCCGCTGCTGCGGGAGGAGATGGCGAAGGTCTGGCGCGACCGCTACCGCTCGGTGCAGGTGATGACCGGCGTGTTCGAGGACCAGTGCATCATCAGCCGCGACCCGTTGCGCAAGGTGGAGGATTTCCGCGGCAAGAAGGTGCGCGTGCACAACACCGAAGCCGCGGCGCTCATGCAGCGGCTGGGCGCGGCGCCGACCCCGGTGAATTTCGGCGAGATCGTGCCGGCCCTGCAGCGCGGCATCGTGGACATCGTGATGACCTCGGTCGGCACCGCCGGCGGCTTCGGGTTCCACAACGTGGCGAAGCATGTCTCGATCTGGCGTATCGGCACCATCGTGCCGTGGTCGTTGATCGTGAACCAGAATGCCTGGAACCGCTTGCCGGAAGATGTGCGGACCGCGGCGCAGGCAGAGTTCCGCAAGGCCGAGGACGAGCACTTCGCCAACCATGCGCCATTCAGCCAGGCCGCCATCCGACGCCTTGCATCGAGCGGGATGGAGGTATGGGAGGCGCCGCAGGCCGAGCTCGACCGTCTCTTCGCGGCCCCGAACGTCGAAGCCGTCTATGCGAACTGGTACGAGCGGTGCCAGCGTTCCGGCACCGACGGGCGGGCGCTGGTGCAGCGCATAGAGGCGCTGAAGAACCGCGCATGACGGAAGCCGAACTCTCCGCCGCTGCGCTCGCCATGATGGAGCGCGCCGGGGCGGAAGCCTTGGATGCGCCGGGGCCGGAGGAGGCGATGCGCGCCATCGCCCGCGGCTGCTTCGACCTGCTCGGCGACCGCGAGGCGCATCTGCAGCCCGGCGCGCTCAAGGAGAGCGAGCGGCAGTATTTCGTTGCCGGCACCTTCTTCGTCACGCCCGACCGCGCCTGGCACATGCTGGTCGGCAGCCTGGGCTTTCCGCCGGAGCAGGAGAGGCTGCTGGTGCCGATTGACGGCGGGCATCCCGGCTGGGTGTACGCCAACCGAAGCAAGCTGTTGCTGGAGAACACCGACGAGCACGGCAGCTTCCGGCAATACCTGAAGACGTCGCGCATGGGCTCGACGATCTTTGCGCCGATCATGTGGCGCGGCGCCTTCCATGGGCAGCTGATCATGGCGGCGCAGGCGCGCGGAACGATGCGGCCGGTGGATCTGGCGGTGATCGTCGCCTGCTCGCGCATCGCGGCGGGCGCCTGGATTGCGCATGACGGGCCGGGTTGGCTTGCCGCCAACTACCCGCCGGAACGGGGCTACCGCGTGGAGCGGCAGGGGCTGGACGCGGCGGACTAGGCCAGGCCCGCCTGACCGCCGCGCATCGCCGCCTGGCGGCGTGGGCCGGGCGGCCCTATGCGGCGCGGCCCTGCCGCGCGGTCGCCGCGCCGGTGAAGACCAGCCCGACGCGGTCGCCGCGGACATGGCGCACCTCCACCTGCATCGGCGGCTTGCCGGGCAGTCGGACCACCCCGCGTTGCCCGGGCTGCAGATCGCTGATGCCGATCACGCCAAGGCCGCCGCTGCTGAGATCGGCGACCTGAACGGATCGCACCACGCCGCTGAACTCCACCTGCGCCTGGCCGCCCGCCGCGTCGCGCGCTTCCTTGCGCCGGTCCACTTCGGGCACCGAAGTGCGGACGATTCCGACAACCTGCTGCGTCAGGCCCTCGGCTTCCGCGGCGAGGCTCGCGGTCTCCGCGCGGGTGCGGCTGGCGCGGCTGCCGGCATCCTGCGAGTCCGCCGTGACATGGGCGATGCGCTGCGATGCCTCGCGCGTCGCCTGCGTCGCCTCCGCGATGCTCCGCGCGATCTCGCGCGTCGCGTTGTCCTGCTGACCGACGGCATCCGCCAGGTTCGCCGCGAAGCGGTCGATCCGCGCGACGGAGGCGGCGATGCGGCGCACCGTGCCGACGGCGGCATCGGTGCGGCGGCTGACGGATTCGATGTGCTGGCGGATCTCCTCCGTCGCCTTCGCGGTCTGGCCGGCGAGCTCCTTCACCTCGCCCGCGACAACGGCGAAGCCCTTGCCGGCATCGCCCGCGCGCGCAGCCTCGATCGTCGCATTGAGGGCGAGGAGGTTGGTCTTGCCGGCGATGTCGCTGATCAGCCGCGTCACGTCGCCGATCTGGCCGACGGCGGTGGAAAGCTCGACGATCGCCGTCTCCGTCTCCGAGCTGTCGGTGGCGGTGGCGCGACTCACCTCGGCGGCCTCGCGCACCTCGGTGGTGATGGCGCGGATGGCGTCGGCGAGCTGTTCGGCGGCGGCCGCCACCTGCTCCGTCATGCGCAGCGATTCCGCGGCCGCGCTGCCGGCCGCGCCGGCATTCTCGTCCACCCGGTGGGTCGCGGCCGCCATCTCCGCGGCGTCGGTCGCCAGCGTGCGCGCCTGTTCGGCGATGCGTGCCATCGCGACCAGCGTCTCGTTCTCCACCCGGTCGGCCATGCCGCGCAGCGCAGCCACCTGGGCTTCCTGCGCGGCGGCGCGGTCGGCTTCCTGCTGGGCGCGCAGGCGCACCGCCTCCTCACCCTGCATGCGGAACACCTCCACCGCCTCGGCCATCTGGCCGACCTCGTCCTTGCGGTCGCGGCCCGGGATGGCGAGGCCGAGATCGCCCGCCGCCATCTGCCGCATGGTGCTGGCCAGGGCACGCAGCGGCGCGATGGCGCGCATGGACCAGAAGGCAATGCCGGACCCGAGCGCGAGCCCGATCGCCACCAGCGCGAGCATCAGCGCCTGGAAGCCTTCCGCGACGCTGCGCGCCTGCTGCGCGACCACGCCGTTCTTCGCCTCCTGCAGGTCGATGAACTGGTTGATGCGGGCGAGCCACTCGACCAAGGCGGGCCGCGCCTGGTCCAGCAACAGGGTACGGGCGCGCGTCGCGTCGCCGGCCTGCTGCGCCTCGATCACGGCACGGACCATCGGCATGGTGCGGGCCTCGGTCTCCTTGATGGAGGCGAGGATGCGCTGCTCATCGGGCGTGACCTCCGCGCCCGTCGCCATCATGCGGTCGAGCCGCACGGCGCTTTCGGCGTAGAAGGCGGCGAGGCGCTCGATCTCCTCCAGCGCGGCGCGGCGCTCGGCCGATGCGGTCACCAGCACAACGTCGCGCAGACTGATCGCCCGGTCGTGCACGCTGCCCCGGAAGTTGATGGCGAAGCGCTGCTTGACGCTGTTGATGTCGTTCACGGTGGCGAGGCTGGCGCTGATGGCGTTGACGCGATGCATCGCCACGGCGCCGAGCACCACGAGGAGCCCGAGCACGGCCGCAAAGCCGAGCACGAGACGGCGGCCGATGCCGCCGCGAGGTCCAAGGAGTCCATTGGAAGAGGTGTTCATGAGCAGCGCTGTTCCTCGTGGGCCGCAAGGCGGCGCGGCACCGCCCGCATGGCCGCACCAGGCGAAGGCGGCCCGGCGGGCACTCCTGGGAGGCGCTCGCGACGGCGCGAAGCTACGAGGCGGCGACTAGACCCGAGTAGCCCAGGCTGGAATCGGCTTGTGATTGGATGCGGCGCGGCAGGGTGTGATTCGTAGGCGTCCAGCTTTGGCTGGAGGCGGAGATGA
>NZ_JAWLHG010000012.1:0-156503 GCF_041690465.1 Falsiroseomonas sp. | reverse complement strand
CTTTCAGCGAATCATCGGCACGACACTTCGAGCCCTCAGTCGCCTGGCGGCCGCCCGGCCCGCTGCGCAGGCCCCGTCAGGCCAGCACGCGCGCCACCGCCTCCGCCGCCAGGCGCCCGGATTCCGCGGCGCCATCCATGTAGCCGGAATGCGATTCGCTGGTGTGCTCACCGGCGAAGATGACGCGACCGACCGGCGCGAAGGCGCCCGCGAGCCCCGTCCATTGCCCGGGTGCGAGGCAGCTGTAGCTGCCGCTGACATAGGGATTGCCCGGCCAGTTCATCCGGCTGGTCCGCCCGTTGAAGGCCGCCGCCGCGCCGGGCAGCGCCGCGTCGATCGCCGTCACCGCCGTGCGCGCACGGTCGGCCGCACGGCCCTGCGCGAACGCCACGCCGTCGCGGCCGCCGGCAAAGATGGTCATCGCGCCCGCCCCGGTGCCGGGCCGCGCATGGTCCTCCCACACCGTCTGGATACCGAGGTCGTTGAGGCATTCGCCGCTGCGCCCGGCGGCGCGCCAAGGCCGCGCATCGAGGCCCGCGAGCAGCTTGGCGTTGGTGCCGTAGGTCAGCTCGCGGATCGCCCGCCGGGTGAGCGCCGGCGCGCCGATCTCCAGCTCAACCTGCCGCAGCACCGTGGTCGGGATCGCCAGCACGACGATATCCGCCACCACCTCCCGCGTCGCGCCGGCCTGATCGAAGGTGAGCGCATGCACGCTGCCCCGCTGCCGCAGTGCCAGCAGCCGGTGGCGCGGCCGGATGCGGGCGCCGAGCCGCTCCGCGATCGCCGCCGGTAGCCGGTCGTTCCCGCCAGCGATCTGGTAGCGCTGGTCGGATGAGAAGAGGCCGCGCTGCGGCTGCGCCGGATCGGGTGCGAAGTAGTCCACCAGGTAGAGGCCCGACATGCGGTCGGGCTCCAGCCCCATCTCCTGCGTCAGCCCGATATCCAGCAGTCGGCGCAGCCAGCCCGTCACGCCCAGCTCGTCCAGCAGGGCGGCGGCGGAGCGCTGGTCGAGCGCGGCCTTTGCCTCCTCCGGCGCCGCGCGCATCGCCTCCAGCCGCGGCAGGAAGGCGGCGGCCTCCGCGGCGATCTCGGCGATGCTGCGATGGCCGCCGCCGACGAAATAGGTGCCGAGCAGGCCGGCGCCGCCCGCCTCGCCATCCTCGAGCGGCAGCTCGAACTCGCGGGCCAGGGCGAGCATGTCGGCATGCTCCGAATTGATGAAGCTGCCGCCCAGCTCGCAGACCGTGCCGGGACCCAGCTGGTCGCGCAGCGAGAACATGCGGCCGCCGAGTCGCGCATTCGCCTCATAGACGGTGACGGCCTCCGCGCCGGCCGCAACCAGCCGATGCGCGGCGACCAGTCCCGCCAGCCCCGCGCCGACCACGGCGATGCGCGCGTCGCGCCGGGCGATTCGCGGCTGCGCGAAGGCTGGCACCGCCGGCGCGAGCGCCACCGCCGCCATGCCGCCCAGCAGACGGCGCCGCGAGATGGCGGCGGGATCCGCCAGCTCGTCGAGCGGTGGCGCGCCGGCGCGGCGTGCGGCCGATGCGATCGCCAAGGCGCGGCGAAGCGTGGCGAAAAGCGGCGTGCGCGACATGGACGGTCGGTCCCTTCGGTTGGGTTTTTCAGCCTACGCCAGGGCGGCACTCGGGCGGAACATGCATGCCGCTCGCTGGCGCAGCGGTCGGGGCCGTGCCAGCATCACGTCTGGTCCGCAGACGAGGAAGACGCATGCGCATCGCCGTTCTGCAGTTCGCGCACGAGACGGTCACGTTCCTGCCCTTCGACACCACGCTCGAGGATTTCCGCTATCCCGGCTCGCCGGCTTCGGGCGAGGCGCTGCTCGCCACCGATCCCAAGGGCTACATGGGCGGCTTCGTGCAGGTGGCGCGCGAATACCCGGAGGTGGAGCTGGTCGGCATTGAATCGCCGCTCTGGCCGAAGACCGGCACCGGTTCCGGCTGGATCACCGCCGAGGCCTTCGAAACCTTCGTCGGCGGCTTCGAGCGGGAGCTGAAGGCGCAAGGCCCCTTCGACGGGGTCTATCTCGCGCTGCACGGCGCGATGGGCGTACGCGGCGTGGCGCGGCCGGAAGCCGAGATCGCGCGGCGCGTGCGCGCGGCGGTGGGGCAGACGGCCGTGCTCGCCGGCACCTTCGATCCGCACGGCAACGAGGACGAGCAGTTCCTGCAGCACGCCGACATGGCCTTCTGCGTGAAGTACTTCCCGCACTACGACATGCACCTGCAGGGCGAGCGCGCCGCGCGCATGATGGTGCGCGCGATCCGCGGCGAGTACCGCCCGACCACGACCACGATCAAGGTGCCGGTCATCTCGCCCACGGTGCTGCAATGGACCGGTGCCTCGCCCTGGATGGACCTGGTGCAGCGCGCCCTGGTGTGGGAGGCGCGCGAGCCCGACACCTATGTCAACGTCTTCTTCGGCTTCCCCTGGTGCGACGTGCCCGATGCCGGCATGACGGTGCAGGTGCTGACCAACGGCAAGCCCGATCTGGCGCAGCGCGTGGCGCGCGACATGGCCGGCTGGATCTGGCGCCGTCGCGACGATCTGCTGGCCACCACGAAGCTGCATCGAATGGCCGATGGAGTCGCGCTGGCGCGCGAGGCGGTGGCGGCGCGTCGCAGCCCGGTGGTCCTGGCCGACTACAGCGACCGTTCCGGGTACGCCACCTGGCTGCTGCGCGAGATCGTCGCGCAGAAGCTCTCCCGCACGCTGATCGCGACCATTGCCGATCCCGCCGCCGTGCAGGCGCTGCTCGATGCCGGGGCGAAGCCGGGCGATCCCTTCGACCGCGAGGTCGGCGGCCGCGCCGACGAGAGCGCCGGCGAGCCGGTGCGCATCGCCGGCACCGTGCTCGGTTTCGCCGAAGCGACCACGCCGCGTGCCATGGGCGGCGGCCAACGCTGGGCACTGATCCGCTTCGGCGAGGGCAATGTGCTCGTCCTCAGCCCCTTCCTGGTGCAGATCACCGAAACCCACGAGCTGTGGAATCTCGGCCTGAAGCCGGAGGAGTTCGACGTCATCGCCATCAAGTCGCGCGCGCATTTCCGCCGCGGCTTCGACGACAGCGGCTTCGCCCCGACCATCCTGCTGGTGGAGCCGGACGAGCCCTTCCTGGGCACCGCGCGGCTGGAGGCGCTGCGCTTCGAGCACCTCGACCTGCGCAACTACCACCCCTACGGCAATCCGCCCGACCCGCTGGCATGATCGCGCTCAGGCGCGCCGGTAGATAAGCCGGCGCGCCAACCAGCAGCCGACCTCCACCTCCACGACGCGGCCTGCGTCGTCGCGGCGGAAGGCGAGCGTCCAGTCGCCGGGCGGCGTATGGTCCAGCGCGCGCGGGCAGGGCAGGGCCCAGAGATCGGGACCGATCGGCTCCAGCATCTCCATCCTTCCGCGGCCGAAAAAGCCGGAGAAGGCGCCGTGCAGCACGCCGCCCGCATCCGCGATATCGAGTTCCGCATCCAGCTCGTCGCAGCGATAGCGGCCGGCGATGCCGGGCGCCGCCTCGCCGCGCGCCGGCAGCAGGCGTGAGCTCTGGTTCTCCTGCGGCCGGTCCATCCACAGCCCGTCCGGCGGGGCGCGCAGCACCGTGCGGCCATTGCTGGCGGAGCCATCGGCCCGCAGGTCCAGGCGCTCCGCGCTGTGCCCGAAGCGCAGCCGCAGCGCGTCGGCCCCAGCGGCCTCGATGCGCGCGGAAAGTCCGGTTTCCGGCTCGCGCCAGGCGCCGAGCCAGTCGGGCATCGGCATGTCCGCGTCAGGCCGAGGCCGCGCCTCGCCCAGCACCGCGGCCAGCGCATCCAGCGCCGCGCCCTGCGCATCGGAGAGGTGGTTGAACATCACCACGACCGAGACACGCTCCGACGGCACGTAGAGCCGATGGCTGCGCCAGCCGCGCAGCGCACCGCCATGGCCGGTGAGCTGGCGCCCGAACTCCTCGCCGCGACCGAGGCCGAAGCCGTAGGCGGCCGGGGCGCCGTTCGCGAAACGCACCGGCCCGGACAGGCGCGCGTAGAGCGAGCCCGCATCGTCGCGCGTCGCGTCGATGTGCCGCTCCCAGGCGATCATGTCGTCCAGGCTGGCGCCGAGGCCGGCGTCGCCGGTCCACACCACGCGGTTCTCCGCCGCCCGGAAACCACCGGCGGGCGTGCCCTCGTAGCCTTCGGTGCCGTCCGGCATGGCGCGCGTATCGGCGGCGAGGAAGGCGCTGCCCATCCCGACGCGGTCGAAGATCTGCGACCGCAGCAACTCGGCGAAGCCACGCCCGGTGTGCTCCTCCAGCGCGTCCGACAGCAGGCGGAAATTCTGGTTCGCATAGGAGTACCGCGTGCCCGGCGCGAACTGAAGCGAACGCGTGCCGGCGATCACCTGCGCGGCCTCCGCGTCGCCGAGCGGCGCTTCCGCCGGCGAGCCGTGCAGCATCGCGACCGCCCAGTAGTCGCGCAGCCCGGACTGGTTGTGGCAGAGCGCCAGCGCACCCGGCGCCGCCTCGCCCAGATGCGGCAGCCGCGCGCGCACACCGCCGTCCAGCACATCGGGATCGCCACAGGCATCCAGCACCAGCGCGCAGGTGAACTGCTTGGTGATGGAGCAGGTGCGGAACAGCGTGCGCGGCGTGAAGGCGATGCGCCGCTCCGCATTCGCGAAGCCCCAGGCGTGGCGCAGCAGCACCTCGCCGCCGCGCAGCACCGCGACGGCTCCGCCAGGCCCGGGATAGGCGTGCGGCAGATCGCGGAGCAGGCGGTCGAGGCGGGCGGAGAGGTCGTTTGTCATGCCCCACTCTCCACCTGCCTCCCGCGATCCGCCAAGGCCTGGGGTTCGTGTCACGCCCACGCGATCCCGCAAGCCGGGCATTGACGGGCCGCCGCGAAGCGCTCATGCTTAACCGTATGGTTAAGCAAATGGCCTCTCCGCTGGACCGCGTCTTCGGCGCCCTCGCCGACCCCACCCGCCGCGCATTGCTGGCACGGCTGGAGGCCGAGGACGGGATCTCGGTGAGCGAACTTGCCCGCCCGCTGCCGATCTCGCTGCCGGCGGTGATGAAGCACCTGGACGTGCTGGAGGAAGCCGGGCTGGTCGCGCGCCGCAAGACCGGGCGCGTCGTCGCCTGCCGCCTCACCGCGGCGCCGATGGAGGACGCGATGGCCTGGCTCAGCCGCTATCAGCGCTTCTGGTCCGAAAGCCTCGATCGCCTCGCGGCCGCGGTGGAGCAGCAGGAGTCCGACCGATGAACGTGGTTGCCCCCAGCCTCACCCTGGTGAAGCGCATCAAGGCACCACCGTCCCGTGTGTGGGCCGCCTGGACGCGGCCCGAGCTGATGCTGCTCTGGTTCGGCCCGCATCATACGCGCGCCGAGGAGGCCGAGGCCGATCTGCGCGAGGGCGGCCGCTTCCGCGTCGCGCTGCGCGAGGACAATGGCGAGCGCCACGAGGCCACCGGCAGCTACCTGGAGATCGAGCAGGAGAAGCGCCTCGTCTTCTCCTGGCATTGGGTCAGCACGCCGGAGCGTGTCTCGCGCGTCACCGTCGTCTTCCGCGTCCTGCCGGACGGCACGGAAGTGACGCTCACCCACGACCGCTTCGCCGATGCCGACACCGCGAAGCGCCACACCCGCGGCTGGACCGAATCGCTCGAGCGCCTGCTCGCCGTGCTCGAAGCCGATGCCTGACACCACTCGAGGAAGGCTGACCATGGACATGCACGCCGCCTTCGCGGGCCACGCCGAGATCCGCCTGCTGCTCGACGCCTGGAGCCAGGCGCTGCACGACCGCAATGCCGATGCGCTGGCCGGGCTGTGCTCGGATGACGTGCTGGTCTTCGACCTGGCGCCGCCCCTTGCCAGCCGTGGCGCGGCCATGCAGGCGCAGCGCCACCGCGACTGGTTCGCGACCAAGCGGGGCCCGATCGAGGAAGAGCTCCACGAGCTGCGCATCACCGGCGATGGCGACGTCGCCTGGGGCGCCGGCTTCGCCCGCCTGCGCGCAACGGAAACGGATGGCACGCCGCTGGACCTGTGGATGCGCCTCACCATCGGCTTCGAACGCCGCAATGGCGCCTGGCACGTCGCGCACACCCACGGCTCCGTCCCCTTCCACATGGACGGCAGCCTCCGCGCCGCCTTCGAGCTGCGACCCTGAGGCAAGCGGCGCACCACCCCGACACTCGGAAGGAACAGCCATGGACACCAACGTCACCGGCGCCGATGCGCGCAACCTCGCCATGACCCGCCGCATCCCGGCGCCGCCTGCGCAGGTCTTCGAAGCCTGGACACAGCCGGACCGCATCAAGCAGTGGTTCGGCCCCTACGGCATGACCACGCCCGAAGCCGAGGTGGATCTCTGCCCCGGCGGCTTCCACCGCACGCTGATGCGCGATGCCGACGGCAAGGAGTACCCGAACCTGATGGCGATCGACGAGGTCGCGGCGCCGCACCGCCTGGTGCTGCGCGTGGTGGACGACAGCTGCGGCCCGCTGGTCGGCGCGACCGGCACGCTCAACTTCGAGGCGGAGGGCGAGGGCACGCGCCTCTCGGTCATCTGGCGCCACCCGACGGAGGCGATGCGCGCGGCGCATGAGGAGATGGGCTTCGTCAAGGGCTGGGGTGAGACGCTCGACAAGCTCACCGCGCATGTCCTGGCTTCGCCCACGCCCTGCCCGGGTGCGGCGCCGCCCGCGCCCGAGCATGGCTGGCTGCACCGCCTGCTCGGCGAATGGCGCTACGAGACCGAATGCAGCATGGGCCCCGACAAGCCGATGGAGCGCGCCACGGGCACCGAGCGCGTGCGCTCGCTCGGCGGCTACTGGGTGATCGGCGCGAGCGAGGGCGAGATGCCAGGCGGCGCGATGGCGCGCTGGACCATCAGCATGGGCTTCGACCCGGTGGCGAAGCGCTTCCGCGGCACCTTCATCGGCTCGATGATGCCGCACATGTTCGTCTATGATGGCAGGCTGGAGGAGGACGGCCACACACTGACGCTGGACACCGAAGGTCCTGCCATGAGCGGCCAGGGGATGGCGCGCTACCGCGACGTGGTCGAGATGCGCGGCGAGGACGAGCGCGTGCTGACCTCGCAGGTGCTGGGCGAGGATGGCAGCTGGACTGCCTTCATGACTTCGGTGTTCCGCCGCATCGGCTGATGGCTCGCGTGCGCGGTCAGATGCCGCGCACGGCGGACAGCCCGTGCTGGCGCGCGAAGCAGATGTTGAACTGGTGCCGCGGGTCGCGCGTGATGCCGATGAAGAACCGGTGCTTGCGCGCGACCCAGCTGCGGCGGCCGTCCAGCACCAGCGGCAACGCCACCTCCGCGGCACCCGGCTGGCGCGCGATGGCCTCCATCCACGCATCCTGCGCGCGTGCGATTGGCGCCAGGTCCCGCGCGACGATCGCCGCCTGCCCGACGAACAGCAACGCCAGCCCCGCGGCGAGCGCGGCCTCGCGCCGCGGCAGGGCGGGTCGCGCCACGAAGGCGGTGAGCAGCGCGCCGACCAGTGCCACGCTCGCCGGGAAGGAAACGCGCGCCGCCAGCGCCTCGCGGGGCAGCGGCAGCAGGATCAACAGGTAGGCGATGGCCGCGAGCAGGAAGGGCAGGGCGGGTTGCCAGGCCGGCCGCGCGCGGCTGCCTGGCACCCGCCACGCCAACGCGATCAACACCACCGCCAAGATCCAGAGCGGATCGAACAGGCTACCGACGAAGCCGATCCAGCCCTCGATCCGTTCGACCGGCGAGGTCGCCGCGGTCTCCGCCGCGCGCACGAAGTTGCCGGGCGCCAGCAGCAGCGCAAGCAGCCCCAGCAGATGCGCCCCGGCGAGCACGGCCAGTGCCGCCGTTGCCGGCGCCGCGCGCCGCCCGGCGAGCAGCGCCAGCCCACCCAGGGCGGCCGTCGCCAGCACCGCGAGCGGCTCCAGGAAGGTTGCGGCAAAGGCGGCGATCAGCGCGAGAGCAAGCGCCGGGGCAAGGCGCGGCCGCTGCGTCATCGCGCTCCACGCCAGCGCGCGCTCCAGGACAAGCAGTTCCAGCGCCACCGCCCAGGCGTAGTTGATCGCACCGGTCTTCCACAGCGCCGCCTCGCCGATCGCCCGTGGCAGCCACCACAGCATCAGCCCGGCACCCAGCCAGGTCGCGAAGCTGCCGGCGAAGCCGCGTGCCGGCGCCGCCTCTCCGGTTGCGCGCGTGACCAGCCGCATGAGCAGCACCAAGATCGCAAGAAAGGCGAGCGTGTTCGCCGCTTCCAGCCACGGCAGCGGCACGGCGCGGCCCGGCCCGAGTGCGAGATAGGTCAGCAGCAGCGGCCCGATGCGGCCGGTCCAGCCGCGGTATTCCTCCGCCGTGCGGGCAAGCACGGCCGCGAGGTCCGGCAGGCCCAGCCGGCACCAATCGTCGCCCCAGAGCGGCGTCGCGAGGTTGGCGGCGAAGACGGCCAGCCCGAGCAGCAGCAGCGCCGCATCGCGCCCCTGACGTGCGGTCAGGGACCGCATTGCGATGATGGTGGGAATGCCATGCTGCGGCCCGGACTCGCGCTCGATCGCCGCAGGCTGGCAGGGCCGCGGCGGCCGGGCAAGCGCACCACTTGACGCCAGGGCCGGCTGCCGTAGCGCGGCTTTGCCGTGTAGAGCATCAGCGGCAGGCCGGTCGCCATCGCCACCAGGCTCTGCAGCCCGGGCACGGCGCTGAACACTCCTCCGACGAGCAGACCCCGATCGCCACCATGCGGGTTTCCCGGCGGGTGCGCGGCCCGGTTCGCCTGCGGCTCCGGCACCCGAGAGCGCTTGACCGGCGAAGTGCCGAAGCTGCGCGCCGGGCGCGACCCTGCGCACATGCCCTGTTTCGGCGGCGATTGCGGCGCGCGCGGGCCTGCACGGCGCAGGCCCACGCGCACTGCCTCAGTCGCTGCTCAGCCCGGCGACGCGCACCGCCCGTCGCCAGCGCTCGAGGTCCTCGAGGAACATCTCGGCGAAGGCGGCGGGGCTTTCGGACGGCGCCGGCTCCACCCCGCCGCTCTCCAGCACGCGCCGCACCTCCGGGGAGTTCACCGCCGCCACCGCCGTGGCGTGCAGCTTCTGCACGATCGGCTGCGGGGTGCCGGTGGGCGCAAGCAGCCCGTACCAATTGTCCGCCTGGAAGCCGGCATAGGTCTCGCCCACGGTGGGCACGTCAGGCAGCGCCGGGCTGCGCCGCGCATTCCCCAGTGCGAGGCCGCGCACCTTGCCCTCGCGCATCAGCCGCGACGCCACGCCGATGCCGGTGAACGCCATGTCCACCCGGCCGGCGATGATGTCGTTCATCATGGGTGCCGCGCCCTGATACGGCACGTGCAGCATCTCGACGCCAGCCATTGCCGCGAGCGTCGCGCCGCTGAGATGGTTGATGCTGGCCGGCCCGGCGGAGCCGTAGGTGAGCTTGCCCGGGTTGGCCTTGGCAAAGGCAACCAGCTCCGCCAGGGTCCGCGCCGGCAGGTCCGGCCGTGTGATCAGCACCGATGGGCTGGAGACCAGCTGGGAGATCGGCGCGTAGAGCTTGAGCGGATCATAGCCACGCTCGCCGCGCGCCAGCGGATGGATCGAAACGGTGCCCGGAGAGGCGATGAGCAGCGTGTAGCCATCCGGCGTGGCCTGCGCGACGTGCGCGGCGCCGATCGTGCCGTTTGCGCCGGCGCGGTTCTCGATCACCACGGGCTGGCCGAGCAGTTCCGCCATGCGCTGCGCAACCGGTCGCGCGGCAAGGTCGATCGGCCCGCCTGGTGGCCAGGGCACGACCAGCCGGATCGGCCGGTTCGGGTAGTCGCCTGCGCCCTGCGCATGCAGCGTGCCGGGCGCGAGCAGTGCGGCGGCGCCGAGCAGCGCAGCCCGGCGCGTGATGGAACCGGTCATTCTCGTCCTCCTTCATCCAAGGCGCCGACGGCCTTCCACATCCTGTCCATGCCGTAGAAGCGCATGACATCCGCCACGCGCTCCGGCGGCGGCCGCCAGTTCTTCTGTCCCTGGCGACTGCGCGACAGGCCGAATTGCCGCTTCAGGTCCACCATCACCTCTGCCAGCTTGTAGGTGACGCCGACGCCGTCGATGATCGGGATCTCATCTACGCGGTGCACGCCATTGCTGGTGAGGAAGATGTTCTGCGGCATCTCGCCCGGGATGATCACGTCGGCACCCGTCTCCCTGCTGAAGTTGCGCACCGTTTCGTGGAATCTCTCGATCACCGCATCCGGTGAGGCGAAGCCGCCGAAGATCTCCTTGTAGCTGTAGCCCGATGCGACGGTGCCGGCGAAGCTGTTCCCCAGACCGATGGAGTCGAGGAACTCCTTGATTTCGCCACCGAGCTGCGGCGCGAAGCGGGTGATGCCGAAGCGGTAGCCATACATCGTCGCGAAATGCGCCGCCGCTTCCAGGTAATTCACCACGGGGATGTCCACCAGAGCGCGGATCTCCGGCAGCATCACGCCGCTGAGGTAGCTCATCACGAAGGCATCGAAGCCCTGGCGTTCCGCGGCATAGGCGGCGGCCACCGGCTGGCTGCGATGCATCATGGCGAGCGGACGGAACTGCAACTCGTCGATCGGGTAGCCGGTGGAGTAGGTGCCGCGCAGGATGCCGTGCATCACGACCTCCGTGTCCGGGCGGACGACGGCGCGGAGGTGCCGCTCCGTCGCCGCGCGGTACTCCGGCAGGTCGTCGAAGATCACCAGCCCCTGGTGCCAGATCCGCATCGCCATGACGTCCGGGCCTCAGCCGATACGGATGTTGGTGGCGCGCTGCAGCTCGCCCCAGCGGCGCAGGTCGTCGCGGATCTTCTGCGCGTACTGGTCGGGCGTCGTCGCCTCGATGCCGAACCCCTGCGCCTCCAGCGCCGAGGAGATCTCCGGCGAGCGGATCGCGGCCGCGAAGGCCTGGTGGAGCTTGTCCACGATCGGCCGCGGCAGGCCGCCCGGCCCCATGATGCCGTACCAGGAATTCACCTCGAAGCCCGGCAGCGTCTCCGCCACCGTCGGCACATCCGGCAGCTTGACCGAACGGCGCGGCGTGGAGACGGCGATGACGTGCAGCTTGCCGGCCTGCGCCTGCGCGATGGCGGCGGAGAAGTTGATGAAGGCGAAGTGGATGCGCCCGCCCAGCAGGTCCGTGATGACCGGCGCCGCGCCCTGGTAGGGCACGTGCAGCAATTGCACCTTGCCCATCAGCGCGAGCATCTCGCCGGCTAGGTGCGTGGTGCTCGCCGGGCCCACCGAGCCATAGCTGAGCTGCCCCGGCTGCCGCTTCGCCAGCTCCAGCAGTTCCGGCACGCTGCGCGCCGGCACGTCCGGCCGCACCACCAGCACGATCGGGCCGGAGACCAGCTGGGTGATCGGCGTGAAGTCCCGGATCGGGTCGAATTGCAGCCCACTCGCGAAGTTCGGGCTGATTGCAATGGGCCCGACATGGGAGAAGAACAGCGTGTAGCCATCGGGCGCCGCCCGCGCGACGAAGGTGGCGCCGATGGTGCCGTTCGCGCCGGGCCGGTTCTCCATCACCACCGGTTGCCCGAGCGATTCGCTCGCCTTCTGTGCGACGGGGCGGCCCACCGTGTCGGCCGGCCCACCCGGCGTCCAGGGATTGATCAGGCGGATGGGCCGGTTCGGGAACTCGCCCTGCGCGAAGGCCGGCCCAAAGGGGGATGTGGCGGCGAGGCCGCCCATCGCGGCGAGCAACGTCCTGCGGGTGATCTCTGACATGACCGGTTTCCTCCTCCGTGTCGTTGTTATCGTCCGCTGAAGTTCGGCGGACGTTTCTCGCGGAAGGCGCGTGCCGCCTCCAGACGGTCTTCGGTGTTGAGCAGCAGGGTCAGCAGGTCCACCTCCAGCCGCATGCCCTCGCGCAGCGGCAGGTCCATGGCGCCGCGCACCGCTTCCTTGGCGAAGGCCATGGCCATCGGCGGTCGCGCGGCGAGATGCGCGGCCAGCGCCGCCGTGGCCGCATGCAGCTCCGCCCGCGGCACCACGCGCGTGACGAGCCCGATCTCCCGCGCTCGTGCGGCGGAGATGCGCTCGCCTGTCAGCATCATGTCGAGCGCAGCGCCCATCCCCACGACGCGCGGCAGGCGCTGCGATCCGCCGACGCCGGTCATGATGCCGAGCCCCGTCTCAGGCAGCCCGATCAGCGCATCATCCGCCGCGATGCGGATGTCGCAGGCCAGCGAGATCTCAAGCCCGCCGCCCAGGCACACGCCGTGGATGCTGGCGATGATCGGCTTGCGCGCCTGGTCGAATGCGCCGATCCAGCTGTCGTGCACGCGCTGCTGACGGTATTCGGGCGGCGAGGCGACCTCGACGAACTCCTTGATGTCCGCGCCGGCGCAGAAGGCGCGCTCGCCGGCGCCGCGCAGCACCAGCACGCGTACCCCGGGATCGGCCTCCGCGGCGCGGATTGCGCGCGGCAGGGCCTCGCGTACTGCGCCGTTGAGCGCGTTCATCGCCTCCGGCCGGTTCAGCGTGATCCAGGCAATGTGGTCGGCAAGCTCGAGCAGCACGGGCTCCGTCATGGCGCGGGCTCCTCCGGTGCGAAGACCGGCCGTCTCTCGCCGCCCGGCAGCGTGGCGAAGCGCAGCGCCAGTGGCAGGCCGAGCCGCAGCGCCGCTTCCTTCGCATCCACCACGCGCGCCATCATCTGCGGCCCCTCCGCGAGCTTCACCAGCGCGACGGTGTAGGGCACCTCGCCGGCGAAGTTCGGCGAGGGCGCGCGATGCACCACCGACCAGCTTGCCAGCGTCGCGCGCCCACTCGCCTCGCGCCAGCTGAGGCGCGCACTGCCGCAATGCGGGCAGCGGGTGCGCGGATAGAGATGCGCGCGGCCGCAATCCTCGCAGAACGGCAGGCGCAGCCGTTCCTCGGCATAGCCGTCCAGCAGCGGCGCGAGCGGATCGGCCATCGCTCAGCTCCTCCCCAGCACCAGCGAGCAGTGCAGCCCGATGATGCCGCCATTGCCATGCACGAATGCAAGCTCCGCGTCGGCAACCTGGCGCGCGCCCGCGTCGCTGCGCAGCTGCCGCACTGCCTCCACCACATGGAACATCCCGCCTGCCAGGCCCGGATGCCCCGCCGAGAGCAGTCCGCCATGCGTCGTCACCGGCAGCGCACCGCCCGGCCCGATGCGCCCGCCCTGCACGAAGGCGCCGCCCTCGCCCTTGGCGCAGAAGCCGAGATCCTCGAGCTCCACGATCACCGTGATGGTGAAGCAGTCGTAGAGCTGTGCCATGTCGATATCCGCCGGCGTCACGCCTGCCTGGCGGAACGCCTCGCGCCCCGCATCGGCCGCGGCGGTGGAGGTCAGCGCCTCGTACTCCCCGATATAGCCATGGCTGAACCCGCTGCCTGCACCGAGCGGCAGCACCGACCGCTGCTTCAGGTCGCGTGCGTGATCCTTGCCAGTGACGACCACCGCCACCGCGCCATCCGAGACCAGCGCACAATCCAGCACATGCAGCGGCGAGGTCACCATGGGCGAGGCGAGCACATCGGCAACGCTGATCGGCTCCCGCTTCTGCGCGTTCGGGTTCATCGCCGCCCAGCCGCGCATCGCCACCGCGACCTCGGCGAGTTGCTCGGCCGTGGTGCCGTATTCCTGCATGTGCCGCTGCGCCACCAGGGCGTAGAGCGTCGGCACCAGCGGTCCGTAGGGCGCTTCCAGATCGGGATGCGCCCAGCCCGCGCCAGCCAGCGTCTTCACCATGGAATCGCGCCCGCGATGCGAGAGGCCCGGCTGCCCGGCGACGCAGAGCACCACGCTCGCCTGACCCGTCGCCACCGCCATCGCCGCATGCATCACCATCGAGCAGCCCGAGGCGCCGGCGACGTCGAGCGTCGCAATGTAGCGCGGCCGCAGCCCGAATTCCTGCGCCACCATGCCGCAGGGCATCGCCCAGCTTTCGGTGCGCACCGGCGTGGTCAGCAGCCCGTCAACATCGGCGAAGGAGAGCCCCGCATCGGCCAGCGCCGCTTCCGCCGCCTCGCGCTGCAGCTCCAGCGCCGTCATCCCCGGCACCCGGCCGAGGCGGCTCTCCCCGATGCCGACGATTGCCGCACCGCGGATCGCCGCCGCGCTCACCGCAGCACCTCCCGCGCGATCAGCATGCGCTGGATCTCGGAGGTGCCTTCGCCGACGCGGTAGTGGCGGATGTCGCGATAGAAGCGCTCCACCGGGAAGCCGCGCACCAGGCCCGTGCCGCCATGCACCTGCACCGCGCGGTCCGCGACGCGGCCGACCATCTCGGAGCAGAACAGCTTGCACATGCTGGTCGCGACGCCGGGATCCTCGCCGGACGATGCCTTTCGCAGCGTCTCGTAGAGGAAGGCGCGCGCCACCTCTATCTCGGTGGCGCTGTCGGCCAGCATCCACTGGATCGCCTGGCGCTCCGACAGCTTCTGCCCGAAGGTCACGCGCTGCTTCGCGTGGTCTGCCGACATCGCGTTGAGCCGGTCCGCCGCGCCGACACAGGCTGCGGAAACGCCGAGCCGCCCGCTGGTCAGCGACCCCATGGCGATGGCGAAGCCCTTGCCGGGGTCGCCGAGCAGCGCGTCATCGGGCACCACGCAATCGGTGAAGGTCAGCTCGCCGAGCTTGATGGCTTCCGAGCCGATCGTGGTGTCCACGCGCGTCACCTCGAAGCCCGGCGTGCCCTTCTCCACCAGGAAGGCGCCGATGCCGCCGCGGGCGCGCTTTTCGGGATCGGTGACGGCCATCACCATCACCACGTCGGCCGCGTGCCCGCCGCTGATCCAGTGCTTGCGCCCGTTGATCTTCCAGCCGCCGTCGACGCGCTCCGCGCGCGTGCGGAGCGCGGCGGCGTCGGAGCCGGCTTCCGGCTCGGTCAGGCCGAAGGCGGCGCGCAGCGTGCCGTCGGCCAGGCCCTTCAGCCATCGCGCCTTCTGCGCGGGTGAGCCGTGCCGCGCGATGCCCATCGGCGTCAGCCCGCTGGTCGCATCCAGCAGCAGCGTGAAGCAGCGATGCGAGCGCGCCACCTCCTCCATCACCAGGCAGTATGTCAGCAGGTCGGCGCCGCCGCCGCCTTCCTCCGGCGGCAGCAGCATGCCGAGCCAGCCCTGCTCGCGCATCAGAGTCCAGGCCTGCTCCGGGATCGCGCCGCTACGGTCGATCTCCTGCGCCACCGGCTCAAGCTTCTCCTCGACGAAGCGGCGGATGGCAGGGCGCAGCTCGGCGAGCTCGGGGGAGGGTTCAGTGCGCATCGGCGCTCTCCTTCGCCAGTTCGGCTGCTCGGTCGGCGGCACGCAGCAGTTCCGCGCACAGCGCCGCGTTCATCCAGTGCTTGTTCGCCGCGAAGGCGCGTGCATCCAGGGCGCCCAGCTTCCGCGCCCGCGCCAGTGCGGCCGCCTCCAGCGCTGCGTCTTCGTGCACCGCCGCTGCCAGCCCCGCGGCCAGGCATTGCTCCGCCGTCAGCGCCTCGCCCGCCTGCATCAGCGCCTGCGCCACGCCGCGGCCGCCGCGCGCGAGCAGGATGGAGACGCCGATGGGGGAGGGCATGCCGTGCCCGATCTCCGGCATGGACAGGGCGGCGCTGGTCTCCATCAGTGCCTCGTCGGCCAGCAGCATCAGCATCCCGCCGCCGCCCACCGCCTTGCCGCGGACCACCGCGAGCACGGGCTTCGGAACATCGAGCAGCGCGAGCAGCGTGCGGACCAGCGCCTCGCGCCGCAGTCGCCGCGTATGCGTGCCAAGATCCTCGCGCAGATCGGCGCCGGCCGAGAAGACACGCCCGCCCGCGCCGGTCACCAGCACCGCGCGAACAGCCGCCTCGCGCCCGGCGTCCTCCAATGCCGCGACCAGCGCCGCCTGCAGCGCGCTGTCCAGGGCGTTCGCCGCCTTCGGCCGGTCCAGGGTCAGGCGCAGCACGCCGCCCTCCAGCATCTCGCGATGCAGGCTCATGCGCGCGGCACCAGCAGCGCATCCAGCACCCGCACGCCCTGGCCCCGCGGCAACACGGCAAGCGGGTTCACATCCACCTCCTCCAGCGCCTCGCCGAGATCGGCGAGCAGCCAGGAGAAGCGCGCCACCGTATCCGCCAGCGCGTCCACATCCGCCGCCGCCGCGCCGCGCACGCCGCGCAGCAGCGGCGCCAGGCGCAATTCCTCCAACGCCTCGCACACTTCCTCCGCCGAGATCGGCGGCAGGCGGAAGGTGACGTCGCGCAGCACCTCCACATGGATGCCGCCGAAGCCGAGCGTCAGCACCGGCCCGAAGGTCGCATCGCGCGCCATGCCGAGCAGCATCTCCTGCCCGCCCGCCACCATCTCCTGCACCAGCACGCCCTCGATCCGGGCCGCGGGCGCGTGGGCGCGCGCATTCGCCAGGATCGTCGCCGCGCCCTCTCGCACCGCATCGGCGCCGCGCAGCCCGAGCATCACGCCGCCCGCTTCCGTCTTGTGCAGGATGTCGGGCGAGAGGATCTTCAGCGCCACCTCGCCCGGCATCCGTGCGGCGAGCGCCGCCGCGTCCCCTGGCGTCGCAGCCACCGCCTCTGTCGGCCCGTGCAGTCCGTAGCAGGCGAGCACGGCGCGGGAGGCGCGCTCGGTCGGCTTCGCGCCGGCCTCCCGCAGCAGTCGCCGCGCAGCATCGGGATCGCAGCCGTCCGGCCTGCGCAGCGGTGGCGCGGCGGCGCGGCGGCGCAGGAATGCGGACCATCGCATGGTCCGCGCCAGCGCCAGCGCCGCCGGCAGCGCATCGCGATAGACGGCAACGCCCTCCGCCACCAGCGCCTGCGGCGTCAGCGCCGGATCGTCGGCGCAGCGCCCGGTCCAGAGGATCGCGACGGGCTTGGCCGAGTCCTTCGCCATCCCGGCGATGGAGCGGATGTCGTCCTTCGGCGCGATGGTCACCACCGGCATCGCCGCATCCACCGACGGATCATCGAGCAGCGTGCGCGCCGCCTGGCCGAAGATGTCCTTGGTGCCGATGGCGCCGGCGCTCATGTCGGTGGGGTTGGTCACGTTCATGAAGCCGGGGATCAGCCGCCGCAGCTTCTCGACCGTCTCCGGCGCGTAGTCCGGGAAGGCAATGCCCTGTGCGGCGGCGATGTCCGTCAGCAGCACCAGGTTGCCGCCCGAGATCGCCAGCGCCGCGGCGCGATTGCCCGCCGGGCGCTTGCCCTGGCGCAGCAGCATCGCGACCTCGTAGAGCTCCGGCGCATCGCCCACGCGGATCAGCCCGAGCTGCCGCGCCGCCGCATCGAAGACCGCATCCGCCCCGGTCACCGCGCCGGTGTGGGAGGCCGCAGCGCGCGATCCCGCTTCCGTGCGGCCGAACTTGATCAGCGCAACGGGCTTCTCCAGCTCCGCCGCGCGCGCGGCGAGCGCCCGCAGCCGCGCGCCATCCGCGAAGCGCTCGGCCAGTGCGAGCACCACGCGCGTGTGCGGGTCCTCCAGCAGGAAGGCCATGTAGTCGAGCAGGTCGAGATCCGCGTCATTGCCCGAGCTGACCTGGTAGCTGACGCCGAGCCCCATCTCCTGCACGCGCCACATCACGTTCACCTGCGTCGCGCCGCCGCTCTGCCCGACGATGCCGATGTCGCCCGCCGGCCGCCGCCCGCCAGTGATCGTCGCCGTCGAGGTGAGCGCGAAGCCGTCCACGAAGTTGATCAGCCCGTTGCAGTTCGGCCCCATCAGCCGAACGCCGCCCGCGCGCGCCACCCGCACGAGCTCCGCCTGCAACGCCGCGCTCTCGGCCGTGCCGAGCTCACCGAAGCCGGAGGAGAACACCGTCGCGAAAGGCACGCCGAGCCGCCCGCACTCCGCCACCGTGCCGAGGCACGCCCGGGCCGGCAGCACGATGCCGACATGATCGGGTACCGCGGGAAGCGCCGAGAGCGAGGGGAAGCAAGGGCGGCCGAACACCTCCGCGCGGTTCGGGTTCACCGGGAAGACGTCGCCGGCAAAGCCGAAATCCAGCATCTGCTTCAGGCACCGCGCACCGAACTTGGTGAGATCCTCCGAGGCGCCGACCAGCGCGACGCGCCGAGGCGCGAAGAAGCGCCGCAGGTCGGGGAAGCCGCTACGATTTCCGGCCTTCAATTCGCTGTGCGGATTTGCTACTTGCATGGCGGTTTGGAGCTTCAAGCCGGCGGGGCGGGTCGTCAACCCGCCTTACGTGCAGTGCAGCAAGGGTACGCCATGTCCGAGGACGCAGCAGGGAAGGACCGGCAATTCGTCACCGCGCTGGCGCGCGGGGTGGAGGTGCTGCGCTGCTTCACCCCGGCGCGCTCCGAGCTCGGCACCACCGAGATCGCGGAGCTGGTCGGCCTGCCGCAATCCACCGTCTGGCGGCTCTGCCATACGCTGCAGCGTCTCGGCCTGCTGGTGCCAGGGCGCGACCCGCAGCGCCTCAGGCCCGGCTACGGCCTGCTCTCGCTCGGTGTCGCGACGCTGGTGAAGGGGAATGTCGCGGCGGAGGCAGAGCCCGCCATGCGGCAGATCGCGCAGCGCTTCGGCGTCGCGGTCTCACTCGCCGCGCGGGATCGCGACAGCATGGTGATCGTCGCACGTGCCGAGGCGCCGACGATCCTGCGGCTGGCGCTCTCGGTCGGCTCGGCGCTGCCCATTGTGACCTCGGCGCTGGGCTGGGCCTGGCTGGCGGGGCTGGGCGAGGCGGAGCGGCGCCAGGTGCTCACCCGGTTGCGCCGCGCGGCGGGGCCGGGCTGGGCCGCGCTGGCGCCGGACATCGAGGCCGCGCTCGCGCAGCACGCGCGGGAGGGCTTCGTGTTCAACCTGCGTCGCTTCCACCCGGACGTGAACGCGATCGGCGTGCCGGTCGTGGCGCCGGGCGGTGGGCGGGTGATGGCGCTGAATTGCGGCGGGGCGGTTTCGGTGGCCACGCCGGAAAAGCTGGCCGGCCCGATCGCCGCCGCGCTGAAGGGCCTCGCCGCGCGGCTGGCCCCCGTGTTGGAAAGCGGCTGAGTTGTCCGTCTGATGCCCGCAGGCGCCGGGCGTCGTGCCGCAGGCGCGCCCTTGGCGTGACGCCTACGGCCGGACGGCCCGCTCCGCGGGCCGCCTAGGGCCGGCTGCTCCGCGTCAGCTCAGACCAGGAAGATCCACATCAGGACCAGCACCACGACCGTCGCGCCGATCGACCAGGTCGTGCCGGTCATGAACCGGTCGTAGAAGGCCTTGCGCTCGCCCAGGATATCCTCGGCCTTCACCTCAACCAGTTCCATCTTGTGCGGGCCCTCCTCGGCCATTGTCGCATCCTCGTTGGCTCAGCCTGGCGCGCTTGTACGAACCGATGCGGGTCCCGGCAAGGGGTTGGCCAGCGCGCCGGAGGCCGCCGGCGCGGCAATCCGCGCGCGTTCCCCCTCCACCCGCACCAGCCCCGCCGCCAGCCAGGCCAGCGCGGCCGGGTAGAGCCGATGCTCCTCCGCCAGCACCCGGGCGGCGAGGTCGGCCTCGGTGTCGTCAGGGAGCACCGGCACCGCGGCCTGCGCCAGGATCGGCCCCTCGTCCACGCCGGGCCGGACCAGGTGGACGGTGCAGCCATGCAGCTTCACCCCG
This sequence comes from Falsiroseomonas sp., assembly GCF_041690465.1. GTDB lineage: Bacteria > Pseudomonadota > Alphaproteobacteria > Acetobacterales > Acetobacteraceae > Falsiroseomonas. Next base: position 136,958 of record NZ_JAWLHG010000012.1, on the reverse strand, counting down.
GCCGCCAGCGCGCGGGCATGGGTATCCAGCCCGCGGAAGGCAGGCAGCAGGGACGGGTGGATGTTCACCAGCCGGTCCCGCCAGCGGGCGACGAATCCCTCGGTCAGCACGCGCATGAAGCCGGCCAGCGCCACCAGTTCGATGCCATGGCCGTGCAGCGCGGCCTCCATCGCGCGTTCGAAAGCCTCGCGGTCGCGGCCGAAGGGGCGGCTTTCCACCACCGAGGTCGGCACGCCGCGTCCGCGCGCGTGTTCCAGGCCGGCCGCATCGCCGCGGTTGGACAACACCAGAGCGATTTCCGCCGGGTAGCCCGTGTCCCCCGCCGCCGCCAGCAGCGCCGCCATGTTGCTCCCGCGGCCGGAGATCAGGATGGCGGTGCGGACGCGCCGGGTCACGCCGGCCAGCCGGCGAGGTTGTCCACGCGCACTGCGGCCTCGCCCTCGCCCGGCTCGATCACGCCGATGCGGGTGGCCGATTCGCCCGCCGCGGCGAACAGCGCGATGGCCGCTTCGGCCTCCGCGGCCTTCACCACCACCACCATGCCGACACCGCAGTTGAACACGCGCAGCATCTCCTCCGCCGCGATGCCGCCGGCGCGCGCCAGCCACGCGAAGACCGGCGGCACCGTCCAGGCCCGCGCATCCAGCGCGGCGACCACGCCCTTCGGGAGCACCCGCGGCAGGTTGCCGGGCAGGCCGCCGCCGGTGATGTGCGCCGCGGCCTTGACCAGCCCCGCCCGGTGCGCCGCCAGCAGCGGCTTCACGTAGATCCGCGTCGGCGCCAGCAGCGCCGCCGCCACGCTGATGCCGCCCGCTTGGCCCGCCGCGAAGGGCGCCTTCGCGTCAAGTGCCAGCCCCGCCGTCGCCAGCACCCGCCGCACCAGCGAGAAGCCGTTGGAATGCACGCCGGAGCTCGCCAGCCCCAGCAGCACGTCGCCCGGCGCGACATCGCCGCGCGGCAGCAGCTCGCCCCGCTCCGCCGCGCCCACGGAGAAGCCGGCGAGATCGTAGTCGCCGCCCTTGTAGAGCCCCGGCATCTCCGCCGTCTCGCCGCCGACCAGGGCGCAGCCGGCGATCCGGCAGCCCTCGGCGATGCCGGCGATCACCGCCTTCGCCTGCGCCACCTCCAGCCTGCCGGTGGCGAAATAGTCGAGGAAGAACAGCGGCTCCGCGCCCTGCACGACCAGGTCGTTGACGCACATCGCCACCAGGTCCTGGCCGACCGTGCCGTGGATACCGGAATCGATCGCCAGCTTCAGCTTGGTGCCCACCCCGTCGGTGGAACTCACCAGCACGGGATCGCGGAAGCCGGCCGCCTTCAGGTCGAACAGCGCGCCGAATCCGCCCAGGCCCCCCATCGTCCCCACCCGGTCGGTGGCGCGGGCGAGCGGCTTGATCGCTTCCACCAGCGCGTCGCCGGCTTCGATATCGACGCCCGCATCACGGTAGGTCAGGCTGGTCATGGCGGCCCCCGATCGGCTATGCGCTGCGGGTGGGACAGGAACAGGGCACGATGCCGGTCGGCCGGAAGGGCGCACATCTCGGCAACGCATGCGGCACCGCGCCCCGCGCGGGCCGCGGAGACAACCACGGGCGGCGCGGTGGCGCAATCGCCTGGTCGCTCGCCGCTGCCCTGCTCGGCACGGGGCTTGCGGCCGGTGGCGCCATGCCCCTGCGGCCCGCCGCGGCGCAGGAGAACCCGCTGGTCCAGCGCGGCATCCCCGCCGAGGCGACAGCGGAGAACGCGGTGGTGGCGCGCGACCGCGCGCTCGCGTCCGGCCAGCGCATCGCCTATGAGCGCATGGCCGCCGCCCTCGGCCTGCCGCGCAACCTGTCGGACGCGCGGATCGAGGCGCAGGTCGCCTCCCTGGTGATCGAGAGCGAGCGGATCACGCCGCGCGGCTACAGCGCCCGCATCACGGTGAATTTCAACCCGCCCGGCGGCGGCGTCGCGCTCGCCCCGCCGCCCGCCATCCCCGGCGCCCCGTCCGGGGGTCCCGCCGTGGCGACGGTGGAGGCGGTGGCCGGCTTCCGCTCCCTGCCCGAATATGTCGAGATCACCCGCCGCCTCAGCGCGTCACCGGCGGTGGCGCGCTACGAGGTGGTATCGGTCTCCGGCCAGGCGGCGCTGCTGCGCCTGTCGCTGCGCAGCCAGCCGCAGGCGGCGGCGGCGGAACTCGGCCGCAGCGGGCTCTCGCTGGCCCGTGGGCAGGACCCGCGCCCGGGCGGCGAGGGGTGGCACCTCGGCCTTGCCGGCGGGCGCTGAGCCGCCGCCCAGCGAGGGGCAGGGCGCCGCGGCGCCGGTCGAGGCGGGGCTGTTCACCCTGCCCAACGCGATCACCTTCGCCCGCCTCTGCGCCGTGCCGGGCGCGGTGTGGCTGGTCCTCCAGCACCGCTTCGACCTCGCCTTCTGGCTGTTCCTCGCCGCCGGCATCTCCGACGGCATAGACGGCTGGCTGGCACGGGTGCGGAATTCACGCTCCAAGCTCGGCGCCATCCTCGATCCGGTGGCGGACAAGGCGCTGCTGGTCTCGATCTATGTCACCCTTGCCGCGGTCGGCGTGCTGCCGGACTGGCTGGCGATCCTGGTGGTGTTCCGCGACCTGGTGATCGTCGGCGGCGTGCTGGTGCTCTACGTGCTGGGGCAGCCACCCTCGATCCAGCCGATCATGCTCTCCAAGGCGAACACCGTGCTGCAGATCGCGCTCGCCGCCTTCGCGCTGCTGGTGGCGGGGTGGAGCCTCTCGGTCGGGCCGCTGCTCGAAGCGATGATCGCCGCCACCGCGGCCAGCACGGTGGCCTCCGGCGCCGCCTATGTCTGGCTGGCGGCGAGGCGGCCGCGATGACCCCGCAGGAGCCGAAGCCGTCCGCCACCACGCCGGCCGTCCCCGCCGTGCCGCCGCTGCGCGCCCAGCCCCTGCGCGAGCCGCCGCGCGCCGCCGGCTGGCCGCCGCCCCTCAACGGGGCGCGCACCGCCACCCGCGCGCAGCGCCTGACGCTGGTGCTCGGCATGCTGGCGGCATTGCTCTTCGCCATCTGGCTGTTCTCGGCGATCCTGACGCCCTTCGTGCTGGCCGGCTGCATTGCCTATTTCCTCGATCCGCCGACCGAGCGGATGGCGCGCATCGGCGTGCCGCGCGGCCTGGCGGCCTTCCTGATGGTGCTTGCGCTGTCGGCGATCGGCCTGCTGGCGGTGCTGCTGCTCTATCCCTTGCTGATCGCGCAGATCGGCGTGCTGATCGCCCGCCTGCCTGCCTATGTCACCGGTATCGGCACGCTGGTGCAGCAGGCGCTGGAACGCGCGCAGGACGCCTTCGGGCAGGAGGTGGTGGACGCCCAGCTGCGGGACCTCGCGGTGCGCCAGGCCGGTGCGATGGTCACCTTCCTCGGCACCGCGGTCGGGCGGCTGATCGGCGGTGGCGTCGCGCTGTTCAACGTGTTCATGGTGGTGATCGTCACGCCGATCGTCGCCTTCTACCTGCTGCGCGACTGGCAGCGCATCATTGCGCGCGTGGATGCCTGGCTGCCGCGGCGTTCGGCGCATGTGCTGCGGCAGCTGGCGCGCGACACCGACCGGGTGCTGGCCGCCTGGCTGCGCGGGCAGCTGCTGTGCTGCCTGATCCTCGGCCTGTTCTACGCCTTCGGGCTGCAGCTGGTGGGGCTGGAGCTCGGGCTGATCGTCGGGCTGATGGCCGGCGTGCTCTCCTTCATCCCCTATGTCGGCTCGCTGACCGGCTTCGTCACCGCGGTGCTGCTGGCGGCGGCGCAGTTCGGCACCTGGCAGGGGGTGGGGATGGTGGTCGCCGTCTTCGTCACCGGGCAGGTTGTCGAGGGCTACATCATCTATCCCCGGCTGCTGGGCGACCGGGTGCAGCTGCACGCCGCCTGGGTGATCTTCGCGCTGTTCGCCGGCGGCGTGGCCTTCGGGTTCCTCGGCGTGCTGCTGGCGGTGCCGATGGCGGCGGCGATTGGCGTGATCGCCCGCTACTGGCTACGCCGCTACCTGGAAAGCCCGCTCTACCTCGACCCGCCGCGGACCGGGTCCTGACGCGCGGCGCGGATCAGCCGCCGACGCCGCCGACCGCCACCGGTGCCGCCGCGCGGGTCACGACCTCCCGCACCTTCCGCCGCGCCACCGCCTCCGGCACCGCCACCAGGCTGCAGACCTGGTCCGCCGAGCCGAGCACCGAGCCGCCGCCCTGCCAGCGGATCTCCTTCGTGCTGTGCATGGAGAAGCTGTGGTCGCCGCCCTTGCCGGCGAGCCAGCCCTGCTGGTTGTAGCCGACGATCAGGTTGTTCGCCTTCATCACGCAGGAATGCTTTGCGCCGCCGTCGCGGACGAAGATCAGCACCGTCCCGGCCGGCACGAAGATCTGCCCGCCGCCGCTGGGCGCGGCCAGCGTCATGCCCTCCTTCGCCATCTCCCCCATGATCGCCTGCGCGCCGAGGAAGAAGGAGCCGAACTCCAGCCCGGTGACGGCGCGCCCGAACTCCGCATGGTAGAGCCAGGCAAGGGTCGCGTTGTGGCACGCCCAGGGGACCGGCATGGTCGCCACGCCGACCTGCGCGACGAGCTGGCCCGGGAACGGCTCCGCGATATCCGCCAGGTTCGGCATGGGGTCGGTTTCCTCTTCCAACGTTCCGCCATCTGCCCAGGCATGGCACCGCCTGTCCAGCCGGCGGCGATGGCGCCGCCGCACGCTGGTGCCTGCCATCTTGCCAGCCCGGCGCCGGCATGTCGGAGTGCCCGCATGAGCAATCCCCTCATCGCCCTCGCCGAACATGCCGCCGGTTGGCGCGGCCGCCCGCTCGATCCCGCGCTGGCGCATCACGCCCGGCGGGCGCTGGTGGACTGGGTCGCGGCGCTGCTTCCCGGCTGCCAGCGTCCCCCGGCGACGCTGCTGGCCCGCGCCCTGCCGCCCGACGCCACCCACGGCGCAGCGGATGCGGCCTTCTGCTACGTGGATGGCCGCGCTTCCTCGTTGCGCCGCGCCGCGCTGCTCAACGCGACCGCGAGCCACACCGTCGAGTTCGACGACATCCACCGCGATTCCGGCTACCACCCCGGCTGCCCGACGATCGGTGCCGCGCTGGCCGCGGCACAGGCGCGCGGCGCGACCCTTGCGGACCTGCTGCGCGCCATCATCGCCGGCTACGAGGTCTCCTGCCGCATCGGCATGGCGGTGCAGCCCAGCCATTACCGCTTCTGGCACACCACCGGCACGGTCGGCACCTTCGGCGCCGCCGCCGCCGTCGCCGTGCTGCTCGGCAGCGACGCAGCGCGCACCGGCCATGCGCTGGCCACGGCGGCGACCATGGCCGGCGGCCTGCAACAGGCCTTCCGCGGCGAGGGGATGAGCAAGCCGCTGCATGCCGGTCACGCCGCCGAGGCCGGCGCGCTGGCCGCATTGGCGGCCCATGCGGGCGTGACCGGCGCGCTCGACGTGCTGGACGGCCCGGTCGGCTTCGCCGCTGCCACCAGCGAAGACCGCGGCAAGTGGGACAGGGCGTTGGCCGGGCTGGGGGAGACCCATGCGATCGCTGCCATCACCGTGAAGAACCATGGCTGCTGCGGCCACATCTTCCCCGGGCTCGACGCGCTCGCCGCGTTGCGGGCGGAGGCCGGCTTCGGCCCGGACGACATCGAGCACATCCATGTCGCCGGCTATGGCGCGACCAAGGACATCTGCGACCGCCCGCACATCACCACCGAGCAGGAGGCGCGGTTCAGCATGCAGTACTGCGCCGCCGCGCTGCTGTTGCTGGGCGGAGTGCGCATCGCCGCCTTCGCGCCGGAGCGGCTGCGCGACCCCGCGATCCATGCGCTGATGCCGCGTGTCAGCGTCAGCCTCGATCCCGAACTCGCCGCCGCCTACCCGCAGCGCCGCGCCGCACGGCTGCGCGTGACGCTCCGCGACGGAAGGGTGCTGGAGCGCTACCAGCCCACCCGCAAGGGCGATCCCGATGCGCCGCTCAGCGATGCGGAGCTTTCGGCCAAGTTCCTGGAACTGGCGGGGCCGGCGATCGGCGAGCACGCGGCGCGGGACCTGCTGGATGCGCTGTGGCAGGGCGAGAGCCTGCCAGGATCGGTACAGGTGCTCCGGGCGGAGTGAGGCCAGCCGGTCGGGCGTGGTATGCACGCGCCGTGACCCCCTCGGATCCTCCCCGCCAGCTTCCCCTGCCGCTGCCGGTCGCGCCCTCCGCCGACCGCGCCGACCTGGTGGAGGATGCCTCCAACGCCGAGGCGCTGGCCTGGCTCGACCGCCCCTGGGACTGGCCGCTGCACCGCCTCGCCCTGTTCGGCCCGGCGAGGACGGGCAAATCGCACATGCTGCGCGCCACCGCCGCCAGCCAGGGCTGGCGGCTTCTGCAGGGCCGGGCGCTGACCGCGACACTTGCCCTGGCCCCTGCCGCCGGCACCGCGCTGGATGACGCCGACGCGGCGCCCGAGGTGGCGCTGTTCCATCTGGTCAACCGCAGCGCCGAAGCCGGTGCGCCCCTGCTGATGGCCGCACGCGAACCGCCCGCCCGCTGGCCGACGCTGCTGCCCGACCTCGCCTCCCGCCTCAAGGCCACTCTGGCCGTGGGCATCGGCGCGCCGACCGACACCCTGCTCGAAGGCCTGCTGGCCAAGCACCTGGCCGACCGGCAACTCCGCGTCGCGCCGGAGGTGCAGGCCTTCCTGCTGGCCCGACTGCCGCGCGAGGCCGCCGCCATCGCCGCCGCCGTCGCCGCGCTGGACGCCGCCGCCCTGGCGCGCGGCGCGCCGATCACCCGGCCCTTCGCCCGCGCGGTGCTGGCCCGGCTGCTCGGGAATGATGACGTTCCGGTTGCGGAGCCTCCGGACGTCTCGCCCCGCGATACCCCGCTGGGCTAACCTGCCGCCGATGGACACGCTCGCCCCCGATGCCGCCGCCCGGATCGGCGCCGATTCTCCCGCCCGCTTCATCAACCGGGAGCTTTCCTGGCTGGCCTTCAACGGCCGCGTGCTGGAGGAGGCGGCCAACCCGCGCCACCCGCTGCTGGAGCGGCTGCGCTTCGTCGCCATCTCCGCCTCCAACCTCGACGAGTTCTATTCCGTGCGCGTCGCCGGGCTGATCGGCCAGGAGCGCGCCGGCATCGTCACCGCCTCCTCCGACGGGCTCACCCCGGCGCAGGCGCTGGCGGCGATCCACCGCGAAGCCCAGGCGCTGATCGCTGGCCAGCAACAGGCCTGGCGCGACCTGCGCGACCTGCTCGCCGAGGCCGGCGTGGTGGTCGCCGAGCCGGAAGCGCTGACCGCCGCCGACCGCGCCTGGCTCGAGAGCTACTTCCAGGACCGCATCTTCCCGGTGTTGACGCCGCTGGCGGTGGACCCGGCGCATCCCTTCCCCTTCATCGCCAACCTTGCCCTTTGCATGGTGCTGAAGCTCGTCCGACTGGAGGATGCCGGCACCATGCGCGCGCTGCTGCCGCTGCCGCCGCAGGTGGAGCGCTTCATCCGCCTGCCCGCCGCCGAGCCGAAGGGCACCGTCGGGCAGATCCGCTTCGTCATGCTCGAGGACCTGATCGTATTGTTCCTCGACCGGCTCTTCCCGGGCTACATCCCCGCCGAGACCGGCCTGTTCCGCCTGATCCGCGACACCGACGTGGAATTCGAGGAGGAGGCCGAGGACCTGGTGCGCTCCTACGAGACCGCGCTCAAGCGCCGCCGCCGCGGCCGTGCCATCCGCCTCACCGTGGATGCGCGCATGCCCGCCGACATGCTGGAGCTGGTGGTGGAGGAACTCGCCGCGGACCCGCAGGGCGTCTTCAAGGTGGATGGCTTCCTCGGGGTCGCCGACCTGCGCCAGCTGATCGTGGACGACCGGCCGGACCTGCTGTTCACCCCCTACACGCCGCGCTTCCCCGAACGCATCCTCGATTTCGGCGGCGACTGCTTCGCGGCGATCGCGGCGAAGGACATCGTCGTCCATCACCCCTACGAATCCTTCGACGTGGTGGTGCAGTTCCTGCGCCAGGCGGCACGCGACCCGAACGTGGTCGCCATCAAGCAGACGCTCTACCGCACCACCCGCGACAGCCCGATCGTCAAGGCGCTGATCGAGGCGGCGGAGAGCGGCAAGTCCGTCACCGGCATCGTCGAGATCAAGGCCCGCTTCGACGAGGAACGGAACATCGCCCTCGCGCGCGAGCTGGAAGCCGCCGGGGTGCAGGTGGTGTACGGCTTCGTGGAGCTGAAGACCCACGCCAAGGTTTCGCTCGTCGTGCGCCGCGAACGCGAGGGCCTGCGCAGCTACGCGCATTTCGGCACCGGCAACTACCATCCCGTCACCGCGCGCATCTACACCGATCTCAGCTTCTTCACCGCGGACCCCGGGCTGACGCGCGATGCGCAGAAGTTGTTCAACTACATGACCGGCTATGCCCGGCCGGAGACGATGGAAGGGCTGGCCTTTGCGCCGCTGACCATCCGCCCCGCGCTCCTCGGCCTGATCGAGCGCGAGATCGCCTTCGCGCAGGAAGGCAAGCCGGCCACCATCTGGCTGAAAATGAACTCCCTGGTGGACGAGCAGTTGATCGACGCGCTCTACCGCGCGAGTGCGGCCGGCGTGCGGGTGGAGGCGGTGGTGCGCGGCATCTGCTGCCTGCGCCCCGGCGTGCCGGGCCTCTCGGAGAACATCCACGTGAAGTCCATCGTCGGCCGCTTCCTCGAGCACAGCCGCATCTACGTGTTCGGCAACGGCCACCGGCTTCCCTCACGTCGCGCGCGGGTGTTCATCTCCTCCGCCGACCTGATGGCACGCAACATGGACTGGCGCGTTGAGACGATGGTGCCGATCGAAAACCCGACGGTGCACGCGCAGATCCTCGACCAGGTGATGGTGGTGAACCTGCAGGACACGATGCAGAGCTGGAGGCTTGGGCCCGATGCGGTCTATCGCCGGCTGGAACCCGGGGAGAAACCCGTCTCGGCGCATGAGTATTTCATGACTAATCCCTCGCTCTCGGGCCGCGGCAGCGCCTTGCAGCCGCGCCCGGCGCGCCCGCCCCGCCATGCCGTCGCGGGCTCGCGTCGAGGCCGGCCGGACCGCGTGGCGCAGGACTAGCGCGGTGGATTCCATTCCCCAGGCGCCGCGTCGCCCGGCCAGGCGACGCGCCCAGGTGCCGCCGCGTCTCGGCGTGGTGGACCTCGGCTCCAACTCCGTTCGCCTTGTGGTGTTCGAGGGCTTCTCCCGCAACCCGCTGACCATCTTCAACGAGAAAGCCGTGCTCGGCCTCGGCCGGGGCCTGCAGACCACCGGACGGCTGAACGAGGCGGCGATCGAGCCGGCGCTGACCGTGCTCGGCCGCTACGCAGCCGTCGCCCGCGCGATGGGCGCGGAGCCGGTCGAGATCCTCGCCACCGCCGCCACCCGCGACGCCGAGAACGGCGCCGACTTCATCGCCGCCATCGAGGCCCGCCTGCCCGGCATCCCGGTCCGTGTCCTGCCCGGCACCGAGGAAGGTGCGCTCTCCGCCGACGGCGTGCTGCTCGGCTTCCCCGGCGCCGACGGCGTGCTCGGCGACATGGGCGGCGGCTCGCTCGAGCTGGTGGAACTCGACTACGGCCGCATGGGCCAGGCCGCCTCGCTGCCCCTCGGCGCCATCCGCCTGGCCGACCGCGCCGGGGGCGACGTGACAAAGGCGCGCGCCATCGTCGAGGGCGACCTCGCCCGCATCCCCTGGCTGCGCCGCGGCGAGGGCAGGGATCTCTACCTCGTCGGCGGCGCCTGGCGCGCGCTGGCGCGGATGCACATCGCGCAGACCGGCTATCCGCTCTCCATCGTCCATCACTACGTGCTGAAGCGGGAGGAAGCGCGCGACCTCGCCGGCGTCGTCGCCAAGGCCGACCGGAAGCTGCTGGAGAAGATGCCCGGCGCGCCCCTCAAGCGGCTCGGCGACATGCCCTTCGCCGCCACCGTGCTGCGCCGCCTGCTGCGCGCCACCGGCGCCCGCCGCGTGGTGTTCAGCGCCAACGGGCTGCGCGAGGGCTGGTACGCCCGCCTGCTGCCGCCCGAGGTGCGGGAGGAGGACCCGCTGCTCGCCGCCGGCCTCGACCTCGCCGCCCGCTTCGGCCGCGACCCCGAGCTGGCGCCGGCGCTGCTCGCCTGGACCGACCCGCTGTTCGAGAACGAGGCGCCCGAGGATGCCGCGCTGCGCGAGGCCGCCTGCTGGATCGCCGACATCGGCAGCCACGACCACCCCGACTACCGCGGCGAGCAATCTTTCTACCGCGTGCTGCGACAGCCCGGCGTCGGCGTGGACCACCACCAGCGCGCCTTCCTCGCCCTCGTCGCCGCGCTGCGCTACGAGGCTGCCGCCGCAGACCCCTACCTCGCCACTGCGCGGCAATTGCTGAGCGAGCCCGCGCAGCGCCGTGCCGAGGTGCTGGGCGCCGCGCTGCGCCTCGCCTTCACCCTCAGCGGCGGCACCACCGCGCTGCTGCGCGGCACGGAATTGCGGCGCGTCGGCGGCGCGCTGCTGCTGCGCCTCATGGTCGGCACCGGCGTCTTCGCCGGCGAGAGCGTGCAGCGCCGCCTGGACGCCCTGGCCGGCGCCCTCGGCCTCACCGCGACGGTCGAGGTGGCCGGAGGGTAGCGCCGCGGGCCTACTGCCCCGTGCGATCCAGGTGCCGCAGCAGCGCGTTCCGGTAGATGGCGTGCCAGCCGCGCAATTCCGTGGTCAGGAACCAGGCCGTGCGGATGTTCCAGCTCTCCAGCACCGCCCGCTCATAGGGGTTCACCGCCGCATAGCCCGAGGAGGGATAGACGGTGATCTCCCCGCCATACAGCCGTCCGCCGATCCAGTAGAAATCGTAGCGCGCGAAGTCCACGTCACCGCTCATCGCCACCGCGTGGCGCATCGCCTCCGCATAGCCTCCGGGCACCGGGATGCGTTCCAGCTCCGCCGCCGTGATCCCGGCACCTGGCCGCACATCCGTCCGCCGCCCGCCGGCATCCACGTAGACGACCGATTGCCGCGGCGTCTTGGCATGCAGCAGCAGCGTGCCATGGGCGATGCGCCCGCGCCCGGCGCGGATGTTGATCTCGGCCGGCGGCGCCTCCTCCGTCCCGAGCAGTTCCTCGATGAGCAGCCGCCGCGGCACCGGACCATAGGCCCACTCGGCGTTGTGGCCGCCGAAGGGCCGCGCCATCCAGCTGCGGGTGGCGCCGCGCAGCGCTGCCGGATCATGCCGCCCGTCGCGGATGAAGAAGTTCATCCCGCTGCCGTTGTTCGCCTTTACCACGACGTTGCCCCGCAGCAGCCCTGGCGGCGCATCCTCGATCGCGGTGCCGCTCCACAGCGTGCGCGGCAGGGCGAGGTCGGGGCAGGTGCGCGCCATGTACTCCTTCGCAGCCAGCTTGTCCGAGAAGGTGACGAACAGCGGATTGCGGTCGAACACCTTCCGCCATTGCAGGCGCTCGGCGTAGCTCTGCGGGAAGGCGATGCGCGGCCAATGCGGCCGGAGCAGCCGGTAGCGCCGCGGCAGGCGCGGCCAGCGCAGGTAGATGCAGGCGTCGAGCGCGCGGGCGAGCGTGGTGTCGAGGAGCTTTTGCATGCGAGGCGCGCTGCAGCCGTCCGGTGGTTCCGGACGGCCTCTTACTCCCCCGCCGCGCGCGCCGTCACCAGTTCGCCACCTCGCAGCGCCTGGTGTAGCCGTAGATCCCCTCGAACAGCGGCTTGCTCGGCTGCTGCAGCGCGCCGCCCTTGGTGATGTCGTTGCGGATGGTGATGCGGATCTTGTCCGTGCTGGCGTTCAGCACCTTCATCAGCCGCTTGAAGGCGGCGACGGAACCGCCGATCTTCGCCGACTTCTTGTCCCAGTAGTCGCCCACCAGCAGGCAGCCATGGGTGTGCTCGGCGACGTTGCCGACATGGATGCGCACGCCGGTGTAGCCCGGCACCCCATCCAGCAGCGGCACGATGCGGCCCAGCCCCTGCTTCTCGTATTTGTTGGAGAAGCGCGGGCTCTCGCAGAGGATCACGGGGTAGCTGCCGGCGGGGATCGCGGTCTTGCCGTAGATCTTCTTGTCGCGGATCACGTCTTCCAGCGTGAAGCAGGTGTACTCGCCCCCGATGGTGAGCGTGCCGATCGTGGCATCCCCGACGGCGGCGAAGCGTCTGAGCTCGATGTCCAAGGCGATGGTCCTCGCTTCGGTTTGCTGGCGAGACAGTGTAGCGCGGTCGCGCGGGGGGTGAAGGGACTCTTCGGCCATCGCCGACTCGCGCCTCGGCCGTGCGCGGCCCCGGTCGGCGTGCGCCCGGCCCTTGGCAAGCGGCGGCGCCCGGCGTAACGCCCTCGCTCCGCAACGCGCCACCGGGGGAACCATGGCCGAGATCGAGATTGACATCGCCGGCGAGATCTTCCCCGCCCGCTTCGAGGCCAAGGACGCGCCGAACACCGTCGCGCGCATCCGCGAGCTGCTGCCCTTCAGCGACCGCATCATTCATGTGCGCTGGTCCGGCGAGGCCTGCTGGATCCCGATGGGCGAGCGCGACCTCTCCCTCGGCTTCGAGAACGCCACCAGCCATCCGGCGCCCGGCCATGTCATCGTCTATCCCGGCGGCATGCCGACCAGCCTGAGCGAGACCGAGATCCTGATCGCCTACGGCCCCTGCGGCTTCGCCTCCAAGGCGGGGCCGCTGGCCGGCAACCACTTCCTGACCATCAGCGACAAGCTCGACGCGCTGGCCCGGATCGGCCGGTCGGTGCTGTGGGACGGGGCGAAGAACATCACCTTCCGCGCGGGAGCACGCTGACCATGGCCATCCAGATGACCGACCTCGTCGAGGGCGAGGGCAGCATGGCGCTCTCCGGCAAGCAGGTCTCGGTGCACTACACCGGCTGGCTGCTGGATGCGGCCGCGCCCGAGGGCAAGGGCCGCAAGTTCGACAGCTCCCGCGACCGCGGCGAGCCCTTCGGGTTCAAGCTGGGCGCTGGCCAGGTGATCCAGGGCTGGGACCGCGGTGTGGCCGGCATGCGCATCGGCGGCCAGCGCCGCCTGGTCCTGCCGCCGGAATTCGCCTACGGCGCCCGTGGCGCCGGCGGCGTCATCCCGCCGAACGCCACGCTGGTCTTCGACGTGGAGCTGCTCGGCGTCGAGTGACCTCCGCGGCCCCCCTCCCGCCCGCGACGATCCCTCTCCCGCCGCGCGGGGGAGGGTGCCCGGGCATCGCGAGGGCGGGTGGGGGCCCCACAAACCGCGCCTGCCGGCCGTCCGGCCACGCCACCCGGAACGACTTGCCTTTCTAAGAAAATATTCCTATACTGGACGGATGGAGGCACCCCGCACCTTCCCCCCATCCCCCAGCGAGCCGCGCCCCTGGTTCCCCATGGCCGACCCGCACTGGGACGCGCTGGCGCCCTTCGTCACCCACCGCATCGGCCGCCCGCCGCGCGATCCGCGGCGCACCTGGGACGGGATCTTCTTCATCGCCTGTTCCGACCGGCCCTGGGCCGCTTTGCCGCGCTGGCTCTGCCACTATCGCACCGCCCACAGCACCCTGATCCACGCCGCCCGCACCGGCGTGCTGGACCGGCTGCTCATCGGCGTCTCCCGCCACGCCTTCGGCACCGAGGAGCTGGCGCCGCTGGAATGGCGGATCGTCCGCGCGGTCCGCCGCGCCAGCCGCCAGCTCGACCCTTCGACGCTCTATCTGGCGCGCGACCTCGGCCTGGTCTCCGCGCTCTACTGCGCCCCGGAAGACCTGCCCGCCTTCGACCCGCCCGACGCGCCGCCCCGCGCCGTCCCGCCCCGCGCTTTGGGCCTTTCCCGCCTGCCCTACATCCCCCGCCGGGTGCTGCGCGGCCTGGGAAGCACCACGCGGCATCGCGCGGGCACCGCGGGACGCGCCGGTGGCGCACCCGCCGGTGCCGCGGCGCGCGAGTCAGCTTCGGGGGGGGCGGTCGCGGACGCGACGGGCCGGCTGACCGTTGCGGAACGGCCGTCAAAGGCGGGAAGCGGTCCTTCATCTGGCACTTCGTCGCCGGGTCAATCGATCACGGCATCGGCTCTCGCCAACACAGGGATGGGGATATCGAGCGCAAGCGCCCGCGCTGCTCGCTGGTTGACCAGCAGCTCGAACCGCTCCGCCTGCTCCATCGGAATGCTGCCCGGCGCCTCGCCCTGTAGGATGCGCAGGACGTAGCCTGCCACGCGCCGGCGCAGCATGCCGTCGAGCGGCCCGAGGCTCAGCACGCAACCGGCTTCGGCCATCGAACGCAGCTCGCACACGGTGGGCAGCCGCACGAACTGCGCATGCTGCGCCAGGGCGGCCGCCTCGGAGTGGAAGCCGGGGGAGGAACTGATCACCACCGCGCCCACGCCGTGTTCCGCGAAGCTCAGGAAGGCTGCCCCGTAGCTCTCCGTGCCTGTCGCACGCGCCGTGACCAGCGCGATCCCGAGTCTGCGCGCCGCCGATGTGAGCCGCGCGATGCGGTCCGCCGGATAGCTGCTGCCGGCCAGGAAGCCGATCCGGCTCGTGTTGGGAAATGCTTCGAGCGCCACTTCGAGGCGCTTCACGTCCAGTTCCTCGGACAGCATGACAACGCCCGTGACGCTACCCCCCGGTCGCGCGAGGCTGGCCGCGAGTCCATCCGCCACCGGATCGCTACCGGCGAAGCTCATGACGACGGGAACGTTTCGGTTGACCGCGCGAATAGCCAATGCGGCCGGATTCGAGACCGCCACGATCACGTCCGGCTGCAGCGCCACGAGTTCGGCCGCGAGAACCGCAATGCGCTGAAGATCGCCGTCCGAACTGCGGCCGACGATCACGAGGTTGCGGCCCTCGACAAAGCCGGCCCTGCCCAGTTCCGCGACGAGGACCGCCCTGTTCAGATCGACCGTGAGCTGCCCAGGCGAAAGGATTCCGACGCGGGCGGACCGCCTCTGCGCATGCGCCAGCCCCGGCAGTGCGAGGCTCGCCAACATCGCTCGTCGCAGCATCATCCGATCACCTCATCCATCTTGCCGGTGATCGCCGACCGCATGCTAGGAGCCTGTCCGAGTATTCCTCGCCCACACCGCAGTCAGCAATTTTGATACACGAAGGCTATCATCGGTATCCGCTTTCACTTTCACAGGCGCTATAGGAGCAAGGTTGTGTCGCCCTTTGTCGCGAATCTGCTTTCTCGGACAGGCTCCTAGCCCGGAATGCGCGTCACCCTCTCCACGAACCTGATCCGGCCGCGTCGCCGCGCGAGCTGCCGCGTGCCGCGTCGTTGCGGATCTTCGGTCCTTCCTGGGCAGCGGCGGTGTGCGCTTCAGCACAGCGCCCGCCGGCCCCGACCGCCAGTCTGCCGGGCGCGGCACGGGGCTGGCCCGGCCGACATGGAGACGCACTCATGCGACACGTTGCCCGAGACGCCGTCCATCTGCTGGCCGCGGCCATCGCAGGCTGGAACCACAGCCGCGCGTGCCGCCCCCGGAGGATCGCCGCCGTGTTCCACCTCCGCCTTGCCACCCTGCTGCTCGTCGCCGCCTTCCTGCCGCTCGACGCGCGGGCACAGACGACATCGGTCAGGGACGGCATCGTCGGCGCCTGGTCCTTCGTGTCGGTGGTCAGCCAGGCCGACGATGGGGCCCGCGGCGAGCCCTTCGGCGCGAGCCCGAAGGGTATCATGATCTTCACGCCCGATGGCCGGTTCTCGCTGTTCCAGTCCTCGGCGACCGTGCCGCGGCTGGCCGCCAATGACCGCGCCCGCGCGACGCCGGAGGAGGCGATGGCGGTGGTCCGCGAGTCGATTGCCTACTATGGCAGCTACACCGTCAACGAGACGGCGCGGGAGCTCACGCTGACGATCGAGGGCAGCACCTATACGAACCTGATGGGGGGCGCCCCGCAACGGCGCATTATCACGACAATGACGCGGACCGACTTGGCGTTCAGCAACCCGCGGACTCCGAGCGGCGTAATCCTGCACACGGTGTGGCGGCGCGCCTCGCCGCAGTAGCGCCGCGAGCATGCCAAGCGTCCGGCGCGGGGCATGCTTCGGCGAGCGCTCTCCCTATGGGATGCCCCCGGAGCGAAGGCCCGCTCCGGGTCGCGGCCGGCCGCTCCGAACGCGTTCCGCGCCCCGCGCTACCCCGCCCCAATCACCTTCACCCTGCGCCCTTCCACCCCCAGCGCCACCCGCCCGGCCTTCAGCGCCAGCGCCTGCTCGCCGAACACCTCGCGCCGCCAGCCATGCAGCGCCGGAAGGTCCTCCTCGCCGGCGGCCAGGCGCTCCAGCTCCTCGGAACTGGCCAGCAGGCGGGGCGCCACGTGGTGCGCCTCGCTCTGCGCCGCCAGCAGCACCTTCAGCAGCGCCACCAGGGCAGGGGAGGGCGCGGGGCCGGCGCGGTCGCGCGGCACTTCGGGCAGCGCCTCCTCCGGCAAGGCCTTGGCCTCGGCCAGCGCCGCCAGCAGGCTGGCGCCGGACTTGCCCTTGGCGAAGCCCTCCGAGATGCCCCGCGCGCGGGCCAGGTCGGCCGGCGTCTCGGGCGCGGTGGCGGCGATCTCCAGCAGCGTCTCGTCCTTCACCAGGCGCTGGCGGGGAATGTTGACGCGCTGCGCCTCCCGCTCCCGCCAGGCGGCGGCGGCGCGCAGCGCGCCGAGGAAGCGGCGGTTGTGGCTGCGCGGCCGCAGCCGCTCCCACTGCGTCTCGGGGTCGGCGCGATAGGTCGCGGGCTCGGCCAGCGCCGCCATCTCCTCCGCCACCCATTTGGCGCGCCCGTCGCGTTCCAGCCGGGCGGTCAGGCCGCGATAGATGTCGCGCAGATGCGTCACGTCGGCCGCGGCATAGGCGATCTGCGCCGGGCTCAGCGGCCGCGCCGCCCAGTCAGAGAAGCGGTGCGCCTTGTCGATGCTGGCATTGGCCAGCGCGCGGGCCAGCGCGTCATAGCTCACCTGGTCGCCGAAGCCGGCCACCATGGCGGCGATCTGCGTGTCATACAGCGGCGTCGGCACGGCGCCGAAGCGCAGCAGGAAGATCTCCACGTCCTGCCGGGCCGCGTGGAACACCTTCGGCACCGCCTCGTCGGCCAGCAGGGCGCCGAGCGGGCCGAGGTCGAGCCCCGGCGCGAGCGCGTCCACCACCGCCACCTCCTTGTCGCCCGCCAGCTGCACGACGCAGAGCTCCGGCCAATAGGTGCGTTCGCGCATGAACTCGGTGTCCACCGTCACGAAGCTCTCCTGGCGGAGGCGTTCGCACAGCGCGGCGAGGCTGGCGGTGTCGGTGATCAGGGCGGGCGCGCTTGCGGCGCCGGCCGGCTGGCGGCGGCTCATGAGGTCGGGTTTAGCCTTCGCCATCCCCGGCGGGAAGCCGCCCACCATCCCCAAACTCTTGACTTCCCGCCCGGGGTGGTGCGGTTTCGCCCATCCTTCAGGCACCCCGGACCCGAACATGCACGCCTACCGCACGCACACCTGCGGCGCGCTCCGCGCCGCCGATGCCGGCAAGACCGTCCGGCTTTCCGGCTGGGTGCACCGCAAGCGCGACCATGGCGGGCTGCTGTTCGTGGACCTGCGCGACCATTACGGCCTCACCCAATGCGTCGTCGCCCACGGCAGCCCGGCCTTCGCGACGCTGGACGCCGCCCGCGCCGAGAGCGTGGTGACGGTGACCGGCCAGGTGGTCCCGCGCGAGGGGTCCACCATCAACCCGAAGTTGCCGACCGGCGAGATCGAGCTCCGCGTGGCCGAGGTGGCGGTGCAATCCGCGGCCGAGGTGCTGCCGATCCAGGTGGCCGGCGAGCAGGAATTCCCCGAGGATTTGCGGCTCCGCTACCGCTTCATCGACCTGCGGCGCGAGAAGCAGCACCGCAACCTGATCCTGCGCAGCGCGGTGATCGCCTCGATCCGCCGGCGGATGATCGAGCAGGGCTTCACCGAGTTCCAGACCCCGATCCTGACGGCGAGCAGCCCCGAGGGCGCGCGGGACTTCCTGGTGCCCGCGCGCATGCATCCCGGCAAGTTCTATGCGCTGCCGCAGGCGCCGCAGCAGTTCAAGCAGCTCTGCATGGTCGCCGGCTTCGACCGCTACTTCCAGATCGCCCCCTGCTTCCGCGACGAAGCCAGCCGGGCGGACCGCAGTCCGGGCGAGTTCTACCAGCTCGACTTCGAGATGAGCTTCGTCACCCAGGAAGACGTCTTCGCCGCCATCGAGCCGGTGCTGGCCGGCGTCTTCGAGGAATTTTCCGACTTTTCGGGGACGAAGCGCGCGGTGACGCCCGCGCCCTTCCCGCGCATCCCCTTCGACCAGGCGATGCTGGAGTTCGGCTCCGACAAGCCCGACCTCCGCAACCCGATCCGCATTGCCGACGTGACGCAGCACTTCGCCGGCGGCAGCTTCGGCCTGTTCGCGAAGATCGCCGCCTCGGGCGGCGTCGTGCGCGCCATCCCCGCGCCGGGTGCCGGCGGCAACCCGCGCAGCTTCTTCGACAAGATGAACGAATGGGCCCGCGAGCAGGGTGCCGGCGGCCTCGGCTACATCACCTTCACGAATGGCGAGGCCGCCGGCCCGATCGCCAAGAACCTGGAATCGGACCGCGTCAGCGCCATCAAGGTCGCCTGCGGCCTGAAGGACGGCGACGCCGTCTTCTTCGCGGCGGGGAAGAAGGACGAGGCCGCCAAGCTCGCCGGCCAGGCCCGCACCCGCCTCGGGAATGAGCTCGGTCTCATCGAGCGGGACGCCTACCGCTTCTGCTGGGTCACCGACTTCCCGATGTACGAGCTGAACGAGGAGACCGGGCAGGTCGATTTCAGCCACAACCCCTTCAGCATGCCGCAGGGCGAGCTGGAGGCGCTGAACACGATGGATCCGCTCTCCATCAAGGCCTACCAGTACGACATCGTCTGCAACGGCATCGAGCTGTCGTCCGGCGCCATCCGCAATCATCGCCCGGACATCATGATCAAGGCCTTCGAGATCGCTGGCTATTCGGCCGAGGTCGTCGAGCAGCGCTTCGGCGGCATGCTGAACGCCTTCCGCTACGGCGCCCCGCCCCATGGCGGCTCCGCCCCCGGCATCGACCGCATCGTCATGCTCCTCGCCGACGAACCGAATATTCGCGAAGTGATATTGTTCCCCATGAATCAACAGGCTGAAGACCTGATGATGGGGGCGCCTGCCCCGGTGGAGCCGGCGCGCCTCAAGGAACTGTCGATAAAGCTGGATCTTCCGCCCCCCAAGGGTGCCGCCGGGCCGAAGGCTTCCTAATTCTCGCCCGAACGCCCCGCCAAGGAGCTGCCATGCCGCACGCACCACGCTTCGCCCGTAGGCTGCTCGGCGCCGCCGCCGGGCTGGCGCTGCTCGCCGCCCCGGCCGCCGCGCAGGCGCCCGCCGCGGCCGCCATCGCCGCCCAGCACGGCGTGAGCGGCCAGGCGATCGCCGCCGGCATCGCGCGCATGGCCTCGCACCGCGCCGCCTACCGGCTCGACATGGGGGAGGCGCGCAACTCCGGCATCAGCTCGGTGCGCGGCGCCATGGTGTTCGACGTGCTGGACGCCTGCGAGGGCTGGGCCACCCGCCAGCGCATGACGATGACCATCATCGATCGGGACGGGCAGGAGATCGAGACCGTCTCCGACTACGCGACCTGGGAGGCGAAGGACAATTCGCGGCTGCGCTTCTCCCTGACGCAGTCCGCCGAGGGCGCGGTCAGCCAGCGGATCTCCGGCGAGGCGACGCTGAACCCCGACGGCTCTGGCCGGGTGCGCTACGAGGAGCCCGCCGGGCGCGAGGAAGCGCTGCCGGCCGGCACCATCCTGCCGATGCGCCACACCGTGCTGTCGGTGGAGACGGCGCGGGCCGGGCGCCGGCTGTTCCAGGCGCCGCTGTTCGACGGCACCTCTGACGAGGGCGCGCAGGACACCACCACCATCATCTCCAGCTGGACCCCGGCCGCGGCGCCGGCGCGTTTCCCTCTGCTGGCCGAACAGGCCTCGGGCGGCATGCGCATCGCCTTCTTCGAGCGGGGTGCCGCCACCGGCGGCGCCAGCCAGCCGGACTACGAGGTCGGGCTGCGTTATTTCGAGAACGGCATCGCCGAAGGCCTGGTGATGGATTTCGGCGAATTCTCGGTGGAGGGCAAGCTGCTGGAACTGGAGCCGCTGCCCGGCGGCTGCTGAGCGACCGTGTCGTTGCTCAAGCGTGACGCCTCGGCGAGCCTGTCGGGAAGATAGCGTTGAGGATGGCGACCGGGCGTTGACGCCGCGGGCACCACTCCTCCGCGGCCACAGCGAAGTCCACACCGCGCAGCGACGTGAATCGCCGCAGGCCGCCGTCTTGCCGTAATCCTTTCTTCCCGCTGCCGGGCTGGGGAGGGATGCATGCGCAGGCGTGCCCTTTTCGCTGCGGCCGCGATCTGGCCGACCCGGACGGCCGATGCTGGCCCGCAGCACCTGGCGACATCTTCGGCGGAGCATGCCGAAGTCGATCTCTCGCTCGTGCTCGCCACGGACGTGTCGAGCTCGATCAGCGAGGATGAGATGGTGCTCCAGCGGCAGGGCTACTGCGCCGCGCTGACCGACCCGCTCGTGCTGCGAGGCATCGCGACCGGTCCGCACGCCGCGATCGGCGTGGCCTATGTCGAGTGGTCGGGCCTCACCTTCCAGCGCCTGTTGCTGCCCTGGGCGCGCATCGCATCCGCCGCCGAGTCCGAGGCGTGGGCAGCAGCGCTGCTCCGCCGGCCGCTCCCTGCGGCATCGTCGCGGCGCGGCACCGCGATCTCCCGCGGGATCGCCTTCTCCCTCCGCGTCCTGGAGGATACGCCCTGGGCGGCAACGCGCCGGGTCATCGACATCTGCGGCGACGGCCCGAACAACAACGGCGAGCCCGTAGAGAAGGCGCGGGACCTGGCGGTTGCCAAAGGCGTGACACTGAACGGGCTGGCGATCGAGGGCGGCCCCCGGAACGAGACCGGCATCGCGCGGCCCGACACGGTACTGGCGTATTACCGCGCCGCGGTCATCGGCGGCCCGGGCGCCTTCGCGCTCGAGGCGGCCGGCCTGTCCGACTTTGCCGACGCCATGCGCCGCAAGCTGGTGCTGGAAGTCACCGGGACGGAACGGGCGGAGAGCGCCGAGTGCTGAGCGAGGTCATGCGCGCGCGAACAACTCCGCAATCACCGCGCGGTCCTTCGTGCGCGTCAGCGCCAGCATCAGCAGCACCCGCGCCTTCTGCGGGTTCAGGTTGTCTGCGTTCAGGAACCCCTGCGCCGCGTAGCGCTTCGCCGGGAAGGTGCGCCCCGAACCGGCACGCGAGGACAGCACCACGACGCAGCCCGCCGCCATCGCCTCGGCCAGTGCCTCGCGCTCGGCCGGCGTGGTGAAGCCCGGCGCGAAGCAGGCTGCGACGATCCCCTGCGCGCCGGCGCCGAGGAACGCGCGCACCGCCACGCCATCGGCACCCGCGACCGAATAGGTCACGTCCACCCGCGGCGGCGTCGCGATCCCCGCGATGTCGAAGCGCTCGCCCGCCGGCAGCAGGCGCGTCGGGCGCCGCCAGAGGCTGATCCGGTCGGCATCCACATGGCCGAGCGCGCCGACATCGGGGCTGCGGAAGGTCTGCAGCCGGCCGGTGGAGGTCTTGGTGACCTCTCGCGCCGCATGGATCTCCTCGTTCAGCACCACCAGCGCGCCGAGCCCGCGCGACTGCGGATCACCCGCCACCCGCACCGCCGCCACCAGGTTCATCGGCCCGTCGGAGGAAAGACCGGTGAAGGGCCGCTGCGCGCCGGTCACCACGATGGGCAACTCGTTCGGCATGGTCAGCGAGAGGAAGTAGGCAGTCTCCTCCAGCGTCGCCGTGCCATGGGTGACCACGATGCCCGCCAGGTCGGGATGCGCGGCGCGCGTGGCGGCGATGCTGGCCAGCAGCGCCTGCCACTCCGCCCAGCCGATGGCGGTGGAGGGGATGTTGGCGAAGGGCACCGGCACGACCTCCGCCACTTCGGCCAGCGCCGGCACGCCGGCAACGAGTTCCTCCGCCGTCAGGATCGGCCGGCCGGAAGAGGCGTAGTCCTGCGTGTCCAGCGGGCCGCTGCCCTGGCTGGCGATGGTGCCGCCGGTGCCGATCACGGCGATCTTGGGCTTGCTCATCCTGCTTCCCCCATCATCCCGGTTCGTCGCCCTCGAGCACGGCGCAGGTCAGGCGGGAGACGCAGGCCAGCCTGCCATCCGCGCGGCGGATCTCGGTCTGCCAGACCTGGGTGCGGCGGCCGGTGTGGAGCGGGCGGCACTCGGCCGTCACCGTCTCGCCGGGGCGCATCACCGCCAGGTGGTTGGCGTTCACCTCGATGCCGACGGCGTGCTGCCCCTCCGGCAGCGCCAGGATGCAGGCGAGCGTGCCGAGCGTCTCGGAGAGCACGACGCTGACCCCGCCATGCACGATGCCATGTGGCTGCAGGTGCTGCGGCCCGATGGTCATCTCGGCCCGCACCGAATCGGGCAGGATCGCCGTGACGCGGATCCCGAATACGGCGGAAGCGCCGGCCGCCGACAGCCTTGCATTGACCTCGTCGGGCGTCGCCGCCCGCTTCCACACGCCCATGACCGCTCCCTTCAGCGCCGCCGCACCGTCCCTCGGCGCGGCGCGGAAAGCCGCACCCAGCGATGCAGCATCAATCCCGCGACGAGGAAAAGCCCCACCGCCAGCCCGACCCACAGGCCCGGCGCCCCGAAGCCGCCCGGGAAGGCCAGCATCAGGCCAAGCGGCAGCCCCGCCACCCAATAACCGAAGCCGGCGAGCAGCATCGGCACGGCGGTGTCCTTCAGCCCGCGCAGCGCCCCCGCGGCCACCGCCTGCACGCCGTCCGCCAGCTGGAACAGGCCCGCCAGCACCAGCAGCGTCGCGGCCAGCCTGGCGGTCTCGGCCGCGCCGGGATTGGCGGAATGCAGGAAGGCCCAGACGATCACCGCGCCGAACCCGATCAGCACCGCCGCCGAAACCGCCATGAACCCCGCCCCGAGTGCGATCGCCACCCAGCCCGCGCGCGCCGCCGCCCGGCTGTCGCCGGCGCCGGTCGCCAGCCCGACGCGCGCCGTCGCCGCCTGGCCGAGCCCCATCGGCACCATGAAGGTCATCGAGGCCACCTGCACGGCGATGGCGTGCGAGGCCACCGCCACCGCGCCGAGCCAGCCCATGGCGATGGCGGCGAAGGCGAAGGTGGCGATCTCCAGCGCCATGGCGCCGGCGATCGGCAGGCCGATCACCGCCGCCTCCTTCAGCCGCGCCGCATCGAAGCGCCAGAAGCGGCCAAGGATGTGGAAGCGCCGCAGATGCCGGTCACGCGCGATCAGCGCCAGCAGCCCCGCGAGCATCGCCAGGTTGCAGAGCGAGGAGGCGATCCCCGCCCCGACCACGCCGTA
This sequence comes from Falsiroseomonas sp., assembly GCF_041690465.1. Taxonomy (GTDB): domain Bacteria; phylum Pseudomonadota; class Alphaproteobacteria; order Acetobacterales; family Acetobacteraceae; genus Falsiroseomonas. The sequence continues at coordinate 113,583 of NZ_JAWLHG010000012.1, read as the reverse complement.
GCCCGGCAGGCCCAGCCCGCCATGGATCAGCCAGAGGTTCAGCGGCACGTTGAGCACCACGCCGCCGAAGGCGACGATCAGCGCCGTGCCCGGCCGCTGCTCCGCCGCCAGGAAGCCGCGCAGCGCGATGAAGCCGCAGAAGCAGGGCATGCCCCACATCAAGGCGCGGACGTAGTCGCCCGCCAGCGCCGCCAGGCCCGGCTGCTGCCCGAGCAGCAGCAGCACCCCTTCCGCATGCCAGAGCAGCACCCAGGTCGGCAGCGTGACCGCCGCCACCGCCCAGAAGGCCGCGCGCACGTCCCGCCGCATGCCGCGCACGAAGCCGCGCCCGCGGCCGCGCGTCTGCGCCGCCATCGGCGCCGCCGCCATCGCCAGGCCGAAGCAGGGGGCGAGCGCGGCGAAGAACAGGTTCATCCCGAGCGTCGCCGCCGCCAGCTCCGTCGTGCCGAGCCGGCCGAGGAAGACGGTGTCGGTCAGCGTCAGCGCGAATTGCGAGAGGTTGGTGAGCACCAGCGGCCAGGCGAGCACGAGCATCGCCCGCGCCTCCGCCCGCCAGGCGGAGGCGGCCCGATCGCGCGGCGAGGCGTCGAGGATCGCATCCATGCCGTCCGTTTACCCGTTCGCGCAGGGCGCACCCATGCCCGCCGCGCGGGGCGCGCCCGGGCGTGCCGCATGCCGCGCGCTGCACGCCGCGTCCGACCGGCCGGCGCGGCCCCGGCGCGCTGTTCCAGGCAGTGCAGGTGTTCCTGGAGGAAGCGGCGGCCTGACGCACAAGTTGATTTTTTGTGTCGGTTATTGCGCCGTTCACAACCTCGATAGAGAATGATGGCGCGCCGGGCACTTCCGGCCGCCTCCACGGGACCCTTCCGATGCGATTCCTGCGCCGCGGCCTGCCGGCCGCCCTCCTCCTGATCGGCCTCGCCGCGCCCGCGATGGCGCAGTCCAGCGATCCTTCCTTCCGGATCAACAACCGCTCGGGCGTGACCATCCAGGAGGCCTATGTCTCCTCGGCCGCCCGCAGCGACTGGGGCCAGGACCATCTCGGCCAGAACGTGCTGCACCACGGCCAATCGCTGATCGTGCGGCTGCCGGTTGGCGAATGCGTCAACGACATCAAGCTGGTCTTCGCCAATGGCCGCTCGCTGGAGCGGCGCAACGTGAACACCTGCGGGATCACGGACTACAACATCGATCCGTGACACGGCGCCGGGCGTGCGATGCGCGCGCGGCGGCTACCCGGCGGCGAGCGGCAGCCTGACCACGAAGGTCGCGCCGCCGCCCTCGGTGTCCTCCACCGCGATGCTGCCGCCATGGGCCTTGGCGATGGTGCGGCAGAGTGCGAGCCCCACGCCGGTGCCCTCGCCATCGGGCTTGGTGGTGAAGAACGGGTCGAACACCCGCTCGCGCAGCGCCGTGGGCACGCCAGGACCATTGTCGGCGACACGCAGCACCACCTGCTTGCCTTCGCGCCGCAACGACACCGTTATCCGCTGCGCCCGCGTCGCGTCGGCTGAACCGGCCAGCGCTGACCGCGCATTGCCGACCAGGTTGCCGACGAGGTGCGCGATCTGGTCGGCATCGCCGCTGATCGGCGGCAGACCCGGTTCCAGATCCACCCGCAGCTCGATCCCTGCGGCGCGCGCCGTCTCGATGGTAAGGTCGAGCCCGGCCTCGACCGCCTGCGCCAGGTTCACCGGCTCCCGCCGCGCCGGCTTCTGGCGGGCGGAGGCGAGCAGGCTGGCGACGATCCGCCCGCAGCGCTCGGCCGCCAGCCGCACCTTCTCGGCACGTTCGGCCAGCGGCGTACCCTCCGCCTCCTCTGCCAGCAGCAGCGATTGCGCGGCGACCACTGCGAGCGGGTTGTTGATCTCGTGCGCGACGCCGGCGAGCAGCGAGGCGATCGCGGAAAGCCGTTCGTTGCGCCGCAGTGCGTCGCGGCTGGCGCGGCGGGCGCGCTCCGCCTCGCGGCGGGCGGTGATGTCCACATAGGTGTTGACGATGGTGCCGTCGGCCAGCCGCTCGCGCCGCACCTCGATGCAGCGGCCATCCGGGCGCATCTCCTCGAAGCGGCCGATCGGTGCGGTCATGATCTGCGCCACGCGGGTGACGACCAGGTCCTCCTCGGGGCGGCAGTCATCCTCATGCGGGTAGAACTCGTTGCGGCGGACGCGTTCGCGCACGAAATCGGCCAGCGGCGTGCCCGGCGTGGCGAGGCGGTCGGGGAAGCCGTACATCCGCAGGAATCCGCGATTGGCGAGCACGATCCGCGCATCGGGACCGACGATGTTCACGCCATCTGCGATGCCTTCCAGGATGGCGCGCAGATGCGCGCGTTGCGCCGCCGCCTCCTCCTCGCGCCGCTTCAGCTCGGTCAGGTCGCGCATGTAGTTGATGAAGGCCGGCGGCGGGCCGCCGCCGCCGCCGAAGGGGGCGAAGGTGTAGGCGATGTAGCGGCGCGCATTGCGCCGGTAGTCCACCCAGCCCTCGGTGTTCACCGTCTCCCCCGCCAGGGCGCGGTCGGAGATCGGCATCAGCTTGTCCGACAACTCCTTCCCGATCAGCTCCACCGTCGTCATCCCGATGATCTCCTCGGGGGGACGGCCGGCGAACTCGGCGAATTCGCGGTTGACGTAAAGGTAGCGCCGCTCGCGCGAGATCACCGCGACGCGCGCCGGCGCCACGTCCAGCACGCCGCGCAGCAGCGCGAGTTCGGAGACGGGCGCGGGCAGATCCACCTTGTCCTCAGGCTTCGGCAGTCGGATCGAAGACATAGCCGGCACCGCGGATGGTCTTGATCACCGCCGGCCGCTCCGGCACCGCTTCCACCTTGCGGCGGATGCGGGCGATGCGGACGTCGATCGAGCGGTCGAAATGCTCGTCACCGCGGGGGTGTGCGATGTCGAGCAGCGTCTCCCGGCTCAGCACGCGGCCGGGGCGTTCGGCGAAGGCGCGCAGCAGCGCGAACTCACTGGGCCCGAGCGGGATCTCCGCCCCGTCCGGCCCGGTGAGCCGCCGCGCATCGAGGTCGAGCACGGTGCGCCCCATGCGCACGCGGCGGCCCGCCGGCACCGCCGGTGTGGTCGGCGGCGGCGCCGCGGCGGGGGCGGCGGCGGCCGGAGCGACGCCGCCCACGGCCTGCTGCGTGGCCTCCCGCCGGCGCAGCACGGCGCGCATCCGCGCCAGCAGCTCGCGCAGGTCGACCGGCTTGGCGATGTAGTCGTCGGCGCCGACCTCGAGCCCGACGACACGATCCACCACGTCGCCTGCGGCGGTCAGCATCACGATCCCGATATCGCCCTCGGCGCGCAGCGCGCGGGCGAGGGAGAGCCCGTCCTCACCAGGCATGGCGATATCGAGCAGGACGAGGTCGGCCGGACGCTCGGCGAGCTGGCGCCGAAGGTCGGCCGCGTCCTCCGCGCGGCGCACGTCGAGGCCGCGGCGGGCGAGGTACTCGGCCACGGCGTCGCGCAGATCGGGCTCGTCGTCGCAGACGATGATGGCGGCGGTTTCCGCCATGGGACCCTCCTCATTCTCCCTCGGCTGCCGACTCGCACCGGGCCATCGGGCGCCGCCGGCGGATGACCCTTGCAACATGTCGGGAAGCGGCATGCAACTCCGGACATGCTTTCCCGTGCTTCGCAGCCTCTCCCCTGTCGCCGCGGGCCGGGGCCTCTCGCGGCGATGCGCGCATGGCGGGGCTGCCGATCCGGCACCGCGCCGGGCGTTGACAGGCGGCCGGCCGGGCGCCTCACTCCCCCCGCGGGTAAAGACTGAGCGGGAGGGCGCCATGGCCGACGACCACGACCAGACCAAGAAGCAGTTCAAGCTGCGCAGCCAGCGCTGGTTCGACGACCCCGCCGACCCCGGCATGACCTCGCTCTACTGCGAGCGCCAGCTGAATTTCGGCATGACCTTCGACGAATTGCAATCCGGCCGCCCGATCATCGGCATCAGCCAGACCGGCAGCGACATCGCCCCCTGCAACCGCCATCACACCATCCTGGCGCAGCGCGTCAGGGAGGGCATCCGCGACGCCGGCGGCGTGCCGCTGGAATTCCCGGTGCACCAGATCCAGGAGACGCTGAAGCGCCCGACCGCGGCGCTGGACCGCAACCTGCAATACCTCTCCCTCGTCGAGATCCTGCACGGCTACCCGCTGGATGGCGTGGTGCTGACCATCGGCTGCGACAAGACGCCGGGCGCTGCGCTGATGGCGGCCGCGACGGTGAACATCCCGGCCATCGCGCTCTCCGGCGGGCCGATGCTCGATGGCTGGTACAATGGCCGCCTGGTCGGCTCCGGCACTGTGGTGTGGGAAGCGCGGCGTCGGCTCGCCGCCGGCGAGATCAACAATCGCCAGTTCATGGAAGCGGTCGCCGCCAGCTCCACCTCCTGGGGCCATTGCTCCACCATGGGCACGGCGCTGTCCATGAACAGCCTGGTGGAGGCGGTCGGCATGAGCATGACCGGCTGCGCCGCCATCCCCGGGCCCCACCGCGAACGCGCGCAGATGGCCTACTACACCGGGCGGCGCATCGTGGAGATGGTGCAGCAGAACCTTCGCCCCTCCGACATCATGACGCGCAAGGCGTTCGAGAACGCGGTGGCGGTGGCCTCCGCAATCGGTGCCTCCTCCAACTGCCCGCCGCACATGATCGCCATCGCGCGGCACATGGGCGTGGAGCACACGCTGGAGGACTGGCAGCGCGTCGGCGCCGACATCCCGCTGCTGGTGGATTGCCAGCCCGCCGGCCGCTTCCTCGGCGAGGGCTTCCACCGCGCCGGCGGCATACCGGCGGTGATGAAGGAATTGCTGGAAGCCGGCCGCCTGCATGGCGACGTGATGACGGTCACCGGGAAGACGGTGGCGGAGAACCTGGCCGAGATCCCGCTGTCGCGCGACCGCGAGGTGATCCGCGCCTATGCGAAGCCGATGAAGGAGAAGGCCGGCTTCCTCGTGCTGACCGGCAACCTGTTCGACAGCGCGGTGATCAAGATCAGCGTCATCGACGAGGAGTTCCGCAAGCGCTTCCTCTCCGAGACGCCGGACGTGTTCGAAGGCAAGGCCGCGGTCTTCGAGGGGCCGGAGGACTATCACGCCCGCATCGAGGATCCCGCGCTCGGCATCGACGAGAAGACCGTGCTGGTGATCCGCAATTGCGGCCCGGTCGGCTACCCGGGCTCGGCCGAGGTGGTGAACATGCAGCCGCCGGCGGCGCTGATCAAACGCGGCATCAACGCGCTGCCGACGATGGGCGACGGGCGGCAGAGCGGCACCTCCGGCTCGCCATCCATCCTCAACGTCACGCCGGAAGCGGCGGTCGGCGGCGGGCTGGCGCTGCTGCGGAACGGCGACCGCATCCGCATCGACCTGAACACGCGGCGCGTGGACGTGCTGATCCCGCAGGAGGAACTGGATGCGCGCCGCGCCGCCTGGGCGCCGCCGCAGCTGGTGAACAAGACGCCTTGGGAGGAGATCTACCGCACCCATGTCGGCCAGCTCGGCACCGGCGCCTGCCTGGAGCCGGCAACGCTGTACCTGAACATCCTGGAGACGCGCGGCGAGAGCCGGCACAATCACTGATGCCATCTCCCTCCCCTACGAAGCGGGGGGGTCGGGGTGGGGGCATCGCCCTGCCTTGCAAGCCATCGGGGGAACCACACACATGCCCGCCCGCCTTTCCGGCAAACGCGCCCTGATCACCGCCGCAGCGCAAGGCATCGGCCGCGCCACGGCGCTCGCCTTCGCTGCCGAGGGCGCCGAGGTGATCGCCACCGACAAGGATGCGGCGAAGCTCGCCGAACTCCGTGCGCCCGGGATCACCACGCATGTGCTCGACATGCTCGACCCCGCGGCGATCGAGGCGGCGGCGAAGCAGGCCGGCGCGCTCGACATCCTGTTCAACTGCGCCGGCTTCGTGCACCAGAACACCATCCTCACCGCGACGGAGGCGGAGTGGGACTTCGCCTTCGATCTCAACGTCCGCTCGATGTGGCGGATGACGCGCGCGGTGCTGCCCGGGATGATCGAACGCAGGCGCGGCGCCATCGTGAACATGAGCTCCGCCTGCTCCTCGCTGAAGGGGGCGCCGAACCGCTTCGTCTACGGCACCACCAAGGCGGCGGTGATCGGACTGACCAAGTCGGTCGCCACCGAATACGTGCGCGACGGCATCCGCTGCAACGCGATCTGCCCGGGCACGGTGGACACGCCGAGCCTCGGCGAACGCATCGCCGCGAATGCCGGCGAGGCAGGCGGACTGGATGCGGCGCGCGCCGCCTTCGTGGCGCGCCAGGCGATGGGAAGGCTGGCGACGGCCGAGGAGATGGCGGCGCTCGCGGTTTATCTCGCCAGCGACGAGAGCGCCTTCGTCACCGGCCAGGCGATCGTCATCGACGGCGGCTGGATGTTGTAGGGTTCGTACGGCGGGCCGCCCGGAGCGGGACTAGCCCGGGAACGTTGCACAGGTTAGGGATCACGCCATGAAGCTCCTTCGATACGGTCCCGCCGGCGCCGAGAAGCCCGGCATGCTCGATGCGTCGGGCACCATCCGCGACCTGTCCGGCGTGATCGCCGACCTGCGCGGCGATGCCCTTTCGCCCGCGAGCCTGGCGAGGATTGCGGCACTCGACCCGGCCAGCCTGCCGGCGGTGCAGGGCAATCCGCGCCTCGGCCCGCCGGTCACCGGGCTGACCAACTTCGTCTGCATCGGCCTGAACTACGCGGACCATGCGGCGGAGACGGGTGCCGCCATCCCGAAGGAGCCGATCGTCTTCCTGAAGTCGCTCGGTGCGCTGTGCGGGCCGAACGATGACGTCATCATCCCGAAGGACTCGGTGAAGACCGACTGGGAAGTGGAACTTGCGGTCATCATCGGTAGCACGGCGAAATGCGTGCCGGAAGAGAAGGCCATGGACCACGTCGCCGGCTACGCCGTCTGCAACGACGTCTCCGAGCGCGAATGGCAGATCGAGCGCGGCGGCTCCTGGGACAAGGGCAAGGGCTGCGACACCTTCGGCCCGCTCGGCCCCTGGCTGGTGACGAAGGACGAGATCGCCGATCCGCAGGACTTGGCGATGACCCTAGATGTGGACGGCGTGCGCAAGCAGGACGGTTCGACCCGCACCATGATCTTCGGCGTGCGCCACTTGGTTTCCTACGTCTCGCACTTCATCACGCTCCATCCGGGCGACGTGATCTCCACCGGCACGCCGCCAGGCGTGGGGCTCGGCCAGAAGCCGCCGATGTTCCTCAAGGCCGGGCAGACGATGAAGCTCTCGATCCAGGGCCTCGGCGAGCAGGTCCAGCGGACCGTCGCCTACGGGGGCTGAGATGGGCGACGTCACCGTCCTGATCTTCGATTTCCCGAACGACGCCTTCGGTCCCGACCGGACCGAGGCGCTGAAGCCGCTGGCCGAGGACATTGCCGGCCAGCACGGGCTGCTTTGGAAGATCTGGACCGAGGAGCCCGCGCGGGGCCGCGCCGGCGGGGTGTATCTGTTCGAAAGCCGCGCGGCCGCGGAGGCCTATCACGCGATGCACGCGAAGCGCCTCGCCGCGCGCGGCATCACGGGGATCGAGGCCATCTATCGCGGCGTCAACGAGGGGCTGAGCCGCATCGACCGCGCCCCCATCCCGTAACCGGTGGCGCGCCCCCGCGTTGTTCTGGCGGACCTTGGCGGGAGGCGGGCATGGGAGCCTGGGTTGCTCTGGTACTGGCGGTGTCGGGCGGTCCCGCCACCCTGGAGACTCGCTACTTCGAAACCGCCGCGGCCTGCCAGGAATGGGCCAACCGCATCACCACCCCGGCCATGGCCCTGCGCCCCGATGCCGGCCACCAGGTCGCGCAATGCTTCCACGTGCGGGAGCTGATCGCGCGCCTGGCCCAGGGACGGTGAGCGGGCGCTGAGCCTCACATCGTCGCGCCGAGCACCCAGGGCGCGAATTCGCTGCTGCCGAAATCGTAGCTCTCGCTCTTCGTCCGCTCGCCGCCCGCAACCCGCAGCATCATCTCGAAGATCCGCTCACCGCACTCCGCCACGCTCTCCTCGCCGGTGAGGATGGTGCCGCAGTTCACGTCCATGTCCTCGCTCATCCGCTCATACATCGCCGAGTTGGTGGCGAGCTTGATCGAGGGCGTGGGCTTCATGCCGAACACGCTGCCGCGGCCCGTGGTGAAGCACAGCAGGTTGGCCCCGCCCGCCACCTGGCCGGTCGCGCCCACGGGGTCGTAGCCGGGCGTGTCCATGAAGACGAAGCCCTTCGCCGTGACGGGCTCGGCATAGTCGTACACGGCCGTCAGGTTGGTGGTGCCACCCTTCGCCATGGCGCCGAGCGACTTCTCCAGGATGGTGGTCAGCCCGCCCGCCTTGTTGCCGGGCGAGGGGTTGGCGTTCATCTCCGCCCCTTCGCGCGCCGTGTACTCCTCCCACCAGCGCATCTTCGCCACCAGCTTCTCGCCCACCTCGCGCGAGGTGGCGCGGCGCGTCAGCAGATGCTCGGCGCCATAGGTCTCCGGCGTCTCGGAGAGGATCACCGTGCCGCCATGGCGCACCACCAGGTCGCTCGCCGCACCCAGCGCCGGGTTGGCGGTGATGCCCGAATAGCCGTCCGAGCCGCCGCATTGCAGCGCCACGATCAGCTCGGACGCCGGCACCGGCTCGCGCTGCACGCGGTTGGATTCGGCCAGCACCTCCCGCACGAAGGCGATGCCGGCTTCCACGGTCTTCCGCGTGCCGCCCATCTCCTGGATGTCCATGTTGCGCAGGCGGCCGGCGAGCTTCTGCTCCTCCAGCATCGGGCCGAGCTGGTTGACCTCGCAGCCGAGGCCGATGGCGATCACATGGCTGAAGTTCACGTGCCGCGCGAAGCCGGCCAGGGTGCGTCGCAGCAGGCGCAGCGGCTCGCCCATCGTCATGCCGCAGCCCGTCTTGTGGGTCAGCGCCACCACCCCGTCCACGTTCGGGAATTCCGCCAGCGGGTCGTGGCCGGCGATGGGGTTGCGCTTGAAGGCGTCGGCGATGAGGTCGGCGACATGCGCCGAGCAGTTCACGCTGGTGACGATACCGATGTAGTTGCGCGTCGCCACGCGGCCATCGGCGCGGCGGATGCCCATGAAGGTGGCGGGCTGCGGCACGAACAGCGTGGGTTTCGCATCCACGCCCCAGGCGTAGTCCTTGCTGAAATCGCCCATCGCGCAGTTGTGGGTGTGCACCCAGTCGCCCGGCGCGATCGCCTCGGTGGCGAAGCCGATGATCTGGCCGTAACGGCGGATCGCTTCTCCCGTGGCGTGCGGCCGCACCGCCACCTTGTGCCCGGGCGGAATGCGCCGCGCGCCGACCGCGACGCCCTCGGCCACCGGCGTGCCCGGCGGCAGCCCGATGCGCGCGATCACCACGCCGTCCTCCGGCGACAGGCGGATCACGGGCGGCAGCGTGGTGGCATCCATGGTGGCGTTCCTTCCCTCGTCGCGCGGCAGCTTACGCCGGCCGCCGCTCCCGCCAAGCCTCAGGCGGCGGGCAGTTCCTGCACATGCACCCCGGGCTGCCGGCGCGCCAGATCGGCGATATGCGCGTGGTGGGTGAACAGGATCGCCTGCACCCGCTGGCCGAGTTCCGCCAGCAGCGCGATGGCGGCCGCGGCGCGGGTGTCGTCGAAGGTTGCCAGCAGGTCGTCGGCGATGAAGGGCAGCGGCTCGGCGCCGGCGGCATGCGCCTCCACCGCGGCGACGCGCAGCGCCAGATAGAGCTGGTCACGGGTGCCTTCGCTCAGTGCCTCCACGGGGCATTCGGTGCGATCTTCGCGCACGGCGCGCAAGACGGTGCGGCTCGCCTCGTCCTGGTCGGTGACGACCCGGAGGTAGCGGCCCGCGGTGAGCAGGGCGAGATGCGCGCCCGCGGCGCGCAGCAGCGGCCCCTGCTGGTCCTGCCGGATGCGCTCGATCGCCGCCTGCAGCAGCGTGCGCGCGAGGTGCAGCCGCGCATAGCGTTCGGCCGCGGACTGCGCCTCGGCGAGATGGTGCCGCGCCTCCTGCGCATGCGCGGCGGCGTCGCGGCCGGCCTGCAACGCGGCAAGTCGCGTCTCGACCGCCTGCCGGTCGGCGCCGAGCTTGGTCAGCGCGCGGTCGCGCTCCGTCTGGCCGGCCTCGATCTCGGCGAGCCGCGCCTCAGCAAGATCATGGTCCACGCCGTCGGCCTCGGTGCGGAGCGCGGCTTCGTCCAGCCCGGCGCCCTGGCGCAGCAGTTCGCCTTCCAGCCCGGCGATCTCGCCGCGCAGCGCATCGCGCCGCTCGGCACGGCGGATCGCCTCCTCGAGCGCGACGAGGTCGGCAGCCCCGGCGGCCTCGCGCAGCGCCGCGATCTCGCGCTCGGCGGCGGCCTGGCTGCGCTGCGCCGCCTCGGCGGCGTTGCGGCGGTCCTGGATCTGCTTCGACAGCGCCTGCGCGTCGCGCTGCGCGTTGCGGGCTTCGGCGAGGCGCCGGGCGAGGCGGGCCACCGCCGGCGCTGCGGGCTCCGCCGGATCTTCGGCCCCGAGCCGTGTGAGCAGCGCGCAGGTCGCTGCGGCGAAGCTGTCGGCCGCGTCCTGCATGGCGGCGACGCGCGCCGCATCGCCGCGCCAGGCGCGCGCGGCTTCGGCGATGCGCGTCCAGGCGGCGAGCGCGGCTTCCAGATCCTCCGCGGTCGCGCCGGGCGCAAGCCCGAGCGCGGCGGCGGCGGGGCGCCATTCGGCCTCGAAGGCGCCGAGTTCCGCCGTCGCATCGTCGTGGCGGCCACGCGCTTCCACGGCGCGCGCGCGCTCCTGCTCCACGCGTTCGGCCAGGCTGCGATGCGCCGCCTCGGCCGCCTCCGCCGCGGCGCAACGTTCCTCGGCCTGCGCCAGCAATGCGGCGAGCGTCGGCGTCGCCGCCGCGTCCGGCGCCAGCGCAAGCAGTGCCGTGCGCGCCTCCGCGCGCCGCCCGGCAATGCCGTCGCGCCGCTGCCGTGCCTCGGTCGCCAGCTCGGCGAGGCGCAGGATCTCGTCGCGCTGGCGGCGCCATGCCGCCATGGCCTCGCCGCCCTGTGGCGTGATGCCGGCCGGTGCCCAGAGCGCAATCCACGCGTCCTCGGCGATCGCGGCGGCCTGGCCGGTCGCGGCGACTGCCGAAGCGGCCTCCGCCTGCCTCGCGCGCAGCAGCGCGAGGCGTGCCGATTTCGCGGCGTAGTCGTTGACGCGCTGCGCATCGTCGGCACGCGCATCTGCGAGCCGGTCGGCGGCATCGCGCAGCGCTTCGAAGGCATCGGGCAGCGGGCCCTCGGGCAGGCCGGCGCGGTCCTCCGGCGGCGGCGCGCCGCTCTCGATCGCACGACGGATCAGGCGCCAGGCGGCATCGCGGCGCGCGCGTTCGGCGGCGATCACCTCGCGCGTCGGCACCGTCTCGCCACGGGCGAGATGCGCGAGCGCTTCCTCCAGCGCGGCGGTCTCCGCGACGAGCGTCGCGGCGGCATCGCGGGCGGCTTCGGCCTCGGCGCGTGCCTGTGCGAGGCGTTGCGCGGCGGCCTCGGTTGCGGGCTGCAGCGGCACCGGGCAGGCGGCGAGCGCCGCCGCATCGCCCGACCAGAGCGGCAGGGCGGCGAGCGCCGCGGCGGCACGCTGCTCCGCCTCTGCGAGCGCGCGCTCCGCGGCGGCGAGCTCACGGTCCAGCGGGCCCTCGCCGCGTGCCGCCTCAACGGCGCGGCGCAGCGGCGCGGCGGCGGGCGGCGGCGCCGCTTCCGCAAGCCGCGCCTTCGCCTGCTCCAGCCTGCGCTCCGCCTCGCGCAGCGCCTGCGCCTCCGTTGCCAGACGGGTGAGGAGCTCGGTGCGGCGGCGGATCAGCGCCTGCGCCTTCTGCCGCTCGGCCGGCTTCGGCACCGCCTCGCGGATCGCCTCGGCCGGTTCGCTGAGGCCGAGCTGCAGCGCGGCCTCCTCCACCGTTGCGCGGCATTCGGCGACCTTGCGCTGCACCTCGGGCAGGTCGCGCTGCGCATTGGCGGCGGCGCTGCGCTGCTCGGCCAAGGCGTCGATCTCGTCCTGCACGGCGAGCACCGGCGCATCCTGCGGCAGGGCGTCGCGTTCGGCTTCGAGCCGCGCGGCCTCGGCGGCTTCGCGGCGCATATCCTCCTGGGCCTGGCGCAGCGCCTCGGTCAGGCGGCGCAGCGTCGCGGCGGCGCCGGGCGGCAGGCTGGGGGCGTCCGCCACCTCGGCAAGCTCGCGCCGCCGCGCATCGAGCTGTGCGAGCAGCGGCAGCACGCGGCGCGTGCGTTCCAGCCGCCCGCGCTCCCGGCTCAGCGCGCCGGCTTCGCGCGTGGCGTTCTCCAGCTCGGCGGTGATGCGGCGCTGGTCCTCCAGGGCATCGAGCCATTCGCGCGGCTTGATCGCCGCTTCCTCGGCGGCGCGATGCGCCTCGCGCCAGGCCTCCGTCGCGCTGGCCAGGCGGCGCCGGCCGCGGCCATCGCCGTGCAGCGCCTTCGCCTGCTCGTCGAGATGGTCGAGCGCCTTGCGCAGATTGGGCAGGCCCATGCCGGCGAGCAGGCTCTCGCCGGCTTCGCCGCCGCTCTGCAGCAGGGACAGCGCGCCGCGTCGCAGCGTCTCGCCGTTCAGGCCGTAGGTGGTCTCGAACAGGTCGCGGCCGGCGCCGCCGAGCAGGCGCGCCAGCGATGTCTCCGGCAGCGGTGTCTCCGCCGTGTCGAGCAGGGTGTTCTGCCGTCCCTTGCGGCGCAGGAAGGCGGCTTCCGTGCCGTCCGCGGCTGTCACGGTGAAGCCGAGCCGAAGCTGCGCAGTATCGAAGCGGAAGGCGAACGGGGTGAGGTGCGGGAAGCCGAACAGCGCATCGCCGATCGCAGCCAGCGCGGTGGACTTCCCCGCCTCGTTGGCGCCGAGCACCACATGCAGCGCCGCCTCGCGCGGGAAGTCGAGCGCGACATCGGCGAGATGGCCGTAGCGCAGCAGATCGAGACGGAGCAGCCTCATCCACGGCCCTCGGCGAGGATCACGGCCTCGGCGATCTGCCACGCCTCCCGGGCGAGCTGCGTCAGGCCCGCGGCGTCGCTGGGCAGCGAGAGCCCCTCGCGGGCGGGAAGCGGCACCTTGCCGCGCAGCGCAGCGATCTCCGCCAGCAGGGCCTCGACGCGGCCGGGATCGGAGAGGCCGGCGGCGAAGGCGGCGCGCAGCGGCTCCAGCGTATCCGCGGCCTGCAGGCGCAGCGGCTGTGTGCGCACGCGCACCGCCTCCACCCAGAGATCGCCGCCCGCCTCGATCGCGGCGTTGCGGCATTCCGCGGCGAGGCGTTCGGCATCGGTCGCAAGGGCGGCGTGAAGCGGCGTCTCGCCGCGCAGCTCCAGCCGGGCGAGCAGGGGGCGGTCCTCGGCGCCGGCAAGCGCCGCCTGCACCGCCGTCGCGATGCGGCCGGTGAGGGTCGCGACATCGGCGCCCTCCGCATCCACCTCCAGCACCGCCCAGCGCAACGTGTCCAGCGTGCGGTGCTCGATGGCGACGACGCGGCGGTCCTCCACCGTCACCAGCGTGCAGCCCTTGGCGCCGGTCTCGCGCGCATGGCGGCCCTGGGTGTTGCCGGGGAAGACGATCCAGGGGCGCTCATGCAGCACGCGGCGGGAATGGATGTGGCCGAGCGCCCAGTATTCGTAGCCCTTCAGCGCCAGCCGCCCCGGGCTGCACGGCGCATAGGTCTCGTGCTCGCCGGGATCCTCGCCGGAGGTGTGCAGCACGCCGATGTTGAGCATGTCGCGCAGCGGCTCGCAGTAGCTCTCGGAGAGATCCTCCGGCACTGCGCGCTTCGGGAAGGAATGGCCGTGCAGCGCGACGCCGAGCTCGGGCAGGCTATGCGTCTGGCAGGTCCGGACGGAGAACTCGCGCACATTGGGCGGCAGGCGCAGATCCCGGGAGATGACCGAATGCGCATCATGGTTGCCGCGCAGCAGGAAGCAGGGGCGGCCGAGGCGCTTCATCTGCTCGGCGAAGAACAGGCCGGTGGAGAAGTCCTTCCAGTCGCCATCGTAGAGATCGCCGGCGATGACGACGAAGGCGACATCCTCGGCCAGCGCCAGGTCCACCATCGCGGCGAAGGCGCGGCGGGTGCAGTCGCGCAGCAGGCCGGGCGGCAGGTCCGCCCGCGCCTGGAGGCCGGCGAGCGGGCTGTCCAGATGGATGTCGGCAGCGTGCAGGAACTTCATCGCCGCTACGATGCGGGCTGCTCCGGCGCGGCGCAATGGCCGGCCCCCTTTACGCCGCTTGCCAGCGGTTGCATCAGGCCGCGATGACGGGCGGAACGATGGCCGGGGCGAAGCCGGCGAGGGCCTGGGTGCGGCTGCCCTCCGGCCGGCGGCTCGACCTGCTGGCGCCGACGCCCTTCGACTGGACCGACGAGGATCTGGCCACCGGCCTGTCGCGGACCTTCCGCTGGGGCGGGCATTCGGTGTGGCCGGCGCCGCTTTCGGTGGCGCAGCATTCGCTGGCGGTCCTCGCGCTGCGGCGTGCCGCGAAACCCGCCGCCACGCGCATCGCCCTGCGCCGCGAGCTGCTGCACGACGCGGAGGAGGGGCTGACCAATTTCGATTGCATCTCGCCGCTCAAGCCGTTCCTGGGCGCCGGCTTCCTCGAGCTGCAGCAGCGCCTGGCGGCGGTGATCGCGGCCCGCTACGCGCTGCCGCCCTGGGGCGATGAGGAGCGGAAGCTTCACAAGAAGCTCGACATCGCCATGGCCGCGGCGGAGGCGGTGCATGTCGCGGGCTGGTCGCGGGCGGAGGTGCGCGCCACCCTCGGCATCCGCGCCGCGGTAATGGAAACCGATCCGCTCGCGGCCGAGTTCGGCGGCACGCCCTGGGAGCCCTGGCCACCGGAGACCGCCGCCTCACGCTTCCTGGCGGCGCTGAAGCGCCTTGCCTGAGAAGACAAATTCCTAGTTTAGCCCGCGCCACGGCCATGGTGGCCAGAGTGTCCTCAGGTGCAAGGTGGCGCCGCGAGCAACACGGATGAAGGCGGGGATCATAATCCACGCACCGAGCGCATCGAGAATCAGGCTGCCCAGAATCTCGCCGCCGCTGCGAAGAATCGGGCGCGTCGCAGGTGACTCGGGATCGTAGCGGATCGTGATGGCGCTGCCCGGCGTAACGGTTCGCCACGGAAGTGGAGACACAGCGACGGCGACTGTCACGTCCTGTCCGGCGGCAGTGGTGAACCTGAGAGCCTGCCGACGCAGCCTGATGTCTCCTGGCGCGAGTGGCGGCCGTGCATGAATAGCTTCGGGTGCGCCGCCCGGCTCGTCATGAGCCAGCACGATCCCCGTCACCTGCTCTGTCGTCGCGAGCAGACGCGCATCCTCAGCTATCGACAGTGGCGTCGCGAGAGCCACCCACCCGGCACAGAGCCACCAGAACGCGCGCAGGGCTCGGTGCGTCCCGGCCGGCGGCGGCGACGGGGCCGCAGGGCGCGGCGCCCAGGGATTGTTGCGGCCATGCATGGTAAGGGGACCCGATGTGCGAAGCTGGCCGTATCGTCAAGCGGCGAGGCGGGGACATTCTGGTCAGTGGCGCCTGGAGGCTCTAAGGAAGCCCCATGACGGCCACGCAGCCCTTCTGGCGCCGCAAGACGCTCGCGGAGATGAGCCGCGCGGAGTGGGAGTCCCTCTGTGACGGCTGCGGGCGCTGCTGCCTGCACAAGCTGCGCGACGAGGAGACCGGCGAACTCGCCTGGACCAATGTCGCCTGCCGCCTGCTCGATACCCAGAGCTGCCGCTGCACCGACTACGCCAATCGCAAGGCCCGCGTGCCGGATTGCGTGAAGCTCACGCCGAAGAAGGTCGCCGGGATCGACTGGCTGCCGCCCACCTGCGCCTATCGCCTGCTGGCCGAGGGGCAGGACCTGCCCTGGTGGCACCCGCTGGTCTCCGGCGATCCGGAGACGGTCGCCCAGGCTGGCGTCTCCGTGCGCGGCAAGGCGATCCGCGAGCGCGAGGCAGGGTCGCTCGCAGACCACATCGTCCCCTGGCCCGGCCGCACGCCGCGCGCCGCCAGGCCCCGCAAGCCCGATCCAGACGGAAGGACCTCGACACCATGAAGGATGCGCTGTTCGGTGGCGTCAACGCCGCCGCGCTCACGGCGATGAAGCCGGATTTCTCGCCCGACCTCGACCGCTTCGCCGGCCACTGCAAGTGGCTGCTGGCGAACGGCTGCAACGGGCTGGGCATCCTCGGCACCACCGGCGAGGCGAACAGCTTCGGCTTCGACGAGCGCAAGCAGATCCTGGAGGGCATCCTGGCGCGCGGCGTGCCCGCCACGGCGCTGATGCCGGGCACCGGAACGGCGTCCCTGACCGACACGGTGGAGCTGACGAAGCACGCCAAGGCGCAGGGCTGCCGCGGCGTGCTCGTGCTGCCGCCCTTCTACTACAAGGGCCCGAGCGACGACGGGCTGTTCGCGTATTTCTCGGAGGTGGTGAACCGCGTCGGCGGCGGCATCGCGCTGTATCTCTACCACTTCCCGCAGCAGAGCGCGGTGCCGTTCAGCCTGGACCTGATCGGTCGGCTGCTGAAGGCCTTCCCCGGCGTGATCAAGGGCGTGAAGGACAGCTCCGGCGACTATGCCAACATGAAGGCGATGATCGACAACTTCGCCAAGGACGGGTTCGAGGTCTATTCCGGCTCCGACGAGTTCGTGCAGCGCATCCTGGCCGATGGCGGCGCGGGTTGCATCACCGCGGCCTCGAACGTCAATGCGCGCTTCGGCCAGGTCGTCTACCAGAAGCGCACGGGCGCGGAGGCGGACGCGGCGCAGGCGGTGCTGAACGCGACCCGCAAGGCCGCGACCGCGGTGCCGCTGATCCCGGGCCTGCGCGAGATCATCGCGCGCAGCACGGGTGACGCGAACTGGCGCGTGATCCGCCCGCCGCATCTGCCGCTCTCGGCCGAGCAGGGCCAGAAGGCGTGGGACGCGATGCAGGCCGCCGGCGCGCTGCCGCTGCCGGGGCTCGGCATGGCGAAGGCCGCGGAATGAACGAGCCGCTCCGCTGCCGGGAGCCTGCGACGGGCACGGTGCAGCTCGACGATGCGCATGTGAAGGTCACGCGCTGGGACTTCGCTCCCGGCGCGGAGACCGGCTGGCATCGGCATGGCATGGCCTATGTCGTCGTGCCCGTCACCGACGGGACGCTGCTGCTCGAACTGCCCGGCGGCGACACGATGACGGCGGAGCTGAAGGCGGGCGTCAGCTACGCGCGGCCCGCCGGGGTGGAGCACAACGTCGTGAATGCCGGCACGGCGCTTCTCTCCTTCGTCGAGATCGAGATGAAGCACCTGCCGGGCTGATGCCCGGCGCTGTCAGCGCGGGGTGATCGCGCCTGTCGCGGTGCCCGGCACGCCGCTGCCCCCCACGGCGCTGCCGCCAGCGGGGCTGCGGTCGGCCGGGCTCGGCGGCGGCGCCAGGGTGGGGTCAGACGGCGAAACGCCGTCCGCGTCGCGCCGCGGCACGGTGGTGCGGCCGCCCAGGGTGGTGGTCTCGCTCGGCAGCCTTGTGCCCTGCTGCTGCGCGCCGACACCGCCGCCGGCCAGGTTGCCGCCGCCCATGCCGCTCTGCGCCCCGCCCATGCCGGGCGAGGTTGCCGTGCCGGTGGCGCCACCGATCTGCGCGAGCGCCGGTCCGGCCATCAGCGCGGCGACGATGGCCAGCCTCGTCATGCCTCGCATGCTGTCCTCCACGCCTTCATGCGGTCTGGACGCGCGGCGCGATGCGGGGTTGCGCCGCTGCCGGCGGCCGGTTGGGCGCGTCAGCGCGCGGGACGCGGCGCCAGCGTCACCAGCGCGACGCCGCCGAAGATCAGCGACGCCGCCGGGATGGTCAGCCATCCCGGCACCTCGTCGAACAGCAGGAAGCCCCAGAACAGCCCGGCCAGCGTGATGACATAAGCGGCCTGGCTGGTGAACACGCCGCCCGCATTCACCAGCAGTCGGAAATACAGCATGTATGCGACCGCCGTCGCGATGCCCTGCCCCAGCAGCAGCAGGGCGATGCCGGCGCGCGGCGGCAGGCCGATATGGCCGAGCGGCCAGGCGATCACCGCGGCGCCGAGGGCGGCGAAGATCACCGTGCCGGAAGCCTGCGCCAGCGGCGGCGTGCCGCGCACCGCGAACTTCACCGAGAACAGGTTGGACGCCGCGTAGCACACCGGCGTCAGCAGCATGATCGCCGCCCAGGGCAGCAGGGCAGGATCCGGCAGGGCCGCCCCCGGCGCCATCGCCAGCGCCACGCCCGCCATGCCGACCGCGCTGCCGATCAGCCGCACCGCTGTCGCGCGCTCGATCCCGGCCAGCGCGAAGAACAGCATGGTGAACAGGCCGGAGAGCGGCACCATCAGTGCGAAGAGGCCCGCCGGCACGCGCTGCAGGCCGGTGAAGGCGAAGAGATGCGCGAAGGCCAGGCCCACCACGCCGCCGGCGACGTATTGGCGGATATGCGCGCGGTCCATCGGCGGCGCCTGGCCGCGGACGAATGCAACGCCGAACAGCACGGAAGCGGCGACGGCGGCGGAGATGGAGGCAACGCCGAGTGGCCGCATGCCCTCTGCCAAGGCCAGCTTGCCCATGGCCGGCGTGAGCCCCCACAGCGTGCCGACGGCGATCATCATGGCGAGGTTGCGCAGCAGGCGCGGCATCGCGGCACACGCTGTCAGGGCGCGGCGACTGTCAAGCCGTTGCCTGAGGTGGGTGCGCCGCGCCATGTTAGGCGCTATGCCCTTCCCCGATTCGGAGACCGTGAAGCTGCCGACGCCACGCGGCGCGCTGGCGCCTGCGGTGGCGATTCCCGTGCGCTGGCGTGCCTCCACGCGCGCGCGCCGCGTCAGCCTGATGGTCTGCCCGCGCAGCGGCACGGTGGTGGTGACGCTGCCGCCACGCAGCGGGCGCCGCGCCGGCCTGGCACTGATCCGCGAGCACGAAACCTGGATCCGCGAGCGGCTTGCCGCGCTCTCGCCCGCGGTGGAATTCGCGCCGGACACCGAGTTGCTGCTGGGCGGCGAGGCGCATGTGATCCGCCATGAGCCGCGCGCGCGCGGCGGCGCCTTCCTGGACGGCAAGGCGATAGTGGTCACCGGCGCGCGCGAATTCCTCCGCCGCCGCGTCACGGATTTCCTGCGGGTCGAGGCGCGGCGGCGCATCGGCGTGCTCACCCTGCCGCATGCGGCCGCGCTCGGCGTGAAGCCGCGGGCGATCCGCGTGAAGGACACGCGCAGCCGTTGGGGAAGCTGCGCGCCGGATGGCACGCTGGCCTTTTCCTGGCGGCTGGTGATGGCGCCGGAATGGGTGACCGATTACGTCGTCGCGCATGAGGTCGCGCATCTGCGCGAGCTGAACCACTCGCCGCGCTTCTGGGCGCTGGTGGCGGAACTGACGCCGCACCGCGACGGCGCCGTGGAGTGGCTGCGCGTGGAGGGCCCGGCGCTGCTGCGCGTGGGCTGATCCGCCCACGCGCGGCGATGCCTCAGCGCCGCGGCGGCTCCTCGGAGATGCGCAGCGTGGCCTTCTGCGCGCGCCCTTGCTCCACCGTGCCGATCCAGATGCGGTACTCGCCCGATGGCGGCCGCTGCAGGATCACGCCGGGATCGAGCCCGGCCAGGTCGTCGTTGCAGTGCCAGGCGCCGGAGGGGTCGCGCACCACCAGGGTCGTGTCGGCGGAGGAGGTGGCGGAGAAATACAGCGGGAACTCCCCCGCCGTGTAGTTCAGCGTCACATCGGCCCGCGACGGGTCGATCCAGCCGACGCAGTCGGCGCCGAGGCCGGCATTGCTCACATCGAGCTCGCCGCCGGCCTCGACGCCCACCTGATGCGGGTCGGGCATGAAGCCGGCGTTGAGGCTCACCGTCGCATAGCGCGCCGGCTCCGTGATGTTCGGCGGCTGCGCGGTGGCGCGGGCGGCCCGCGGCAGCTCCTCCGAGATGCGCAGGGTCGCCTGCTGCGGCTGGCCGCGATCCAGCGTGCCGACCCAGATGCGGTACTCGCCGGAGGCGGGCCGCTGCAGAACCAGGCCCGGGTCCACCCCGGTCATGTCGTCGTTGCAGTGCCACTGCCCGGAGGGATCGCGCACCACCAGGGTGGTGTCGGCCTGCGAGGCGGCGGAGATGTAGAGCGGGAACTGCCCGGCCGTGTAGGTAAGCGTCACATCGGCCCGCGACGGGTCGATCCAGCCGACGCATTCGGGGCCGAGCTGCGCAGCCGAGGCATCCATGTCGCCGCCCGCCTCGACGCGCACCTCGTGCGGGTCGGGCATGAAGCCGGCATTGAGGCTCACCGTCGCGTAGCGCGCCTCCGCCGTCAGGTTCGGCCCGCTGGGCGCGACCTGGCCCTTCTGGGCCGCCGCGAGCCCCGCGGTGCAGAGCAGGGCCACGCTGGCCAGGACCGCTGCGCGCATTGCCTCTTGCTCCCAATTGCTTCGAGGCGACTTGATACCACCCGGCGGCCCGGCTGCAAGCCGTTGCCGCATCAACTCAGCCGGCCAACGGGTGGTGCGCCTCCACCGTGCGGCGCAGGTGCTCTTCCATCACCTTGGTATAGATCTGCGTCGTGGCGATGTCGGCATGGCCGAGCAGCATCTGCAGGCTGCGCAGGTCGGCGCCACGCCCGAGCAGATGCGTCGCGAAGGAATGGCGCAGCACATGCGGGCTGACGCGCTCCGGATCCAGCCCGGCCGCGATCGCCGCATCCTTGAGCACCACGCCGACCGCCTGGCGGGTGATGTGGCCGCCCGCCGCGCGCGAGGGGAACAGCCAGCGCGAGGGTTTCTTCGGTTCTCCGCGCGCGGCCAGCGCAGCCTGCCGCGCGCGGGCGGAGATCGGCACCAGCCGCTCCTTCGCCCCCTTGCCCAGCACCGCGACCATCGGCGCATCCGCGCGTAGCGCGCCGGCATGCAGCGCGACCAGCTCGCTGACGCGGAGGCCGCTGACATAGAGCAGTTCGAGCAGCGCCACGGCGAGCGGGCCGCGCTTGCCGGGCAGCCGCGCGGCGCCTTCGATCAGCGCCGCCACCTCGGCTTCCGACAGCGCCTTGGGCAGGCTCGCCGGCAGGCGCGGGCTTTCGGTGAGCTCCGTCGGGTCGTCGGCGCGCACGCCCTCGCGCGCCAGGAACCGGAAGAACTGCCGCAGGGCGGAGAGCCGCCGCGCCGCGGTGCGCGCCGAGAACCCGGCCGCACTCAACCCGTGCAGGTAGGATTGCACCAGCTCCGGCCCCGCCTCGGCCGGGCCGATGCCGCGGCCGATCGCATGCGCACCGAAATCCGCCAGGTCGGCGGCATAGGCGGCGATGGTGTTGCGCGCCGCGCCACGCTCCGCGGCCAGCATCTCGAGGAAGGATTCGACATGGCGGTCCACGCGGCGGGAAGCGGATCAGCGGGGCGTGAAGCGCTCGGCCGGGATCGGCCGCTCCACCGGCTGCGGCGCCACCGCGGGCGGGAAGGCGCCGACCGCCAGCAGCCCGACCGCCAGCGCGCCAAGCAGGATCACGGCGAGCAGCAGGACCGGATTGCGGAACATCGGCGGGGCGGATCCTCGTCTTGCCGTTGCTGTGCTAGCCTTGGCCATCGTGACACGCAACACCGCCCTGACGGACGAGGACGAGCCGTCGCTCATTCCTGTCCCGCCGGACCTGCCGGATGAGGAGCCCGCGCTGCCGGGCGTGGCGGTGGAACGCCGGTCCATCGTGCTGGTCGGCATGCCCGGCGCCGGGAAATCCTCGATCGGCCGCCGCCTCGCCGCCCGCCTAGGCCTGCCCTTCGTGGATGCCGATGCCGAGATCGAGGCCGCCGCCGGCCTGCCGATTACCGAGATCTTTGCCCGCTACGGCGAGCCGCATTTCCGCGATGGCGAGCGCCGCGTGATCTCCCGCCTGCTGGCCGGGCCGCCGCTGGTGCTGGCCACCGGCGGCGGCGCCTTCGCCGATGCGCAGACCCGGGCCGCGGTGCGCCGCTCCGGCGCCGTTTCCGTCTGGCTGCGCGTGCCGCTCGCGGCGCTGCTGCGCCGCGTCGCCGGGCGCGAGCACCGGCCGATGTTCCTCAACGCCGACCCGCGCGAGGTGCTCGAGCGCCTTGTCGTGGCACGCCACCCGCTGTTTGCCGAGGCCGATGTGACCGTGGACTGCTCCGACGAACCCCCCGAGGTCACCACCCGCAAGGTGGTGGAGGCGATCGGCGCGCATCGCGAGCCGCAGCGCCTGCGTGTCGGGCTCGGCGAGCGCGGCTATGACATCCTCGTGGGGGAGGGGCTGCTGGCGCGGGCCGGGACGCTGCTCTCGCCGGTGCTGCCCTCCCGCCGCGTCGCGATCGTCAGCGATTCGGATGTCGCCAGGCTGCACCTGCCGGCGTTGCGCGAAGGGCTGCAGGCGGCCGGCTTCACCATCCTGGCCGAGCATCTCGTCCCGCCCGGCGAGGCGACCAAGTGCCTGGCCGCGGTGCAGGGCGCGCTGGAAGGCATCCTGGGCGCCGGGGCGGACCGGCGCACCGCGGTGATCGCGCTCGGCGGCGGGGTGGTGGGGGATCTCGCCGGCTTCGTCGCGGCGATCGCACTGCGCGGCCTGCCCTTCGTGCAGGTGCCGACCACGCTGCTGGCGCAGGTGGACAGCTCGGTGGGCGGCAAGACCGGCATCAACCTCTCGCTCGGAAAGAACCTCGCCGGCGCCTTCCACCAGCCGAAGCTGGTGCTGGCCGACATGGCGACGCTCGCCACGCTGCCGCCGCGCGAGCTGCGTGCCGGCTGGGCCGAGGTTGCCAAGCACGGGCTGATCGCCGGGGAGGAGCTTTGGGGCTGGTGCGAGGCGGCCGGGCCGCGCGCGGTCGCCGGCGAGGCGGAGGCGCTGGCGCATGCCGTACTGGAATCCTGCCGGCTGAAGGGCACGGTGGTGGCCGCCGATGAGCGGGAGGAGAGCGAGGAGGGCGGCCGCGCCCTGCTCAATTTCGGCCACACCTTCGGCCACGCGCTGGAGGCCGAGTGCGGCTATGGCGGCGCGCTGCTGCATGGCGAGGCGGTGGCGGTGGGGCTTGGGCTTGCCGCCTCGCTGTCGGCACGGCTCGGCCATTGCGCGCAGGAATGGCCGACCCGGGTGATGGCGCATCTGCAGGCGGTCGGGCTGCCGGCGCGGATTGGCGACCTCGGGCGCGGCTTCTCGACGCGGCTGCTGGTCGAGCGGATGCGCAAGGACAAGAAGGCGCGCGAGGGCGCCATGCGCTTCGTGCTGTTCCGCGCCCCGGGCGCGTGCTTCACCGCCGGCGACGTGCCGGAGGCGATGGTCGAGGCGCTGCTGCGGGACGAGGGTTGCGCGCCCTGAGCTTGGCGGCCGCCGCCTGCGCGTGATAGCCCGAGCGCCATGCCCCTTTCCGCCCCCGCACAGCGCAAGCCGCTGCACCAACGCGACATCGTCCTGCGCGGCTATCAGCGCGAGGACGGCCTCTACGACATCGAGGCACAGCTCACCGACACCAAGAGCTACGCCTTCGAGAACATGGAACGCGGCACCATCGAGCCCGGCCAGCCGCTGCACGGCATGTGGGTGCGGCTGACCGTCGGCGAGGACATGGTGATCCGCAGCTGCGAGGCGGCCTCCGACGCCACGCCCTACGCCATCTGCCCGCAGGCGGCACCGAACTTCGCCGCGCTGGCCGGCGTGACCATCGGGCCGGGCTTCAACCGGGCCGTGAAGGAGCGCGTCGGCGGCGTGCTCGGCTGCACGCATCTGCGCGAGGTGCTGGCGCAGATGGCCACCGTCGCCTTCCAGACCATCGGCCCGATGCGCTGGCGCAAGGCGCGCGCCGAGCGCGAGGCGGCCGTGGCGCGCGGCGAGACCCCGCCGCCCTATCGCCGCAGCCTGCCGATCGGCTCCTGCCTGGCCTATGCGGCGGACAGCGAGGTGGTGAAGCGGGCTCAGGCGCAGGCGGAGGAGTAGGCTCGGCCTCCGGAAAACGTGCCCGGGCGAGGCGTTGATCCCGCCCTCCGCCGACGCACCTTCCGGCATGCCCCTGCGCGGCATGCAGCCGTGTCCGGGCGTGCTGGCGGCTCCGGGTGCTTCATCCCGGGCCGCCAAGGCGGAGGCTGCGGTCGGACGAGCGACGCCATGGCGCCAAGGCGCCGCACCGCCCAGGTCAGCGCGTCTCCGCCTTCCGAACCAAGTAGGGAGGAGACTTGCATGCGGTACAAGCACATGCCTTCGTGGACGCGGCGGGCCAGGCTCGGGCCGGTCGCCGTGGCGCTCGGTGTCGCCTGCCTGCTGGGGGCGCCGCAATTGCACGCCCAGCCGGCGCCCGACCGGGATGCGATGATCAGGAGCGCCCTCAGCGCCGCGCCGCCGACGCTGCGCGACCGCGTGCGGGTGATGGACCACCAGGGCAATGTGCTGCGCGAGGGCGACGGCGCCTTCACCTGCCTGCCCGCGCCGCAGGGCTTTGCCGGGCCGATGTGCCTGGACGCGCAATGGATGGAGTTCCTGGATGCGCTGACCAACAAGCGGGAGCCGAACATCACGGGGATCGGCCTCGCCTACATGATGGCCGGCGACAGCCCCGACGGGGGTGCCAGCAACATCGACCCCGCCGCCTCGCAGCCGACCGCCGACAACGACTGGATGGTCGAGGGGCCGCACATCATGATCATCACGCCGGACCCGGCGACGATGGACAACGTTCCCGCCTCGCATGAGGGCGGCGGGCCCTATGTGATGTGGAAGGGCACGCCCTATGCCCACATCATGATGCCGGTGGACGAGCGGCCCGAGCAGCGCCGCGTCGCCAGCCGGTAGCGGCGGCAGGAGGCGGGGCGATCCTGCTACCGCCCGGCCTCCTCCGGCGTCTTCAGCTCCAGCGCCAGGGCGTGCAGCCCGGTGCCGAACTCGTCGGCCAGCGCTGCGTGCGCCGCGCGGGAGCGCGCAACGCGGGTCATCCCGGCGAAGACCGGGGAGACGACGCGCACGCTGTAATGCGTCTCGCCCTCCGGCCTCGCGCCGGCATGGCCGGCATGGCGGTGGCTGTCGTCGGAAACCGTCACCTCGGCCGGGGGGAAGGCGGCGCGCAGCGCCTCGGCGATGCGGTCCGCGCGGCGGCGATTATTTATCATATGGTCGTTCTAACCCCTGAATTCCCCCCTGCGCCAGGGCATGGCGGTGCCGCGTCCGGCTGCCTTGCGCACCCCTGCACCCGCGCCCATAACTGACCGATGGCACGCAGGAGCGAGCGCATATTCCTTGGGTTCCCGGAGCAGCCGGCGGCGCCGCAGCGCCCCTGCGAGCATCCGGGCTGCGCCAATGCCGGCGAGTTCCGTGCGCCGCGCGACCGTGCCCACCTGAACCAGTACCGCTGGTTCTGCCTGGAGCATGTGCGCGAGTACAATCGTGCCTGGGACTACTACAAGGGCATGGGCCCGGCCGAGATCGAGCATGAGCTCCGTTCCGATTCCGGCTGGCAGCGCCCCACCTGGCCGCTCGGCCGGCTCGGCGGCTTCAATCCCTTTGAGAGCGAATATGTCCGCGACCCGCTCGGCGTGCTGCGCGACACCCCGCTGCACAAATCCCGCCGCGAGCGGACCCCGAAGCGCGACGAGCCACCGGCCGAACTGCGCGCCGCGCTGGACGTTCTTGGCCTCGTCTGGCCGGTTGACAACGACACGCTGCGGGCGCGCTGGAAGGAACTCGCCAAGCGGCATCACCCCGATGCCAATGGCGGCGACCGCCAGGCGGAGGAGCGGCTGAAGGACATCAACCGCGCCTACAGCCTGCTGCGCCGCCGCCTTGCACCTCGCCCCGCCGAGGCCGCCGCCGCGGCGCCCGCCGGATAGCCTCCCCACGGGTAGCCCGCGAGGGCCACCCGGCCTAGAATTGCCCCTTAGCCACAGCCGGACCGCCACATGACCAAGGTCGCCAACCTCGCCGAGACCCGGAACACCGCCTCGATCGACCTCCCTGACACGCAGGCGACGGTTCGTGAGGTCTTCGGCATCGACAGCGACATGGTGGTGCCCGCCTACTCGGTCCGCACCGAGCATGTGCCGGAGATCGACCAGAGCTACCGCTTCGACCGCGACACCACGCTGGCCATCCTGGCCGGCTTCGCCTTCAACCGGCGCGTCATGGTCCAGGGCTATCACGGCACCGGCAAGTCCACCCATATCGAGCAGGTGGCGGCGCGGCTGAACTGGCCCTGCATCCGCATCAACCTGGACAGCCACATCAGCCGCATCGACCTGATCGGCAAGGACGCCATCGTCCTCAAGGACGGCAAGCAGGTCACCGAATTCCGCGAGGGCATCCTGCCCTGGGCGCTGCAGCACCCCTGCGCGCTGGTGTTCGACGAATACGATGCCGGCCGGCCCGACGTGATGTTCGTCATCCAGCGCGTGCTGGAGGTCGAGGGCAAGCTCACGCTGCTCGACCAGAACAAGGTGATCCGGCCGCATCCGATGTTCCGCCTGTTCGCCACCGCCAACACGGTGGGCCTCGGCGACACCACGGGCCTCTATCACGGCACGCAGCAGATCAACCAGGGCCAGATGGACCGCTGGAACATCGTGGCGACCCTGAACTACCTGCCGCACGCGCAGGAGACGCAGATCGTCATGTCCAAGCTCGGCATGGACGAGAAGGACGCCAGGCAGAAGCGCCAGGTGGAGGCGATGGTCGCGCTGGCCGACCTGACCCGCGCCGGCTTCATCGCCGGCGACATCTCCACCGTCATGTCGCCGCGCACCGTCATCACCTGGGCCGAGAATGCGAGGATCTTCGGTGATGTGGGCTTCGCCTTCCGCCTGACCTTCCTCAACAAGTGCGACGAGGCGGAGCGTTCGACGGTGGCCGAATACTACCAGCGCTGCTTCAACGAGGAGCTGCCGACCGGCACCCTGCTGCGCAAGGCGGGATAGGTCGCGCCGATGTCGGGCTCCAAGGACCAGACCCGCCAGGAGGAATTCAAGCGCGCCACCGCCGGCGTGCTGCGCGCCATCGCGCAGCAGCCGGAGGTGCAGGTCGCCTTCCAGCCGGGGCCCTCGGGCCTGGCCGGCAAGCGCGCCCGGCTGCCGCTGCCCACACGCTCCCTGCCGGCGGCCGAAATGGCGAAGCTGCGCGGCGCGGCGGATGCCATCGCGCTCAAGCTGCGCCATCACGACGAGGGCGTGCATGCCGCCCGCCTGCCGACACGGCGCGAGGCGCGCGAGGTCTATGACGCGCTGGAGGATGTGCGCGTCGAGGTGATCGGCAGCCAGCACATGTCGGGCGTCGCCGCCAACCTGCGTGCCCGCCTCGCCGACCAGTGCGAGGCGGAGGGCTACGACCGCATGACGCGGAAGGACCAGCTGCCGATGCCGGTGGCACTCGGCCTGCTGGCGCGCGAGAAGCTTTCGGGCGAGCCGGCGCCGGAGGCGGCGCGGCGCGTGCTGGACCTCTGGCGCGACACGCTCGGCGACAAGGCCGACAACGCGCTGGCGGAGATGGCCAACGCCGCAGTTGACCAGGACGCCTATGCCCGCGCCAGCCGCAAGCTGCTCGCCGCGCTCGACCTGGCCGAGGCCGAGGTGGAATCCGAGAGCGAGCAGGACGAGGAGGAAGGCGAGGGCGGCGAGACCAGCCCGCAGCAGGACCAGTCCGGCGAAGGCGAGGCGCAGGCGCAGGACACGGAGTCCATGCTCGGCGCGCAGCCCGAGACCATGCAGGGCGATGCCGCCGAGGACGAGACCGAGGAGGGCGAGGAGGAAGGTGCCGCCGCCGATGGCGACGACCGCCCCGGCGGCCCCACGCAGCGGCGCGAGGTGCCGCAGGTGGACGACCCCTCCGCCTACCGCGCCTTCAGCAGGCAGTTCGACGAGGTGGTGGAGGCGGAGGATCTCTGCGACGCCGACGAGCTGAACCGGCTGCGCCAGCAGCTCGACCAGCAGCTTTCCCACCTTCAGGGCGTCGTCTCCAAGCTGGCGAACCGGCTGCAGCGGCGCCTGCTCGCGCAGCAGCAGCGCGCCTGGGAGTTCGACCTGGAGGAGGGCCTGCTCGATGTCGCGCGGCTGGCGCGCGTGGTCGCCAACCCGATGCACTCGCTCTCCTACAAGCGGGAGCGCGAGGCGGATTTCCGCGACACTGTGGTCTCGCTGCTGATCGACAATTCCGGTTCGATGCGCGGGCGGCCGATCACCGTGGCGGCGATGTGCTGCGACATCCTGGCGCGCACGCTGGAACGCTGCGGCGTGAAGGTGGAGATCCTCGGCTTCACCACGCGCGCCTGGAAGGGCGGGCAATCGCGCGAGCGCTGGGTGCAGGAAGGCAAGCCGCGCAACCCTGGCCGCCTGAACGACCTGCGCCACGTGGTCTACAAGGGCGCCGATGCGCCCTGGCGGCGCGCGCGCAAGAATCTCGGGCTGATGCTGCGCGAGGGCCTCCTGAAGGAGAACATCGACGGCGAGGCGCTGGAATGGGCCTACAAGCGCCTGCTCGCCCGCACCGAGCACCGCCGCATCCTGATGGTGATCAGCGACGGCGCGCCGGTGGATGATTCGACACTCTCCGTGAACCCCGGCAACTACCTGGAGCGGCACCTGCGCAAGGCGATCCACGAGATCGAAGGGCGCGAACTGGTGGAGCTCATCGCCATCGGCATCGGCCACGACGTCACGCGCTATTATCGCCGCGCCGTGACGATCGTGGATGCCGAGGAACTCGGCGGCACCATGATGAAGAAGCTCGCCGAGCTGTTCGACGAGGACGCCGCGCTGGCGTGGCAACGCGCCGCCGCCGAACGCGCACCTGCGATCGTGTGACGCAGCCTGCGGGCCGCGCACCGGCGATCCTGTGACGACAATCGCATGAGGCGCCGGTGACGATCCGGCGCCGGACCTTCCTCACTGGCCTGCTGGCCACGCTTCCCGCTTGCGCGACGGCGCGGCCGAGCGAGCGCATCGCAGAGCCCTTCGCGCTGCCGGCGCTGCCCGGCAACGGCGTGCTGCGCCCGCTCGGCGGCCTCGAGATCGACCGCCAGGGCCTCGGCTTCGGCGGCCTGTCGGGGCTGCATCTCGCGCCCGACCTGACGCTCTCGGCGGTCAGCGATCTCGGCCATTTCGCAGAGTTCGCGCTGACGCTCGATGCCATGCTGCGGCCGATGACGCTGACGCCGCGCCGCGCGGGGCGGCTGCGCGATGGCGGCGGGCGGTTCCTGCCGCGCGGCTATGCCGGCGATGCCGAGGCGCTGGCACGCCTGCCGGACGGCAGCTGGCTGGTCGCCTTCGAGCGCTGGCACCGCATCCGCCGCTACCGCGATCTGGACGGCCCCGGCCTCTACGTCGCCGCGCCGCCGGGGCTGGGGCGGGCACCGGCCAACGCCGGTCTCGAATCGCTCGCCGTGCTGGCGGATGGGCGCTGGCTCGCCATCGCCGAGGACCTCGCCCTGCCGGATGCGCCGGGCGTGACCGCCGCCTGGCTCGGTGGGCCTCAGGGCTGGCGGCCGCTCGGCTTCCGGCCGGCGCCGGGCATGGTGCCGGTCGATGCGGCGCCGCTGCCCGAGGGCGGGGCGCTGGTGCTGGAGCGCGGCTTCTCGTTGTTCGGCGGCTTCTCCGGCCGGCTGGTCCGGCTGCCCGCCGCCGCGCTGGCGGCGCCGGCGCCGGACGCGGTGCTGGAAGGCGAGGAGATCCTCCGCCTGGCCTCCCCGCTGCCGGTGGACAATTACGAGGGCGTGGCGGTGAGCCGCCATGCCGGGCATACCCTGGTCGCCCTGGTGTCGGACGACAACGAGAACCGGCTGCAGCGCAGCCTGGTGCTGCTGTTCGAGCTGATCGGCTGACGACAGTGGTTGGTTTGTGGAGCAGATTCACGCTTCGGGGCGTTCTCGCCCCTCCGCGATCCGCTCTCCCCGCCGCGCTCAGGCCGCTTCCAGCAGGCGGGTGCGCGGCAGGGTCAGCCAGGCGCGGGCGCCGATGCCGGGCGCGCTTTCCAGCCGGATGTCGCCGCCATGCGCCGCGGCCAGCGAGCGCGCGAGACTGAGGCCGAGATCGAGGCCGCGCGCCGCGGCCGGCGTGGCGCTCGGCTCCGGCACGAGGTCCGGCATGTAAAGGCCGTCGCCTTCGTCCTCCACCACGATGGCGACCGTCTCGCTCGCCACCACCCAGCGCAGCGCGATCAGGTCGCCGTCGCGCGAATGGCTCGCGGCGCGGCGCAGCAGCGCGACCAGCGCGCCCTCCAGCGCCCTGCGGTCGGCTTTCACCGTCAGCGCCCGCAGCGACGGATCCACCTTCCAGTAACGCCGCCCTGGCAGGATCTGCGTGCCCACCTTGCCGACCGCCTGATCGACGATCGGGCCGAGGCGCGCCGGCGCTTCCTCCATGGTGCGCAGGTCGGGCCGCGCGGAGGCGTCCGCGAGGTCGTCGGCCAGGCGCTGCAACTGGTGGGCCGGGCCTTCCAGCGCCTTGCCGCCGCTGCCGGCACAAAGCCCCGGCAGCATGCCGCCGGGTCCGAGCAGGGTGCGCCGGCATCCGCCCATCGCGCCCGCGATGCCGCGCAACTCCTGCGCGGCGAGTGAAAGGCAGCGCCCGCGGCCTGCCGCGAGCCTCTCCGCCTCGCCGGCGACATTCTGTGCGGCACGCAACCGGAACCCGAGCCTGATCGCGATCAGGACCGCCGTCATGGCGATGAAAGAAAGGAGAATCGTCATGGCACCCCCTCAACTGGTGCCATGCTGTCGTTGGAACGATTGATGAAGGCTTAACGCCGCGAGGGCAGGTGACAAGCTGGCATGACGGTTCCGCGAGGCGGTGTCATGTCCGGCCGGCAGCACACCGTTTCGCCGGCGGCCCTGGCCGCGGCGTCGTGCAGGCTCTGTCGTGACGGATCCTGGAAGCAGAGATCAGCGCCGGACGACGTGCGCCGGCGCTGATCATCTTCTCTGTCGTGCGGCGGGCCGTGTTCGCGGCCCCGGCGTGCCGTGCGACCCGGCTCGGGGTCGCGCGGCGCCGCCTGGCGGAATCAGGCCGCGGCCTTGCGGGCCTGCGCCTTCTCCAGCCGGCGCTTCAGCACGATCGCCTCGGTCGGCAGGCGGCGGTCCGGGGTGCCGAGCAGGAAGGCATCGAGCCCGCCATTGTGCTCCACCGTGCGGATTCCGTTCACCGACAGGCGCATGCGCACCGGCGCACCGAGGATGTCGGAGAAGAAGGACGTCTCCTGCAGGTTGGGCAGGTAGCGCCGGCGGGTCTTGTTGTTGGCGTGGCTGACGTTGTTGCCGGTCAGCACGCCCTTGCCGGTCACTGCGCAGCGGCGGGCCATGATACACTATCCCGTTGAACGCCCGAGCGACCTTCCCCGGGGGGCCGGCCGGTGCGGGCGGAGTGGTTCGGAGCGGGGCCGTATCGCGGAAAGCGGCCCGCGCGTCAAGGCTTCGGCGGTGTGGGCGCGTCGCCCGGCGGCTCGCGCATCTCCGCCAGCTCGCCCGATTCCACCGAGTCCAGCGCATTGCGCAGCACCTGCGCCACCCCGCGGTCGTCGAGCGACCGCGCCAGCATGCCGAGCGCCCCGCCCAGCAGGGCCGAAGCCACCGAGATCGGCGCGATGTTCTGCCCCAGCATGTATTCGATGGCCTTGTCCACCACCGCCCCGGCGTGGCTCAGGTCTTCGGGGGCCACGCCCTGCGGATCCAGCTGCATGCACCAGCCCTCCTTTGCTCGCCGCGACATGGGGACCGGGCGGGGATCGCGAAACCCCCGCCAGGTGAAACCGCTGTCACGCGGGCGCGCCGGCGTGCGATTCGGGAGCCCGCGCCTCGGAGGACTCGGCGGCGGCGGCGGCCGCGGCAGCGGCCTCGGCGGCCTGCACCGCCTCGGATTGGCGGCGCCACATCTCGGCGTAGAGACCGTCGCGCGCGATCAGCGCGGCGTGGCTGCCGCGCTCCGCGATGCGGCCGTCCTGCAGCACGATGATCTCGTCGGCCTCCACCACGGTGGAGAGGCGATGCGCGATCACCAGCGTGGTGCGCCCCTGCGCCGCATTGCGCAGCGCCGCCTGGATCTCCTGCTCGGTGCGGGTGTCGAGCGCGCTCGTCGCCTCGTCCAGGATCAGGATGCGGGGGTCCTTCAGCAGGGTGCGGGCGATCGCCACCCGCTGCTTCTCGCCGCCCGAGAGCTTCAGGCCGCGTTCGCCCACGCGGGTGTCGTAGCCGTCCGGCAGGCGCAGGACGAAGTCATGCACCTGGGCGAGGCGTGCCGCCTGCTCGATCTCCGCCTGGCTCGCACCGGGTCGGCCATAGGCGATGTTGTAGCGGATGGTGTCGTTGAACAGCACGGTGTCCTGCGGCACCACGCCGACCTGGGCGCGGAGGGAATCCTGCGTCACCGCGCGCACATCCTGCCCGTCCACCAGCACGGCGCCGGCGGTGGCATCGTAGAAGCGGAACAGCAGGCGGGAGATGGTGGACTTGCCCGCCCCGGTCGGCC
Organism: Falsiroseomonas sp.; assembly: GCF_041690465.1. Taxonomy (GTDB): domain Bacteria; phylum Pseudomonadota; class Alphaproteobacteria; order Acetobacterales; family Acetobacteraceae; genus Falsiroseomonas. The sequence continues at coordinate 81,146 of NZ_JAWLHG010000012.1, read as the reverse complement.
CGACGATGGCCAGCGTCCGCCCCGGCGGCACGGTGAAGCTCACGCCCTTCAGGATCTCGCGGTCCGGCCGGTAGCCGAAGCGCACCGCATCGAAGCGCACCTCGCCCTCGGTCACGCGCAGCGGCCTTGCGTCCGGGCGGTCCGCCACCTCGCGCTCCTCGCGCATCAGGCGGAACATCGCCTCCATGTCGGTCAAGCCCTGCTTGATCTCGCGGTAGGCGAAGCCGAGGATGTTCAGCGGCTGGAACAGCTGGATCATGTAGGTGTTGACCAGCACGAAGTCGCCGACGCTCATCGTGCCGTCGGCCACCTGGAAGGCGGCCATCAGCATCACCACCGTCAGCCCGGTCGCGATGGTCGCCTGCTGGCCGAAGTTGAGGCCGTTGAGCGACATCTCGCTGCGCACATAGGCGCGCTCGTAACGCTCCATCGCCGCATCGTAGCGGCGCGCCTCATGCGCCTCGTTGCCGAAATACTTCACCGTCTCGAAGTTCAGGAGGCTGTCCACCGCCTTGGTGTTCGCATCCTGGTCGGTCTCGTTCATCGTGCGGCGGAAGCGCAGGCGCCACTCGGTGAACATCAGGGTGAAGCCGATGTAGATGCCCACCGTGACCAGGATCACCGCGGTGAAGGAGAAGTCGAACATCCCCCACAGGATCAGGCTGACCAGCAGGATCTCGAAGATCGTCGGGATGATGTTGAACAGCAGGAAATCCAGCACGAAGGTCATGCCGCGCGTCCCGCGCTCGATCACGCGCGAGAGGCCGCCGGTCTGCCGGTCCAGGTGGAAGCGCAGGCTCAGCTGGTGCAGGTGGGTGAAGACGCTGAGCGCGATGCGCCGCATGGCGCGGCCCTGCACCTTGGCGAAGATCGCGTCCCGCGCCTCGTTGAAGGCCGAGGCGGTCAGCCGCATCAGCCCGTAGCCCAGCACCAGCGCGATCGGCACCGCGGCGATCGCGCCCGCCGCCCCGGCTTGCGGCGCCAGCGCATCCACCGCGCGGGCGAAGGCGATCGGCACCAGCACGTTCGCGCCCTTGGCGAAGACCAGCAGCACCAGGCTGGCCACCACGCGCAGGCGCAGACCGGTCTCCCCCTGCGGCCAGAGATACGGCGCAAGGGTCAGCAGCGTGCGGAGATGGCCGCGCTCGTCGGTGGTTTGGGGGGGCACGCGTTGCTCCGGAAGGCCTGTGCGGGGGAAAATGTGGTCACCAGGGCCGCGAGGGAAGGCGCCCGGTGCTTCCCGGCCATGCGCCCGGCGCGTTACAGGACCGCATGACCCAGCAGGATGGACTTTTTCCTCGTCTCTGGCGGCATGTCGAGGCGTGCAACAACATCGCCTCGCCGTCCCATCTGATCGCCTTCCGCATGGGCGATCAGCAGGTGGGCTGGCTCGGCGCCGATCTCGCCCGCGCGCTCGCCTTCTTCCCGCGCGACATCCATTTCGACCGCGACGGCGTGGCGCTGGCCGGCAAGCTGCGGGGGGAGGGGGCGCGGACCGCGGCGCTGGAGCGGATCATCGCCTCGCTGGCCGGACGCGGCCATTTCTCCCTGCGCGGCGAGCCCTTCGACGTGCGGGCGACCGCCGACGGGCCGGTGTTGGCGCGGATGGACCGCGGCGCGCTGCCGCCCTTCGGCGTGATCTCCCAGGGCGTGCATGTGAACGGCTTCGTCCGCCGGCAGGATGGGCTGCACCTCTGGTGCGGCTGGCGTTCGAAGCACAAGCCGGTGGCGCCGGGGCAGATGGACAACATCGTCGCTGGAGGGATCCCGGCCGGGCTCGACGCCGAGCGGACCCTGGTGAAGGAGGCGGCGGAGGAGGCATCGCTTCCCGCCGAGCTCGCCACGCAGGCGGTGCCGGCCGGCCGCGTCTCCTATGTCATGGCGAACGAGGAGGGGCTGCGGCGCGACGTGCTGCATTGCTATGACCTCGAACTGCCGGAGGGCTTCGTGCCCCGGCCGCAGGACGATGAGGTGGAGCGCTTCGAGCTGCGTCCGGCGGCAGCCGTGCTGGAGGAGGTGGCCACCGCCAACCGCGTCAAGTTCAACGTCAACCTGGTGCTGATCGACTTCTTCCTGCGCCATGGCCTGCTCCCCGGCCTGACGGAAGCCGAGGTGGCGCGACTGCGGGCGGGTCTCGACCAGGTGGGGTGAGCCCGCCGCGGTGGGCAGTGGTGTGGTTCGTGGCGACGGCCGGGCCAGGGCCAGGGTGCGAGAGCCCCCTGGAAGGCTTGGCGCAGCGCGCCGGGTGGTGCTATGCCGCCCACAGTCGGAGCGTAGCGCAGCCTGGTAGCGCATCAGTCTGGGGGACTGGGGGTCGTGGGTTCAAATCCCGCCGCTCCGACCATCGCTTCCTGCGGCCCGGGCGCCGCGGAGGCAGCCGTGCCCTCCTATGGCCGCCAGGGCAGCGTGCCGGGCGGCAGCTTCCGCGCCGCCAGCGTCGCCGCCGCCATCAGGGCCGCCATCAGCGCCAGCGCCAGGCAGGAGACGGCGGCCGCGAGCGGCGCATTGCCGCTCTCCTGCAGGCCGAACACCAGCACCCCCAGCGTCTGCGTCCCCGGCCCGTAGAGCAGCGAGGAGACGGTGACCTCGTTCACCGCCTGCAGTGCCACCAGGATGCCGCCAGCCGCCAGCGCCGGGGCCAGCGGCGGCAGGTGGATGCGGAAGATCCGGCGCAGCACGCCGGCACCCATGCCGCGCGCCGCCTCGTCCAGCGCCGGGTCGAGCCGCGCCGCCGCCGCCGCCGCCGGCCGCAGCGCCAGCGCCTGGAAGCGGGTGAGATAGGCGAACAGGATCAATCCCAGCGTCCCATACAGCGCGCCGCCGCCGGGCAGCGACAGCACCACAAGGATGGCGGCAACCCCGGTGCAGGCGCCAGGCAGGGCATAGGGCAGGTCGGTCGCCGCGCTCGCCGCGCGCACCGGCCGGGCCCGCAGCACCAGCGCGGTCGGCAGCGCCACCAGCGCCAGCAGCGCCGCCGCACCGATGGAGAGCAGCAGCGAATTGCCGAAGGCCCAGGCGGTATGCGCGCCGGGCGAGAGCGCCGCGGCGAAATGCCGCCCGGTCACCGTCGCCGCCGAGAGTTCCATGCCCAGCGCCGGCACCAGCGCCGCCGCCAGCAGCGCCAGCAGCGGCACCAGCAGCACCAGGCCGAAATACAGCCCCACCAGCGCTAGCACCGCCAGGCGCATCGGCCGGGGCAGCGGCACCGGGGCGAAGGGCTGCCGGCCCGCCGCCGGCGCCCATCGTGCAGCCAGCGCCTGCAGCAGCAGCGCGGGTGCGGCCAGCACCGCCAGCAGCACCGCCAGCGCCGCCGCCTGCTCCAGCGAGGCTGGCCCTCCCGCGGACAGCATCTGCCAGATCAGCACTGGCAGCACCGTGTAGCGCGCCGGGATGCCGAGCAGCGCACCGACCCCGAAATTGCCGAGCGCCGCCACATAGGCGAGGCCCGCCCCGGCCAGAAGGCCCGGTGCCAGCAATGGCCAGACCGCGCGCCGCAGCGCCGCCTCCGGCGTCGCCCCCAGGCCCCGCGCGGCCAGCAGCACCTCGCCGGGCACGCGACGCAGCAGGGCGGCCACCGCGAGCAGCACCAGCGGCGCCGCCTGCACCGCCAGCAGCACCGTCATCCCCGCCGGCCCATAGACCGGGTTCGGCGTGCCCATCGGCGGCGCGAAGCCAAGCGCCAGCAGCAGCGGCGAGGCCGGCCCGCTGGCCTGGATCCAGCCCAGCGCCATCACCTGTGCCGGCACCAGCGCCGGCAGCACCGCGAGGAAGAGCAGCAGGCCACGCCGGGGCAGACCGCGCAGCAGCAGCGCCCAGGCCAGCGCGCCGCCGATCACCGTCGCCAGCGCCGCGGCGCCGAGCGAGATGCGCAGGCTGCGGCCGGCAGCACGCCACACCGCGGGGTCGGCGAAGGCCGCCGCCACCGCGCCCTGGCCGAGTGCCTCGGCCAGCAGCCGGATCAGCGGTGCCGCGCCGACCATCAGCAGCCAGGCGGTGACGCCGGCGACCAGCAGCCGTGCAGGGCCGAGGGAGGCCGCCAAGGTGCGGTGGCTCAGCCCCCGACGAGCTGGGCGAAGCGGCGGAGCGTCTCCTGCTGCTCGCGCGCTGCGCGGGCGCTGTCGAAGGGCATCACCTTGATGGTCTTCGGGTCAGGGAAGCCGGCCGGCGGCGGCACCGAGGGGTCGGCCGGCAGGAAGCCTTGGCTGGCGGCGAGCAACTGCCCCTCCGGGGAAAGGAGGAAGTTGAGGAAGGCGACCGCGGCCGGCACGTTGCGGGCGGTGGAGAGAATGCCCGCGGGCTCGGTGATGGCGGAGACGCCATCCTCGGGGAAGATGAAGCGCACCGGGGCGCCCTTCGCGGATTCGCGGATCGGCAGGTAGTCGATGACGATGCCGAAGGCGCGCTCCGCCCCGGCCACCGCCTGCATCACCGGCCCATTGCCGCCGCGCGCCTGCACGCCGTTCTGCACCAGCCGCTCCACATAGGACCAGCCGAGTGCCGGGTTCTGCACCAGCGCCTGCACATGGATGGCCGCTGCGCCGGAGACGGCGGGCGAGGGCATTGCCACCTGGTTGCGGGCCCGGGCATCCAGCAGATCGGCCCAGCCGCGCGGCACGAAGGGCGCGCGGACATGGTGCATGATGCCGGTGGTGATCAGCTTGGTGCCGAAATAGGCGCGGCCGGGATCCACATGCGCGGCCGGCACGCCGGCGACCTGCACCTCCGGGCTCGGGCGCAGCCGGCCATCGGCCTTCAGCCCCTCGAAGGTGAGGCTGTCGGCGACCAGCAGGAGGTCCGGCCGCGGATTGCCGGCGGCAATCTCGGCGCGCAGCCGGGTCATGATCTGGCCAGTGCCGGCGCGGATCCACTCGACCTGCACGTTCGGGTGGCGGCGGCGGAAGGCCTCCACCGTGGCGGCAGCGTCGGGTTCCAGCTGCGAGGTGTAGATCACCAGAGGCCCGGAAACCTCTTGCGCCGCGGCGGGGCGGATCGCCGCCGCCGCCAGGCTCGCCACCGCCATCCCGAATGCACGACGCCGCATCTGAGTCCCCCCGTTGCCGAACTGGCCCGATCTAGCCGTGCCGGCGCCGTTCGGGCAGGGGGTGATTGTGAAGATACGATGTTCAGTCCGCCGGCGGCCGGCGGCCGGCGTCAGGCAAAGGTCATGAAGTTCGCCGCCGCCGAGGCCCGCCCGATCAGCGCGGCCAGCGCCGGGTCCTCATGCCCGCGCTCGGCGGTCAGCGCCTCGATCGGACAGAAATACTCGTGGGGGTGCGGCACCTGGCCCTTGGCGACCGACTGGTAGTGCCGCGCCTTCAGCCCGTAGAGCACCCGCATGTCGCGGATCGGCAGCACCAGCGGCTCGGTCGGCTCCTCCCGCAGCAGCCGGATCAGGTGCCAACGGGGCGTCGGATCGTTCGGCTCGGCCTGCTCCAGCAGCCAGCGCACCGGGCAGACCACCAGCAGGGAGGAGGTGGAGGGCGCGAAGCGTGCCCGCTTGTCCTGCAGGTTGGGAACCGAGCCGCAGGCCTCGATGCACAGGATGTCGGCCCAGCGATCGTCGGGGTCCGGGCTGAAATGCAGCCAGAGCCCGTCGGGGATGGTGCGGAAGGTGCTGCTGCCCGGCAGCTTGATGAAGGGCTGACCGAGGATGTTGGCCTCGCCCGGTCTGGCGCGCAGCCAGATGCCCGACTGCCGCTGCGTCCGCGGGGCGCCCGGCGGGCGCTGGGGCCATTGGCGCAACCGGCGGCGGACGAGCTCGTCAACGGACCTTGCAGTATGAGGAAGGACGCGCTCGCGCATTTGGTTCAACCTTTCTGGCGAAATCAACTCTCGGTAGAACAATTCCAGGTGAGCGCTTCCTTATCAAGAGGGTTTTTTTAGTTTCTGTAGGAATCTGCGCGCGTTGGTTGTGATGAGCGTGATGCGAATGGCGGCAAGCTTCTGACGTTGGCCCCGGATGCCTGCTTTCCATCCTGCGAAGGCAACTGCATGCTTCCTTCGGAGGCATTCTATTACAGCCACTTGCCGCCAATATTTGATGATCTACGCGAGCAGATCCTGCGCTTGCCCAAAAAGAAAGGCCCTGCCCGCGGATGCGGGCAGGGCCTTGCCGGACGGAACGGCTGGTGGGGTGGGCGTCAGCCGCGCTGGGCGGCGGGCACGTAGTCGCGCTGGGCCGGGCCGGTGTAGATCTGCCGGGGGCGGCCGATGCGCTGGGAGGGGTCCTCGACCATCTCCTTCCACTGGCTCACCCATCCGACGGTGCGCGCCACCGCGAAGATCACGGTGAACATGCTGGTCGGGATGCCCATCGCCTTCAGGATGATGCCCGAATAGAAATCCACGTTCGGATACAGCTTCCGGGAGACGAAATAGTCGTCCTCCAGCGCCACCTTCTCCAGGGCCATGGCCATGTCGAGCAGCGGCTCGTCCTTGATGCCGAGCTCCGCCAGGACCTCGTGGCAGGATTGCTGCATGATCTTCGCGCGCGGGTCGAAGTTCTTGTAGACCCGGTGGCCGAAGCCCATCAGCTTCACGCCCGAGTTCTTGTCCTTCACCTTCTCGATGAAGGCCGGGATGTTGTCCACGTGGCCGATCTCGGCGAGCATCTTCAGCACCGCCTCGTTGGCGCCGCCATGCGCCGGGCCCCACAGCGCGGCAATGCCGGCGGCGATGCAGGCGAAGGGGTTGGCCCCGGTGGAGCCCGCCAGCCGCACCGTCGAAGTCGAGGCGTTCTGCTCGTGGTCGGCGTGCAGGACCAGGATCCGGTCCATCGCCTTGGCCAGCGTCGGCGAGACGTTGTACGGCTCGGCCGGGACCGAGTTCAGCATGTAAAGGAAATTGGCCGCGTAGCTGAGGTCGTTGCGCGGGTACACGAAAGGCTGGCCGAGCGAGTACTTATAAGCCATCGCCGCGATGGTCGGCACCTTGGCGATCAGCCGGAAGGCGGCGATCCGGCGCTGCTCGGCGTCGTTGATGTCGAGGTTGTCATGGTAGAAGGCGGCCATCGCGCCGACCACGCCGCACATGATCGCCATCGGGTGCGCATCGCGGCGGAACCCGTCGTAGAAGCGGCGCAGCTGCTCATGCACCATCGTGTGGTAGGTGACGCCCTTCTTGAATTCGGCCAGCTGCTTCGGGTTCGGCAGCTCGCCGTTCATCAGCAGGTAGCAGACCTCGATGAAGTCGGAATGCTCGGCCAGTTGCTCGATCGGATAGCCGCGGTAGAGCAGCACACCCTCGTCACCGTCGATGTAGGTGATCTGGCTCTCGCAGCTTGCGGTCTCGCCATAGCCGGGGTCGTAGGTGAACACGCCGAGGTCGGCGTAGAGCTTGCGGATGTCCACCACGTCCGGTCCGAGGACGCCCTTCAGGACCGGCAGGCTCGTGCTGCGGTTCGACCCGTCGAGCGTGAAGGTGACTGTGCCGTTCGGGGTACTGGCCATGATCTGCTTCCTCGAGGGGAAGTGCCGCTGCTGCTCGCGGCACCGTTATGGTGCGCCGCAAGATAGGGGCGGCTTCCCGGCCTTGGCAACGTCGCCCAGACGTCTCGGCGCGTGCATATTGTCGTGGCCTGTGGCGCCGGTGCCCTCAGTTGCGGCTGCGCCACGTCTCCGGCCGCGTGAATCCGCCCGCCCAGAGGCCGCGGGTTGCCTGCCGCGCCTCGGCTTCCAGCCTGTGCAGCGGCGTTTCCGCTTCATCGGCCAGCGCCCAGCCGGAGGCAACCAGGCCGGCATTCAATTCCGCGCCGCCAGCCCGGCAGGCCCCCAGGCCCCGGCCGAACCGGTCCCGCCCGGACACCAGGCAGACCACCGAGCGGCCGTTCACCAGCCGAGACAGCGCCTCCGCCGCAGCGGCGCCGCAGTCGAACCAGCGCCCGGCCCCATCGGTGCAATCCTCGCCGCGATCCGGCGCATCCACGCCGGCCAGCCGCACCGTCCGGTCGCCGAGCCGCAGCGTGTCACCGTCCACCACCCGGACCTCGGCCGCCAGCGCCGACCAATCCTGCTCGCGTGGCGCCGAGCCCATCAGGTCGGGCGGCAGGCCAATGCCGGAGGCGAGCACGGCCAGTGCCGTGACCGCGAGAACCAGCAACGGGGTGCGCCAGCGGAGCGGCTTCGGGGCGGGCCGGAAGATGCGGCGGGGTGACTGCACGGGACCTTGGACAGCGGCGGGTGAGGGCGGCGGAGACGCCTCACGCCTAACCCGAGCCGGGATTCGTATGCAACTACATTTTCAACCAAAAGAGGAATCACAGCCTGAAGAATGACACCAAAGCATTCTTCTTCAGCTTTGATTCCAGTAGATTCCTCCTGCCAGCAGCTCTTCCCAGGCGCGCCTCGCCTTGCCGCGCGCCCGGCGGGCCCGCGCCAGCGCCCAGCCTTCCGCCACGCCGCTCGCCCAGGCGAGGCCACCATCGCCGCGGCTGGCCAGTGCCGTCATCAGGCCATGCGCCACCACCGCGTCATTCGCCAGGCCGAAGGCGTCCTGCACCTCCGCCAGCCGCGCCAGGAAGCGGCGGGCGCGCTTGCGGCCCCAGAGCGGGGCGAACAGCTCGGCGGCATAGCGCATCCGCTTCGCCTCGATCCGCAGCGCGTGGAACTCGGCGTCCGGCAGGGCGGCGATGTCCGTCCCCGCCGCCTCGATCCGCCGCCAGCGCTTGTCGAGCACCCAGGCCGCGAAGTCGGGCAGCGTGCCGGCCCGCCGCTCCGCCGCCACCTCGTCCTCCTCGGCGCGCCACGGCCGTGTCTCGGAAAGGGCGAGGGCGTCCCAGGCGATCGCGCGCAGCTCCGGCCCTTCGAGCGCCGGGCGGAGCGCCGCATAGGCGGCCTCCCGCATGCCGCGGGCGGCGCGGAGCAGCGCGGCGATGCGCGGCTCCTCCGGCAGCGCCTCGGCGATCTCGGCGCCGAGCCCGCCGAGCCAGACATCCCAATCCCGCGCCGGGCCGAGCAGCCCGGCCAAGCCCTTCAGCCTGGCGTCGAAGCCACGCAACGCGGCGCCGTCGCAGGCGGGGCGGAACACCTTGAGCAGCGAGCGCATCCGCCGGATCGCCACCCGCATCTGGTGGACGCCTTCGGGCGTGGTCCCGGCGCGCGCGGCCGGGGCGTGCCAGAGCATCACCTCCGTCAGGTGCCCGAGCGCCAGCACCAGCGCATCCTCCACCCCGAGCTGCGGGTCGAGCAGCGGCGGGCCGAGCCGGCGCGGCCGCGGAGCCTCGGCCCGCGCCAGGGCGCGGCCCTCCTCGGCCAGGGCGGCGCGCGGCGGCAGCGCCGGGAGTTCGGCGGCGAGGTCCCGCATCGCCTCCAGCACCGCCGCGGCGGGGCCGGCGAGGGTGAGGCGCGCGATCGGCGCCTCGTCCGTCACTGCGCGCAGCCTGCCCTTCAGCAGCAGCGCCTCCAACCCGCCCGCCAGGGCGAGGCGCGTGGCGGTGCCGGCGAAGCCCGCCACCGGCAGCAGCGGCGACTTGCCGGCCTCGGGCGGCGCTTCGCCGGCGGCCAGGGTGCCGAGCGTCTCGGGCGGTGCGCCGGGGCGCCAGAGGGTGCTGCGGGCGGGCAGGGTGCGCAGCAGGCGGCGCGGGCCACGGCGCGGCTGCTCCAGCGCCAGGCCCTCCTCGGCCAGCGCGCCATCGGCGGTGTCGAGCCAGCTGACGCCGAACGGGCTGCCGCGGCTGCGCCCGGCGCGCAGGCCCGCCAGCGGCCCGGCGCGGAACAACGCCTCCGCAGCCTCGGGCGGCAGCGCCGCCTCCAGCGTCAGTCGGGTGGTCTCGGGCGCTGCCGCCCGGGTTTCGGACGGGGGGGCGGGGGCAGGCACGTCGGTCAGGCGGAGGCCTCCGTCGGGTCGCCGGCTTCGGCGGCGGGCAGGTCTGCAGGGGGCAGGAAGCGCAGCAGCCGCCCGCCGCCCGGCTCCAGCAGGCGCCAAGGCAGAGCCACCGAGAATTCGGTGAGCGCCCCGGTCGGGTAGCCGTGTGCCAGCCGCTCGGCCATCCGCCCGCCACCGGCCATGCCGCCCGGCCCGGCGAGCGCCATGGCGAGTTCGTGCAGGCCGGGATTGTGGCCGATCAGCAGCACGCTCCGCGCCGTCTCGCGGACGCCCCGCAGCACCTCCAGCAGGTTCTGCCAGGGGGCGAGGTAGAGCGCGTCCATCGGCTCGACCAGCGGCGAGCCCTCGATCGGCGCCAGGGCTTCCAGCGTCTGCAGCGTGCGCCGCGCGGAGGAGACCAGCACCACATCGGGCGCCAGGCCGAGCTCGCGCATCGCATCGCCCATAGCGAGCGCACTGCGCCGCCCGCGCGCGTTCAGGGGGCGCGCATGATCAGGCAGGCGCGGGTCGTCCCAGGAGGATTTGGCGTGCCGCAGCAGCAGCAACTGTCGCATGGCCGGGCATCCTAAGCACGGCTCGGCGCGGCTGTCTGCCTCGGCCGAGGTCTGGTCGTGTCTCGGTTCGGCCTTGACCGCCGCACCAGGAAACGGCGCCGGCGGCCAAACCGAGACGTTGGGCGGGGTTTCCGCTCCGGCGGCGCGCCCCATCTGACCGCAGCTTGAAGGGAACGGGATGCGGATGGCGGAGCAGGTGATCGTGTTCGGCGCGACGGGCGGGATCGGCGGGGCGCTCGCGCGCCGCCTCGCCGCCCGCGGCGCGACGCCCTTCCTGGTGGCGCGTGACGAGGCGCGGCTGGCGGCACTCGGCATCGAGCTCGGCGCTGGCTGGCACGCGGCGGATGTCACCGACCCGGCGGCGTTGCGCGCGGCGGTGGCGGCGGCAGGCTCGCGGCTGGCGGGGCTGGCCTTCTGCATCGGCTCCATCCTCCTGAAGCCGCTGGCGCGCCTGACGGAGGCGGATTTCGCCGAGACCTTCCGGCTGAACGCGCTGGCGCCGGCGCTTGCGGTGCAGGCGGCGCTGCCGGCTCTGGTGGCCGGAAGAGGCAGCGTGGTGCTGTTCTCCTCCGTCGCCGCGCGGCGCGGCTTCGCCAACCACGCCGCGATCGGCGCGGCCAAGGCGGCGGTGGAGGGGCTTGCGGTCTCGCTGGCGGCGGAGCTCGCGCCGCATGTGCGGGTCAACGTGGTGGCGCCGAGCCTGACGAGGACGCAACTCGCCGAGCCCTTGACGCGAAGCCCCCAGATGGCCGAGGCGATCGCGAAGCAGCATCCGATCCCGCGCCTCGGCGAGGCGGCGGATGCCGCGGCGGCCGCGGATTTCCTGCTCTCCGACGCGGCGGGCTGGATCACCGGCCAGGTGCTCGGCGTGGATGGCGGGCGAGGTGCGCTCGCCGGCAAGGGATGACCGCATGATGTTCCGCCGCCTTCTGCTCGGCTTCGCGCTGGTCCCGCTGTTCGGAGACCGCGCCCGCGCGGCGCCCACCGACATCGCTTTCCGCATCCGGCGGGAGGGGCGGGATGTCGGCACCCACACCGTGCGCTTCCGCGAGGATGGCGACCTGCTGCGCGCGCGCAGCGAGATGCGGATCGAGGTGAAGCTGATGGGCTTCACCGTCTTCCGCTTCAACCAGGACACCGAGGAAGCCTGGCGCGGTGACAGGCTGGCTGCACTCGAAAGCCGCAGCGACCGCAACGGCCGGGTCGGCGGGTGCCGGGCGATGGCGGAAGCGGCGGGCATCCGCCTGCGCGGCACCGCCGGCGAGGCGCTGATCCCTGCGGACGCGGCGCCGCTGACCTGGTGGCGCGCGGCCACGCTGCGCCGCGACGTGCCGCTGTTCGACGTGCGGGAAGGGCTGCCGGTGGCGCCAAGGCTGGAGCGCCGCGCCGAAGGCGGCGTGCAGCGGATCAAGGTGATCGGCGGCGAGGGCGCGGAGGTGCTCTACGACGCGGCGGGCAACTGGATCGGCTTTGCCACCACCGGCGACGATGGCAGCGCCGTGACCTACGCGAGAGCGTGACGACACTCCGCATCGTCCTCGGCGACCAGTGTTCCGACGCGCTGTCGGCGCTGGAGGGGCTGGATCCCGCGCGCGACGTGGTGCTGATGGCGGAGGTGCGCGCGGAATGCACCTATGTCCGCCACCACAAGCAGAAGATCGTGCTGGTGCTCTCCGCCATGCGCCACTTCGCGGCGCGGCTGCGCGAGCGCGGCGTGCGGGTGGCGTATGTGATGCTCGACGATCCGGCGAACGTGCAGACCCTCGCCGGGGAGGTGCTGCGCGCGGCGGCGCGGCTGAAGCCGGCGCGCATCATCTGCACCCATCCCGGCGAGTGGCGCGTGCTGCAGGACATGCAGGGCTGGCAGCAGGCCACCGGCATCCCGGTCGAGATCCGCGAGGATACGCGCTTCCTCTGCTCGCTCGATCGCTTCCGCGCCTGGGCCGGCACGCGCAAGCAGCTGCGGATGGAGTTCTTCTATCGCGAGATGCGCCGCGCCACCGGCCTTCTGATGCAGGCGCCCGACCAGCCCGATGGCGGGAAGTGGAACTTCGACCAGGACAACCGGGAGGCGCTGCCGCGCGACCGCCGCCCGCCGCAGCCGCGGCGCTTCCCACCCGATGCGGTCACGCGCGAGGTGATGGCGCTGGTCGCGCGCGAGTTCCCCGGGCATTTCGGCACGCTCGATGCCTTTGCCTGGCCGGTGACGGCCGAGGATGCGCAGGCGGCGCTCGACGACTTCATCCGCCACCGGCTGCCGGAGTTCGGCCGCTTCCAGGACGCGATGGCGGACGGCGAGCCGACGCTGTTCCATGCGCTGATCGCCGCCGCGCTGAATGTCGGCATCCTCGATCCGCGCGCCGCCTGCACGGCCGCCGAGCGGGCGTACCGCGCGGGCGATGCGCCGCTCAACGCCGCGGAGGGCTTCATCCGGCAGATCCTCGGCTGGCGGGAATATGTGCGCGGCCTCTACTGGCTGCGCATGCCAGCCTACCGAGAGACCAACGCCCTGGCGGCGACGCGCCCGCTGCCCTGGTTCTACTGGTCGGGCGAGACGGAGATGGCCTGCCTGCGCGCGGCGATCGGGCAGACGCGCGACCTCGCCTACGCCCATCACATCCAGCGGCTGATGGTGACCGGGAACTTCGCGCTGCTCGCCGGGCTCGATCCGGCGCAGGTGAATGAGTGGTACATGGTGGTGTACGCGGATGCCTATGAATGGGTGGAACTGCCCAACACCCATGGCATGGCGCTGTTCGCCGATGGCGGCGTGATGGCCTCCAAGCCCTATGCGGCGTCGGGCGCCTACATCAACCGCATGTCGGACCATTGCCGCGGCTGCGCCTTCGACGTGAAGGCGGCGACCGGGGCGCGCGCCTGCCCCTTCAACTTCCTGTACTGGGACTTCATCGCCCGCCATGCGGAGCGGCTGGCGCGCAATCCGCGGATGGCGATGCCGCTGCGCACCCTGGCGCGCATGGGTCCGGCGAAGGTGCAGGCGATGCGGGCGCAGGCCGGCCACTTCCTGGCAGCGCTGGAGCAGGGCGCGCCCGTGGCGCCGCCGCACCAGCCGAGCCTGGTCTAGCCCGTCTTTCTCACCATCCACGCGCGCCCTCGCTTGGTCTCGGTGGTGACTGGCATTCCGCGGTGCTCACCAAGACAACCTGTCTTGGCTGCGCGCCGCGGAATGCCAGTCACCACCGATCCCGGCGCGATGTTCGCGCGGTCTGGTGAGAAATCCGGGCCAGCGGCGATCAACCCCGCGCCACCGGCGCATCCCGGCGGACACCAGGCCGTTACCACCGTGCATGACAGGGAACCCGAACCGACCGCGCGCAGCCGAAACGCTCCGCCGCATCCGTGCAGCCGGGCTGGCGGCGGCGCTGCTGTTCGCGTTGACGGGCTGCGAGGCGGTGCGCGAGGTGGACGAGGCGATGCGCCGGGTGGACGTGCTGGACCGGCTGTTCGAGCCGGACCGCTTCCCGCCGATGGCGCCCGCTCCGCCGCTGCCCTCCCTGCCGCCGCAGCCGGCGCCCGCGCTGCCGCCGCCCGATCCGGCGACCGATCCGGCGATCCTCGCCGAACCGCTGCCCAGCCTGCCGCCGGCCGAGCCTGTTCCCGCGACCGGGCGCGAGGCGCCGCCGGCCGCGACCGAGGCGGCTTCGGCCGATCCGGCGCTGCGCACCACGGCGCTGCTGCGCAGCAATCCCTGGCTGACGCGCTTCTGGTCGGCGCTCAGCGGGGCGCAGCAGGAGCGCGTTGCCCGGCGCCTGCAGGCCGGGCGCGCGCCGATGCTGCGCACGGAGATCGCCACCGCCTGGGACCGGATGGGTCTCGACGAGCGGGTGCGCCTGATCTACGGCGACGGCACGGGCGCCTGATGGGCGTGCCCGCCTTCGGTGCGCACGCGCGGGCGCCCGCGGGCTATCCCCGCGTGCGCCGCTGTTCCGGGTGCAGCGCGGCGCCGAGGATGTGCGCGCTCCGGCCGATCACATGCGCCGCGCCGCCGACGATCAGCGGATCAGGTGCATGCACCACCGCCTGGTCCTTGCCGGGATGGGGCAGGGTGCTGAGGAAGTGGCGCATCGCCTCTAGCCGGGCGCGGCGCTTGTCGTCCGACTTCACGATCGTCCAGGGCGCATCGGCGGTGTCGGTGTAGAAGAACATCGCCTCCTTCGCCTCGGTGTAGTCATCCCATTTATCGAGGCTCGCCTTGTCGATCGGTGAGAGCTTCCACTGCTTCAGCGGGTCGGTCTCGCGTGCCTCGAACCGGCGCAGCTGCTCGTCGCGGGTCACGCTGAACCAGAACTTGAACAGCCGGATGCCGGCACGCGCCAGCATCCGCTCGAGATCCGGTGCCTGGCGCATGAACTCCAGGTATTCGGCCGGCGAGCAGAAGCCCATCACGCGCTCAACGCCGGCGCGGTTGTACCAGGAGCGGTCGAAGAACACGATCTCGCCGCCAGCCGGCAGGTGCTCGATGTAGCGCTGGAAATACCACTGGCTGCGCTCGCGGTCGGATGGCTTCTCCAGTGCCACGACGCGCGCTCCGCGTGGGTTCAGGTGCTCCATGAAGCGCTTGATGGTGCCGCCCTTCCCGGCGGCGTCGCGGCCCTCGAACAGGATGACGATCCGCTCGCCGGCGTCCTTCACCCAGGCCTGCGCCTTCAACAGCTCCACCTGCAGCGGCTTCACGCGCTGGAGGTACTCCTTTTCGGTCAGCCGCGTCGCGTAGGGATACTCGCCGCTCTCGAAGGCGTGGCGGACGGTGTCCGGATCGTGGCGCATCGCGGCACGGCGGGGCGGGCGTACTAGCTCGGCGGCGGCGCCGGCGATGCTGCGCGCGGCCTCCGGCGTCGGCTCGTCGACGGCAGCGGCGGCGATGGGGGTCCCGTCATCGGGCATCTGGGCTCTTCTCCCGGCGCGGGATGCGCCGCGGGCGAGCCTGCCGCAATCGGACCGACGGGATCATGATCTTTGTCAATCATGTCACGGGTCACGCCCAGGCGGGCATGTCGAGCCAGGCGAGATGCCCGCCCTTGCCGGCGCCGCAATCGAGGAACACGCAACGCCCGCCCAGCAGCCCCTCCGCCACATAGGGCCGGCCGTCGGTGGAGCGCCGGTCATGGCCGCAGACCACCAGCATATCGCGCGGGATGCGGTCCACCCAGTCATGCACGCGGTCCGGATAGCCATCGGCGCGCATCCGGCCGGTGACCTGGCCGTAGATGGCGCGGGTGACCAGCCCGGTTGCCTTGCCCTCGCCGGCATCGGGCGGTGGCAGCGCGTGCAGCATGCCGGGATGGAAGCCGCCATGGACGAACAGGCGCCCGCCATCGCGGATCCAGGCCGGGGCACGGGCGATTTCGGCGATGGCGCGCGCGCGCAGCGCCGGCCCGTCCGGTGCCGCCTCCAGCTGCGCCAGCGTGCGGCCGAGCCCTTCCGGCTGCACCCGCACCGGGATGCCGGTCAGCGCGCGGCGCAGCTTGTGGTCGTGGTTGCCGAGCAGGAACAGGCCCTGCCCGGCATCCATCAGCGCGAACATCCGGCGCAGCACCTCCGGGCTGTCCGGCCCGTAGTCGGTGAGGTCGCCGAGCTGGAGGACGAACATCTCCTCCGCCAGCGCCCCCTCGATGGCGGCGATGAAGGCCGCGGCGTCGCCATGCACGTCGGCCACCACGCGCAGCCCGGCGAAGCCGCGCCAGCGGTGGCCCCAGGGCAGGTGACCCTGCAGGTGACTGTCCGCCGGCGCCGAGCTCACGCGGCCTCGCCTGTCGCGCCCGGCTGCTTCAGCGCGGCGAAGGCGGCCAGCGCGCAGGCGCGGCCGGCGGCGGGGTCCACCACCGGGCGCGGATAGTCGCGGCCGAGCCGCAGGCCGGCGGCGGCGAGCCGTGCCTCCGGCGCCTCCCATGGCTTGTGGATGAAGGCCGCCGGCAGCTTCGCCAGTTCCGGCACGAAGCGGCGCACATAGGCGCCATCGGCGTCGAACTTCTCGCCCTGCAGCACCGGGTTGAACACGCGGAAATAGGGCGCCGCGTCGGTGCCGCAGCCGGCCACCCATTGCCAGGACGCGCTGTTGGAGGCGAGGTCGGCATCCACCAGCGTGTCCCAGAACCACGCCGCGCCCGCCTGCCAGGGCTGCAGCAGGTGCTTCACCAGCAGGCTGGCGGCCACCATCCGCACCCGGTTGTGCATCCAGCCCAGCTGCCAGAGCTGGCGCATGCCGGCATCCACGATCGGGTAGCCGGTGCGCCCGCGCTGCCAGGCGCGCAGCAGCGCCTCGTCGCGCTGCCAGGGAAAGGCATCGAATTCGCGCCGCAGGTTGCGCTCCGGCATCTCCGGCCGGTGCCACAGCAGGTGGTAGGCGAATTCGCGCCACAGCACCTCCTTCAGGAAGGTCTCGGCGCCCGGCCCCTGCGCTGCGCCGCGCACCGCGTGCCAGACCTGCCGCGGCGAGATCTCACCCCAGCGGTGATGCGGCGAGAGCCCGGAGGAGCCCTCGACCCCCGGCAGGTTCCGCGCCTCCGCATAGGCGCCCATCGAGGTGGCGAAAAAGCGCGCCAGCCGGGCCTGCGCGCCCGCCTCGCCGGGTTGCCACTGCGCCGGGAAGGCCGCGGCCCAGTCCGGCTCGCCCGGCACCGGATAGAGGCCGAAGCTGTCCAGCGTCTCGCCGCCGGCGGGCGGCTCCACGCCGGGAATCCGCTCCGGCGCGGGCAGCGGTGGCTCAGGCTCGCCGGCGGCGAGCATCGCCTTCGCGAAGGGCGTGTAGACCGCATAGGGCTTGCCGCTCCCCGAGCCGAAGCCATGCGGCTCCCGCAGCACCACGGTGGTGTGCAGCCGCAGCGCGCCGCCGGCATCGCCGAGCGCCTCGGCCACGCGGCGCGACTGCTCGCGCGCCCAGGGTTCGATCGCGCGGCCGGCATGCACCTCCGGCGCGCCGATGGCGGCGGCCAGCGCCGGGATGATCGTCTCCGCCCGGCCGCGCGCCAGCAGCAGCGGGGCACCGCGCGCAGCCAGGCTTTCGGCGAGCGCGGCGAGGCTCTGCCGCAGCCACCACCTCCCGGCCGCGCCGTAGCGCGCCTCGCCGGCGGCCGCGTCGTCCAGCACGAAGAGCGGCAGCACCTTCCCCCCGCCGGCGAGCGCGGCATGCAGGGCGGCATGGTCGGCCAGGCGCAGATCGTGGCGGAACCAGATCAGGACGGGTGCGGTCATCGCCCCAATGTAGGGCGCCGCCGCCGCTGCGCGAACATCCGATGCCGCACGCGAACCCGTTCGGGGAAGCCACGTTTGAAGCCCGACCGCGCGGTGACGCAGCGGCGGGCCGCCACAGGCCCGATGCCAACGAAAGGACTATTCGAAATGACACCGATGCTGCGACGCGGCTTCCTCGCGCTTGGCGGGGTGGCCGCCGGCACCCTTGCCATGCCAGGGCTCCCGCGTGCCCAGGCGACCCGCACGCTGGCGGACACCATGGCCGGCGATACCCGCTTCTCGCGCTTCCTCGACATCATCACCCGCGCCGGCGCGGTGGAGACCTTCCGCCAGGCGGCGCCGATGACCGTCTTCGCGCCGGTGGACCAGGCGTTCAGCGGCGCGCCCGCCGGGCTGTTGCAGGACCTGCTCGGCCAGAGCCAGGGCAGCCCGCAGAACACCAATGAAGTGGAGCGGCGGCGGGTGATGGCGCTGATCAACTACCACATCGTGCCCGGCGCCATCGGCCCGGACCAGATGGGAAGCGGCGAGCGGCGGCTGACCACGGTGAATGGCAGCGACATCCTGGTTTCCGGCAGCGGCGCGAGCATGACGCTGCGCAATCCGGCGCCGGCGCAGCAGCTGGGCAGCTTCGGCGCTGCGGGCGCGAATGTCTCGGCGGCACCGGCGCAGGTGGTCGGTGGGCCGATCCAGGCCAGCAACGGCGTGATCTACCCGATCAGCCAGGTGCTGTTCCCGTAGCCACTTCCCGGCGCGGGACGGATGCGCGCAGGGGGCCGGTCGGGAAGCTGAACAGCCGGTCCCCACCCCGCAGGAAGGCGCGCCCGCCGCGCGGGAACAGCGCCGCGATCGCCGGGTCGCGGATGTCGAGCCCGCCGGTGTAGGCGCCGAAGGCGGGGAGCAGCAGGCGTTTAGCATCGGCCAGGAAGCAGGGCCGCGTCACGCCGCCGGCACGCGTCTGCATCGTCGCCTTGGGGTGGAAATGGCCGGAGAGCCCGCCGCCCGCGCCGGGCCTGGCGACGTGGCGGAAGCCGAGCGGCCCCAGCCGCCATTCCTCCACCGCCACGCCCGGCAGCCCCGCGGGCGCGACCGGATCGTGGTTGCCGAGCACCCAGACCACCTCGATCCCGGCCAGCAGCCGCGCCAGCATCGCGGCCTCGCCCTGCGGCAGGCGCGCGCTGCCCGCCGCATCGTGGAAGCTGTCGCCAAGCAACACCAGCCGCGCCGGCTTCCAGCGCCGGAGCGCCAGCGCGAGGCGCTCCAGCGTCTCCCTGGTGTCGTAGGGCGGCAGCAGCCCGCGGCCGCGCGCGGCGAAGGCGCTGCCCTTCTCCAGGTGCAGATCGGCGACGGCCAGCAGGCGCTCGGCCGGCCAGACGACATAGCCGCCGGGGTCGAGCATCAGGCGCTCGCCGGCGAGGTGGATGGGCGCGGCGATCATCGGCTGGTGGTCAGTCCTTTCGGCGCGTGGCGCACGAACCGGTTGTAGCGGCCGCCGCCCTCGCGCGGCTTGTCGCGGGGGCGGCGCGGGCGGTCGCGATCACCGCGCGGGGCGATGCCGTCCGTCACCTCGGCGAGCGTCTCGGCGAACAGCTCGGCGCCGCCGGTGACCTCCTCGACCATCGCCGCGGCCTCGGCGAGCAGCGCATCCTCGGCGCCGCCGGCGACCCATTCGCGGCCTTCCTCGATCAGCGCCGGCACGGCGAGCGGCGAGACGCGGTCCAGCGCACGATGCACGATCCCGCCGGCGCGTGCGCGCGCCAGCAGCAGGCTGATGCGCGCCACGTCGGTCAGGCCCGTCGCCGCCTCCCGCCTGGTCGCGCGCAGCAGGATGTGGTCGGGCTCATGCTTGCGCAGCACGTCGTAGATCAGGTCGGCGTTCATCGTCATCTGGCGGCCCGACTTCTCCTGCCCCGGATGGTTCTTCTCGATCAGCCCGGCGATCGTCGCGATGTTGCGGAAGCTGCGGCGGAGCATGGAGCTCTCGGCGATCCACTCCTCCAACTCCTCGCCGAGGATGTCCTCCTCGAACAGCCGCGCCACGCCGGTCGGCTCGAAGGCGCTCCACGCCGCCAGCACATAATCGGTGGCGAGGTAGCCGAGCGGGCCCATGCCGAGCCGTTCCATCCGCTTCGTCACCAGCATCCCCAGCGTCTGGTGCGCCAGCCGTCCCTCGAAGCAATAGGCGACGAGGAACCACTTGCCGCCGCGCGGGAAGGTCTCGACCAGCAGCCCGTCCTTCGGCGGCAGCTGCGAGGCGTGGCGTTGCAGGCGCAGCCATTCCTGCACCGGCGCCGGCAGCGCCTTCCACGCCTTCGGATCGGCCAGGATCGCGCGCACCCGCGCCGCGAGATAGGTGGTCAGCGGCATGCGGCTGCCGGCATAGGCGGGCACGCGCGGCTCGCCCTCGCCGCCGCGCGAGACGATGGCGGCCAGCGCGTCCAGCCCTTCGAAGCGCAGCAGCTGGCCGGCGAAGATGAAGCAGTCGCCGGGCACCAGGGTGGAGATGAACCACTCCTCCACCTCCCCCAGCACGGGGCCGCCGCGCAGCCGCACCTTCAGCAGCGGCGTCTCCACGATGGTGCCGAGGTTCATCCGCAACTGCCGCGCCACCGCGGCGGATTTCACATGCATTCGCCCCTCGGCGTCGCGGAACAGGCGGCGGAAGCGGTCATAGCTGCGCAGCGCATAGCCGCCATCCTCGACGAAGCGCAGCGCGTCGTCGAAATCCTGCCGCGACAGCGCGGCATAGGGCGCGGCGCGGATCACCTCGGCATAGAGCTCCTCCGGCAGGAACGGCCCGGCGACGGCGCAGGCGAGGATGTGCTGGCACAGCACGTCGAGCCCGCCCGGCCGCGGCGGATCGCCATCCAGCTCCCGCGCCGCGATCGCCTGGCGCGCGGCGGTGCACTCGATCACCTCGAAGCGGTTGGCCGGCACCAGCACGGCGCGCGAGGGCTCGTCCAGCCGGTGGTTGGCCCGCCCGATGCGCTGCAGCAGGCGGGAG
The DNA here is from genome assembly GCF_041690465.1 of Falsiroseomonas sp. GTDB lineage: Bacteria > Pseudomonadota > Alphaproteobacteria > Acetobacterales > Acetobacteraceae > Falsiroseomonas. Next base: position 60,554 of record NZ_JAWLHG010000012.1, on the reverse strand, counting down.
ACACCCTTCGGCGCGCCGACCTGCACCACCTGGTCCACCGCGCCCCAGTCTATGCCGAGGTCGAGCGAGGCGGTGGCGACCACTGCGCGCAGGCGGCCCTCGGCCATCGCCGCTTCCACCTTGCGCCGCTGCTCGACGGTGAGGCTGCCGTGATGCAGGCCGATCGGCAGGTTGTCGTCGTTGATCTTCCACAGCGCCTGGAAGCAGAGCTCCGCCTGGGCGCGGGTGTTGACGAAGACGATGGTGACCGCGGCCTCGCGGATGCGGCGATAGACCTCCGGCATCGAGGCCAGGCCCATATGCCCGCCCCAGGGCAGGCGGCCTTCCGGCAGCAGCATGTCGAGCGTCGGCTCCGCCCCCCCGGCGCCGAGCACCAGGCGCACATCCCCGGGCCGCGCGGTGGGGGAGAGGAAGGCGCGCAGCGGATCGGGGTGGGCGACGGTGGCCGAGAGGCCGACGCGCCGCGCCGCCGGCGCCAGCCCCGCCAGCCGCGCCAGACCGAGCGCCAGCTGGTCGCCGCGCTTGGTGCCGGCGAGCGCGTGGATCTCATCCACAACGATCGCATGCAGCCCGCCGAACAGCGCCGGCGCATCCGGCAGGGTCAGCAGCAGGGCGAGGGATTCCGGCGTGGTCAGCAGCAGGTGCGGGGGTGTGGTGCGCTGGCGGGCGCGGCGGTTGGCCGGCGTGTCGCCGGTGCGGGTCTCGATGCGGATGGGCAGGCCCATCTCGGCGACGGGGGTGGTGAGGTTGCGCGCGATATCCACCGCCAGCGCCTTGAGCGGCGAGATGTAGAGCGTGTGCAGGCCGTCCCGCGGGTTGGCGTGCAGGTCGGCGAGGCTCGGCAGGAAGCCGGCGAGCGTCTTGCCGCCGCCGGTGGGCGCGATGAGCAGCGCGCTCTCGCCGCGTTGCGCCGCCCGGAGCAGCGCGAGCTGGTGCGCCCGCGGCGCCCAGCCGCGGGCGGCGAACCAGGCGGCGAAGGGTTCCGGGATTGTTCCCATGGCTTCAAGCTAGCGCGGTTCTGGTGCCGCGCAACACGCTCCCTGGCGGCTCCGTCTCGCCGGGGTGCCGGGTCAGATGAAGATGCCGGGATGACGACGCCCGATGTCCGACATGTGGTCGGCGTAGAGCGCCTTCAGCCTGTGGATTTCCTCCGCAGACCAGGGCGCGAAGGCGGGGAACTCCGGCGAGCGCGGAAACCGCTTCATCGCCGCATCGATTGCCGAGCTTGCGATGTGCGCATCGGACAGGTCGGCGATCTTGCCCACCGCCTCGATTGCTGCCGCGGAGAGGCCTTCGCGCCGGTCGTCGGATTCGGGAAGCTTCGTCTCGTCGATCGGGGCGCCGCACAGGGTGGACAGCAATGCGGGAAGGCGGTCCTGCAGCGTCTCGTAGCGCATGACCTTCACGGTCCCGGCGCCGAACGTCTCAACCAGCGCCTCGACGACACGCACCCATAATCCGTCGTCCAGCTTCAGGCGGCGCTTGTAGGTGTCGAAGCTCACGAAGGGCTGCCACCGGATGGACTCCGAGTAGTAGGAGGCAAGCCAGCCAGCGTATTCCCGCACGGTCAGCACCACCACATCCGGCGATCCCGGCAGGCAGGCTTTCAGGAATTCGAAGCGGGCCTTGCTGTCCGCATAGACGCGGCCGCTGAGATTGCAGGTGCCGACCAGGTTCTCGTCGGATGCGACGAAGTGGCCTTCCGCCTGGCGCAGGTAGAAGCCGAACGCCGCCTGCAGGTCCTGCGGCGTCGGCGCCTCCGGCACCTTCCGGAAGGCGCGCCACAGGTGACGCGTGAACCTGGCTCGGAATTTCGGCATCGGCTCGAACAGGATGTTCTGCGTCCGAAGATGGGCGGAGCCTTGCTGCAGACGGCTTTGCAGGTATGTCGTCGCGGTCTTGTGGGCGCCGACGTGGATCGAGAATGTGGTCAAGCGGCCGCCTCCGGGTTCCGGCGCATGGTCCCTTTGCCAGCCACGGCGAGCACGGCCATCAGCCCGCGGGCCGGTCATGCGAGAGGGCGATCACGCTCCATCCGCAGAAGCTGACCCGCCGGACCGCGAGCGGGCACCGCTCGAATAGCGACAGGTAGAAGCCGTGGTACGACATCTTGCACATGTAGAGCTTGTTGTGCCCCATCGCGACGGGAACGAGCGTCGGGAAGGACTGCATGTAGCGGACGACGCCTTCGGTGACGCCCGGCCATTCGAAGTGGAACATGTCGTCCACGATGACGACGCCTTCATTCGTTATGGTCTGCTGCGCGATGGCCAGGTCGTTCAGCAGGTGCTGCACGGTGTGCCCGCCATCGACGGAGAAGAAGCGCAGCGTCCCGCGGCCGATCGTCGCGACCAGGTCCAGGGCGGGGTCGGTGGAATCGCCGGCGATGATCCGGACGTTGCGGCCCTGATGTGCGTCGTATTTCCTCAGGTTCTCCTGGAAGATCGCCAGGTTGCCCCGACCGGACTTGTCGATGTTCAGGGTCTGGTGTTCGAAGAGATCGATGGCGAAGGACGAGTCCTCGGCGCCGGTCAACTGGTTCAGCAGCAGGAACAGCTTGCCGTGATGGATGCCGATCTCCGCGACCCCGCCCGCCTTGTTGATGCGGCAGGAGGCGAGCATGTCGATCACGGCGAACAGCTTGTCCGAGCACCAGCCCTGGACCCGGGAGAAGCCCTCCCCGTGATAGCCAAGCAGGTTGGGGTGGTTTATCTGCATGCACTCGGCCTCCGCTGCGGGCGCTCGATGGTCCGGGCGGGTTTTGCGATGCGGCCGCGCGTGGCGCAAGGCGCGCGTGGCCCCGTTGCACGGAACACCGGCCGCCCGCCGCGGGCCTGAGCGGCAGGAAGGGAGCAACCAGCCAGCATGCCGACCGTCTCCTGCGTGATGGTGACCAAGGGGAACCTGTTCCCGACGCGCCTCGCCGTGGATTGCTTCCTGCGGCAGACCCACGCCGACCGCGAGCTGGTCGTGGTCTGCGACCGCGAGGCCGCGGAGCTGAAGCGCTACATCGCCGGCCTCGCCTCCCCGCTGCTGCGCTTCATCGAAGCTGCGCCGGCGGACCTCGGCACGCTGCGGAACCTCTCCATCGCCGAGGCGCGGGGGGAACTCATCTGCCAGTGGGACGACGACGACCTGTACCACCCGCGACGGATCGAGGCGATGCTCGAGGAACTGGCGCGCGCGCGGGCGGATGCGGTGTTCCTTCATCGCTGGACGCTCTGGTGGCCGAATCGGGCCACGCTGGCGCTGGCAGGCCGGCGGGTGTGGGAAGGCTCGATGCTCGCCCGTCGGGAGGTGCTTCCGCCCTACCCGGTGGCGTCGCGGGCGGAGGATTCCGCGCTGGTCAGGACCATCCGGGAGAGTCACCGGATCAAGCTGGTCGATGACCCCTCGCTCTACTGCTACGTCTTCCACGGCTCCAACACCTGGCCGGAGCAGCATTTCCGCTCGATCCTGTCGCGGGCGACCGACGTGCTGACCGGCGAGGCCTATGAGGCACGGCTGGACGCGATGGCCGAGCACATGCCGGTGCGGGACTACGCGGCGGGGCTGACCCCGGCCTGAGGCGCCGGCCCCGGCTCGTCGGCGCCGGGCCGGATGCCCGGGAGGGCGTTCCGGAAGCGCTCCGGGATCGTGTAGAGCCCTCCGGGGGGGCGCTTCTCCGGCGTCGGGGCGAATTCGCGCTCGACGAGGCGCGGGTCGTCCAGCGGCGGGGCGTGTGCGGGATCGGCCCGGAGGAAGGCACGGCGGCTGACCACAGCGGCGTCGCGCCGCCAATGGCCGCCGTGGTTTTTGGCGACGGACTCCGCCGCCCATCGCACGGACATCCGCTTCTCCTGCGCGGTCCGAAAGGTGGCGTCGTCGGCGAATTTGAGGTGGAACATGTAGAGGTCGCGGTCGCGGTTCGGCGGCACGTCGCAATTGTGGAAGCCCGGCGTCCAGTTGAGCGGCACGCGCGAGATCAGTGTCTTGCAGTACTTGCGATCGAAACATGCAAAGCGGCGCTGCGCCAGCACGGGGCGGTGCCAATCCATCGGCGGGTCGCGCGCGATCACCGGCAGGACGTTGAAGCCGAAGGCGGTGACGGTGCGCTGGCAGCGCGCGGCGATGAAGGGGGCGAGGCCGGCGTGGCGCGCGGGATCGGCGACCAGGAACTCGTCGCTGTCGGAAAAGACGACGGCGTCATAGTAGCTCAGCAGGCTGGTGTGGAAGGCGCTGATGGCGGCCGCGCGCTTCGCCTCATGGAATTCACCGCGGGGCAGGCGGATGGTGTTGGCGACCACGCCCGCCGTGCTGCCGTCGTCCGAACCGTGGTCGAGGCAGAACAGGTTCTCCGCCCCGAACTCCCGGCCGTAGTGACGCGCCCAAAGCGGCAGCATCACCGGCTCGTTGTAGACCATGGTAAACGCGGCAATCCTCAAGGCACGTTCATCCTGGCTGTGGTGCCCCTCCGTTCAGCCTCGCACCGTGAGCCAGTCGGCGGAAGATTCCGGCATTGGACGCGGTCGCGCCGTGCAGTAGCGCAGCCCGTGGAAAGCACTGGTCAGAGGCCGAGCAAGGCCCGTATCGCTTTCGGCTCCATGTTAGCCCGGCTGGAAACCAGCCTCACGCTGTCATGCAGGTCGTCAAACCAGCCGGGTCGCTCATCCGCCTTGTCCCAACGCGCAACGGCCTCGTCAAAGGCACCTTCCAGCACGCGGTTGGAGGCGTCGCACTGGGTGATGACCACGAGGCTGCTCGGCGGGCAGTCGAAGACCGTGATGCGCAAATCGGGGCGGTACTGCTGAAGGATGCGAAGCACCTTCCAGACGTCGCCTGTCCAGCCGCGGGCTTCGGGATCGACCGGCCGCGTTGTCTCCTGGCGAACCGCCTTGCGCCGGTCGAGACGGCGGGCGGCGTGCGGGTGGATCGGCAGGCAGTCATGCAGGCAGACGATGGTGCGCTCATCGCAGTATTTTTCGACGTTCATGAAGTCACGAAGCAGGAACTCGAAGTGGTGCATGCCGTCAAGGAAGGCGAGGTCGAGTCGGCCAGGCTTTGGAAGCAAATCCGACAGACGGTACTGCGCGAAGAAATCGTCGCTCGTCATTTGGAAGGCGAGCAGGTAGGGCTTGCGTCCGATGACATTCTGCTCGACCCGGAAGGAGGGGTCCACGCAGACCGCGGCGCAGTCAATGCCGGCGACCGAGTTGCCTTTGGATGTGCCGATCTCGAAGTAGCTCTGGGCCTCGCGTGCGGTCGCCAGCAGGGGAAGAAAGCGCAGGTGGCGCACCCCGCCGCGGAACGGCGCGAAAAAGCCGTCGCTGGCAGCCGGCGGGCGCGCCGAGGGGGGGACAGTCTCGATCGGCATGGGTCGTTCGGCTCCGGCAGTGACGGGCTCAGGCGGGGGAGTGCAGGCATTCCTGGCGTGACCAGGGCGGCCAGGAAGACAGGGTCGTTTTAGACCGAGATGAAGGCGGCAATCTCGATGGCGTTCGCCCCGCCAAAGGGGAAATACTGGTCATCCGACGGCAGCACCGGCGCGCTGCTGGGCACGCGTCTCGGCCAGCCTTTCCTCACGGATGTTCGGACCGCGCGGCACGGATTGAAGCTGCTCGCGCCCGACCACGCACCAGGGCAGATGCGGCCCTTCGCCCGAGCGCGCCGCGCAGGTTGCCTGGGCCGCAGCCATCACCGGATCGGGGCCGGGGAGGCGGAGCTCACCCTTGCCGAGAAAACCATGCTCGACGAGTGCCCGTTCCAGCGCGGAGTTGTCGAGCAGTACATCCGTATCGTTTCGGTATGCCGGCATCAGCGCACCTTCGGCGTTCGGCCGCATCGGCAGCACCGCTCCGGTGACCACGTCGATGGTGTGAACGTCCTGCAAGCCATAAGCCCGAAGCTGCTGCTGGAACTTCACTTTTGCCGGGGTGCGGCGTGAGACGACGGCTACCTTCTGATCGGGCCGGGAGACCATGGCGAAGAGATGCAGCGCGGAGCCTTCGGCGAAGATGAGCCGGTCGGCGGTTGCATAGGTCGCGATCTGCTCGGCGATCCCCATCGTCTCCGGCCGCAGGACACGCCAGCCGGCGGCGGAGAAGGCCGCTTCGATCTGCTCTTCGAGGACGAAGCGCCCGGCGGTGCCCATACCGGCCCGAGAAACGTAGATCGGCTTCCGCTCGGCCGGCGCCTGCTGCGGGGCCGACTCCGCCATGCGGCGCACGAAGTTGCGGAAGACGGCGTGACCGGCGATGCCGCGGCCGCCCAGGTTCATCATCAACTGGTTCGGCACGACCAGCCGCCGCACGGCGATGGGGGCGGTGACGACGTGATGCGTGCCCTCGATGCCGAGAAGGCCGAATACGTCTGCCATGAAGGTCTTCCTCGCGAAGGCGGCGTAGAGTTCGACCTTATGCGGCGGCACTTCGCCCGGCAGCAGCCAGACGACGCCCTTGAGCAAGGTGTTGACACGAGGCCAAGCCCAGAGCCGGCCAAGGCTCTCGGTTAGGAAATGGCCGAAATGCGGCTGCAGGACGCCGCCCCACAGCCAGGCACCGTCAAGAGACTCGACCGGGGCAGGAGGCGGATCAATGCCAGGCAGATGCCGCCGGCCACCGCCGAGATGAATGGCGGCCGGCACGATGCGGCCGGCGCCGTCGTACACGCCGCCATCGTAGACGGAGTACTTCCCCATCGCGCCAGCGTGCGGTCCATGCAGCGCCTTCAAGGACTCGTTCTGTGGGCTGTACTCGCCGCTTGCCGGACACACGACGGCACTCGGCACGGACTCGAACTTGGGGATGTAGTATTTCCCCGGCTGCGTGAGCCGATCGAGGTTTTCCCCGAGAAGACCGATATTCTCGTCCCTCGGCGTCACGCTAGGGATTCCTGCACACCCATGCCTTTCGCAGCGTGGTTCCCGCTAGCCTGGATTGCAGGTCAGGCCTTCTTTATGTCGAAGGTGAAGCCCGCCCTGTTGAGCCGATTGGCGATCTGCCGGCCGGTCTTGATGTAGTCGCGCTTGGCGTCGTTCCAGGCGGCCTGCTTGGCCTGCGGCGTCGCATCGGGGTTGGACGCCTTGAACTCGCGGTCCCAGAGGGCCCGGCCGATCGTGCGCGCGAGCGCCACGTCCGGGGTTTCCACCGGCTTCGCCTGGCGGGCTGCGGCAGGCGACGGCTTCTGAGCCATTGTAGCGTGTTCCTTTCAATCGCGTCGGTTGCCTTCCCGCACGAAGCGGCCCGCGCGGCTGCACCGGTTTCAAGCCTCTAGGGTGCGCCCCGGTAGCACGGCTGTGTATGGCCTAGCACGCTGCGGTTGTCACGAGCGGATGGCCCTCGAAACACTCTCGGTACGGCCGCGTCCGAACACCATTTCCGCTCCATGCCGAACGGTCACGCCCCCCACCCCGCCACCTGGCTCCGCGTCACCCCCCAGGGTCTCTACTGCGAGCCCGGCGACTTCTTCGTGGACCCGCTCCGCGCGGTGCCGCATGCGGTGATCACCCATGGCCATTCCGACCACGCGAGGCCCGACCACGGCGCCGTGCTCGCCACCGCCGAAACGCTCGCCATCATGCGCGCGCGACTCGGCGAGGGGCGCGCCGGGGCGCGGCAGCAGGCGCTGGCGCCAGGCGAGGCCGTCACCCGCAACGGCGTCGCCATCCGCCTGGTGCCGGCGGGGCATGTGCTGGGCTCGGCGCAGGTGGTGATGGAATGGCGCGGCAGCCGCGTGGTTGTCTCGGGCGACTACAAGCGACGGCGCGACCCCACCTGCGCCCCCTTCGAACCCGTGCCCTGCGACGTCTTCGTCACCGAGGCGACCTTCGCCCTGCCGGTGTTCCACCACCCGCCCGCCGCGGCCGAGGTGGCGCGCCTGCTGGAAAGCGTGCGCCTGTTTCCCGATCGCGCGCACCTGGTCGGCGTCTATGCGCTCGGCAAGTGCCAGCGGCTGATCCGGCTGCTGCGGGAGGCGGGATGGGACCGGCCGATCTTCCTCCATGGCGGGCTGATGGCGCTCTCCGCGCTCTACGAGGAGCTCGGCGTGCAGCTCGGCGAGCTGCTGCCGGTGCCGGCGCCGGCCAGGCGCGGCGGGGGCGGGCTGCTGGCGGGCGAGATCGTGCTCGCCCCCTCCGGCGCCGAGGCGACGCCCTGGGTGCGGCGCCTGGCGGAGCCGGTGGTCTGCGCCGCCTCCGGCTGGATGCGGGTGCGGCAGCGGGCGAAGGCCAAGGGCGTGGAACTGCCGCTGATCGTCTCCGACCACGCCGACTGGGACGAGCTGCTGCAGACCGCCGAGGAGGTGGCCGCGCCCGAGATCTGGGTGACGCATGGCCGCGAGGACGCGCTGATCCACGCGCTGGCCGCCCGCGGCGTGCGCGGCCGCGCGCTGCACCTGGTCGGCCGCGGCGAGGAGGATGAGGAGGCCGGCGCCAGCGAGGCCGTCCCCGCGCCATGAGCATCCCCGCCTTCGCGTCGCTGCTGGAACGGCTGGTCTTCACGCCGGGGCGCAACGCCAAGCTTGCCCTGCTGCGCCACTATTTCGCGACCCAGCCGGACCCCGACCGCGGCGTCGGGCTCGCCGCGCTGACCGGCGAGCTTTCGCTCGGCACCGCCAAGCCGGCGCTGGTGCGCGACCTGGTGGCGGCGCGCACCGACCCGACGCTGCTGGCGCTCAGCCACGACTATGTCGGCGACTTCGCGGAGACGGTGGCGCTGATCTGGCCGGCTCCCGTCCGATCGCGGAGCGCCGCCGGCGCGGAGCGTGAATCGGCCGGGCAAACAGGTGAGGGCGTCAACACGCCGCCGCCGGGGCTGGCCGAAGTGGTCGAGGCGATGGAGGCGACGCCCAAGGCCGAACTGCCCGCGCTGATCGCGGGATGGCTCGATGCGCTGGATGCCAATGGGCGCTTCGCGCTGATCAAGCTGGTCACCGGCGGCTTGCGCGTCGGCGTCTCCGCGCGGCTGGCGAAGACCGCGCTGGCGGAGTGGTCCACGCAGGAGCTCGACGCGATCGAGGAGGTCTGGCACGGGCTGGAACCGCCCTACCTGGCGCTGTTCGACTGGCTGGAAGGCCGCGCGCCGCGGCCCGATCCGCGCGACGCGCCGGTGTTCCGCCCGCTGATGCTGGCGCATCCGCTGGAGGAGCCGGACCTCGCCACGCTCGACGCCGCGACGCATCGGGCGGAGTGGAAGTGGGACGGCATCCGCGTGCAGCTCGCCGCAACCACCGGCGGACGGCGAATCTGGTCGCGCGGGGCGGAGGACATCTCGGGCAGCTTCCCCGAGATCGTCGCGGCGATGGACTTCGACGCCGTGGTGGATGGCGAGCTGCTGGTGATGCGCGACAATGTCGTCGCGCCCTTCGCCGACCTGCAGCAGCGGCTGAACCGCAAGATCGTCACGCCGCGCATGATGGCGCAGCACCCGGCGGCGGTCCGCCTCTACGACATCCTGTTCGAAGCGGGCGAGGATCTGCGCGCGCTGCCCTTCGATGCGCGGCGCGCGCGGCTGGAAGCCTGGTTTGCGCGCACGCGCCCGGCGCGGATGGACCTGTCGGCGATGATCGGCTTCGGCAGCGTGGAGGAGCTGGCGGAGATCCGCGCCGGCGCGCGGGAAGCGGCGATCGAGGGGCTGATGATGAAGCGCGCCGATGCCGCCTATGTCGCCGGCCGCGTGAAGGGGCTGTGGTGGAAGTGGAAGCGCGCGCCGCTCAGCGTGGATGCGGTGCTGATGTATGCGCAGCGCGGCCATGGCAAGCGCAGCAGCTTCTACTCAGACTACACCTTCGGCCTCTGGCGGCCGGACGGGAATGGCGGCGCGGAGCTGGTGCCGATCGGCAAGGCCTATAGCGGCTATACGGACCAGGAACTGCTCTGGCTCGACCGCTGGATCCGCGCCAACACCACCGCCCGCTTCGGCCCGGTGCGGGAGGTGGAGAAGGCGCTGGTGCTGGAAGTGGAGTTCGATGCGGCGCAGCGCAGCACGCGCCACAAATCCGGCGTCGCGCTGCGCTTCCCCCGCATCGCGCGGCTCCGTCGCGACAAGCCGGCGGAGGAGGCCGACCGGCTGGAGACGCTGGAGCGCTTGATCGTCGGCGTCGCCGTGGACGAGGCGTAGCTCACTCCATCCGCACGAGCAGGTCCTGCGCGCTCTTGGCCCAGCGCTCCCACGCCGCATCCGCCGCGCCGCCGGCGCGTTCGGCGGCGATGCTCGCGGCGTTCAGGCGGCGCCGCGCTTCCTCCCGCTCGGGGCCGCTGCGGTCCTCCACCGCGGCGCGGGCGCGGGTGAGCGCGGCCTCGGCGACGTCAGCTGCGCGGATCGTGCTGCGCGCGCCATCCAGCAGCCGCCGCAACTCGGCAAGCCCGTCGATGACGGCTGCGAGCCGCGCGCGGCCCGGCGCCTCGGCCGGCAACCGCTCGAGCACCGTGCGCAGCGTCTCCAGCGTGCCGGGGCCGCCGGGCAGGCGGCGCAGGCTCGCCTCGACATCCAGGTCGCGCCAGCGCAGCAGCAGCGGGTTGCCGAGGCCGGCATCCCAGACGGCGAGGTCGGTCAGCACCTCCCGCTCCCAGGCGAAGCGCAGCGTCACCTCGCCGCCCGCCAGCACCGCCTCGTGCCGCAGGCCGAACGCGCCTTCCGCGGCGACCTCGAAGCGCGGCGTGAAGCCCGGGCGGCGCGCCAGGTCCACCACCAGCCGCGCATCGCGCCCGGCGTTCGCGGCGGCGCGCGGGTCGAGCGCCAGCGCCGCTTCCTCCCGCCGCAGCACGCGCAGGCCCACCACGCCGCGGCGCGTCTGCACCGCGATCGGCTGCTCGCTGGACGAGGTGGCGGAGGAGAGGCGCACGTCGCGGTCACGCGCGAAGGCGATCAGCCGTGTCTCGTCCGGCGCCACGGCGCGGATCTCCGCATCGCCGAGATAGGCGCCGGCCTCGGCGCCGGCATCGCCATAGACCGTGGCCAGGCCATCCGGCAGCGTGTGCCCCGTGGCGTTGCGCAGCCGCACGGCGGAGAGCGGGTTGCGCGCGGCGAGGTCCTGCACCCACCACACGCGCTCAGCCGGCAGGCGTGCATCGAGGAAGGGCAGGTTTGCCGTCTCCCCGCTCCGCACCGTCACCGGCGCGGGCAGGGTGAAGGCGACGCGGCCGGCGGCGCTGGCCGGCAGCGCGGGGGGCTGGGCGGCGACGGCATCGACGAAGCGCGACAGCGCCTGTTCCGCGGCGGCACCGGCGGGGGCGGCGGGTGCCGGGCGCGGCGGCGCGATGCCGCGCGAGGCGGCTGCGCTCGGTCGTGGCGGCGGCGGCATCGCACCGGTGTCGGGGCGCACCTGCACGCTCTCCGCCACGCGCACCGGCAGGTTCGGCCGCTGCACCCGGATCGGCGCGTAGAGCGCCTGCGCGAAGGCGGCCGGATTGCCGGAGACCAGCGAGAGCCGCACCGCGTTCCAATCGGCGCCGGAGCGGTTCTCCACCACCGCCCAGCCCTGCAGCCGCGCCTCGCCCGACCCGGGCGGCACCACCAGGCGCCAGGATGGCTTCCACAGCGGCGCCGCCGCGACATAGCCGACGGAGACGTTGCGTGGCGCCTGCGCGCCGGACAGGCGGATCTCGATGCTGCGCGTATCCGCCGCGCTGGCAGCGGCCAGCGCCTCCGCGGCGCGCTGGACGCGGGCGGCGAGAGCGGGATCGGTGAGGCGGATGGCGGCATCCTCGCGCAGCGTCACGCTGCGCAGCCCCTCGGGTGTCACGAGCGTCAGGCGCAGCGCCGCGGTGCCGTCGCCGCCGGCGGCATCCTCCGCATCCATCAGCCGGCCGCTGGCGCCGCCCGCCTCCACTGACTGGCCGCGCAACGCGCGCAGCAGGGCGATGCGCGAGTCGAAATCCTCCGGCCGCAGCGGCAGGCCGCGGAACGCCTCGGCCGTCAGGTCCTGGGCGGGCAGGCGCACGGCTTCCACCGTGCCGCCGGGGTCGCGCACCATCAGGCTCTTCAGCACATCGTCCACATCCTCGAGCGGGACGCGGAAGCTGATGGCGGCATCGGGCGCCAGCGTGCCCGCGCGTTCCAGCTGCGCCAGCCCGGCGTTGGAGAGGGTGACGGAGCGCACCGGCAGATCCTGCGCGGAAGCGACGAACGGCAGGGCGAGCAACAGGGCGGGCAGCAGGCGGCGCGCGCGCATGGCGATCTCCTTCATTGCGGCGACGCTAGCAGCGCCGCGCAGCCGGGTCATGCGCCCCGCACGGTTGACCGGTGTGGGGCCGCATGCTGCGCTCCGCGTCCTTCGGAGGAAACCCGCAATGCCCATCATGCCCAACCCCGTCCGCGCGCGTCTTGCCAAGGGCGGCCTCGCGCTCGGCTTCGGCGTGCACAACCTCCGCGGCAGCGCGGTCGGCATGATCGCGGCGGCCAGCGGCTTCGACTGGCTGTTCATCGACATGGAACACGGCGCGATGAGCGTGGACGACGCGACCCGCATCTCCATTGCGGCGCTGACCCAGGGCGTCACGCCGATCGTGCGGGTCTGCAAGGATGCGCTGTTCGAAGGCACGCGCTGCCTGGACAACGGCGCGATGGGCGTCGTCGTGCCGCATGTGGACACCGCCGCGGAAGCCGCCGCCGTGGTGCAGGCCTACCGCTTCCCGCCGACCGGCATGCGCAGCTGGGGAGGCCCGCCCTTCGCCTATGGCCTCGGCGCCGTGGCCCCGGCCGAGGCGCAGGCGGAGCTGAACCGCGAGATCCTCGTCGCCTGCATGATCGAGACGCCGGAAGCCGTGGCCAATGCCGCGGCCATCGCGGCCGTGCCGGGCGTGGACGTGCTGCTGATCGGCACGTCCGACCTCACCGCCACCATGGGCATCGCCGGCCAGGTCGGCCATCCCGATGTGCGCAGGGCCTATGAAGCGGTCGGCGCGGCCTGCGCGCAGCACGGCAAGGTGCTGGGCATGGGCGGCGTGTATGACGAGAAGGTGGCGCCCGAGTATATCCGGCTCGGCGCGCGCTTCATCCTCGGCGGCTCCGACCATGCCTTCGTCATGGCCGGCGCCGGCGCGCGCGCGAGCTTCCTCCGCGGGCTGGAATAGCGCTCGGCCGCGCCGGATCAACCACCTCCAGGTCACCTCGGCACGACCGGCGTATCGCCGCCGCGGCCGTGCCGGGTGAGCAGGGCCCAGCGTCTCCTCATCGCCGTCTCCCATGAACAGGGACCGGTTGCCCGCCCCTCGGTTGCGCGGCGCGCCGTTCGGAGCATCCGGGCGCGGCGGCGGGTGGCGCGGTCACATCACCTCCGCACGGCGGCCGGGCCGGGGGCCGGCCGCAGCCCGGCCGCGGTTTCCGCGTTGCCGCCCGGTGCGGGAGGCGACACGGATGGCGGAAGAGGGCGAGGCGGAGGAGCGCTGGGCGGCACTGGAAGGCCTGGAGGAGTGGCTGCGCACGCCGATGCTCGTGCTGAGCGCGGTGTGGCTGCTGCTGGTCCTGGTGGAACTGGTCTGGGGCGCCAATCGGCTGCTGGATTGGATCGGCGGGGCGATCTGGATCGTGTTCCTGCTTGAGTTCGGCCTCCGGCTCTGGCTGGCGCCGGACAAGCCTGCCTTTCTGCGCCGGAACTGGCTGACGGTGATCGCGCTGCTCGCGCCGGCCTTGCGGCTGCTGCGCGGCCTGCGCGCGCTGCGTGCGGTCCGGGCCGTGCGGGGGCTGCGGCTGGTGCGCGTGGTGGGCACGGCGAACCGCGGCATGAACACGCTGCGCGCGGCGATGCGCCGGCGCGGCCTCGGCTATGTCGTCGCGCTGACGCTGCTGGTGGACCTGCTGGGCGCCGCCGGCATGCTGGCCTTCGAGCCGGCCGCCGAGGTGCCGGGAGGCTTCACCGGCTTCGCCGATGCGCTGTGGTGGACCAGCATGCTGCTGACCAGCCTCGGCAGCGAATTCTGGCCGCAGACGCCGGAGGGACGGACGCTTTGCGTGCTGCTCTCGGTCTATGGCCTGGCGGTGTTCGGCTACATCACGGCCAGCCTGGCGAGCCTGTTCGTCGGCCGCGATGTCGCCGCGGCGCGCGAGCGATGAGCTTGCGTCAGGATCCGGTCGTCAGGTTCCGGCAAGGCCCCGCGCCGCCGCGGCGAAGCGTGCGGGATCGGCGATCACCCGCGGCACCTTGTTCTGGCCGCCGAGCCTGCCCTCGGCGCGCATCCAGGCCTCGAAGCGCCCGGGCGGCACCGTCTGCACCACCGGCGGCAGAAGCTGGCCGCCCTGCCGGTGCGCGGCGTAGTCCTCGTTGTCGGCGATCAGCGCGGCATCCAGCGCCGTCGCGATGGCCGCCGGCGGCATGTCGGCATCGGTTTCCAGGATCAGCCGGTGCCGGCCAAGCTCGCCGACGAATTCCGGGCCGCAGCACCACTCGCCGACCATGATGCCGAGGCCCTCGATCGCCTGCGCCATCTCCTCCCCGGTCACGTGCTCGCCGAAGGTGGAGAGCGTCCATGCGGTGCGGCCGGTGACCAGCAGGCGCGGCGGCGCGCGTTCGACGAAACGCACCACGTCGCCGAGGATGTAGGCGAAGAGGCCGGCATTCGTCGTCAGCGCCACGGCGTAGTCGAGGCCGGTCTCGATCGTCGCCGCCCAGTGGCGCGTCGGGTTCGGGGCGTCGAGCTCATCCACCGGCACGAATTCAAGGAAGCAGCCGCGGTCGAGCACCAGGTGCATGCCTTCGCCCTCGCCGCGATCCTGGATGGCGACGAAGCCCTCGCTGGCCGGATAGACCTCGCGCGTCGCGCAGCCCGGCGGCAGGAAGGGCGCGATGCGGTCGCGATAGGGCGCCCAGGCGACGCCGCCATGGACCAGCAGTTCCAGATTGGGGAAGGGCGGTGCGCCGGCCACGCTCATGCGGTGCAGCAGCATCAGCAGCCAGGAGGGCGTGCCGGTCAGCACGCGGATATCCTCGCGCGGCGCCTGCTCGGCCAGGGTGGCGAGCTTGGTGTCCCAGTCCGGGATGAGCGCGATGTGCTCGGGCGGCCAGGCGCGGCGGCGGAGCAGGCGCGGCACCTCATGCGCTGCGATGCCGGACAGGTCGCCGCCGCGCACCCCCGGTGCCAGGTCCTGCAGGGCGGTGGAGCCGCCGAGCATGAAGGACAGCCCCGCGAAGGGCCGCGCGCGCGGATGCGCGTGCAGGTGCCACGCCAGCGTGTCGAGCGCGGCACCGCGGTTCGCTGCCATCTGGGCGGCGGTGACGGGGATGCGCTTGGTGGTGCCGCTCGTCGTGCCGGAGGACAGCGCGAAATAGGGGATCAGCCCAGGCCAGGTCACGTCGCGAAGCAGCGGGAAATCCGGCTGCCACCAGTCGCGCCAGAAATCCTCGTATCGCCGGAGCGGAACCCGCGCCTGGAACTCGGTGACCGAGCAGATGCCGTCGAAGCCATGCGCGCGGCCGAAGCGCGTGGCGCGAGCGGTTTTCAGCAGCCGCAGCAGCAGCGCTTCCTGCGTCGCCGCCGGATCGAGCGCCTGCATCCGCGCGACCCGCGCGCGGGTGTAGAGGCGCAGCAGCGGCGTGCCGTCGAGCATCAGGGCGGCGTGAGGGTGGTGACGCGCGGGAACTCGGCGGCCACGGTCGCGGCGCGCAGCGGCACGCGGATGCTGCGCCCGTCACGCCAGAGCGGCACCTGGTCCATGAAGGCGGCCGAGCCGATCCAGCCATCCTGCCCGCCCCACAGCGTGAACCAGTTGGCGTCCGGGTCGGCCATGTCGCTGACATGGCGGGCCATGGAGCCGAAGGTGGCGGGCCGCGGCGCGGCGTCGATCAGGCCGTGGCTCACCTTCATCGGCGTCTCGCGCGAGCCGCCGGAGGGATATTGCGCATAGACGAAGAAGCGCCCGAGCAGCGGAAGGTTCACCAGCCAATGCGCGGCGCGCAGCTGGTGCAGCTCGCCCCAGTTGCCAAGCCGGTCAAGATCGGCCTCTGCGGCGGATGCAGCCTGGCGCAACACCGCCTCACGCCGCGCGTGCGGCAGCGCGTCGAGGTCGCGCAGCAGGAAGGCGGTGAGGAAGTTCCATTGCGTCTCGGCGCCGCGCGGATTGCCCGCCTCGGTGCGCCGGGATTCCGGCACCAGCGCCGGCACCAGATGCCGCAGCAGCGCCTCGAAGGCGACCGGCGCGCGGCTTTCGGCGGCGTAGCTGCCATCCCAGCCGCCCAGCGCCTGGGCGAGGCGCGGTGCGGGGTGGCCACCGGGCAACGCCGCGAGCCTGTCCGCGATCCCCGCCGCAAGATGCGCGGCGCGGGGCGAGCGGATGTCGCGCTGGATGGCGGCCAGGCTCTCCGGCGTGTGGCGCGGCCTGGCGGCAAGCAGTTCCTCCAGCCGCAGCACGCGGTCGTCGTCGGAGAAGAAGAAGCCGAGCGGCGGCGTGCCGTGCCGCTCCGCCCAGCGCGGGCGGTTGTTGGCCGAGGCCAGCGTGCCGGTCGGCGGATCGGCCTCGGCGGGCAGGGTGCGGGCATCCCGCAGCCGGTCCCAGGCGCCCGTCGCGGCGGCATCGCGCGCATCGAGCACGGGGTCCTCGGCGGGAAGGCTGGCGCGGTCCGGCAGGGTGGCGGCGATGAAGCGGCCGACGCGGCCCTGGCTGTCCGCCCAGAGCATCGTCTGCGCCGAGACGCCGAAGCCGGCGAAGGCGTGCCGGAAGCTCTCGCCATCGGTGGCGCGGGCGGCGCGCAGCAGGGCAGTGATCTCGTCGGTCGGCTGGTGCCCGGCCCAGCGCAGCGCCAGAGTGGCGCCGTTCGCCGGGACCAGCGCGGCGTCGCTCATCACCGGGCCGAACGGCGTGGTGCGGACCGTCCGCTCGGTGGCGAACCAGAAGCGCTGGCGGAGGCGAACCGTCTCGCTGCGGAACGCTTCCGGCGGCAGCGCGCCGACATCGAACAGGTCGGAGGAGGCGGCGCGCAGATTTGTGCCGCCCCAGGCGACCTGCCGGTTGCGCCCGACGCCGAGGATCGGCAGCCCCGGCACCATCAGCCCCACCGCGTGAAACCCTGGCGAGCGCATCCCCACCGCCAGCCAGAGATTGGGCAGGTTCAGCCCGAGATGCGGGTCGGAGGCGATCAGCGCCCCGCCGGTGGCGCTGCGCCCGGCGCTGACGGCCACCGCGTTGCTGCCGCTGCGCGAGGTGCCGGCCAGGATTTCCCGCAGCAGGTCGGCGCGCTGCTGGCCGACGGGGTTGCCGCCGGCCTCCCGCGTGCGCGCCCAGAGTTCCGGGAAGTCGGGCCGGCCGCGCTGCGGCAGCAGGGAGATATAGGCGAGCCAGTTGATGTCGGTGCCGGCCAGCCGCCCGATCGCCAGCAGGTCTTCCTCGGTGACCGGCTCGCGGCCAAGCCCGAGCAGCCCGGCTTCCGGCGGGCGGGGGCCGTTGAGCAGGGCGTGGTTCAGCCCGCGCAGGAAAGCCCGGACGAACATGCGCGTCTCGGGCGGCCAGTTGCGGATCACCTCGGGCCCGGCGCGGCCGAAGCCGAGGATGCGCAGCGCGTGGTCCACCTCCGCGGCAGGCGGCCCGGCGACCTCCGAAAGCCGCCCCTGCGCGACCAGCCGCAGCAGCATCACCTGCGCGCCGCGCAGATGCCCATGCACCAGCCCGAGCGCGACGGCGAGGTCCTCATCGGTCTCGGCGGTGATCCAGGGCACCATGTGGTCGTTCCAGCGGATCTCGACCGGCCGCGAGACCGGCGCGCCGGCGGCGGGTAGCGCCGCAAGGCGGTGTTCCACCGGAGTCTCGCGCGGGAAGAGGGCGGCGCAGCCCGGCAGCAGGACCAGCAGGCCGAGCAGCAGCACGCGGGAGGCGGTTCGTCTCATCCGCGGAAGATGGCGCAGCCCAGCCCTCCGTCCAGGCGGCTCAGTGCTTCCGCATGGCGCGCACCAGCGCCGCCACCGGCAGCAGCCCGACCAGGACGATCAGCAGCGCCGCGGTGGAGGCCTCGGCCAGCCGCTCGTCGGAGGCGAGGTTGTGCACGCGCACCGCCAGCGTGTCGAAGTCGAAGGGGCGGACGATCAGCGTCGCCGGCAGCTCCTTCATCGTGTCCACGAAGACCAGCACGCCGGCGGTCAGCAGCGCGCCCCTGGCCAGGGGCAGCTCCACCTCCCGCACCGCCTGGCCGGGGCTGCGGCCAAGCACCCGCGCGGCGGCGAAGAGGCTGGGGCGGATGCGCGTCAGCCCGCTCTCCACCGAGGAGAGCGCGACGCCGAGGAAACGCACGAGATAGGCGAAGACCAGCGCCGCGATGGTGCCCGACAGCAGCAGCCCGGTGGAGATGCCGAGATTGGCCCGCATCCAGGCATCCAGGGCATTGTCGAACAGCGCGAAGGGCACCAGCGCACCGACCGCGATCACCGAACCCGGGACCGCATAGCCGAGCGAGGCCACCCGGTTGGCCGCCGCCCGCAGCCGCGCGGGATGCAGCCGCTGCGCCCAGGCCAGCAGCGCCGCCAGCAGCACGGCGAGCACTGCCGTCACCCCCGCCAGCGTCACGCTGTTCAGCGCATAGGGCAGCACGCGCTGCGCCTCGAACGGGTTGCCGACCTCCAGCATCAGCATCACCAGGGTGCCGGCCGGGACGACGAAGCCGAGCAGCACCGGCATGGCGCAGGCGGCGATCGCCGCGGCCTGCTTCCAGCCATGCAACTCAACCGGCCGCAGCGGCGGGCTGCGGGTGGTGGTGGGGTGGAAGCGCCGGCCGCCGCGCGATGCGCGCTCCAGCAGCAGCAGCAACGCCACCAGCCCCATCAGGCTGGCGGCGAGCTGCGCCGCGGCGGGGCGGTCCGCCAGGCCGAACCAGGCATCGTAGATGCCGGTGGTGAAGGTGCGGACGGCGAAATGCTGGACGGTGCCGAAATCCGCCAGCGTCTCCATCAGGACCAGCGCCACGCCGCCGGCCAATGCCGGGCGGGCCATCGGCAGCGCCACATGCAGGAAGGTGCGCGGCAGCCCGTGACCCAGGGTGCGGCTGGCTTCGAGCAGGCAGACGCTCTGCGTCAGGAAGGCGCCGCGGCAGAGCAGGTAGACATAGGGGTAGAGCACCGCCGCCAGCATCAGCGCGGCACCCGGCAGGCTGCGGATCTCCGGGAACCAGTACTGCCCCCAGGTGAGCCCGGTGGCGGCCCGCAGGCTGCCCTGCACCGGGCCGGCCACGTCCAGCAGCCAGACATAGGCGTAGCCGCAGACATAGGCCGGCATGGCAAGCGGCAGCAGCAATGCCACCTCCAGCACAGCGCGGCCGCGGAAATTGCAGGCGGCGACCAGCCAGGCGCTGACCGCCCCCATGCTGGCCGCCATGGCGCCCACCAGCACCGCGAGCAGGACGGAGTTGACCAGCAGGTCCGGCAGCACGGTGCGGCTGAGATGCAGCCACGCCTCGCCCCCCGGCGCGGCGGCGGTGACCAGCACCGAGACGAGGGGGGCAGCGATCAGTGCGGCCACCAGGATGGAGGCCCAGGCCCAGGCCGGCGTGGCACGGCGGCGGGGGGTTGCGCGCGGGCGCAGCGTGGACCCTGGCGCTGGCCCCGCCTCGGTGACGGACATGCCGGCTCTCTACACCGGCGAGCTTCCCCTGGCCACGCCCGGGCGGCTCAATCCCTGCCGCGTGGCGGGGCCATGCCGCCGAACTCGGCCTCCGCCACCAGCTCCGCCGAATCGGCCAGGGCGGCGGTGAGGGTGAGGCCTAGCGCGCGGGCCTCGCTGCTCATGGCGTTGATATGCGCGCGCAGCCGCTCGATGTCCGGCATGCGGGGGGGCGAGTGGCGGGACAGTTTCGCGGAAGGATCAGCCAGGTCGAACACCAGCGTGCGACTACCATCGGCGTTGCGGCTGACCATCGGCACCTGGTGCATCAGCGCATGCAGCACTTCCAGATCCGGGAAGGTATCTAGCTTCCCGTCCCGGTCCTGCACGAACAGCGTGATTCGCGCGGCTTGCCTCATGCTGCGAGCGTTCCCATCCCCCAGGCCCGCGTCACCTTGCGCCCGGAGGATGCATCACGCAACCACGATGCAGCGTCAAGTTGTTTGCTTTGTGGCAATCCAACGCAGGGTTGGGTGCGCGCTTCGGCCTTGCCGCTCAGGCCAGGCCATGCGGCGCTGCCTGGCCCCTGATCAGCACGGCATCGAGGTTGTCCAGCGCCCGATGGCCCATCGCGTCGCGCGTCTCGATCGTGGCGCTGCCGAGATGCGGCAACAGCGCAACATTCTCCAGCCCGAAATAGCCATCGAAGATGCGCGGCTCGCCATCGTACACGTCGAGTCCCGCGGCGCGGATATGGCCGGAGCTCAGCGCCGCCACCAGCGCGGCATCGTCCACCGAGCCGCCGCGGCCGGTGTTGATGACGATGCTGCCCTTCCTCATCCGGCCGAGACGTTCCGCGTTCAACCACTTCCGAGTCGCCTCTCCCCCCGGCATGTGCATCGAGAGGATGTCGATGGCGCCGAGGAAGCCCTCGTCATTGTCGTGGAAGGTGGCGCCCTGCTCGAGTTCGGGCGGGGCGCGGTGCAGGTCGCGGTAGTGGATCTCCATCCGGAAGCCCCGCGCCATGGCGGCAAGCTCCCGCCCGATCCGCCCGAAGCCGGCGATGCCGAGCTTCTTGCCTTCGAGCGTGACGCCCATCAGCTGCGTCGGCGCCCAGCCCTCCCACTTCTGCGCGCGCACCAGCCGCTCGCCCTCGCCGGCGCGGCGGGCGGCCATCAGCATCAGGGTGAAGGCGCATTCGGCGGTGGCGAAGGAGAGCACCTCCGGCGTGTTGGTCACGACGATGCCGCGCGCCTTCGCGGCGGCGATGTCGATATGATCGTAGCCGACCGAGAAGGTGGCGATGATCTTCACGCTGGCGGGCAAGGCGCCGATGGTCGCGGCGCCCAGCGGATCGCCGGCGGCGCAGAGCACCCCCTCGGCACTGATGGCTGCGGCGCGGCGGGCGATCTCGGCGCCGTCGCGGTACCAGGGGTCGTCGGTGCTGTTGAGCTTCGCATCGTAGTCGCGCGCGGCGCGCGCCTCGATCGCGGCGGGCAGCTTGCGGGTCAGCAGCAGGACGGGCCTGGACATGCGGTTCTCTCCCTTGATCCGGCCGGAGGGTTAGCAGAGCCGGGCCGCCTTGCCAGCGGGGGCGGGGGCGGGCAGGTTCCCCGGCCATTCCGCCGTCTGGGAGTTTCCACCATGGATCTTGGTCTGAAGGGCAAGCGCGCGCTGGTCATGGGGGCCTCGAAGGGCCTCGGCCGTTCGATCGCCGATGCGCTGGCGGCCGAGGGCGCCGCGCTGGTGGTCAGCGGGCGTGACCAGGCGAGCCTCGACAAGGTGGCCGCCGAGCTGAAGGCGGCCGGCGCCGCCTCGGCGAAGGGCGTGGTCGCCGATGTCGCGAAGGGCGAGCAGATGGATGCGCTGGCCGATGCCGCCGTGGCGGCGATGGGCGGCGTCGATATCCTGGTGCTGAACCATGGCGGCCCGCCGCCCTGCATCGCCTCCGAGATCACCGATGCGGCGCTGCATACCTGGTTCGAGCAGATCGTCGCCTCGCCGATCCGCATCGCCAACCGGCTTATCCCGGAGATGCGCAAGCGCGGCTGGGGCCGCGTGCTGGTGGTGGGCAGCTCCGGCATGCAGCACCCGATCCCGAACCTGGCGCTTTCCAACACGCTGCGCTCGGCGATCTGGGGCTGGCTCAAGACCTATTCGGGCGAGGCGGCCAAGGATGGCGTGACGATGAACATCATCGCGCCCGGCAGCATCATGACCGACCGCATCACGCAGAACGCCGAATCGCGGGCCGCCAAGGCCGGCGGCACGGTGGAGGCGGAGCTGGCGAAGATGGCGCAGGAGATTCCCGCCGGGCGTATCGGCACGCCCGACGAGTTCGGCCCGATGGGCGCCTTCCTGGTCAGCGAGCAGGCCGGCTACATCACCGGCAGCATGATCCGCGTGGATGGCGGCCGCGTGCGCAGCATGCTGTGAGGAGGGCGTCACGATGCTGCCGAACCTGACGCCCGATGTCGCGCTGGCGGAGAAGCTGTTCGACGAGCTGCGCAGCGCGACATTCGACGGCGTCGGCATCACGCGCGCGGCCTATGGCGAGGGCGAGCGGAAAGCCCATGCCATCGTCCGCGCCGCCGCCGAGGCGGTGGGGCTGGAAACGCGCGCCGATCCCGTCGGCAACCTGCTGATGACGCTGCCGGGGTCCGACCGCGCGGCGAAGCGCGTGCTGCTCGGCAGCCACCTCGACTCCGTGCAGTCCGGCGGCAATTACGACGGCGCGGCGGGCGTGCTGACGGGGCTTGCGGCGGTGGCGGGGATGAAGCGCGCGGGCTTCGTGCCAGCGCGCGACGTGACCGTGGTGGCGGTGCGCGCCGAGGAAGCCGGCAGCTGGTTCCCGATCAGCTATCCCGGCAGCCGCGGCGCGCTCGGCCTGCTGCAGCCGGCGGAGCTGCAGGTGAAGCGGCAGGACAGCGGCCGCACCCTCGCCGACCATATGCGCGAGGATGGCTTCGACCCATCCTTCGTCGAGAACGGAGGAAAGACCTTCAGCGCGGCCGACACCGCCGCCTTCCTGGAACTGCATATCGAGCAGGGCCCGGTGCTGGATGTGGAGGGCATTCCCGTCGGCATCATCACCGGCATCCCCGGCAGCCGCCGGCTGCGTGCGGCGCGGGTGCTGGGCGAGTACAACCACTCCGGCGCCACGCCCCGCAAATACCGCCGCGACGCCGCGGCCGCGCTGGCCGAGCTCGCGCATCGTGTGGACGAGCGCTGGATGGAGCTGGAGGCGCAGGGCCATGTGCTGGTCTGCACCTTCTGCGTCATGGGCACCACGGCCGAGGCGGGCTTCACGAAGATCGCCGGCGAGGCGCAGTTCCAGCTCGACGTGCGCAGCGTCAATCCCCACAGCGTGGATGCGCTGATGGAGACGCTCTACGACATCGTGCCCGGGATCGAGGCCCGCCGCGGCGTGCGGTTCGAACTGGGCAGGGAGACGGCCAGCCGCGCGGCACCGATGGATGCCGGCATCCAGGCCGGGCTGAAGCGCGCGGCGGAGCAGCTCGGCATCCAGCACAAGGTCATGGCCAGCGGCGGTGGCCACGACGCGGCAGCCTTCGTGCAGGCGGGCATCCCGGCCGGGATGCTGTTCGTCCGCAACCAGAACGGCAGCCACAACCCGAACGAGGCGATGCTGATGGAAGACTTTGCAGCCGCGTGTGCGGTGGCAACGCGCTGGGCGGCGGAGGCCGCGCAGTGACGGCTCGGCTCGCCGTCGCGCCGCAGGCGCGCCTGGCTGTCGATATCGGCGGCACCTTCACCGACCTCGCGATCGAGCGGAATGGCGAGCGCTGGACCGCCAAGGTCCTCACCACGCAAGCCGCGCCGGAACTCGGCGTGCTGGAAGGCGTGCGCGCGGTGCTTGGCAAGGCGGGGCTGCAGCCTTGCGACATCGTGCTGGTGATCCACGGCACCACGCTGGCCACCAACGCGATCATCGAGCGCAAGGGCGCGAAGACTGCGCTGCTCACCACCGATGGCTTCCGCGACGTCATCGCGATGGGCAACGAATCCCGCTACGACCAGTACGACCTCAACATCGACCTGCCGCAGCCGCTGGTGCCGCGGCGCTGGCGTGTGACGGTGCCCGAGCGGCTCGACAACGAGGGCCATGTGCTGCGCCCGCTGGACGAGCAGGCGGTGCGCGACCAGCTCGCCTTCCTGCGTGCGGAAGGCATCGAGAGCCTGGCGATCGGCTTCCTGCACAGCTTCGTCAATCCCGCGCATGAGAAGCGCGCCGCCGCCATCGTGCGCCAGGAATGGCCGGAGCTGCCGGTCTCGCTGAGCAGCGAGGTGTCGCCGGAGATGCGCGAATGGGAGCGCTTCTCCACCACCACCGCCAACGCCTATGTGCAGCCGCGAATGGCCAGCTACCTGCACCGGCTGGAAGCGGGGCTTTCGGAAGCCGGGCTGACCTGCCCGCTGTTCCTGATGCTCTCGGGCGGCGGCCTCACCACGCTCGAAACCGCAGCCCGCTTCCCGATTCGCCTCGTCGAATCCGGGCCCGCCGGCGGCGCGATCTTTGCCGCCCACGTTGCGCGGCAGAAGGGCTGGGGCAAGGTGCTCTCCTTCGACATGGGCGGCACCACCGCGAAGGTCTGCCTGGTGGATGACTACGCACCGCAGGCCGCGCGCAGCTTCGAGGTCGCCCGCGTCGGCCGCTTCAAGAAGGGCTCCGGCCTGCCGCTGCGCATCCCTGTCATCGAGATGGTGGAGATCGGTGCTGGCGGCGGCTCCATTGCGCATCTCGACAGCATGGGCCGCATCCAGGTGGGGCCGGAGAGCGCCGGCGCCGATCCCGGCCCGGCCTGCTACGGCCGCGGCGGGACGCAGCCCGCGGTGACGGACGCCAACCTGCTGCTCGGCCGCTATGAGCCCGACCTCTTCGCCGGCGGCGCGCTGAAGCTGCATCCCGGCGCGGCGAAGGCGGCGATGGGCGCGCAGGTGGGCGAACGCCTCGGCCTCTCGCCGGAGATGGCGGCACTTGGCGTCGTCGAGATGGTGGACGAGAACATGGCGAATGCCGCCCGCGTCCACGCCATCGAATCGGGCAAGGGCTATGAGGGCCGCTCGATCATCGCCTTTGGCGGCGGCGGCCCCGTGCATGGCTATCGCGTGGCGGAGAAGATCGGCGTGAACCGGTTGCTGGTTCCGTCCGGGGCCGGCGTCGGCTCCGCCATCGGTTTCCTGCGCGCGCCGGTGGCCTATGAGGTGGTGAAATCGCTCTACCAGCGCTTCGGCAGCTTCGACCTCGATGCCGTGAACGCGCTTCTGGCGGCAATGTCGGCGGAGGCGTCGGAAGTGGTGGCCGAGGGCAGCTTCGGCGCCCCGGCCGCGGAGCACCGGCTGGCCTTCATGCGCTATGTCGGCCAGGGCCACGAGATCGCCGTGCCGATCCCCGCGCGCGAATTGACGCAGGCCGATGTCGCGGCGATCCGCGCGGCCTACGACGCCGAATACACGCGCTTCTACGACCGTCCGGTGCCCGGCAGCGACGTGGAGATCCTCTCCTTCGCCGTCACCGTCGCGACGGTGGTGGAGGTGATGGAACCGGTAGCTCCCGTGCAGGATGCGCCGGCTCCGAAGCCAGTGCGCGTCCAGTCGGTGCGCGACACGGCAACCGGCGAGGTGGGGGATTGGACGGTTTATGACCGCGACGATTTCGCGCCGGGCGCCGCCGTTGCCGGGCCGTGCATCATCGCCGAGGCCGAGACAAGCACGCTGGTCGGGCCAAGCTGGCGCTGCCGGGTGGATGGGCTGGGATATCTCGAACTGGTGAGGGAGGACGCGTGATGTCCGCCGCGAGCGAAGCCCTGAAGAAGATCCAGCGCCAGATCCAGTGGAACCGTCTGATCGCGGTGGTCGAAGAGCAGGCGCAGATCATGATCCGGACCGCCTTCAGTACCACGGTGCGCGAGGCGGGCGATCTCTCGGCCGGCATCTTCGACCTCAAGGGCCGCATGCTGGCGCAGGCCGTGACCGGCACGCCGGGGCACGTGAATTCCATGATGGAATCCGTCGGTCACTTCCTCGCGAAGTTCCCGGCGGAGACGATGCAGCCGGGCGATCACTACATCACCAACGATCCCTGGCTCGGCACCGGCCACCTGCACGACCTCACCGTCGTCACGCCCGCCTTCCGCAACGGGAAGATCGTCGGGCTGTTCGCCAACACCGCGCATGTCATCGATGTCGGCGGCCTCGGCATGGGGCCGGAAGGGCGGAGCGTCTTCGAGGAAGGGCTCTACATCCCCATCGTGAAGTGCTTCGATCGCGGCCAGGCGAACGAGACCTTCTTCGACTTCCTCCGTGCCGGCACCCGCACGCCGGTGGAGCTGGAAGGCGATGTCTATTCCCTCTGCGCTTGCAACGACGCCGGCGCCAAGCGGCTGGTCGAGATGATGGACGAGTTCGCGATGGAGAGCATCGACGACCTCGCCGACTACATCTTTGACAGCTCGCTGAAGGCGACGCTCGAGGAGATCGCGAAGATCCCGCGCGGCACCTATCGCGGCGAGATCCGCTCCGACGGCTACGAGGCACCCGTCACGCTGCGCGCGGCAATGACGGTGAACGCCGATTCCATCGTGGTGGACTATGCCGGCACCTCCGGCCTGTCGAACCGCGGCATCAACGTGCCGGCTGCCTATTGCCGCGCCTATTCCTGCTTTGGGATCAAGTGCGTGGTTGCGCCGGAGATCCCGAACAACTGGGCCTCCCTCGCGCCCTTCCACATGGTGATCCCGGAGGGTTGCATCCTCAATGCGCCGCGGCCCTACCCCGTCAGCGTGCGGCATGTGGTGGGGCAATTGCTGCCCGACCTGATGATGGGCTGCCTGCACCAGGCGGTGCCGGATCGGGTGAATGCCGAGGGCTCCTCGGCGCTGTGGAACCCGCCCTTGCGCGGCGGCGCGCAGGTGAGCGGCGCGAATGCCGAGCTGCCGGATTTCGAGATCATCACCTTCAACTCCGGCGGCACCGGCGCGCGGCCCACGAAGGACGGGCTGGACGGCACCGCCTTCCCATCCGGCGTGCGCACCATGCCGGTGGAAGCCACCGAGAACGTCGCGCCGGTGATCTTCTGGCAGAACCAGCTGCGCCCGGATTCCGCCGGCGCCGGCCGCACCCGTGGTGGCTTCGGCAAGGTGATGGAGATCGGCGCGAAGGGCGATGCCGAATTCGCCGTGAACGCCATCTTCGACCGCATCGCCAATGCGCCGAAGGGCCGCGAGGGCGGCGGCGAGGGCGCGCTGGGCTGGGTGGGGCTCGATGACGGCACGGTGCTGCGTACCAAGGGCTTCCAGACCATCCCGAAGGGTCGCCATCTGCTGCTGAAGCTGCCGGGCGGCGGCGGCATGGGCGACCCGCGGCAGCGCGACCGCGCGAAGGTGCAACGCGATGTGGCCGATGGGCTGGTGACCGAGGCGCAGGCGAAGGCGCTCTACGGCGCCTGACGGCGCGCAGGCACGGCACGCCGAGCACACGCGTGACGGAGTGCAACCCGCCGCGCACCGCATCTTGGCCGAGGCGGTGTGCCACCCATCTCCGCCGCATGCCGCCCCGCATCCCGCGCCGTGCGATGCTTGCGCTTGCGCTTGCGCTGCCTGCGCCCGCGCTGGCGCAGGTGGCGACACTCGATACGGCGATCACCTCCGCCGCCGCGCTGCCGCATCTGCGCACCTTGATCGTTGCGTGCGACGGCGCGCCGGTGCTGGAGCGCGTGTTCCGCGGCCCGGGGCTCGACCGGCCCGCCAACATCAAATCGGCGTCGAAATCCGTGCTCGCCACGCTGGTCGGCATCGGCATCGCACGCGACGTGCTGGACGGGCTGGACCAGCCGATCGGACCGGTACTCGGCCGCGCCATTCCCCCCGCCGCGGATCCGCGCGTGCGCGATCTCACCATCCGCCAACTGCTCTCGATGCGCGCGGGGTTGGAGCGGACCTCGGGCGCGAATTACGGGCGCTGGGTCAACTCCCGCGACTGGCTCGGCTTCGCGCTGAGCCGGCCGATGGAGGACACGCCCGGCGGGCGGATGATCTACTCGACCGGCACGAGCCACATCCTCGGCGCGGTGCTGGCGCGCGCCGCCAGGCGCAGCCTGCATGCGCTGGCACGGGAATGGCTCGGCGCGCCGCTCGGCATCGCCATCCCGGACTGGATGCGGGCGCCGGAGGGCGTGCATTTCGGCGGCAACGAGATGCTGATGAGCCCGCGCGCGCTGCTCGCCTTCACCGAATGCTGGCGCAATGAGGGCCGCCATGCCGGCCGCGAGGTGGTGCCGGCCGCGTTCGTGAAGCAGGCCTGGACGCCGCAGGCACGCTCCGCCTGGAGCGGGCAGCTTTATGGACTGGGCTGGTGGATCGGCGAGGCGCGTGGCCAGGCGGTGTATTTCGCCTGGGGCTATGGCGGGCAGATGGCCTATGTCGTGCCGGGCCTGAAGCTCAGCGTGGTGATGACCTCCGACCCCGCGGTGCCGCGTGCCAACGGCCAGGTGCACACGCTGCACACGCTGCTGGCGGAAAGCATCCTGCCGGCCATGGAGGCCACTGGCTAGGAGCCAGTCCCGGGTGCGCACCGCAGGTGGGCACCCCGGGCGTGAATCGCCGGCTCCTGACTGGGTGGACCGGAACAGGCCTGAGCACACTGAGGGCTATTGCGGTCCAGCGTTGACAAGCGCGGCTGGATGGCCGACCGCGGTGGCGCGAACCGGACGCCATTGCCTCATGCTGCGCGAATTCCTCGCCTATTACCGCCCGCACAAGCGGCTGCTGCTGCTCGATTTCGGCTGCGCGGCGCTCTCGGGCATGCTGGAACTCGGCTTTCCGATGGCCGTGCGCGGCTTCATCGACCATCTGCTGCCGGTGCAGGATCTGGCGCTGATCCTGGCCGCCATCGCAGCGCTGCTCACGATCTACCTGGTCAACGGCGCGCTGATGGCGATCGTCACCTATTGGGGCCATGTGCTCGGCATCGCCATCGAGACGGAACTGCGTCGCCGCGCCTTCGACCACCTGATGAAGCTCTCCTTCCGCTTCTTTGACGGGCAGAAGACCGGGCATCTGGTCGGCCGTCTCACCAAGGACCTGGAAGAGATCGGAGAGGTCGCGCATCACGGGCCGGAAGACCTGCTGATCGCGGTGCTCACCTTCCTCGGCGCCTTCGCGCTGATGTTGTTCGTGAATGTCGAGCTCGCGCTGATCACGCTGCTGGTGGTGCCGGCGGCGGCCTTCGTGATCGCGCGCTATGGCGGGCGGATGACGGCGAACTGGCAGCAGCAGTTCGGCCGGGTCGGCGCCTTCAACGCCCGCATCGAGGAAGCGGTCGGCGGCATCCGCGTGGTCAAGGCCTTCGCCAATGAGGGGGAGGAACGGCGCCTGTTCGCCGCCGACAACGACCAGTACCGGCGCACCAAGCTCGATGCCTACCGGCTGATGGCGACGGGGATCACGCTGAACTATCTCGGCCTGCGCTTCGTGCAGGTGATCGTGATGTTGGCCGGCTCGCTGTTCATCGTGCGCGGCAGCATGAGCATCGGCGATTTCGTCGCCTTCCTGCTGCTGGTCGGCGTGTTCTACCGCCCGCTCGACAAGATCGCCGCGGTGATCGAGACCTATCCGAAGGGCATCGCGGGATTCCGCCGCTACCTCCAATTGCTGGCCGTGGAGCCGGACATCGTGGACCGGCCCGGGGCGCGGCCAGCGCCCGCGCTGCGGGGTGCGGTGCGGTTCGAGGGCGTGACCTTCGGCTACGATCCGGCCCGCCCGGTGTTGCGCGGCGTGGACCTGGCCATTGCGCCGGGGGAGACGGTGGCGCTGGTCGGGCCGTCGGGTGCGGGCAAGACGACGCTGTGTTCGCTGCTGCCGCGCTTCTACGAACCCGATGCGGGCCGCATCACGGTGGACGGTCTCGACATCCGCGACCTGACGCTTGCCAGCCTGCGCGGCCAGATCGGCATCGTGCAGCAGGACGTGTTCCTGTTCGCCGGCACGCTGCGCGAGAACATCGCCTATGGCCGACTCGGCGCGACCGACCCCGAGATCCGCGCGGCCGCGCGGCGGGCGCGGCTGGATGCGGTGATCGCCGACCTGCCGCAGGGCCTCGAAACGGTGGTGGGGGAACGCGGCGTGAAGCTTTCCGGCGGGCAGAAGCAGCGGCTGGCCATCGCGCGGATCTTCCTGCGCAACCCGCCGATCCTGGTCCTGGACGAGGCGACCTCCGCCCTCGACACCGAGACGGAGCGGGCGATCCAGGCTTCGCTGGCGGAGCTGGCGCGGGGGCGCACGACGCTGGTCATCGCGCACCGGCTGGCGACGATCCGCGACGCCGACCGGATCGTGGTGGTGGCCGATGGCGGCATCGCGGAGCAGGGGACGCATGCCGCGCTGCTGGCCGCGGGTGGCAGGTATCGCGGGCTGCACGCGGCGCAGTTCGGCGGCGAGGCGGCGGCCGGATAGCCCGGTTCAGTCGTCCGGTGCGCCCTTGGTGTTCTCGGTGACGCCGGGCGGGTCGGGGTACAGGTCGGAGGGGACCTTCGCCTTCGGGTTGCGGGTGGTCGTGCCGTGCTGGACCTTTTCCGTGGTGTTCGGAGTGTCCGGATCGGCGCTGTTCATCCGCTCGGTCGCGCCGGTCGGCGGGGTGGGCTTCGGCGATTTCGGCATGGCGGCCTCCTCGCCACGCCGAACGCACAAGGGCGGGCGCCGCTCCCTTCCGTTCGGCGCGCGCGCTTGCGATGATCCACGCCGACACGAACCGACGGAATTCTATCCATGGCGCTCCGCTGCGACCTCATCATCCGCGATGCCACCTTGTTCGACGGCACCGGCGCGCCCCGCCGCGTCGGCGACCTCGGCGTGACGGGCGACCGCATCGCGGCTATCGGCGACCTCGGCGGCGCCTCCGCGGACCGCGAGGTGATCGCCACCGGCAAGGCGCTGGCACCTGGCTTCATCGACGCGCACACCCATGACGACCGCGCCGTGCTGATGGGGCCGGAGGGGACGCTGCCGAAGATCAGCCAGGGCGTAACCACGGTGGTCTGTGGCTGCTGCGGCGTCTCCCTCGCGCCGGCGCGCTTCAAGGCCGATCCGCCGCCGCCGCTCGACCTGGTGGGCGCCGGCGGCTGGTGGCGCTTCGGCGATTTCGGCGACTACGCACATGAGCTCAACAGCAAGGGCTCCGAGGTCAACACCTACGCGCTGGTCGGCAACCAGACGCTCCGCGTCGAGGCAATGGAGGGCGATGTCTATCGCGCCGCGCGCGACAAGGAGATCCACCACATGCACCAGCGGGTGAAGCAGTCCATGTCGGAAGGCGCCTCGGGCTTCTCCACCGGGCTCTACTACAAGCCTAACATGCATGCGACGACCGACGAGGTGGTGGCGATCGCAGAGGCGCTGAAGCCCTATGATGGGCTCTACTCCACGCATATGCGCGACGAATCGCACCACATCCTGGCGGCCATCGAGGAGACGATGGAGATCGGCAAGCGCGCCGGCGTGCAGGTGCAGATCAGCCACCACAAATGCTCGCTGCCGGAGAATTACGGCCGCAGCATCCAGACGCTGCCGCTGCTCGAGGCCTATGCCCGCACGCAGCAGCTGGCCTACGACGTCTATCCCTATCCCGCCGGCTCCACCGTGCTGATGCCCGACCGCCTGCACCCGGACGTGAAGGTGATGATCACCTGGTCCGTCCCGCACCCGGAGATGGCGGGGAAGTACCTCCACGAGATCGCCCGCGGCTGGAACACCGACGTCAAGGCCGCTGCCGAGCAGTTGCTGCCGGCCGGCCAGATCAGCTTCCAGATGGACGAGGACGACGTGCAGCGGATCATGGCGCATCCGATGTCGATGATCGGCAGCGACGGCATCCCGCATGACGCGCACCCGCATCCCAGGCTCTGGGGCACCTTCCCGCGCGTGCTCGGCCACTACGCGCGCGGCCTCGGCCTGTTCAGCATGGAGGTCGCCGTCCACAAGATGACCGGCCGCTGCGCGGAGGCTTATGGCATCGTGGACCGCGGCGTGCTGCGCGAAGGCGCCTATGCCGATCTGGTGCTGTTCGACCCCGCCACGGTGATCGACGCCGCCACCTTCGAGAAGCCGAAGCAGGCCTCGATCGGGATCGAGGAGGTCTGGCTGAATGGCGTGCCGACCTTCCAGGCTGGCAAGGGCGCCACCGGCGAGCGGCCGGGGCGGCTGGTGACGCGCCACAAGGGGTGAGCGCATCGCCGGCTTGACAAGGTCAGTATTACTGACCTAAAACGATGGGCATGCCGGATTGGCTGCCCCTGCTCGGCTTCGCCATCGCGGGCTCGGTGACGCCGGGCCCGAATGTGCTGATGGTTGCCGCCGCCGCGGCCGGGCATGGGGTGTGGCGGGTGATGCCGCACATGCTGGGCATCACCTTCGGCTTCACCGCGATGATCGCGCTGGTCGGGCTCGGCCTGGCCGGGCCGCTGGCGGCGAGCCCGGCGGTGCATGGCGCGCTGCAGCTGGTCGCGGTGGCCTGGCTGCTCTGGCTCGCCTGGAAGATCGCCACCGCGCCGCCGCCGGGGGAGGGGCCGTCGAAGCCGCCGATGAATTTCGTCCAGGCGGCGCTGTTCCAATGGGTGAACCCGAAGGCCTGGATGGTCGCCGGCGCGGCCATCGCCGGCTACACCCTGCCCGGCGCGCCGCTGGTGCCGCAGGTGGTGGCGATCGCGCTGGTGTTCGGCCTGATCTCGATGCCCTGCCTGCTGGTCTGGGCCGGCCTCGGCGCCGGGGCGCGGCGGGTGCTGGCGGATGCGCGCAGCCTGCGCCGCTTCAACATCGCGATGGGCGTGCTGCTGGCGCTCTCGGTGCTGCCGCTGCTGGGCTGATCCTGGACAGGTGCCCGTTCGCGCCCTAATCGCGGGAGCCCAGGAGCCCGTCATGGATCACCACACCCCCGCCGACCCCCACGCCGAGATCCGCGCCGAGGTGCGCAAGCTCTGCGCGAAATTCCCCGGTGAGTATTGGCGCGAGCTGGATGCCCGGCGCGGCTACCCGACCGAATTCGTGAACGCGCTCACCGAGGCCGGCTGGCTCGCGGCGCTGATCCCGGAGGAGTTCGGCGGCGCCGGCCTGCCGCTCTCCGGTGCCGCGGCGATCCTGGAGGAGATCCAGTCCGCCGGCTGCAACGGCGCCGCCTGCCACGCTCAGATGTACATCATGGGCACCATCCTGCGGCACGGCAGCCCGGCGCAGAAGGAACAGTACCTGCCCGCCATCGCGGCCGGCGAGCTGCGGCTGCAGGCCTTCGGCGTGACGGAACCCACCAGCGGCACCGACACCACCGCGCTGCGCACCACCGCACGCCGCGAGGGCGACCGCTACATCGTCAACGGCCAGAAGATCTGGACCAGCCGCGCGGAACACTCCGACCTGATGCTGCTGCTGGCCCGCACCACGCCGCGCGACCAGGTGGCGAAGAAGACCGAGGGCCTCTCGACCTTCATCGTGGACATGCGGACGGTGCTGGGGAAGGGCCTCACCATCCGCCCGATCCGCACGATGATGAACCATAATTCCTGCGAGGTCTTCTTCGACAACATGGAGGTGCCGGCCGAGAACCTGGTCGGCGTCGAAGGCAAGGGCTTCCGCTACATCCTGGACGGCATGAACGCCGAGCGGCTGCTGATCGCCGCCGAGTGCATCGGCGACGCCAAGTGGTTCATCGAGAAGGCGCGCAACTATGCGAAGGAGCGCGTGCTGTTCGGCAAGCCGATCGGCGCGAACCAGGGCGTGCAGTTCCCGATCGCCAAGGCCTATGCGCAGATGCGCGCCGCCGAGGCCATCGTGAAGCAGGGCCTGGCGAAGTTCGAGCGTGGCGAGAACTGCGGCGAGGAAGCCAACATGGGCAAGATGCTCGCGGCCGAGGCCAGCTGGGCCGCCGGCGAGGCCTGCGTGCAGACCCATGGTGGCTTCGGCTTCGCCGAGGAATACGACATCGAGCGCAAGTTCCGCGAGACGCGGCTGTACCAGGTGGCGCCGATCAGCACGAACCTGATCCTCAGCTACATCGGCGAGCACGTGCTGGGGATGCCGCGGAGCTACTGATGTCGGTGCGGCCCGTCCTGCGACTGGCCTGGCGTGGCATCCAGACGGGCGTCTGCGTCAGCTTCATGCTGATCGCCGGCAGCGCCGCCATCGCGGCCGGATGGGCCGCCGCCATGAGGGCGGGCAATCTGGGCGACAAGGTCGTCTGGACCGGGGCTGCCCTGCTGTCGGCGCTGCTGGCAGCATGGTTCGCCCGGGATCTGATCGGGTTTCTGCGCATCTGGCGAGGCAAAGGCAGGAATGACTAAGTCGCTCGAAGGCCTGCTCGTCATCTCCATGGAGCAGGCGGTCGCCGCGCCGACCTGTTCCGTCAAGCTCTCCGATGCCGGCGCGCGCGTCATCAAGATCGAGCGCGCCGAGGGCGACTTCGCGCGCGGCTACGACACCGCCGCCGCCGGCCAGTCCAGCTACTTCGTCTGGCTGAACCGCGGCAAGCAGAGCATCGCCCTCGACATCAAGGACCCGGCCGACAAGGTGCTGCTCGCGCGCATGCTGGCCAAGGCCGACGTCTTCATCCAGAACCTCGCCCCCGGCGCCCTGGCCCGCGCCGGCTTCGGCAGCGCGGAACTTCGCGCGAAGCATCCGCGGCTGATCACCGTGGACATCTCGGGCTATGGCGAGGAAGGCGAATACGCGCGCATGAAGGCGTACGACCTGCTCGTGCAGGCCGAATCCGGCCTCGCCTCCATCACCGGCCACCCGGCGGGGCCGGGGCGGGTCGGCGTCTCGGTCGTGGACATCGCCTGCGGGATGAACGCCCACGCCGCGGTGCTGGAGGCGCTGATCGCCCGCGGCATCACCGGCCGCGGCACGGGCATCGCCGTCAGCCTGTTCGACGCGATGGCGGATTGGATGAACGTGCCGCTGATCTTCTTCGAAGGCACCGGCCGCGCGCCGGAGCGCGTCGGCCTCGCGCATCCCTCGATCTGCCCCTATGGCGCCTTCGCCTGTGCCGACGGCGCGCTGGTGCTGATCAGCATCCAGAACGAACGCGAATGGGCCGGCTTCTGCTCCGGCGTCCTCGGCGAGCCGGAGCTGCCGTCGCGCGAGGGCTGGCGCAGCAACACCGAGCGCGTGGCCAATCGCTCGGTGGTGGATGCGCATGTCGGCCGCATCTTCGCGGGGCTGACGCGAGGGCAGGCCGCGGCGAAGCTCGATGCCGCCGGCACGGCCTATGGTTTCGTCAACGGCGTGGCCGAGTTTGCCCGGCATCCGGCGCTGCGCCGGATCGCGGTCTCCACGCCGAACGGCCCGGTCAGCCTGGCCGCGCCGGCCGCGCGCTTCAGCGACGCCCCGCCAGCCGGCGGCCGCGTGCCCGCACTCGACGAGCATGGCGCGGCGATCCGGGCCGAATTCGCAGGCTGAACGCGTTACGCGCTGACGCTCGCCGGTCAGCTCACGTGACATGCGCTTCACGCATGTCGGATTTCTGCTGCGCTGCAAAAAAGCCGCTTGCGCACCCAGGCCCGGACCCCTATTTTGTGCATCGCAGCAAGTAAGGTTTTTCCTGCTTGTTGTCTTTCTTGGACGTTTCCTCCCTAAACTCGGCGGTGCCGCAAGGCACCGCCGCTTTTTTTGCGGCAGGACGCCAAGAGCTCAGCGCACCAGGAAGGACCAGTCCGTCCCCGCGAGGCTGGCGATCAGCGCGCCCAGGTCGCGTTGCAGCTTCCCCATGCCCGGCCCACGCTGCACCCGCGCCTCGTCCATGTAGAGCCGGCGTGCGACCTCGATCTGCAGGGCATGCACGCCCTCGCGCGGGGCGCCGTAGTGGCGGGTGACGTAGCCGCCGGCATAGGGGTCGTTGCGCCGCACGCGGTAGCCGAGCTCGGTCAGCGCCTCCTCCAGCAGCCTGGTGGCGCGCGGCGCGCAGGAGGTGCCGTGCGCATCGCCCAGCACGAAGTCCGCCGGCGGCGAGCCATTCACCGGCTGGGTCGGCATGGAATGGCAGTCGAGCAACAGGCAGACGCCGAAGCTGCCTCGGGTTTCCTCGATCAGCGTGGCCAGCGCGGCATGGTAGGGCTGCCAGCAGTCGCGCACCCGTGCCTCGGCTTGCGCGAAGGCCAGCTTGTTGCGGTAGACCGGCTCACCCGAGGCGACCACGCGGGCGATCGTGCCGAGCCCCGCGCCGACCCTGGGGGAGGAGCTGTTGACCCAGGCCGGTAGCGGCCCGTCGAACATGCCGGGATCGAGCTCCCAGGGCTCGCGGTTGGCGTCGCAATAGACACGCGGGAAGGTTGCCGCCAGCAGCGGCGCGCCGTAGTCCGGCGCCGTGGCGAAAAGCTCGTCCACGAAGCTGTCCTCGCTGCGCCGCAGTGCCACCGGGTCCAGCCGCGCCTCGGCCAGGAAGTCGGCGCTGTAGTGGGCACCGCTATGGGGCGAGGCGAAGACCACCGGGATTGCCTGCCGCTGCGGCCGGATCAGCCGGAAGGGCGGCGGAGCCGCCAGGGCGTCGGGAGGGGGGAGCGGCAGGTCCATGCGCCGCTAAATCAAGCCACAGCCACCGCCTGCTTGTCATCCCCGCTGACTGTCACGTGGCGGCGGCAGGCCCGATGCGGCAGGGTTGCGCGCGTGCTGCGCCGAGGCTAATCAGGCGTCCCGCGAAGCGGGCGCGTAGCTCAGCGGGAGAGCACCTCCCTGACACGGAGGGGGTCACAGGTTCAATCCCTGTCGCGCCCATTCCGATCCCGAATCCAGCCGGCGCCCGGCCGCATCTGATCCGCATGGCGGGATGTTGACCGGCGCCGCGGCGTCCCGCAATGGTCACCCCGACTGCAAGACCGCAACGGGAGGATTCATGATGCGCCGTCGCCACCTGCTCGCCGCCAGTGCGCTGCTGGCTGCGCCCGCCCTGCGCGGGGCCCGCGCCCAGGCGCAGGTCACCATGCGCCTGTCGCACCAGTTCCCGCCCTCGCACCATAATGCCCGCGTCATCGCCGCCTTCGCCGAGGACGTGAAGCAGCGCTCCGGCGGCCAGGTTGAGGTGCAGGTCTTCCCGGCCGAGCAACTCGCCAAGGCTGGCGAGAACTTCCCCGGCGTGGCCCGCGGCGCCTTCGAGGCGGCGGCGGCGGTGAACTTCCAATGGGGCACCACCATCCCCGAGATGAACGCCCCCACCATCCCCTACCTGTTCACCGACATCGCCCGCATCCGCCGCTTCCCCGGCAGCGAGGCCGCGAAGTTCCTGGAAGGCCTGCTGGAGCGCCGCGCGGTGCGCAACCTGATGTGGCTCTACACGACCCGGCAGAGCATCTTCACCTCGAACCGCAAGCCGATCGTGAACCTCGAGGATTTCCGCGGCCTGAAGATCCGCGGGCTGAATGCGCTCACCGACCATGCGCTGACCGCAGTCGGCGCCGCGCCTTCGGCGATGCCGGGGCCGGAGGTCTCGGCGGCGCTGCAATCGGGCGTGCTGGATGCGGGGCTGACCGACGTCTCGGCCGCGGTCTCCCGGCGCTACTACGAGATCCAGAAATACGGCACCGTCGCGCCGTATTTCTCGGTGATCAGCCATGTCTATGTGAATCCGCGCTGGTGGAGCGCACTCAGCGCGCCGCATCGCGGCTTCATCGAGGCGGCGGCGCGCAAGGCCGAGACCGACCAGATGGACGTCACCGAAGCCACTGCTGCCGCGGCCGTCGGCGAGCTGCGCGCCAAGGGCATGACCATCCACGAGCAGACGCCCGCCGAGAGCGCCACCTGGCGTGAAGCGATGCAGCCGCCCGTCATCGCGGCCTTCCTGCGCCTGGCTCCGGAAGGCGGCCCGCGCTCGATCGAGTTGCTGCGCGGCATCCCGGCGGCCTGACCCGACGGGCGCCGCGGTGAGGCGGCTGGAACGCGGCGTCGCCACGCTGTCGCGCCTGGCCGGCGCGCTGGGCGCGGTGGCGACGATCTGCTGCCTGCTGCTCGTCGGCTACGCCGTCGGCATGCGCTACCTGCTCGGCCAGCCGGAGCCCTGGACCGACAAGGTCGCCGGCTGGCTGGTGGTGGCGCTGGTGATGCTCGCCGCACCCGAGGCGCAGCGCCGCTTCGAGCATATCGGCGTGGACATCGCGGTGAAGCGCGTCGGCCCACGGCTGGCGCGCGCGGCGCACCTGGTCGGCGTGCTCTCGGTGGCCGCCGTGGCGGTGATGCTGCTGCTGGCGGGGTGGGAGATGGTGGCCTTCAGCCGGATGGTCGGGCTGATGAGTGACCTGGAAGGCGTGCCGATCTGGTGGGTGCAGGCGCTGATGCCGCTCGGCGCGGCGCTGCTCCTCCTGGTCTCGCTCTGCCAGGCGGTGCTGCTGCTGGCGGGGCGCGATCCGGTGCATCTGCCGCGGCCCGAGGACGACGTGCTGGCGCGCGATCCGCTGGCGCGGGCGGACTAGGCCGGGCGTGACCTTCCTCCTGCTGCTCGGCGGGCTGATCGCGCTGCTGTACCTCGGCATGCCGATGTTCGCGGCGCTGTTCCTGCTGCCGCTCGGCGTGCTGCTGCATGTCGAGGGCGGCGTGCCGGCGCTCGGCGAGATGGTGCTCGGCAAGCTCGACGGCTACCTGCTCGTCGCCATTCCGCTCTTCATGCTGATGGCGCACATCATGGTGCGCGGGAAGGTGGTGGACGATCTCTACAACGCTGCCTTCGCGTTGCTGCGCAAGGTGCGCGGCGGGGTGGGCATGGCGACGGTCGCGGCCTGCACCATCTTCGCCGCCATCAGCGGCAGCTCGGTCGCCACGGCGCTGACCATCGGCAAGATCGCCATCCCGCAGATGCTCCGCTACGGCATGAGCCGGCGCGGTGCCTTCGGCGTGGTGGCGGGCGGCGGCACGCTTGGCATCCTGATCCCGCCCTCGGCACCGATGGTGCTCTACGCCTACGTCACCGAAACCTCGGTCGCCGCGCTGTTCCTTGCCGGGGTGATCCCGGGCCTGATGATGGCGGGGATGTTCGCGCTCTACGTCTTCGTCACCGAAGGCAGGGCGAAGGCGCCGGCCGACGAGCCGCCACCCGAGATGATGGGCGTCGTCCTGCTGCGCGCGAGCTGGTCGCTCAGCCTGCCGATCTTCGTGCTCGGCGGCATCTATCTCGGCATCTTCACCGCCACCGAGGCGGCTGGCACCGGCACGCTGTATGCGCTGCTGGTGGCGGCGATCATCTACCGCGCGCTGACCTGGCGCGACCTGCTGGACGGCGTGCAGGAGGCGACGCGCACCTCCGCGATGCTGCTGATGATCATCGCCGGGGCGGCGATCTACGGCTACATGCTGACCAAGCTGCAGGTGCCGCAGGAGCTGACGCAGCTGGTGGCCGATCTCGGCCTGTCGCGCACCGGCTTCCTCGTCGCGATGATGGTGCTGCTCTTCGTGCTCGGGCTGGTGCTGGAGAGCTTCTCGATCATCCTGCTGACCATGCCGGCGATCCTGCCGCTGCTCGACGTGCTCGGCATCGACAAGGTGTGGTACGGTATCCTGCTGACCCTGTCGCTGGAAATGGCGCTGATCTCGCCGCCGGTGGCGTTGAACCTGGTGGTCATCAAGGCGATCACCGGCGCCTCGCTGGGCGAGGTGAACCGCAGCATCTACCCCTACATGCTCATGCTGGCCTTCGGCACCGGGCTGCTGATCGCGTTTCCGGACCTGGCGCTGTGGCTGCCGCGACAGGCTGGATTCGGCGGATAGGCCTGGGTCAGCGCGACAGGCAGGGCAGCAGGCCGAAGGCGGGGGCGGGGTCCACCGGCTGCCCGCCTTCCAGCAGTTCCAGATGCAGATGCGTGCCGTAGGTGATGCCGCTGCGCCCGATACGGCCGATCCGCTCGCCGGCCGCGACCCGCCTGCCGCCCCCGGCGAGACGCGGGGCGACGCTGCCGAGATGGGCGTAGCGGGTGACGCGTCCGTCGGCGTGGCGAAGCTCCACCTCCAGCCCGCGTCCGCCGCGCCGGCGGATCGCCGTGACCGTCCCCGCCGCCGCGGCGCGGGCCCAGGCGCCGGCCGGCGCCGGGATGTCGAGGCCGCGATGCAGGCTGCTGCCGCGCGGGCCGGGCGCGCCGCGCGGGCCGAAGGGCGAGGAGATGCAGGCGGGTGTCAGCGGAAGCGCGAGCCTCACCGGCTCGGCCGCCGCGGCGCCGGACAGCGCCGCAGCGATCAGCGCGCCGAGCGCGCCTCGCATGGCGATCCCGCGGTCAGGCCGCGGCGCGCAGCTGCGCCGCCAGCGCGTCCTCGGCATCCAGCACGCCGGCCACCGCATGCACCACCGCGGCGATGCGGACGGCGGCCTGCACCTGTTCCTTGCCCAACCCGCCATGCAGCACGACCTTCTCATGGCTTTCCATGCACATCCCGCAGCCGTTGATGGCGGAGACGGCGAGCGACCACAGCTCGAAATCCACCTTCTCGACGCCGGGCCTGGCCATGATGTTCATGCGCAGCTTCGCCGGCATGGAGGCGTAGTCGCCGCCCACCAGGTGGGTGAAGCGGTAATAGACGTTGTTCATGCCCATGATCGCGGCCGCCGCCTTGGCGGCGATCAGCGCCTCGGCCGAGAGCTTCGCACCGAACTCGGCGGTGAGTGCCGCGGTCAGCTCGGCGTTGCGGCTGGCGATCGCCGAGGCGATGAAGGTGCCGGCGCGCTGCTGCTGGGTGAGCGCGGGCTCGGCGGCCAGGCTGCCGAGATTGAGCTTCAGGTCCTTGGCGTAGTCCGGCAGGCGGCCGCGGATGGATTCGAGGGACATTGGCGATCTGACCTGTGGTGGAAGGGAAGGCAGCGGGGTCGCCCCCAGGCCCTGACCCTCCCCCGCGAAGGCGGGGGAGGGAGAAGCGGCGTTACGCCGCCTTGTCGAACAGCGCCTCGGGGTTCAGCACGTCCTTGCCCTTCTCCCAATTGCAGGGGCAGAGCTCGTCGGTCTGCAGCGCGTCGAGCACGCGCAGCACTTCCTGCGGGTTGCGGCCCACGTTCAGGCCGTTCACCGAGGCCCACTGGATGGTGTGGTCCGGGTCCACGATGAAGGTGGCGCGCAGCGGCACGCCGGCCTCCCTGTCGAGGATGCCGAGCGCGGCCGAGAGCTCGCGCTTCACATCGGCCAGCATCGGGATCTCGAGGTTGCGGATGTCCTCGTTGTAGACGCGCCAGTTCAGGTGGACGAACTCGCTGTCGGTGGAGACGCCGTAGCAGATGGTATCGCGGTCGGCGAACTCGCCGGCCAGCTTCCCGAAAGCGGCGATCTCGGTCGGGCAGATGAAGGTGAAGTCCTTCGGCCAGAAGAACACCACCTTCCACTTGCCGGCATCGGTGCTCTCAGTGAACTCGGCAAAGGACTTGCCGGGGCCGCCGAGGCCCTCGGGGCCGGCCTTCACGGCAGTCAGCTTGAACGTGGGGAACTTGTCACCAACGGTGAGCATAGACGCACAAATCCTTGACGAATAGGGAGGGCTCGCCGGGCGCCACGGGCGCCCGTGCCCCTCATTGCCGTTGTGCGCCGCAAAAATCCAATGAGAGTTTCCATCCCGGATGATCGTCCCCGCCGATCATCCGGTGACGGATCAGTCAAACCGCGCTCAGCCCTTGGCCTTCTGGTAGAGCTTCTGCGCCATCTCCAGGATCTCCTGCGGGTGGTAGTCCGGGATGAAGGCTTCCGGCATGGCTTCCAGCGGCTGCATCGCGCCGCCAGCCGGCGGGCCGTCGCGCACCTCGAGCGGGCCGGAGCCGTCCAGGGCGTCGCCCTTCCAGATTCGCACGGATCTCGTCGTAGTCGCTCATCGAGAAGCGGTAGAGCCGGCGGTGCCAGCCTTCCTCGAGGAACGGGCGGCTTTCCGGGATCTGCTCCGGCTGCAGGTTCGGGATCGGCAGCATCTTCTTCATGTCCACGCCCGTCAGCTGCTCCAGCGCCAGCGCATAGGCATGGGCATGCACGCCGCCGCGCGTGAACAGGTAGCCGAGCATCCGCCGCGCCGCGGGGTTCGACGTGGTCTGGTAGGCCCGCAGCTTGGCTGTGCGCGCGCCGTTCTCCAGGAAGAAATTGTGCAGCAGGTCGAGGACCAGGTTCCCCGAGTTGAAGATGTAGTCGCCGCGCCAGGGATTGCCGAGGCTGTCCGTGCAGGTCACGCCGGCGCTCGGGCCGGGGGCGACATGGGCCTTCAGCCCGGCACCGCCATGGGCGAGTAGTTCGCGGAATGGCGTCTCGCCCTGCTGCGTGCTGCCCTTCGGCTACGCGCCGTTCAGCAAGCCGTTCACCGCGGTGCCGACCAGCTCGATATGGCCCAGCTCCTCGGTCGCGATGTTGGCGATCAGCGCATAGAAGGGCCGCAGCTGGTCGCGCTGGCGAAATTGAAGGACTGGAACATGTAGGTGTTGAGGGTGGTCATCTCGCCGAAGCGGCCGCCCATGAGCTCCTGCACCGCTGCGGCGGCGACGGGGTCGGGTTCCTTCGGCAGGGGCATTTCCACCTGCAGCCGGTCGATCCTCAGGAACATCGCCGTTTTCCTCCTTTGCCGCGCGCCGGAAGGGCGTGCGGAGGACAGGCCGACTCAGGCGTATACGATTGTTCCAATGGACAAGCTTGCTCTCCACCATCGGCTCACTCGGTCGATCTGCGCGGCACGCTGCGGGAAGCCACGGAGAAACAGGCACTTGGCTGTCGAGTGGCGAACGGCGCCCGAGCGGTCGCTTCACGCGCAGTTCAGCCAGCAATCCCGATGCGGGCCGGCGGCACCGCCGCAGCGCCGCGCTGGCCGGCCCGGCCGGCGATTCCGTCGCCGCTGAAAATGCCGTAACGATGCTTGGCCCCTGCTTCGATCGAACCGCTCGATGATCCTTCCCAGTCCGCAGCAGCTCCGCTACCTCGTCGCCCTGGCCGACCACGGCCATTTCGGCCGCGCCGCAAGCGCCTGCGCGGTGACGCAATCCACCCTTTCGGCCGGGCTGATCGCGCTGGAGCGCCAGCTTGCCGCCGCCCTCCTGGAGCGCAACGCGCCGACGAAGCGCCCGGTCTTCACGCCGCTCGGCCTCGAACTGGTGGCGCGCGCGCGGACGGCGCTCGGCGCGCTGGAAGCGGTGGCGGAGACGGCGGCGGCGGCGCGCGACCCGCTGAGCGGGCCGCTTCGGCTCGGCGTCATCCCGACCATCGGCCCGTTCCTGCTGCCGCGGCTGATGCCGGCGCTCCGCGCCGCCTTCCCCCGGCTGCGCCTCTGGCTGCGGGAGGATCTGACGGAGCGGCTGGTGGCGGGGCTGGAGGGCGGGCGGCTCGATCTGCTGCTGCTCGCATTGCCGGCGACGGGCGCAATGGAGACGCTGCCGGTCAGCGAGGATCCGTTCCTGGTTGCGCTGCCGCAGGGCCACCACCTGGCGGCGCGGGAGCGTGTGCCCGTCGCCGCACTCTCCGGCGAGCGGTTGCTCCTGCTGGAGGATGGGCACTGCCTGCGCGCCCATGCGGAAGCTGCCTGCGGCCTGCCGCGCGGCTTCGCGCCGGCGGGCGAGGAAGGCTTCGCCGCGACCAGCCTGCACACGCTGGTGCAGATGGTGGCCGGTGGCCTCGGCGTCACGCTGCTGCCGAAGCTTGCCCTGGATGCCGGTGTGCTGGCCGGCGCGCCGGTGGAGGTGCGCCCGCTGGAAGGCACCGCGACGCCCGGCCGCGCGCTGGCGCTCGCCTGGCGCCCGAAGAGTCCCCGCGCGGCGGAGTTCCGCGGCCTGGCGCCGGCGGTGGCCGCGGCGATCGCCGGCTAGAACCCGCCGCCGGCGGCGAGCCACGCGGCTTCCGCCGGCGTGCTCTCGCGCCCGAGCGCGGTGTTGCGATGCGGGAATCGGCCGAAGCGCTGGATCACCGCGCGATGCCGCCAGGCGTAATCGATGGTGCCGTTCGGCGCCGCATGCGCGGGAATGTCGCGCAGCCCCTCGAACAGCGCGACGGAGAGATCCTGGTCGGCCATGGCCTCGCCATGCTCGAAGGGCAGATAGAGGAAGATCCGCGCGGTCGCCGGCAAGGCAAGATCGAAGCGCCGGTCGAGCACCGCGCGGCGTGCGACGGCGCGGCCATGCGCGTCCGAGGCGAAGGCCTCGGCGCTGCCGCGGTACAGGTTGCGCGGGAACTGGTCGAGCAGCAGCAGCAGCGCCAGCGCGCCGCGCGGCGTCTCCGCCCAGGCGTCCAGAGCACCCTCGCGGGCGGGCACGACGAGCGCGCCGAAGCCCTCGCGGCAGGCGGCGTCGAAGGCGTCGCTCCGCTCGAACCAGGCTTGTCGGAAGGCATCGAAGCCGTCCGGGAACCAGAAGGCGAGCAGGCGGTCGGGGTCGTCGGTCA
This sequence comes from Falsiroseomonas sp., assembly GCF_041690465.1. Lineage (GTDB taxonomy): Bacteria > Pseudomonadota > Alphaproteobacteria > Acetobacterales > Acetobacteraceae > Falsiroseomonas. Next base: position 16,709 of record NZ_JAWLHG010000012.1, on the reverse strand, counting down.
TGCCAGGGCGCGCTCCAGCAGGCGGATGGAGTGGATCGCTTCGCGGCCCGCCAGGTCGTGGATCTGGTGGCGGCAGGAGGTGCCGTCGGCGAGGATGAAGGCCTCCGCCTTCGTCTTGCGGATATGCGGCAGCAGCGCAAGTTCGGCCATCGCCCGGCTCACCTCCAGATTCGCCGCCTCATAGCCGAAGGCGCCGGCCATGCCGCAACAGGAGGAGGTGATCGGCACCACCTTCAGACCGGGGATCGCCGCCAGCATCGCAACCGTCGGCGTGAAGGCGCCGAAGGCCTTCTGGTGGCAATGGCCATGGATATGTGCCTCGCCTTCGATCGGCCTGAGCCGCAGCGCGGGCTTCGTCTCCGCCAGCCATTCGGCGACCAGCTTCGCCCGCGACGCCAGCTTCGCCGAGGCCTCGCCGGGCAGCAGCGAGAGGAACTCGTCGCGCAGCGTCATCAGGCAGGAAGGCTCCAGGCCGAGCACCGGGCTTTCCCAGCGCGACAGCACCTCCAGCGTGCGCCCGGCTTCTTCGCGCGCTTCGGCGACCATGCCGGCGGCGAGATACGTCCTGCCGTCGTCGAGCGGCCGCGTGCCACGTGGCGGCCGCGCAACGGCCGGGTCGGCGCCGGCGGCGCGCAGCACACGCAGCGCGGCGCGGATATTGGCCGGCTCGAAGTAGCGGTTGAACAGGTCGGGCAGCAGGATGACCTCGCCCGCGCGGCCATCGGGTTCGCGGCATTCCCAATCGTGGAAGGCGTCGCGCCGGAAGCGGGGCAGGGTGCGGTCGGCGAAGCCGAGCATCGCCGGCCCGCCTGGGATCATCGCCGGCCAGTTGACGACGGGTGCCGCCATCGCGGCCCAGGGCGCCCAGCGCGGCATGGTGGCGATCAGCCGGTCCTTGAGCTTGACGCCACGCGCGGCGTTTCGCGCATGTGCCGCCTCGACCTTCATCTTCGCCATGTCCACGCCGGTCGGGCATTCGCGCCTGCAGCCCTTGCAGGCGACGCAGAGCGAGAGCGCGTCGGCCACGTCATCCGAGGCGAGCCCGCCCGGGATCTGCCCGGTCAGCGCCAGGCGCAGCGTATTGGCGCGGCCGCGCGTGACGTGCTGCTCGTCGCGCGTGGCGCGGTAGGAGGGGCACATCGTGCCGGCGTCGAACTTCCGGCAGGTGCCGTTGTTGTTGCACATCTCGACCGCGCCGAGCAGGCCACCCTGGGGCCCCGGCCACGTGCTCCAGTCGAGTGCGGGTGTGATGGCGGGATCGGCCGCGTAGCCCGTGTGGTAGCGCAGCAGCGTGCGGTCATCCATGCGCGGCGGATGCACGATGCGGTTCGGGTTGAGCAGCCCGTGCGGCAGGGCAGGGGAGGCGGGGTCGAAGGCGTCCTTCACCTGCTCGAAGGCACGCACGATGCGGGCGCCGAACATGCTTTCGTGGAACTCGGAACGCACGATGCCGTCGCCATGCTCGCCGGAATGGCTGCCCTTGTACTCGCGCACCAGCGCGAAGCATTCCTCGGCGATGGCGCGCATCTTCGCCACATCGGCGCCATCCTTCATGTTCAGCACGGGGCGCACATGCAGGCAGCCGACGCTGGCATGCGCATACCAGGTGCCGACCGTGCCATGCTTCGCAAAGACGTCGTTGAGGCGTTCGGTGTAGTCGGCCAGGTCCTCCAGCGCGACCGCGGCATCCTCGATGAAGGAGACGGGTTTGCCGTCGCCCTTCATGCTCATCATGATGTTGAGCCCGGCCTCGCGAACCTCGGCGACTTGCGCCTGGAAGCCGGCATCTGTGACGCGTACCACCTGGCCCGGCAGGCCGAGGTCGCCCATCATCTCCTCCAGCCGGTCCAGCGCGGCGAGCAGCGCTCCATCCTCCTGCCCGTGGAACTCGACGATCAGCAGGCTGTCGGGCTCGCCGATCAGGATCTTCTCGATGGTGCCGCGATAGATCGGGATGGAGCGGCCGAGCTCGATCATCGTCCGGTCCACCAACTCCACCGCCTCGGGGTCGAGCGTGACCAAGTGCCGCGAGGCTTCCATCGCGCGGCGGAAGGAGGGGAACTGGCAGATGCCGAGCACCTTGCGCGGCTTGATCGGCCAGAGCTTCAGGTCCAGCGCGGCGGAGAAGGCGAGCGTGCCTTCGCTGCCGACCAGCAGCCGTGCCAGTGACGCGCGACCATTGGCGCGCGCATCCGGCGTCAGCGCATCGAGGTTGTAGCCGCCGACGCGGCGAAGCTGCGCGGGGAAGCGTTCGGCGATCTCCGCCGCCTCGCGTGCGCCGATGGCACGCAGCTTCGCGACCAGGTCGGCGACGCTGCCCGGCACGTCGGGGCCGAGATTGTCCGGCAGCTCGCCGAAGGTGAACCGCGTGCCATCGGCCAGGATCGCGTCGATGGCGCGGACATTGTCGGCCATCAGTCCGTAGCGGATGGATTTCGAGCCGCAGGAATTGTTCGCCGCCATGCCGCCGATGGTGCAGCGCATCCAGGTGGATGGATCCACCGGGTAGAATTGTCCTCCGTTCTTCAACGCCTCGTTCAGCGCGCCCAGCGTGATGCCGGGCTCCACCCGCGCCGTATCGCCCTCCACCGAGAGCACGCGACGCAGGTGCTTCGTGCAATCGATGACCAGCGCACGGTTGACGGTCTGGCCGCACTGGCTGGTGCCGCCGCCGCGCGGCAGCACGGGGATGCCCTCCTCCCGGCAGATCGCCATCGCCGCAACGACGTCCTCGGCGGTGCGCGGCACCAGCACGCCGATCGGCTCCATCTGGTAGATCGAGGCGTCAGTGGCGTAGCGGCCGCGGGCGCCGGCGGAGAACAGCACTTCGCCCTGCGTCTCGCGCGCCAGCCGCGCCGCCAGGCGGCTATCCCCGATACGGGCCTGGCCCCTGATGGCGTTCATGCCGGATCCCCCTCCGTCGGGGCTCCGATTAGCGCGGGCGAGGTCGGGCGTCGCATCTATAATGCTCATCAATCCAAGCGCGGTTACTCATTGGCGGAAACCATGGTCGGCGGCTAGACAGTGCCGACGCGAGAGGAACGCTCCCCATGGCCTACTACCAGTCCAAGCCCGTCGCCGGCCGCCATTTCCTGCAGATTCCGGGCCCGACGAACGTGCCGGACCGCGTGCTGCGGGCAATGGACAACCCCACCATGGACCATCGCGGCCCGGATTTCGGGCAGCTGGGCAAGGCCGTGCTGGAGAAGGTGCGGGCGGTCTTCAAGACGCAGGGTCATGTGGTGATCTACCCGGCCTCCGGCACCGGGGCGTGGGAAGCGGCGCTCGTCAACACCCTTTCGCCCGGCGACCGCGTGCTGATGTGCGAAACGGGCTGGTTCGCGCATCTCTGGCACGAGATGGCGACGCGGCTGCAGCTCGTGCCCGACTACGTCAAGACCGACTGGCGCCGCGGCGCCGACGTCGCCGCCATCGAGGCGAAGCTGCGCGAGGATAAGGGTCACGCCATCAAGGCTGTCTGCGTCGTCCACAACGAGACCAGCACAGGCTGCACGTCGCGCATCGACGAGGTGCGCAATGCGATGGACGCCGCCGGCCATCCGGCGCTGCTGCTGGTGGACACCATCTCCTCGCTGGCCAGCATCGACTACCGGCATGACGAGTGGGGCGTGGATGTCACCGTCGCCGGCAGCCAGAAGGGGCTGATGCTGCCGCCGGGCCTCTCCTTCAACGCGGTCAGCGAGAAGGCGCTGAAAGCCAGCGAGACGGCGAAGCTGCCGCGCGCCTTCTGGGACTGGAAGCCGATGATCGCGGCCAACGCCACCGGCTACTTCCCCTACACGCCGGCGACCAACATGCTCTACGCGCTGGATACCGCGGTGGACATGCTGCTGGAGGAGGGCCTCGACAACGTCTTCGCCCGCCACGACCGCCACGCGGAGGCCACGCGCCGCGCCGTGCGCCACTGGGGATTCGAGATCCAGTGCGCGGAGCCGCGGCACTACTCCTCGGCGCTGACGGCTGTGCGCCTGCCCGAAGGCCACAGTGCGAATGATTTGCGCGCGACGATCCTGCAGAAATTCAACATGTCGCTCGGCAACGGGCTCGGCCAGTTGAACGACCGGGTGTTCCGCATCGGCCATCTCGGCGATTTCGGCGACCTGCAACTGGTCGGCACCCTCGGCGGCGTGGAGATGGGGCTGCGGGCCGCGGGCGTCCCCCACAGGGCGGGCGGCGTGCAGGCGGCGATGGACTATCTCGGCGGCAACGCCTGAGGCTGAGAAAACAAGTTTCGTTTCACGGACCGCGCGACTGGGCTTTTCTCGGACTTGCCCTCGGGAGGGCTGCGCGCCACGCCGGGGGCGCGCCATGAGGAGCTTGAAGCGGTAAGGTGGCAGAGCGGCGCAGCGCCCTGACAGGCGCGTGACCGGTGCTCGTCCTTCCCAGCGCGTCCGGGCACCCCACTCTCGGGTGATGCCCCAAGTCTTCATCAACCGCATCGCCACCGCCGTGCCACGCCACGAGGTGCACGGCGCCTTCCGTGCCTTCGCGGCGGCGCAGGCCGATGGCGAGCGCGGCCGCGCAGCCTTCGGCCGCATGGCGGCGCGCGCAGACATCGCGCGGCGCTACTCCGTGCTGGAGGCCGCCGAGCCGGAAGGATCCGGCACCGTCTGCGGCTTCTACCGCGCCGGCGCGGCGTTCCCCTCCACCCGCACGCGCATGGCCCGTTACGAGCAGGAGGCGCCGACGCTGGCCGATGCCGCCTTCGCCAGGCTCGGACTGGAAGCCGAGGCGCCCCGCGTCACCCATCTGGTGCTGGCCACCTGCACCGGCTTCGTCGCCCCCGGCCTCGACCGCCGCCTGGTGGAACGGCACGGCCTGCCGCGCCATGTCGAACGCAGCATGGTCGGCTTCATGGGCTGCCAGGCGGCGATCAATGCGCTGAAGCTCGCCTGGCACATCGTGCGCAGCGAGCCGCGCGCGCGTGTCCTGGTGTGCTGCCTGGAACTCTGCACGCTGCACCTGCAGGACACCGACGCTCTGGAACAGCTGCTCTGCTTCCTGCTCTTCGCCGATGGCTGCGCCGCGGCGATCGTCAGTGCCGAGCCGACCGGGCTGCGCGTGGAGGGCTTCCGTAGCGTGGTGATCCCCGAGGCCGGCGAGATGATCACCTGGCGCATCGGCGATGACGGCTTCGACATGACGCTCTCCGGCATGGTGCCCTTCACGCTGGCGCATGCGCTGCCGGACTGGCAGGCGGAGATGCTGGACGGCGCCAGCGCCGCGGAGGTGGACCTCTGGGCGGTGCATCCCGGCGGCCGCACTATCCTCGACGCGGTGGAGCACGGGCTCGCGCTGCGCCAGGGCGCGCTGGCCGAGAGCCGCGCCGTGCTGCGCGACTACGGCAACATGTCCTCGGCGACCGTCATGTTCGTGCTGGCGGCGATGCTGCGCAACGCCGCGCCGCGCCAGCGCGGCTGCGCGCTCGCCTTCGGGCCGGGCCTCTCGGCCGAGGCGATGCGCTTCTCGACGGGGTGAGCGACATGCCGCGCTTCCTCGCCAAGGAGATCATGGACGATCCCGGCCAGTCGGAGGCCGACTTCGCCGCCGCGCTGGATGGGCTCGAGCGGCTGAACCGCATGACCTTCGCGCATGCGCCGTTGCTGCGTTTTCTCGACCGCATCGTGCGGCAGGACGGGATGGGCAGCGTGCGGCAGGACGGCCTGCGCAGCCTGTCGCTGCTCGATGTCGGCGCCGGGGGCGGTGATGCCCTGCGTGCTGTGGCCAAGTGGGGGCTGCGGCGCGGAATCGCGCTCGACCTCTGGGGCCTCGATCGCAGCCCCTGGGCGGAGCGTCACGCCATGGCACGCGGCACGCCGGCCCGCTGGATTACGTCCGACCTGTTCGACCTGCCGGCGGAGCGGCGCTTCGACGTGGTGACGTGCAGCCTTTTCGCGCATCACCTGGACGACGCGGCGCTGGTGCGGTTCCTTCGCTGGCTGCCGGCGCATGCCACGCGGCATTGGCTGATCCTCGACCTGCACCGCCACCGCATCCCCTGGGCCGCGGTATGGGCCGGCACGCGGCTGCTGCGCATGCATCCGATGGTCACGCATGACGGTCCGGTCTCGGTGATGCGCGGCTTCGATCGCGACGATTGGCGGCGCCTGGTCGCCGAGGCGGGCGTCACGGCCGCGATACGCTGGGTGCTGCCCTTCCGCTGGGCGGTGTCGGGCCCCGGCGGATGAGCGGCACCGTCATCGTCGGCGGCGGCCCGGCCGGTGCGGCGGCCGCGATCGCGCTGGCCCGCGCCGGCCGCCCGCCGCTGCTCCTCGAACGCGATTCGATGCCGGCCGAGAAGGTTTGCGGCGAATTCCTCGCCGAGGACGCGGCGCGGCTGCTGCGCTCGCTCGACCTCGACCTGGCAGCGCTCGGCGCCGTGCCGATCACGCGCGCGCTGTTCGCGGCGGGGCGCCGGCAGGCTGAAATGCCACTGCCCTTCGCCGCCTGGGGCCTGCCGCGCGCGACTCTCGACGCCGCATTGCTGGAGGCGGCGCGCAACGCCGGGGCGGAGGTTCGCCTCGGCACGGCAGTGCGTGGCGCCGAGCGGGCGGGGGAGGGCTGGCGCGTGCGGCTGGTTTCCGGTGAGCGGCTCGACTGCGTCAATCTCGTGCTGGCGACCGGCAAGCACGAGCTGCGTGGCCAGCCCCGCGCGGCGCGGGGTGGTTCGCTCGGGCTCAAGCTGCCGCTGCTGGGTGAGGCGCCCGAGGCAGCCGTGACGCTGCTGCTCTGTGGCGGTGGCTATGCCGGGCTGCAGCCGCGGCCCGGCGGGGGAGCCAACCTTTGTGCCGCGCTGGACCCGGCCGCGCCCGGGGTGGCGGAGGCTGGTCGTTCCTCACGCTCATTCCTGGCCCATGTCGCGCGCGGGTCGGCGCTCGCCGAGCGGCTGCTTGCCGCGTTGCGTCCGGAGGCAGAGCGGCCGATGGCGGTGGCGGGTGTGCCGTATGGCTTCCTGCATCGTGGTGGCGGCCCGTTCCGGATCGGCGACCAGGCCGCGGTTATCCCGTCCTTCTGCGGCGATGGGGTGGCGATGGCGCTGGGCTCCGGCCTGCACGCGGCGGCTGCGCTGGTATCAGCAGTCCCGTCCGTGTCCCACCATGCGGCGTGGCGCCGGCAGGTGCGGGGGGAGATGCGTATGGCTCGCGTGCTGGCGCTGCTGGCCTCGGCCGCACCGCGGCTGCTGATCGCCGCGCTTGCTGCGGCGCCCGGGATCGCCGGCTGGGCCGCGCTGCGAACGCGTCTCGGCGCCGGCGTAGGTGACCCGCACGGCCCGTCCCTCTGACTGATGCCCGCGCTTTGGTGCGCCGAGGCGGCTGCTCAGCGTGCTACGGGCTTGACCCTCGGGTCCCGGGCCGCCATACGCGTCCGCTCTTGGCCCTGTCCCGTTCGTCTAGAGGCCTAGGACACCAGCCTTTCACGTTGGCAGCACGGGTTCGAATCCCGTACGGGACGCCAAATTTTGCGCCTATGCGCTTGATTTCAGGCAAGTTTGAAGCGCTGCTTCCCTTTCTACCCCCACCCCTACCCCCACGCTCTGCTTGCGTGGCGACGTCAGCCTGCGAGACGGCGCTCCCCCGCAGGGCTAGGGCGCAATGCGCGCGGCGCGGAGGTGATGCTACGCTGAGCCGCCGCGCGCTCTAGGAACGTGGCGGGGCGCCAACCTCTGCGCCGGCCCATCGCCAGCAAGGACCCCAAGGGGGCGGCGATGTTGGCCGGGATGGAAGGCACTGGTAGTTCCCCAAGCGGGCGTGCTGCCTAGGAAACAAGCGGCGCGCCAACCTCTGCACCGGCCCGTCGCCAAGAGGGACCCATGCCGGGAGGCTGCCCGCCGGCTCAAACGCGCACGACGCGCGCGCTAGGGCTACCCCCCAAACCGGTAATGTGCGCAATGCCGGGACAGGGGCACGGTTGGGGCAAGGGCGGGGTGCGGCTCACTCAGGCTAGAATGTCCAGGATAGGGCGGGCTCATTTTACCGCAACAGAAACGCCGGTCATGACGAACCATTCCCAATTATACGGCCATTCACCGCTGGCGCTTGCCCGCACATCAGAGCACTTTATCGGATCGGTAAATGTAACCGAAAATCGATTCTGGCCAGGCGGAAGCCACACGTTGGCTGTTTCTGAAATAATTAAGCGCGGATCTTCCTTGAAGCTTACCGCAACAGATATCGTCGTAATAATATTTTGGCTCACGTTATTTATGGTTCCACTAAATGTCCTTGTTTCGACAACTTGTGAGTAACATTCGAACGCACCACGCGCGCTCAGAAGATGCGTTGCTATGACAAGAGAGTATCGATTTGTGCATAGCGTTCTTGCATCTATACCAATAATGCGGGCTCTACTTTCATTTCTCTGGATGCACCAGTAAATCATCTCGGTGGTGCCGCCGTGGCGAGCCTTCATGTATGCTTCTTCAATTTCGTCGCAGCCGACAAGGCCCAATGCAGCCGTCGAACATAGCGCTGCTCGCAGGAGCCTCCGACAACTCATCGCTATTCCTCAACCCAATCGTTTCGGCGGAACTATAGCTGGGCTCAAGGCAGATTGTGAGCACTGTCGCCGCACTATTGCGGCGTGGAGGGACCATCGCATCCCGAATGCCTCCCGGCGTGTCTGCGCGGAACAGCTCGCGCCCCCGGCCCGGGCGTCAGGAGTCTAGTCGGCAGCGTTGACGGGTATCTCGCTCCTGTTACCGAACCGGGTATGTTCGGGAGCTTTTTACGTGCGACAGGTCACTGCATCGGTCTGTCTCCTCCGCCTGGGGTGGTTGGCGGCTGCCGGGCACTCCGCCGGCAGCCGCTTCCCGCTTGGTCCGGCGGGGGCGGCGGCTGGTCGCCGGGTTGGTGCGCTACCCCGGGAAGGGGGCGCGACTAGCACGGTTGAGGGGGCCGAACCGCTGCCCCTCGCGGGGGCAGGAGGAACCGGCCGGTCGGACTACCCACCCCCAAAACGGTAGTGTTTGCATCGGCGCGATAGTGGCGCGGTCGAGGACCGTCTGCAGCGAGGAGTGGGGCGCCCCGGGGAGGCCGGAAGCGACTTTGCGTTTACGCTTGGCACATCGCCACCCGGAGCAGCCGCGTGGTGATATCGCCGGAACTGCCGAAGTCCAATAGCTTGTTAGTCGACTCCACGCGCGCCGTCGTCCCATCTTTGGGGGCTGCGAGCATCAGACGTTGCGGCTGCTAGAAGCATATCGACAAAGCAACTGTCGGGTGTTACCGGAGTCCTGCGGTAGTATGGAGGCTGGCCGGCCCAGCGGATCTTCGGCGCGCGGGCCTTGCGCCCCACGCCGTGGGGCAAGGACGGACAGTGCTTCCCGCTCCTTGTTACGGATCTGCCCGGCCTCCGGACTTCAACGGATCGCCAAGAGTGCTTCCTTGTCGCGCGAAGGTGACGCACTGCCGATGCTGGGTATTCTCGCACGTCCGATCCCGCTGGCATGTCTCGCCGCGGCCCTCTCCATCACCATTCAGGGCTTCGAGTTCGGCGTCAACAACAACGTCTTCCACATTCCCATCGTGCTCGGATTCTCGGAACTGCCGCAGTTCGCGGCGGACCCGGTGATCCATTCACTTCGGCGCTTCGTATCGCCGGTCTATTCGCTGCTCGCCACCGTCGCCACCGAAGACAATATCGCCGGCCTGTTCTTCCTCTGCCATGTCGCCACAAGGATCTTGAGCTTCCTCGCCCTTCTCCTGCTAGCAACAGCGCTGGGAATGGTCGGCTGGCGGCTGTGTGTCGTGGCGGCGGTCCTGTCGGTGGCACGGGGAATCTATGGAGTTTCGCCGGTGGGCACCGGCGGGATGCTGTTGAACTACTTCACGCACAGCGAGTTGGCGTCCGCCTTCGCGCTGCTGTGCTGCGCTGCGATAGTGCATGGGCGATTAGTCCTGGCGGGAAGCCTCGGCGGGCTCGCGTTCGCCGTCAACGCCTTCGTGGGTGTGTGGATCGCGCTGCCGCTCGCCCTGGCATCACTCCAATCTCTCGCGCAGGCACCTGATGCGCCCGCCGCTCCCTCGGGGCGAATCGTCGCCCGGCTACGTCCAGTCCTGCTCGCGGCCCTTGCCTATGCGGTGCCCGCCCTGCCCGTCGCAGGTTGGGTTCTCACCGCTGCCGCACAGGGCACAGCGGAGTTCGATTATAGGGAATTCCTCTGGTACTATTGGGGCAGTCATTTCTTCCTGGACGCCTCAGGGCCCTGGGCTCTGCGGGAGTTCGGCTCCACGGCCGTCTCGGCGGTCACCGCCGCCTCGCTGCTCCGCAGCCGTCGGGCCGCAACAGTCATCGGCGGGGTGCTCCTCGTCCTGCTGGCCGGAATCCTCGTCGGTGCGGTGTCGCATTCACGCCTCCTCCTCAACCTGCATTTGCTGCGTGCCGATGCGATCCTGGCGCTGCTCGCGGCAGCGCTCGTAGCCACCGCCGCTGTACGCCGGCTCGACAGTGGCCCACCCTTGTGTGTCCTGCTGGCAGCGCTCGCGCTACTCAGTCTCGTGGACGGACGCTGGGTGCTGACCGCCGCCATCCTTGGCGCGCTCTGGCTTGCGACGCGGTTCCACCGCGGCCCGAGCTGGGCGTTCGGGGCGGGCATCCTGCGTCGGGCGCTCCTGGCAGTCGCGGCGCGGCCCCGTGCGCTCGCGGTCGCGGGCGGCGTTCTGCTGGCTGCCGTCGCGGCTTCGGGACGGTACCAGGGGTTGGGGCAGGCGCCGGATTGGCTCGACGTGCAGCACTGGGCCCGGACCGCCACGTCAGCCGAAGCCCGCTTCCTCGTGCCGCCCTCCACGACCGGGTTCCGGGTCGGTGCGCGCCGATTCAGCTTGGTTGATTGGAAGGAGGGCGCGACGGTCATGTGGGCGCCGGAGATGCATGCGGAATGGCGGCAACGCATGGATGCGGTGTCGCGGCTGCGCCGCATCGACGAGTGGATCGACCATGCCTGTGCGCATGACCTGCAGTTCGTGGTGGTCGATCGTCGGCGAACCGCTATCCCAGAGGCCGAGATCCTGCGGCCCGAGTACTCGAATCCGTCCTTTGCGGTCTACCGGATAACGGGCTGCTCCTGAGGGCAGCCGCGTCCTCTCCGCAACTCCCGCGGGGAGAAGAACGCGCCCCGAAGGCGCTTCGCGATCCGGGTGCGGGCGGTGACAAGAACATACCCGAGGAGTGAGACTACAGCCTCAGGACTTCACACGCTTCCAGCGCAGCTTAGCGAGCGCCCGCCGCAACTCCATCATCTCCGCCGAGTAAAGCCCTGTTCGAGTCCGCGCGGTGCGCAGCCGCGCCAGCCCTTCGGCCGTCCGCGGCCCGGTGGAGGCGCCGCCGTGCATGCGGCATCGGCCGTTCGGCATGGCAGGGGCACGGCATGGTGTGCCCCCGCGGGTCCGGGCACCGCAGCGGCGCATGGGGTCTTCCCCGCTATCGGCCATGCCCCCCCTCACGACCCGCCGGACAGGCGCGCAGCGATGACTATCAGCACCACGAGGATCGCCATCAGGAGGTAAGCGACGAGTGCGAGGTCTTGCCGGATGTGCCGAACATGCCAGCGCACCTGATGATCCTCCGGCGCCGGTGCCCGGTCGTTCGCGTCCATCTCCCGAGCCATCTGGCGATGCAGAATTGCGACCGCAAAAGGTGCGGCCACAGCGGCGAGGGTCCACCAGTCCGGTAGCCACGCTCCAAGGTCGTTGGGCATCGTAGAAGGTCCCCTTTCGTGCTACGGTCAGTCGGCCCGATTTCCTGCCGAAGATGCAATGCTTCCAACGATGGCCTGCCCGCCGTCGTGCACTACCACCCGCTCAACCCGGACAATCTGCGGCCCCTTCCCCCTGCGCCGCTCGATAGCGTCAACCATGTCCACCATCGCGCGGGCCATGTTCGCAGCCTGACGCCGGAGCCTGTCGGCGGCTTCGCTCGGTTGCTCGGGCAGCATCGCCCGCCGGGCGCACTCCATTGCAGCGTGATGCAGCGCAACCGCCTGCGCCGCGATCATCCCTTCCACCTCGTCACGCGGGTTGAAGCCGCGCACCGCAGCCAGGGCTGCGCCGATGCGGTGGCTGCGGTCGTCGTCCGTCACGCCGGACGGCACCCAGAGGGATTGCCCTACCGCGTTGAGCAGGACGTTGTTGAACCGCGGATCGTCCGATCCCGCGATGGGCTTGAGCGGACTTCCGGGCGGCTTCACCAGCTCGTCGCAATCCAGCGTTATGGCTGGCCGGGCAGGGGCAGGGACGTAGCGCTTGCTCATGTCAGCACCTCACGCACTTCGGATTTCAGAAGGTGGTCGGGCGGATGGCAGGTCCGGCAGCACCAACCCGGCCCGATGCCGGTGCCATCGCTTCGGGGACGCAGTGCCGACCACCACCGCCCGCCGGCTTCGGGGTTGTGCCTCCCGCAGCAGCTACACCAGGCGCCGGGCGGCGGCGGCGTCTCACTCGCCCATGCCGGCGGGCGCATGAGTGCAGAGAGCAACAGCCCGTCGCGCATCGGGTCCGGGTCGCCGGGCTGCCAGGGCTGCGGCGCCGCCTCAGCGCCGAACACCATCGCGCGCTCGGCAGCCTCGATAGGGTCCGGCTCCCGCTGGGCCAGCACCCCAGCGGCTTCGGCCTGCCGGAGCGCGTAGAAGGCTGCGCGCTCCGCCACTTCGGCCCCGTTCGGCGCTTCCATGCCGATGCCGTTTGCGCCGAAAGCGCCGTTAGCGCAGCCCGCATCGGTATCGCTCTCCCGGATCGCGGCCAGCCGTGCCCGCCAGCCGGTCACAGGGCACCGGCCGAGATCAATACCGGGTTCATCGCCCAATCCTTCCGCGTGCGCCCCGGCCCGTCGCCCGCGCGGAGAGGCGCAGGGCGGCACCACCAGCCGGCAGCCAGTTCGGCAAGAGCAGCGTCCATGCGCTCGGCGGTCGGGATGTTCGGCCCGCCGGCCATGCGCCGCAGCGCCTTGGCATTCAGCACCGCCGGCCGTGGGTTCTGCCGGAGATACCAGCGCGCCAGCCGTCGCCCGTCTCGCTCGGCCTCGGGAAGCGCCGCCTCCCCGAACAGCCGCCGCGCCATCGGCACGGCGTATTCGCTCAGGAACCCGCAGGCGCGCGCCACCGCGTCGGCGTCCACCGCGGCAGGCGGCGGAGCGGCCTCGGCCTTCGTCAGCCAGTCGAGATGTGCGAACACCACCGCCAGCCGCAGCGCGAAGCCCGGCAGCTTGCCAAGCCAGGACAGGAACAGCCCCGATGCCTCGGCTTCCAGCGCAGCCGCTTCCTCGCGCCATTCCTGCATCGCGTCAGGGGCGCCGCCGACGAAAGGCAGCATGACAGGCTCGGGCGGCGTCCAGGGCAGGGTTTCCAGGCGGCGCAGCGCGTCCAGCAGCGTGCCGGCTGGTGGTGCGTTCCTCGGCCGCGCCGGCTTGATCGTCGCCGGCCAGGCGTAGAGGAAGCGCGCGGCCAGCCCGTCATCGTCGCCGGCCATGAGCAGCGAGGCCACGCGGTCGGGCTGGATCGCCCCGAGAATGCCCCAGGTGAGATGCGGCACCTCAACGCCGCGGTCGCCATCCTTCACCCGGTCAGGCACCCACCGCCGGCCGCCATAGCTCTGCAACCAGAACGGCCGGTCAGCGCCGCCAGCACCGCCATAGCGGTCCATGCCGCCGAGCCAGCCCGCGAGTTCATCGCGCAGCAGCAGCAGCCCGCGCGGATTGTCGGCGGCCATCCGCCCGGCTTTCTCAATGGTCGGATCGGTGGTCATCGCGCGGCGCCGTGCCGGCGGGTCCGGCTCACGCGCGCCGGCCGGTTCCATTGGCGGCGGCGTGCTGCCCTTCACCGCGGCCTTCACCTCCCCTTCCCATCGCTCGCGGATCTCGCGCGCCTCTTGCTTGCGCGTGCGATACTCGCGGCAGCGTTCTTCCCAATCGGTGTTGGCCTCAGCCTCGATGGCGGCGAGCGCGTCGGCGGCTTCATCCATGCCGCCCGACTTGCCCGACGATGGCAGCCCCACCGCCGCAGCCCATAGCGTTGTCGGCTCACGCCAGCCGCCCCAGGGAGATCCCCACCGGGCATTGCCGATGCGCGCTGCGGCAGCAGCCAGCACGCAAAGCCCGACGAAATCGGGCGGGCATCCGCGGGCCTCTGCGGCCTGCGCGATGAAGCCTCCCCAGGCTGGCGGGAACAGGTCGCGCGGCCATTGCGGCGGCGGCAGCACGTCGCGCGCGGCGAGGCTCATGTCAGGATCGGGCCAGGGCGCGTTGTTGGATCGGCGCAGCCCGTCGAAGGCGTCGCGCATATCGTCAGGCATCGGTGGCCTCCCGCCGCGCAAGCTCTTGCTCGGCGCACCAGCGCACGATGCGCCCGGCAGTCTCGGTCGCGATGCCGCGCGCCTCCGCTTCGGCCATCGCCTCGGCCAGCACGTCCTCAGGGTCTATGCCGTCGCGCAGCCGCCGCCCGGCCAGCCGTGCAAGCGCGCGGCGATGCTCCGCGCCCGCGGCGTATTTCGTCACCGCCGAGCGCACCAGGTCGTCAATGCTGGCGTAGCGGTCGCGCCAGCGGTCATCCCGCGCGGCCTCGGGGCAAGCCAGCATCAGCCCCTTGAGGCAGTCGGCGGTGGTCGCGGCGGAAATGCCGCGCCCGATGTAGCGCGCGGCCAGCGCGACCAGCTCGCCGTGGTAGCCCTCGCCGGTCGCGATGCGTCGCACGAGTTCTGCATCCTCGCGGGGGTCGCCTCCCGCCTCGCCACCGCCGGCAGCGCCACCACCGCGCAGGCTGCCGAGCAGGTCCAGCACCTCGCCCGAGATATCGGCCAGCCGGTCGGGATGTTCGGGGCAGCGCGCGCCCGTCACCGTCAGGTAGCGGTCGGCGCCCTTGTAGATTTCCAGCGCCAGCCCGCCGAGCGTGCTGCCGTTGCGCGAGATGGCGGCGGCAATGCCTTCCGCGGTGCCGATGATGCGAACACCCGCCCCGCTCGGCGTGCGCTCGGCATAGGTGCCTCCGCAGGCTTCCAGCAGCCGTGCGGCGTCATCGTTGATCGGCTCGCCCGTCGCCGGATCGGTGCAGCGGTCGAGGTCGAGGAACACCAGCGCAGGCACCGCGCGCGAGACGATGCCGACACCGCCGTGCGGAGGCTGGAAGCGGTGCCCCGCTGCGAGCCTCTGAGCGGCCGCCAGCGGCGCCCAGGTGGTCGGGTCGGTAGAGGATGCCGCGCGGCCGGTGTCGGGCGCGTAGGGCACCTTGCGGCGTTTCTCGCCGGTATAGGACCAGCACACCCAGGCGCGGTGCGCCGCGTAGGGCGCGAGGCAGGCGGGGATGGCGTCAGCGCCCGGCATGGGCGGCCTCCATTTGTGCGAGGGCGGCCAGCGCCGCAGGGATGGACGGGAAGGCCAGCGGCAGCGGCCGGCCGGGTATGACGAGGCAGGCGCGCGGCTGCCCTTCGGCGTCGCGCAGGTCATCGCGCAGGATGACGCGCGCGCCGCTGGTGTTGCGGCGCTGGCGCTCCATGATCTTCTGTCGCTCGATCCAGTCGAGCAGTGGAGCCGGCCGTTGTTCCTTCCGGCGGCTTTTCCAGAGGCGTCCGCAGCAGGGGCAGCGGGCGCCGATGGCGGTGGTGCAAGCGTGCATGTCGCGATCCTCAATCGAGGGCCGCGGCGCGATGGGCCTTGGTCGGAAACTGCGCGGTGCGCTATAGTGGCGCTGTCCAGTGAGTGCCGCGTAGCATCCGCCCGGTGCCGAAAGCGCCGGGCGTTTGCGTTCACAGGTTTCCGAAACTCAGCAGTCGCAGCGCGGCCAGGATCAGCAGCACGACGACGACAGCGACGAGTGGCGTGACCAGCCCGGCAGCGCGGATCATGCGGCGGTCCGCGCGCGCGGTGCGGCCTCCACGGCTGCGCGCAATTCCGACAGCCGCCAGCGCGGCGACCGTGGCGTGACGTAGTAGGGTGCAGGCAGGATGCCCCGCTTCACATCGCGCCAGAACGTCGAGAGGGCGCGGCCGGCCTCGGCGGCGCTTTCCTCGGCGGTCAGCAGCGGATCAGCGGCGAGCGCACGGGCGCCGGCACGATTGGCGCGGCGCGCGGCGCGGCGGGGCGTGTCGGCAGGGAAGCGCTGCGCATGTGCGGCGCTGGAGAGCAGCGCAGTGCGGGTAGTCGGGTCGGACAAAGCCACCTCCGTCTAGAGCGTGGCTTACGCCTCTACTGGACACCCCCCACCGAAATAATGGTCGCTCCCGGTGGTCGGGTTAGGCCCGGGCTATTCCGCACCGGTGGGTTTGACCCTCCCCTCCCCCTTCTTCAAAAACCGACGGAATGCACGCTCATCGGTAAACCCGTATTCCTCCATGACGCGCTCTCGCGCCTCGCGCGGTGAAAGGGCAGGGCGATTGGCGCCGGGCATCTGCCAAAGATGAAGCGCATCGCGAGCGCCAGATGCGGCGTGCGCTGTGCGCCGGGAGGCAAAAGCGTTTCGTCCGGCTTCCTCCGTCAAGCCGAGCGAAAGAGGGACGAGACCAGCGGCTTCGGGCGGGGTTAGGTCAGCGCTTTCGCGGTAGGCTCGGTATTCTCTTCTGTCGCCGCTAATCGGGAAACGACGCCAATCTCGCCCCTCACACAACTCCCTTAGACCCGAGTAGCCCAGGCTGGAATCGGCTTGTGATTGGATGCGGCGCGGCAGGGTGTGATTCGTAGGCGTCCAGCTTTGGCTGGAGGCGGAGATG
>NZ_JAWLHG010000011.1:0-161000 GCF_041690465.1 Falsiroseomonas sp. | reverse complement strand
CGGGGGCCGCCCGGGGCTCCCGCGGGCCCCCCGCTGGCGACCCGGCGCTGCCTCAGGTGGGCTGCACGCCCGCGGCGCGCAGGATCGAGGTGTACTGCTCGACGCCGTCGCGCACCACCTTCATCACCTGCTCGGAGGTCTCGAAGCCCGCCCGCGGCACGACGCCGGCCAGTTCGCTCAGCCTCGCGGCACTCTGCTGGATCGCGCCGCGGAAGGCGGCGCCCAGCGCCGCCACCACGGGGGCCGGCGTGGCGGCCGGGGCGAGGATGGGGAAGAACTCCTCCACGACCAGCCCGGGCAGGCCGGCCTCCGGTGCGCTCGGCACGTTGGGCAGGGCCGGGGTGCGCTGCTCGGCCAGCACCGCGAGCGCGCGGACGCCGCCGCCGCGGACCTGTCCGAGCGAGGACGCCATGGTCGGCGTGCCGAACTGCGATTCGTTGGCGACGAGCGCGGCCACCGACGGTCCGCCGCCGCGGTAATGCACCAGCTCCACCTCCACCTTGGTGATGGAGCGGAAGAGTTCCGCGCCGACATGCACGCCGCTGCCGATGCCGGCCGTCGCCATGTTGTAGCGGCCGGGGTTGGCCTTCAGCAGCGCCACCAGCTGCTGCGCCGATTCCACCGGCAGCTGCGGATTGGCGCAGAGCACATAGGGCGAGAAGCCGGCCACCGCCACGCCGGCGAAGTCCTCGACGGTTCGGTAGGGAACGCGGGCAACGATCGCGGGCACCGTCGAATGGGCACTGTTGATCAGCAGCGTGTAGCCATCCGGCGCCGCGCGCGCGACATGCTCCGCGCCGATCATGCTGCCGGCCCCGGCCCGGTTCTCGATCACGATCGACTGTCCGAGCGCCTGTCCCGCTGCTTCGGCAACGATGCGTCCGACGATGTCGTTGGAGCCACCGGGGGCAAAGGGAACGACCAGGCGGACAGGCCGCGTCGGCCGCCAGGCCGAGCCCGACTGGGCGCGGACGACTGACGGCGCGGCAACGGCGCCGAGGGCAAGGGACAGGGTCTGGCGGCGGGTCTGCATCAAGAACGTCTCCAGCTTCCGGCTGCTCTGCGCCCAGAATGAGCAACATGTGCCGTTTTGTGCGCACAACCTTACCGCGCCCGGCGGCGAACGCCAGATGCCCTATGAAGCCGAACCTGCGCCGATCGCCGCCGGCAGCCGCACCCCGTAGCGCTCGGCCAGCTTCCCCAGCATCGGCGGAATCGCCGGATGCAGCGTGACGCCCTCGGCCAGGGCCTTGGCCCGGCGTGCCATCGCACCGTCGCCGGGCAGGCGCGCGGCGTCGAAGCCGGGCCGCGGCGGGTTGCCGCGCACCGCGCCGGCCATCCAGCCGCTCTCCGCCAGGAAACGCTCGGCGCCGCCGAACTTCGCGGGGTCGAGCACCAGGACGAAGACATTCGCGCCCCAGCCGCCCGGCGCCTCCGCCCGGCCATGGCCGGCGAGGCCGCTGGTCAGCGCCTCGACCAGCAGGCCGAGCGCGAAGCCCTTGTGGCCGGCCTCCACGCCACCGAGCGGCAGCAGGGTGCCGGCCGGGTCGGTGAAGAAGGCGTTGGGATCGTCGGTCGGGTTGCCCCGCGCGTCCAGCAGCCATTGGCCGGGGAAGCGCGTGCCCTCGGCCCGGCGGCGCGCCGTCATGCCGTTGGTGGTGATGGACATCGAGACGTCCAGGATCACCGGCCCGTCCGGCGTCGGCCAGGCGGCGGCGACCGGGTTGGGCGTGATCACCCGCCGCGTGCCGCCCCAGGGCGCGACCGAGGCGGTCGCCGGATCCGAGCACGTCAGCAGCAGCATGTGCCCATTCGCCGCCACCGGCGGGCCATAGGCGGCGAGGCAGCCGATATGATGGCTGCGCGCGATGCTCACCGCGCCCAGGCCGAACACCCCGGCCGCCTTTTCCGCCGTGGCGATGGCACGGCGCACCAGCCAGGGGCCGGGCAGCTTGCGGCCGTCCCAGGTCTCGGCGACCGGGGTGGCGGAGACGCGCTCGGGCTCGCCGGCTGCCGCCATGTCGCCACTGGCGAGGCTGTCGAGATAGGGGGTGAGCAGCGCCAGGCCGTGGGTGTCGTGGCCCATCAGGTCGCCTTCGAGCAGCACCTCGGCGACGTCACGCGCCTTCTCCTCCGGCAGGCCGGCGGCGCGGGCGCATCCGGTGGCGAAGCGCAGCAGCGCCGCCGCATCGTGACGCTCGGCCATGCCCCTCACCCCTCCCCCAGCGTCCGGATCAGCCCGCCCAGGAACAGGCCGAGCATCAGGTCCACCCCCACCAGCACCCCCGCGCGCAGCCCGTCCACCCCGAGGGCGCGCCGCGCCACGAACCATTCCAGCCACACCGCATAGGCGAGGCCGGCGAGCGAGAGGATGCCGGACAGCATGCCCGGCAGGCCGAGCAGGCCCGGGAGCATCAGCGCGATCAGCACGAGGTACTGCACCACGTTGGTCCAGTTCCAGGCGGCGATGAAGTGCGGCCAGGCGGCGCCGCGGCCCCAGGCCGTCGCGATCGGCAGCGAGAGCAGCGCGAAGGCGGTCCAGGCGATGGTGTAGCCGATCAGCTCCGCCATCATGCCGCGGAGGAAGCCGCCTTCCGGCATGCCCACCCCGGCCCAGGCGAACATGCGCAGCGCCAGGAAGGCCGGCAGGCAGATCAGCGCCGCGGCGAAGGAGCGCCACGCCCCTTCGGGCGTATCCTCGATCAGCGCCAGCCCGTCCGGCCGGCCGCGGCCCAGCAGGAAGGCGCCGGCCAGGCCGGCGGTGATCACCGGGCGCATCTGCGGCGAGGGCGGCGGCGGGGGCGGACTCAGCGCAGCACCTCCTCGATCACCGCGGCGTAGAGCTTCGCGAGGGCGCGGAGTTCCGCCACCGGCGTGCGCTCATCCGCCTGGTGCATGGTCGCGCCGACCGCGCCGAGCTCCGCAACCGGGCAATACCGCGCCACGAAGCGGGCGTCGGAGGTGCCGCCGCCGGTATCCAGCCTCGGCTCCTGCCCGGTGGTGGCGCGCACGGCGCGGACCAGCGCCTCCACGAAGGGGCCGGGCCGGGTGAGGAAGCTTTCGCCGGAACACTCCACGGCGAGTTCGTGGCGCGGCGCCTCGCGGTCCAGCACGGCGCGCAGCCTCGCGGTGAGCGCGGCGGAGCTGTGCAGGTCGTTGAAGCGGATGTTGAGCCGGGCGCGCGCCTCGGCGGGGATCACGTTGGTGGCGGGGTTGCCGACATCGAAGCTGGTCACCTGCAGCGTCGAGGGCTCGAAGAACTCGGTGCCGGCGTCGAGCGGTTCCGCGGTCAGCGCGTGCAGCACCCGCACCAGGCGGTGCACCGGGTTGTCGGCGCGCTGCGGATAGGCGCTGTGGCCCTGCGTGCCGTGCACGGTGATGGCGGCGTTCATGCTGCCGCGCCGGCCCACCTTGATGGTGTCGCCGAGCGTCGCCTTGCTGGTGGGTTCGCCGACCAGGCAGCAATCCGGAAGCTCGCCGCGTTCGGCCAGCCAGCCGAGCACCTTCACCGTGCCGTCGAGGGCCGGGCCTTCCTCGTCGCCGGTGATCAGCAGGGAGAGGCTGCCGGGCAGGTCCGGGCGGCGCGCCAGCACATCGGCGATGGCGACCACCCAGGCGGCGATGCCACCCTTCATATCGGTGGCACCCCGGCCGTGGAGGACGCCTTCCTTCACCTCGGCACCGAAGGGATCGGTGGTCCAGGGCGCGTTGCCGGGCGGGACGACATCGGTGTGGCCGGCGAACATCAGGTGCGGGCCAGCGGTGCCGCGGCGGGCGTAGAGATTCGGCGTCGTGCCGAACTCCAGGCGATGGCAGGCGAAGCCGAGCGGAGCGAGGGCCGCCTCCAGCACTGCCAGCGCGCCGTCATCGGCGGGCGTGACGGACCGGCAGCGGATCAGCGCCTGGGCGAGCGGGAGGGGATCAGCCAGCATCAGGTTCGCCCGTTCCGGCCGCGAAGCGGCCGCGTGCGCAGACCGCCCTCATGCACCGGCACGGCAGCGCGCAGGCGCGCAAGCCAAGCGCGCGGGTCGAAGGCACTGCCTTCGACCGCGCCCAGCGCTTGAGGGCACACGAAGACTCAATCCCGCAGCAATTCGTTGATGCTGGTCTTCGACCGCGTCTTCTCGTCCACCCGCTTCACGATCACCGCGCAATAGAGGCTCGGGCCCGGCGTGCCGTCGGGCAGCGGCTTGCCGGGCATCGCGCCAGGCACCACCACGGAATAGGCCGGCACGCGGCCGTACAGGACCTCGCCGGTCGCGCGATCCACGATCTTGGTGGACATGCCGAGATAGACGCCCATCGAGAGCACGCTGCCGCGCTCCACGATCACGCCCTCGGCCACTTCGCTGCGTGCGCCGATGAAGCAGTCATCCTCGATCACCACCGGGTTGGCCTGCAGCGGCTCCAGCACGCCGCCGATGCCCGCACCGCCCGAGATGTGGCAGTTCTTCCCGATCTGCGCGCAGGAGCCGACCGTCGCCCAGGTGTCCACCATGGTGCCCGAATCGACATAGGCGCCGAGGTTCACGAAGCTCGGCATCAGGACCACGCCCGGCGCGATGTAGGCGCTGCGCCGCACCACCGCGCCCGGCACAGCGCGGAAGCCGGCCGCCTTGAAGCGGTTCTCGCCCCAGCCCTCGAACTTCAGCGGCACCTTGTCGAAGGCACCGGCGGCAGTGTCCATCGGTGCGCTGTCGCTGAGCCGGAAGCTCATCAGCACCGCCTGCTTCAGCCACTGGTTGACCTTCCAGCCGCCCTTGCCGTCCGGCTCCGCGACACGCGCGCCGCCGGAATCGAGCAGCGCCAGCGCCTCCTCCACCGCCGCGCGGTCGGGGCCCGTGGTCTGGGCGTTGAGCGTCTCGCGGCGGGCCCAGAGCGCCTCGATGCGCGCCTGCAGGGCGGTCTTGTCCATGGCTCGGGCTGGTCCTGGCGTGAGGTTGCTCAGCGACCATTGGAAGAGCCCCGCGCGCCTGTCAACGCGGCGGCGGCGGCTTCACCGTCCACGCACGTCAACCATCGGTTCAGCCGGCTGGTGCGATCCTGCGACGCATGAGCGCCGATCCGGACGAGATGCTTGCCACCGCGCTGCTGGACAGCCGCACGCGATGGCGCGACCTGGCCCTGCTGTCCGCCGACGTGCTGTTCGAGACCGATCCCTCCGGGCGGCTGACCTTCCTGGCGCCCGAGCGGCCGCTCGGGCATGACGCGGCCGCCTGGGTCGGCCGGCCGGCGGCGGAGCTGCGTGCCTTCACGGACACGCCGGACCCCTTCGATCCCGCGGCACCGCCGCGCGGGCTGCGGAGCTGGCTGCTGCGTGCGGATGGCAGCCATTCCTGCCTGGAGTTCACCGCCTTCCCTGTCGCCGGCGGGCTGCGGGGCAGCGCCCGCGACGTGACCGAGGAGGAACGCCGCGCCGAGGCCACCGCCCGCACGCTGCGCCGCGCCACTGCGCTGGTGCGCCTGCTCGGCGCCGCGCAGCGCAGCCGCTCGGCCGGCGGCGTCACCGCCGGCGCGCTGGCGCGGCTGCTGGACGGCATCGGCCCTGCGCTGGGGTGCACCGGAGCCATGCTGCTGGAGGCGTCGGAGGGCGGCTGGCGCGTGATCGCCACGGCCGGCCAGCCCGGGCCGCTGCCGGCGGACCCGACCCCGCCGGACGGCATGCCGCGCTACGAGGGCACGCTGGCGCTGGTGCCGGCCACGCCCGCCCTGCTGCTCGCCGCCTGGCGCGACCCGCCACCGGATGCCGAGGATCTCGGCGTGCTGGTGGCGCTCGGCGCGCCGCTGGCTGCGCTGCATGGGGAGGCGACGCGGCAATCGGAGCTCGACCGCGCGGCGCGCACCGATCCGCTGACCGGGCTGCTGAACCGGCGCGGCTTTGCCGAAGCGCTGGCGGACGGCCGGGCGACGCAGCCGGTGGGCGTGCTGGCCTATCTCGACATGGACGGGCTGAAGCGGCTGAACGATCGCCAGGGCCATGCCGCCGGCGACGCGGCAATCCAGGCGATGGCGGCGCGGCTGCTGGCCGCCGCGGCGAAGCAGGGCGTGGCGGCGCGCCTCGGCGGCGACGAATTCGCGCTGTGGCTGCCCGATGTCGCGATGGCGGAGGCGCAGCAGCGCACCGCGCCGATCGGCGCGCCCGGGCCGCTGGACGGCCATCCCGAGGCCGGCGAGGCCGCGATCGCCGCCAGCATCGGCCTCGCCGCCGCCGAGCCGGAGGAGGAGACCGAGGCGCTGATCGCCCGCGCCGATGCGGCGATGTATGCACGCAAGCGGGCGAGGAAGTCTGCATGACACTGGGTCTCGCCACGCAGCCCAAGCGCGCCGTGGCACCTGAAGGCCAGGCCATGCCGGTGGCGGACCGGGTGGCGACCAGCCAGGCGGCGCTGCGCGCGCGGCTGGGCGGCGTCTCCGCGCGCGCCGCGATAGCCGCCAGCGGAGAGACTCCGCCCGAATTGCTGACCTGGCTCGCCGGCGATCCGGTGCCATCGGTACGCGAGGCGGTCGCGGCCAATGCGGCGACGCCGCCGCAGGCCGGGCTGCTGCTGACCGAGGACCGCGACACCGCCGTGCGTGCCGCGCTGGCACGGCGCGTCGGCACGTTGGCGCCGGGGCTGACCGCCTCGGTGCAGGACCGGCTTACGCGCATCACGGGCGCCGTGCTGACACGCCTGGTTGAGGACGCTGCCGTCGAGGTGCGCACCGCCCTCGCCCAGGCGGTGGCGGAACTGCCGGATGCGCCGCGCGAGCTGATCCTGCGCCTGGCGCGCGACACCGCCATGCCTGTCGCCGAGCCGGTGCTGAAGCTCTCGCCGCTGCTGACCGAG
The DNA here is from genome assembly GCF_041690465.1 of Falsiroseomonas sp. Classification (GTDB taxonomy): domain Bacteria; phylum Pseudomonadota; class Alphaproteobacteria; order Acetobacterales; family Acetobacteraceae; genus Falsiroseomonas. Next base: position 154,173 of record NZ_JAWLHG010000011.1, on the reverse strand, counting down.
GAGGACCTGCTCGCGCTGGTCGCCGAGCCGCCGGCACCCTTCACGCGGCGCATGGTCGCCGCCCGCCCGCTGCTGAGCGAGCCGGTGGCCGATGCGGTTGCGGGCTCGCCCGATCCGCCGGCGATCGCCGCGCTGCTGGCCAACGGATCCGCCGCGATCCGCGAGGCGACGCTCGACCGGCTGGTGGCGGGCGCCGCGGCAGAGCCCAGCTGGCAGGCGGCGCTGGTGCGGCGGCCGAGCCTGCCGGGACATGTCGCGCGCGCACTCGGCGCGATGCTGGCGGCGCATCTCTTGGAAGTGCTGGCCAGCCGCCCCGACCTGCCGGAGGGCCTGGCGGAGACGCTGCGGGAGCGCATCGCGGAGCGCTTCGCCGATGCGGTCCCCAGCATGGAAGCGGCCCGGGAGGCCGCGCGCACCGGCGACCGGGAGATGCTGCTCGAACTGCTCGGCGCCGCCACCGGCCTGCCGCCGGAGCGGATGGAGGCGGCGCTGGCGATGCGCAACCCGCGGGTCGTCGTGGCGCTGTGCTGGCGTGCGGGCTGGACGGCGGAGCTGGCCGAGCAGGTGCAGCCGGCGCTCGGTGTGGCGCCGGCGAAGGTGATCCGGCAGAATGCGGAGGCGAGCTGGACGCTCTCGCCTTCCGAGATGCAATGGCAGCTTGAGATGCTGGCGGAATTGGCAGGCTGATCCTCGCCAGGGTCACGAAATCGCGAGCTGGCGGCGGCGGCGGCCGCATGGTTTCCGGGCGCCCCCGGCTTTCGCCCCACCGCCCGCCTTGGGTAGGCTGTGCCTGCGATGACAGGACGACAGATGGCCGAGGACGACCCGAGCATCCCGCAGGAGCTGCGGCCCGACCCGGCCGATTACAGCTTCGACCTCGCCGCCGCGCTGGGCGCGGTGGTGGCGCTGAAGTCGCGCGTGCCGGCGGATGCCTTCTCCGCCCGCACCCTCGGCACCGAGCGCGAGGGCAGCGGGGTGATCATCCGTGCGGACGGGCTGATCCTGACCATCGGCTACCTGGTGAGCGAGGCGGAGAGCATCTGGATCACCACCACGACCGGCCGCGTGGTGCCGGGCCATGCGCTCGCCTATGATTTCGAGACGGGCTTCGGCCTGGTGCAGGCGCTCGGCCGGCTGGAGGCGCCGGCGCTGGAACTCGGCCCGCCCGAGGCGCCGGAGACCGGCGCGCAGACCGTGCTGGCGGCCGCCGCGCAGGACGAGGAAGGCGGCGCGCTGGCCTGCTCGGTGGTCGCGAAGGAGCCCTTCGCCGGCTATTGGGAATACCTGCTCGAGGAAGCGCTGTTCACCTCGCCGGCGCACCCGTCCTGGGGCGGGGCGGCGCTGATCGGGCCGGAGGGGAAGCTGGTCGGCATCGGCAGCCTGGTGCTGCAGCATCGCGACAAGCGGGGCCGGCGGGTGGACCTCAACATGTGCGTGCCAGTCTCGCTGCTGCATCCGATCATGGGCGACCTGCTGAGCTATGGCCGGGTGAACAAGCCGGCGCGGCCCTGGCTCGGCATCTATGCGGCGGACCAGGACGAGGGGATCGTTGTCGCCTCGGTCGCCGCCAAGGGACCGGCGGAGCGCGCCGGGCTGCGGGCGGGCGACCGCATCCTCGGCATCGATGGGGCCGAGGCGACGGACCTGGCGGGGCTGTGGCGCACCCTTTGGTCGCGCGGCGCGGCGGGGGTGAAGGTCATGGTGGCGGCGGAGCGCGACGGGCGGCGGCTCAGCCTGCCGGTCGTCAGCGCCGACCGGGCGAGCTTCATGAAGGCGCCGCGGCTGCACTGATGGCGCTCTGGCACTGCTACATCGCAACTTCGCTGGATGGGCGGATCGCGCGGCCGGATGGTTCGGTGGACTGGCTCGGCGGCGGCGGCCCGCCGGAGGAGTTCGGCTACGAAGCCTTCTATGCGAGTGTCGGCGCGATCCTGATGGGTCGCGGCACCTATGACGCGGTGCGGGGCATGGGCGACTGGCCCTATGCCGGCAAGCCGACCTTCGTGCTGACGCGGCGCCCGCTGGACGATGCGCCGCCGCTGGTCGAGGCGCGCAGCGGCGACATCGCGGCGATCGCGGCGGAACTGGAGGCCCAGGGCCACGCGCGTATCTGGGTCGAGGGCGGCGGCGACGTGGTGCGCCAGATGCTCGCCATCGGCAAGCTCGACGTGCTGGAGATGGCGGTGCTGCCGCTGGTGCTCGGCAGCGGCATCCCGCTGTTTCCCGAGGGCACGAAGGAGACGGCGCTGCGCCTGGTCTCCTGCGTCACGCGCGGCGGCGGCGCGCTGCACCTGGTCTACGAGCGCGCCGCATAGGCGGCCGGCGAGAACACCGCGGGCGGGCCGCCGCCGCCGCGCAGTGCCTTGGCGATCAGCTCGGCGACCACCGGCGCAAGCGTCCAGCCGTTGAAGGTGACGGCATGGAACAGGCCGGGCACGCGGGGATCGGCGCCGAGGATGGGGCCGGGAATCATCACGTTGATGCCGGTCCAGGCGCGGATCACGTGCAGCCCCTCGATCGCCGGCAGCACGCTGCGCGCCACCCACAGGTTTCCCTCGATGCTGGCGCGGAGGTTGCGCGGGCGGCCCTCCGCATCCAGCTCGCCCGGCCAGGCCCCGCCGAGGATCAGGTGGCCGGCATCGCCCTGCTTGAGGCTGAGATGGCGCGAACCATGGAGCACCAAGGGCCGCAGCAATTCGGCACCAGCGGCCTCCGTGGCGATCACCTGCTGCACGGTGGCGCGCACCGGGATCGGCGCGCCGAGCATCTTCCCGACTTCACCCGCCCAGGGCCCCGCGGCATTCACCACGCGGCCGGCGCGGATCATCGCGCCCTCGGCCGTCTCGGCGCGGAAGCCGACGCCCTCGCGCGCCAGCGCGGTGATCTGCACGCCGCCGCGGATCGCAACGCCCGCGCCGTGCGTCAGCCGCAGCAGCGCGGAGAGTCCGCGCAGCGGGTCCATCTGGCCCTCCTCGGCGCAGAAGGCGGCGCCGGCGAAGCCGGGGGCGAGGAAGGGATGACGGGCATACAGTTCGTTGGCGCCGAGCAGCGTGGAGTCCACGCCGAAATCGCGCTCCATCGCCACCTTGTCGGCCAGCGCGCGGAGCTGCGCCGGCGTCTCGGCGAGCATCAGCCCGCCATCGGTGCGGATCGCCAGCTTCTCGCCGCTCTCGCGCGCAATCTCGCGCCAGAGCGCGACGGAGCGCGGGCCGAGGGCGAGGATCTGCGCCGCAGCGCTGTCCCGCCCCTCCGCGGCGCCGGCGCTGTCATAGGCATGGAGCTGGATGTGCAGGCTGCCGGCATTGGCGGTGGAAGCGCCCTGCCCCGGCTCGCCGCGCTCGGCGAGGATCACGCCAAGCCCCTCGCGCGCAGCGGCGCGGGCGATGGCGAGGCCCATCACGCCGCCGCCGATGACGAGGAGGTCGGCCTCGGCGTCGTCGCGCCGGGCGGTCGTGGCGCGGGGCGGCAGGACGGGCGGATCGAAGCTCGGCCCCTCCGTCCACTCCGGCTTCTCCATCGCCAGCGCCAGCAGCGGCACCGGCTTCACCGGGGCGCGCGGCGCGGCCCAATCCTGCTCCGCCTCCGCCCGCGCGAAACGCGCGACGGTGGCGCTGCACATGCGACCCTGGCAGCGGCCCATGCCCGCCCGCGTCGCCTTCTTCAGCGCGCCAAGCGAAAGGGCTCCCTCGCCCTGCGCAGCGCGAAGCGCGCCGGCCGTCACTTCCTCGCAGCGGCAGATCACCGTCGCGTCGGCAACCTGCGTCACGTCGAACCCCGGCACGGCGAAGAGCGTCCAAAGCGCCTCCTGGAAGGCGATGGCGCGGGCCAGCGCGCGGCGCGTGGCGGGTTCCTCGGCGAGGCCGGCGCGCAGGTCTCGCGCCGCCGCCAGCCCGGCGAGGCGTCCGCGCGCGAAGGCGATGCGCGCGCCGCCGATCTGCGCGCCATCCCCGACCGCGAAGACCGCGGGCAGGCTGGTGCGGCCATCCGCGTCGGTGACAGTCTCGAGCCTCCCGAGGCCGCTATCGGTGAAGCGATGCGCGCAGCCCAGCGCGCGTGCGAGTCCGGTCTCGGGCTGGAAGCCGAGGTGGAGGGCGCAGGCATCGGCGGCGATGCGGATCTCGCCTTGCGGCGTCATCGCCCGCAGGGCTTCGAACCGGCCTTCTCCCTCCACGGCGACCGGCATCGCGCCCCAGGTCACGGGCACGCCCGCACGCTTCAGCACGGCGAGGTAGCGCGCGCCGTCCCAGGCGAGATCGGGCGCGCGGGCGGCAAGCGTCACGGCCTCGCGCCAGGCGCGGAAGCCGGGCTTCGGGGCGGCCTCCAGCACGGCGGCGACCTCGACGCCGCCCTCCACCAGCTCGCAGGCCAGTTGCAGGTTGAGCGGGCCGTTGCCGGCGATCACCACCCGGCGCCCGGGCGAGACGCGATTCGCGCGCGCCAGCGTCTGCAGCGCGCCGGTGGTCATCACGCCGGGCAGCGTCCAGCCGGGGATCGGCACCGGCCGTTCATGCGCGCCGGCGGCGAGCACCATGCGGCGGGGGCGGAACACGAGGTTGCGGCCTTCGACCAGCGCGGCGAGTTCCTCCGGGCCGAAGGCGCCCCAGACCGTCGCGCCACGATGGAACACCACGCCGGCCGCCAGGGCACGGTCGCGCAGGGCGGCGGATTGGCGGAACTGCCGGTCCGGCGCCGCATGGGCGTGGCTGGCGGCGAGCGGCTTGAGATACTGCCCGCCCGGCGCGCCGCGCTCGTCCAGCACCACCACGGCGCAGCCGGCCTCGGCAGCCGCGATGGCGGCCGAGAGGCCGGCCGGGCCGGCGCCGACCACCAGGATGTCGGACGTGATCTCCTCCGCGCGTGCCGCGGGTTCCGGGGCCAGGGAGCTGGGCGCGGCGGGCGGCGCTGAGGCCACAACCATGCCGGGCGCGACCTTGGCGAGGCAGGCGCGCTGGTTCGCACGGCCGTCGATCGTCACCAGGCAGTCGAAGCACGCCCCCATGCCGCACCAGAGGCCGCGCGGCGCGCCGGAGGCCGTCTGCCTGTATGCGAGTATGCCGGCGGCCGAGAGCGCGGCCGCCACGGTCTCGCCCGGCAGCGCGCGAATTGGGCGGCCGTCGAAGGTGATGCCCACCGCTTCGGCAGCCGGCGTGATGTGCTTGTGCGTGAGACGCATCGAGGGGGGGTTGTCGTCATGTCCGATTGGCAGTCGGATGTTCGCACGGCGCGCATGCGCATGACAGGGAGCCTTCGACGATGGCCGGCGAGCCTTTCCGCGGCTGCTACACGGTGCTGATCACGCCCTTCACCGAAGGCGGCGATCAAGTGGACCTGAAGGCGCTGGCGCGGCTGGTGGAGTTCCAGATCCGCGAAGGCATCCGCGGCCTGATCCCGCTGGGTTCCACCGGCGAGTTCCTCTCCGTCTCGCCGGATGAGCGCACGGCGATCGTGGAGACGGTGGTGAAGACCGCCGCCGGGCGCGTGCCGGTGCTGATCGGCACCGGCGCGGAGGATACGCGCGAGGTGGTGCGCACATCGAAGGAAGCGGAATCGCTCGGCGCCGACGGCGTGATGATCATCCCGCCCTTCTATTCCGTGCCGACCTTGCCCGAGTTGATGCACCACTACGGGAAGGTGGCCGATGCCACCGGCCTGCCCATCATGGTCTACAACAACCCGGCGACGGCGAATGTGGACATGACGCCGGAGATGCTGGCGGAGATCTCCCGCATCCCGAACTGCCGCTACGTCAAGGAAAGCACGCTGGAGGTGACGCGCGTGCGCGACATCGTCGAACTCTGCGGCGACCGGATGGAGGTCTTCGCCGGCGTGCTCGGCTATGAGAGCGCCTGGCTGGGCGCGATCGGCTGGGTGGCGGTGTGTTCCAACCTGGCGCCGAAGCTCTCGACCGAGATGTTCCATGCCGCCGCCTTCGACAAGGACATGGACCGGGCGCTGGCGCTGTACCGGAAGCTCATGCCGCTGCTGCCTTGGGTGGGTGGGCCGCGCTATGTCTCCGGCACCAAAGCCGGCTTCCGGCTGATGGGCATGAGCATGGGCGATCCGCGGCCGCCCCGGCTGCCGCTGCCCGGCGCCGACATGCCGAAGCTTGCCGCCGTGCTGCAAGGAATGGGTCTGCTCGCCGAAGGCGCGCGGCAGGCCGCGTGACCGGAACCAGACAGGGAGAACGTAGCATGCGTCGTCTTCTGCTTGCCGCCATCGCGGCTGCCCTCACCACACCCGTCTTCGCGCCCGCCGCGCAGGCCCAGGCGCCAGCCTGCACGCCGCGCGTGCCGAACAGCGAGCTCGTCAAGCCCGGCACGCTGGTGATGTCCACCAACCCGACCCTGCCGCCGCTGCAGTTCGTCAATGCGCAGGGCCAGCTGCAGGGCATGCGCATCGAGCTCGGCACCGAGATCGCGCGCCGGCTCTGCCTGACGCCGGAATATGTGCGCATCGAGTTCAGCGCGATGATCCCCGGCCTCGCCGCGCGCCGGTGGGACATGATCAACACCGGCATTTTCTACACGGAAGAACGCGCGCGGATGATGCAGATGATCCGCTACGAGAACAACGCCGTCGCGATCTCCGCCGCGCGCGGCAACCCGAAGAACATCCGCGGCGTGGACGACCTGTCCGGCATCACCATCGGCGTGGAGCTCGGCGGCTTCGAGGAGCGGCAGACGCGGGCGATCAGCGCCGCCTTGCAGCAGCGCGGCCTGCAGCCGATGAACATCCGCACCTTCGACAATTTCGCCGTCGCCTTCCAGGCGCTGCGCGCCGGGCAGGTGGAGGCGGTGACCTCGATCGATGCCGTCGCGGCCGAATACGACCGGCGCGGCGACTTCCCGCGCGTGCTGCACGGGCTGAACCCGACGCCGGCCGCCCTCGCCTTCCGCTCGCGGACGCTGGCGAACGAGGTTTCCAAGGTGCTGCAGGAGATGAACGCGGATGGCAGCCTGAAGGCGCTGTTCGACAGATACGGCGTCGGCCTGGCCGAGGGCGGCTTCGCGGTGGTCGGGCCGCAGTAACCGCGCGTCTCCTTCACCCGTGCCTGCTCCCTCCCCCGCAATTGCGGGGGAGGGGATCATGCGGAGTAGCAAACCATCCAAATCTGGTCCTGGTCGGGTTTCTTCGACTATCTCTTCAACCCGTATCTGCTGGAAGGCGCGCTCACCACGCTGTGGCTGACCGCCGCCTCGCTCCTGTGCGGGCTGTTGCTCGGCGTCCTGCTGGCGCTGATGCGGCTGTCGGGCAACCGCGGCATCGCGGGGGTGGCGGCGGCCTATTGCTGGCTGTTCCGCGGCACGCCGCTGCTGGTGCAGCTGCTGATCATCTACACCGGACTGCCGCTGTTCGGCGTGCGCTTCAGCGTCTGGCAGGCCGCGCTGCTCGGCCTCTCCTTGAACGAGGCGGCCTACCTGTCAGAGATCGTGCGCGCCGGCATCATGGCGGTGGGCAAGGGCCAGAAGGAAGCCGGCACCGCGCTCGGCCTGTCCAAGGTGCAGGTATTCCGCACCGTCACCTGGCCGCAGGCGATGCGCATCATCATCCCGCCGCTCGGCAACAGCGTGAACGGACTGCTGAAGACCACCTCAGTCGCCTCGGTGATCAGCATGGAGGAGCTGCTGCGGCGCACGCAGATCCTGATCCAGGAGAAGTTCCTGGTGCTGGAGCTCTTCCTCGCCGCAGCCTGCTGGTACCTGGTGATGACCACCTGCTGGGAACTGGTGCAGCGGCGGCTGGAAGCGCGCTACGGTCGCGCCTACGCCATGGACGCGGCCGACCACAGATGACCGCGCCGGCGGGCGCGACGACAGGAGATTGAGCATGCCCGAATACGATCTCGCGATCCGTGGCGGCCTGGTCGCCACCGCCTTCGGCGCCACGCGCTGCGACATCGGCGTGAAGGATGGCCGCATCGCCGCCATCGCCGAGAAGATCACCGACGCCGCACAGACCATCGAGGCGGATGGCCGCTACGTGCTGCCCGGCGGCGTGGACAGCCATTGCCACATCGAGGAACCCTCGCGCGGCGGCTACACCATGTCCGACGGCGAGCCGCAGGTGACGGTGAACGAGGAGAGCTTCGTCACCGCCTCCACCTCGGCCTTCGCCGGCGGCACCACCAGCGTCGTCTGCTTCATCCCGCAATGGAAGGGCTTCGGCGTCCGCGAGCGCTACGAGGATTACCGCAGGCGTGGCGCCACCGGCATGCTGGACCACGCCTTCCACCAGATCATCAGCGACCCGACCGACGCCGTGCTGAACGAGGAAGTGCCGCATCTCGTCGCCGAGGGCGTGCGCAGCCTGAAGGTCTTCCTCACATACGAGCCGCTGCACCTGACGGATGGCGAGTTCCTCAAGGTGCTGCTCACTGCGCGCAAGCACGGCTGCCTGGTCACCGTGCATTGCGAGAACTACGAGGCGATCCAGTGGCGCACCCATGCGCTGCTGGAGGCCGGGCTCACCGGCCCGAAATACCACGCCTGGTCACGCCCCCGCGTCGTCGAGCGGGAAGCGACGCACCGCGCCATCGCATTGGCGGAGCTGGTGGACCAGCCGATCCAGGTCTTCCACGTCTCCTGTGAGGAGGCGGCGGAGGAGATCGCGCGTGCCCAGGCACGAGGCCTCAAGGTCTGGGGAGAAACCTGCCCGCAATATGTCAGCCTGACCGCCGTGGACATGGACCGGCCGGGTTTCGAGGGCGCGAAATACATGTGCAGCCCCTCCCCGCGCGACACGCATGAGCACCTGCGGATCTGGGAGATGATCCACCGCGGCACGCTCGACGTCGTCTCCTCCGACCATTGCGGCTTCAGCTTCGGCGGCGACAAGGGCAAGGCGGTGGCCGGGCGCGACGCCAGCTTCGAGAAGATCCCGAACGGCATCCCCGGCCTCGCCGCGCGGCTGCCGATCGTGTTCAGCGAGGGCGTGGCCAAGGGGCGCATCGGGCTGGAGGAGTTCGTGAAGCTCACCGCCACCAACCCGGCGCGCATCATGGGGCTCTACCCCAGGAAGGGCGTGATCCAGCCGGGCAGCGATGCCGACCTGGTGCTGTGGGATCCGACGAGGAAGGTGACGCTGACCAACGCGCTGATGCAGCACGCCATCGACTACACGCCCTATGAGGGGATGGAGGTCACCGGCTGGCCGACCATGACCATCCGCCGCGGCGAGGTGGTGATGCGGGACGGCAAGGTACAGGCCGAGCCCGGCACCGGGCGCTACCTGCCGCGCGGGTCCTACGACCTGGTGAAGCCGCGCGGCATCACGCCGGATGGCTTCTTGCCGGGGTAAGGCTCCGCAGCAAATCGGCAAGGCCGGGCTCGGCGACCAGCGTGGCGGCGGCGGCCGGCGTGAACAGCCGCCGCTCCCGCTCCCGCCGCTCCGGCCAGTCCTGCAGCAGGCGGGCGACGCGGAAGCGGAAGACCAGCACTTGCGTCGGCAGCACCACGCCGCGCGGCATCCGCTTGGCATAGGCATAGAGGCCGATCGGCTCGGGGTCGGCCTCGCCGGCAAGGCCGGCTTCCTCGAAGGCTTCGCGCACAGCGCTGCGATGCGGCTGCTCGCGCGGCTCGATCCAGCCCTTGGGCACCACCCAGCGCCTGGTCTCCCGGCTGGTGATCAGCACCACGCGCAGCGCCGCGCCGCTGCCCAGCACGGGCAACGCGGCACTCTGGCGGCGCGCCTGGCCCTGAGCGCGCGGATCGAGCAACTGGCCGTCCGGCATAGCTGTCCGCTTCCCCAACCGCGCGATGCGTGCAGCCCAGAGCCCGGTGTGCGGCGCGCGGCGCATGGCAACCATAAGGTTAGGGGAAACGTCCAAGTAAAGAGTGAAACGGCGGTTTCGCGAAATTTTGCCCGCACAAGTATCGCAGTTATCGGTATTCTTGACGCTTCTGTGACGGCGGGAGGCGGCTCAGAACCGCAGGCCCATGCTCCGCACCATGGCGCTGTCCTCCTCGTAGAACTCCCGCGCGTAGCGGGCATAGGCAGCGCCGTCGGCATACATCAGCGGCATGTCGAAGCGCTCGAGCACGGCCAGGTGTGCCGGGTCCTGCAAGGAGTCGCGGAAGGCGTCGTGCAGAGTCCGGACCACCTCCGGCGCCATCCCGCGCGGGCCGGCAAGGCCGTAGGGCGAGGCGTTGACGATGTCGATGCCGGCCTCCCGCAGGGTGGGTGCCATGCGGAAGCGCGGCGGGCGCTGCTCGCCCCAGCTCGCCAGCAGGCGCAGCCGTCCGTCGCGGACCAGCTCGGCCCAAACACTGCTCTCGGCCGCAACGTCGATCTGCCCGCCGAGCAGCGCCTGCATGTTGTCGGCGCCGCCGCGAAACGGCACATGCAGCCAGCGGATGCCGCCGGCCATCCGCGCGATCTGTTCCATCGTCACGTCGAGCGTCGCGACGCCGGGCGTGCCGTAGCTGATCTTCCCCGGGTTGGCGCGGGCGTCGGCCAGCAGCTCGGCCAGGGTCTGCCAGGGCGCATCGGCGCGCACCACGATGCCAAAGGTGTAGCCGACCAGGCGGATCACCCAGGTGAAGTCGGTCATCGGATCATAGGGCGGGCGCGCCATCATCACTGGCACACGGAACACCGAATTGGGCATCACCGAGAGGGTGTAGCCATCCGGCCTTGTGCCCTGGGCGAGCGTGGTCGCGCCAAGCGTGCCGCCGGCGCCGGGCTTGTTCTCGATGACCACCGGCTGGCCGAGCCTTCGGGCGGCGCCTTCGGCCAGCGCGCGCATCTGCGTATCCGTGGTGCCGCCCGGGGGGAAGGGCACGAAGATGCGGATGGCGCGGCCGGGAAAGCGCGGCTGGCCAAGCGCGGGCATGGCGGCCATCCCCGCCCCGAGCGCCAGCGCCGCACGCCGCCCGATCGCCTCCCGCAGCATCATGGCCCTCCCGGCTTCGTTACGGCGCCACCCTAATCCGGGAGGCCGCCGGCCGCCACGACCCGCCGGAGATGGTGATCCACGTCGCCGAACAGCACGCCGAACATTGCAAGCCGCTTGAAGTAGTGGCCGGCCTTGTACTCCTCGGTCATGGCGATGCCGCCGTGCAGCTGCACCGCCTCCTTCCCGAGCTGGTCCGCAAGCTTCCCGACCAGCGCCTTGGCGGCCGAAAGCGCGGTGCCGCGAGCGGCGGCGTCCGCCTCCTGCACCATCATCGCGGCGTACATGGTCATGCTGCGCGCCTGCTCGGTGGCGACGAGCATGTCGGCGGCGCGGTGCTGCAGCGCCTGGAACTCGCCGATCGGGCGGCCGAATTGCTGGCGCGTCTTGAGATAGTCCACCGTCAGGTCCCGCAGCGTCTCCATCGCGCCGAGCGCCTCGGCGCAGAGCGCGGCAATCGCCTCATCGGTGACGAGCTCGATCAGCGCCAGGGCGTTGTCGGCGAGCAACGTGGCGCGCGCGCCCTCCAGCACGATCTCGGCGGCGCGCAGCCCGTCCTGGGTGGCATAGCCCCGGCGGGTGACGCCCGGCGTGGCGGGGTCCAGCAGGAACAGGCCGATGCCGTCGCGGTCGCGCCGCGCACCGCGAGTGCGGGCGGAGACGATCACGCGGTCCGCGCTGTCGCCATGCAGCACCACGCCCTTGGCGCCATCCAGCAGCCAGGCGTCGCCATCGCGCCGGGCGGTGGTGGCCACATCGTGCAGGTCATGCCGCGCCTGGCGTTCCTGGTGCGCGAAGGCGAGCGTGAGCTCGCCGGCCGCGACCTGCGCCAGCAGCTCGGCATCCGCGCCGGCACGACGGACCAGGCCAAGGCCGAGGACCACGGTGGCGAGGTAGGGCTCCACCACCAGGCCGCGGCCGAAGGCTTCCATGACCAGCAGCGTCTCGACCGGGCCACCGCCGAAGCCGCCCTGCTCCTCGGTCAGTGGCAGGCCGAGCAGGCCCATCTCCGCCATCGCGGCCCAGTTCGCGGCGGCGTAGCCGTTCGGCGCGGCGATATACGCCTTGCGCTTCTCGAAATCGGCGTAGCGGTCGGCGACGAGACGGTTGACGCTGTCGGCGAGCAGGCGCTGGTCGTCGGTGAGGTCGAAATCCATGGTCGGTCACACCCGCACAAAGCTTGGCAACGGGCGCCGCGCAGTTGCGCGGCGAGGCCCCGAACGGGGCCCGCGGCAAGTGCCGCGCACTTCAAAGGCCTAGAAAGGCCTTGGCGATGATGTTGCGCTGGATCTCGTTGCTGCCGCCATAGATCGAGACCTTGCGGTAGTTGAAGAACAGCGGCGCCGCGGCATCGGCCCAGTCGGGGCCGACGGAGGGCAGGTTCAGCCCTTCCTCGTCGCGATCAGGGCGCGGCGCGGCGTAGGGGCCGGCAATCTCCATCAGCAATTGCGTCGCCTGCTGCTGGATCTCGCTGCCCTTGATCTTGAGGATCGAGGAGGAGGGGTCGGGCTTGTCCGCCGCCCGGCTGCGCTGCGCGGCGACCACCCGCATCTGGGTGATCTCCAGCGCCTTCAGCTCGATCTCGGACCAGGCGAGGCGGCGGCGGAAGTCGGGGTCGTCCCACACCGTCCCCTCGCCGGCCGGCGTCTCCTGCGCGAGGCGCTTCACGCGGGCGAGGCGTTCCTTCGTCATGCCGATGCGGGCGATGCCGATGCGCTCGTTGGACAGCAGGAACTTCGCGTAGTCCCAGCCCTTGTTGAGCTGGCCGACCAGGTTCTCCGCCGGCACGCGCACCTCGTCGAAGAACACCTCGTTCACCTCATGCCCGCCATCGATGGTGATGATCGGCCGCACGGTGACGCCCGGCGTCTTCATGTCGACCAGGATGAAGGAGATGCCTTCCTGCTTCTTGCGCGCGCCGGGATCGGTGCGCACCAGGCAGAAGATCCAGTCGGCATACTGCCCGAGCGTGGTCCAGGTCTTCTGCCCGTTGACGACGAACTCGTCCCCCTCGCGCCGCGCGGTGGTCTTCAGGCTGGCGAGGTCGGAGCCCGCGCCGGGTTCGGAGAAGCCCTGCGCCCACCAGATATCGAGATTGGCGGTCGGCGGCAGGAAGCGCTGCTTCTGCGCCTCGCTGCCGAAGGTGGCGATGACCGGGCCGACCATGGTGACGTTGAAGCCGAGCGGCTGCGGCACCGCGGCGGCCTGCAGCTCCTCCACCCAGATGTAGCGCTGCACCGGCGACCAGTCCTTGCCGCCCCATTCCACCGGCCAGTTCGGCGTCGCCAGGCCGGCGGCGTGCAGGATGCGCTGGCTGGTGACGTAGTCCTCGCGTGCCAGGGCGCGGCCCTCGCTGATCTTGCGGCGGATCTCGGCCGGCACCTTCGCCCGGAAGAACGCACGCAATTCATCGCGGAATGCGATCTCGTCCGGCGTGTAGCGGAGGTCCATGCGGCCTACTCCCTGGTCTCGTCACGCAGCGCGCTGGCCAGCAGCTTGCCCGCGGGGCTCTTCGGAAGCGAGTCGCGGATCTCCAGCGCTGCCGGCAATTCGTGCTTCCCGAGCCGGTCGGCAAGGAAGCCGCGCAGATCTTCCAGCGTGAAGCCCCCGGCGCCCGGCTTCAGGGCGACATAGGCCTTCGCTGCCTGGCCGCGGTACTCGTCCGCGATGCCGAGGACGATGCATTCGGCGACGGCGGGATGCTCGTAGATCGCCTGCTCGATCTGCGCGGGATAGACGTTGAATCCGCCCGACAGGATCATGTTCTTGCGGCGATCCACCAGCGTGAAATAGCCGGCCTCGTCCATCCAGCCCATGTCGCCGGTCAGGAACCAGCCATCGGCGAAGGCGGCGCGGCTTTCGGCCTCGCGCTGCCAGTAGCCGCCGAAGACGTTGGGGCCGCGGATTGCCATCTCGCCGACCTCGCCGGGTGGCAGGGCGCGAGTCGGCTGATCGGGATCGACGATGCGCAGCTCGATCCCTGGCAGCGGCAGGCCGATCAGCCCCGCACGGCGCGGCGCGTCGGGCGGCAGGCGCGTGCCGGCGGGGCAGGTTTCCGTCATGCCCCAGCCGCCGCCGATGCGCCGGCCGATCAGCGCCTCCAGCCTCTGCTGCACCTCGAAGGGCATCGGGGCGCCGCCGGAGGTCGCCTGGCGGAGCGACGAGAACTTTGCCGGCTCCACGCCCGGTGTGTTCAGGATGCCGATCCACATCGTCGGCACGCCGGCGAAGTTGGTGATACGCAGGCGCTCGATGTCCGCCACCGCCTGCGCAGCGTCGAAGCGCGTGCGCAGATGCAGCAGGTTGCCTTCGGAGAGCTGCCGCAGCAGCACCGATGTCAAGGCGAAGATGTGGAACAGCGGCAGCACCAGCAGCACGCGCCCCTCGCCTTCCGGCAACGAGGTGCTGTCGCGCCACGCCTTGTAGATGGCGACGGCGGCGGTGAGATTGCCATGCGTCAGCATCGCACCCTTCGGGATGCCCGTCGTGCCGCCGGTGTATTGCAGCAGCGCCAGATCGGCCGGCGCCAGCGCGGGCCATTCGGACGGCGGATCGGCTTCCGGCAGCGGCGCGAGATCGTTCGCCGCGTCCTCTCCTCCCCAACGCGCGTCCGGCGCGAGCAGCCCGCGCGGCACCGCGCCTTCCTCCAGCAGCCATTCGGCATTGGCGAGCAGCGACGCGAAGCCGGTGGTGATCAGCAGCGTCGCGCCGGAATCGCGCAGCTTGTGCGCCAGCTCGCGCTTCGCATCGAGCGCCGAGAGATGCACCACCCGCGCGCCGGTGCGCAGCACCGCGAAGAAGCAGAGCGGATGCCACGGCGTGTTCGGCAGGTAGAGCGCCACGCAATCGCCCCGCCCGATACCCATTGCCATCAGCCCCGCCGCGACGCGGTCCGACAGGGTCTTCAGCTGCGCATAACTCAGCACCTGGCCGCGATACTCGATCGCGGGACGCTCACCGAAGCGCGCGGCGATGTGGTCCAGGAAGCCGGGCAGCGTGCCCTCGGCGATGGGCACGTCCCACCGGCACTCGGGCGGGTAGCTGGCTTCCCAGGGATGGGGCATCAGCCGGTCTTCAGTCCCGCGAAGCTGCCGCCCTCCGTGGCCAGCCGCGCCAGCAGCGGCGCCGGCTTCAGGCTCTCGTCGCCGGTCGCCTGCGCGAAGCCGTCGAGCCGTGCGGCGATCTCCCGCAGCCCGCGCGCATTGGCCCAGTGCATCGGCCCTCCGGTCCAGGCGGGCCAGTTGTAGCCGTGCAGCCAGACCACATCGATGTCGCCCGGGCGCGCGGCGACGCCTTCCTCCAGGATGCACGCGCCCTCGTTCACCATCGGCAGCAGCAGGCGGTCGAGGATCTCCGTCTGGTCGATGGCCCGCCGCGCGACGCCTTCCCGCGCGCTGATCCTCTCGATGAGTTCGGCGACCTCGGGATCGGGCACCCCGCTGCGGCTGCCTTCGGGGTACAGAAAGAAGCCCTTGCCGGTCTTCTGGCCGAGGCGGCCGGCCTCGCACAGCGCATCGGCCACCGGCGCGCGCTTGCCGGTGGCCTTCCGGATGCGCCAGCCGATATCGAGGCCGGCCAGGTCGCTCATTGCGCAGGGCCCCATGCGGAAGCCGAAATCGGTCAGCGCCTTGTCCACCTGCTCCGGCAGCGCGCCTTCCAGCAGCAGGCGTTCCACCTGCGCGGTGCGGCGCGACAGCATGCGGTTGCCGACGAAGCCGAAGCAGACACCCACCACCACCGGCACCTTGCCTAGCTTCCGGCCGATCTCGGCGGCGGTGGCCAGCGCATCGGGGGCGGTCTGCTTCGCGCGCACCACTTCCAGCAGCTTCATCACGTTCGCCGGCGAGAAGAAATGCATGCCCAGCACGTCGCCGGGGCGGGAGGTGGCGGCCGCCATCTCGTCGATGTCGAGATAGGAGGTGTTGGAGGCCAGCACCGCACCCGGCTTGGCCACACGATCCAGCGTGGCGAAGACCTGCTTCTTCAGCCCCATCTCCTCGAACACGGCCTCGACGATCATGTCGGCGTCGTTGGCGCTCTCGAGGCCGACCGCACCCTCGATCAGCGCCATGCGCGCATCGCGTGTCTCCGGCGTCAGGCTGCCGCGCTTCACGCTGGCCTCGTAGGTCGCGCGGATGCGGGCAATGCCGCGCTGCATGGCCGGCTCGTCGGTTTCGATGACGCGCACCGGGATGCCGGCATTGGCGAAGCACATCGCGATGCCCGCACCCATTGTGCCGGCGCCGAGCACCGCCGCGCGCTTCACCTCGCGCGGCCTGGTACCGGCGGGAATGTTGGCGATCTTCGCCGCCTCGCGCTCGGCGAAGAAGACGTGGCGCAGCGCCTTGCTGCGCGGGTCGCGCACCAGGCGCTCGAAGGCCGCGCGCTCCTGCGCCAGTCCCTCGGCGAAGGGCAGGTCGAAGGTATTGCGAACGCAGGCGATGCAGGCGGCGATCTGCGGCTCCGTCGCGGCGCGCTTCGCCAGCGCGGCGGCTTCCTTCTCGAAGGCCTCGCGTGGGCCAAGATTTTCGTCGCGCGCGGAAACGGGCTTCGGCAAGGGGCCGGCCGCCAGCTTCGCCGCATGGGCCTTCGCCGCCGCGAGCAGGTCGCCCTCGGCCAGCAAATCGCCGAGGCCGGCGGCCACGGCGTCCCTGGCGCCGAGCGGATCGCCCGATGTCATCAGGCGCAGCGCCGCCCCCGCCCCCATCAGCCGCGGTGCGCGCTGCGTGCCACCTGCGCCGGGCAGGATGCCGAGCTTCACCTCCGGCAGGCCCAGCTTCGCGGCCGGGCCGAGCACACGCGCCGTGCAGCCCATCGCTACCTCGAGCCCGCCGCCGAGCGCCGCGCCGTGGATCGCAGCGACGGTCGGCTTCGGGCAGGCATCGAGCAGCGCGATCACCTCCGAAAGGCCCGGCAGCACCGGCGGCTTGCCGAATTCGGAGATGTCGGCGCCGGCGATGAAGGTGCGGCCCTCGGCGGCGATCACGAGGGCGCGAACCGTGGCATCCTCCGCCGCGCGCGTCACCGCCTCGGCCAGCGCGGCGCGCAGCGCGGCGGAGAGCGCATTGACTGGCGGCGCGGAGATCGTCGCCACCGCGATGCCATCGGCGACCTCGTAGCGCACCGGTCCGGCCATGCCCGCCTGCCTCCTCGTTCGCGGCGGTGATCGCGCATGGCCCTCCGCCGGTCAAGCGGACAGGCAAGGCCGGATGGACGCGCCGGGCGCCGCCGGGCAAGCTGCCGCCGCCCACCGTCCGGATTGTTGCATGTCGCTGCCGCCGATCCTGCAGAAGCTGGCGCTGCCCGTCATCGCCTCGCCGATGTTCATCGTCTCCAACCCGGAGCTGGTGATCGCGCAGTGCCGCGGCGGCATCGTCGGGTCCTTCCCGGCGCTGAACGCGCGCCCGAAGGAAGAGCTGGATGCCTGGCTGACGCGCATCCGCGACGCACTCGGCCCGCAGGACGCGCCCTTCGCGGTGAACCAGATCGTCCACGGCTCCAATGACCGGCTGGAACACGACCTCGGCATCTGCGAGGCACACCGGGTGCCGATGATCATCACGTCGCTACGCGCGCCGGGCGAGGTGGTGAAGCGGGTGCACGATTGGGGCGGCCTCGTCTTCCATGACGTCACCAACCTGCGCCACGCGGCGAAGGCGCTGGAGGTGGGCGTGGACGGGCTGATCCTGGTGGCGGTCGGTGCCGGCGGGCATGCCGGCACGCTCTCGCCCTTCGCGCTGGTCGCCGAGGTCAGGCGGATCTGGGACGGGCCGATCGTGCTGTCGGGCGCCATCACCGAGGGGCGGCAGATCCTGGCGGCGCAGGCGATGGGCGCCGACCTTGCCTATATGGGCACGCGCTTCATCGCGACCGCGGAAGCCAATGCCGATGCGCGCTACAAGCGGATGATCGTCGAGAGCAGTGCCGCGGACATCGTCTACACGCCGTATTTCTCCGGCGTGCACGGCAACTACCTCAAGCCCTCCATCGCCGCGCAGGGTCTCGATCCCGATGCGCTACCGGAAGCGGACAAGTCGAAGATGAGCTTCGGCAGCAACCGCGTGCGGCCATGGAAGGACATCTGGGGCGCCGGCCAGGGCGTCGGCTCGATCGCGGATGCGCCGCCAGCCGCCGAGGTGATCGCGCGCCTCAAGCAGGGATATGCCGAGGCACGCGCCGCGATCTGCATCCCATAGCGGCACGTTGACCGGCGACGCCTGGCACGCCTAGCCTTTCCCCAACCACGGGAACTGGGGAAGGAAACACCATGCATCGCCGTACGCTGTTCCGCGCCGGGGCCGGCCTCGCCGCCGCCGGGCTTGCTGCGCCGAGCCTCGCCCAGCCGGCCCGCACCGACACGCTGCGCTTCGTGCCGCAGGCCAACATCGCCACGTTGGATCCGATCTGGACCACGGCGATCGTCACGCAGATGCACGGCTACCACGTCTACGACACGCTGTTCGCCATGGACGGCCAGCTGCGCCCGAAGCCGCAGATGGCGGAGGGGCACGAGGTCTCGGCCGATGGCCGCGTGTGGCGCATCCGCCTGCGCGAGGGCCTGCGCTTCCATGATGGCGAGCCGGTGCGTGCGGCCGATTGCGCGGCCTCGCTGGCGCGCTGGTCGAAGCGCGATCCCTTCGGGCAGATCCTGGCGGAGCGGGTGGATGAATGGCGCGCGGCCGATGACCGCACGCTGGAAATCCGCCTCAAGCGCCCCTTCGCGCTGGTGCTCGACGCACTCGCCAAGCCCGATGCGAGCGTGCCCTTCATCATGCCCGAACGCCTGGCGCGGACCGATGCCAACAGCCAGGTCAGCGAGGTGGTGGGCAGCGGCCCCTATCGCTTCCTGCCCGACGAATTCGTCGCCGGCAGCCGCCTCGCCTATGCGAAGTTCGACGGCTATCGCCCGCGCAGCGAGCCGGTGGACAGCGCCTCGGGCGGCAAGATCGCGCATTTCCCGCGGATCGAATGGCACATCCTGCCCGACCCCGCGACCGCCGCCGCGGCGCTGCAGGCCGGCGAGGTGGACTGGCTGGACCAGCCGCTGCCGGACCTGATCCCCACGCTGCAGCGCAACCGCAGCGTCAAGGTGGATGTGCTGAACCCCTACGGCATCATGTCCATCATGCGGCTCAATCACCTGCAGGCGCCGTTCAACAACCGCGCGACGCGCCAGGCGGTGGCCCTGGCGGTGGAGCAGAGCGAGTACATGCGCGCGACGCTCGGCGACGACCAGAGCGTCTGGCGCGAATGCCGCAGCCTGTTCCCCTGCGGCACGCCGCTCGGCACCGAGGACCTCTCGCCGGTCAACGCGCCGCCGCGCAACCTGGACCGGGCGCGCGCGGCATTGCAGGCCAGCGGCTACAACGGCGAGAAGGTGGTGATCATCAACCCCACGGACTTCCCGCTGATCGGGCCGCACGGACAGGTGACCGCGGACCGGCTGAAGCGCATCGGCATGAATGTCGAGCTGGTGGAGACCGACTGGGGCACGGTGGTGCAGCGCCGCGTGCGGCAGCAGCCGGTGGACCAGGGCGGGTGGAGCATCTTCCACACCTATGGCTCGGCGCTGGCCTACCTCAACCCGGCGATCTCCTCGATCGTGAAGGGGCCGGGGCAGAGTGGTTGGTTCGGCTGGTACACCAGCCCGCGCTCGATGGAGCTGGTGCAGGCCTGGCTCGACGCGCCGGATGCCGCGCGGCAGCTCAGCCTGGCGAACGAGCTGAACAAGCTGGCACAGGACGATGTGGCGACCGTGCCGCTCGGGCAGTTCACCATGCGCACGGCGTACCGCAACAACCTGACGGGGCACCAGAAGGGCAGCATGCCCTATCCCTGGGGCGTGCGGCGGGCCTGAGCAGGCCAGCCCGGATCGCCGGCTCCTGAATGGCTGGACCCGAGTTGCCCGGACACAGCCCGGGCAATTCCGGTCTCGGCGGCGGCGTCAGACCGGCGCCGTCGCCGAGCGCCAGGCGCGGAGCATGACGAGGCCGACCGCCAGCAGCACCGGCCCGATGAACAGGCCGAGGAAGCCGAAGGCGACGAAGCCGCCGAAGACGCCGAGGATGATGATCGAGAGCGGCATCTGCACGCCGCGCTTGATCAGCAGCGGGCGCAGCACGTTGTCGCTCGAGGAGACCACCAGCAGCCCCCAGGCTGCCATGAAGATCGCCCAGACGGTGGTGCCCTGTTCGAACAGCCACCAGGCAGCGCCGGCCCACATCACCACCACCAGCGGGCCGAGGATCTGGCTGATGGAGAAGACCAGGGTGAGGAAGCCGAGCAGCGCCGCGGCCGGCACGCCCGCGATGGCATAGCCGATACCCGCCAGTATGCCCTGCGCCACCGAGGTGCCGACCACGCCATAGGCGACCGCACGCACCGCCGAGGCGGCGGTCTCGAGCGACTGGATGCCGGTCGGGCCGCCGATCCGCCCGGCGCCGTAGCGCAGCGGCTCGGCGATGGCGTCGCCGTTGGTCCAGAGCATCGCCGCAACGACGAGAGCGAGCAGCATCTGAAGCAGGCTGTCGGCCAGCCCGCCGGCGACGCTCAGCAGCACCTGCTGGATCCGCAGCGCATAGGGCGCGACGAGGCCGCCGAGATCGCTGCGCGCCTCGGAGAGCTTCGCCCAGCCGGCGGTGATCCGCTCCCCGACCAGGGGCAGGCCGCCGAGCCAGTCGGGCGGCGCCTCCGGCGCGACCAGGATTGCCTCGCGTGCCCAGGCCATGCCGCCGTTGATGGCAGCGACCAGGCCGGGGGCGACCAGCAGCGTCGGCCCGACCACCGCGCAGAGCACCACGAGCAGCATCACCGCCGCCGCCCAGCCCGGGCGCACCCCGCGCGCCACCAGGGCGTCGCGCAGCGGCCAAAGGGCGATGGCCAGGATGGCGCCGAACATGATGGCGGTGGCGAAGGGCCAGAGCACCGCGAGGATGCCGACCAGCACGGCGCCGACCACGATCAAGGCCAGGGCGCGCTCGATCGTGCCGCCCACGCCGCCCGGCCCCGGTGGTTGCTGGTCCATCGTCCCGACTCCGCGCACCCGCCAAGGAGAGCATGCGCCGGGACGCCCCCGCAACGCGAGGGCGCGGCGGCCTCAGCCGAGCTGCTTGCGGACCACCTCGTTCACCAGGGCGGGGTTTCCCTTGCCCTGCATGGCCTTCATGGTCTGGCCGACGAAGAAGCCGAACAGCTTGTCCTTGCCGGAGCGGTACTCCGCCACCTTGTCGGCGTTCTTCGCCAGCACGTCGGCCACCGCCGCCTCGATCGCGCCGGTGTCGGTGACCTGCTTCAGGCCGCGCTCCTCCACGATCACGCCGGGTGCCTTGCCCGTCTCGATCATCGCCTCGAAGACCTGCTTGGCGAGGCTGCCGGAGATGGTCTTGTCGGCGATGAGATCGAGCAACGCACCCAGGTTCTCGGCCGTCACCGGCGGGTCCGTGATGTCGCGCTTCAGGCGGTTGAGGGCCGCGAAGAAATCGCCGGTCACCCAGTTCGCCGCCGTCTTCGCGTCGCGGCCCTTCGCCACCGTCTCGAAGAAGGAAGCCGTCTCCTTCTCCAGCGTCAGCACATGCGCGTCATACGGCGTGAGGCCCATGGCGACATAGCGTGCGCGGCGGACATCCGGCAGTTCGGGCAGCGATGCCTTCAGCTGCTCCACCCAATCCTTGTCCAGCACCAGCGGTGGCAGGTCGGGCTCGGGGAAGTAGCGGTAGTCATGCGCATCCTCCTTGGAGCGCATGGACCGCGTCACGCCGCGCTGGGTGTCGAACAGGCGGGTTTCCTGCTCGACCGTGCCGCCGGATTCCCATACCTCGATCTGCCGCCGCGCCTCGGCCTCGACGGCCTGCATGACGAACTTCACGGAGTTGACGTTCTTCACCTCGCAGCGCGTGCGATAGCCCTCGCCCGCCTTGCGGACGGAGACGTTGACGTCGGCCCGCATGGAGCCCTCGTCCATGTTGCCGTCGCAGGTGCCGAGATAGCGCAGGATCTGCCGCAGCTTGGTCAGGTATGCGCCGGCTTCCTCGGGCGAGCGCATGTCGGGCTCGCTGACGATCTCCATCAACGCCACGCCGGAGCGGTTCAGGTCGATGAAGCTCTTGGTCGGGTGCTGGTCGTGCAGCGACTTGCCGGCATCCTGCTCCAGGTGCAGGCGGGTGATGCCGACGGTCTTGGTGCTGCCGTCCCCGAGCGTGATCTCGACCTGGCCGGTGCCGACGATCGGGTGCGCGTACTGGCTGATCTGGTAGCCCTGCGGCAGGTCGGCGTAGAAGTAGTTCTTCCGGTCGAAGCGGGACCAGAGATTGATCTCCGCATTGAGGCCGAGCCCGGTCCGCACCGCCTGCGCCACGCATTCGCGGTTGATCACCGGCAGCATGCCGGGGAAGCCGGCGTCGATGAACGACACCTGGCTGTTCGGCTCGGCGCCGAAGGCGGTGGCGGCGCCGCTGAACAGCTTGGACTGCGAGGTGACTTGGGCGTGCACTTCGAGCCCGATCACCAGTTCCCAAGGACCGGTGTTGCCTTCGATGGTGTAGCTCATGCGCGGATCCCCGGCAGGGCCGTGAAGTCGGCCGCACGCTCGATCGCGGCGCCGACGGAGAAGCAGGTTTCCTCGTCGAAGGGCTTGCCGATCACCTGCAGCCCGAGCGGCAGGCCGGACGCATCCAGCCCCGCCGGCACGGCGATACCCGGCAGGCCGGCGAGGTTCGCCGTCACGGTGAAGACGTCGTTGAGGTACATCGTCACCGGATCGTCCTGCTTCTCGTCCATGCCGAAGGCGGCGGAGGGCGTCGCCGGCGTGACGATGGCGTCCACCTTGCCCCAGGCCTGCTCGAAGTCGCGGCGGATCAGCGCGCGCACCTTCTGCGCCTTGAGGTAGTAGGCATCGTAGTAGCCTGCGCTCAGCACATAGGTGCCGATCATGATGCGCCGGCGCACCTCCTGCCCGAAGCCCTTGGCACGCGTGCGCTCATAGAGGTCGCGCAAGTCGCCGCCCGGCGCCACCTCGCGCATGCCGAACCGTACGCCGTCATAGCGCGCGAGGTTGGAGGACGCCTCCGCCGGCGCGACCACGTAGTAGGTCGGTAGTGCGTATTTCGTGTGCGGCAGGCTGATCTCGATCGTCTCGGCGCCCTCGTCGCGCAGCCATTGCAGGCCCTGCTGCCACAGCGCCTCGATCTCCGGCGGCATGTTGTCCAGGCGGTATTCCTTCGGCACGCCGATGCGGAGCCCCTTCACGGAACGCCCGCAGGCGGCGGCGAAGTCGGGCACCGGCAGGTCGGCGCTGGTCGCGTCCCTCGGGTCGAAGCCGGCCATGGATCTCAGCAGGATCGCGCAATCCTCCACCGTGCGCGCCACCGGCCCCGCCTGGTCGAGCGAGGAGGCGAAGGCGACGATGCCGTAGCGCGAGCAGCGGCCATAGGTCGGCTTGATGCCGGCGATGCCGCAGAAGGCGGCGGGCTGGCGGATGGAGCCGCCGGTGTCGGTTGCCGTCGCGCCGAGCGCCAGCCGCGCCGCCACCGCGGCGGCCGAGCCGCCGGAGGACCCGCCCGGCACCAGCCGCGTGTCGGGATCGTTGGCGCGCGACCACGGGTTCTCCACCGGGCCATAGGCGCTGGTGCTGTTCGACGAGCCCATGGCGAACTCGTCCAGGTTCACCTTGCCCAGGAACACCGCGCCGTCGCGCAGCAGGTTGGCGCTGACGGTGCTCTCGTAGGGCGGCACGAAGCCGCGCAGGATCGCGCTGCCCGCGGTGGTCTGCGTGCCCGCCGTGCAGAACAGGTCCTTGATGGCGATCGGCGCGCCTTCCAGCGGACCCGCCTGCCCGGCGGCGCGGCGCGCATCGGAGGCCTTCGCGGCTTCCAGCGCCTGCTCGCCGGTCACGGTGATGAAGGCGTTGAGGCGCGGATTCAGCCGCGCGATGGCGTCCAGGAACGCCTCGGTGAGCTGGACCGAGGTGGTCTCGCCCGAAGCCAGCGCGTCCAGCGCACCCTTCAGCGTGTAATCGGTCGGGCGCATCACTCCACCACCTTCGGCACGCCGAAATAGGCGCCCATGCGGTCCGGCGCGTTCGCCAGCACCGCCTCGTGCAGGTCGCCGTCCGTCACCTTGTCCTCGCGCATGCGCATCGCCGGCTGGCCTTCCGGCGCCCCGCCGGCCATCGGCTCCACACCCTCCGTGTCCACCGCCTGGAGTTGCTCGATCCAGCCGAGGATGCCGTTGAGTTCGGCCTGCATGCGGCCGACTTCCTCCGCCTCCAGTCTGATCCGGGCGAGCGAGGCGATACGCTTCACCGTGGCGGTGTCGAGCGACATGGCTTTGGCAATGTCCTTGAAAAACCAACTATTTGCCTGGCGGCAAGCCGCGGACCATAACGGCGCCCATGGCGGTGTTCAACCTGATGGAGCTGCGGGCCGGGCTGGGGCGGAACCAGCGCCTGATCGGGGTGGACCCGGGCGCCCGGCTGATCGGGCTGGCGCTATCCGACGTGACGCTGGTGCTGGCCTCGCCCTATGGCGCGGTGAAGCGTGGAAAGCTGGCGGCGAATGCGGCGGAGGTCGCCGCGGTCGCGCGGAAGGAGGGCGCGGGCGGGATGGTCGTCGGGCTGCCGCTCGGCATGGACGGCTCCTTCGGCCCCGCGGCGCAGGCGGCGAAGGATTGGGGCCGGGCGCTGGCCGAGGCGGCCGGGCTACCGGTCGCCTTCTGGGACGAGCGGCTTTCCTCCGCCGCGGTCAACCGGGCGATGATCGAGGCGGACGTGACACGCGCGAAGCGCGCCGCGCGGGTGGACGCCGCGGCGGCGGCCTACATGCTCCAGGCCGCGCTGGACGCGACCGGACGGGCGGCGCCGCCTTCCCCGGAATAGGCTGCCGCAGCGGACGCCGCGCCGGGCGTGGTTCGGCCGGACTGGCCGAATCCCCGGCCGCCCGCCTATTGTCCCGGCCGTGCCCTACCCCTTCCGCCATCTCCTCGCCGTCGAAGGCCTGGAGCCGCCCTACATCGCCGACCTGCTGGACCTGGCCGAGAGCTATGCGCTGCTCAACCGGCAGGGGAAGACCCAGCGCGACCTGCTCAAGGGCCGCACGCTGATCAACCTGTTCTTCGAGGACAGCACCCGCACCCGGACCAGCTTCGAGCTGGCCGGCAAGCGGCTGGGTGCGGACATCGTCAACATGTCGGTCTCGACCAGCTCGGTGAACAAGGGCGAGACGTTGCTGGACACCGCCTCCACGCTGAACGCCATGCAGACCGACCTGCTGGTGGTGCGCCACGGGCAGTCCGGCGCGCCGGCGCTGCTGGCGCAGAAGGTGGACGCGGCGGTGATCAATGCCGGCGACGGCACCCATGAGCACCCGACCCAGGCGCTGCTGGATGCGCTGACCATCCGCCGCCGCAAAGGCCGGCTGGAGGGGCTGACGGTCGCGATCTGCGGCGATGTGCTGCATTCGCGTGTGGCGCGCAGCAACATCCACCTACTGCTGACCATGAACGCCCGCGTGCGCATCGTGGGTCCGCCGACGCTGATCCCGGCGGAGGCGGCCAGGCTCGGCGTGGAGGTGCACCACGAGATGCGCACGGGCCTCCAGGACGCCGACGTGGTGATGATGCTGCGGCTGCAGAAGGAGCGGATGACCGGCGGCCTGGTGCCCTCCGCGCGCGAGTTCTTCCGGTTCTACGGGCTGGATGCCGAGAAGCTGGCCTGGGCGAAGCCGGATGCCATCGTCATGCATCCCGGCCCGATGAACCGCGGTGTCGAGATCGACAGCGCTGTGGCGGACGACCCCGTTCGCAGCGTGATCGGCGAGCAGGTGGAGATGGGCGTCGCGGTGCGCATGGCGGTGCTGGACACGCTGGCGCAGGGGCTCAGGCGCAACGCATGACGCCGATCCTCTTCACCAGTGTCCGGCTGCTCGACCCCGCCAGCGGCCTCGACCGACAAGGCGACCTGCTGCTGCAGGACGGCATCATCGCCGACCATGGCGCAAACCTCGGCAGGCCCGAGGGCGCGCTGGTGATAGAGGGCAACGGCGCCTGCCTCGCCCCCGGCCTCGTGGACCTCCGCGCCGCGCTCGGCGAGCCGGGGGCAGAGCATCGGGAGACCATTGCTTCCGCCGCGCTGGCGGCCGCGGCCGGCGGCGTCACCACGCTCTGCGCCCTGCCCGACACCGACCCGGCCATCGACGACCCCGCCCTGGTGCAGTTCGTCGTGCGCCGCGGCGAGATGACGGGCTGCCTCACCATCCTGCCCTATGCCGCCGCCACCGCAGGCTGCCAGGGCAAGGATCTTTCAGAATACGGCCTGCTGCGGGAGGCCGGCGCGATCGCCTTCACCGATGGCAGGCGGGCCATCGGCAATGCGCGGACCATGCGCCTGGCGCTGTCCTACGCCCGTGCCTTCGGCAGCTTCGTGGTGCAGCATCCGGAGGAGCCCAGCCTCGCCGCCGGCGGCGCCGCAACCGAGGGCGAGCGCGCCACCCGCATGGGCCTGCCCGGCATCCCGGTCGCGGCCGAGGCGATGATGGTCGCCCGCGACATCGAGCTGGCGAAGATCACCGGCGGGCATGTGCATTTCGCCCATGTCTCCACCGCCGCCGCGCTCGCCCATATCCGCGCCGCGCGCGTGCTCGGGCTGCGCGTCACCTGCGACACCGCGCCGCCCTATTTCGACCTCAACGAGACGGCGATCGGCGAATACCGCACATACGCCAAACTCTCGCCGCCGTTGCGCGACGAGGCCGACCGGCTGGCGGTGGTGCAGGCGCTGAAGGATGGGACGATCGACGCCATCGCCTCCGACCACCAGCCGCGCGACGCCGACGACAAGCGCCTGCCCTTCGCCCAGGCCGAGCCCGGCGGGGCGGGGCTGGCGACGCTGCTGGCCGTCACCCTCGCCCGCGTACATGGCGGCGACCTGGCGCTGCTCCAGGCGCTGGACCTGCTCACCGCGCGGCCGGCGAAGCTGCTCGGGATCGAGGCCGGGCGGCTGGCCAAGGGCGCGCCGGGCGACCTGGTACTGTTCCACCCGGAGCGCGGCTGGCGCGTGGAGGCGGGCAAGCTGCCGGGCAAGGCGCAGAACACCCCCTTCGACGGCCGCGCGCTGGAAGGCCGCGTGCTCGGCACCTGGAAGAACGGGCGAAGGGTCTTCGGCTGATGGCGCTGATCCTCGCCGCGATCCTCGGCTACCTGCTCGGCTCGGTGCCGTATGGGCTGATCCTGACCAAGGCGGCGGGGTTGGGCGACATCCGCGCGATCGGGTCCGGCAATATCGGCGCCACCAATGTGCTGCGCACCGGCAACAAGGGCCTGGCCGCTGCGACGCTGGCGCTGGACGTGGTGAAGGGCGCGGCAGCGCTGCTGATCGCCCGCTGGTCGTGGGGCGAGGACGCGGCGCTGGTCGCCGGCGTCGCGGCCATGGCCGGCCACGCCTTCCCCGTCTGGCTCGGCTTCAAGGGCGGCAAGGGGGTCGCCACTGGCGCCGGCGTGCTGCTCGCCGCGGCTTGGTGGCTCGGCGCGGTCGCGCTGGCGACGTGGGGCGCCGTTTTCGCGGCGACGCGCATCTCCTCGGCCGGCGCGCTGGCCGCCTGCGCGGTGGCGCCGGTCGCCGCCCTGGTGTTCGGCAACCCGACCCTGGTGCTGTTCGCGCTGGCGCTCGCCCTGCTGATCACCTGGCGGCACCGGCCGAACATCGCCCGCCTGATTGCCGGGACTGAGCCGCGCGTCGGGACCAAGCGTTGAATCGGGTCTCCCCCACCGTGACCCTTCCCCGCATGAGCGGGAAGGGAGACAGGGCGCCGGCGTGAACGCGGCGGAGGCTGTCGCCCGGCTGCGCCTGGCGCGCACCGAAGGCGTCGGCCCCGCCAGCTTCCGCCGTGCGCTTGACCGCCATGGCAGCGCGCGCGCCGCGCTGGAGGCTCTGCCCCGCATCGCCGCCGCCGCCGGGCGCGTCGTCACCGTGTTTCCCGCCGAGGCAGCGGAGCGGGAGATGGAGGAGCTTGCCCGGCTCGGCGGCACATGGCTGCATCTGGAAGAGCCCGGCTATCCGGAGTTGCTTACCGCCACCGAGGATCCGCCGCCGGTGCTGGGGGTGTTGGGCGATGCCTCGGTGCTGCTGCGCCGGCAGGTCGGCGTGGTCGGGGCGCGGGCCGCCTCCGCCGGCGGGCGGCGGATTGCGGAGGAGATCGCCGCCGGGCTGACCACCGGCGGGATCGTCGTCACCTCCGGCTTGGCGCGCGGGGTGGATGCGGCGGCGCATCTCGGCGCACTCAATGCCCATGGCCGCACCGTCGCGGTGGTCGCCGGCGGACTCGACAAGCCCTATCCGCCGGAGAACGCGGCGTTGCAGGCGCGCATCGCCGCCGAGGGCGGGGCGGTGGTGGCGGAGGCGCCGCTCGGTACCGCGCCGCTCGCCCGGCATTTCCCGCGCCGCAACCGGATCGTCGCCGGCATGGTGCTGGGCGTGGTGGTGGTCGAGGCCGCGCCACGTTCGGGCAGCCTGATCACCGCCCGCCTGGCGCTGGAGGCGGGGCGGGAGGTCTTCGCCGTGCCGGGCAGCCCGCTCGACCCGCGCTGCCGGGGGTCGAACGACCTGATCCGCCAAGGTGCGCACATGGTCGAGGGCGCCGAGGACGTGCTCGCCAACCTGCCCGCCGCGCCGCGCGAACTGCCGCTGTTCCGAGTCCGCCCGGCGACGGATGCAGCAGCCGAAGCTGCCGCAAAGGCCCCCTCCCTGCCCGGGATACCGGGTGAAGTTCTTGAATTGATTGGCCCTGCACCCGTGGCCGTTGACGATCTGGTCCGGCGCTGCCACCTCTCGCTGCCAGCCGTGCAGGCGATACTGCTTGACCTGGAGTTGTCCGGGCTGGTGGAAGCCCTGCCCG
This sequence comes from Falsiroseomonas sp., assembly GCF_041690465.1. Taxonomy (GTDB): domain Bacteria; phylum Pseudomonadota; class Alphaproteobacteria; order Acetobacterales; family Acetobacteraceae; genus Falsiroseomonas. Next base: position 125,400 of record NZ_JAWLHG010000011.1, on the reverse strand, counting down.
GCAACCGAGTCGTGCGGGCTGCACGCTGACCCGAGGGGCCGGCGCGGCGCGAGGCACATACCAAGGCGAACACCCCAGAGATGACTGACGTCGTCGTGGTCGAGAGCCCCGCCAAGGCCAAGACCATCAACAAGTACCTCGGCGGCGACTTCACGGTCCTCGCCTCCTTCGGCCATGTCCGCGACCTCCCCCCCAAGGACGGCTCCGTCCGCCCGGAGGAGGATTTCGCCATGGACTGGGAGGCCGATGAGCGGGGCGACCGGCAGGTCTCGGCCATCGCCAAGGCGCTGAAGGGCGCGCGGCGCCTGTTCCTGGCGACCGACCCGGATCGCGAGGGCGAGGCGATCTCCTGGCATGTGAAGGACATGCTGGCCCGCCGCGGCGCGCTGAAGGGCGTCGAGGTCAACCGCATCACCTTCAACGAGATCACCAAGCGCGCCATCCAGACCGCGATCAAGGCGCCGCGCGACCTGGATACGCCGCTGATCGAGGCCTATCTCGCGCGCCGGGCGCTGGACTACCTGGTGGGGTTCAACCTTTCGCCGGTGCTGTGGCGCAAGCTGCCGGGCAGCAAGTCGGCGGGGCGCGTGCAGTCCGTCGCGCTCAGGTTGATATGCGAGCGGGAAGCCGAGATCGAGGCCTTCCGGGCGCGGGAATACTGGACCGTCGAGGCACGGTTCCAGACCCCGGCCGGCGCGGCCTTCACCGCCCGGCTGACGCATCACGACGGGCGAAAACTCGAACAATTCGACCTGCCGAACGAAGCGACAGCGATGGCGGCCAAGCGCGCGGTGGAAGCCGGGCGGTTCGGCGTCGCCAGCGTCGAGAAGAAGCGGACCCGGCGGAACCCGCCGCCCCCGTTCACGACTTCCACGCTGCAGATGGAAGCCTCGCGGAAGCTCGGCATGGGCGCGCAGCAGGCGATGCGCACCGCACAGCAGCTTTATGAAGGCGTGGATATCGGCGGCGAGACCGTCGGCCTGATCACCTATATGCGCACCGACGGCGTGCAGATGGCGCGCGAGGCGATCTTCGCCATCCGCGACCATGTGAAGGACAGCTTCGGCCCGGACTACGTGCCCGGCGCACCGCGCGAATACGCCTCCAAGGCGAAGAACGCGCAGGAAGCGCACGAGGCGATCCGCCCCACCGACGTCTCCCGCACGCCGGAGCAGGTGGCCCGCTTCCTCGATGACCGTCAGCGCAAGCTCTACGAGCTGGTCTGGAAGCGCGCCGTTGCCTCCCAGATGCAGTCGGCCGAGCTGGACCAGACGGTAGTGGAGATCGCCGACGAGACCGGGCGGACGAAGCTGCGTGCGAATGGCTCGGTCGTGGCCTTCGACGGCTTCCTGCGCCTCTACCGGGAGGACGAGGACGACCGCGCGGCCGATGCGCGCGCCGGCATCGCCACGCCTGGCGCGGAGCAGGAGGAGGATGAGCGCACCCTGCCGCCGATGCGGGAGAAGGACCCGCTGAAGACGGGCGCGGTCGCCGCCAACCAGCACTTCACCCAGCCGCCGCCGCGCTTCTCCGAGGCGACGCTGGTGAAGAAGCTGGAGGAGCTCGGAATCGGCCGGCCCTCCACCTATGCCTCCATCCTGCAGGTGCTGCAGGACCGGGAGTATGTCCGCCTGGACAAGCGGCGCTTCATACCGGAGGACCGCGGGCGGCTGGTGACGGCCTTCCTCGTCGCCTTCTTCGAGCGCTACGTGGACACGGGCTTCACCGCCGGGCTCGAGGAGAAGCTCGACGACATCTCCGGCGGCCGCGCCGATTGGCGCGCGGTGATGCGCGCCTTCTGGGAGGATTTCTCGAAGGCGCTCGGCGCCACCGCCGACCTCAAGATCAGCGACGTGATCGAGGCGCTGGACGAGGAGCTCGGGCCGCATTTCTTCCCGGCGAAGGGCGACGGCACGGACCCGCGGGCCTGCCCGGCCTGTTCGGGCGGGCGGCTCGGCCTGCGGCTCGGGCGGTCGGGGGCCTTCGTCGGCTGCTCGAACTATCCGGAGTGCCGCTACACGCGGCCGCTCGCGGCACCGGGCGCGGAGGCGCAGGGGGCGGCCGGGCTGAACGAGGGCCAGCGCGACCTCGGCGTGGACGAGGCGACCGGCCAGCGCGTGACGCTGCGGCGCGGGCCGTACGGCCTCTATGTCCAGCTCGGCGAGGAGAGCGAGGACGAGAAGGGGAAGAAGGTGAAGCCTCGCCGGGCCAGCCTGACCCGCGACATGAACCCGGACACGCTCGACCTGGACGCGGCGCTGGGCCTGCTCTCGCTGCCGCGGCTGGTGGGGCGGGACCCCGAGACGGGCGGCGAGATCACCGCCGGCATCGGCCGCTTCGGCCCCTATGTGCGGCTGGGCAACGTCTACCAGTCGCTGGAGCCGGGGGACGACGTGCTTGCGCTCGGCATGAACCGCGCGATGGAGCTGCTGGCCAAGGCGCGCGCCAAGGTGCGGCTGGTCGGGCAGCATCCGAAGGACGGCGTCGCGGTGGAGATCCGCAAGGGCCGCTTCGGCCCCTATGCCATGCACGGCAAGACCATCGCCAACCTGCCGCGCGGGATGGAGATGGAGGAGGCGACGCTCGACGAGGCGGTGAAGCTGCTCGCCGAGAAGGGCAAGGAACTGCCGCCGCGCGGAGGCGCCAAGGGCAAGGCCGCAAAGGGCAAGGCCAAGGCGGCGCCGAAGAAGGCCGAGCCGAATGGCGAGGCGGCGCCGAAGCCAGCGGCGAGGAAGGCGGCGGCCAAGCCGGCCGCGAAGAAGCCCGCAGCCAAGCGGCCGGCTGCGAAGAAGCCGCCGGCAAAGCCCGCGGCGCGCAAGCCGGCCGCCGGCGCCAAGGCGCGCTGAGATGCCACGCCGCGGTCCTCCGCCGAAGGGCCATGCGGCGCGGAAGCGCGTGGCGAAGGGGTCTCCCCCACCCCGGCCAGCCTCCGCGAGAGCGGCGGAGGCAGCAGAAGCCCTCCCCCGCCCTCACGGAAAAGGGTTGGGCGGGGCAAAGACGCATGGGAAGCGGGGAGAGAACCCCCTCCCCACCCGCGAACAGCTCCGCGCCTTCCTTCGCGCCGCGCCCGGCCGCGTCGGCAAGTCCGACATCGCGCGGCATTTCGGCCTGACCTCCGACCAGCGGCCGGCGCTGCGTGAACTCCTCCGTTCGCTCAAGGAGTCCGGCCAGGCGGCGCCCGCCGGCCGCAAGGGAGTCGCCGCACCCGATCGCCTGCCGGAGATGACCGTGGTCGAGGTGGTCGGCAGCGATGCCGACGGCGACGCGATCGCGCGGCCGGTGCAATGGGACAAGGCGAACGGCCCACCGCCGGCGGTCTTCATGCAGCCCGAACGCCGCGGCCATCCCGCCTTGGCGCCGGGCGAGCGCGTGCTGGCGCGGCTGCGCTTCCTCGGTGGCACCAAATACGAAGGCCGGACCTTCAAGCGCCTGGTGCGCGAAGGCGGCGCCGCACGGATCCTCGGCGTCTACGAGGAAGGCCGCATCATCCCGACCGACCGGCGCCAGCGCGCCGAATGGATGGTCGCCCCCGCGGACGCCAATGGCGCCGCCGCCGGCGACATCGTGCTGGCCGAGCCATTGCCGCAGCACCGCCCCTTCGGCCCCCGCCCCGCCCGCATCCTCGAGGTGCTGGGGCGGATGGGCGAGCCGCGCAGCGTCTCGCTGGTCTGCATCCACGCCCACGGCATCCCCGACATCTTCCCCGCCGAGGCGGTACAGGAGGCCGAGAAGGCCAAGGGCGTCACCGCCCGCGGGCGCGAGGATCTGCGCAAGCTGCCGCTGGTCACCATAGACGGCGAGGACGCACGCGACTTCGACGACGCCGTCTTCGCCGAACCGCATGAGGGCGGCTGGCGCGTCGTCGTCGCCATCGCCGATGTCGCGCATTACGTGAAGCCGGACAGCGCGCTCGACCGCGAGGCCTGGGCGCGGGGCAATTCCGTCTATTTCCCCGACCGCGTCGTGCCGATGCTGCCGGAGGCGCTCTCCAACGGCTGGTGCAGCCTGCGGCCGGACGAGAATCGCGGCTGCCTCTTCGTCGAGATGCGCTTCGACAAGGCCGGCACCAAGCTCGCGCACCGCTTCGGGCGGGGCATCATGCGCAGCTTTGCGCGCCTCACCTACGAACAGGTCCAGGCCGCGCGGGACGAGGGACGCGACCCGGACGGCGTGCCCGAAGGCCATCTCGGGAATCTCTACGGCGCCTTCCTTGCGCTGCTCGCGGCGCGCGAACGGCGCGGCACGCTCGACCTCGACGTGCCGGAACGCCGGGTGCTGCTCGACGCCAAGGGTAACGTCCAGGCGGTGGTGCCGCGTTCGCGGCTCGATTCGCACCGGCTGATCGAGGAATTCATGGTGGCCGCCAATGTCGCGGCCGCAGAGGAGCTGGAGCGGCTGAGCCAGCCCTGCATGTACCGCATCCACGACCGCCCCTCCGACGAGAAGCTGGAGGGGCTGCGGCAGTTCCTCGCCGGCCTCGGCATCAAGCTGGCGCCGCGCGACCGGATCCACCCGCGCGACTTCTCGCATGTGCTGGAGATCGTGAAGGAGAGGCCGGAGGCCCGTCTGGTGAACGAGGCGGTGCTGCGCGGCCAGTCCCAGGCCGCGTACAGCCCCGACAACATCGGCCATTTCGGCCTCGCGCTGGCGAGATACGCCCATTTTACCAGCCCGATCCGCCGCTACGCCGACCTGCTGGTGCACCGTGCCCTGGTGGCGGGGCTGAAGCTCGGCCGCGACGGGCTGGCGGAGGAGGAGCTGGCCCGCTTCCCCGACACCGGCGAGCACATCACCCAGACCGAACGCCGTGCCGCCATGGCCGAACGCGACGCCGTGGACCGCTACCTTGCTGCATGGATGTCGCAGCGCGTCGGAGAAGTGTTCGAGGCGCGGATTTCAGGAGTGACACGTTTCGGTCTCTTCGTCACCGTGGAGGAGAACGGCGCCAGCGGAATCGTACCCCTGGCGTCCTTGCCGGACGACCGATGGCAGTTGAACGAGGCTGGTCACGCAATGACCGGTCGCAGTACGCGCATGACCTTCACCCTCGGCCAGCCGGTCGAGGTGCAGCTGGCATCCGCGACTCCGCGCACCGGCGGGATGGTGTTCCGGCTGATGCAGGGGGATCCGCGCGCCGCCGGGCGCCGGGCGCCGCCGCCGCGGCGTGGGCAGCGCGGCAAGTCCTCGCGGCGCTGATGCTGCTGCTGGCCGGCTGGCTTGGCCCGGCCGCGGCGCAGCCTCCAGCCGCCTTCCCCCGTGACATGGCCCAGCGCGTGCTGGCCGAGTCGATGCGCCTGGTGCTGGAGCGGCACCTCGAGCCGGCCACGCCCGCAAGCCTCGCCCTGTGGTCGCTGCGGGGGCTGGCCGTGCTCGACCCACGCTTCGATCCGGTGCTGACCGAAACCGAGCTGCGGCTGCAATTCCAGGACCGGCCGCTTTCCGCCCTGCCGCTGGAAGGCCTGGCCACGGCCGATCCGGCCGCGGCGGCGGAGTCGCTCGGCTTCGCGCTGTCGCGCTTCTACGAGGCCGCCTGGCTCGGCTCGCCCGCGGTGCGCCGGGCCGGGATGGAGCGGGTGATCGCCTCGGGCTTCGACGAGGTGTTCAACCACCTCGACCCCTACAGCCGCTACCTGACCCCGGCCGAGGCGCGTGCCGCACGGGAGCGCCGGGTGGGGCAATCCGGGCTCGGGCTGCGCGTGGCGGTGCAGGGGCGCTTCCTCGTGGTGGTTGCCGTCACCCCGGACGGGCCCGCCGACCTCGAAGGCGTGCAGGTCGGCGACCGGCTGCTGGCGGTGGATGGGCGCGCGCTGGGGCCGCGCGATCCAGGCCTTGCGGCGTCGCTGCTGGAGGGGCCGGAGGGCTCCACCGTCGCCCTGACCCTCTCGCGCAACGGCCGGCGGCGCGAGGTGACGCTGCTGCGCGAGATGGTGGTGCCGGAGACGGTCGCCTCGGAGCGGCGCAGCGACATATTGTGGATCCGCCTGACCGGCTTCTCGACCCTGACGGAGCGGCGCATCACCGCGGCCCTGGTGGACGGCTTCGCCGAGCAGGTGCCGCGCGGCGTGGTGCTGGACCTGCGGGGCAATCGCGGCGGGCTGCTCAACCAGGCGATCGCGGTCGCCGACGCCTTCCTGGCGGAGGGCGAGGTCGCCCGCACCGAGGGCCGGCACCCGGACGCGGCGCGCAGCTATCGGGCCGGCGGGCAGGATCTGGCGCTGGGGTTGCCGCTGGTGGTGCTGGTCGATGGCCGCACCGCCTCGGCCGCGGAGATCGTCGCCATGGCGCTGGCGGAGCGGCGGCGGGCGGTGGTGGTGGGCAGCGCCACCATGGGCAAGGGGCTGATCCAGCTGGTGGCGCCGCTGCCGAACCGCGGCGAGCTCCTGGTTACCTGGTCGCAGCTGGTCGCTCCCTCGGGCTGGCCGATCCAGGGACTTGGCGTGCTGCCGGCGCTCTGCACCAGCCTCGGGCCGCGGGTGTTGGACGCAGGGCTCAGGCAACTGGCGGGGGGCGAGGCGCCGATGGCGGCCGCCCATGCGCGGCAGCGGGCGGCCAGGCCTTCGGCGCCGGCCTCGGAGCTGGCGGCGCTGCGCGGCACCTGCCCGCCCGCCGAGGGGCGCAGCGCGGATGCAAGTGCGGCGCAGGCGCTGATCGAGGCGCCGGCCGCCTATGCCGCCGCACTGGCCTCCCTGCCGCCGTGACTCTCGGCCACGAAGCTTCGCCTTGACCTGGGGGCCGCGGCGGCTATCTTGCCGCGCTCCGCCGGCCCCCCCCTGGGTGTGCGCGGTGCCGTATTTCGACCAGACGGGCCTGACCCGGACCCGTCGCGACCACTGGAACCAGACCGATGGCCAAGGCCAACACCGTCCTGATCAAGCTCGTGAGCTCCGCCGATACGGGGTATTTCTACGTCACGAAGAAGAACACCCGCACCGCCACCGGCAAGCTCGAGCTGAAGAAGTACGACCCGGTGGCGCGCAAGCACGTCGCCTTCCGCGAAGCCAAGATCAAGTAGCCGTCGGGCGGGCGCGCCGCCCGCCGCACGAGCCCCGGCTGACCTGTCGCGGCCCGCCCCCACGCCGGGGGGGGGGGGTTTGCCGCTGGCTCCCCTGCCGCGCCGGGCCGCCCGCCGGGGCGCTTGCGTTTGCCCGATGCCGCCCCACTGGCCCCCGGTGCGTGCGTGCCGGCCTCAGGCCTCGCGGCGGCGGACGCTGTCGGCGCCGCCGGGGCCGGAAGCCCAATCCTCGGGCAGCGCCGGCTCCACGCGATTGCGGCCATTGTTCTTCGCACGGTAAAGCGCCCCGTCGGCCGCCCCCACCACCTGGTCGCATGAGGCCGTCGCCTCCCCGGCCGCGACGCCAAGGCTGACGGTGACATCGAGCGGCACGCCGGCGGCGCCGATCGGCGAGGCGGCCACGGCGCTGCGCAGCCGCTCGGCCACCAGCAGCGCCTCCTCCCTGGTGGCGCCGGCCATCACCACGATGAACTCCTCGCCGCCATAGCGCGCCACCACGTCGGAGGCGCGCAGATGGGCGCGCAGGCGATCGGCGATCTCGCGCAGCACAGCATCGCCGGCGGCATGGCCATGGGTGTCGTTGACGGTCTTGAACCGGTCCACGTCGATCAGCAGGACCGCGGCGCCGGTGTTGCGCAGCAGCGCATCCAGGTGCCGGCGCACATAGCGGCGGTTGCGCAGGCCGGTGAGCGGATCGGTCACCGCCATCTCCAGCGAACGGTCGAGCTCGGCACGCAGCCGTTCCTGGTAACGCTTGCGACGGATCTGGTTGCGCACCCTGGCACGCAGCTCGTTGGGGTCCACCGGCCGCAGCACATGGTCGTTGGCACCGAGGTCGAAGCCGCGCAGCACCAGGCCCTTCTGCGTGGCATCGGCGACCAGCACCACCGGCACATCGCGCGTCAGCGCCTCCGCCCGCACGCGGGAGGCGAGCCGGAGCGCATCGCCGCCATCGAGCGAGAGGCTGAGGAGCATCACGTCCGGCGTCGATTCGATCAGCGCATCCCAGGCGCTGGCCGGATTGGCGGAGGCGCTGACGTTCAGCCCGTCGAGACGCAGCACGGTGGCGAGGTGCTCGGCCTCGCCCGGATCGGCATTGACCAGCAGCGCCCTTGCCCCGGCGACCGAGGGGGGCGGTCCGGGCGGCGGCTCGAAGCCCAGGTCGCGGGCGGTCTCGGCGCGCAGCCGCCATGCGTCCAGCACCTGCTTCATCCGCAGCAGCGCGCGCAGCCGGGCGAACAGCGTGGCGTCGTCCACCGGCTTGGAGAGGAAGTCGTCCGCCCCGGCCTCCAGGCCGCGCACCCGCTCGGCCTGGTCCGTCAGGGCGGTGACCATCACCACCGGGATGTGCGCGGTGGTCGGCTGGGCCTTCAGCCGGCGACAGACCTCGTAGCCGTCCATTCCCGGCATCATCACGTCAAGCAGGACGACGTCGGGCATCCAGCGGCCGACGGTGGCCAGCGCCTCGAGCCCGGAGGAGGCAACGGCAACCTCGTAGTACTCGTTGAGCAGCTTCGCCTCGAGCAGCCGGAGATTGGCGGCGATGTCATCCACCACCAGGACGCGCGCCGTCATGCCGGGCCTCGCATCCCTGGGAGGCGCCGAGGGCTCGCCGAAACGGAAGTTTGGCGCGGACCACCGAAAGCGGCTATGAGGCTGCGACTCGTGCGGATACACACTGTCACGAATCTGTCAAGGAGAAAACTATGTCGGATATGGCCGCCGGCGCGCCCGGCTCCCGCTCGCACGCCCAGGTGAAGAACACGGCGCTGTTCCTGCGCCGCTGGCTGGCGAATCCGTTGCAGATGGGATCGGTCATTCCGTCCTCGCCGGCACTCTGCCGCCGCATCGCCGCGCTGGTCGCGCGCGCCGAGGACGAGGTGGTGGTGGAGCTCGGCGCCGGCACCGGCGTGATCAGCCGCGCCCTGCTCAACGCCGGCGTGCCGCCGGAACGCCTGGTGGTCGTGGAGATCGTCCGCGACATGGCCGAGCATCTGCGCAACGTGCTGCCGGGCGTGAACGTCATCCAGGGCGATGCCTTCGAACTGGCCAGGGCGCTGCCGGAGCGGCTGCACGGCAAGGTGGGCACCGCAATATGCGGCATCCCGCTTGTTATGCTGCCGACCGAGCAGCAGCAGCGATTCGTGGATGCGGTGGAGAGCGTGGCCCCGGGCAAGGGCTTCCTGCTCTACACCTACTGCATCACCTCGCCGCTGCCCTACCGCAAGCTGGGCCTGACCGCGAAGCGCGAGGCCTGGACACCGCTGAACGTGCCGCCTGCCAGCGTCTGGCGCTACACGCCGATCCGGTGATGCGGCACGCCGCAGCGCCATACACGTCCTTCCGGCTTGCGGCCGCGCGCGCCCCGCGACCGCCAATGCGGCGCGCGGCGGCCAACCGTCACGCGATCCTGACAACATAGCATCGCGCCGCCCGGTCGACCATGGGCTGCGGGGCGCGGCCGACGACGCAGTTGTTGCCGGCTGCCCCACCTTCCGCGCCGCGCGCCGCGTCGCTCTTCGGGCTCAGCCGCTCGCCAGCACCGCTTCGCGCCCGTCCGGCAGCGCAAAGCGGGCGACGAGGCGCGCATGGGGGCTGCGGCGAAGGCGGATCGCCTCCTCCAGCCCGCGCTGGGCCAGCCCGTTGCGGACGGAGTCGATCTCCGGGTGCTCGGCTTCCAGCCCGATCAGGCGCACCCCCGAATCGGGGAGGCGCGGCGCCGCGCCCTTGCCGTCGTCCCACTGGATCAGCGAGGGGATCAGGTTGGCCATGTCCTGCCGCTGCGGCGGCATCGCCATCCGCCAGGAGAGCCGGCCGCGCTTCATCGTCCGGATCTCGCCGGCATGGTGGGTGCCGAGCCGGGTGACCACCGCATCCAGCACCGGGGTTCGCGCCACCCAGGCGAGCAGCCGCGGCTCCGCTTCCAGCATCATCTTCACCCCGGGATCGTCCAGGTCGAAGGGGCGCGGATGCGGCGGGTCGGGCTGGTCGGGATCCGGCGCGATGACCTCCAGGTAGCAGTCCTTCCCGAGGCCGAGCAGCAGGTTGTGGGTGCCGATGCCATCATGCTTCCCGCCACCGGTGGGACGCACCCCGAGATGCGCCTCCACATAGGCCGCCCCTGCCTCCAGGGTGCGGGCACCGACGACAATGTGGTCGATCTCGGCCATGCTCAACGTGCCTGGAACTGGGTGTTGCCGAACAGGATCTCCCGCTCGGTCTCGGAGATGGTGCCACGCCGCTGGCGTTCCGCCAGCACCTGCACGCCGCGGCTCACCGCCGGGCGGGCGGCGATGGCGTCGTGCCAGCGCTTCACCGAGGGGAATTCCGCCAGGTCGATGTTGCGCCGCTCCGGCAGGCGGACCCAGGGGAAGGTCGCGATGTCGGCGATTGAATAGGCATCACCGGCGAGGTACTCGGCCTCCGACAGGCGCTTCTCCAGCACGCGGTGCAGCCGCCGGACCTCCTTGGCGTAGCGGTCCATCGCGTAGGGCAGCTTCTCCGGCGCGTAGGTGTGAAAATGGCCATATTGGCCGAACATCGGCCCCACGCCGCCCATCTGGAACATCAGCCATTGCAGGCAGGTGTAGCGGCCGACCGGATTGGCCGGGATCAGTGCGCCGGCCTTCTCCGCGAGGTAGATCAGGATCGCGCCGGATTCGAACAATGCGAGCCGCTGGCCGCCCGGCCCTTCGGGGTCCACGATGGCGGGGATGCGATGGTTGGGGTTGATCGCCAGGAAGTCCGGCTTGAACTGCTCCCCCGCGCCGATGTTCACCGGCACCACCGTGTAGGGCAGCCCGAGTTCCTCCAGCGCGATATGTACCTTGTGGCCGTTCGGCGTGGGCCAGGTCCAGACCTCTATCGGCACGGTTTTCTCCCTTGCTCGGTCTGCGAGCATGGCCGCCGGCGGAGGGGGCGTCCAGCCTCGCCGCCGCCGTGCCGCGCCAGCGGCTCTGGACGCGGCGGGCGGTCCAGGCTGTGCTGGAAGCGGGGATGGCTGGCCGGAGGAGGGCAGGATGGGCCGGAACATCGGGGCGCTCGACCAGACGGTGCGGCTCGGCATCGGCACGGCGCTGGTGATGATGTGGATCTTCGGCCCGATCGGCTGGTGGGGCATCCTCGGCTTCCTGCCGCTGATCACCGGGCTGACGCGGGTCTGCCCGATCTACCCGCTGTTCGGGCTGAGCACCTGCAAGGCGCCGACACCAACCAGCGAGGCGTGAGGCGGGTGCCTTCGATCCTGCAGGTTTCGGACGCGCATCTCTCGCCACGCAACGGGCTGTTCCGCGGCAATCTCGACCTGGTCCGCCGCGCTGCCGAGGCCGCGCCGCCCGACCTGGTGGTGGCCAGCGGCGACCTCTCGCTGGATGGCGCCGGCCGCGAGCCCGACCTCGCCTTCGCCGCCGAGCAGCACCGCGCCTTCGCCGCCCCCCTGCTGGCGCTGCCAGGCAACCATGATGTCGGCAGCGAGCCGAAGCTGGCACCGCACCAGCCGGTCGACGATGCACGGCTCGACCGCTGGCGGCGGCATCTCGGGCCGGGCCGCGGGGTGGTGGACCTGCCTGGCTGGCGCGTGATCGGCCTGAACTCCGAGGTCATGGGCACCGGCCACGCCGAGGAGGAGGCGCAGGCCGCCTTCATCGCCGCGGCCGCCGCGGGCGCGGGCGACCGGCGCATCGCGCTGTTCCTCCACAAGCCGCCCTTCCTGCACGCGCCGGAGGAGGCCGGGTGGAACCCCTGGTCGGTGCCGCCCGAAGCGCGGCCGGCGCTGGCGCCGCTGCTGACGCATCCGGGGCTACGGCTGGTCGCCTCCGGCCATCTGCACCTGCATCACGAGATCAGGCGCGGTGCGGTGACGCATGTCTGGGCGCCGTCGCTGTCCTTCACCGTGCCGGCCTCGATGCAGCCGGGCATTCCCGGTGCGCGGATCGGCGGCGCGCTGCTGCACCTGCTGCACGCGGACCATGTGGAGACTCGCCTGCTGGCGCCGGCAGGCGTGGAGGCGGTGCCGATGGACACCGTCCAGGACCAGACCTACCCACGGGCATAGCCGCCCGGCGCCCTCCCCTTCCTGCCCCGGCCTGGCGCCGATATGGTCGCGGCACATCAGGGAGAAGCGCATGACCGGCTATCGCACCGTCGCCGAGCTCCTGGACCGCGGCGAGGCCGCGCGTCCCGCATTGCGCGCCACCGAAGGCCGCAAGCCGCTGACCTATGGCGCGCTGCGCGAGCTGGCCGGGCGCACCGTGGCGGCGCTGAACGCGAAGGGGATCGGCCGCGGCGACCGGGTGGCGATCGTGCTGCCGAACGGGCCGGAGATGGCGGCGGTGTTCGTCACCGTGGCCTGCGGCGCCACCACCGCGCCGCTCAATCCCGGCTACCGGCAGGAAGAGTTCGAGTTCTACATCGAGGACCTCAAGGCCAAGGCGCTGCTGGTGGCCAAGGGTGTCGAGACGCCGGCACGCGCGGCGGCGGCGAAGCTCGGCGTGCCGATCATCGAGGTGGTGCCGGGCGAGGCTGCGGGCGACTTCACGCTGGAAGGCGGCACCGCCGGCAGCGCAAGGCAACCCGGCACCGCGCAGGAGGACGACGTGGCGCTGGTGTTGCACACCTCCGGCACCACGGCCCGGCCGAAGATCGTCCCGCTGACCCACGGCAACGTGACCGCGAGCGGGCGGCATATCGGCGCGGCGCTGGCGCTGACGGCCGAGGATGTCTGCCTGAACGTCATGCCGCTGTTCCACATCCACGGGCTGATCGCCGCCGTGCTGTCTTCGCTGGGAGCGGGCGGCGCGGTGGTGTGCACGCCGGGCTTCGATGCGCTGCGCTTCTTCCGCTGGATGGATGAGGAGCGCCCGACCTGGTTCACCGCGGTGCCGACCATGCACCAGGCGATCCTCTCCCGCGCCGAACGCAACAAGGAGATCATCGAGCGGGTGAAGCTGCGCTTCCTGCGCTCCTCCTCCGCCTCGCTGCCCGGCCCGGTGATGGAGCAGCTCGAGAAGGTGTTCGGCGCACCGCTGGTCGAGAGCTACGGCATGACGGAGGCGAGCCACCAGATGTGCTCGAACCCGCTCGCCGGGCCGCGCAAGCCGGGCAAGGTCGGCCGCGCGGCGGGCCCGGAGGTGGCGATCATGGCCGATGACGGAACGCTGCTGCCGCAAGGCGCGATCGGCGAGGTGGTGATCCGCGGCCCCAACGTCACCAAGGGCTACGAGGCGAACCCGGAGGCGAACGCCAAGGCCTTCACCAATGGCTGGTTCCGCACCGGCGACCAGGGGCTGTTCGACGAGGACGGCTTCCTGCTGCTCACCGGCCGGCTCAAGGAACTGATCAACCGCGGCGGCGAGAAGGTCTCGCCGTTGGAAGTGGACGGCGTGCTCTCCGCGCACCCGGCGGTGGCGCAGGTGCTGTGCTTCGCCATCCCGCACGCCAAGCTCGGCGAGGAAGTGGGCGCCGCGGTGGTGCTGCGCGAAGGCGCCGAACTCACCGAGCGCGAGCTGCGCGACTTCTGCGCGCAGCACCTGGCGGATTTCAAGGTGCCGCGGAAGGTGGTGTTCGTGCCGGAGATCCCGAAGGGCGCGACCGGCAAGCTGATGCGCATCGGGCTGGCGGAGAAGCTGGGGATCTCGATGTGAGCGCCGCCGATTCAGGCCTTCGGTGCTCGCCGCGAGGCGCGGCTCCGCCCTGCTGCCATCGGAGGCTCTGATGCGCATCTGCATCTTCGGCGCCGGCGCGATCGGCGGGCTGATGGCGGCGAAGCTCGCGGCGAAAGGTGATGCGGAGGTCACCGTCATCGCGCGCGGGCCGCATCTGGCGGCGATGCAGTCCAAGGGCCTGACGCTGCGCAGCGAAGGGCAGGAGATCACCGTCTATCCGCGCTGCGTCGGCACCGCGGAGGAAGCGGGGCCGCAGGATTATGTCGTCGTCACGCTGAAGGCGCATTCGCTGCCCGGTGCCGCGAAGCAGATGCAGCCGCTGCTGGGGCCCGAGACGGCGGTGGTGTCCGCCGTGAATGGCATCCCCTGGTGGTATTTCCACAAGCTGCCCGGTCCGCATGAAGACCGCCGCGTGGAGAGCGTCGATCCCGGCGGCGTTGTCAGCGTCCTGCTGCCGCCGGAGCGCGCCATCGGCTGCATCGTCTACCCCGCCGCCGAGGTGCCGGAGCCCGGCGTCATCGAGCACACCTACGGCGACCGCTTCACGCTGGGCGAGCCTTCCGGCGAGCGCACGCCGCGCATCGCCGCGCTGTCTGAGGCGCTGATCGCCGCCGGCTTCAAGGCGCCGGTGCGGCCGAAGATCCGTGACGAGATCTGGGTGAAGCTGTGGGGCAACCTCGCCTTCAACCCGATCTCGTCCCTGACCACGCAGACGCTCGACGTGCTGACCGGCGACGAAGGCACGCGCGGCATCGCGCGCGCGATGATGCTGGAGGCGCAGGAGGTCGGCACGAAGCTTGGCGTGCGCTTCGGCATCGACGTGGACAAGCGCATTGCCGGCGCGGCCGAGGTCGGCGCGCACAAGACCTCCATGCTGCAGGACCTGGAGCGCGGCCGGCCGATGGAGATTGATGCGCTGCTCGGCGTGGTGGTGGAACTCGCCGAACTGGTGGGGGTGGAGGTGCCGACCTGCCGCACGGTGCTGGCCCTGGTCCGTGCGCGCGGGCGCGCCGCCGGCTGCTACTGAGCGGCCGGCGCGAAGACGTTCCGGAGCGTGCCGATACTGGCAATCGTCACCTCCACCACCATCCCCGGCCGCATCGGCAGCGCGCCGAGGCTGGTGCCGCAAGCGATGATGTCGCCCGGCTCCAGCGTCATCTCGCGCGAGATCAACGCGACGATGCGCGCCGGCGGGATGATCATGTCGGAGAGCGGATAGTCCTGCCGCACGCGGCCGTTCAGCGCGACCTGCACGCGCAGCGCCGACCAGTCGAGCCCGGTTGCGATCGCCGGCCCGATCGGCCCGAAGCCGTCGCAGCCCTTGGCGCGCGCCCATTGCGCGAAGGAGGGATCGGCATTGAGCAGATCGAGTGCCGTCACGTCGTTCACGCAGGTCAGCCCGAAGATCGCCGCTGCCGCTTCGTCCTCGCTCGCATTGGCGACACGCCTCCCGATGACGAGGCCCAACTCGCCCTCGTAGAGCACGCGGCCGGCGTAGCCGGCGGGTGGACGGATCGGCGCCTCCGGCCCGACCACGCTGCGCGGCGACTTCAGGAAGAACAGCGGCGTCTCCGGGATGGCCAGCCCCTGCTTCGCTGCCGCCTCGTGGAAGTTGTTCCACAGCCCGATGAAGACGCCTGGCCGAACCGGGGGCAGCAGCGCGACATCCGCGAGCGGCAGCACGTCTCCTGTCGGGGTCGGCACGGCGAAGAGGTCGCCCGCATGCACGCGGATCGCCCCATCATCGAGCGTGCCGAAGCCCTCCGCGCCCTCGCGGCCGAACCGGACCCAAAGCGCCATGCCCACAATCCCCTCTCGCCAGCGGCGAGTGTCGGGGCGACGCAGGCGGTCCGCAACCCGTCAGGCTGCCGCCGCCGCTCCCGCTTCGATCCGATCGCCGCGAAGGCTCACCGGGCGGGGGGAGCGACGATGGATCTTGTTGTCAGGCGTCACCACCCCCCGCTCGGAACGCGGCCGTCGGCTTGTCGGCCGGGATGATGCTGGCGCCGGGCGAGCACCTCGGTCACGGTAGCGGCCATCTCGAAGCCACTGTGCATACCGATCCGCGCCGCGACCACGCCATCGCCCAGGCCCCGCACCGACGTATAGCGCTCCACGGCCGCGACCGGCATCAGGGCCGGC
Source organism: Falsiroseomonas sp. (assembly GCF_041690465.1). GTDB lineage: Bacteria > Pseudomonadota > Alphaproteobacteria > Acetobacterales > Acetobacteraceae > Falsiroseomonas. The sequence continues at coordinate 109,584 of NZ_JAWLHG010000011.1, read as the reverse complement.
CCGCCGTGATCGCTGCGCGAATCGATGCGGCGAAAGGCCCCGCCGCTTCAGCCGGTCGCCGGCAGCTTCGGCGCGTTCTCGTTCGCCTTTCCCCACCACGTGATCTCGAGCCCAAGCGCAGCGCCCAGCCGCTGCGGCGCATCCGGCGCCGCAATGTCGAGGTCGAGGAAATGCGGGTCGGCGGCGAAGATCCGCCGCAGCGCCGACAGCTGCGTCGCGATCCAGCGGACGAGATCCGCGCGCTTCTGCCCGCGCCCCATGGGCAGGCCGGGCTGCGCCCCCTCGCTCAGCCGCTTCGCCAGGTCTCCCCAGCGCAGGATGCTGTCGGCGGTCTGCGCCGGATCGCGCGCATTCAGGATGAACAGGCAGGTCGGATGCACCTCGCGAATCGCGAGCAGCAGCGGGATGTCGAGATTGGGCCAGTCGTTCAGCCCCTCGGCCGGCAGGCAGATGTCCATCTGCGTCAGCACGTCCAGCGTCGGGAAATGCGCGAAGGGATCGCCCGTATCGAACCAGCCATCATAGACGAGCCGCCCGATCGGCTGGCCGCGATACCGCCAATGCGCGCAACGCAATCCGCTCTTCTGCAGGGCCTGCTGCAGGGTTGAGGTCCCCGATTTGGGAAACCCGACGACGATTGCGCGCATGCGGCCTTTCCGCACACGGAGATGCCCGGCATCGGGTGACGGGCGCGTGAGCGGGCGCAGCATAGGTTGGACACACGCACCTGTCATACGGCCGCGCATCGTGGCGCTCGCCTGTCTGCGCCGGGCAGGTTTTTGCGCTATGGTTGGTGCCATGCGCCGTATGCTCCCCGCCATCCTCTTGATGTCGCTCGCCTGTGGCCCGGTTGCGGCCCAGCCCTGGGCAAGCGAACCCGCCCGCGCCGCCGGCCGTCAGGCGCTGGCCGCCGCCCAGGCCGGCCGCTTCCCCGACGCCCAGGCCCTGGCACAGGCCGCCGATCCGCTGGCCGCGAAACTGGTCACCTGGTTGCGCCTGCTCTCGCGCGACTCCGGCGCCGGCGCCGCCGAGCTCGTGGCCTGGCTGGGGGCGAACCCCGATTGGCCCTTCCCCGTCGGCATCGCCGCGCGTGCCGAGGAGATGCTGGCCAATGAGCCGGACGATGCGCTGGTGCTGCGCCATTTCGCCCGCATCCCGCCGCGCGGTCTCGCCGGCGCCGATCGCCTGGCGGCGGCGCTCACCCGCGCAGGGCGCGGTGCCGAGGCGGCCGCAGCGCTGCGCGAAGCATGGCGGGAGGGTCCGCCCGACGATCCCGCCGTCGAGGCAGCCTTCGCCGAGCGCCACGCCGCCATCCTGACCGCCGATGACCATGCCCGCCGCTTCGACCGGCTGCTCTGGCAGGAGCAGGCCGGCCCGGCCTCCCGCCTGGTGCCGCGGCTCGACCCGGCGCGCCGCGCCGCCGCCGAGGCGCGGCTCGCGCTGCGCGCCGGGCGCGAGCCGGAGGGGGCCGCTGGCATCCGCGACCTCGGGGTGATGCACGAACGCGCGCGCCTGCTGCGCCGTGCCGACCGCGACGCCGAGGCCGCCGCCGTCTGGGCCGCCGCCGAGCCGCTGCAGACCGGGATGCCACCGGAAGCCGCGCGCGATGTCTGGACCGAGCGGCAGATCCTGGCGCGCAAGCTGCTGCGGCTCGGCGATCCCGCAACCGCCTATCGCGTGGCGCGCGGCCACGGCCAGACGGAACCCGGCGAGCCGCGGCAGGAGGCCGAGTTCCTCGCCGGCTTCATCGCGCTGCGCCGGCTGGACGATGCCGCCGGCGCGCTGGCGCATTTCGCCCGCGTCGCCGAGGACAGCCGCAGCGTCATCACCCGCGCGCGTAGCGCCTATTGGGAGGGGCTGGCGCTCACCGCGCTGGGCCGCACGGCGGAGGCCCGGACCAGCTGGGAGGAAGCGGCTGCGCTGCCGGTGGCCTTCTACGGCCAGCTCGCCAGCCTGGCGCTGGGCGAGACGCCGCAGCGCCTGGCGGCGCGGATCGCCGGCGCCGCGCTGCCCGCGCCCTCGCGAGAGGCGGCGGATCATTTCGCTGCGCGGGAGCTGGTGCGCGCGGCGGTGACGCTGGCCGACCTAGGCCAATCCGACCGCGCGCGTACCTTCCTGCTCCGCATGGAGGAGGTCGCGCCGGATGCGGCGGATCGCTGGCTGATCGCCCGGCTCGGCGTGCTGATCGGGCGGCCCGATCATGCGGTCTGGATCGCGCGCCGCAGCGGCGCCGACGGCGTGGTGCTGCTGGAGGATGGCTGGCCGACCCCCTATGCCGCGCCCGCCGAAGGCGCCGAGGCCGCGCTGGTGCACGCCATCACCCGCCAGGAGAGCAATTTCGAGCTCGGCGCCGTCTCGCGCGCCAATGCGCGGGGGCCGATGCAGCTGCTGCCCGGCACGGCGCGGCAGGTGGCGCGGCGGCTCGGCATCCGGCACAGCACAGGGATGCTGACCTCCGACCCCGAGCACAACCTCCGGCTCGGTGCCGCCTACATCGCCGAGATGCTGGACCGCTTCGGCGGGGCCCTGCCGCTGGCCGCCGCCGCCTACAATGCCGGGCCGCGGCGGGTGGATGAGTGGCTCGGCACCTATGGCGACCCGCGGGTGGCGAGCGGGCCGCACATCCTCGACTGGATGGAGATGATCCCCTTCGGCGAGACGCGGAACTACGTGCAGCGGGTGATCGAGAACGTCGTGATCTACCGCGCGCGCGACACCGCCACCGCCGACCTGCCGCATCCGCTGGCCGGCCTGCTGCGGTGAGCGCGCGGCGGATCACCTTCCACGCCCGCGACGGCCTGCTGCTCTCGGCGCTGGACCAGCCGGGTCCGGAGGGGCGCACGCCGGTCCTCTGCCTGCCGGGGCTGACGCGCAGCGCGGCGGATTTTTCGACGCTCGCCGCGCGGCACGCCGCTACTCGGCGGGTGATCGCGCTCGACCATGCCGGCCATGGCGAGAGCGGCCGCCCGGCGGATCCCGCGCGCTACGGCATCGAGGGCTCGCTGCGCGACGTGCTGGATGCGATGGCGGCGCTGCACTGCCCGCGCGCGGTGATCGTCGGCACCAGCTTCGGCGGGATCCTGGCGATGGTGCTGGCGGTGATGCGGCCTTCCGCCATCGCGGCCGCGGTGCTGAACGATGTCGGGCCGAAGCTGGAACCGGTCGGGCTCGACCAGGTGCAGGGTTTCGTGGGGCGCGACCCGGCGCTCGGCTCGCTCGAGGAGGCGGTGGCCTTCCTGCAGGCGAATCTGCCGCCGCTGGTGCTGGATTCCGGCGGCTGGCGCCGCTTCGCCGCACTCACCTACGCGCCCGGCGAGGATGACCGCTGGCATCCGCGCTGGGACATCCGCATCGCCGAGGCGATGCGCGGCGCCGGGCCGATGCCGGAACTGTGGGGCGCCTTCGGCGCGCTGGCGCATGCGCCGCTGATGCTGGTGCGCGGCGAGCTGTCCGAGCTGCTCTCGCCGGCCACCGCGCTGCGCATGCGGCAGGAGCGGCCGGACATGGCATTCGTCAACATGCCCGGCAGCGGCCATTGCCCGACGCTGGAGGAGCCGCTGGTGGCGGTCGCGCTCGACCGCTTCCTGGACCGCATTCCATGAGGCCCGATTCCTTCACCGGAATGAGCGTCGCGCATCTGGTCGCCACGCTCGGTGGGGTGGGGCTGATCCGGCCGGCACCCGGCACATGGGGCTCGCTCGTGGTGCTGCCGCTGGTCCTGCTCGGGCCCGCCGCCTGCCTGGTGCTGGCGCTGGTGCTGACCGTCGCCGGCTTCTGGGCGGCACCGCGCGTGACGGCCGACCGCAGCGACGATCCATCCTGGTTCGTCGCCGATGAGGGCGCCGGCATGCTGCTGGCCCTGGCCGCGCTGCCGGCGGCGACGCTGCCCGGCGTGCTGCTCGCCTTCCTGCTGTTCCGCGCGCTCGATATCCTGAAGCCCTGGCCGGTGTCCTGGGCGGATGCTCAGCCGGGCGGCTTCGGCGTGATGCTGGACGACGTGGTTGCCGGCGTCCTCGCGGCCTGCACGGTCGCCGCGCTGCGGACCTTCTTCCCGGGAGTGCTCGGCTGATGCTGGAGAGTTCGACGCTGGAGGAAGCCGCCGCGCTGCTCGCCGCCTTGCAGGCGCGCGGGATCACGCTCGCCACGGCCGAAAGCTGCACCGGCGGGCTGATCGCCGCGGCCCTGACGGCGATCCCCGGTTCATCGGCGACGCTGCTGGCGGGCTATGTCACCTATTCCAACGCGGCGAAGACCAGGCTGGTCGGCGTGACGCCGGCGATGCTGGCCGAGCACGGTGCCGTCAGCGCGCCGGTGGCGCGGCAGATGGCGACGGGTGCGCTGGCCGATTCCGGGGCGGACATCGCCGTCTCCTGCACCGGCATAGCCGGGCCGGGCGGCGGCAGCGAAGCGAAGCCGGTCGGCCTCGTCTTCATCGGCTGCGCGCGGCGTGGCATGGAGGCGCAAGTGGAACGCCACGTCTTCCCTGGCGACCGCACCGCCATCCGCGCCGCGACGGTGGATGCCGCCTTCGCGCTGCTGCGCCACGCCATCACGGAGTGACCCATGGACCTGACGGACAAGCTGCTCGCCGCCATCGACGCCGACCATGAGGCGGCGGTCGGGCGCCTGGTGGAATGGCTGCGCATCCCGTCGGTCAGCGCGCAGCCGCAGCACGCGCCTGACTGCGTCGCCGCCGCCGAATGGGTGCGCGACGAGCTGGGCAGGATCGGCTTCACCGCCAGCCTGCGGCAGACGCCGAAGCATCCGGTCGTGGTGGCGCATCACCCCGGCCCAGGGGGCAACGCCCCGCATCTGCTGTATTACGGGCACTACGATGTGCAGCCGGCCGATCCCTTCGAGCTGTGGACCAGCCCGCCCTTCCAGCCGCGGATCGTGGACGGCCCGCATGGCAGGCGCGTGGTCGCGCGCGGCGCGGTGGACGACAAGGGCCAGACGCTGATGTGGATCGAGGCGATGCGCGCCTGGCACAGCGTCGCCGGCGGCCCGCCCTGCGCGATCACCGCGGTGATCGAGGGCGAGGAGGAGATCGGCTCGCCCAACCTCGCCGCCTTCCTCGCCGACAACAGGGCGGAGCTCGCGGCCGATGTCGCGGTGATCAGCGACACCGGCATGTGGGATGTGGACACGCCCGCACTGTCCACGCGGCTGCGCGGCATGTGCTACGTGCAGCTCGACCTGACGGCCGCGAGCCGCGACCTGCATTCGGGCATGTATGGCGGCAGCGCACTCAACCCGCTCAACCTGATCACCCGCATCCTCGGCGACCTGCACGACGAGAACGGCCGCATCCGGCTGCCGGGGTTCTACGACGGCGTTCCCGAGACATCTGCCGCCCAGCGCGCGGCGTGGCAGGCGCTGGGATTCAGCGAGCATGATTTTCTGGCCGACATCGGGCTGTCCGTGCCGGTGGGGGAGAAGGACCGCAGCGCGCTGGAGCGGCTCTGGGCGCGGCCGACGGCGGACATCAACGGCATCTGGGGCGGCTACAGCGGCCCCGGCAGCAAGACGGTGATCCCCTCGCAGGCGCATGCGAAGGTCTCCTTCCGGCTCGTCCCCGGGCAGGACCACGCCAAGGTGTTCGAGAGCTTCAAGGCCTTCGTGCGCGCGCGCCTGCCGGCGGATGCGAAGGCCGAGTTCCAGGTGTTCAGCTCCTCGCCGGGGATCGAGGTGCCGGCCGACAGCCGCTTCGTCCGTGCCGCGCAGGCGGCGCTGGCCGACGAATACGGCAAGCCGGCGGCGATGATCGGCTGCGGCGGCTCGATCCCGGTCGTCTCCAGCCTGAAGGACATCCTCGGCCTGGATACCGTGCTCATGGGCTTCGGCCTGGATGACGACCAGGTGCACAGTCCGAACGAGAAGTTCGAGCTGCGCTGCTTCCACGGCGGCACGCGCAGCCATGCGCGGCTGCTGGCGAAGCTGGCTGCGGGGTGAAGCGGTGCCGCTGGCGGAACCGGTGGTTCCGCCGGCGGCGCGTGATGCTCAGCCGCGCTGGATGGCGGCGCGCAGCAGCTGGACGGTTTCCTCGATCATGCCGGCCGTCACGTCGAGATGGGTGCAGGCGCGCACGCGGCCGCCGAGCATGGAAAGCTGCACGCCCTCCATCCGCAGCCGATCCACCAGCACGGGCGCGCTGAGGCCGGTGCCGCGAGGGTCGAAGAACACCAGATTGGTGTCCGGCGCTTCCACATTCATGCCGGGGATCTGCGCCAGGCCGCGCGCCAGCGCCTTGGCATTGGCGTGGTCCTCGGCCAGCCGCTCCACATGGCGGTCCAGCGCATAGAGGCAGGCGGCGGCGCAGATGCCGGCCTGGCGCATCGCGCCGCCGAGCCGCTGCTTCCAGCGCCAAGCGTCGTCGATGAACTGCTTCGATCCGCACAGCACCGCGCCGAGCGGCGCACCCAGGCCCTTGGTGAAGTCGAGCCACACGCTGTCATAGCCGGCGGCCATGTCGCTCGGCGGGAAGCCGGCGGCGATGCAGGCATTCATCAGCCGCGCGCCGTCCATGTGCGTGGCGAGGCCATGCTCCTTCGCGATCGCCGCGACCTGGTCGAGCTGCGCCTTCGGCCAGACCGCGCCGCCGCCGATATTCGCCGTCTGCTCCACCGCGACCAGGCGCTGCGTCGGCGTGTGGCGGGACTTGCCGCGGATATGCGCGCGCAGCTCCTCCGCCGAATACATGCCGCGCGGCCCCTTCAGCGGCAGGATCTGGAAGCCGCCGAGCGCCGCATGCGCGCCGCCCTCGCTGGTGAGGATATGTGCGGTTTCGTGCGCGAGGATCTCGTCGCCCGGCCGGCAATGCGTCAGCGTCGCGGCGACGTTGCACATGGTGCCCGAGGGCATGAAGACCGCCGCCTCCTTGCCCATCAGCGCGGCCATGCGATCGCACAGCAGATGCACGCTGGGGTCGTCGCCATGCTGCTCGTCGCCAACCTCCGCGCGCATCATCGCCTCCTTCATCGCGGGAGTCGGGCGTGTCTGCGTATCGGAGTAGAGATTGATGCGAACGGGCGGCGCGCCGGCTGGCGGGCGCTGCGGTGTATGGACCATGCACAGGGTTCCGGCGTGACGCGGTGGCCCGCACTTCGCAGCGCGGGGGCCCATGCGTCAAGACGCCGCGGCCGTGGCACCGCCGCGGTGACGCCACGCTTCTCTACAGTTTGCCGCGCACGCTCCAAAGTTCGGGAAAGAAACGCTTGCCCAGCACCGTGCGCAGATAGGCCACGCCGGCGCTGCCGCCCGTCCCCGGCCGGCCGCCGATGATCCGCTCCACCGTCGAGAGATGGCGGAAGCGCCAAGTCTGGAAGGCGTCCTCCAGGTCCACCAGTTCCTCCGCCAGTTCGTAGAGGTCGAAGTGGCGCTCGGCGTCGCGATAGACCTCGGCCCAGGCGGCTTCGACCCCCGCATCGGCCGTGTGCGGCTGCGCCGGGTCTCGCGCCAGCACCGCCGCCGGCACCGGCAGGCCGCGGCGGGCCAGCAGGCGCAGCGCCTCGTCGTAGAGGCTCGGCGCGGCGAAGGCTTCGGAGAGGAGCGCGTGGATGTCGGGGCGATGGCCGTGCGGCTTCACCATGAAGGGCTCGCGGGTGCCCATGCGGATCTCCAACAGCCGGTACTGCCAGGACTGGAAGCCGGAGGAGGAGCCGAGGCTGGCGCGGAACGCCAGGTAGTCGTGCGGGGTCATGGTGGTCAGCACCTCCCACGCTTCGACCATCTGCTTCTGGATGCGGCTGATGCGCGCGGTGGCCTTGAAGGCGGGGCGGAGGTCGTCGGCGCGGATGCGCTCCATGGCGAGTGCCATCTCATGCGCCATCAGCTTCATCCACAGCTCCTGGACCTGATGGATGACGATGAACAGCATCTCGTCATGCTGGCCGGAGCGCGGGTTCTGCGCAGCGAGCAGCGCATCCAGGCCGAGATAGTCGCCGTAGCTCTTCTTTGCGGTGAAGTCGGTCTCGACGCCTTCGACCATCGCTGCCTCCCTGCCGCCATCGGGCCGCCATCTGGCCACTTGCGTGGCGGCAACGCATATGGGTGCGATGCTCGACCTGCGCGGCCATTTCTCGCGATTCCTCGGTGCCGATCCGGCGCGGCTGCACTTCGCCGCGCACAGCCACCACCCCTGGCCCGACGTGACCCGCGAAGCGCAGCTGCGCGCCTGGGACGAGGCGGCGCGGCTGCAGGACGGCAAGTGGGAGGAGGTGCTCGGGCCGCTGCTTGCGGATTGCCGGGCGAAGGTGGCGCGGCAGCTTGGCCTGCCCGATCCGGCCACGCTGGTCTTCGCGCCGAACACGCATGAGTTCGTGGTCCGCATCCTGTCCTCGCTGCCCGCGCACCGCCCGCCGCGCGCGCTCACCACCGATGCCGAGTTCCACAGCCTGACGCGCCAGCTCGCCCGGCTGGAGGAGGAAGGGCTGGTGCAGGTGACGCGCGTGGCGACCGAGCCGCATGGCAACTGCCTCGACCGGCTGGTGCAGGCGGCGCGGCAGGGCTTCGACCTGGTCTGGGTCTCCGAGGTCTTCTTCTCCTCCGGCTTCGTGCTGGAGGGGTTGGAGGCGCTGGCCGAGGCGGCGGGCGAGGCGGTGCTGGTGCTCGATGGCTACCACGCCTTCATGGCCCGGCCCGTCAATCTCTCGCGTCTGGCGGGCCGCGCCTTCTACACCGCCGGCGGCTACAAATACGCCATGGCCGGCGAGGGGTGCTGCTTCCTGCACTGCCCACCGGGCTGGCTGCCCAGGCCGCGGGCAACGGGGTGGTACGCCGCCTTCGGCGCGCTGGCGGGACCGCAGGGCGAGGTCGGCTATGCCGGCGATGGCTGGCGCTTCATGGGCGCGACCTTCGATCCCTCCGGCCTGTACCGGCTGGATGCGGCGCTCGGCTGGTTCGAGGCGCAGGGGCTGACCACGGCGATGGTGCGCGACCATGCCCACGCGCTGCAGGCGCGCTTCGCCACCGGCCTTGATGGCACCGGCCTTGATCCGGCGCGGCTGGTGGTGCCGCTCGACGAGCCGCGACGCGGCAATTTCCTCACCTTCGAGCTGCCGGATGCCGAGGCTTGGCAGGCGCGGCTGGCGGCGGCCCACATCGTGACCGACCGGCGCGCGACGCGGCTGCGCTTCGGCTTCGGCCTCTGCCAGTCGGCTGCAGAGGTGGACGGGGTGCTGGAGCGACTGCGCAACCTTCAGCGTTAGGCGCCCGCCGTTCGCAGCCTTGTGTCGGCGCCAGGCCTTGAGCCCGCACGGCACGAGCGCCGACCCTACCGGGCGCCGGGACAGCAAAGGGGAGGAGGAGCGATGCGCTCACCATTCGCGGCGCACACACTGGCCGCGGTCGCTGTTGCCGCGGCACTGGCACAGCCCGCGGCGGCGCAGCCGCGGCCACATGAGCCCGGCGCCGAGGCGTATCGCCTTGCCTGCGGGCAGTGCCACGGCGAGCAGGGCCGCGGTGACGGGCCGCTGCGCTCCCTGCTCAACATCCAGGCGCCGGACCTCACGACGCTCAGCCAGCGCAACAGCGGCGAGTTCCCCTTTGCCCGGGTCATGCGGATCGTGGATGGGCGCACCGAGATCGCCGCGCACGGCACGCAGCAGATGCCGGCCTGGGGCGCGGTCTTCTCGTTGGAGGCGTCGGACCGGCTCGAGCCGTATTGGCGGGAGACCTACATCCGCGGCCGGATCGTCGAGGTGGTCAGCTACATCGAGGCGCTGCAGCGTTAGGGCGGATAGCGGCCACTTGCCGGGAAGGATCAGCTGCGGGAAACCCCCGCGATGACCCTCCCTCCCCTCGCCCTGACCATGGGCGAGCCCGCCGGCATCGGACCCGAGATCACGCTGGCCGCTTGGCGCGCGGTGCGTGCGGCCGGGCCGGCCTTCTTCCTGATCGGCGACCCGGCGCTGCTGCCCGGCGCGCCCATCGCGCGCATCGCCGCGCCGGAGGAGGCGGAGGCCGCCTTCCCCGACGCCCTTCCCGTCCTGCCGCTGGCCCTGCCGGCACCGGCCACCCCCGGCCGGCTCGATCCGCGCAACGCACCGGCGGTGATCGCCTCGATCGAGCAGGCGGTGGCCTTCGCCAAGGCCGGCCGCGCCGGGGGTGTCGTCACCAACCCGATCCAGAAATCGGTGCTCACCGCCGCCGGCTTTCCCCATCCCGGCCATACCGAGTTTCTCGGCGAGCTGGCCGGCACGGGCCTGCCGCCGGTGATGATGCTCGCCTGCCCCGGCCTGCGCGTGGTGCCGGTGACCATCCACCTGTCACTGAAGCGTGCCGTGGCCGAGCTCACCACCGAGGCCATCGTCACCCAGGGCCGCACGGTCGCCGCTTCGCTGAGGCGCGACTTCGGCATCGCGCAACCGCGGCTGGTGGTCGCCGGCCTCAACCCGCATGCCGGCGAGGACGGAACCATGGGCCGCGAGGATATCGAGATCGTCGCCCCCGCCGTCGCCGCGTTGCGCGCAGCCGGCATCGCCGTGCGCGGGCCGCTGCCAGCCGACACGCTGTTCACCCCGCGGGCGCGCGCCGGCTATGATTGTGCGCTCTGCATGTATCACGACCAGGCGCTGATCCCGGTGAAGACGCTCGACATGGATGGCGGGGTGAACGTGACGCTCGGGCTCTCCATCGTGCGCACCAGCCCGGACCATGGCACCGCGCTCGACATCGCGGGGCAGGGGTTGGCCGATCCCGGCAGCCTGATCGCCGCGCTTCGCATGGCCGCCGGAATGGCCCGCCATCGCGCCGAAGGACACGCCGCATGACGCCCCTCAGGCTCTCGATCAACGTCGACCACGTGGCGACGCTGCGGAATGCGCGCGGCGGCACGCACCCCGATCCGCTGGCCGCCGCCCAGGCGGTGCTGGAGGCGGGCGCCGACGGCATCACCGTGCATCTGCGCGAGGATCGCCGCCACATCCGCGACCACGATTTGGAGCGCATCCGTGCCGCCATCGCCGCGCCGCTCAACTTCGAGATGGCGGCGACGGAGGAGATGGTCGGCATCGCCGAGCGCCTGCGGCCCGCCGATTGCTGCATCGTGCCGGAGAAGCGCGCCGAGCTCACCACCGAGGGCGGCCTCGACCTGCTGCGCGCCGGCCCCTTCCTGGCCGAGGCGGTGCGGCGCCTGTCGGCCGCCGGCATCCGCGTCTCGATCTTCGTGGAGGCCGACCAGGCGCAGATCGCGGCGGCGGCGGCGCTCGGCGCGCAGGCGGTCGAGTTGCACACCGGCACCTATGCCGATACCGCGCCCGAGGCCCGCGCGCCGCATCTGGCACGGCTGCGGGAGGGCGCGCGGATCGCCGCGGCGGCCGGGCTCGCCTGCCATGCCGGCCACGGCTTGGCCTATGACAGCATCGGCGACATCGCCCGGATCCCGGAGATCTCCGAGGTCTCGATCGGGCATTTCCTGGTCGGGCAGGCCGTGTTCGAGGGCCTGCCTGGCGCGGTGCGCCGGATGAAGGCGCTGATCGCGCAGGCGCGGGGCGCGTAAGCCCCCGCCTCAGGCGGCCCGGCGCAACGCCGCGCGGCCGGCATCGCGGACCGAGGCGGCCCAGCGCGGCGCGGCGGCGAGGAAGCTGTCCAGTTCGGCCGGCGCCAGCGCCTCAACATGCTCGGCGGCCGTGGTGACGGCGGGATCCCAGCCGCGGGCGACGCGCAGCACGATGGCGGTGGCCGAGCCGGGGGAGGCCTCATGCGGGGCGAGGGCGGCGGCGCGGCGCGCGGTGACCAGCACGCGCGCGGCGGCATCGAGGCGCATGCGCTCCGCCAGCCCGCCATCCGCGAGTTCCGCCACGGCAGCCATCACATGGACCCGATCGGTCTGATCCGCTCCCTGTGCCACCCTGTCCCACATCCAATGAGCCTCCTGCTGCCGATCCTGCTTCCGGAACACCGCCATGGCGCGCCGCGGCCGGTGTCGGATGGGGACGCGCAGCCCCCGGCGCAAGTGTCAAGCTCACGGAAATTCCATCGGGATGACGGCGGCGTCATGCCGCCCAGCGCTCAACTCAGCGCAAGGTTTCCCAGAGGCCGTTCTCCTCGTTCAGCCGGGCATGTTCCATGGCGCGGAAATCGCCCCGCGAGACGACGCCCACCACGACGCCATCCTGCACCAGCGGGATATGGCGGAAGCCGCCATCCTGCATCAACCGCAGCGCCTCCAGCGCGCCGGCACCTGGCGGCAGGGTGACGGGGTGCCTGGTCATCACCTGGTCGAGCCGGGTGCTGGCCGGGGGCAGGCAATCCGCGCCGATCCGGCAGACGGCATCCCGCCCGGTGAAGATGCCGAGCAGCCGCTTCGCGGCATCGGTGACGACCACGCACCCCACCCGGTGGGCGCGCATCTCACGGCAGGCCTCCTGCACGGTGGCGTCTGGCGGCAGGGTGACCGGGTCGTGGCGATGGACCAGGTCAGCGAGGGGACGGTCGCGCATGGCGTGCTCCACATGCAGCCACGCGGTCGGGCCACGGGGCTGTGTGACAGTTCCGTGATCATGCGGCGGGCGCAGCGCGGGCGGCAAGTCATAGTGATGTCAGCGCCCCGCCGCGGTTGACGCCGACCGGCCCCCGCCGCAGCCTGCGCGGCCTGGCGGAGCCCCGAGACCGTGCCCGAGATCCGTGATTCCGAAGCCGCGCAGATCCACGCTGCGACCCTGACGCTCGATACCCATGTGGACATCCCCTGGCCCGACACCCCCGATCCGGCGGGCGATACGCAGCGCCGGGTGGACTTCCCGAAGATGCGCCGCGGCGGGCTCGGCGCCGTGGTGTTCATCGCCTACCTGCCGCAGGGGCCGCTGACGCCCGAGGGCCACGCCGCCGCGGCGGACCGCGCCGAGGCGATGCTGCGCCACATCGCCGGCACCGCCGATGGGACGGAGCGCGCCTTCTGCCCCGACGCGGCCACCACCGAGGCGGCAAAGGCGGCCGGGCAGCTGGCCGTGCTCTCCGCGGTGGAGAATGCCTATGCGATGGGCGAGGACCTCTCGCGCCTGGCGCTGTGGAAGCGGCTCGGAGCGACCTATGTCACCCTGACCCATAACGGCCACAACCTGGTGGCCGATAGTGCCATTCCCCGCAAGGATCTGGGCGATGGCGAGGCGCGGCATGGCGGGCTCTCGCCGCTCGGCCGGCAGGCAATCGCGGAGATGAACCGGCTTGGGCTGCTGGTGGATGTCAGCCACGCCTCGCGCGACGCCATGCTGCAGGCGGCGGAGGCCTCGCGTACGCCGGTGGTGGCGACCCATGCCTGCTGCCGGGCGTTGCGCGACCATCCGCGCAATCTGGACGACGCGCAGCTGGATGCGCTGAAGGCAGTTGCGGGGCTGGTGCAGATCACCGCGGTGCCGGCCTTCCTGCGCAACCCGCCGGGCGGCGGTGGCGCGACCCAGGCGAGCGTGGCGGATTACGTGGACCATGTGGATCATGCGGTCCGGCGGATCGGCATCGAGCATGTCGGCCTCTCCTCCGATTTCGACGGCGGCGGCGGCCTGACGGACTGGCCGGACGCCGCGCGCTCCCGCGCCGTCACCGCGGAGTTGCACCGCCGAGGCTATGGTGCGCGCGAGATCGGGCTGCTGTGGAGCGGCAACTTCCTGCGGCTGATGCGCGTGGCGGCACTGGCGGCGCGGTAGCAATTCACCTGCCGGTCACCACCTCCTCCGGCACCTCGAAGCGCTCGTCGCCGATGCGGATCAGGAACAGCTCGCCGAAGCGCTCGAAGTGTAGTTCGGCGGTGCTGTTCGAGCCGGTCGGCGCGCCGCGCTCGAAGGTGATGCGGCGGGTCACGCCGCTGCTGCCGAGCACGTCCACCACCGCCGCACCCGCGCCCCGGCGCTCGACACCGAAGCGGCACTCGCGGGAGGGCTGGCCGCGGACCATGGCGCAGGGCAGCAGGCCGGTGGCGTCGAAGGGGCGCAGGGCGGCCGCGGCGGGCTGTTCCGGGGCCGGGACCCCGGCCGCCGCAGGCCGCGCCGCTGCGGGTGGCGGCGCCACGGACTCCCTGAGGTAGCGCCCCAGGACCCAGCCCTGCAGGCTGCCATCGGGGAGTTCGACCCGGCACCAGCGCTCGCCTTCCGCCAGGCGACAGCCGCGGTTGCGGAGCACCGTCCCCGACGTAAGCTGGCGGAGCAACCGCTCCCGCGCCGATGGCCCGTCCCGCAGGTTCAGCCGCCGCCCGCCCCGCAGGCCGCTCACCTCCCAGAAATCGGGACCGCCGGTGAGTTCGTCCGCCATCTCGGGCTGGCGGTGTGCGGTGGCGGCGTCGGCACGGTCCACCACCGCCACCGAGAGGGTGTAGCGGGCTGGCTGGTTCCGCCGTGCGGCCGCGGGCGCAAGATGGACCGAGATGCGGTAGTCGCCGGTCACCGGCACCAGCCCGGCGAAGATGTTGCCGCTGGCCGCGCCGACATGCATCGCCTCGGTGGCGCCGGGGGCGTGCACGTTGAGAAAGGCGGACCGGCTGGTCGCGGTCAGCTCGATCCGCATCCATTTCCCGGCGGGCGCGGCGATGAGGTAGTCCACCGCCTCCCGCCCGCGGACCATGCCCTGCACCACGGCGCGGGTACCGCCTTCGACGAGGGCGATGCGCTCGGACCGAGTCTCCTGCGCCGGCGCCGGCGGCGCCCAGCACAGGCCGGCCAGCAACAGCAGCGCCAGGATCGGGCTGGATCCGGACCTCGGCATCGTCGTCCCCCCGCTCGATTCGACCGGGAGAATCCATCCCCTTCCGGGCGGCGAAGGCAAGCGCCTCCGCCGGGCCGTGCGGTCAGCGCGCGGCCTGGATCGCCGCCCAGACCCGCTCCGGCGTCGCCGGCATGTCGAGATGCCCAACGCCCACCGGCCGCAGCGCATCCACCACCGCGTTCATCACCGCCGGCAGCGAGCCGGCGCAGCCCGCCTCGCCGCAGCCCTTGGCGCCGAGCGGGTTGGTGGTGCAGGGCACCGAATGGCTGTCGGTGGCGATCGCGGGCAGGTCGCCGGCGCGCGGCAGGGCGTAGTCCATGTAGCTGCCGGAGAGCAGCTGCCCGTCCTCGCTGAAGGCCACATGCTCCATCAGCGCTTGGCCGATGCCCTGCGCGATGCCGCCATGCGCCTGGCCGGCGACGAGCAGCGGGTTCACCTGCACGCCGAAATCGTTCACCGCCAGGTAGCGGTCGATCCGCACGATGCCCGTCTCCGGGTCCACCTCGACCTCGCAGACATGGCAGCCATTCGGGTAGGCCTGCGGCGCCTGGTCGAACACATGGGTGACGTCGAGCGTGTCCGGCACGCCCTCCGGCAGGCCCGACGCGGTGCGCAGCTTCGCGGCGAGTTCCATGATGCCGATGCCGCGATCCGTGCCGGCGATGACGAACCGGCCCTCGGCGGTCTCGCCATGCGGCTCGAACTCGATGTCGGCGACGGCGGCTTCCAGCGCCCAGGCGGCCGCGGCCTTGCCCTTCTCGATCACCTTCTCCGACGCCTCGAGGATGGCAGCCCCGGAGGCCATGATGGACTTGGAGCCGCCGGTGCCGCCGCCGGCGATGAGTTCATCGGAATCGCCCTGCAACAGCCGCACCTGCTGGAAGGGCACGCCGAGCGACTGGTGCAGCACCTGGGCAAAGGCGCTCCAATGGCCCTGGCCGTAGTCCAGCGTGCCGGTGATGATCGTCACCGTGCCGTCCTTCTCGAAGCGGATGCCGCCCTGCTCCTTGGTCGGCGGCGCGGTGCATTCGAGGAAATTGCCGATCCCCCTGCCCCGTAGCAGGCCCTTCGCCTTGCTGGCGGCGAGGCGTTCCGCGTAGCCATCGGCATCGCTCGCCGCGATCGCCTGGTCGATCAGCGCGGAGAAGGCGCCGCTGTCGTAGACGGAGCCCGAGGCGGCGGCATAGGGGAACTGGTCGGGCCGGATATGGTTGCGCTTGCGCAGTTCCACCGGGTCGATCCGCATCTCCTGCGCGGCGGCGTCGATCAGCCGCTCCATGAAGTAGTTGCCCTCGGGCCGGCCGGCGCCGCGATAGGCGGAGACCGGCGTGGTGTTGGTCACCAGGCACTTCGTCCGCACCTCGATCGCGGGCGTGGCGTAGTTGGACTGCACGTTCTTGAAGAAGTTGCCGGTACCCATCAGCGGCGCCACCGGGCTGAGCCAGGCGCCCATGTTGGCGTAGCCGGTCAGCCGCACCGCGAGGAACTTCCCGTCGGCGTCCAGCGCCAGCTCGCCGATCACCTCGTGGTCGCGGCCATGCGCGTCCGACAGGAAGGAGCCGCTGCGCTCATCGGTCCACTTCACCGGCCGGCCGAGCTCCTTCGCGGCGTGCAGCAGGCAGAGATACTCGGGATAGACGGCGGCCTTCATGCCGAAGCTGCCACCGACATTGCCCGTCAGCACGCGAACCTGCTTCGCCTCAACGCCGAGCAGCCCGGCGAGCTGCGCCCGCATGCCGAACACGCCCTGGCAGCCGACGCGCAGCACATGGCGGCCATCCTCGATGCTGCCGATGGCACTGCGCGGCTCCATCGCCGCCACGACCACGCGGTTGTTGCGCAGCGGCAGCTTCGCGACATGCGCGGCACCGGCGAAGGCCTCCGCGACCTTGGCGCTGTCGCCGGCCACGTAATCCAGCACCAGGTTGCCGGGCAGGTCGTCGTAGAGTTGCGGCGCGCCGGGGGCGGCGGCGGCGGATGCCTCGGTCACCGCGTCGAGCGGCTCGATGTCCATCTCGACCGCCTCGGCGGCGTCCTTGGCCTGCGCCCGGGTTTCGGCGACGACGAAGGCGACGGGATCGCCGACATGACGCACCTTGTCGGTGGCCAGCGGCGGGCGCTTCGTGCTGCGCAGGGGCGAGCCGTCGGCGTTCTTCAGCGGCATGGCGCAGGTCATCGCGCCGTAGCCGGCCAGATCGGCCCCGGTCCAGACGCCGAGCACGCCCGGCATGGCGCGCGCCGCCTCGGTGCCGATGCCGTTGATGACGCCATGCGCATAGGGGCTGCGCACCATGACGCACCAGACCTGGCCAGGGAGCGTGATGTCGTCGGTGTAGCGGCCGCGGCCGGTGAGCAGCGTCGGGTCCTCGGCGCGCGGCACCGGCTGCCCAACGCCGAACTTCAGGCGCGTGGGATCGAAGGCGGGGGCGAGCGTGTCGGGCATGTGGGTTTCCTGACTGCCCCCTCCTCCGGCGGGCGGAGGAGGGTCGGGGTGAGGGCTGTGCCCCCCTACGGTAAGGCCTGCTCGCGCTTTGCCAACAGCCAGGCGGCGTAATCGGCGCTCGCGGCCGCCGGCGCGAAGCGGGGCCGCCAGCCGAGATCGGCGGCGCGGCCGATCGCCATCACCCCGCGCGGCCGGCTCTCGTTCCAGCTTATGCTGGGCCTTTCGCCGGGCTCGGCATGGCGCCAGCGGCAGCCGGGGAAGGCGCGGCGCAACGCCTCCAGGCAGGCACCATAGGCCGGCGCCCAATCCGTGCCGGAAGCGAGGTTCACGACCCGGTGCGGTGGATCCCTCGCATCCAGCAGGGCGATCAGCCCTTCGGCGAGATCGCGCGAATAGACCCAGTCATAGGCCGGCAGGGGCGCAGGCGGCAGCACCACCTGCTCGCCGCGCTGCGCCGCCTCTGCGAGCGCCAGGTGCAGGCTCAGCGTGTCGCGCAGGCCGGTGTCTCGCTCCCAGGGGCCGAAGGTCGCGCCGATGCGGGCCGCGACCGCATCCAGGCCCCACAGCCCCGCCAGCCGCAGCCCGGCACGCTCCACCGCGTATTTCGTGACACCGTAGAGGCTGATCGGCACCGGCGGGGTCGTCGCCTCGTCCAGCACGGGGAAGGCATAGGCCGATTCGCCATAGACCGCGGCGGAGGAGGGCAGCACCACGCGCCGCACCGTCCCGGCATCCCGCGCCGCGGCCAGCGTGGCCAGCACGCCCTTGAGATTCACGTCCAGCACCAGCGCGGGGTCGGCCGCCTCGCGCTCCGGCCCGGCGGTGATGGCGGCGAAGGGGAAGACCGCGCCGATGCGCCGGCGCGCGAACAGGTCGCGCAGCGCCGCGCCGTCCTGCACATCGCCCTGCACCACTTCGAGCCTGCCGGGCAGCCGGGCGAACAGGCTCGGCGCCGGGCTGGGCAGCTGCGCCTCGCGGCCGAACACCACCACATGTTCGCCACGCGCCAGCAGCGCCTCGACCAGGTTCAGTCCGACGAAGCCGGCGCCGCCGGTGACGAGGATCGCATCCATGCCCCTGGATATCCCACCGCCGCCGGCGCAGAAAGCCGCGATGGATGACAAGCCGCGCATTGCCGTGATCGGCGCCGGTCCCGCCGGGCTGATCGCCGCCGAAACGCTCGCGCAGGGCGGCGCGGCGGTGACGGTATTCGACCACATGCCCTCGGTGGCGCGGAAATTCCTGATGGCCGGGCGCGGCGGGCTGAACCTGACGCATTCGGAACCGCTGGAAACTTTCCTCACGCGCTATCGCCCGGCCGCGCCGGCTCTGCTGGAGGCGGTGCGCGCCTTCCCGCCCTCGGCCCTGATCGCGTGGTGCGAGGGTCTCGGCGTCGAAACCTTCGTGGGATCGAGTGGGCGCGTCTTCCCCAAGCCGCTCAAGGCCTCACCACTGCTGCGCGCCTGGCTCCGGCGGCTGGATGCGCTCGGCGTGGCGTTCCGCCTGCGCCATCGCTGGACGGGTTTCGCGGCGCGCGCCCTGCGCTTCGCGACGCCGGATGGGGAGGTGGTGCATCGGGCGGAAGCGACGGTCCTGGCGCTCGGCGGCGCCTCCTGGCCAAGGCTGGGATCGGATGGCGGCTGGACTTCGCTGCTGCCGGACGTGGCCGTCACCCCCTTCGCACCCTCGAATGTCGGCTTCGTCGTGCCGTGGTCGGCGAAGATGGCGGCACATGCCGGCGCGCCGCTGAAGCGCATCGCGGTGAGCTTCGAGGGGACCACGCAGCGCGGCGAGGCGATGCTGACCGCAAGCGGGATCGAGGGCGGCGCAATCTATGCGCTCTCCGCCGCCATCCGTAACGCAATCGCGCGCGAAGGAAGTGCGCGTTTCAGCCTCGACCTTCGCCCCGACCTTCCGGCGGAGGAGGTGCGGCGCCGGCTGGCGATGCGCGGGCGCGGCGAGACGGTCTCGGCGCAGCTGCGCAAGGCACTCGGCCTGCCGCCGGTGGCGGTCGCGCTGGTACAGGAGGCGCGGCATGGCGGCGCGGCGGCGATGGAGCTGGCGTCGCTGGTGAAGGCGCTGCCGCTGACCACGCGCGCGGCCCACGGCATGGCGCGCGCCATCTCCTCGGCCGGCGGCATCGCCTGGACCGAGCTGGATGGGCGCTTCATGCTGCGCGCGCATCCCGGGATCTTCGCCTGCGGCGAGATGCTGGACTGGGAGGCGCCGACCGGCGGCTACCTGCTGCAGGGCTGCTTCGCCACCGGCGTCGCGGCGGCGAAGGGGGCGCTGGTGTTTGCCAAGCGGGGCCATACCGTCGGCCCTGCTGCGTGACCGGCGGCTACCGAAGGTGGCCGAGCGGCCGAATGGCCGCCGCGCCAAGTGGCGCGCAGCCAAGCGGCCGGAGGCCGCGCCCGGCGCCTGAGGACGTAAGAAGATGCCAACGAGTCGCTGAAAGCGGCCGTTGGACTCAGTAGCCCGCCTTCACCTCCACATCGAAGCCGCGCCTGGCGATCAGCATGGTGCGGTCGAACTCGCAGACCAGCGTCCCATGCTGGTTGAAGCCGCGCGTGCGCACGCCGACGATGCCGGCATTCGGGCGGGACCTGGACTCGCGCTTGTCCAGCACCTGGCTCTCGCCCGAGAGCGTGTCGCCGGCGAAGAGCGGATGCGTCAGCTTGATCTCCTTCCAGCCGAGATTGGCGATCGCCTTCTGCGACACGTCGGAGACGCTCATCCCCACCAGCAGCGCGACGGTGAAGGGCGAGCAGATGATGCACTTCCCGAATTCCGAATGCTTCGCGTATTCGGCGTCGAAATGCATGGGGTGCTGGTTCATCGTCAGCAGGGTGAACCAGGTGTTCTCGGTCTCGGTGATCGTCCGGTTGGGGCGGTGCTCGTAGATGTCGCCGACCTCGAAATCCTCGAAGTAGCGGCCGAAGGATTCGCGGAAGCGGCGCGGTGCGACTTCCTTGTGGGTCTGGACCATGGGCGTCTCCTGCTTGTCCGGACAAGTGCGTGGCGCCAGCGCGCCGCTTCGTCAAGCCGGCCGGCCGAGCAATCGGTAGGCGGGTGCGACGATCGCCGGCATGACGAACAGTGCCAGCTGCGCCGCGGCGACGATCAGGCCGAGATCGCTCTCGCCCGGGTCGCCGAGGGCTGCCAGAAGCAGCACCATGTTGCGCGTGCCGCTGACCAGGCCGGCCGAAAGCGCCGCCTGCCTTGGCGCGGCGAGGAAGACCAGGAAGCCGATCGCCTGCAGCCCGAGATTCAACGCCAGCGCGAAGCCGAGCATCGCGAGGAATGCCAGCGGCCATGCCGCCAGCGCCTCTCCCACGCCATCCATGCAGGGAATGGCGGAAGCGGCGACGAGGATGACGATCCAGGTGTCGATCCGCGGCGCCTGCCGCCGCAGCGCCGGCCGTCCGGCGAGCCGCACGGCCAGCGCCGCCAGCGCGAAGCTGCCGCCCACCAGGACAGCAAGGCGGAACGCCATCGCCCAGGGGTCCACCTGCGCCGTGACGCCGACGAAGGCGGCCATCAGCGGCAGCCAGACCGGCGCCAGCGCATTGGAGGGGATTGCCACCACCGTCAGCAGCGCCGCATCCGCGCCCAGCAGGATCGCGAAGACAGCCGCGGACATGACGGAGGGCGTGGCCGCGATCAGCACCGCCGCGGCCAGGAAGGCGCTGCCCGCCGGCAGCAGCGGCGCCAGAAGCAGCCAGACGACGAGCGGCACCACGAAGGTCACCCAGCCCAGCACGAGCAGCGCCAGCGCCGGCCGGCGCAGCACGCCGATCAGCGCGTCCGGCTCCACCCGCACCAGCGCCAGCGCCATGACCACCAGGGAGATCCACAGCAGCAAGGGCCGCGCCGCCTCCGCCAGCGGCGGCACGACGATCCCGGCCAGCGCGGCGGAGGCGATCAGCGCCATGCCGCGCCGCCGTATCCAGGCGCTCATCCGCGGGTGGAGTGGGGCAGGAAGGTGACGATCTCCGGGAAGAGCGTGATCAGCACGGTGAACGTCATCATGATGATGCAGAAGGGCGCCGCCCAGCGGGCGATGCGGAAGATGCCGTCACGCGTCAGCCCCTGGATGACGAACAGGTTGAACCCGACCGGCGGCGTGATCTGCGCCATCTCGATGGTGATGATCAGGAACACGCCGAACCACACGGGATCGAAGCCTGCCGCGGTGGCCAGTGGCAGCGTCACCGGCAGCGTCATCACGATGGCCGAGAGCCCGTCGAGCACGCAGCCCAGCAGCAGGTAGAACAGCAGCAGCACCGCGATCAGCGCGAAGGGATGCAGGCCCCAGGACTGGATGGCGGTTGCGACATCCGCCGGCAGGCCGAGCCGCGCCATCGCCTTCGACAGGAACAGCGCGCCGACCAGGATCAGCCCGATCATCGAGCAGGTCTTCACCGTGCCGAGCAGCGCCTGCCACAGCCCGAGCGGCGTCAGCGTGCGCTGCCCCAGCGCCACCACCAGCGCACCGAGCACCCCGATCGCCGCGGCTTCCGTGATCGAGGCGAAGCCGAAATACAGGCTGCCCATCACGAAGCTGATGAGGAAGACGATCGGCACCAAATTCGCCAGTGCCTTCAGCCCCTCGGCCAGCGGGATCGGCGGCTCGATCGGCGGCACCAGCGCCGGGTTGCGCCAGGCGGCGAAGGCGATCCAGCCCATGAACATCGCAGCCAGCACGAGGCCCGGCACCAGGCCAGCGATGAACAGCTCCAGGATCGAGACATCGGCGACCACGCCATAGACGATCAGCGGGATGGACGGCGGGATCAGGAAGCCGAGCGTGCCCGCCCCCGCCAGCGAGCCCACCGCCAGCCGCCGGTCATAGCCGCGCGCCAGCAATTCCTGCAGCGTGATGCGGCCGACCGTGGCGGTGGTGGCGGCGGAGGAGCCGGAGACGGCGGCGAACAGCGTGCAGCCCATCACGTTGACATGCACCAGCCGCCCCGGCAGCCGGCGCGTCCAGGGCGAGAGCCCCTTGAACAGGTTCTCCGACAGCCGCGTGTGGAACAGCAGCTCGCCCATCAGGATGAACAGCGGCAGCGTGATCAGCTCCACCGCCGTGGTGGAGGACCATATGTCGCCGGCGAGGAAGCGGTCCACCCGCATGTCGCGGAACATCTCGAGCGCGACGATGCCGATGGACATCAGCCCGACGCCGACCCACACGCCACCCGCGAGCGTGACGACCAGCATGCCGAGGACAAGCGCGAGTGGCCCGGTCACTCCGCGCCCCCGATCCCGCCGGAGGCCAGATCCGCCGGCTGGCCGAGCGCCAGCCGCAGCAGCCGTGCGACGAAGCCGAGCAGCAGCAGCGTGACACCCGCCGTCAGCAGGCCCTGCGGAATCCAGATCGGCGTGGCCATCGGGTAGTAGGAGGTCGAGCCGAACTCATAGGTGCGCAGCACCTGCTGCCACAGCGCCCAGCACGCGAAGCCGACCACGCCGATGGCGAAGGTGGTGCCCAGCATGTCGAGCAGCCGCACGGCGCCAGGCGGCAGCGCCTGCAACAGGATGGCGACACGGATGTGCCCGCCCTGCCGCAGCGTCCAGCCGGCGCCGCAGAACAGCACGACGCATTGCAGGTAGATCGCGTATTCGATCGCCCAGGGCTGCGACCACTCGAAGAAGGAGGTGACGATCACCTCCCCGATCAGGATCAGCGCGAGCAGCGCGGCGGCCACCGCCGCCACCGCCGCGCCGACCGCGCAGAGCACATCGATGGCACGCAGCAGCGCGGCCGCCGCAGCGGGTGGCGCACGCCGGTCGTTCGCCGGGATCACGCCCTTCCGACGCGCTGCCGGAACTGCTGGATGATGGGCCCGGCGGCGGGGTTCGCCTTCGCGAAATCGTCCGCCATGGTCGCGGTGGCGCTCCGCAGCGCCTGCACCAGCGCCGGCGCCGGCTCCTCCACCGTCATCCCGTTCTGCCGCAGCTGGCCCATGCGCTGCTCATGCTCACCCTTGGAGACGTTCCAGAACTCGGGCTCCAGCTTCTTCGCCAGCTCCTGGATCTGGGCGCGCGTCGCCTGCGGCAGGCGCCGCCAGCTGTCCATGTTCACCACCATCAGGTTCGACGCCCAGAGATGGTTGGTGATGTAGGTGTGCTTCAGGAATTCCCAGTAGCGCTGCGCGACGGCGGTGGTGCCGCTGGTCATCACCGCGTCTACGCGTCCCGACGCGAGCGCCGGCACCACATCGGGGTTTGTCAGCTGCTGCGGCACCATGCCGAGCCGCGTGACCATCTCCGCCGTCACCCGGTCATAGGTGCGCATGCGCACGCCGCGCAGATCCTCGGCGCTGTTGATCGGCTTCTTGAAATACATGCACTGCATCGGCCAGGGCACGACATAGAGCACGACGTTGCTGCGCCGCTCCAGCTCGCGCTCCCAGGTCGGGCGCACGAGATCATGCATGGCCTTCAGCTCGTCGTAGCTGCCGATCAGGAAGGGGATGCTCTCGATGCCGAGCAGTGGCACGTCGCCCACGTTCTGGAAGCCGGCCATCTCCGCCATCGGCACCACGCCGTCGCCGATGGCGCGCACCGTCTCGTTCGCGCGCACGCCGAGCGAACCGCCGGCATGGATGGTCATCTGGACGCTGTCGTTGGTGAGCTTGCGCGCCTCGGAGGCGAAGCGCTGCGCGTTGACGGTGTGGAACTCCGACGGTCCCCAGGGGATCGACACATCCCAGCGCACCGGCGACTGCGCCCGCGCCGTGCCGCCGATCATCCCCGCCAGCGCCAAGCCGCCCGCGGCCCGCATCATGTCGCGTCGCTGCATCATCGTCCCTCCGGTTTCCCGTGCCTGACCTAACCATGCGTCCGGCGGCGTGACAACCACTTGTTCGGACAAATTCCGCCCCCCGGCTGGGCCTCCGCCGGCATGGCGGATAGGCTTGCCCGGAGTCGCCACAGGAGACCGCTCATGTCGGAGGCGGAAGATCATTTCGGGACGACGATCGGCGCCCTGCCGGACAGCGTCGCGCTTCTGCGCCGCCACGCACCGGAGGTCTTCGCAGCCTATCTGGCGGCACGCGAGGCGGTCTACCGCCCACCGCCCGGAGGGCATCTGGACCTGGCCTGCAAGGAGCTCGTGTTCATCGTGCTGGACGTCGCCGCAGGGCATGTGGAAGGCGCAGTCGCGCATGCGGAGGCGGGGTTGCGCGCCGGTCTCACGCCGGGGCAGATCATGGAGGCACTGTCCATCGCCATCCTGATCCATGGCCACCAGTGCTGGGCGAAGGCGGGCGCGACGGTCATGCGTCGCGTTGAAGAGATCACGGGGACGACGACGTGAGCGCGGCGGTGCGGCTGCTGCGCGAGGACGCGGTGGCGACCCTGCTACTCGACCAGCCGGCGAAGCGCAACGCCATGACGCGCGCGATGTGGCGCGCGGTGCCGGCACTGGTCGAGCAGGCCGTGGCCGACGACGCCGTTGCCGTGCTGCGCGTGGACGGCGCGGGTGGCCATTTCTGCGGCGGCGCAGATATCGGCGAATTCGCCGAAACCTATGCGGCCGCTGGCAGCACGGCGCAGGCCAATGCCGAAATCGCCGCGGCTGTGGAGGCGCTGGCACGCTGCCCCAAGCCCACCCTTGCAGTGATCCGCGGTGCCTGCGTCGGCGGCGGCGTGGCGCTTGCGCTGGCTTGCGACCTGCGCTTCGCCGCTGCCGATGCGCGCTTTGCCGTGACGCCCGCGAAGCTCGGCCTGATCTACAGCCAAGGCGACACCACGCGCCTGTTGCGCGCCATCGGCGCCGCGCGCGCGAAGGACCTGCTGTTCAGCGCGCGGCCTGTCGGCGCAGCCGAAGCGCTGCGCATCGGCCTTGTGCAGGAGGTGCGCGCGCCGGAAGAACTGGATGCCTTCGTTGCGGGGCGGCTGGCACCGCTCGTCGCCGGCTCCCGCCCCGCGCTGCGCGCCATGAAGGCGATGGTCGCCGCGATCGAAGACGGTGCGCCGCCTGACAGCGCCACACTCCGCACGGCCTTCGACGAGACCTTCGCCGGCGAGGATTTCCGCGAGGGCTACCGCGCCTTCCTTGAGAAGCGGCCCCCGGCCTTCAAGGCGCGCTGAGCGCCTCGGCGATGGCCACGATCTGAGCTTCCGCATAGGCACGGCCAACGAGTTGCACCGAAGCGGGCAGCCCCTCCGCCGGCCAGGGAAAGGCGATCGCCGGCAGGCCGGCGATGTTCGCGAGTGCGGTGAAATCCGCCTGGTCGGCCGGTGTCGCCGTGCCGAAGGCGAAGGCGCGCTGCGGCGCCGTGGGCATCAGCAGGACATCGCATGCATCGAGCGCGCGCAGCGCGCCGGCGTACACCTCCGAGAGGAGGAACAGCGCACGCGCCATTCGCACCGTCCCGGCATCGCGGCCGTACTGCAGCGCTGCCCGGAAGCCGGGCGAGGTGGCGGTCGGATCGGCGATCAGGTCCTGGTGGATCGCCGCGGCTTCCGCCTCGATCAGCAGCAGCCCGGCTCGGCGCGCGGCACCGGGCGACCAGGCCGGCACCTCGACGGGCGCCACCTGCGCGCCGAGGTCGCGCAGCCGCTGCGCCGCCCGCTCCCATGCCTCGCGAACCGCAGCTTCCATGGCGGCCTCCTGTACCGGCCGCGGCAGTCCGACATGCAGGCCAGCGATGCCGGCGGCCTGTTCCGGCACCGCGCGCCAGCCCAGCGGCAGCGGGCGCGAAGAGGGATCTGACGGATCATCACCCGCCATCCCCGCCAGGCCACGCGCCGCCATGCGTGGCGTGCGCGCCAGCATGCCGACATGGTCGAGCGTCGGCGAGAGCGGCACGACCCGGCTGCGCGAGACCAGGCCCCTGGTCGGCTTCAGCCCCACCACGCCGCAATAGGCGGCCGGGATGCGCACGCTGCCCATGGTGTCGGTGCCGATGGCGAGTTCCGCGAAACCCGCTGCAATGGCCGCTCCGGAGCCGCCGGAGGACCCGCCCGGCGTAAAGCCGTGCCGCAGCGGGTTGTGGCAGAGGCGCGGCACATCGGTGGTCGCACCCAGCGCGCCCTCATGCATTGCGACCTTGCCGAGGATTGCGCACCCCGCTTTGCGGAGTCGTGCGACGCAGGGCGCATCGGCGGCCGCGACGCGGCCGGCATAGCCGGCGAAGCCCGCGGTGGTGGGCATGCCGGCGACGTCCACATTGTCCTTCACCGCCAGCGTCATGCCGCCGAGCGGCCCCTCCCCGCCGGGCTGCGGCGCCAAGTGCCAGAAGACGCCGAGACCATCCTCGATCATCACTTGCGCTCGTCCAGCAGGCGAATGGGCTTCTGGCGGCTTTCCACCTGGGTGAGGGCGGCGAGCGCGCCAGGCGCTTCCAGCGTCACGGCGATCTCCACGCCAAGCCGCGACTTCAGCGCGGCTTCGAGCCGTGTCCGCAGCCCCTCCGTGCGTTCGCCGCGGACCTCGACATGGGCGGTCATCGCATCCCGCGCGCCGACCCTGTGGACACGGCAGATGAACTCGCCAGTCGCGCCTTCCGCTTGCTCCGCCAGCAGCGCACCGATTCCGGTGGGAAAGAGGTTGATCCCGCGCAGCTTCACCATGTTGTCGCTGCGGCCGAGGAAGCCGCGGATGCGCCGGAACGGCACGCCCAGCGGGTTGGCGCCGATCACCTCCTCCGTCACGTCATGCGTGTTGAAGCGGATGATCGGGAAGATGTCGTCCTTGAACAGGCAGGTGCAGACCATGTCGCCGAGCCTGCCCTCCGGCACTGGCGCGCCGGTATCGGGATCGGCGATCTCCAGCACATGCGCATCCTCCCACACATGCATCCCCGTGCGATCGGGGCCTTCGCCGGCGATGATGCCGGTGTCGCCGACGCCGTACCAGTCGAACACCTCCGGCCCGCCCCAGGCGGCGGAGAGGCTGGCCTGCGTCTCGCTGCCGAGATGCGCGCAGATCAGGCGAATGCGGATGTCGCGGCCAGGCTCGAAGCCTTCCTCACGCGCAACGTCGGCCAGGCGCCGGATGTAGTCGGCGAAGCCGATGATCGCCGTCGCGCCGAACTCCTTCATGATGAAGGCCTGCTGCGCGCTGCGCGTCTCCACGCCGGTGCCGGCCGACATGAAGCGCGCACCGACCCAGTGCTGCACCGTCTCGCGCACATAGTGGCCGCCATTGATCAGGCCGTGGCCATAGACGCTGTGCACGACGTCGTCGCGCGTCATCCCCGCCATCAGGTAGAGCCGTGCGAGCAGGCGGTTCTGCACCTCGCGGCTCTTCGGTCCGAACAGCAGCGGCTGCGGCTTGCCGGTCGTGCCGCTGGTGGTGTGGAAGATGATCTGCGGGCGCGTCTCCGGCGGGTGCGCATCCTGCCCATGGAAGTCGCCGATCGGCGGATAGGCGGCGACCGAGGCCATGATGTCGGACTTGTCGTAGCTCGGCAGCTTCGGCAGGTCGTCGAGGGTTCGGATATCGCCACGCTCGATCCCCTTGGCGCCCCAGAGCCGCTGGTAGAACGGCACCTGCCATGCGAAGGCGAGGATGCGCTGGAAGTCCCGCTCCTGTCGCGCGCGCAGTTCATCGCGTGAAAGCCGGGCGAGCGCGCCGGGGAAGTCGGGGCCGATGGGGTAGTCGCGCCGGATCGCCTCGGGCTGCATCGCTGTGACATAATCGAAGGCGGTCATGCGCGGCTCCGGTACGGTCAGGGCAGCAGATCGTTCAGACGTGCGACGGATGCACCTTCGGCGAGCGCCAGCGCAGCGACAAGCACCGCCTCGATGCGCGTCCCCTCGACCCCGGCGCTACCCATCAGCATGCGAGCCTTGGCGAGGATGGCGGCCTCGGCCAGCGGGTTCTCGGGGTCGCCAAGTGCGTCCGCCACCGCGTGCCGCAGCTTGGTGCCGTCCGCCAGTTCCACACTGACGGCGGCGCCGAAGTGCAGCGGATAGGCGCCCGTTGCCGCAGGATCCTCGGCGAGGGTGACGCGAGCGCGCAGCGCCGCGAGATCGGCACGCGACAGCGCCGGCGGATCGAAGGCGGCGAGCGGCGGCGGCCCGTCCAGCAGTGCCACCGCCGCGGCATGCTGCAGCGAGAACTTCGCCTCGATCGTTGTGCGCGGCTGCACCTGGTTGCAGAAGGCGAGCGCATCCGCGTAGCTCTCGACCCGCACCGCCACGATTTCACGGCCCGCCAGATGCGGGCGCAGCGCGAGGGCGGCGTCGATGGTCGGATGCGCATGGCGGCAGGCGGGCCAGGGCTTGAAGCTGGTGGCGTGCACCATCCAGGGCGCATCGGGTTCGGCCAGCACGCGCTCGGGCTTCGCGTCCGGCGCCATGCCGGCAAGGACTCCCTGCGGGCCGTCGAGGATCCAGCGCGGACCGCTTAAGCCCGCCGCGGCGAGTTGCGCCGCTTCGAGGCCCATCACCGCGGCGCGCGCGGTGTGCAACTGCTTCGTCATCACCGGCTCGTGCCGGCATTGCCAGACGCCGCCTGCCTGCGTGCCGGCATTGCCGAGCGCCCAAAGCATGCGCGTCGGGTCCAGCGCGAGCAGCGAGCCGCAGGCGGCTGCGGCGCCGAAGGGCCCCATGGTCGCAGTTGGATGAAAGCGCAGATAATGCGCATGGCCCATCGCGCGGCCGATGCGGATCTCCGCCTCATAGCCGCGCAGGATGGCGTCGAGCAGTGCGCGGCCGCCCGCGTTGCACTCGGCGGCGAGCGCGAGCACGGCAGGGATCACGACCGGGCCGGGATGCAGGATCGCCTGGCGATGGACATCGTCCATCTCCAACACGTTGCCGAAGGCGCCATTGGCGAAGGCCGCGTCGCGCGCGGCGACGCCGGCACCGAGCACGACCCGGGCCGCGCCGCACGCTTGCATCGCGGCATGGGCGCGGAAGACGCCGCCTACCTGGCTCGCCGCGCCGGCGGTGGCGCAGCCGATCCAATCGACCAGGTGCAGCGCGGCGCGGCGACGATCGGCATCGGTGATCGGCCGCGCCAGCAGCGCGACGACGCCCTCGGTGAGCGACAACTCAGCCACGGTCGCCGAGACGCCGGCGCGCCTCTGCGATGACCTCGGCCGTATGCTCGCCGAGCGCGGGAAGTCGCGGGTTGAGCGCCCCGGGCTCGTCGCGGAACTTGATCGGCAAGCCGATATGCAGGTTGCCTTCCGCATCCCGAACCAGCATGCGGCGCGCGGCGGTGTGCGGGTTGTCGAACGCCTCCTTGAGGTCGAGCACCGGCGCGAAGCACACATCGCGGCCTTCGAACCAGGCCTCCCACTCGTCGCGCGTGCGCGTGGCGAAGGTGGCGCGAAGGAAGTTCTCGGCGGGCTTGTGCGCCGGGCCGGGCGGTCCGGACGCCGCGGCGATCAGGTCGTCACGTCCGAGGGCATGCAGAAGGTTCTCCACGAATTTGTGCTCGCTGCCGCCGAGCACGATCCACTTTCCGTCCTTTGTCGCATAGATGTTGTAGAAGGCGCCGCCGCCCCACTGGCGCTCCTCCTTCACGCGGGGTGGCCGCGCCTCGGCGAAGACCGCACCGGTGGCGTTGGGCAGCCAGGAGAGCGTGGCGTCGAACATCGCCATGTCGATGACGTCGCCGCGCCCGGTCTTCTCACGGCGGAAGAGCGCCATCAGGATCGCCGAGAGCGCGAGCAGTGAGGCGGTGACATCCGCGACCGGCACATTCGGATGCGTCGGCCTGCCGTCCTGGCCGAGATTGATGGAGGCGGTGCCGGCCAGCGCTTCCACGGCCAAGTCGTGCGCCGGGCGGTCGCGCAACGGTCCGTCCTGGCCGAAGGCCGAGATCGAGCAATAGACAAGCCGCGGATTGAGCGCCGTCATCGCCGCCGCGCCGATGCCAAGCCGCTCCGCCACACCCGCGCGGAAGGATTCGAGCATCACGTCGCAGCCGCGCACGATGTCGCGCAGCGCGGCGAGGTCGGCCGGTTCCTTGAGGTTCAGGACAATGGACCGCTTGCCGCGATGCGTGTTGCGGAACCAGACGCTCTCGCCGTTCGCGCGCAGGCCGATGCCGCGCACCGGCTCGCCGGAGGGCGGTTCCAACTTGATCACCTCGGCGCCATGATCGACCATCATCGTGGTAAGATACGGCCCCGGCAGGAACAGCGAGAGGTCTAGGACGCGGACGCCTTCGAGCTTCATCTTCAAACCGCCCCCAGCGCGCGGAGTTGTGCGATCTCGGCGGCAGTGTAGCCGGCCTCCGCCAGCACCGCCGCGGTGTCGCCGCCATAGGCGGGGCCGGGCCGGCCGGCGGCACGCGCGCCATCGAGGCGGATCGCGCTCGACACCACCTTGAGGTCGGGCCGCTGCGGATGGTCGAGGTTCATCACGCCGCCACGGCTACGAAGATAGGGATTGTCGAGCGCCTCGGCGAGCGTCAGCACCGGCGCGACCGGCACCTTGCCGGCGAGGAGCGGGACCCACTCCGCGGAGGTCCGCGCCTGCATCACCGGATCGAGGATCGCCACGAGATCGTCACGATGGGCGAGCCTCTCGTCGAAGCCGCGGAAGCGCGGGTCGCGCGGCAAGTCCGGCATGCCAATCGCTTCGCAGTAGCGCCGCCAGAAGGCGGGCTTGACGCACATCACGAAGACATGGCCGTCGGCGGTCGGGAACATCTCGCAGGGCACGATGAAGGGATGCCCGCCACGCGGCCGGCGCGGCACGGCAAAGCCGTCGTTGAGGTACCAGGTCGCAACATAGGTGAGGTTCTGGATCGCGACATCGTAGAGCGAGACATCGAGATCACGCCCGATCCCCGTCGCGCGCGCGCCCATCACGCCCGCCAGCACCGAGAGCGCCGCGGTGAGGCCGGAGAGCATGTCGATGACGGAGATGCCGGCCCGCGCCGGCGGGCTGCCGGGCTCGCCGGTCAGCGCACAGAAGCCGGCCTCCGCCTGTGCCAGATAGTCATAGGCGGGCCAGGTGGCGCGCTCGCCGTCGCGGCCATAGCCGGAGACGTGCACGCACACGATCGAGGGCTTCACCTGGCTGAGCGCCGGGTAGTCCAGGCCAAGCCGCGCCGGCAGGTCGCCACGCAGGTTGTTCATGACCGCGTCCACGTCCCGCACCAGCCGGTGCAGCACCGCCCGCCCTTCCGGCTTGCGTACATCGAGCGTGATGCCGCGCTTGCTGCGGTTGAAGGATTGGAAATATTGGCTGTCGTTCTCGCCGAGCGGATAGCCGCCGGTATGCCGCGCGATGTCCCCTGGCGGCTCGCCATCCGCGGTCGGCGGTGATTCGACCCGGATCACGTCCGCGCCGAGATCGGCGAGGTTCATGGTTGCGAAGGGGCCAGCGCCGAACTGCTCGAAGGTCAGGATCCGCAGACCGGCGAGAGGTAGGGGCTTCATACTTGCCTCGTGAAATGCTGACGCATTTCACCCTCAGGCGCCGGCGCTGCGCTTGGCTCGCTGCACTTGCGGCGGCGGCCATTCGGCCACTCGGCGGGCTGCGCCCGCCGCAGGTTGGAACTTCGTGACGCGGGCTTCACACCGGGTTCCGCGCAATCAGCTGCTTGGCGATGATGATTCGCTGCATCTCGTTGGTGCCCTCGCCGATGCACATCAGCGGCGCATCGCGGAAGTAGCGTTCGACATGGTACTCCTTGGAGTAGCCATAGCCGCCATGGATCCGCATCGCCTCCAGGCTGTTCTCCACCGCCGCCTCAGAGGCGAAGAACTTCGCCATCCCGGCCTCCATGTCGCAGCGCTCGCCCTTGTCGTAGGCGCGCGCCGCGTCGTAGGTCAGCAGCCGCGCAGCCTGCAGCCGCGTCGCCATCTCGCCGAGCTTCAGCTGGATCGCCTGGTGCTCGCAGATCGGCTTGCCCATGGTGTGGCGGATCTGGCTGTAGCGTACGCTGTCCTGCAGCGCCGCCGAGGCCAGGCCACAACCGCGCGCAGCGATGTTGATACGACCGAGTTCAAGGCCGGACAGCGCTGCGTTCAGGCCCTTGCCCTCGCCGCCGATCAGGTTCTCTGCCGGCACGCGGTAATCCTCGAAGACCAGCTCGGCGCTGTCGATGCCCTTGTAGCCCATCTTCTCGAGCTTGCGGCCGACCCGGAAGCCCTCGTGCTTTGGCGCCAGCAGCATGGACATGCCCTTGTAGCGCGGCTCCGCGGTGGGATCGGTCTTCACCAGCAGCGCGAAGCAGCTGCCCTCGATGCCGTTGCTGATCCAGGTCTTGGTGCCGTTCACGACATAGTGGTCGCCGTCGCGCCGCGCGCGGGTGCGGATGGCCTGCAGGTCGGTCCCGCAATCGGGCTCCGTCAGCGCGAGGCCGCCGCGGATCTCGCCGGAGGCGAATCTCGGCAGCCAGGCCCGCTTTTGCTCCTCCGTGCCAAGCCGCGTGACGATCGCCGACATGATCAGGTGGCTGTTGAAGATGCCGGTGAGCGACATCCAGGTCTCGGCGATCTTTTCCACGATCTTCGCATAGGTCGTGGCGGAAAGGCCAAGCCCGCCGTATTCGGCCGGAATGGTCGCGCCGAAGAGGCCGAGCGCCTTCATCTGCTCGACCATCTCATGCGGATATTCGTCGGCATGCTCCAGGCGCAGCACATGCGGGCGCACGTCGCGCTCCAGCCATTTCTCGATCGCCTCGAGAAGGGCCGCGTCCTCCTCGGACTGGCGGGCGGTGTTGATGTCCATGGCGACGTCCCCGCGGTAGTTGTCCGGACAAGTAGGCTCGGGTGCGGCCGGCGTCAATCTGGGCCGGCGACGGCAGCGACCAGGGCAGCGATATCGGGCAGTGCCTCGATGCCGGCGACCATGTCGAGGATGCGGCGGGCGCGAGCTTCCGGCACCGAGGGCTCCGCATGGCGGCAGCAGCGGAAGAACTTCTCCTCGTTCTCCGCCGCGGTCAGCGCCGCTTCGGGATGGCCGTAGACATGCGGCAGGTGGATCGTGTGCACCGCGCCGGAGGCAAGCCGGACGGAGATCTCCTGCGGATCCAGAGCGTTCTCGTCGGTGTTTCCGTCCGCCTCGTGCCGCACGCGGGCGGCGAAGGCATGGACCCGCTGGTCGCGCAGTGCCTCGCCGCGGAAATCCGGCACGTCGCAGCGCCCCTTGGCGAGGAAGACGCCGGCGACGAACGGCAGGCAGAGCTTTGCATAGTTGGAGGCCGGATCCGGCATGTCCGGGCGGCCCACCAGCCGGCGGACAAGCGGCGGCACGCGGCAGACCACCTCCGCGATGTCGTCCGGCGCGAAGCCGTGCCGTGCCATCAGATCGCGCAGGCCATGGACCACGCCATGCGTCAGCCGGCCGGAGGGAAAAGGCTTGTGCGCCAGCTGCGTGATCTGCCATTCGCGACCGAGCGCAGCCTCGATACGATCGGCGTGCAGCTGTCCATCCTCGATCAACGTGTAGTAGCCGTAGCGGCCGGTGAAGACGTCGAGCGGACCCTGCATCCCAGCCGCGGCGAGATCGGCCGCGGCGATCGCGCCACGGGCGTTGAAGCCGATCTGCAGGCCGAGCAGCGGCGATCCTTCCAGGTGCGGCTGCAGCGTGCCGCAGGTCTGGCCGTACATGTGGCCGAAGGCGCTGCGCGTCGTCGCTGCGTCGAAGCCCGCCAGGTTGGCAATGGCCGCGGTGGCGCCGAAGCCGCCGGCGGTGGCCGGGCGGAAGAAGCGCAGCGGTGCATCCGTCGCCACGCCGAGAAGGCCGGCGACGTCCACGCCCACCGCCATCGCGGCGAGGAAGCGCGCGCCATCCACCGGCCGGCCGCGCAGCGATTCGCGCTCGCACCACGCCAGCAGCGCGGAGAGCAGCGTGGCCATCGGGTGCACCACCGCGCCCTCATGCACGCAGTCGAATTCCAGGCAGTGGATCAGGTAGGCGTTGATGATGGCGGCCGAGCCGGCGGACATGCGCTGCCCGCCCAGCCAGGAGGTCGCCTCCTCGCCCGGCCCCCAGGAGATCGCCAAATCGCGTACGGCCTCGACGTTCGCCCCGCTGCTGCCAGCCAAGGCCACGCCGAGGGTGTCGAGCAGGAAGGTCTTCGCCTTCGCCACCGCCTCCGGCGACAGGTCGGCGTGCCGTATGCGGGCAGCATGCGCGGCGAAGGCCTGGGCGATGTCGAAGCTCATGCGGTCCTCTCACGATCCACGGTCGTAGCGGGCGCGACGGCAGCGGCCGCCCCGCCCGCTCGCGTCATACGCTCACTGCGTAGCGCGCGCCTGCAGGCCGACCACTTTGCCGATGGTGTCGTTCCACTGCTGCACGCATTCCGCACCGCAGCGGCGAGCCCAGTTCGGCAGCACGCGCTCCAGCATCGCGCGGCGACGCGCTTCGGTATCGGCCGGCG
Source organism: Falsiroseomonas sp. (assembly GCF_041690465.1). Taxonomy (GTDB): domain Bacteria; phylum Pseudomonadota; class Alphaproteobacteria; order Acetobacterales; family Acetobacteraceae; genus Falsiroseomonas. The sequence continues at coordinate 75,136 of NZ_JAWLHG010000011.1, read as the reverse complement.
TCGGGTCCACCCGCGTCATGCCGCCGGGAGTGCCGAGCGGGCACGGGCCCTGCGTGTTGCAGGCGATGCCCATCGCATCCTCCTCGAAGTTCAGCGCCCACATCCGCTGCTCGAGCTTGCCGAGCTCGGTGGTCAGGAAGGTCCGCACCGCGGGGCTCAGGCCGCGCCACCACTGGCCGTTCGCGACCGTCGCGCCGGAGCCGTAGTTGATCGGCAGGGTGTAGATGAACTTCGACGCCTCGTACCACTTCGCCACGTAGCCGGAGAGCGTGCCGGTGATCGCGCAGTCGATGGTGCCCTGCGCAAGCGCCTGCTGCGTCTCGCCGAACGCCACGTCCACCGGCGTGCCGCCGAAATACGCCACGAAGTCGCCCTGCGATGCCCCGGAGGTGCGCACGCGCTTGCCGCGCAGATCGGCGAGACCTGAAATCGCGTCGCGGCAGTAGAGCACCTGGCTCTGGTAGGACTGATAGGTGATCGGCACCAGGCCGAGCTGCCGCTCGTAGAACTGGTTCAGCACAGGGCGGAATGCATCGGTGACGCGGCGGAACTCCTCCATGCTGCCGGTCAGGCCGGCGAGGTCGCTGCCATCGTTGATCGCCGCGTCGCCGGCATGGTGACCGAGCTGCGCCGTTGCGATGTTCGCCTGGCCTCGGGCGAGGATGCGAAAGACCTCCGGCCCGCGCAGGCCGGCTTCCGACCAGGGCCGGAAATTCGCGGTGATGCGGCCGCCCGACAGCTCGCGCACCTGCTGGTTCCAGAATGGCCCCTCGATGGTGCGGCTCTGCGTGGTTATGCCGATGTTGCCGAGCACGGTAATGCGTGTCTCCGGCAGCTGCTGCGCCGGAGCGCCGGTGGCGAGCAGCGGCAGCGCCATCAGGCCCGCCGCGAGCATCCTGAACTTCATCTCAGTGTCTCCCTTCGTTGTCGATACCGGCCGGGCACGCGCGCCCAGCCCCCCCGTCAGCCGCCCCCCTTGAGCAGCGACGGCAGGAACAAGGCCAGCCCGGGCGCCGCGATGAGCAGGCCGATCATAGCGAACATGGCGCCCAGGAAAGGCAGTGAGCCCACCGCCACCTCGCGGAAGGCGCCGCCGCCGCGCACCGCCTGCACGACGAACAGGTTCATCCCGACCGGCGGCGTGATCAGCGCCGCCTCGATCAGGATCATGAACAGGATGCCGAACCACAGTGGATCGTAGCCGATGGCGACCACGATCGGCACCACCAGCGGCGTCGTCGCGATCATCAGCGAGAGCGTGTCCATGAAACAGCCAAGTGCGATGTAGAGCGCGATGATCGCCAGCATCACCACAAGCGGCGGCAGGTCCAGGCCATCCACGTAGGCAACGACGGCACGTGTCAGGCCGATGTTCACCATCACGAAGTTCAGGAAGTAGGCGGCCAGCACGATCAGCATCACCATGCAAGTGGTGCGGATGGTGCCTTCGAAGGCGGCGATCAGCGCACGCAGTTGCAGCCGCCCGCGCGCGGCGGCGAGGGCAAGCGCGCCGAGCACGCCAAGTGCGGCGGCTTCCGTCGGCGTCGCGAGCCCCGCATAGATCGAGCCGACGACGAGGAAGAACAGGAGCGCCATCGGCAACAGGGATCGCAGCAGCGCGCGGCTCGCCTCGCTGTGCGCCACCTTCTCACCGCCGAATTCCGGCCGCAGCACGCAGATGCCCCAGACCGCCAGCGAGAACAGCGCCGCGAGCAGCAGGCCCGGCACCAGCCCCGCCAGATACAAATCGCCGACCGAGACATCGGACAGCACGCCATAGATGATCATGTTGATCGAGGGCGGAATGAGGATGCCGAGCGTGCCGCCCGCCGCGATCGAACCGAGGAACAGCGGTGCGTTGTAGCGGTGGCGTTCCATGTTCGGCATCGCGATGGTGCCGATGGTCGCCGCAGTCGCCACCGAGGATCCGGACGTCGCCGCGAACACAGCGCAGGAGGCGATGTTGGTGTGCATCAGCCCACCCGGCACACGCGAAAGCACCGGGGCTAGCGCGCGGTACATGTCCTCCGCCAACCCTGCCCGCAGCAGGATTTCGCCCATCAGGATGAACATCGGGATCGAGACGAAGAGGAACTCCGTCGCACTCGACCAGGCGATATCGCCGAGCGAGGGCAGTGGCGGCATGAAGGCGTAGAGGTCGCCAAGGATGATCGCCAGGTAGAACAGCGCTGCCGCGACGGGGATGCCGAGCCCGACCAGCACGACCACGAGGAGGGCGGAGAGCCCGATCATGCCCTGGGCTCGATGGGAGGCAAGCCCTCCGCCGCCAGCCCGGGCATCCCGCCGATCTCCTCCACGCGGTCGGTGCGGCCGCGCAGCAGCGCCCAGAGCGCCTGCAGCGCCATGACCAGGGCGACCAGCGCGAACCAGCTCAGCCCGGCCGCCCAGATGGTTTGCGGGATCACCAGCGGCACCGCCATCGGCGTGTTGGAGACGGCGCCGAGCCGCGCGCTCTGCAGCATCACGTCCCAGGCATACCAGGCGAAGGCGAGCGCCACCGGCGCCAACGCCAGCAGCGCCAGCACGTCGAGCCAGGGATGCGCACAGCGCGGCACCAGCCGGTGCAGGATGTCGATGCGGATATTCGCCCGCTCCGTCAGCGTGAAGGCCAGGCCGAAGGCGAGCGCGGCGGCGAAGCCATAGCGCGACAGCTCGAAGGAGTGGAAAGGAGCGATCCGCAGCGCGTTGCGCAGCAGCACGTCGGCGCCGATCAGCAGCGCGGAGAGCAGCATCAGCGCGCCCGCCACCCAGGCGAGCACGCGCGACACCTGCCGGATCGCGCCCATGCCCATCAGTGCGCGGCCGGATCGGCGGGCGGCGGCATCGCTGCCGCAAACGCGCGCGCGATCTCGGCGCGCGTCGCGACCCAGACGCCGGGGCGGCTCGCCGCGTGCTGCATGAAGCGATCCAGCGCACCGATGCGCCCGGGCCGCCCGATGATGCGCAGATGCAGGCCGAGCGACATCATGCGCGGCGCGCTCGCGCCTTCCTCGCGTAGCCAGTCGAAGGTGGCGACGGCATAGTCCAGCCATTGCTGCGGCGTATAGCCGGGGGCCAGCCAGAACTTCATGTCGTTGGTGTCGAGCGCGTAGGGCACGATGACGATGGCGCGCGGGCCGCGATTTGTCTCCACCACATCCCAGCGCGGCTGGTCGTCGCTGTAGTCGTCCATGTGGTAGAGGAAGCCTTCCTCCGCCAGCGTTGCGCGCAGCCGCGGCGTGTGCAGGTAGCGCGAGAGCCAGCCGACCGGCCGCGTGCCGGTGGTGGCCTCTATGCTCGCGACCGCCTTGCGCACGAAGTCGCGCTCCCCGGACTCGTCAAGGCGGAACTGGTGCACCCAGCGCCAGCCATGGCTGCAGGCCTCGTGCCCCACGGCAGCGATGGCGGCGGCGAGATCGGGCGCACGTTCCAGCGCGACGGCGGCGGCGGTGAAGGTGGCGCGCGCGCCGTGCCGTCCGAGCAGTGCCATCACGCGCGGCGCGCCGGCGCGGATGCCGTAGGCGTAGTTCGATTCGTTGCCGAAGTTGCGGATCGGTGCCTTCAGTGCGACGCCGAGCTCATCCACGGGCTCGGGGCCCTTGTCGCCGTCGCGGATGGACATCTCCGCCCCTTCCTCGACATTCACGACGTAGGACAGTGCGAGGCGTGCATCCTGCGGCCAGTAGGTCCCGGCGGCCATGGGGTCTCCCGATCTTGTCCGGACAACTACTCTATGGCACCGCCACGAAAGGTCAAACCCCGGAGGTGCCGGCCTCAGCCATCGCCCCGGCGCAGCCGCATCGCATAGGCGAAGCGCTCGGCGGGATGCCAGTTGACCGAAACGACCATCGGGCTGCCTTCCGCATCCAGGTAGTGCCGGACGAAGCGCATCCCGACGCAGCGTCCCTTGCGGCCGAGCGCCGCCAGCACGGCCGGCGGCAGCAGCCCGGCGGAGATCTCCTGCTCCACCTCCGCGACCGCCACGCCGAAGCGCTGCTCGATCATCGCGTAGATGGCGCTGCGTTCCGGCAGGGCCGGTGCGATGGCGGCGAAGCGCGGATGGATCAGCGCCAGAACATGGCAGATCGCACGACCGTCGGCGCCGATGCGCAGCCCCTCCGCCCGCAGCCAGCGCGTGCCGGCGCGGGCGCCGGGGATCAGCGCCGCCTCGTCCGGCGCCAGCGGCGCCATGCCGCGGTGGAGGATGACGAAGCGCGTGCCGGCAGCGTACTGGAACAGCTCGTCGATGCTGCGCATGGACTGGACGAAGCTGCGGCGCGGCTCGCGTGCCACCACCAGCGTGCCGGCACCCTGCCGGCGCTCCACCAGGCCCGCCTCGACCAGGCGGCGCAGCGCCTCGCGCACTGTGTGGCGGGAGACGCCGTACTGGGTGCACAGCTCGGCCTCCGCCGGGAGCAGCGTGCCGACGGGATGCCGGCCTTCCGCGATGGCATCGCGCAGCACGGTCTCGAGCCGCTGGTAGAGCGGCCCAGCCGATGCCGCCGCAGCGCGAAGCTGGCCCACGCCTCGGCGCGACATCCGTGGCGACTCAGCGCTGCGACAGGAGGGCACCGAAGCCCCCCGCGGACACGGCGCGCGCCACCGGCAGCGTATCGGATCCCGGCTCCGCGGCATGCCTGGTGACGCGCGTTACCGCGCCGACTTCCCGTCGCCAGCCGAAACCGTCCGCCATCGCCCGCAACCCCTCCCCGACCCGCGCCCGGAGGCGCGCTGGCACAGTCTAGCGCGCGGGCAATTGTCCGGACAATCGTCCGGAACGGGTCAGCTGCGCCAGACGTCCCTTGCCGCCGCGGGCGTGACGTAGCCGAGCGCCAGGTCGCGCGCGAGCGCGGCCGCCTCGCGCCCGGCGGGATCGCCGAAGCCGCCGCCGCCCGAGGTCTCAAGCCGGACCACATCGCCCCGAAGCAGCACCAGCCCGTCGGTCTTGGGCGGAATCGGTTCCTCCCGGCCGTCGCGGATCAGCAGCAGCCTGCCGCGGTTGGCCGGCTGGCCGCCGGCCAGGCCATAGGGCGCGTGATGGAAGCGGTCCATGTTGGCGGTCAGCACGCAGCGTTCCGAGAGGACGCGCCATTCCCGCACCAACCCGAGGCCGCCGCGGCGTGCCCCTGCCCCGCCGGAATCCGGCAGCAGGCCATAGCGCGCGATCTCGAGCGGCATCTGGCTCTCGATCATCTCCACGGGGATGTTGGCGTTGTTGTGCATGCCGGAGGCGTAGGTGTTCACCCCGTCCTTCGCCGGGTGTGCGCCGGAGCCACCGATCTCGATCTCCACCAGCACCTCGCGCGATCCATCCTCGGCGACGGTCTGGAAGGTGCAGACGTAGCTATTGCCATAGTAAGCGGCTGGGATGCGCTCCGGCACCGCCTGGTGCAGCGCGCCGAACAGCGCGTTGAGCAGCCGGTGCCCGACGGCGATGCGATGCGCGACCGGCGCCGGATGGCGGGCGTTCACCACCAGACCTTCCGGCGCGATCACCCGCACCGGACGGTAGCAGCCGGCGTTGGCGGCAAGCGCCGGATCGTCGGCGGCCGACATCACCGCGAACATCACCGCCGCCTGGCTGCTGGCGAGCGTCGCGTTCACCGGCCCGGCGACCTGCTTCGCACAACCGGAGAGGTCCACCTCGATGCCGTCGCCGGCGATGGTGAGCTTCACATGCAGGCGGATCGGCTGGTCCAGCACGATGCCGTCATCGTCGAGGAAGTCCTCGAATTCATAGACGCCGTCCGGCATGCGGCGGATCGCGGCACGCATCGTCGCCTCGCTCATGTCGAGGATGCGGCGGCCGGCCTCCAGCATCGCCTCCGTGCCGTAGCGCGCGGCCAGCCGGCGCAGCGCCGCCGCGCCGACGTCGAGGCTGGCCAGCTGGCTCTGCAGGTCGCCCATCACCAGATCGGGCTTGCGAACATTCTGCCGGATCATCGCCCAGACGCCGGCATTGACGCGGCCGCCTTCCACCAGCTTCACCGGCGGGATGCGCAACCCCTCCTGGAAGATCTCGGTGGCCGTCGCGGCGTAGCTGCCCGCCGCCAGCCCGCCCATGTCCAGGTGGTGGCAGAGCGTGCCGACAAAGGCGATGCGGCGGCCTTCGTGCTCGACCGGCTTGAACGCCAGGATATCGGGCAGATGCTGGCCGCCGCAATACGGGTCGTTGGTGATGACCACGTCCTCCGGGCCCCAGGCTGCTGCGTCCACGTGCCGTGCCAGCAGCTCGCGCAGACCATGGCCCATCGAGTTCAGGTGGCTCGGGATGCGCGCGGATTGCGCGACGTTGTTGCCCTCGGCGTCGAAGATGGCTGTCGAGTAGTCCAGCAATTCGCGCACGATCGTGCTGCGGCTGGTGCGCCACACCGTGACGTCCATCTCGGCCGCGGCGGCGGTCAGCGCATTGCGGATGACCTCGACCTCGATCGGGCCGAGGCGGTCGCCGGGCGCGGTCATGGCGTGCCTCCCTCGTGTCTTGCGATCAGCGCGCCGGCGGGGCCGAGCGCCGCGCGCCAGCCGCGCGCGACGACATGGGTGGCGAAGGCTTCCTCGACGATGGCGGGGCCTTCGATGATGTCATGCGGCGTCAGCGCCTCGCGGTCGTACACCGCCACCTCGCGCCAGGCGCCGCCTTCGTAAAGCCGACGCATGCCCTTCCGCGCAGGCCGCGCGGCGGGAGCCGCATCGGCGACGGGCGGCCGCGCGAGGCGTCCGATCGCGGCGATGCGCAGCGTGACGATCTCGACCGCTGCCGTCTCGTCCGCATAGCTGAAGCGCTGGCGATGCATCGCGTGGAAGTCGGCAACGAGACGCGCCAGCGCGGCCTCATCCGGCACATCGGCAACAGAGGGCCAGCGCACCAGCAGCTCGAAGGCCTGGCCGTGATATCGCATGTCGGCCGCCGCCTCGAGGAACTGGTCGGCGGGTGCCACGCCGTCCCGTGCCAGCCGCGCCGCGCCTTCCCCGCGCAGCTCCGCTAGCAGTGCGGCGAGCGCAGGCAGACTTCCGGGCACCGCCGGCATCATGCGGGACCGCGCGATGTCCTGCACCAGGTCGCTGAACAGCATGCCGTAGGCCGAAAGCGTGCCCGGGTTGCGTGGGAACACCACCTCGCCGATGCCCAGTTCGGCCGCCACATCCGTCGCGTGCAGGCCACCGGCGCCGCCGAAGGAGAGCATCGCGAAGTCGCGCGGATCGAGCCCCTTTTCGAACAGCGAGAGCCGCACCGCGGCTCCAAGATTGGCGTTGGTGACGGCAAGGATCCCCTCCGCCGCATCCTCAGGCGAGAGGCCGAGCGGCTCCGCAACGCAAGCCGCCATCGCCGCGCGCGTCGCCGGCATGTCCAGCTGCATGCTGCCGCCCAGGAAGAAATCCGGATCCAGCCGGCCGAGCACCAGGTTCGCATCGGTGACCGTCGGCTCCACGCCGCCGCGTCCGTACGCCACCGGCCCCGGCTTGGCACCGGCGCTGCGCGGCCCGACCGTCAGCCGCCCGCCCGCGTCCACCGATGCGATGGAGCCGCCACCGGCGCCGATGGTGCGCATCTCCACCATGGGCAGCCGCACCGGCAGCCGGTCCACCTCGCCCTGCGTGACCAGGCCGACGCGGCCATCCTGCACCAGCGACACGTCATAGGAGGTGCCGCCCATGTCCACCGCGACCAGGTTCGGCCGGCCGAGTTCCTGCGCCAACCGCGCCGCCGCGAGCGTGCCGCCGCTCGGCCCGGAAAGCAGCAGGCGTGCCGGCTGCTCCGCCGCCGCACGCAGGCTGCACACGCCGCCGCTCGACTGCACCAGCAGCACCACCGGCTGGAAGCCGCCCTCGCCGAGCCGGCGTTCCAGTCTTTCCAGGTAGGCGCGCACCACCGGCACCAGCAGCGCGTTCAGAACGGTGGTGGAGCTGCGCTCGTATTCGCGGATCTCCGGACTGATCTCGGAGGCGAGCGAAACGGCGAGGCCCGGCCGCGCCTTCGCCAGCAGGTCGCGGACACGCTGCTCATGCGCCGGGTTGACGTAGCCGTGCAGCAGGCAGACCGCGACAGCCTCCGCGCCGGTCGCGTCCAGCCGCGCCAGCAGCGGGCCGAGCAGATGCGCCTCGTCGAGCGTGCGTTCCACGCTGCCGTCGGCGCGCATCCGCTCGCGCACGCCAAGGCGGCGGTCGCGCGGCACCAGCACCGGCGGCGGGTCGGGCGCGAGGGCGTAGAGCTCGCGCCGGTAATGGCGCGTGATCTCCAGCACATCCTCGAAGCCTTCGGTGGTCAGCAGCGCGCCGGGCGGCAGGCGGCGTTCCAGCACGGCGTTGGTGGCGATGGTTGTGCCGTGCAGCAGCAGCCCGACCTCGGCCAGCGCGAAGCCGAAGCGCTCCGCGGCCTCGCGCACGCCGGTGACCAGGCCGAGCGAGGGATCCTCCGGCGTGGTCGGCGTCTTCCATGCATGGACCGCGCCGCTGCGCGGATCGAGGATCTGCAGGTCGGTGAAGGTGCCGCCGATATCCACGGCAATCCGGATCGGACGCTCCATCGGCGGCCCGCTCATGGCATGGTCCGTTCGGTCCGGCTTCTCGGCATGGCGTCGCGTTGCTCCCGGCTGCGCGCCACCAGGATGGCGGTGGCACGGCGCCGATGCAATCCGGCGGCGTCGTTACCGACCGGCCGTCGCCCTAGCCCGCGATCGCCCTGGGTGTGCACGCCGCAGGCGGGCACGCCAGGGCGTGAATCGCCGGCTCGAAAGGGCTGGACCCGAGTTGCCCGGACACAGTCCGGGCAACTCGGGTCTAGCCGGTGCGCCGCCCTCGAGCGAGGAGATGGCGCAGCGAGCCGAACGCCTCCGGCAGCACCAGCGCCAACGTCGCGAAATGCGCGAGCGCATCCACGATGCAATAGGGGCACCAGGCGCGGTCCACCTTCGGCATCTGGTGGAACAGGTATTTCGCCGCGACTGCCGCCTGCGGCGCTTCCACCGCGACGGCCAGCAGCGGCAGCCAGGGATGCCGGCGCATGCGGTCCGCGCCGCCGGTGGTGGCCAGCACCAGGTTGGTGGCGTGGGCGAGGATGTTGATCGGGCTGTCCGGGCCGCCGTAGCTGTACGCCTCGTCGCTGGTGTTCACGCGGGTGGTGTCGAAGCCGCGGATCGGCGGGTCGGGCAGCCGCCGCACCGCGCCGATCTGCAGCAGCGTCGTCGCCGCCATCATCCCGATGCCGAGCAGCGACACGGCCGCAGTACCGCGCCGCAGTTGCATCAGTGCGCTGTCGTCGTGGCGGAAATCGCGCCTGAGGCGCGCCGGCGTGCTTCCCATCAGCCGCGTGATCGGTGCGGGCATGGTCCGTCTCCCGAGAGATGCGCGGGAAGAACCCTGCGGCGCGGGCGGCGTTCCCGCGCGCCCGGTCCTATCGAGCGAACCAGCCGGGGGCGAAGACCCGCACGCCGTCGATCACCGCCAGCAGGTCGCGGCCGGAATCGGCGCGGCGCGCCACCAGCGCACGCGTCGCCTCGTCCCGTAGCACGTAGAGCGTGCCGCGCTCCCACCTTCCGGCGGCGAGATCGGCCAGCGTGCGGGCGTTGAGGCTGCGGATCGCCGCGGGATCCACGCGCGAGAGATATACAGCATCGGTCGGCAACCGATGGCGCGCCGCGAACCGCGCCACCGGCTCCCACTGCAGCCCGAAATTCGCGGCCGGGACGGCGCGCACCCGCACATGGCGCAGCGCCGCCTGCGACCAGAAGGGATCGGGCAGCCGCTCCGCGGCGATGCGCGGCGCCTCGGCAACCAGCGCGCGGAACTTCGCCATGCCCGCATCGATGTCCACCATCTGCAGCAGGAAGGCCGCCGCGAGCAACAGCCGCAGCCGCGGGTTGGGAAGACGCGCGGCAAGCAGCGCGACGGCAGCGAAGATCGCGGCATAGGCCAGTGGCCAGAAGAAGCGCTCGGAGGAACGCAGCATCTCCGCCAGTCGCGCCGCCGGCGCCGGCAATTCGAACAGCGTGATCACCTGCCCCGCCACACCGACCCGGTTCGAGATGGCGAAGCAGAGCATGCCGAGCAGCACCAGGATCAGCACCGCGTACCGGCGCAGCACCGCGCCAACGCCGCCGCCGCGCAGCGCCATCGCGGCTGCCACCCCAAGCAGCAGCAGCGCGCCAGCACCGAGATAGGACCCGCCATGCTCCCAGTGCCGCAGGCCGGGCAGCGCCGGCAGCAGCCGGCCCCATTCCACCGCGTCGAAGGGTGCGGTCAGGTCGAGTTGCACCTGGCCGTAATGCAGGCCCATCGGCACCACCTCGCCGGAGACGGTGAAGTAGCCCACCGCCCAGAGCGCGGCCGCCACCACCGCAGGCACCGCGAGCACCTGCAACGCCAGATCGCTACGCGGCGCGCCGCGTAGCGCGCGGGTCACCCAATCCGCCACCCAGAGGGCGAGGCACATCGCCATGACATAGGGGTTGAGCATCGCGATCAGGCCGAGGCAGCCGAGCCAGTGCAGCGTCTGCCGCCGTGCCTCCGGCCGCAGGCAGAGCCACAGCGCCCACAGGATCGCCCATTGCGAGACCAGCGCGAAATGCCCGCCCATGCGGTTCAGCAGCAGCGGCTGCCATGCGAACAGCAGCGCGCCCAGGGCACGCGCCACCGGGTCGCGCACGGCCAGCCCCAGCAGCCGCCAGGCGAGCGCCGCCTGCAGCGCGGCACTCAGCACCATCCACGGCCCCCAGTATTGCGGGATCTCCACCAGCGGCCGCAGCGCCTTGGCGATGAAGGCCATCAGCGGCACGGCGTCCACGTAGAAGATCGCGCTCGACAGTTCGAGGCCATAGAGTGGGTTGAGGCCGAGCGGCCAGGACCAGGGCGAGATCGCGAAGTATTTCCAGGCCAGCAGATAAGCAACCGGATCGGGCCCGAGCGTGCCATGCAGCAGCCAGCCGAGATCGCGGACGTCGAGGATACGCGGGCCGAGCGTCAGGATCGCGGCCAGCGCGCCGCCGAGGATGGCGACGAGAAGCGAGGCGCGTTGCGCCAACTGCGCCGATCTCTTGTCCAGCCCCTCTTCTGCAGCCGCGGTTTCGGCTGGCGCGGCCGGTGCGATGGCCTGAAGCGAGACGACAGGCTCGCGCACTAGATCGCACCCATCGGATGATCTGCCCCTGGTAGGGACGGCCGGCACGCAGGTGCCGCCGATGTTGCCCCACGGATCATAGGACGCCCCGCCCCCGTGTTCTTTTCATGTCGTCAATCCGCCGGATCCTAGGCGTCGCGCCCCGGCCGGGCAACACGAAGCGACATCTTGCCCTCCGGGCGCGGCTCCCGCGAGCCAACCGCGTCCAAAGCTCGGCAGCCCCGCTTACCTTGGGAGCCGGTCGGTGCGGCGCCTCAGTCGGGCCGGCCCGCCTCCGGGTCCGGCCCGGCGGGCTCGCCGGTCGGCGGCGGCGCGCTGCCTTCCAGCAGATAGGCGGCGTTCATCAACGCCACATGCGAGAAGGCCTGCGGGAAGTTGCCGAGCTGGCGCTTCGCGTCCGGGTCGTATTCCTCCGCGAGCAGGCCCACATCGTTGCGCAGCGTGAGCAGGTGCTCGAACATGCGGACGGCCTCGTCCCGTCTTCCGTCCATCGCCAGCGCTTCCACCAGCCAGAAGCTGCAGGGGATGAATGCGCCCTCCCCGCCCACCAACCCGTCCGGCGCCTCGTTCACGTCGTAGCGCCGCACCATGCCGTCGCAGGGCAGCCGGCGCTCGATGGCGGCGACGGTGCCGCGGATGCGCGGATCCTCGGGTGGCAGGAAGCCGATCGCGGGCAGCAGCAGCAGGCTCGCATCCACCGCTCGCGAGCCATAGGAACGCACGAAGCTGCCGAGTTCCGGATCGTAGCCGTTGCGGCAGACATCCTCATGGATCCGCTGGCGCAGCGCGCGCCAGTGCGACAGCGGCCCCTTCAGCCCGAACGCCTCGACGTCGCGCACCGCGCGGTCCACCGCCGCCCAGCACATCACCTTGGAATGCACGAAGTGCTCCGGCCCGCTGCGCACTTCCCAGATGCCGTAGTCGGGCTCCTGCCAGACCCGCTCGACCTGCTCGAGCAACGCACATTGCAGCGCCCAGGCATCACTGGAGAACGGGATGCCGCGCCGCCGCCCCTGGTGCAGCGCATCCAGCACCTGGCCGAACACGTCGTGCTGGTTCTGCCGGTAGGCAGCGTTGCCGACCCTGACCGGCCGCGAGCCCTCATAACCCGGCAGCCACTCCACCTCCGTCTCGCGCAGGTTCCGCTCGCCGGCCACGCCGTACATCACCTGCACCTGGGAGGGGCTGCCCATGATCGCGCGCAGCAGCCAGTCGCGCCAGGCCACCGCCTCCTCCCGGTAGCCGGCATTGAGCAGCGCGAGCAGCGTCAGCGTGGCGTCGCGCAGCCAGCAGATCCGGTAATCCCAGTTGCGCGGCCCACCGATCGCCTCCGGCAGGGAGGTGGTGGCGGCCGCCACGATGCCTCCGGTCGGCGCGTAGGTCAGCGCCTTGAGCGTGATGGCGGACCGGCGCACCGCCGCCGACCAACGGCCCGCCGGATGGCAGCGCGAGGCCCAGCCGCGCCATGTGTCGTCCGTCTCCTCGATCGCCGCCGCGACATCGGTGTGGCCCGGCACGGGCCCGTGCGAGGGCGCATAGGACAGCACGAAGGGAACGCACTCGCCCGCCGCGACCTCGAAATCGCCGACGGTGGAGAACTCCTCGCCGTGCAGCGGCACCGGCGTGCGCAGCACCGCCATGTCCGGCCCGACCACCGCGCGGATGCCGCCACCATCGGGCAGCTGCGTCACCCACGGCACGTTGGCGCCATAGCCGAAGCGCAGCGTGATATCGGAGCGGAACGCAACGCGCCCTGCAAGGCCGGTCACCTGGCGGATGATCTGGGAGATCCCGTCACGCATCGGCATGCAGTCGGTCACCAGCGCCCGGCTGCCATCCGGCAGTTCGAACTCGGTTTCGAGCACCAGCGAATCCGGCCGGTAGCGCCGACGCGTCGCCGCGTGACCGTCGCGAGGCGCGATGCGCCAGCGCCCGTGCTCCGGCCCGCCGAGCAGTGCGGTGAAGCAGGCATCGGAATCGAAGCGCGGCCAGCACAGCCAATCCACCGAACCGTCCCGCCCGATCAGCGCCGCGGTCTCGCAGTCGCCGATGATCGCGTAGCCCTCGATGCGTCCGGCCATCGGCTCAGCGCCTCCCGCCGAGGGCGCGCCCGGCGACGAAGGCCAGCGGCAGCGCGAGCAGCCCGGCGAGCGCGGCGGCACCGCGCAGCAGGGACGGATCCACCGCGGCCACGCGCGGGCGCGCACGGCGGTCGAAGCGACCATGCGTGGCATGCAGGCCGGGCACCGGCGCAAAGAGGTTGTCGGGCCGTTCCGCCGGCGCGGCCTCCGGCGTCATCTGGCCGCCATGTGCGCGGCGCGCGAGCAGCCGGTCCATCAGCCCCGGCGCCAGCATGCCGCCGAGGATTGCCTGCACGGCTGGACCGCCAACCCAGAGCTCGCGCGGCGCGCTCTCCGCGGCGCGGCATATCGCCTCCGCCACAGCCTCGGGCTGGTGGATCGGCGGCACCGGCTGCAGGCGGCGCGGCAGGTGGCTGCGCGCCCAGTCGAATTGCGGCGTGTTGACCGCCGGAAGCTGCACCATGGTCAGGCGGATGCGGCTGCCCTCGTGCAGCAGCTCGCAGCGCAGCGAATCGGTGAAGCCGCGGATTGCGAATTTCGCGCCGCAATAGGCGGCCTGCAGCGGAATGGCGCGGTAGGCGAGTGCGGAGCCGACCTGCAGGATGGTGCCGCGCCCGCGCGGGCGCATGTGCCGCAGCGCCGCCATGGTTCCGTGCACCGTGCCGAGATAGGTCACCTCCGTGACCCGGCGGATCTCCTCGGGCGTGACCTCCGCCACCGGCGCGAAGACCGTCACCATCGCATCGTTGATCCAGAGATCGAGGCCGCCGAGTTCCGCCTCCGCACGCTCGGCGGCCGCGAAGACGGCGGGGGCATCGGCGACATCGGCCGGCAGCGCCAGCGCGCGTGGTGCGCCGAGCGCCTCCGCCTCAAGGCGTGCCGTTTCAAGCGCAGCGCCGTCGCGGGCGATCAGCGCCAGGTGCCAGCCACGCCGCGCCAGCGCCTGCACGACGGCACGGCCGACGCCGGCCGAGGCGCCGGTGACCACCGCGGCGCGCGCTGCCTTCCTCCTGGCCAGACCACCCTCCCTGATGACGTTGCGAAGTCCGTCGAGTGCAACACCTTGCGCCCGTCGCGGTTCCTGCCGTTGCGGCACGCGCCGCACGGGCAGGCGGCGGCACGCGCCGCGCGGGCAGGCAGCGGCGTGCGCCGCAACGGCAGGAGGATGCGCGATGATCGGTAGGACGGCCTGGGCAATTGCCGAGGGCTACATTCCGGGCAGCAGCACCGGCGGGGGCCGGGCGATGGAAAGCCACGAGACGCTCTGCGTGCTCAATCCGAACGAGAGCGATGCGACGCTGGAGCTGATGCTGTACTTTGCGGACCGCGAGCCGGTGGGGCCGTACCGGCTGCAGGTGCCGGCGCGGCGCACGCGGCATATCCGCTTCAACGATCTGTCCGACCCCGCGCCGGTGCCGCGCGATACCGACTACGCAAGCGTCCTACGCTCCGACGTGCCGGTGGTGGTGCAGCACACGCGGCTCGACAGCCGTCAGGCGGAGCTGGCGCTGCTCTCCACCATCGCCTTCCCGGGAGACTGACTCACGGCAGGTCCGGGCCGCGCGCCGCCACCGCCCAGGGCCAGGCAAAGGGGATGAAGGCGAACCAGGCGACCAGCGCCCAGAGCAGCAGCCCGGCCAGGATCACGCCGGCCGGCGTGAATCCCCAGCCGCGGCTAAAGGGCCACCACGGGCCGGCAAGCAGGAGCGCCAGCACCAGCAGCACCAGGACGTAGAAGCCGATCATGGCGCGCTTCGTCCCAGGCACGCCGCCGCGATCTGCGCGACATGCACCGTACCGCGACCTGTGCCCTGCTCGATCTGCTCGCGGCAGCTGAAGCCGTCGGCAATGACCCAGGTCTCCCGCGGGGCGGCGCGCAGCTCCGGGAACAGGCCGCGCTCGGCGATCTGCTGGGAGATGCCGTATTTCTCCTGCTCGAAGCCGAAGCTGCCGGCCATGCCGCAGCAGCCATGCCGCATGATCTCCGCCTCGACCCCCAGATGCGCCAGCAACCGCTGCTCGCCGCCCGGCCGGATCACCGCATGGTGGTGGCAATGCATCTGCACCTTGGCGCGCTCGCCCTCGGCGCGGCGTAGCGGGAAGCGGTCCGGCTCACGCATCACGAAATCGGCGATGTGGTGCGTGTTGGCGCTGAGCCGGCGCGCCAGGTTGTCCTTCGGGAACAGGTTCGGCAACTCGTCCATGAAGGCCGAGACGCAGGCGGGCTCCAGCCCGACCACCGGCATGCCGGCCTCGATGTCAGCTCGCAACGTGTCGAGCGTGCGGCGCCAGAGCCGCTTGGCGCGGTCGAGCATGCCCCAATCGTAGAGCGGCCGGCCGCAGCAGAGCGTGCGGCGCGGGATATGCACCTCGTATCCGCCGGCCTCGAGCAGCCGCACCGCCGCCTTGGCGGTCTCCGGCCGGAAGAAATTGTTGAAGGTGTCGGGCCAGAGGATCACCCGCCGCCCGGAGCCGCGTGGCGAATCGCGGCGGGCGAACCAGCGCGTGAAGGGCTCCTCGGCGAAGCGCGGCAGCTGCCGCGCCGCGGCGATGCCGCCCGCCCATTTCGCCGCCGGCGCGATTCCCGGTGCGCGCATCAGCGCGTTCACTGCCGAAGGTGCCAGCGAGGCGAGGCGCGCCCAGTCCTGGATCAGCCCCATGGAGTAGGCCGCGCGCGGCCGCAGCCGGCCGGCATAGTAGTGCGAGTGGAACTCCGCCTTGTAGGTCGCCATGTCCACCTGCACCGGGCAGTCGCTCTTGCAGCCCTTGCAGGCAAGGCAAAGTGAAAGCGAATCGTGCACCGCCTCGCTGCGCCAGCCGTCATCCACCGGGCCGCCATGCACCATCTCGAACAGCATGCGCGCGCGGCCGCGGGTGGAGTGCTTCTCCTCGCGCGTGGCGAGGAAGCTCGGGCACATCACGCCGCCTTCGGGATCGGTGCGGCGGCACTTGCCGACGCCGACGCAGCGCTCCGCCGCATCGGCGAAGCCGCCTTCCTCGGCGAAGGAGAAATGCGTGCGCAGCTCCGGCGGCTGATAGGACGGGCCGAGCCGCAGATTGGAGGTGATGGGATAGGGGTCCACCACCTTGCCCGGGTTCATCCGCCCGTCCGGGTCCCAGATCGCCTTGAACTCGCGGAACGCCTCGATCAGTTCCGGCCCGTACATCTTGCCGATCAGCGCCGCCTTCGACTGGCCATCGCCATGCTCGCCGGAGATCGAGCCGCCATAGCGGACCACCAGATCCGCCGCCTCGTCGAGGAATCGCCGCCAGATGCGCACGCCCTCCTCGTGCTTGAGGTCGAAGGTGATGCGGCAGTGCACGAGGCCGTCGCCGAAATGGCCGTACATCGGAGTGTCGTAGCCATAGCCTTCGCACAATGCGCGGAAGTCGCGGAGGTAGTCGCCCAGCCGCTCGCGCGGGACGGCGGTATCTTCCCAGCCTTCCCAGGTCTCGGGCAGGCCCGGGATATAGGCGCTGCCGGGCAGCCCGGCCTCGCGCACCTGCCAGACCTGCGCCTGCTCCGAAGGGTCGCGCACCAGCTTGGGCTGCACCTGCGGAGTGCCGGCGAAGGCGGCGCAGAGGCGCGCACCCTTCTCCGCTGCCTCCTCCGCAGTGTCGCCGCCGAACTCCACCACGAGCCAGTCATGCGTCCCCGGCAGCACCTTCATGCGCTCCTCGTTGAGGTGCTTGCGGTGCATGGCATCCACCAGGAACTGGTCGATGCCCTCGCAGGCGATCGGGCCGAACTCCAGCACGCGCGGCACGGCGTCTGCCGCGGCGAAGATGCTGTCGAAGCCGAGCACCACCAGCGCACGCTCCGGCGGGTCCGGCACCAGGCGCAGCGTCGCCTCCAGCACGGTCACGCAGGTGCCCTCGGTGCCGACCAGCGCCTTCGCCACGTCGAAGCCGTTCTCCGGCAGCAGCTTGTCGAGGTCGGCATAGCCCGAGACGCGCCGCGGGATGCGCGGGAAGCGCTGGCGGATCAGGTCGCCATAGCGCGTCCGCAGTGCATCCAGCCCGCGGTAGATCTCCGCCCGCGCACCGCCGGCGGCGAGTATGGCGCGCAGTTCCTCCTCGCTGGTGCGGCCGACGGTGAAGCGGTCGCCGCGGTAGGTGAGGATCTCCATCGCCTCGACATTGTCGGCGGTGCGGCCGGCCATGATGGAATGCGGACCGCAGGAATTGTTCCCGATCATCCCGCCGAGCGTGTTGTGGTTGTGCGTGGCCGGGTCCGGGCCGAAGGTCAGCCCATGCTCGCCGGCCGCGTGGCGCAGGTGGTCGAGGATGCAGCCGGGCTGCACCCGCGCGCGCCGCTGCGCCGGATCGATGCCGATGATGCGGTTGAGGTATTTCGAGAAGTCGAGCACCACCGCGGTGTTGGTGGTCTGCCCCGCAAGGCTGGTGCCGCCGCCGCGCGCGACCAGCGGCGCACCGTGCCGCCGGCAGATCGCGATGGTGCGCTCCACATCGGCAAGGCTTCGCGGCACCACCACCCCGATCGGCACCTGGCGGTAGTTCGAGGCATCGGTGGCATAGAGGGCGCGGCTGCCGTCGTCGAAGCGCACCTCGCCCTCAATGCCGCGCGCGAGCTCCTGCGCCAGGCGGCGCCCGGCCAGGGCGGGTGTCTCGGTTCGCACGACCCGCACGCGGCCATCCGGGTTGCGCTGCTGATGACGGCGGAGCGCGGCTTCCGTGGCGGACATGGGATCAGACCTCGAAACGCTGCGCGTCGGCGGCGCGGAGTTGCAGACCATGCCCCGGCCGGGACAGGTCCGGCCGGATCAGCCCTTCGCTCGGCAACGGTGCGCCGTCGAACAGCATCGCCTCCAGCCGCACATGATCGTGGAACCACTCGATGTGCCGAAGCCGCGGCGCGGCGCAGCAGACCGGCAGGTGCAGTGCCGGCGCGGTGTGCGCCGAGAGCGGCACGCCATGCGCATCCGCAAGTGCCGCGGCGCGCAGGAAGCCGGTGTAGCCGAGGCAGCGCGTGGCATCGGCCTGCACCACATCCACCGCCTCCGCCCGCAGCAGCCGGCGGAAATGCAGGAGGTCGTAGCCGTATTCGCCGGCCGCGATCTCCAGCGCCGTGCGGTCGCGCAGCAGCCGCAGGCCAGCGAGGTCGTCGGAGGGGACCGGCTCCTCGAACCAGGTGACGCCGTGATCCTGCGCCAGCCGCGCCAGTTGCAGTGCACCCTTGCGCGTACAGGCGCCGTTGGCGTCGATCATCAGCTCCGCATCGCCGATCGCCGCACGGGCGGCGCGCATGCGGGTCACGGCCAGGTCGGCGTCATCGCCGACCTTCATCTTCACCCAGGAACAGCCGGCGTCGCTCACCCAGCCGCCGAGTTGCGCCTGCATCGCCTCCAGCGTCATCCCGATGAAGCCGCCGCTGCCGTAGATCGCGCAGGCCTCGCGCGCCGGCCCCATCAGCACGGCGAGCGGTACCTCCAGCAGCCGCGCCTTCAGGTCCCACAGCGCGACGTCCAGCGCGGAGATCGCGGCGGCGCAGATGCCCTGATGGCCGAAATTGCGCACCTTCACCCGCATCGCATCCCACAGCCGCGTGGTGGCGAAGGCGTCCTGGCGGGTGAGCACGCCGGCGAGCGGATCGCGGATGATCTCGCGCGCCGCGGCATGGGTGTAGCTGTAGCCCAGCCCGGTGCGGCCGGCGGCGGTCACCTCGGCCAGCACCAATGTCGTGCTGTCCCAGGCGAGCGTGCCGTCCGCCTCGGTCGCATCGAGCGGCACGGTGAAGGCGCGCGCCGCGACGCGCTCGATCGGCGCCGCGCTCCGCATCGCAGCCTCAGGACTTTTCCCTGTTCTTCTCCTTCGCCGGCGTGGTCGCAGCCGGCGCGACGGAGGAGATGATCTCGCGTGCAGTGTTCTTCAGCACGCTGCCGAGCTCCGGCTCGCCGAACATCGAGGAGATCAGCGCCTTCGCCTGGCTAAGCGTGATGTGCGGCGGCAAGGGCGGCACGTTCGGGTCAGTGTAGAACTCCACCACCGTCGGCCGGTCCGCCGCGAAGGCCTGGTCCCATGCGGCAGCGACATTCTCCGGCTTGTCCACGAAAATGCCGCGCAGGCCGACCATCTCGGCGAAGCGGTGATAGGGGAAGTCGGGCACCGCCTGGCTGCCGACGAACTTGGGGTCGCCCGCCATGGCGCGCTGCTCCCAGGTCACCTGGTTCAGGTCGCGGTTGTTCAGCACCAGCACCACCAGGCGCGGATCCGCCCAGCGCTGCCAGTACTTGGCCACGGTGATCAGCACGTTCAGGCCGTTCATCTGCATCGCGCCGTCGCCGCAGATCGCCAGCACCGGCCGGTCGGGATGCGCGAACTTCGCCGCCACGGCATAGGGCATGCCCGAACCCATGGTCGCCAGTCCGCCGGAGAGCGAGGCCATCATGCCGCGCCGCATCTTCACGTCCCGTGCATACCAGTTGGTGTGCGATCCGGAATCGCCCGCGATGATGCAGCGGTCGGGCAGCCGCGGCGACAGCTCCCAGAACACGCGCTGCGGGTTGAGCGGATCGGCGTCGTGCATGGCGCGGCCTTCCAGCACCTGCCACCATTCGGCGACATTCTTCTCGATCCGCTCGCGCCAACCGCGGTCGGCCTTGGGCTTGAGCAGGGGCAGCAGCGCCTCGAGCGTCGCACGGCTGTCGCCGACGAGGTTCACCTCCATCGGGTAGCGCAGGCTCAGCATGCCGGGCTCGATGTCGATCTGCACGCCGCGCGCCTGGCCTTCCTTCGGCAGGAACTCCGAATAGGGGAAGCCGCTGCCGACCATCAGCAGCGTGTCGCATTCCGTCATCATCTCCCAGCTCGGCCGCGTGCCGAGCAGGCCGATCGAGCCGGTGACGAAGGGCAGGCCATCCGGTACCGCCGCCTTGCCGAGCAGCGCCTTGGCGACGCCCGCGCCGAGCCGCTCGGCGACCGCGATCACCTCGTCGGTCGCCTGCAGCGCGCCGGCACCGACCAGCATCGCCACCTTCGACCCGGCGTTGAGTACCTCCGCCGCGCGCTCGATCTCCGACTGCACCGGGATAACCAGCGGGCGGCGGTAGCCGATGCCGGAATGGATCGTGCCATGCGAGCGCGGCGGCTGCTCGACCGCGTCCAGTTCCTGCAGGTCGTTCGGCATGATGATGCAGCCGACCTTGCGCTCCGCCATGCAGATGCGCATGCCGCGATCCACCAGATGGCGGATCTGCGCCGGCACGCTGGCCTGCTGCACGAAGGCGCCGGCCACGTCCTTGAACAAGGAGAGCAGGTCCACCTCCTGCTGGTAATGGCCGCCGAGGGCTGCGCGCGCCTGCTGACCGACGATCGCCAGCACCGGCATATGGTCCAGCCGCGCATCGTAGAGGCCGTTCAGCAGGTGGATCGCGCCAGGGCCGCTGGTGGCAAGGCATACGCCGACCTCGCCGGTATACTTGGCGTGCGCGGAGGCCATGAAGGCCGCCATCTCCTCGTGCCGGACCTGCACGAAGTCGATCCGCTCGCTGGCACGGTCCAGCGCGCCGATCAGGCCGTTGATGCCATCGCCGGGATAGCCGAAGACCCGCCGCACGCCCCAGTCATGCAGCCTCTCCCACATGAAGTCGCTGACCGTCTTTGCCATGCTGCTCGATTCCTTCGCTGCCACCGCACGCCGGCGCGGCGCATCGGGCCGATGACAGGCCAACGTGGCAGGCGCGGTCCCGTTGCGCGACGCGGAACCGCGCGGGGCGCGGCTTCGTTGCACAGCAGTCGGCATCGCCGGCGCGCAACCGCAGGGTGGGAGGTTCGGCATGCAGGCGAGAATGATACATGAGGCGCACGGCCAGCGGATTTTCGCCGTCGTGCTGGAGCGCGGCGACGAGATTCGAGACTGCCTCGGCCGCTTCGCCGAGGAGCAGCGGCTCTCGGCTGCCCAGGTCACCGCGATCGGCGCCTTCGAGCGCGCGACGGTGCGCTTCTTCGACTGGGAGACGAAGGACTACCAGCCGATCCCCGTCGAGGAGCAGGTGGAGGTAGTCTCGCTGAACGGCGACATCGCGCTGGACCCGGAGGGCAAGCCGAAGCTGCACCTGCATGCGGTGCTCGGCCGGCGCGACGGCAGCCTGGTCGGCGGCGACCTCGGCGAGGCGCGGGTGCGGCCGACGCTGGAGGTGATGATCGCGGAATCCCCGGCGCATCTGCGCCGCGTCCATGATCCGGTCTCCGGCCTGGCGCTGATCCGGCCTTAGCGATTCGGTCAGCCCTTGCCGGCGACCTCCGCCACGTAGCGCGCCACCGCCTCGATCTCCGCCTCGTTGAGCGAGTCATAGGCCGGCATGCTGCCGGGCCCGCTGGTCACCGCCCGGCGGACGCGGCCACTGTCGGGCTTCAGCTGGTCGAGGTTCGGGCCGATCTCGCCCTCGGTCCCGGCTGCCGCCAGGGTGTGGCAGACGCCGCAGGGCGGCGCCGCTCCGGCGGTGAAGATACGCCGGCCATCCGGCGCGTCATCGCCACGCGCGGCGGCAGCCACCATCACGACCAGCAGAAGCACGACGGCTCGCATCCGCGTCAGCCGACCGTCACCTCCACCGCATGGTCGCGCCAGCCATTATGCGCATAGCCGCGCTCGTTCGGCGGGAATGTCTCGGGCTGGGTGTTCCCCTCCGCATCGGTGGCGCGGCTGGCGACCAGGTGGCTGCCAGCCGGGAGTTCGGCCTGCAGCGCGAAGGGCCGCCAGGCGAAGCGGCCGAGATCGGGGCCCAGCAGCCGCGCCTCCCGCCAATTCGTCCCGCCATCGGTCGAGACCTCGACGCGCCGCAGCGCCTTGTCGCCCCCGAAGGCGACGCCGAGGATCTGCACCGGCCCGTTCTCCGTCTCGCGCAGCGGATGCGTCACCCAGGACTTCACCGCCATCTCCCACATCGAGGGCTGGTCCGGAGCGCCGCGCTGGCCGACCGGGCGGACCCGGTAGCCGGTGCGCTGGATCGCCGCCTCGCTCTCCTGCTCGGTGAAGGCCAGGCGCTTCACGTATTTCACGTTGTTGATGCCGTAGTAGCCGGGCAGCACCAGCCGCAGCGGCCCGCCATGGGCGAGCGGCACCGGGCTGCCGTTCATCTCCCAGGCCAGCAGCGCGCGGTCCAGCGCCGCCAGCGGCACGGAGCGTTCCACCATCACCGTGTTCGGATCGATGCCGTCGGGCAGCGCCTCGCCGCCGCGGGCGGTGATGAAGCGCCTTCCATCGGCCACGCCGCCGAGCGCCTCCGCCACCCTGCGCAGCGGAACGCCGCTCCAGAACAGGTTGCCGGCGGCGCCGACTGTCCACTGCGTGCCGCTCGCCTGATGGTCGAAGAAGGCGCGGCCATTGCCGGAGCATTGCAGCACCGCCGCCACGCTCTCCACGCCGAGTTGCCGCAACTCCCCGAGGGTCATGCTGCGCGGGTTGCGCACGCCTTCGAAGGAGACCTCCCAGGCATCCCGGTCCTGCACGATGCGCGCATCGGGCGCCGGCAGGTTGTTGCGGATATAGAGTTGGTCGGCGGGGGTGACGCCGCTGCTGCCGAAAGCGTCACGCTTCATCTCCAGCGTGCGCGGGCTGTGCACGATCAGCGTCTCCGGATCCTTCCAGGAGACGTAATCGGGCAGTCGGGTAGCGCCCTCCGCGGCGCCGGTCGCGCGGCCACCGAGGCCGGCAAGCGTGCCGGCGCCCGCCGCGCCCAGGATGAAGTGGCGTCGTGCGACGAAAGGTGTGCCGGACATGGTCGCCTCCCTTGTCCGCCGATCTGCGCAGCACCCGGACGGACCTGCTTTCTCTTGGAAGGCACTTGGCACGGCGCGCGGCAGCGCCCACTGCGTACGACTACCTATGCGGCGGCCGCCGGGCTAGGCGGCGCGGCAGGCGAGGATCGCCGCGGCCAGGTCCTCGCCCGCCCAGCCGACCGACTTGAAGACGGTCACCTCCCGCGCATCCTGCCTCCCGGGATGCTGCCCGCGACATAGCTGCGCGAGATCGGCAGCAACATGCGCCTCGGTGATCGCGCCCTCGGCGATCGCCTGCACCACGTCGCCGGCCTCCGCCAGCCCGCCCGCGCGGGTGTCCACGACCAGCGTGGCGCGTGCCAGCAAGGCCGAATCGCTCTCCCGCATGGTCGGGCGGAAGGTGCCGACTAGGTCCACATGGGTGCCCGGATCCACCTCCGCCCCCCGCACCAGCGGCACCTCCGAGAGGGTGGCGGTGGAGACGATGTCGAAGCCGCGCGGGTCCGGCGTGGCCGCGGCGCGCGCCGGCAGGCCGTGCGAGGCCAGCCGTGCCGCGAGGGCGGCCGCGGGCTCCGCCCGGCGAGACCATATGGCGACCTCGGCGATCGGGAAGCGGGCGCACCAGGCCTCGGCGAGGGCGGCACCGACCCGGCCGGCGCCGAGCACCAGCAGCCGCCGGCTGTCGGGCCGGGCCAGGAAGCGCCCGGCCAGCGTGCTGGCGGCGGCGGTGCGCCGGTCGGTCAACTCACCGCCATCCAGCAGCGCCAGCGCCTCCCCCGTGCCGGCATCCGAGAGCAGGTAGGAGGCCTGCACCGCCGGCAGGCCGCGTGCCCCGTTCCCGGGCAGGACATGCACGATCTTTACGCCGCTGTGCCGGCGGCCGGGCGTGCCGGGCAGTTCCCAGGCGGGCATCAGCAGCAGCATCCCCTCCGGCGCGTCGGGCTGCGGCAGCGGGTGGCGATGGCGCAGCGGCGCCTCGCAGCCTTCCCGGAACATCCGCTCCAGTCCCGCCTCAAGCGCGTCCCACGGCAGGCCGCGCCGCACTTCCTCGGCTTCGATGATCCGCATGGGTCCCCTCCGTCGGTCCGGCCCGATCCTCTCGCACCCCGGCAGCGGCGCCGTGAAGGGGGGGTGAGTTGACGTGAAGGGGGCGGCACCGCGAAAGAATAACGCGTTGATCCCGGTGGCGCGCTGGCGCAGCATCGGTGCGCAAACGGGAGAGCAGCCGGGCCGCAATGGCGGCACCGGTCACGAAAGGGAGCATTCTCGATGCAGGCATTGCGCCGAAGCATGGTGCGCGCCGTCGGGGGCATTGCCCTCGCGGCTGCAGTCGCCGTCCCCGCCCTGGCACAGCAGGCGCCGGCGGCCAACAACCCGGCGGCCAACAACAACGCCGCGACGCTCGAGGCGATCCGCAACCGCGGAACGCTGGTCTGCGGCGTGACCACCGGCCTCGCCGGCTTCGCCCAGCCCGACAGCCAGGGCGTCTGGCGCGGCTTCGACGTGGACTACTGCCGCGCCGTCGCCATTGCCTTGTTCGGCGATGCGAGCAAGGTACGCTACGTCCCGACCACGGCGCAGGCGCGCTTCACCGCGCTGCAGTCGGGCGAGGTGGACATGCTGGCGCGCAACACGACGCACACCCTGTCGCGTGACACCAGCCTGGGCTTCGACTTCCCTGCCATCAACTTCTATGACGGCCAGGGCTTCATGGTGCGGGCGAGCGCAGGCGTGCGGAGCGCGCGCGAACTCGACGGCGCCACGATCTGCGTGCAGCCCGGCACGACGACGGAGCAGAACCTGACCGACTGGTCCCGCGCCAGCAACATCCGCTTTTCACCGGTGGTGATCGAGCGGCTGGAGGAGGTGGTGCAGGCCTATGTCTCCGGCCGCTGCGACGTCTACACGACCGACGTCTCCGGCCTGGCCTCCACCCGCGCCGTGCAGCCGAACCCGCGCGAGCACGTCATCCTGCCCGAAGTGATCTCGAAGGAGCCGCTCGGGCCGCTGGTGCGCCATGGGGACCAGCGCTTCGCCGACCTCGTCCGCTGGGTCCACAACGGCCTGGTGAACGCCGAGGAACTCGGCATCACCTCCTCCAACGTGCAGCAGGCGGCGCAGAACGACCCGCGACCGGAGGTGCAGCGGATGCTCGGCCGCAGCGGCGACCTCGGCCAGATGCTCGGCGTGAACAACAACTTCATGGCGAACATCATCAAGGAGCTGGGCAACTACGGCGAGATGTTCGCCCGCCACCTGGAGCCGATCGGCGTCCAGCGCGGTCCGAACGCCCTGTGGACGCAGGGCGGCTTGCAGTACTCGCCGCCCTTCAGGTGAGGTATCCGGGGGCCATGGACATGGGCCGTGGCCCCCTTCTTGCTCCGCGCTCCGGGCTCCGGCCCGGAGCACCGCCCCGCCGGGCGTAGCCTGTGCCATGACGGGATAGACGCATGTCCTCCTCCGCCGCACATCCCCGTCTCGCCACGGCCGGGCCGCCCAGACGCAGGCTGCGCCTGTCCTGGGGCGACGAGCGCCTGCGCGGCATCGTCTGGCAGGTGCTGGTGGTCGGGGTCGTGGTCTCGGTGTTCTGGTGGCTGTGGCAGAACACGGTCCACAACCTGGAAGTGCGGCGGATCGCCACCGGGTTCGGCTTCCTTGAGCGCGAGGCGGGCCTGCCGATCGGCGAGAGCCTGATCCCCTACAACCCGACCAATTCCTATCTCCGCGCGCTGACGGTCGGCGTGCTGAACACGCTGAAGGTGGCGATCATCGGGGTCGTGCTGGCCACGCTGCTCGGCACGCTGGTCGGCATCGCGAGGCTGTCGAACAACTGGCTGCTGTCGAAGCTGGCCGGCTTCTACGTGGAGGTGATCCGCGACCTGCCGCTGCTGCTGCAGCTGCTGTTCTGGTACACCATCCTGCAGGGGCTTCCCGGGCCACGCCAGGCGCTGACCCCGGTCGAAGGGGTCTATCTGTCGAACCGCGGGATGCTGCTGCCTTTCATCGAATGGAACGCGGCGCATTGGTGGTCGCTGGCCGCGATGGTCCTCGGCATCGTGCTGACCCGGCTCTACGCGCGGGAGATGCGGCGGCGGCAATACGCGGATGGCCGGCCACGCAAGGTATGGCCGGCGGGCCTGGCGCTGATCCTCGGCCTGCCGCTGGCGGTCTGGGCGGCCTTCGGTGCGCCCTTCACGCCGGACATCCCGGCGCTGCGCGGCTTCAACTTCCGCGGCGGCATCACGGTGAGCCCGGAATTCTTCGCCCTGCTGATCGGCCTGGTCACCTACACCGCCGGCTTCATCGCCGAGATCGTTCGCGCCGGCATCCTGGCGGTGAACACCGGCCAGTGGGAGGCGGCGGAGGCGCTCGGCCTCCGCCGCGGCGAGATCCTGAAGCGCATCGTGCTGCCGCAGGCGCTGCGCGTGATCGTGCCGCCGATGACCTCGCAATACCTGAACCTGACGAAGAACAGCTCGCTGGCGGTGGCGATCGGCTACCAGGACATCGTCAGCATCGCCAACACCACGCTGAACCAGACCGGCCAGGCGATCGAGGGCATTGCCATCATCATGCTGGTCTATCTGACGATCAGCCTCTCCATCTCGCTGTTCATGAACTGGTACAATGCGCGCATCGCGCTGGTGGAGCGCTGAGGCGATGAGCGACATCACGCTGACCACCGCCGCCGCCCGCGTCCCCGGCGAGGCGTCCGCGCCGCGCCTGCCGCCGACCCATGTCGTCGGCCCGATCGCCTGGGCGAAGGCGAACCTCTTCAACAGCTGGATCTCCACCGCGGTCACGCTGGTGCTGGCGTATCTCATCGTGCGCTGGACCATCGGCTTCGTCGAATGGGCCTTCATCAATGCGATCTGGTCGGTGCCAGTGGTCAACGGCCAGGCGCAGACCCAGGCCTGCCGCGAGATCAAGGGCGTCGGCGCCTGCTGGGCGGTGATCCACGAGAAGCACCGCTTCATCCTGTTCGGCACCTACCCCTACGAGGAGCATTGGCGGCCGCTGCTGGTCTGCCTGCTGTTCGTCGGGCTCTACATCGTCTCGGCGATGCGGCGATTCTGGAACTGGACGCTGGTGCCGATCTGGGCGGTAACGCTGACGGCGATCGGCATCCTGATGTGGGGCGGCGTGTTCGGCCTGGAATACGTCCCGCAGGAGCGCTGGGGCGGGCTGCCGATCACGCTGATCCTCTCCACCTTCGGGCTGGCCTTCGCCTTCCCGCTGGCGATCCTGGTGGCGTTGGGGCGGCGGTCGAAGTTGCCGGCGATCAAGATGCTCTGCGTGCTCTACGTGGAACTCATCCGCGGCGTGCCGCTGATCTCGCTGCTGTTCATGGCCAGCGTGATGTTCCCGCTCTTCCTGCCGGAGGACATGAACATCGACAAGCTGCTGCGCGCGCAGGTGGCGATCACGCTGTTTGCCGGCGCCTATCTCGCGGAGGTGGTGCGCGCCGGCCTGCAGGCGCTGCCGCGCGGCCAGTACGAGGCGGCGGATGCACTTGGCCTGACCTACTGGCAGAAGACCGGGTTCATCATCCTGCCGCAGGCGCTGCGGCTGGTGATCCCGCCGCTGGTCAACACCTTCATCGGCTTCTTCAAGGACACCTCGCTGGTGCTGATCATCGGCATCTTCGACCTGCTGACCGCCGGCAAGACCGCGATCGTGGAGCCCGCCTGGCAGGGCTTCGGCATCGAGGTCTACATCACCGTCGGCGTGATCTACCTCGTCTTCTGCTTCGCGATGAGCAAATACAGCCAGGACCTGGAACGCGACCTGAACCGGCACCGGCGCCGTTGAACGCGGCCGGCCGGGTTGCAGCCCGGCCGCCCGCGGCGCATCTAGAACGATCGGCCGGAAGGCCGGAACGCAGGGGGTTTGGAATGGGCGAGACGATCACCGAGGCACAAATCGCCTCCGCCATGCGGGCCGATGCACCGCCCGCCATCGTGCTGGAGGGCGTGAACAAATGGTTCGGCGCGCTGCATGTGCTGCGCGACATCAACCTCACCGTCGCCACCGGCGAGCGCGTGGTGGTCTGCGGCCCTTCGGGCTCCGGCAAGTCCACCATGATCCGCTGCATCAACCGCCTGGAACAGCACCAGGAAGGCCGGATCGTGGTGGACAACATCGAGCTCACCGACGACCTGCGCAGCCTCGACGCCATCCGCCGCGAAGTCGGCATGGTGTTCCAGAGCTTCAACCTGTTCCCGCACCTGACCGTGCTGGAGAACTGCACCCTCGCCCCCATCTGGGTCCGCCGCATGCCGAAGCGGGAGGCGGAGGACCTGGCGATGGAGTACCTCGAGCGCGTGCGCATCCCAGAGCAGGCGAAGAAGTATCCGGGCCAGCTTTCCGGCGGCCAGCAGCAGCGCGTGGCGATCGCGCGCGCGCTCTGCATGAAGCCGAAGATCATGCTGTTCGACGAGCCGACCTCGGCGCTCGACCCGGAGATGATCAAGGAGGTGCTGGACACCATGGTGATGCTGGCCGGCACCGGCATGACCATGATCGTCGTGACGCACGAGATGGGCTTCGCCCGCCAGGTGGCCGACCGGGTGGTGTTCATGGACCAGGGCGAGATCGTCGAGAGCGGCGAGCCGGAGGCGATCTTCAGCAACCCGCAGACCGACCGCCTCCAGCTGTTCCTGTCGCAGATCCTGCGGGGGCACTAAGGCAGATCGCCGGAGGGCGGAACCGCCCGAAGGGGTGGATCCGCTCTGCGACCAAAAAGCCGGAGCGTTGCGCGTGATCCGAATCAGGCGCGCGGCGCTCCAGCTGCATGCTCCCGGCATCCACGAAGTGCAGCCGTGCTGGAGCGCCTCCCAGCCTGCGCTGCCGCTGGAGCAGCAGAGGTCGGCAGTCGAGGATCGGCATCCGGAGACATGCCGCGACCTTTCGGATCCGCGCCCGGGATGTCCGCCTGCACCGGGGGGGGGCGGCAGGGCCTTGTCAGCCCTTGGCAAGCAGGTCGATGGTCAGCGGGTCCGGCTCACCTCCAAAATACTGCCGCAGCACCTCGGCGAACACCGGGGTCTCCGGGCAGGCAGCTGCGAAGATCGTCATCGACGAGCGGAGCTTCAGATCGTCCGGACTGCCGAAGACCTCACGCGCGGATCGGCCCTGTATGGCGCGGACCAGTTCACTGCACTCGATGAGCCGCGAGCCCAGGAGGGGATGCGCCACGTAGGCCTGTGCTTCGGCAAGGGAGGCGAGAGCGTAATACTGTGCAGTCGGACTGCTCGACAATCCGCGGAGCTGCGGGAACACGAACCACATCCAGTGGGTGCGCTTCCGCCCCGCCCGCAATTCGCGGCGGACATCCTCGATCACCGCATCCTGCGCCTGGACAAAGCGCTCGAGGTGGAATGGGTCTGCCATCACGAAGCCGAGCATATCAGCAGCAAGGCTGCTCTGAAGAGATCGTGCCGCCGCGCGAACACCGCCCCGCCGATTGCCGGGCACGTCGATCTCGATGAGTGGGACGGATGCAGTGCTGCTGGTCGTGCGATGCCCGGCGGCGACACGCACGAGCCTCGCAGTCAAGGGCGACAGCCGACCAACTCTCTGGCGGGAACCTCGAACGAGCCCAGGCCGGTGCGTCATGGAGACCGCCCACCGGCGCGTTGCCGCCGAACCCGGGTCAGCCCCCTGCGATACCTTTGATAACCTTGCCGGAGCCGCCGCAGGTTGCGCAGTCCTGGTCCCGGATGCGGCCGGTGCCTCCGCACTCCGGGCAGATATCCTCGCCCGTGCCAGCCGTGCCCGGAGGTGCATCGTCGCCTGGATACGTGCCGGCCACGTCCGGAAGCTTCGGGTCGGTCGTGCCCTGGCGCTTCTGCTCTGCCATCCCCGTCTCCTCTGGGCCCTGTGCCCCACCAACGCATGCGCGAGGTGCCCCGTTGCCGCGAGCGGCAGAAACCTGCCCCCCGGCACCGACGACAGCGGCCGGGACGCGGGACGACGAGGTGTGGACCAGGTCTTGCAGACGCCGCCGGGAGGACCGGGCATGCTGTTCAGCAGCGCTGAACCCGACAGGCTGCTGGTGTCCCATCCCCTCCGTTCGGCGGCTCTACCGACGAACGGAAGGGCCAAGCAGGCCACTGGAAAAAGAGGCTATTGGCCTGGGAACGAAAGCCGAAGGACTTCGGAATCGGGACACTATGCCCGGCGGCAGAGTGCGAGGAATGCGGCGGCGCGCACCGCCCAGCTCGCCTCGCGCGCCGCTTCCAGCCCGCCAGCAGCGAGACGGGCGGCAAGCGCGGCGTCATCGAGCAGCCGCAGCGCAGCGGCGGCAATGGCCGGGACGTCCTCGCCCTCCACCAGAAGGCCGTTGCGGCCATCCTGCACCGCCTCCGCCGTGCCGCCGGCGCGGCCGCCGATGACCGGGCGGCCGCAGGCATTGGCCTCCAGGAAGACCAGCGGCGTGCCGTCGCTCTCGCCGGGCTCGGCGCGGTTCGGCAGGGCGACGAACTCGGCCAGCGCATAGAGCGCCGGCATTTCCGCTGCCGGGATGGCGCCGGCGAAGCGTACCGCCATGGCGCCGCCGGCCGCCTCGGCCAGGGCTTCGAGGTCCGCGCGCTGCGGCCCGTCGCCGGCGACCACCAGGATCGCCCGCGGATGGCGCGCGCGGATGGCTGGCATCGCCGTGATCAGCCGGTCCACCCCCTTGCGCGGCACCAGCCGCGTCGGTGCCAGGATCACGCGCCGGCCTTCCACACCCAGCGCGGCGCAACGCGCGGGATCGGGCAGCAGCGGACGGAAGCGGTCGAGATCCACACCGTTCGGCAGCACCGCGATACGCGCTTGCGGCACGCCATAGAGCGCAGCGAGTTGCGCCGCCGGGAAGCCGCCGGCGGCCACCACCAGATCGGCCTCGGCGAACCATCGGGCGCGGACGCGGCGCGCTGCGGGATCGGTCTGCACCAGATCGTCGCCATGGCAGTAGATCAGCGCCCGGCGCCGCAGCACACGGCGGACGAAGGGCACCAGCCAGCCCACCGTCTCGTCGTCGCAGACGCAGACGGCATCGGCGCGATGTCGCCGTGCCTCGGCCGCGACAGCGAGCGCCAGGCGCAGCGCGCGCAGACCCCATGCGGCGTGGCGGAGCAGCCTGTTGCGGAAGGCGCCGCCCGGCAGCGGCGGCCGCACCAGGCCGATGCGCCGAAGCGGGTGACCGACAGCCGCATCGGCCTCACGCCAGCCCGGTCGCTCACGCCCGGTCGCAGGATCGAGCCGAGAGGTCAGCACCGCGATCGCGCCCCTCGCCTCCCGGGCCAGCGCGGCATAGACGCCGGCCGAGCCGCCGATCAACGGCGGGAAGGTGTGGCAGACCATCAGGCAGCGCGGCACCGGCGCGTGCGATGCGTCGGCACGACGCTGGGGTGCACCCAACACCACCGCGGCCGCCGCCGGGCGATCCGTCATGCCGATGCGCCTTCCATCCGCCTTCGCCCTGGCGCCGCCACGCCGGTGATGCCCCCGCTCCGCCGCCCGACGCTGCAGCAGGTCAGGCAGCGCGGGCTGCCGAGGGACATACTCGCCGCGCCGTCGCCAGACGGCAATTGCGCGCTTGATGCCGAAAGGCATCGGCCTTCACGTCGCCGCCGATGACGCTGTCGCCCACCAGGCCATGGTCGGATGGCCGGTAGAAGGCCTCTGTGAAGGCTCCGCCCGGTGCGATGCTCGCCCGTGCGGTGCTGTTGATGGAAAGGTTCGTCACCTCCGACCGTCCCGTGCTGCCACTCTCGTTGCCCGAGATGCTGACAGCGAAGAAGCCGAAG
This sequence comes from Falsiroseomonas sp., assembly GCF_041690465.1. Lineage (GTDB taxonomy): Bacteria > Pseudomonadota > Alphaproteobacteria > Acetobacterales > Acetobacteraceae > Falsiroseomonas. The sequence goes on along the minus strand of NZ_JAWLHG010000011.1, from coordinate 43,406 downwards.
CCGGCGTGGTTCGCCATCGCCGACGCAGCCAAGCGAATCCGGTGGCGCCCCCAGCGCAGCCGCGCGCCGATCTCGGCCGCGAAGCCGGTAGCGGCAACCGGCTGGACCGGCGCGGCGAATGCCGCCTCGGCAGTTCCCAGGGCCAGCACAGGGCTGGTCATCAGCCCCATTCGCAACACGGTGCAACTCGCGACCGCGCGCTGGCGCGTCCCGTTCGGTGCCCAGACCCACCCGGACGCGGCGTGGCGCCTCAGCGGCGGCGCGCGTATCCGGACGGCGGCAGACACGCCGTCATCGCGCCCGCCTCCAGCATCGCGACTGGCGGGCCTTCGCCAGCCAGCATCGCATCGAGCCCGCGCAGCGCCGCGTTCCAGTCATGCCCCGCCGCAACGGCCGCCCGTGCGGCGACGCCGAGGCCGGGGTGCCGGCCCTCCAGCACCTCCCGCACCCGCGCCGCCATCTCCGCCGCGCCGTCCGCCACCAGCAGGTCGCGGCCGGGCGTCGCGCGCACGCCCTCGAAGGCCTGCGGCGAGGCGACCACGGGGCGCGCCAGCGCCATCGCCTCCAGCACCTTGTTCTGGATGCCGCGCGCGATGCGCAGCGGCGCCACCGACACACCGGCATGGATCACGTAGGGCCGCACATCGGGCACGCCGCCCGTGACATGCACGCCCGGGCGCTGCGCCAGCGCCTGCACCGCGGCCGAGGGGTTGGCGCCGACGATGTGGAACTCGGGCAGCGCGCCGCCGGCCAGAGGCGTCGCGCGCAGCAGCGGCAGCACGTGGTCTGTGAACCAGACCACCGCATCCACATTCGGCCGGTAGCCCATGGTGCCGACGAAGACGATCGCCGGCGCACCGCCGGGATAGGGGTTCGGATAGTCCACTGCCGGGTCGAGCCGCGCCAGGTCCACGCCGTTGTCCACGAAGCCCAGCCGGTCGGCGCAATCCGGCGCCAGCGCGGCGAAGTGCCTGGCCTCCTCCGCCGAGACGAAGATCGTGCGCTCGAATTCCTTCGCCGCACGGCGCTCCAGGTCGAGCAGCGTGCGCGCCTCCCGCGCCCAGACCTGGCGCATCGGCGGCTTGGCGCTGGCGGCGTAGGCGCGCCATTTCTCGGAGTCGACATCCACCATGTCGAGCACCCGCACCGGCCGGTGGCGCTGCGCGGCGGGTCCCATCGCATAGGGCGCCATGGCGGAGGAATAGACGAAGACCGCATCGTAGCGTCCCTCCCCCAGCCCGCGCTGCGCCCAGCGGAACAGCGAGGGCTCGTGGAACCAGCCGAGGGTCAGCGGCCTGCCGGGCCGGGTGCGCAGCAGCGCGCGCGCCGCCTTGCCCCAGCGGGACAGCACCGGCCGCCACTCCACCGCCGCGCAGCTGCGTTCGAGCACAGGCAGATGCGCGAGATCGGCGCGGTCATCCACCAGGAAGCCGGCCTCCACCTGCCAGCTTCGCGCCAGGTGTTCCAGGATGTGCCAGGCGCGGATCTTCTCACCCTTGTCGGGCGGATAGGGGATGCGGTGCGCGAGGAAGAGAAGGCGGCGCGTCATCCGCCGTCCCGCGGCCCGGCGAATGCGCCGATCAGCGCCTCGGCAGCCCGGATGAACGCCGCGGTCGGCAGGCGGCGGCCGGCCGGCATCTCCAGCCGTCGTCGCCGGCGGGCGCCGAGGTAGTCGGCGCCCTCGGCGCGCCGGAATGCCGTCATGTTTGCTGCCGCCACTGCAACGGCGGCCGGCCGACGCGTCGCATCAGCCCAACCCCCTGACCAGCGGTGGCCCGAGCAGGTTCGCCACCGGCAGCGGCAGGCGCTTCCAGGCGGCGATGAACAGCCGGTACTTCGGGTTGTTCGGGTTGTTCTCCGGGATGCGCGCGCCCGCGGCCAGGCGGTAGCAGTAGTGCAGTTCCTCCGCCTCGAAGCCCCAGTTCCGCTTGTAGTCGAAGGCGCCGGTGCCGGCCTTGCTGCGGCCGAAATCGAACAGCGTGGCACCACGCTCGCGATGCGCGCGGCGCATCACCTCCCAGTACATCACGTCATTCGCCGAAAGCCCGCGCGCCTCCCGCGTGCCGCCGCCGTAATAGGGCAGCACCTCCTCGCGGAAGTGGAAGTTCAGCACCGCGGCGACCGGCCGGTCCTCCTGCAGCACCGTGGTCACGTCGTGCTCGCGCGGGAAGGCCTCGGCCAGCGCGCGGAAGTAGCGGCGCGGGAAGACCGGGCTGCCAAGGTTGCGCACGCTCTCGGCATAGAGCGCGTGCAGCCCGTCGGTGTTGCTGTCGGAGACCGAGCGCAGTCCGAAGCGGTTCAGCCCCTTGCGCACCTCCGCGCGCTGCTTGCGCGGGATGTTCTTCTCCATCCCCTTGGTGTCGTCACTGAAGGCCACGATCGGCTTGCGGAAGGTGAAGTAGAGCGGTGGGCGCCCGGTCCAACCGGCATCCGCGGCCTCGCGGCGGCGGAACTCCAGCGCCGGGCTGCCGAGCTTCTCGCGCAGCGCCATCGCATGCGCTTCCAGCGCGGCGCGTGCCTCCTCCTCCACCGCGACCGTGCCGCCATAGACGCAGAAGGGCGTGGAGGCGAGCAGGTCGCCGAACAGCAGGGTCTTCATCCGCGCCAGCGGCAGTACGCCGAGGATGGCGCCGTCGCGCTCGGCGAAGACGTAGTGCGTTGGGTGGCCGAAGGAGCGCCGGATCACCTCGGCCCAGGCCGAGAGGTGGAAGAAGGTTGCCGCCGGCGTTGCGCGGACGAAGGCGTCCCAGGCGGGGGCCGAGGCAGCGTCGAACTCGCGGATCCTCACCGGCATGACCGCGCTCCAGGCCTCAGGCCGCCTGGCGGCGGGGCGCCGGCTCCGCCTTCCCGCCGATCGCCGCAGCGAAGACCTCGTCCATGCAGCCCCAGCGGAAGTCGCGCAGCAGATGCCCAAGCCGCTGCGCCATGCTGCCGAGCCCGGTGCGGTGCCGGAAGCGCGACAGCCGCCCGGCTTCCGGCACATGCGGCTGCGCCGGATCCACCTCCCAGGGGTGGAAGTAGAAGATGCCGGGCTGCCGCTCGACCTCGTTCACGCGGCGCAGGCCGGTGCGGAACACCGGATAAGGCACCAGGCGGAACCAGCCGCCGCCCGAGCAGGGCAGGTTGCGCCCCAGCGCGCGCACCGTGGTCATCGGCAGTTCCGCCACGCCGTCCGGATGCGGGCGGTAGGGGCCGCGCGGCGCCTCGGCGTCGCCGTAGAGATCGTGGCGGATCGGGAACAGCGACGAGCTGTACGCGTGCCCTTCCTCCGCCAGGACGGTGTGCGCCCAGGGCGTCAGCCGCGGCCCGATCGAGAAGGTGGGCGCGCGGTAGCCGCGCACCGCGACGCCGCCGGCATCCTCCAGCACGCGCTTGGCGCGGCGGATATCGGCGCGGAAGCCGGCCTCGCCGATCTGGTGCACCAGCTCATGGCCATGGCCATGGCTGGCCAGCTCGTGGCCGGCGGCCACGATACGGCGGACCAGCCCCGGATGCCGCTCCGCCACCCAGCCGAGGGTGAAGAAGGTGGCGCGCACGCCGGCCTCCGCGAACAGCGCCAGCACGCGCTCGGTATTCGCCTCGACGCGGCGGTCGAGACCCTCCCAGGCGTCGCGGCGGATCGCCCCGGCATAGGCCTGGACCTGGAACCAGTCCTCGACATCCACGCTCATCGCGTTGACGGTCGGCCCAGTGATGATTGACCCCGTGATCGTTGGTGACTTGCTCATCGGCGCGCCCCGCTGAGCTCGGAGAGGAACTCCATCAGCCGGTTGAACACCCGCTCACGGCGCGCGATCGTGCGTTCCAGCGTCTCGATGCGATGGGTCAGGGCATCGAGCTGCGCCTCGATCTCCGGCGTGATCCGCGGCTGGGCGAAGATCGCGTCGCGCACCGAGATGCCGCCGAGATCCTCCTCCAGCTCCAGCGCCGTCGACTCCACCAGGTCGGCGGTCAGGTGCGGCGACTTCTCCAGCGCGCCCGCCAGAAGCACGCGGGAGCAGAGCCGGTTGATCCGGCGCGGGATGCCGCCGGTATGGCGGAAGATCACCTCGAAGGCGTCATCGTCCCAGCTCGGGTTGCCGGTCCATCCCACCGCACGCAGCCGGTGTTCGACGTAGGAGCGCGTCTCCTCGCGCGACAGCCCGCCGAGATGGAAGGAGGCGAGGATGCGCTGGCGAAGCTGGTCGAGATCTGGACTGGCGATCACGCGGCGCAGCTCCGGCTGGCCGAGCAGGATCGTCTGCAGCAGTGCCCGCCCGCCATCGGTGATGTTGGAGAGCATGCGCAGCTCCTCGAGCCCCGCGGGGGTGAGGGCCTGCGCTTCGTCCACGATCAGCACGTGGCGCCGCTCCGCCTTGCGCAGCGCGGCGATGATGCCGCGCAGCACGGTGGCCTTGTCGCCCTCGGCCTGCACGCCGAAGGCATCCGCCACCAGGCGCAGCAGATCGTCGCCGGCGACCTGTGTTGTCATGATGCGCGCGACGACGAAGGTCTCGGGGTCGAGCTCCGAGCAGAAGCGCTCCACCAGCGTGGTCTTGCCGGCGCCAACCTCGCCGGTCACCACCACGAAGCCCTCGCCCTGTGCCAGGCCGTACATCAGATGCGCATGGGCGCGGCTGTGCACCGAGCTCGGGAAGAACAGCCGGGCATCCGGCGTCATCAGGAACGGATGATCGCGGAAGCCGTAGGCGTCGATGTGCATCCGCGCGGGACCTGTTCAGAAGAGCTGGCGCAGCGTGACGATGATGGTGTTCTGCACCGCGCTGCCACCCTGGAAGTAGTTCTCGCGCTGCGAGAACTGATACTGCACGGAGCCCGACAGGCGCGGCGAGATCACCTTGGAGAGACCGGCCTGGAAGACGTAGCTCATATTCTCGTCCTGCCCCTCGCGTTCGGTGATGCCGACGCGGCCCGAAGTGGTGAGCGCCAGGCCGGGCTCAAGCTCACGCGTCCAGACCAGGGTGACGGAGCTGGTGTCTTCGGCGAAGGCGGTGGTGCCCTGCGCGACCGCGACCGGATCGCGCTCCTCGTGCGACAGCGCCGCGGTGAAGGTGTCCCGCGGCCAGGCCTGGCTGAGGCCGATAGTAGCGCGGCGGGTGCGGAAGACATTGCTCTGCGTGCTGCGCAGCCGGTCGTCGAGCAGCGAGACGGGGACGCCGGTGGCAGCGTCCACAATGTTGCCGAAGGCGTCCACCCGCAGGCCCGGGGCGAGGCCGAAGCCGCTGCTCTCGCCGGGCCGCCGAAACGGCGCACCCAGCTGCTCATTGTAGCTCACGAACAGGCGGGTCCGCACGCCGACATTCAGGCTGCCATCCACCGCTGCGGATTCGAAGCCGTCGCGCTGGCCGTAGCGCACGCTGAGGAAGCCGTCGTCGTTCGGCGTGTAGCGCACGCCGACGCTCCAGACCGGTTCCTGGATCTCGAACGGGCGCACACCGGCGTAGCGCTCGTCCTGCCAGCCGCCCTCGGCGGTCAGCGCGAAGCGCCGATCCAGCTGATAGCGCAGAGCGAGGATGTGCAGGTGGCGATGCGCGCCGTCATAGACGCCGGAGCCCTCGAAGGTGGTCCAGGAGGTCTGCGCATCCCAGCCAAGGCGTCCCCAATCCTCGCCCGAGGCCAGCTGTGCAAAGCCCTCGTGAGAGATGAAGTCCTGGCTGGTGAAGAAGGGTGTGTTCGAGCCGGGAAGGAAGGCGTCGCGCCCGCTCTGGAAGGATTGGCGGAAGGCGTAGCCCACCCGTGCCGTCGCCAGGCCGCCGAAGCGCTGCATGACGTAGGGCGAGATGCGGTAGGTCGTGGTCTGGACACGATCCTGCCGGTCGAAATTGTCGTCGCCGAGCTCGCCGGTCTCACCGAAGCCGCCGAACGCCGACCGCGCATCGCCGCTGCCGCTCACGTCGAGGAACAGCAGGTCCTCGACCAGCGTCGCCGTCCCCTGCCCGGCCAGAAGATGGTCCAGGCGGTTCTGGTCACTGTTGTTCATGTAGAGGCGCAGGCTCGGCCGATAGGTGAAGGCGCCGACCAGCTGGCGGGAATCCGCCGCGAGGGTGATCTGCGGCCTGATGATGCCGTAGAGGTCCGCCTCGCGATCGCGCACCGACCCGCGCAGGTTGTCTGTGGCGGCAACGCTGACTTCGATGCTCGGCCGGATGCTCCAGACCTGCGGCGGCGCACCGGCCGGCGGTGCCCCGCCGACGGGCAGGTCGGGGTAGAGCTGCGGCAGCCAAAAGCGCGTGGAATCGACACCGCCCGGCGCGGCCGGCGTGCCGAACGGGCCCGGCGGCGGCGCCGAGGGCCCGAACAGCCCGAGAGGGCTGCTGCCCGGCGCGGCCTGTTGGGCCTGGGCAGGCAGGCCGGCGACCAGCGCCGGTGCGCCGATGAGCACGCACAGGGCGGCGCTCAGCCGGCGGCGGCACCGCGGCGTGCGGCGTTCAGCCACGGTAGTAGCCGTACCCGTAGTAGCCATAGGCGCCGAAGGTGTTGCTTGTTGCCATGCGGGTCTGGTTAAGGACCAGCTGCAGGGTCGGACAACTCTCGACCATGTCGAGGGCGGCTTCCACCTCCTCGCGTTGCGTGCTTTCCGCCCGCACCACGATCAGCACCTGCCCGGCGACGGAGGCGAGGGCGCTGGGCTCGCTGGTGTAGAGGCAGGGCGGCGCGTCGAAGATGAAGATCCGGTTCGGCAGCGCCGCCGCCATCCGCGCGACGGCCGCGGCCAGCATGGCGCCCGATGGCAGTTCGGAGACCCCCGGCAGGCCGGGCCCGTAAGGCAGAAAGCTGAGCCGCTCGATCGCCGTGCTGAGCAACAGCGGCTCCGGTCGCAGTGCCGCGTCGGTGGCCAGCATCCGCAGCCCGGGCTTGGTTTCCTGGCCGAGCAGGTTGGTCAGCGACCCCTGCTGCTTGCCGTCGCCATCCACCAGCACGACGAGTTCGGGCGCGCTCAGCGCCAGACGCGCCGCGACGTTCATGGAGCAGAAGGTCTTGCCCTCGCCAGGCTTGGCGCTGGTGACGAGCACCAACTGGGCGATCCGGCCCTCGGCGCTGCTGGTCGCCTGCACGGTGCGCCGCACCTGGTGCTGCACCACGCTGAATTCCTCGGTCACCCGGCTGCGCGCTGCGCCGGCGCCGGTGACCACGAAGCCGGCGTTGCGCAGCGTATCGAGGTCGATGGCCGGCGCGGTGGCATCCGCGGGCGCCGCGTCGGCCGTCGCCGTCGCGGGCGCGGCGGTCTCCGCCGGGCCGGCGGGCGGCGCCGGGCGGACCGCATCAAGGCTGGCGGCCCCGCCCTCGGCGCGGCCACTGCGCGGGCGAAGGTCGCTGGCCATGCTGCCCTGCATGGCCTCCATCGCGCGTTCGACGAGGTGGCGGGATGGTGTCGGGACTGTCACGCCAGGAACCTCGCGACGAGGGAGGGTAGGCGGGCGATCAGCGCCGGACCCGCGGCGGTGACGGCACCGAAGGCCAGCAGCAGCACCGCCAGGCCGAAGGAGAAGGCAGCCGCCGGCAGCACCTGGCTGCGCCGCGGCGCCGTCGAGGAGATGCTGCCGATCACCGGCAGGCCGAGCTTGCGAAGGTCGTGCAGCGTGTAGAAGCTGCGATCCAGCTGCACCAGCAGGAAGGCCAGCAGCACGCCGGCGCCGAGCCCGCCGAGCAGCACGCCGGAGGCAAGCAGCACGCGGTTCGGCCCGACCGGTTCGTTGGGGACGATCGGCGGGTCCACGATCTCGAGCCGCACACGGTCCGCACCGGAGCGCGCGGCACCCGCGATCTGCACCGATTCCCGTCGCTGCAGCAATTCCTCATAGGCGCGGCGCAACACGTCGTAGTCGCGGTCGAGCGCGGCGAATTGCGCCTGGAGTTGCGGCACGGTGCGCGCCAGCGCCTCCAGCCGGGCGACCTGCGCTTCCGCCTCGCGGCCGCGCCGCTCGAGCGAGGCGATCGTCGATTCCGTATCGAGCAGGCGGACACGCAGCTGCTCATAGACCGGGTTGGCCACCGGCGGGCCGACCGCGGCACCGCCACCGCTCGGTGCGACGCGGCCCGAGCGCAGGTCCGCCAGCGCGCTGCGCGCCGCGACCACCGCGGGGTGCTGTTCGGTGTACTGCAACAGAAGCTCGCGCAGCTGGCGCTCGCCTTCGAGAATCCGAGGGTCGCCGGCGCCGCCGAGCTGGGCGCGCAGCGTCTGTGGCGTCGCCTCGAGCTGCTGGCGCAGCACATCGCGGCGCTGGGCGGCATCCTGCAACTCGCCACGCAGGGCGGTCAGCCGGCCCCGCGCCTGTTCCAGGCCGGACCCGCCGCCCTCCCCGGGCAGCAGATCCGTGTAGCGGGCGCGGAACTCGGCGCGGCGCTGCTCGGCCTCGCGCAGCTGCGCCTCATAGGCGGCGAGCTGCTGGCCGATGAAGGCTCGCGCATTCTCCATCTGCAGCCGATCGTTGGCGGTCGCCTGCTCCATGAACAGGGTCAGAAGGGCCTGCACCACCGCATGCGTCATGCGCGGGTCGTTGTCGGTGAAGGTAATGGTGAACAGGTTGCGGGTCTGCGCCTGGATGCGAACGTTGCCCTCCATGCCGGTCAGAAGCCGCTCGCGCGCCGAGGCGCTGTCGGCACGCAGGTCCAGACCGGTGCGGCTGGCCACGCGCTCCAGGTTGGGGCGGCTGAGCAGGGTGCGCTGCAGCAGCTCCACCTGGCTCTGCGGCCGACTATCCACCGCGATGCCGCTGAGCAGTTGGCTGAGGATGACGTCGGCATCGGCATAGATGCGCGTCGAGGCGCGGTACTCGTTGGGCAGCGTATAGACGTACATCCAGCCGCCCAGGCAAACCACCCAGGCCAGCCCCAACGCCTTCCAGCGATGGCGCCAGCCGGATGCGGCATACTGCCGGATCTGGACGAGGAGCTGGTTCATCGCGTCAGAACCAGCCCTGCGGGATCACCATCGTGTCGCCAGCGCGAAGCGGCATGTCCTGCGAGATATCGCCGTCGCGCAGCAGGTCGTTCAGGCGCAGCGACAGCACCTGCTGCGCCTCGCCCTCGCGGCGGATCAGCCGCGCCCGGTTGCCGGCTGCGTAGCGGGTCAGGCCGCCGCTTTCGATCAGCGCGTCGAGCACCGTCATGCCCTCGCGGAAGGGAATGCTGCGCGGCTGCGCCGCCTCGCCCACGATGCGGATCTGCCGGCTGGTCGGCCCGACGAAGGAGCGCACGATGACGGTCACGTTCGGCTCGCGCACGAACTCGCGCAGCCGCCCTTCGAGCTGGCGCGAGAGTTCCACCGGGGTGAGTCCCGCGGCGGCGATATCCGCCACCAGCGGCAGCGAGATGCGGCCATCCGGCCGCACCGGCACTTCCATGCTCAACTCGGGCGAGCGATAGACGAAGACCGACAGCGAATCGCCCGGACCGATCACATAGTCCGGGGCCGAACCCGGGGCAGTCGCGGCCACAACGGGCCCGGTGCTCCCGGCCCCGTCCGCGCAGCCGACTGCGGCCAAGGGCAGCACGAGGACGATGGCACGGAGTAAGCGGAACGGACACAACCTCATGCCCTGCCTCCTGTATTCAGATACCGGCAACCCTGAAGGCGATGCGGACACGCCCAGGGGTTGCTCACGGTACGACCTTTAGCGCATCTGCCGACCTATTGGTAGTTGTCCGAAACGCAACGGATCCGGCCAGCAGGGCCTGCCGCACACCACCGCAGACCATGCCCGGAACCATGTCGCGCCCCGCCAATGCGGCCGCGAAACCAAGCCCCGGCAAGCGCTGCCGCGGCCCGCGGGCCATGCAGGCCTCTACCGCGGGGCGGGTTAACGGCAGGTGCACCACGCTCCGAGCGCGAGAAATCATGACAAAAAATGGACAGCGTGACGCAGGGTAGGCCGCCTGCGCCAAGCTTCCAGCCCGACGCTGCCGCGCGAAGTCTGCCTGGTCAGCGCGGCCGGCGCAGGTTGCAGCGCTGCATTGTCCGCCGCGGCAAGCTCAGGCGGGAGATGATGCGTCGGTGTCGGCCATGGACCTAGCAAGCGCGATCAGCGCGCTGCGCCGTTCCGGCTGGCCGATCCTGTTGAAGGCCCGCAGGAGCAGGTCCACCTCCGTCCCGCCGCCGACCTTGCGCTGGGGCGAGGCGTCGCCACGGCTGGTCAGAGCCTCCACCGAGACGCCGAGCGCCTCCGATATCGCGATCAGGCGACTGGCTGCCACTCGGGTGAGGCCGGACTCGTAGCGATAGAGCTGTGGCTGCGAGACGCCGACCCGGCTGCTCAGCTCGGCGAGGGCCATGCCGACCGCCACCCGGTAATCGCGGATGCGACGTCCGACTGCGGCATCCGCATGGGTTGGCGCCCGCTTGTTGACGGCGCGCGGGCCCACCGCGGGTCGTGCCAGCGTCGTAGCCCCGCTGACCTCGCCCATGTCGATGTCAACCTGGAACGCCGAGGAGACGTCGTCCGGCATGCTCATCCTCCCAGCTCCGACGCTCTCGTCAGACGGCCGCGCTGCGTCGATTGGCGCAGCCATCTCGGCAGCCGAGCCTTGGCGCGCCGCCACAGAGGCGGCGCAGCGGGGCAGGCTGCCGGGACGAGTCACGGATTGGCAAAATTGGTGCCACCAGCACGCCTCGCGCAAAATCAAGCAGTTGTGACCGAGACCCGCCGCCGCTGTTCAAAATTGTAAGGTTCAGCGACACACTCCCGACGCAATTGACACGCTTCGTTACATTTCTCCGACCGCCGCGTTGCTTGGCCGTGCGAGCGGCGCTGCCGTTGGCTGTATGATTTCAACGACCAGGGGTATAGCCTTCGCCCGCCCTTCGAAGCGCGAACCGGCGCCGCGTCGGCGGCCGGAAAGCCGCGCCGCGTCGTGGCGCGGCCTGGGGAGTCAGAAAACCTTACACCGCTTGGCTCCAGCGGCGGCGCAGCCGGCCGGCAAGCCCCCGCAGCCGACCCAGCACGGCCGCCGCGGAGCCGGCAGGCGCCAGTTCCACCCAGAAGAGCCGTTCCTCGCGGTCGGCCAGGCTCAGCTTGTAGCGCTGGTCGCCGGCCAGAAAGTCATAGACTTGGTCGCCCCGCGCGAGCGCCATCTCGACCGCGAGGCTATGGCAGGTCAGGCCGGGCCGCGCGTGCGGCTCGCCCGCGGCGTCGGCAAGCCCGGTCTGGTAGGCATAGACCCGCCCGCGGAACCGCACATTGTAAAGCAGGCCGACACGTCGCGGCCCGGCGGTGATCCGCAGCAGGTCGAGTTCGCCGCGTTCCATCGCCCGCGCCGTCAGGCTGCGATGGAACCGGAGCAAGAAAGCCGTGGCGAAGGCGCCGGGCTGGCCACGGCGCCGCCAGCTGGCGTCGTGCAGCGCGATGAGCTCCTCCAGCCAGGCCTCGCGCACGGCCGGCGTTTCGGCACGCGCCAGGGTGAGCGGCCCCGATGCCTCATAGAGTCGGTTCGAGCGGCGGATCTGGTAGCGCGCATTGGCACTGCGCCCGGCCAGGTAGTCGCCGCCGGCGGCCCTGAGAGCATCGAGATCGAGGAATGGCGCTGGCCGCGGTTGCGACCGCAGCGTCACGCCGCCGGCCGCGGTGGCGAGCGCCGCCGTCACGCCGCCGAGGACTAGGCGGCGGGCGCCCGGAACCTCCCAGGCGGCCCGGAGCAGCGCGGCGGCAGCTTCGGCGTCGGTGGCGAGTGGGCCGTTATGCTCGGTGAAGGGCCAATCGAGCTCTGGATCGCCACTTTCGGCGAGGTGCAGGCGACCGCCGCGGCGGTTGAAGAGGGCAAGCCCGACCAGCCTGCCGCCGCGCTCGGCCCGGAGCAGGACGGGGTTCGGGTAGCGTTCCTCGAACAGGCAGCCGATCCAGGTCCAAGATTGGAAAAAGCTGCACGGTGCCACGTGTTCGAGCGATCGCCAGGTTTCACCAAGGGCGGTCACGCTCGAGAGGGTCGTCTGCGTCACGTCGAGAGGCATCGGCCGCCATGTCCTGGCCGGGCCGGACACTGGCGGACCGGACGCTGAGAGTTGCCGAACTTTAGCCCGGCTTCGCGCTGCGCACGAGCCATCGCGCCTTTTGGCAGGTTGCATGCGTCGGTTAACTTTACAGTGCGTGACCAAAACGTACCCGCCCGGCGACGATCGCGAGCAAAATCATACGTCTATTACAATGGCATGCGGCTTGCTTCCATTTGCGCACACAGGGTGACGAGCCCTCATGAGACGCCCGACGGGCGCGGAAACAGGAGTGGTGACTATGCACATCCGTAAGCTTGTTGCCGGGGCGGCCGTGGCGTTGGGGATGGCGTGCGGCAGCGCTATAGCTGCGCCGATCACCGGCTCGGTTTCCATCGACTTCGGGGAGGTGAATGATGGTGGCGGACCGCTTGCCGGCGGGTCAACGCTGAACATCTCGGAGATCAGCTACTTCGCATCCCCCGGTGCGGGAAACCTGGCGCTCCTCGCGGGCTCCACGGTCGAAGACTTCTCGATCACGCTCACCCTGGGCTCCGCTGTCGTTTTCACGGGCCCAGGCGGCACCTACGAGGGCGCGGTGAGCGAGCTGTTCATCCCGCCTTCGGGCTCCTTCGCCGGCGTGGTTTCCGTGGACGGCCTGTTCACGCCCGACTCGACCTTCGAGAAGCCCTCTGGCTTCTACCCCTTCGATGACCTGGACCCGAACCCGGCAACCGAGGTGAGCCTTACCTTCACCTTTACCGTTGGTGCGGACGGTGCGCCCGGCAGCTACGCTGGCGGTGCCGTGATGTTCGCTGCGGAGCCGACCACACCGGACAACATCCCCGAGCCGATGACACTCAGCCTGTTCGGCCTCGGTCTCGCCGGTCTTGGCATGGCAATGCGGCGCCGCCCAGCAGCCTAACCTGCCGCCGCGCCGACATCACCTTATTCGCCCTGCGGAGCCGGCGGCCTCGAAAGAGGCCGCCGGGTCTGCGTTTTTGGGCCTCGCGCGGGCCGACGAGTCCACGCAGACACGCTATGCCCTTACACGGAAAGCGTGGGGTCAGCATCGGGTGGCAGCCTGCCGGGCGACCTTACTTTCCGCCTCCGGAGTGGCCCGCAACGAAGCCGGGATCCGTCGTCTTTCTTTACACACGGCTCGGCCGACCTATCCGGCCCACCGCAAAAACCCCTGAAGTCAAGACCTTGGTGATCTGGCACGGCTTTTGCTAACTCAAATGTGAGGCGTAACGGCCTGCCAACCATCCAGAGGGGCACGAACATGAAGATCTCCAAGTTGCTTGCCAGCACGGCGCTGGCGCTCACGCTGGCCTCAGGCGCAGCGATCGCTGCACCGATCGTGGGCTCCTCCGCCCTCGACTTCGGCACGGTGTCCGGCACGCAGGGCGCCGGCAACATCCTCAGCATGACCGGCATTGAGTACAGCACTCCCCTCTCCGGCGCCTTCGTCGGCACCCAGGGCACGGCGGTCAGCGACTTCTCTGTGACGCAGACCATCCTGACGCCTGTCGCCTTCACCAGCGCGATCGGCAACTTCTCCGGCACCGTCCTTTCGGTTGACATTGGTGGTCCCTTCACGAACATCACCGCGGAGGGCACCTTCACCCCGCTGGGCGCACTGGCGCTTGCGGGTAATGAGCCGAACGCCATGCAGTTCAACCTGACCTTCACCTTCAATCCTGATTCGGTATCTGGCGGTGGAGTAATTAACTCCTCGTTCACCCCAGTCCGCGTCCCCGAGCCGATGAGCCTGGCGCTGTTCGGCCTCGGCCTGGCCGGCCTCGGCGTGGCGATGCGCCGCAAGGCCTGAGCGTCAGAAAAGCTTACACCCCGCCCCACCGATCGGGAGCGGGTTAGGACTTGTCAGAGCCCGGTGGCCGAATGGCCGCCGGGCTCATTTTCATGTGAGAATGACCCCGAAGCCCTGCACAAAAGTAAACAACTCTCTCAGCAGGCGACCGCAAGCGGCTGCAAACCCTCGAAATTGCACTTTGCGCAAGGCGCAGACTTGATCTCGTTTTGATACTTTGTTAAACCAAAACAGGAGGCTAACGTCTCAGTGGCGGTGCGCAGAAGGCGCGAGATTTCTCAGCCTGCGGTTGTGGGGAGGCCGAGTGATGACCAGCCTGTTCGGCCATAGCGTCCGCTCGGACGTGCTCGCATTGTACGTCGCCGATGCCCTGCTCTGCTTCTTGGCCATCTATGCCCTGCTCAGCTGGCAGGTCGGCCTGCCGTTCGGACAGGGCTTCATGGTCGCCGTCACCGTCGCCGCCGCCTGCGGCATCATCTCCGGCGCCAGCGGCCTCTACCAGCCCGAAGCCTTCAGCCGCGCACGCAAGCTGATCGCCGCGGTCAGCGTGGCCGGCCTGCTTCTCCTTGTCCTGTTGCCCGTGCTGAGCATGATGAGCCCTGCCGCGCGCGCCAGCCTGGACGACCATCTGTTCGGGGTGACGCTCGCCTTCGTCAGCGCGGTCGTCACCACCCGGCTCGGCTTCGCCCTGGCGCTGCGCAGCGGCCGACTGGCGCAGGAGGTGGCGCTGCTCCGCTGCCCCGAGCGCACCGCCGATGAGGCTGGAAAGCTCTACGCCGCCGCGGGGCACAGCGGACGCTTCCGCATCGCGCTCGAGGTGCCGCCGGGCACGCCGCTCGAGGTGGTGCTGGCGCCCGAGCGGCTGCGCGCCCGGCGCATCCGCGCCGTCATCGCCACCGACCCGGCGGCCGTGCCGCAACCGCTTCGCCGCGACCTGGCCGCGGCCGGCATCGAGGTCCTGCGCGAGACGGAGTTCCTCGAACACCAGCTCGCCCGCGTGGACATCGAACGCCTGCCGGATGGCTGGCTCGCCCGCACCAACGGCATGCGGGAGGGCCGGATGGAAGCGGCCATGCGCCGCGCCTTCGATATCCTCCTCAGCTCGATGCTGCTGCTCGGAACCCTGCCGCTGCTGGTGGGGACGGCCATCGCCATCAAGCTCGACACCCCCGGCCCCATCTTCTACCGGCAGGAGCGTGTCGGCCGCGGCGGGCGCATCTTCACCCTGTTCAAGTTCCGCAGCATGGTGGTGGACGCGGAGGCGAGCGGGGCGCCGGTCTGGGCCAGCCGGCAGGATGACCGCATCACCCGCGTCGGCCGCTTCATCCGGCTGACCCGGATCGACGAGATCCCGCAGGTGTTCAACGTGCTGCTCGGCGACATGGCCTTCGTCGGCCCGCGCCCGGAACGCCCGGCCTTCGTGGAGAAGCTCGGCCAGGTCATCCCGCACTACCATGAGCGTGCGGTGGTGAAGCCGGGGATCACCGGCTGGGCCCAGGTCAACTTTCCCTACGGCGCCTCCGTGGAGGATGCCCGCATGAAGCTGGCCTACGACCTTTATTACGTACGGCGCCGCAGCCTGTTCCTCGACCTGCTGATCCTGGTCGCCACCGTGCGGGTGGTGCTGTTCCAGGAGGGGTCGCGATGAACCCTCGCCTTTCGGCCGGATCCCGGCTCACGCCGTGACCTCCGCCTCGATCGTCCTGCACGCAGGCGCCGGCGCGGTCTGCCTCGTCTGGACCGCGCTTGTGCTCACGGCCGGACAGGGTGCGGCGGCGCGGCTGCTGGCGGGCGCCTGCGGCATCGCCGCGCTCTGGGCGGGCGCGGTGGCGCTGGCGATCGGCTCCGACGCCGCCTGGACATCGGAACTCGCCGCCATCGCCGAGATCGCCCGCTGGCTGGTCTGGCTCGGCGTGCTGCTGTTCTTCTTCCGCCGCATCGCCACCGGCACCCGCGCCAGGGCGCTGGCGCGCGGCTTTGCGCTCACCGCGGCGCTCGCCGCCCTCGTGGCCGTGGTCGTCCTGTTCGCCCCGGCCAGCCTCGCCCGGGCGGTCGAGAGCGTCGGGCCCGTGTCAATGCTGGCCCGCATGCTGCTCGCGATGCTGGTCGTACTGATGGCGGAGAACCTGTTCCGCGCCGCGGACGAGCGGCAGCGCTGGCATGTCGGACTGCCCGCCATCGCCCTCGGCGGGCTCGCCGCCTTCGACTTGCTGCTCTATGCCGATGCTGCGCTGTCGCGCGGGCTCTCGGTGGCACTGGCGGATGCCCGCGCCGCACTGACTGCCATCGCCACCCCGCTCCTGGCCATCGCCGCGGTGCGTGACGGGCGCTGGCGGCGGGATCCGCCGATGTCGCGCCAGGTGGTGTTCCACGGCGCTACCCTGGTCGTGGGCGGCGCCTTCCTCCTGGCGATCGGCGCGATCGGCGAGATCCTGCGGCAATTCGACGTGCAATGGGGCGCGACGGCCCAGGCCAGCATGCTGGCGGCGGCACTCATCGCGCTGGCCGTCGCGGCCAGTTCGCGCACTGCCCGCTCCAGACTTCGCGGCATGGTTGTGGACCATTTCTTTACCGCGCGCTATGATTATCGCCGCGAATGGCTGCGCTGCGTGGAGGTGCTCTCCGCCGCCGATGACGGGGCGGTGGCCGAGCATCGCGCGATCCGCGCCGTGGCCGATGCGGTGGACAGTCCGGCCGGCGTGCTGTTGCGCCGCGACCCCGGGGAGCCAGGCCTGCGCTGGGCGGGCTCCTGGAACCTGCCGGCGGAGCACCAGGCGCTGGCGCCGGAGGATCCGTTCCTCGCGGCGCTCGAGACGAGCGAGGAGGCCTTGGTGCTGGATACGGCGGACCCGGCTGCGCAGGGGCTCAGGCAGGCCTATGGTCAGCTGTGGCTTGCCGTGCCCTTGCCGCATGGCAGCGCCGGCCTCTCGGGCGTGGTGCTGCTGGCCCCGCCGCGGGCCCCCTTCCCGCTCGACCGGGAGGTGATGGAACTGCTGCGCACCCTCGGCCGCGAAGTGGCGATGTTCCTCGCCGAGCGCCGCGCCGCCGAACGGCTGGCCGACGAGCGGAGGCTGGCCGAATACGCCAAGCGCTTCGCCTTCGTGGCGCATGACGTGAAGACGGTATCGAGCCAGCTCTCGCTGCTGCTGGCGAATGCGGAGGAGAACCTGTCGGACCCCGAGTTCCAGCGCGACATGCTGCTGACGGTGCGGGCCTCCGCGGCACGGATCAACGCGCTGATCGTCCGCCTCGGCCAGCCCGGCGACGTGCCGGCGGCGTCTCGCGACGAGGCGGTCTGCCCGCTTGAGCGGCTGCGCGCCCTGGCCGCGGCCCGGCCCTACCCGGTGCGCATCGAGGGCGAGGAGCCGGCCCCGCTGGCAGCCATCGCTGCGGCGCGCTTCGACACCGCGCTTGGCCATCTCATCAACAATGCCGCCGAGGCCTCCCCGCCCGGTGAGCCGGTCCGCGTCAGCATCCGGCGCGAAGGGAAACAGGTGGTGGTGGAGGTGACCGATCGCGGCCCCGGCATGACGCCCGAATTCGTCCGCGACGAACTGTTCCGCCCGCTCAGCACCTCGAAGCACCAGGGCAGCGGGATCGGCGCCTGGCAGGCGCGCGAATTGCTGCGCGAGGCGGGTGGGGACCTCGCCGTCTCCAGCCGGCCCGGCGCGGGCACCACCATGCGGGTGTTGCTGCGCGCCGGCGGCGCCGAGGCGCCACCACGGGCTTCGATCACCGCCGAGCCGGTGCGGGGTGCGGCATGAGCAAGGCCAAGCTCCTGGTGGTCGAGGACGATCCCGGCCTCTGCGCGCAGTATCGCTGGGCGTTCCCGAATTGCCGCGTGATCGTCGCCAATGACCGCCGCCAGGCGGAGGCGCTGGCCAAGCGGGAGCAGCCCGATGCCGCCCTGCTCGACCTCGGCCTGCCGCCCGACGCGGAAGGCGTGAGCGAGGGCTTCGCCACGCTCGAGACGCTGCGTGGCCTGATCCCGACGCTGCCGGTGGTGGTGGCCAGCGGCCAGGGCCAGCGGGAGAACGCGCTGCGCGCCATCGCGCTCGGCGCCTACGATTTCTGCGAGAAGCCGGTGGATGTCGCGGTGCTGCGCACGGTGATCGAGCGCGCGCTCCGCCTGCGCGAGCTGGAGGAGGAGAACCAGCGCCTCGCCGCCGCACCGAAATCCTCGCCGATCCAGGGCATCGTCACGGCGGACGAGGGCATGCTGAAGGTCTGCCGCACGGTGGAGCGGCTGGCCGGCGTCTCGGTCCCGGTCCTGCTGCTGGGCGAGAGCGGCACTGGCAAGGAGGCGCTGGCCCGCGCGCTGCACGAGATGGGCCCGCGCGCCGGCAAGACCTTCGTCGCGCTGAACTGCGCCGCGATTCCGGAGAACCTGCTTGAAAGCGAGCTGTTCGGCCATGAGAAGGGCGCCTTCACCGGCGCCGTGCGCTCCGTCGCCGGCCGGATCGAGACCGCCAATGGCGGCACCCTCTTCCTCGATGAGATCGGCGAGATGCCGGTGGCGCTGCAGGCCAAGCTGCTGCGCTTCCTGCAGGACCAGCTGATCGAGCGGGTCGGCGGCCGCACGCCGATCAAGGTGGATGTGCGCGTCGTCTCCGCCACCAACCAGCCGCTCGAGCAGCAGGCCGAGGAAGGGCGCTTCCGCGGCGACCTGCTGTATCGCCTCAACGCCGTCACGGTGCGCATCCCGCCGCTGCGCGAGCGGATGGGCGATGCGCTGCTGCTGGGGCGCTTCTTCCTCGCCCGCTTCACGCGCGAGCATGGCCGCCGGCTGCGCGGCTTCGATGCCGCGGCGGCGGAGGCGATCGCCGCGCATCGCTGGCCCGGCAATGTGCGCGAGCTCGAGAACCGCGTGCGCCGCGCCGCCCTGATGGCGGACGGACCGCTGATCGGCATCGAGGACCTCGAGATCGCCCCCGCCCCGGCGGAGCAGGGCGTCGTGGCCGACCTCGACTTGCGCGCCGCGCGGATGCGGGCCGAACGCGAGACGATCGAGCGCGCGCTGACGCGCAGCGCCGGCAGCCTCTCGGCCGCCGCCCGCATGCTGGGGATCAGCCGCCCCACCCTCTACAGCCTGCTCGACAGCCACGGCCTTGGCGCGGCGCGCCCACGCCCTGAGGGCGCGCTCGCGCAGGCCGACAGCGACACCGATTGACAGCCACACCGATCAGCGGAGCCGAGCCCATGGCCACGCCACCCAACGCCCGCCGGACCCATCTGCTGCTGGCAGCGCTCGTCGCCGCCGGTATCGGCATCGGCGAGGCCGCCGCACAGCCGCTGCAGCGCGCCCGCGCCGCGCAGGATCGCGGCGACCTGCGCACCGCGCAGATCGAGCTGCGCAACGCGGTACGCGCCGAGCCGGAGAACGGCGCCGTGCGCGCCGCCCTTGCCGCGGTGAGCCTGGACCTCGGCGATGC
This sequence comes from Falsiroseomonas sp., assembly GCF_041690465.1. Taxonomy (GTDB): domain Bacteria; phylum Pseudomonadota; class Alphaproteobacteria; order Acetobacterales; family Acetobacteraceae; genus Falsiroseomonas. Next base: position 24,217 of record NZ_JAWLHG010000011.1, on the reverse strand, counting down.
GGAAACCGCCGATCGCGAGGCGCGCGCCGCGCTCGAACGCGGCCACGACCCGGCCGGGACGACCGCGCTGCTGCTGCGCAGCTACATCGCCCGCGTGCGCTTCGAGGAACTGCTGCGCGACTTCCCGCTGCCCGACGGCACGGCCCAGCCGGGCGTGGCCGCCCAGGTCGCGGCGGGCCGGGCGATCGCACAGCTGGCGCGCAACGAGCGTGACGCGGCGCGCGAATCGGTCGCTGCCGCGTTGCAGCTCGGGCCGAATTCGGTGGAGCCACAGCTCGCCGCCGCCAGCCTGGCGCTGGCCGATGGCGACCGCGCCGCGGCGGAGGCGGCGGTGGACCGCGCGCTGGCCGCCAATCCCGACGCGCCGGACGCGCTGATCCGCAAGGCTTCCTTCCAGGCCGAGCGCGGGACGCTGCCGGCGGCGATCGAGACGCTGGGCCGCCTGCTGGCCAAGGCGCCGGGCCATGTGCCGGCGCGCGTGCTGCGCGGCGAGTTGCTGATCCGCAGCGGCGAGGATGAGCGCGCGCGCGAGGACATCGCGGCGGCGATGCGCGTCTCCCCCGGCAACGTGCCGGCGACCTACCTGACCGCGATGCTCCAGGCGCGCGCGCGGGATTGGCGCGCGGCGGATGAGACGCTGCAGCGGCTGAGCCCGGTGCTGCCCAACCTCGGCGACGGCCTGCTGCTGCTGGCCACCGTCAAGCGCGCGCTCGGCCAGAACGGCCAGGCGGAGGATGCGGCGCAGCGCTACTTCGCACGGCGCCCGGAGGATCCCCGCGCCGCCAAGCTGCTGGCAACGATGCAGATGGAAACCAACCGCCACGACGCCGCAGCGGGCACGCTGCAGCGTCTGGTGGATCGCGGCGGCGCCGATGCCGAGGCCTACGACCTGCTCGGCCGCGCCCATGCCGGCGCCGGCCGCCCGCGCGAGGCGGTGCGCGCCTTCGAGGAAGCGGTCGGCCTCTCGCCGGAGAACAGCGGCATCCGCGCCAGGCTGGCGGCGGCACGGCTCGCCATGGGCGATTCGGCCGGCACCACGCGGGCGGCGGAGGAATCGCTGCGCATCTCGCCCGGCCAGGCCGGTGCGCGGGAGATGCTGGCGGTTGCCGCCCTGGCGCGCGGCGACCTCCCCGGCGCGCAGACGGAACTCGATCGGCTCGACGCCACCCAGCGCCGCTCCGAGGCGGCGGGGACGATCGACGGTCTGCTGAAGCTCGCCCGCTTCGAGGTGGCCGCGGCGCGGACCGCCTTCGAGACGGTGATGCGCGATCATCCGGAAACCATCGGCGCTCGCCTCGGTCTGGCGCGCGTGGCGACCGCACAGGGCAACGCCGCGGAAGCCGAGCGGCTGCTCGGCGAGGTGCTGCGCCGCGCGCCGAGCAACCCCGAGGCGCTCGGCCGACTGATGGCTACCGCCACGTCCCGTGGGCCGCGCGCCGGGGCGGCGCGGCTGGTGCTGGAGACCGCGCAGGCCGCCGCACCCAACGAGGTGCCGCTGGCACTGGCGCTGACAGCTGCGCTCGGCGCGGCCGGCGAGGCGACGCGAGCGCTGGCGGTGCTGAACACCGAGGAGTTCCGCCGCGCCGGCCACGGTCCCGCCTTGCCGATGGCACGCTCGATGACGCATGCCTCGCTCGGCCAATGGGTGGAGGCCGAGCAGGCGGCCCGTGCCGCGCTGGCGGAGGATGCCAGTGCGGTGCAGCCCCGGCGACAGCTGGTGGCGCTGCTGCTGCGCGCCGGCAACACGCGCAACGCGCTGAGCGTGGCGGAGGAGGGCCTGCGCCTGCAGCCCGGAAATGGCGCGATGCAGCAGCTGCTGGCCGGCGTGGTGCGCCAGGTCCAGGGGGAGGATGCGGCGCTGGCACTGGCAGACCGGCTGGCGCAGGCGGAGGCGTCGCGGCCGGCCTCGCTCATGCTGCGCGGCGACCTGCTGCTGGCGGCGCAGCGCCCGGCCGATGCCGCACAGGCCTTCGCCGATGCGCATGCGCGCTACCCGTCGAGCGAGCTTGCCCAGCGGGCCGCGGCCGCCTTCCGCGCCGCCGGCCAGGTGGACCGGGCGATGGAGATCGTCACCGCCTGGCTGGCGCGCCAGCCCGAGGACATCGGCGCGCTGAACCTGGCGGCGCAGATCGACATCCAGGCCGGCCGCAACAGCGCCGCCGAGGAGAAGCTGATGCAACTGGTGCAGCGCGCACCGGACAATGCGGTGGCGCTGAACAACCTCGCCTGGCTGCTGGCCGAGCGTGGCGGCCCGCCTGAGCTGGAGCGCGCCCGGCCGATGGCGCAGCGCGCCTATCTCATGCTGCCGAATGCCGAGACGGCCGATACCCTAGGCTGGATCCTGGCCCGCCAGGGTGAGACGGAGCGGGCAGTGGCGCTGCTGCGCCTGGCGGTCAACGCGCCACGGCCGCAGGGCCAGCCGCTGGATCCAGGCAAGGCGTTCCGCCTGGCCCATACGCTGCGCACGGCCGGCCATCGGGAGGAGGCGCTCCGGGTGATCGAGCCGGTGCTGGCAACCGGCGGCGCATTCGGCGAGCGCGCCGAGGCGGAGCGCCTGCTTGCCGATCTTCGCGCCGGCCGCTGAGCCGCGCCGGCATGCGCAGCCTCGTCTTCCTCGCCTTCTACTCGGCGTTGCTGCCGCTTGCCTTCGTGCAGCCTTTCGTGGGCGCGCTTGTGTGGTGCTGGATCGCCTTCATGAATCCGCACCGCGAGGTGTGGGGCTTCGCGACCAGCCTGCCCTACGCCACCGTGGTCTTTGCCGTGACCGTGGTCGCCTGCGTGCTGGCGCGTGAGCCGAAGAAGCTTGCCGCCAACGGCGTAACGATCGGCCTGATCGTATTCGGGGCGCTGATCACCCTGACATCGTTGACCACCAGCGGCGACCCCAGCGAGACCTGGCGTCTCTGGGAGCGTACGATGAAGACGATCCTTGGCGCGCTGCTCGTCGCCTCGCTGCTGACCACGCGCGAGCGGATCCACGCGCTGGTCTGGCTGATGGCGATCTCGGTCGGCTTCTACGGTGTGAAGGGTGGCATCTTCACGCTGGTTACAGGGGGCGGCTTCATGGTGCTCGGCCCCCCCGACAGCATGATCGCCGACCGCAACCATGTCGCGGTGGGCATGCTCGTGGCGCTGCCGCTGATGAACTATCTCCGCCTGCAGTCGGCGCACCGGATGGTGCAGATCGGCATGCTGGCGGCGATGGGGCTCACCGTCCTGGCGGCGATCGGCACCCAGTCGCGCGGCGCGCTGATCGCGCTGGCGGCAACCGCCGCGGTGCTGTGGTGGCGCAGCCGCGGCAAGGTGGTCAGCGGCCTGGCAATCGTCGGCTGCGTCGTCGGCGTGCTCAGCTTCATGCCGGCGAGTTGGGAAGAGCGCATGCGGACCATCACCAACTATGAGCAGGATGGCTCCGCCATGGGTCGGGTGCAGATCTGGCGCGCCGCCCTCCTGCTCGGGCTGGAGCGGCCGCTGGTCGGTGCCGGCTTCCGGGCACCCTACCAGCCGGTCGTCGTCGCCCGGGTGGCGCCGGAGGTGACCGCGCGCGCCGTCCACAGCATCTATTTCGAGGTGATCGGCGAGCACGGCTTCCCCGCCTTTGCGGTCTGGTCCTTCCTGACCGCGGCGGGCGTCTACTACTCCTTCCGGCTGGTGGCGCTCAGCCGCGATCGCCCCGACCTGTCCTGGGCGGGCGATCTCGGGCGGATGGTGCCGGTCTCGATCACCGCCTATCTGTCGGGCGGCGCGTTCCTGTCGCTGTCCTACTGGGACTACTACTGGACCATCCTGATCGTTGTCGCCGCGGCCCATGCGCTGGTGCTGCGCACCCTGCGGGAAGGCGCGCCGAAGCGGGTGGGCGCGGTCGCCTCCTCCTGGCGGCATGCTGCGACCCAGGGTGCGACCAGCGCTGCGACCCGGCGAGCAGTGACATGAACAACGGCAGCCTGGCGGGGGAACGCGCGTGCAAGGCATCTTCTACCTGGTCATGCTCATCGGCGTCGCCTGGCTCTGCGCCTGGATCGCCTTACCTGGAACCGTCCGCCGCTATCCCTCCCCCTTCGACATGCGCGAACCCGGCCAGCGCGCCGAGTCCAAGCCGACCACCTGGCGCGGCGCGCGGGCCGTCGCAGCCAGGCCGGCTGCTGCGGCTGCTGACCTTCAGCACCCTCTACCCGAACGCCGCCCAGCCGAATCATGGCGTGTTCGTCGAGAACAGGCTGCGCCACCTGGTCGCCAGCGGCGCGGCTGAGAGTACCGTCCTCGCGCCGGTTCCCTGGTTTCCCGGCCGCACCCCGCCGCGCGCCGTGGTGCCGGCGGAGGAGCGGCGGCACGGTCTCACGGTGCACCATCCGCGTTTCCTCGCCCCGCCGGGGATCGGCATGTACAGCAACCCGCTGGCGCTGCATGGCGCCGCACGGCGGGCGCTGCGCCGGCTGGTCGCCGCCGGTGCCGGTTTCGACGCGATAGACGCACACTACCTCTATCCCGATGGCGTCGCCGCGGTATGGCTCGGGCGGGAGTTCGGCCTGCCGGTGGCGATCACCGCCCGTGGCTCCGACACCAGCCAGCTGCCACATCACGCCGTGCCAGGGCGGCTGATCCGGGGCGCCATCGCCGGCGCCGATGCGCTGATCGCGGTCAGCGCCGCGCTGGCCGAGGGGCTGGTTGCGCTCGGCGCGCCGGCGGGCAAGGTGACGGTGCTGCGCAACGGCGTGGACCTCTCGCTGTTCCGCCCGGTCGCCGACCGCGACGCGATCCGCGCCGAGCTGGGTCTGGCTGGACCGGTGCTGCTCTCGGTCGGGCTGCTGATCGAGCGCAAGCGCCACCACCTGACCATAGAGGCGCTGCGCGAGCTGCCCGGCCACACGCTGCTGATCGCCGGCGAAGGGCCGGAGCGCGCTGCGCTTCTGGCGCTGGCCGAGCGGCTCGGGGTCGCGGGGCAGCTGCGCCTGCTCGGCGCGCAGCCACATGCCCGCCTGCCCGAGCTCTACGGCGCCGCGGATGCGATGGTGCTGGCCTCCAGCCGCGAAGGCTGGGCGAATGTTCTGTTGGAATCCATGGCCTGCGGCACGCCAGTGGTGGCCAGCCCCGCCTGGGGCTCGCGCGAGGCGGTGACCGCGCCGGAAGCAGGCCTGGTGCTGGACGAGGCGACCCCCGCCGCGATCGCCGCGGGCATCCGCCGCCTGCTGGCCGCGCCGCCCGCGCGTGCCGCGACGCGCGCCTATGCCGAACGTTTCGGTTGGGACGAGACCACCGAGGGCCAGCTCGCGCTGTTCCGCCGCCTGCTCGGCTGGGCGCCGTGATGCGCCGCACCGAATCTCCGGCGGGCGCCGGGAGGGCAGCGGCGTCAAGCGGACGGCAATGCATCCCCCCGATAGCCGGATCGCCGCAACGGCCGCGAAGCCGGATCAGCACCGGGCGGCCGGCGTCCACAGCGCGTGGAGAGGCGAGATGAGCACCTACCTGGTCACCGGCGGCTGCGGCTTCATCGGCTCGCATCTCTGCGCCGCGCTGGCGGCACGCGGCGACCGCGTGCGGGTGCTCGACGACCTCTCGACCGGCTCGCCGGACAATCTGGTGCCGGGTGCCGAGCTGATGCGCGGCGATGTCGCCGATGCGGCGCTGGTGCGCCGCGCGATGCAGGGTGTCTCGGGCTGCTTCCACCTGGCCGCCATCGCCTCGGTGGAGCGCGGCGTGCAGGACTGGCTCGGCACCCACCGCGCCAACCTCACCGGCACCATCGCCGTGCTGGATGCAGCGCGTCCGGGGCGGCTGCCGGTGGTCTATGCCTCCTCGGCCGCCGTATATGGCGACCAGGCGACGCTGCCGATCGCCGAGACGGCGCCGCGCCGCCCGCTCTCCGCTTACGGCGCCGACAAGCTGGGTTGCGAGCAGCACGCGCTGGTCGCCGGCGTGGTGCACGCCATCCCGACCCTCGGCCTGCGCTTCTTCAACGTGTTCGGGCCCCGGCAGGACCCACGCTCGCCCTATTCCGGGGTGATCTCGATCTTCTGCGACCGGCTGAGCCGCGGGGAGCCGGTGACCGTGTTCGGCGACGGCGAGCAGACGCGGGATTTCGTGTTCGTCGCGGATGTGGTGGCCGCGCTGCTGGCGGGCATGCAGGCCGCCTCGACCGAGGCGCCGGTGCTGAACGTCTGCTCCGGCCGGCCGACCTCGGTGAAGCTGCTGGCCCGCACCATCGCCGAGGTCTGCGGCGTCGCCCCGGTGGTGAACCACCAGCCTGCCCGGTCCGGGGAAATCCGGCATTCGCTCGGCGACCCCTCCCGGTCGCGCGCCCTGCTCGGCCTCGGCGAGCCTGCCGGGCTCGGCGAGGGGCTGCAGGCGGTGGTCGCCTGGCTGCGCGCCGGCCGGCCCGGCGTGACCGCCGAGGCCCGCCCGGCGGCACCCGTCAGGTGAAGAGCCGGACCGCCATCAGGCCGACCATGGCCCAGAGCGTGCCGGCCAGCCCCACAATGGTGAGGACCGCCGCCGGCCATGGCAGCCGCTGGATGGCCTCGCCTTGCGGCAGGAAGAGTTCGGCATTGCAGCGGTCAGCCGTGGACTGTTCCATGACGTCGGCTTCTCCTCCGGTCCGCAGCCACCACGCGGTGGCCACTCCTTATATTCGAGATTACGCGAGCAGAGCCGCTGATTACAACCAATGGCTGTATTTCCTGACAAAACCCAACATTGTTGCCCGTGCGCCCCATGGCAAAGCCGTTTCGCCCGCCCCCATGCTCCCGCGGACGGACCGGCCGGAGCCTGGCGTGACGAGAGGAGCCTGACCGCATGTGCGGCATCGTCGGCCTGTTCCATCCGCAGCTTCCGTCCGTGCCGGAGCTTGGCATGCTGCGCCGGATGGGCGATGCGGTGCGCCATCGCGGCCCGGACGGCGAGGGCTTCCACGCCGAGCCGCATCTCGGCCTCGGGCATCGGCGGCTCTCGATCGTGGACCTTGCCGGCGGCGCGCAGCCGATGGCCACCGAGGACGGCGCCGTCCTGGTCTGCTTCAACGGCGAGATCTACAACCATGCCGCGTTGAAGCGCGAGCTGGAGGCCGCCGGCCACCGCTTCCGTACCCGCTCCGATACCGAATCCATCCTGCATGGATGGCGGGAATGGGGCCTAGGCGTGCTCGACCGGCTGAAGGGCATGTTCGCCTTCGCACTGTGGGATCGCGAGCGCGGCGAACTGCTGCTGGCGCGCGACCGGCTGGGCGAGAAGCCGATGCTCTACGGGCTGCTGCCGGACGGCACGCTGGCCTTCGCCTCGGAAATGGCGGGCCTGCTCGCCCTGCCCGCCATGCCGCGCCGGCTCGACCCGGCGGCGCTCGATGACTATCTGGCGCTCGGCTATGTGCCGGACCCGCGGACCATCCATGCCGGCATCAGCCGGCTGCCGGCGGCGCATTTTCTGCTGCTCCGGCGGGGCGAGGCCGGGCTGCCGGCGCCGCGGCGCTATTGGCAGCCGCCCCGGGCCGGCATGCCGGCGCCCGCCGATGCGGCGCGCGAACTCGCCGCGCGACTTGATGCGGCGGTGAGCGCCCAGCTGATGTCCGACGTGCCGCTCGGCGCCTTCCTCTCGGGCGGCGTCGATTCCAGCGCCGTCGTCGCCTGCGCCGCGCGCGCCGTGGCCGAGGCGGGGACCGGCCCGCTCGCCACCTTCACCATCGGCTTCGACGGTCCGGAGGATGAGCGCCCCGCCGCCGCTGCGCTGGCTGCCCGGCTGGGCCTGGCGAGCCATGCCGAGGCCGGGCGGGTGGATTACGTCGCCGCGGCGCGCGATCAGGCCGCGATCTTCGGCGAGCCCTTCGGCGACCACTCCGCGGTGCCGACGCTCGCCGTCTGCCGGCTGGCGCGGCAGCACGTGACCGTTGCGCTCTCCGGCGATGGCGGCGACGAGGTGTTCGCCGGCTACCGTCGCTACCGCTTCCACAGCTTGGCCGAGGCGGTGCGCCGCGCCTTCCCCGCGCCGGTGCGCAAGCGCCTGATCGGTGGCCTCGCCGCCGCCTATCCGAAGCTCGACCGCGCGCCGCGCTGGCTGCGGGCGAAATCGACGCTGACCGAGATCAGCCTCGATGCTGCGCTCGGCTACTACCGCACGGTCTGCAAGCTGCACGAGGAACGCCGCCGCGGCGTCTACGCCGCGCCGCTGAGGGCCGCGCTGGATGGCCACGCGCCCTCAGCACGCATCGCCGCGCTGATGGCCGAATGCGACCCCGACGATGCGCTGCTGCAGGCGCAATACGCCGACCTCCACACCTATCTGCCGGGCGACATCCTGGTGAAGACGGACCGCACAGCGATGGCCGTCTCGCTGGAGTTGCGGCCGCCGATCCTCGACCATGAGCTGGTCGCCTGGGGCATGGCGCTGCCAGCGAAGCTCAAGCTGCGCGGCGGCTTCGGCAAGCGGATCCTGCGCGAGGCCTTGGCGCCGCAGCTGCCGGCGGAGCTGCTGTGGGGCCGCAAGCGCGGCTTCGCGGATTCAATCGGCGGCCAGTTCCGCGCCCAGGCCGCGACGGTGCGCACGCGCCTGACCGGCGGCGTCATGGCCGAGAGCGGGTTGTTCGATGTTGGCGCCCTCGGCCGCCTGGCTGACGAGCACACCAGCGGCCGCTTCGACCACGCGCAGGCGATCTGGCAGCTGCTGGTGCTGGAAGGCTTCCTGGCGCGCCAGGACCTCGCCGGCGTCGCCGCCTCGCGCGCGTCTGCCCCCGTCGGGGCATAGGAGGCCGGCATGTCGGCGGAGGCGCAGCGCGGCAGCATTCTGAGCCGCACCGCCATGGGCGCGGGGTGGATGTTCGCCTGGCGGATGACGACACGCTTTCTCGGGCTGTTCAGCACGCTGGTGCTGGTGCGGCTGCTGACGCCGGCGGATTTCGGCCTGTTCAGCCTGGCCTTCGCCGTGATCGCCACGCTGGAGACGGTGCTGGCCACGGGTGTCGAGGCGCAGCTGATCCGTGCCCGGCAGACCTCGCGCGCGCTTTACGACACCGTCTTCACCATGAACGTCATCCGCGGCGTGCTGCTGGCCCTGCTGATGGTGGCCTTCGCCGCGCCGGCGGCGGCGTTCTTCCGCGAGCCGCGGCTGGAGTCGGTGGTGCAGGTGCTGGCGCTGATTCCCCTGCTCGGTGGCGTCGCCAATGTCGGCGTGGCGGAATTCTCGCGCGAGCTGGAGTTCGGCAAGGTTTTCAAGCTGCTGATCGTGCCGCGGCTGCTGCAGATTGTGGTAACCCTGGTGGCCGCGGTGGTGCTGCAGAGCCATTGGGCGCTGGTGTACGGCGCGGTGTTCGGCCGCGTGCTGGCGACGCTGTTCAGCTATGTCTTCCACCCCTTTCGCCCGCGCCTTTCCCTGGCGCTGTGGCGCGAGTTGATCCGGCTATCGTTCTGGACGTGGGCGATCAGCATCGCGATGGCGGTGCGCGACAGGACGCCGACTTTCGTGGTGGGACGCATGCTCGGCCTGCGTGAGTTGGGCTTGCTAACGGTCAGCCACGAAATTGCCACCCTGCCGACTTCCGAGATCGCAGGTCCAATCAGCCAGGCGGCGATGCCTGGACTGGCAGCCTCGCTGCGGAGCCCGGACGGCATCCAGGTTTCCGAAGCGTTCCTGCGAATGCTCGGTCTGACGTTGACCGTGTGCTTGCCGGCGTGCTTCGGGCTCTCGCTCGTGGCAGCACCAACGGTGGCCTTGGTGCTCGGTCCGCAATGGCTGGAGACAGCGCCGATCATCGCGGTTCTGGCCGCCGGCTACGCGGCTGTCGCGGTCACGATGCTGGGAATGGCGCTGCTCGACGCCCGGGCGCGCCTTGGTGAGGTTTTCGCCTTTGTCACGCTCGGCGCGGTGCTGCGGCTGGCAGCTCTCGCCAGCCTGCTGTTTGGCTCCGGGTTGCTCGGCTTCGTGGCCGGCATCGCCTCTGGCCTATTGGTCGAAGCGGTCGCGCTGACCGCTTGGTGCGTGCGTCGCGAACGCATTTCGGCCAGACGGCTGCTCCACGCCGCCTGGAGGCCCGTCGTGGCGACGGCGGCAATGGTGGTGATCCTTTGGGCCAGCGGATTGGGTTGGATTGCTCCCGCCCCGGCGGGACCCATCGCTGCTGCTTCAGCGGCCATCCATGCCGTGACGGCTGGCGCCCTGATGTTCACGGTGACGCTCGGCTGTCTCTGGTGGCTCAGCGGAACGCCGCCCGGCGCAGAACGCGATCTGCTCTCCGCGATTAAGGTCGCGCAAACTCCCATTTTACGAACGCTGAGAATCGGTAATACAAAATCAGCCCAATGAAGAACTCAACGTTTCACGCACCATAACGCAGTCGAATTCAACCATTCGTAGCTTCGCGTCCACAGTAACAGGGCTCAAGTAGGAAATCAGAAACCCCATGTTATTGGTGTAACTCAATACATCCTGGTAGCTCGGCATATCTACGTAGATCGGCAGCACAGACATCTCGCTTTGAAGAGCGGCGACATGCTGGATGGCGTCCCCGCATCCCTTGAGAACCTCAAGGTCGTATCCTTGAGTGTCCATTTTCAGATAGACGTTTCGAAGGGAATGCTTCAACCGGAGGTCGGAAAGCAGATCGGCGAAGGTTTCCACCTCCACCATCTCAGTGGAGATCGTCGCGTTGGCCTGCGCGAGCTGCGGCACCGCTGCGTCATTCGGACAAAGAAACGACGAAAACTCGCTGCTGCCAGCTATGTTGATCGGCATTCTGCCGGGGGCGGCTCCGAGCGCAGACCTCCGCACGAGCCAGTTCGGATCCTTGGCAGCTCGCCCGCACAACGTGCGCCACGGACCTTCGGTCGGCTCGACAGAGACAATCAACCCGTCATACTTGACGTCTCGCCGCAGAAATGTTGCATAACCACCAGTGTTGGCTCCCACATCAACCACACAGTCGATCTCGAGCCGGTTGAACAGAGTACCGAGATGCCGAGCCAGCGCGTAGGTTCCGACCCGCCAATTCGGCAGAAGGACATACCCAAGCTTCTGAAGCCGCTCCTCGACAAAGACCTTAAGTCGTCGATTCATGGTTTCGACCTTCATAATTGCCCCGCGTGCGGAAAATATCGCGAACGAGGCAGACAAACGAACGAAGCCTGAGTCCGAATTGGTTTACGGCAACCAATCGTCTGTTTGCTCGCCAGTTTTCCAAGGCTTGCGCACTGCGAAAATATCGCACCATAAAAAACAATCAAGGGTTTGGATCAGCAGCGTGCCGTTTTCCACCGCAGCTCGCCAGCAGGCGCGACGAGGGCAGCCATTGAAGCCAGGACCAATCCCATGAGCGGCGTGCCTGTCTTCGTGATCAGCCTCTCGCGCGCAACCAAGCGCCGCGCCAGCATCGCAGCACACTTGAGCAATCTGGGAATCGATGCCGAGTTCGCGGATGCGGTAGATGGCGAACTCCTGTCGCCGGATGAGCGAAGGGCCATACAGGCGGCGGGCACCGACTTTCATCCAGGCGTTGTCGGCTGTTACCTGTCACACATGGCGGTGTACCGCCGCATCGTTGCCAAAGGCCTGCCGGTGGCGCTCGTGCTGGAAGACGATGCGCGACTCAACCCACGCTTCGCACGTCTGCTCCGCAGCGCCCCGCACAAGCTGGACTTCGACTATTGCTTCCTGGACTGCGACAACCGTAATCCGGACGGCGCTGTCTACTACAACCATGCAGACGGCATCGAGGTCCTCCCAGGCTACACCGCCTATGCCACGCATGGAGGTCCGGCCACACTCCACGCGTATCTCATCACAGCGAAGGCAGCCGCAACCAGGCTGGAACATGAGTTCCCGATCACCCAACCCGTCGACGTCTATTCCACGCTTCCCTACCGCCCATTGTTCCGAGCCATCGTCTCGCCGCGCGCGGCGGGCGTGGGCGAGGAGAGCATGCGGTCCTTCACTTCCGTGCGCGACCACTACGGGCAGCTCCAGCTGCGCTGGCTGCGGCGCATGCCGGGGTTCTACGAGCTGCGGAGCGCGTTGAGCGGTGAGCTCCGCGCGCTGCGCGATCAGGTTCCGGAGCTGGTTCGGCAAGGGCGCCTGCCCGCTGGCGGCGACTGGCGGCCGCTGCCGGCCGGACGGCGCATCTTCATCTGAGCAGGCGCGCCGGTTTGACAGCCTCGCTCGCCCTCGGCGAAGCTATATGCATGACCGCGTGGCGCGGCCCGAGTCTTCCCGCGATGCGCGGGCGCGGCAGCCCGCCCCATCCACACATGCGGCCAACGACACCTCAGGGAGAACATGGCAATGCCAAGCAATTCCGGCCGTCGGGCCATTCTGGGCGGCGGCGCCGCGGCGCTGGCCGCGACGCCGATCGCAACCCCCGCCCTCGCCCAGGGCGCGCCCGCCAGCACGCTGCAGGCGATCCGCGACAGGGGCGAGTTGCGCATCGGCGTCGCGCCCGGCGAGCCCTGGTTCTTCCGCGACCAGCGCACTAACCAGTGGCACGGCATCGGTTGGGGCGTCGGCGAGGCAATCGCCAAGGAGCTCAACGTGCGCGCGGCGCCGGTGGAGACCACCTGGGGCAATGCCGTGGCCGGGCTGCAGGCCAACCAGTTCGACGTGATGTTCGTGCTGGACGCCACGCCGCAGCGTGCGCTCGCCATCGATTTCCCGGTGCAGCCGATGTTCTACTACGCGCAAGGCCTGCTGGTGCGCCCGGGCCTGACGGTGCGCAACTGGGAAGACGCCAACAAGCCGGATGTGCGCATCGGCGTCATCCTCGGCACCTCGCCCGACCGCGACGTCACCGCCCGCCTGCCCAATGCGCAGATCGAGCGCTTCCCCTCCGGCGACGAGACCGCCGCCGCCTTCGCCGCCGGCCGGGTGGATGCCATCTCGCTGTTCCATCCGGCGCTGGTCATGCTGCGCGCCCGCGTGCGGCGTGGCAGCGTGGTACTACCCCAGCCCTTCCGCGCCGCAGCCACCTCCGCCGGCGTGCGGCGGGAGCCGGACAAGTCCTGGCGCGACTGGCTCGGCCTGACGCTGGCGCATTTCTACGTCACCGGGCAGACGCAGAAGATCTACGAGGACTACCTCACCTTCCGCGGCCAGAACCCGGCCGAGGCGCCGCCGGTGATGCGGGAGATGTGGCAGAGCCAGGGCTGAGGCGCAGCGCACCCCGCTGATGGGCTACGAGTGGGATTTCTCGCCGGTCTGGCGCAATGCCGGGCCCCTGCTGGAGGGGCTCGGCAACACCTTGTGGCTGTCGGCCTGGTCCATCCTGCTCGGCTTGGCGCTCGGCCTGGCGCTGGCGCTGCTGCGGCTGTCGCGCTCGCGCATCGCTTCGGTGGCGGCGCTGGTGGTGATCGAGTTCTATCGCAACACCCCGCCGCTGGTGCATTTCTTCTGGTACTTCTTCGGCCTGCCGATCCTGATCGGGGTCAGCCTCAGCCCCTTCGCCGCGGCGCTGCTGGCGCTCTCCGTGCAGTCCGGCGCCTTCTTCGCGGAGATCTTCCGCGGCGGCATCGTCTCGATCGAGCGCGGGCAATGGGAAGCCGGCCGCGCGCTGGGCATGAGCGAGGCGCGGCTGATGCGCCGCATCATCCTGCCGCAGGCGGTGCGCCGCATGATCCCGCCGCTGATGGAGCGCAGCTTCGAGCTGGTGAAGACCACCGCACTCGCCGCGACGCTGGCCTATGGCGAGCTGCTCTACCGCGCCATGGTGATCGCCTCGCAGAGCTTCCGTCCGCTCGAGATCTACACCGCCGTAGCGGTGATCTTCTTCACCGTGCTGTTCCTCGCCAGCCTCGGCATGCGGCACGTCGAGGTACGGCTGCGGCGCGGGCATCGCTGACATGGACTACGAGTTCGCCTTCGGCGAGGTCTTCGCCAATGCCGACCTGCTGTTGCGCGGCATCTGGCTGACCGCGGCGCTGTGGCTGATCGCCTTCGCCACCGCGCTGGTCGCCGGCCTGTTCCTCGGAATCGCGCGCGGCTCCACGCGCAAGGCGCTGAACTGGGTGGCGACCGCCTATATCGAGGTGTTCCGCAACACGCCGGTGCTGGTGCAGCTCGTCTGGTTCTACTACGCCTTCCCCGTGCTGACCGGCATCCAGATGAGCGCCTTCACCGCGGCCAGCCTCGGCCTCTGCCTCAACACCTCGGCCTATTGCGCGGAGATCTACCGCGGCGGGCTGCAATCCATCACCGCCGGCCAGTGGGAAGCCGGGCGTGCGCTCGGCATGCCGTATTGGACGCTGATGCGCCGCATCATCCTGCCGCAGGCGGTCCGCCGCATGGTGCCGGCCTTCACCAACCGCGCGGTGGAGCTGGCGAAAATGACCTCCATCGCCTCCGTCATCACCGTGCACGAGCTGATGAACGAGGCGCGCACCCTGGCGACGCAGAGCTTCCTGCCGCTCGAGACCTTCACCGTCGTCGCAATCATCTACTTCGTGCTGATCTGGCCGGGCACCGTCGCCGCCAGCCTGCTCGAGCGGCACCTCGCCGCCAAGGGAGCCTGAGCATGGCGGAGGTGCTGCGCATCGAGGGCCTGCGCAAGAGCTTCGGCGCGCTGGAGGTGCTCTCCGGCATCGATCTCTCCGTCGCGCGCGGCGAGCGCATCGCCATCCTCGGCTCCTCCGGCTCCGGCAAGAGTACGTTGCTGCGCTGCGTGAACTTCATGGAGATGCCGAGCGCCGGCCGCATTGTGCTGGACGGTCAGGCGGTCGGGCAGGAGACGAAGGGCAGCATCCGCTACGCCGAGAAGGAGCTGATCCGGCTGCGCACCCGCATCGGCATGATCTTCCAGCAGTTCAACCTGTTCCCGCACATGACCGCGCTGCAGAACGTGGCGGAGGGCCCGCTTTCCGTGCTCGGGCTGCGCAAGACGGAGGCCGAGGCGCGCGCCGCGCAATACCTCGCCAAGGTCGGACTGACCGAGAAGGCGGACGAATATCCCTCGCGCCTCTCGGGCGGCCAGCAGCAGCGCGTGGCGATTGCCCGTGCGCTCGCGATGGAGCCGGAGATGCTGCTGTTCGACGAGCCCACCTCCTCCCTCGATCCCGAGCTGGTGGGCGAGGTGCTGGAGGTCATCCTCGACCTCTCGCGCGAAGGGCGGACGATGCTGCTGGTGACGCATGAGCTCGGTTTCGCCTATCACTTCGCCACCCGCGTGCTGTTCCTCCACGATGGACGCATCCTGGAACAGGGCACGCCCGAGGAGGTGCTGCGCCACCCGCGCGAGGAGCGCACGCGTGCCTTCATCGGCCGCCATTCCTCCTTCGCCTTCTGAAGGATTGCAGACATGGAAACCAAAGGCGCCCAGACTCCCGCCGAGGATCCGCGCAACGAGAAGGTGCTGATCTACCTCAACGGCCGCATGGTGCCGCGCGCCGAAGCGGTGGTTTCGATCTTCGATGCCGGCTTCGGGCTCGGCGATGGCGTGTGGGAAGGCATCCGCCTAAGCCACGGCCGCCTGGTCGCGGTGGAGGAGCATCTGAAGCGCCTCTACGAGGGCGCGCGCGCCATCGCCCTCGACATCGGCGTGACGCCGGACGGCATGCGCAAGATCCTGGAAGACACCTGCGCCGCCAACGGCATGGAACACGGCGCGCATCTGCGCCTGATGGTGACGCGCGGCGAGAAGAAGACCGTGCACCAGGACCCGCGCAATGCGCTCGGCAGGCCCACCATTGTCGTCACGGCGGAATACAAGCTGCCCGATCCGGAGGTGAAGCGCGCGGGCCTCAAGCTGTTCACCTCCACCTTCCGTTGCAGCGGGCCGGATGTGTTCGACCTGCGCCTCAACTCGCACAGCCGGCTCAACCTGATCCAGCCGCTGCTGCAGGCGATCCAGGCCGGCGCGCATGAGGCGTTGATGCTCGACCCGCTCGGCTTCGTCGCCAGCTGCAACTCCACCAACTTCTTCATCGTGCGTGACGGTGCCGTCATCACCTCCACCGGCCGCTTCTGCTTCAGGGGCATCACGCGCGCGAAGGTGATCGAGCTCTGCGCCGCCCACGGCATCGCCTGCCGGCAGGAGGACTTCACGCTCGCCGAGGTCTATTCGGCCGAGGAAGCCTTCGTCACCGGCACCTTCGGCGGCCTCACGCCGGTGGCCTCCGTGGATGGCCGCGCCCTGCCCGCCGCACGGCCGACGACCGCGCGGCTCTCCGACCTCTACGACCGGACCTTCCTCGGCCCCTGGGGCTGACGCGCCTCGCGCGTCGCCAGCGCCACGCCGAGGCCCGCCGCGACCAGCCCGGCCGCCACGATCGGCTCCGGCATCTCGCCGAGCAGCACCAGGCCGAACAGCGCCGCCGTGGCGGGGCTCAGCGCGCCGAAGGCAGCCGCCCGCGCGGCGCCGAGCTTCGCCACCGCCACCGCGAAGGCCATCGGCGCCAGCAGCCCCGAAAGCCCGCCCTGCCAGACGGTGTGCAGCGCGATCTCCGCCCAGGCGGCGCCGCCAATTCCGGGCTCCATCGCCAGCAGGTAGAGCGGCGCGAAGCCGAGCACGGAGCCGAGGCTGACCAGCGCCGTCGCCTCCAGCGCCGTCAACCCGGCGCGGCGCAACGCCAGCGTGTAGAGCGCCGCAAGCCAGGAAGCGGCGATCAGCAAGGCCGGCCCCCGCCAGCCCGTCCCTTCGAGCAGCGCGGGCCCCGCCACCAGCGCCACGGCCAGCGCCATCAGGGCGAAGCCCAGACGCTGGCAGGCGGAGAAGGCCGCCAGCCCGCGCTGCCCCGCCAGCAGCGAAACCGCCGCCACCCAGAGCGGCATGGATCCCGGCAGCAGCGCGCCGGCATCCGCCGCCGAGGCCTCCTGCATGCCGGCGCCGGCCAGCAGCACGAAGGGCGCGCCGCCGCCGGCGAACAGCACCAGCAGGTGCGGCAGGTCGGCACGGCAGAGGCGCGGCAGCACGCGCAGCACCACCGGCAGCAGCAGCGCCGCCGGGCCGATGAAGCGCAGCAGCACGAGGTCGTGTGGCCCGAGCGATGTGGCGGCATCGGCCACGCCCAGTCGTGTCATCGCGAGCGTGGCGCCCCAGATGGTGGCGGCGGCAAGGCCGGCGACGAGGCCGATGGCCTCCGCCGGCACGTGCAGGGTCAGCGCGGCCCGCGGCAGCGGGAGCGTCAGGGTCTGGCTCATGGTTCGGATCTCCGCCCGCCCGGGCCGCCTGGCGCCGGGCAGGCGCCCGGGCAGCGTGCAGCTGGGCAGGCCCTGGTCAGGCGGCCCAGAAGGGCTTGTTGGCCTCGGCGAGGGCCTCGCCGGGGCTGAGGCCGATGTCGCGCAGCTCGCGATGGCCCATGGCGGCGAGCGCATGCCGCTCGCTGGCGCGGGCGTGCCACGTCGCGATGGTGCGGAAGACACGCAGGCCCTTGGCGGGCTGCGCGGAAGCGGTTCTCTGGTGCCGGGTCATGGCGTCGCGTCCTTCGGTTCGGGTTGCAGCCGCATCGCTGCGGCCGCATCCTTCTGCCCGGACGGCGGCGCCATCGCTTGGCGAAGCCCTGATCCGCGCCTTGAGATCTCCTGAATTCGACGCATGTGGATTCAGGGAAACCGACGCATTACCCTCGCGTCAGCGTGATGGCGGCGGCCGGAAGGCCTGCTTTAAGCCGTTGACGGGAGGAAGGCGGCCGCGAGGATGAAACACGCGATGCGGCTTTGTTTCGGCGCGTATGAACTCGATCTGCGGCGGCAGGAGCTGCGCCGCGGCGATGATGTCGTGCATGTCGAGCCGCAGGTCTTCGACATCATCGTGCACCTGCTGCGCAACCGCGACCGCGTCGTCGGCAAGGACGAGCTGTTCGACACCATCTGGCAGGGCCGCATCGTCTCCGAGGCTGCGCTCAGCAGTCGCATCAACGCCGCGCGCAAGGCGGTGGGCGACGATGGCGACCGGCAGGACGTGATCCGCACCATGCACAAGCGCGGCTTCCGCTTCGTCGCCGAGGTGCGCGAGATCGAGGACGCGGAACCCCTCGCCGCAGCGGAGGAACGCCCGCCGGAAAGCGCGCCCGCGCCGCCGCCGCCGCCATCACCGGCAACCTCGGAGTCGCGGCCCTCGATCGTCGTGCTGCCCTTCGCCAATCTCAGCACCGAGCCCGACACCGAGTATTTCGCCTATGGCCTGACGGATGACATCATCCGCCTGCTCGCGCGGCATCGCTGGCTCGACGTGCTGAGCCGCCATTCCGGCGCGCCCTATCGCGACGGGCAGGCGGATGCGCGCGAGATCGGCGCGGCGCTCGGCGTGCGCTACATCGTGCAGGGCAGCGTGCGGCGGCAGGGCGAACGGGTGCGCATCACCGCCGACCTGATCTCCGCCGAGACCGGGCGCCAGCTCTGGTCGGACGCGCACGAATTCACGCTGGAGCATCTGCTCGACATCCAGCGCAGCATGGCCGAGCAGATCGCCGCCACCATCGAGCCCGAGCTCGCCCGGCTGGAACGCGAGGCCGCGGTGCGCCGCCCGCCGCGGCATTTCGACGCCTGGGACTGCTACCAGCGCGGCCTCTGGCATCTCTGGGGCTTCACCGTGCCGGGGATGGAGGAGGCGGAGGCGATGTTCCGCCGCGCGCTGGAGATCGACCCCGGCTTCGCCCGCGCACATGGCGCGCTCGCCTATGTCTATCTGCAGAGCGCGGTGCTGCGCCCGCCGTCGGATCGCCCTGCGCTGATCGAGCGGGCGATGGAGGAGGCGCGCATCGCGGTGGCGCTGGATGACCAGGACTCCATGAACCTCTGCGTGCTCGGCCGTGCCCATGCCTTCCAGCAGGACTACGAGGAAGCGATCGCCCGGCTGGAGCAGGCCGTGGACCTCAACCCGAGCTTCGCCCAGGCCTGGTATGCGCTCGGATTCACGCTGATCTTCTGCGGACGTGAGGAGGAGGCGATCGCCTGCATCGAGCGCGCCACCGACCTCAGCCCGCGCGACCCGCATCTCGCGAGCTTCCACTCGACGCGGGCGCTGGCGCATTTCTTCCTGAACGATCTGGATGCGGCGGTGGCGCTGACGCGCCAGGCGGCGCGCGTGCCGAATGCGAAGCACTGGCCCTTCGCGGTGCAGGCGGCGGCGCTCGGCCTGCTGGGGCGGGAGGCGGAGGCGCGGCGCGCCGTGGAGGAACTGCGTCGCCGCTATCCCGAGTACACCATTGCCGCGGCACGGGCCGACTTCTTCTTCTGCCGCGACGCGGCGCGGATCGAGCGATTCCTCGAAGGCTTGCGGCGGGCGGGCGTGCCGGAGACCACGCCCGCCGCCGCGTAGAAGATCATCCTCAGCCGCAGGGAATGAAGGCCTGCACAAGCTGCCAGGCCGCTTCGTCCGCCGCGCGCGCCTCGGCGGCGCGATGAGTGGTGCGCGCCTCGGCGGCGCGACGGTCGGCCAGCGCGCGGCCGGCGGTGTGCTTCATCCACTCCGCACCGCTCCGGTGACGGATCGCGATCGGGGGCTGGGTCATCTGCATGGTCTCGTCTCCTGTGCGTGGCGCGGCCGGGATCGGCCGGCGAGAGGGAAGCTAGTCCTCGGCGCGCGGCGGCGCTTGGACGCCACCTTGCGATGTGCTGGAGATGTCCTTGGGATTCGCCGCGTCCCGCAGCGGCGCTGTCCAGGTCACCGCGGTGCCGGTCAGGCAAGGCTCGCCGGCGCCGTTGCGCACCGTGGTGCGCAGCGTGCAGATCGGCTTGTCGTCGCGCACCGCGATCACCTCCACCTCCGCCTCGATCGCCTCGCCGACGCGCACCGCCTTCACGAAGCGCCACTCGGTGCCGAGAAAGACGCTGCCCGGGCCGGGCAGCGACTCCGCCACCACCGCGTTCAGCAGCCCGGAGGTCACGCCGCCCTGCACGATCAGCCCGCCGAAGGGCGCGCGCGCGGCGAGCGCGGCGTCGAAATGCAGCGGGTTGCGGTCGCCGGTCATCTCCGCGAACAGCTCCACGTCGCGCATGCCGGTGGTGCGCCGCCGCGTCGCACGCTGGCCGACCGTGGGGCGCCCGGCGAGTGTCAGGCGCCAGGGATCAGTCACCATCATGCGGCCTCCCAGAGCACCGGATTCGCGCGTGCCACCATCTCGGCGACCTCCCGCTTCATCGCCTGGTTGAGCGCCTTGTGCAGTGCCTGGAGCCGCGGCAGGTCCCAGTCGAAGCCGGCGATCGCCTCGGTCGCTTCGAACAGCGGCATCGAGAGCGCGTCACGCGTCGCCGCATACTCCGCGAAGGCGCGCGGCGTGCCCGCCGCGGCGGCATCGGCCAGCAGTTCCGCATCGCGCAACGCATCGGTGATGCCATGCGCCGTCACCGGATCCTTGAAGTAGCCGGCATCGCCGACCAGCGCCCAGCCAGCCCCCCAGGACTGGCGCAGGAAGCCCCGCCTTCCCGCGAAGGTCGAAAGTGCGCCGGCGCGGCTGCCCTGCGCCACGCGCTCCGCCAGCCCTGGCGCCACCGCGCGCAGAACCGCCTGGAAACCCTCCATCGGCGAGCCGCGGAGCGCTGCACGGTAGGTCTCCTGAGGCACCCCGATGAAGACGCAGTGCAGCCCGGCATTGGTCGGGATCGCGCCGGCACTCGCGCCCGGCACGTAGTGCCACTGGTAGCCCTCGGTGCCGATGCCGGACCAGTAGCCGAAGATCGTCGCGGTGGCGTGCCGCCCCTCCTGCAGCGTCGCCGCGCCGACACTGCGCGCGACGGCGGAGCCGATGCCGTCGGCGCCGATCACTAGCTCGGCCGCGACCTCGCGCCGGTTCCCCTCGGCATCGAGCACCACCGCGCCGCGCACGCGGCCGTCATCGTCGCGCAGCAGGCCGACCACGGTCTCGCCGTGGCGGATCTCGGCACCGGCGTCGAAAGCGGCGTCCACCAGCACGGAGTCCAGCACCGACCGGCGCGGCGCATAGAGCGCGTCCACGCCATCGGCGGCACGCAGCTCGAGCGCCACCTCCTCCTCGCCGTAATGGAAGCTGGTGGTGCGCACCGGCGGCGTGCCCGCCTCGATCAGCTGCGGCAGCAGGCCCCAGCGCGTCAGCTGCAGCACGCCACCGCGCATCAGCGCATGGGTGGAGAGCGTTTCCGTCCCATAGGCGCCGCGATCCGCCACCAGCACGCGCATCCCCTTGCGCGCCAGCAGCATCGCGGTGGCGGCGCCGGCGCAGCGCGCGCCGACGACCAGGGCATCGTAGGGCCGGGCAGGTCCGGGCATGGCGGTATCTCCCTCGGGTCAGGCCGCAAGGCGGCGGCTGGTGTCGGACAGGGCGGCGAGATGGCCGGCCGCCTCGATGGCGAGCGCCGCGGCATCCGCGCCGACGCCGCCGATCAGGTTCGAGCCGCGCCGGCGCAGGAAATGCAGGCCGAGCAGGTAGAGGCCGGGCGCCGGCGTCACGCCGCCGCGGTGCCGCACCTCGCCCGCCGCATCCAGCAGCCCGGGCACGCGCAGCCAGGCATTGTCGCGCCGGTAGCCGGTCGCCCAGACGATGCTGCGGATGCCCTCGGCCTTCAGGTCGAGCCGCGCCGGGCCGGGGCCGAAGCCATCCAGGGGCGCGGGCCAATCCTCGCGCGGTGCGCCGAGCGCATCGGCGATCGGATCGATGCGCGCGAGCATGCTTTCCAGCGGCCTTTGCGCGCCGGCGACGTTCTGCTCCAGGTCCTCGGCGAACTGCGCCAGGCGGCCGGCGGCGCCGCGCATGCGGCCGACCACCCGCACGCCCATGGCGCGCAGCGTGCCAAGGTCGAGGTCGCGCGCCGGCGTGCCGCCGACGAGCTGGAAGGAGGGCTGGGCGCGCGCACGGGCGATATCTGGCTCCCGCTCGGCGCTGTCCTCCAGCATGCCGGCGCGGTCGAGCCACCACCAGATGTCGCGGCCGCGATAGCGGCGCGGCGCGCGGGTATGGCGGCCGGCGGCGAGCACCACCTCGCGGCCCGCAGCGCGCAGTTCCTCGGCGATCTGCAACGCCGAGGCGGCCGCGCCCACCACCAGCACGCCGCCCTCTGGCAGCGAGGCCGGGTTGCGGTAGGCCGAAGGGGTCGTCTGGTGGATCGCGGGCGCCACCGCCGAGGCGAAGCGCGGAATGGCGGGCGCGCCGCAATGGCCGGTGGCGACCACCACCACCCGCGCGCGCCAGGTGCCGCGGCTGGTCTCCAGCAGCCAGCCGCCGATGAAGGGGCGCAGCGCGCGCACCTCCGTCCCCTCCTCGACGGGCGCAGCGAAGGATTGCGCGTAGCCGTCGAGGAAGCCGATCACCTCGGGCATGGTCATGAAGCCATCCGGATCGGAGCCGGCATAGGCGTGGCCGGGCAGGCGGTTCATCCAGTTGGGTGTGAGCAGCGTCAGGCTGTCCCACCGCTCGCTCCGCCAGCGCTCGCCGATGCGTCCGCGCTCGAACACGACGTGCTCGATGCCGAAGCGGGCGAGCTCGTGGCTCATGGCGAGGCCGGCCTGGCCGGCGCCGATGACGATGGCGTCGGTGCTGCGCATGACGGTGATCCTTGGAAGAAGGGAGCCCGCCGGCGGCACGCGGCCGCCGGCGGAAGTCTGGTCGGCCGACCGGTCCACGGCTCCGGCGCTCGGCCGCGATGCGGCCTGCGCCCTTCGCCGATCGGGCGGCTCAGCCCTTGACGCTGACTGCGATGGGCACGCCGTTGGTCAGCACGTCGAACACCGCGGAGCGGGCGACGGACTGGCGGACGATCTCCTCGAGCTTCGCCTGCGGCGCACTGCCGGCGACATCGAAGCTGATGCGGATCGCCTGGTAGCCGTTGCGCACCTCGTCGGAGAGGCCGAGGATCCCACGCAGGTCCATGTCGCCCTCGACGGTCGCGTCGCACTTCGTCAGCGTCACGCCACGCGCCGCGGCGATGTTGGCGACGCCGGCGGTGAGGCAGCCCGCCAAGCCGTGCAGCAGCCACTCCACCGGCGTCGGGCCTTCATCCGAGCCGCAGAGCACGGCTGGGTGGTCGCTGTCGGCGGTGAAGGCAGCCTTGTGCATGTGCTCGCCGCCGGCGGCGAAGAAGCCGGACATGGTACCCTGCATGTGGGTGCCGGAGACCCACTGGCTCTTCGCGCGGAACTGCGCCCTGGCGAGTTCCGGCTGGCCCTTCACCACATTGATCGTGGCGAAGAGGGTGGGCGTGTCCACACCGTGGCTGGGCGCGGGGGCGGCCTTGGCCTGGGCGGGGGCGGTCATCTCGGCGGTGGCGGACATGGTCGTCTCCTGGTCGTGGGCCGGCCGGGATGTCCGGCGGGCGGGTTGGGGTCTCTCTGCCCGCCCCGCACAGGCCGGCCTCTGCGCCGGCCCCCTGCGGGGCGTGGCGGGATACTGGCCATCCGCGCGCTCCCCCGCTTGGAGGCGACCTTGAGGAGTTCTGGAGAAAGCCTGGATTCCGCGCCGCTGCCGGCGCGGCGTGCCTACAGGCGCAGCCCGATGTGCGCCGCGGTCTCCGCCATCGGTGCCCGCAGCATCCAGGGATCGGCAGGCTCCGACACGCCGAAGCTCGCACTCAGCGCCGCGCGCGGCACCCCCGCGCGGTCGCGGATCGGCACGCCGAGCGAGCGAAGGCCGAGCCGCAGCTCCTGGTCCACCAGGCTGGCGTCCACGCGCCGCACCTGCTCCAGCCCGGCCAGCAGCCGCACCGGATCGGTCTCGGTGCAGGGAGTGAGGCGCGGCAGCGATGCGCTACCGAGGATGGTGGCCGCCTCGGATTCCGGCAGGCCGGCGAGCAGCACGCGCCTGATCGCGGTGGCATGCGCCGGCAGCCGCGTGCCGACCGACCGTTCCAGCCCCGGCACCGGCGCCGGCTGGGCATAGGCGACGTAGCGCACCCACGCCCCTTCGAGCACGCCGACCGCGCAGGGATGGCCGATCTGCAGCGCCAGCGGCCCGACCAGGCGCTGCGCCTTGCGCCACCAGGGCAGCGAGGAGAGATAGGTGAAGCCGAGGTCGAGCACCGCAGGCCGCAGCGCGAAGCGCCTTCCATCCTCGCTGCCGACATAGCCGAGACGCTCCAGCGTCAGCAGCAGCCGGCGCGCCGCGGCACGGCTGATGCCGGTGGCGCTGGCGGCCTCGGAGAGGGTCAGGCTCGGCCGCTTCGCCCCGAAGGCACGGAGCACGGCGAGGCCGCGGTCGAGCGTGCGCACGAAGTCACCCTCGGCATCGGCGGCAACCTGACGGTCCGGCACCTGAACCCCTAGGTCCTGTGGACTCTCAGGATTCCCCATTTGATTGAGGCATGATTCAAGGCTGTTCTGTGCGATGGGGGCGGCCTTGGCGGTGCTGGATCGGCT
>NZ_JAWLHG010000010.1:0-163113 GCF_041690465.1 Falsiroseomonas sp. | reverse complement strand
CGGCGCCGCAGCGCCGACGCCCGCCGCGACGAATTCCCGACGCGGCCCGCCCGGCATGGGCGGGCCGCAGCCGCTTGACCCTCCGAGGGCGCGCCACGTGACAACCCAGCCCAAGGCCACCCAGCTCGACCTCGAAGCCGCGGCCAGGCTCGAGCAGGAAGCGGATACCGAGCTCCGCTTCCGCACGCTCACCGGCTTCGCCGCGCCGCTCGCCTCGGTGCTGCTCGTCGCGCTCTCCGTGTTCCACTACTACACGGCCGGCTTCGGCATCCTGACCGAGCACTGGCACAAATCCATCCACCTGGCCGCCGTGCTGGCGCTGATCTTCATGCTGTTCCCGGGCGGCTGGCTTTCCCTCGGGCCGAGGATCGGCAACGTGCCGGCGCTGGACTGGGTGATGGCCGCCGCCGTGGTGGCCGCCACCATCTACCTGCCGCTGATCTTCGACGAACTCACCTTCCGCATCGGCATGCCGAACGACACCGACGTGCTGATGGGCACGATCATGGTCGTGCTGGTGCTGGAAGCGACGCGGCGCGCCATGGGCTGGGTGCTGCCGGTGATCGTGATCGTGTTCATCCTCTACGCGCTCTACGGCAACCTGCTCTCCGGCGTGCTGTCGCATCCGGGCGCGGATTGGGCGGGCTTCGTCAACCATGTGTACCTGACGCAGGAAGGCATCTTCGGCATCCCGGCCAAGGTGGTCGCCACCTTCGTCTTCCACTTCGTGCTGTTCGGCGTGATCGCCACCCGCATGGGCCTCGGCCAGTTCTTCATCGACCTCGCCAGCGTGATCGCCGGGCGCTACCCCGGCGGGCCGGCGAAGGTGGCGGTGCTGTCCTCGGCGATGTTCGGCTCGATCAGCGGCAGCTCGATCGCCAACACCGTCACCACCGGCTCCCTCACCATCCCGGCAATGAAGAAGATCGGCTACAAGCCGCACTTCGCCGGCGCGGTGGAGGCGGCGGCGAGCGCGGGCGGGCAGATCACGCCGCCGATCATGGGCGCGGCCGCCTTCGTGATGATCGAGTTCCTGGAGATCCCGCTCACCACGCTGCTGCTGGCCGCCTCGGTGCCCGCGATCATGCATTTCTGGGGCGTCTTCGTGCAGGTGCATTTCGAGGCGAAGCGTCTCGGCCTGCGCGGCATGACGGAGGAGGAACTGCCGAAGCTGTGGCCGACCGTGCGCGACGGCTGGCCGACGGTGATCCCGCTGGTTCTCCTCGTCTGGACCATCGTGGAGGGCTACACGCCCTATCTCGCCGCCTTCTACGGCATCACCGCCTGCATCGTGGTCGGCTTCATCAACCCGCGGAACCGGCTGACGCTGAAGGATCTCTATTACGCCTTCGAGGTCGGCGCGCGCTACGCGCTGGCGGTGGGCGCGGCGGCGGCGGCGGTCGGCATGGTGGTGGGCGTGGTCACGCTGACCGGCGCCGGCTTCCGCGTCGGCTTCATCGTCACCCAGGCGGCGGCGCAGACGGCGGCGATGTTCCAGCCGATCATCGACATCCTGCCGACCGGCTGGGCCAGCCTGCAGGGGCTGACGCTCTTCCTCACGCTGGTCTTCGTCGCGCTGATCTGCATCGCCATGGGCGCGGGCATCCCGACCACCGCGCTCTACATCGTGCTGGCGGCGATCGCCGCACCTTCGGTGGTGCAGCTCGGCGTGCCGCCGATCGCGGCGCACCTGTTCATCCTGTATTACGGCATCCTGGCGGACCTGACGCCACCGGTCTGCGTCGCGGCCTATGCGGCGGCCGGCATCGCCGGCTCCAACCCCTTCCGCACCGGGCTGACCGCCTTCCGGCTGGGCGCGGCCAAGGCCACGGTGCCCTTCGTCTTCGCCTATGCGCCGACCATGCTGATCGTCGTGGACGACTTCACCTGGGCGAGCTTCGCCTTCGTCACGGCGACCTGTGCGCTGGGCGTGCTGGTGCTGGGCCTCGGGCTGACCGGCTACGCCTTCACCCATATGGGCATCTTCTCGCAGGTCGGGCTGGTGCTGTCGGCGCTGCTGATGATCGCGCCGAACGGGCCGCTCACCGCGGTGGGCGTCGGCATTGCGGCGCCGATCCTGGCCTTCAACTGGCTGCGGTCACGCCGCGCGCGCCGATCAGGCTGAGGCTGCGCCCGGCGCGTGCCCGGCATCACTCGCCGCCGAATTGCCACTGCACCGCCAGCGCGAGCACGAGCGCCGGTGAGTCCCGCCCGATGCCGGCCGCGGCGGTGACGCCGAGGATGGGGCCGCCCTCGCGCAGCCGGTGGCGCAGCCCGGCGCCGAGCAGGTTGGAATCGCGATCGCCGCGTTCCTGCTGCTCGCGCGCGTAGAAGCCGACGACCGCCGTCTCCGCCGTCACCGCCCGCCCGATCGCCGCGGCCAGCGCAAAGCGCCCCGGCCGTTCCCCGGAGATCGGGTCGAGCCGCACCGTCCAGCCGAGGTTGAGCGTGGCCGAGAGCGGCCGCTCCCCCTCGCCGAAGGTCCGGCCGAGCAGCAGCGCGGCTTCCACCTCCTCCGCCGTCGCGCCGGGCCCGTAGCCCGCCCGCACCGCGCCGAGCAGCCCGAGCGCCGGCCGCGCGCCGTCCTCCTCGACCAGCTGGTACCGCAGGCCCAGCGACGTCGTGCCGCCCCACTCGGCGTCCTCGCCCTCCGCCCGCGGGATCGAGCCATGGGCGGCGGACTGCCTGAGGCGCAGTTCCAGCGCCGGCGCCAGGCCGATGTCGAGGCCGAACTCGACCGAGCCGGTGCGGCGCGGCCGGCCGCTGCGGGCGCGCTCGAACACGGTGGTGAGGGAGACATCCACCTCGCCCGGCGCGTTCGGGCTGGGGCCGGTGACCGGCACCGGATCGCCGGCCACGGAAACCGCCTCCTGCGCCGCGGCGGGCATGGTGAGCATCAGCGCCGCGAACAGCGCCGAAGGCAGGAGGCGGCGGGCCATGGCCTTGTCTTTCCCGGGTTCGCACCCGGCAACCGCAGCGCCCGCCGCGGGTTCCGCTACACCGGCGCGAGGCCCACCGTCAGCCCGCCGCAGACATAGACCGTCTGCCCCGTGACGAAGCCGGCGCGCTCGTCGAGGAGGAAGGCGCAGGCATGCGCGATGTCCTCCGGCGTGCCGAGCCGCTTCACCGGCACGCCCTCGATGATCGCCCGCGTCTTCGGGCTGTTGTCCGGGTTGGCGCGGCGGAACAGCTCGGTGGCGATCGGGCCGGGGCCGATGGCGTTCACCGTGATGCCCTGGCCGGCGAGCTCCAGCGCCCAGGTGCGCGTCAGCCCGATCAGCCCGGCCTTGCTCGCCGCATAGGCGGTGCGCAGCTCCTTCCCCAGCGCGGCGCGGGAGGCGATGTTGACGATGCGCCCGAAGCCGGCCTCGCGCATCGCCGGCAGCAGCGCCTGCGCGGCGAGCACCGCGCTGCGCAGGTTGACGTCCAGCACCGCGGCCAGGTCGTCGATATCGGTCTCCTCCAGCGGCGCGGGGCGGACGATGCCGACATTGTTGACCAGCCGCGTCGGCGCATGCAGCGCCACCGCCTCGGCCAGCGCCGCGCGCGCCGCGGCGGCATCGGCGAAGTCGCAATGGATGTAGGCCTCGTTCGGCAGCGGATCGGAGGGCGCGCGCAGGTCGAGCGTGACGGGCCGCCAGCCCGCCTCGGCCGCGCGATGCGCGATGGCGCGGCCGATGCCGCCCGCGCCGCCGGTGATCAGGATCGAATCATGAGCCATGCGCTTCCCGCCTCCGCTGCCCGCTTCGCGGCGCCCTGCGGCGACCGCGGGGGCGTCACCTGAACGTATCCTCGAGCCAGCCGAGCAGGCGGTCGGCCAGCGCCGCGCGCCCGGCATCGAGCATCATGAGGTGCGATACCTCGTCCAGCAGCGCGAAGGGGCAGGCGTGCCAGGCAGCGGTGCGCACCACGGCATCGGCCGGGATCAGCCGGTCGCGCCGCGCGCCGTAGACCACGCAGGGCCGGCCCAGTCCCCAGGCCGGCGGGGTGGGCTGCGGCGCCTGCGCCTCGAGCAGCGCGGCCCGGCTCTCGCCACCCATCCGCCGCAGATGCCGCAACGCCACGGCCTCGGGAAGTTCCGGCGAGAACAGCGCCTGGCGCAGCAGCGCGGCCTCGGCGCCCGGGCCGCCCGGCTCGGTCATCCGCGAGACGGCACGCCACAGCGGCGGGTCGGCCATGGCCAGGCGCCAATTGGCCCAGGCCAGCCCCTCCGGCGGCACCGGGGCGAGCAGCGCCGCGCCCAGCACCGGCGGCTCGGCCAGCATGCGCTGCGCCACCAGCCCGCCGAGGGAATGGCCCACCAGCACCGCCGGCCGGCGGATCGCCACCAGCGCCGCGCGCGCGTCCTCCATGAAGTCGCCGAGGCCGGCGGGTGCGGCGGCGCCTCCGCGGCCGAAGCTGACGGCGAAGACGGCGTGCCCCGCTGCGGCCAGCTGCGCCGCGAACCCTTCCTCCCAGACCCAGGCGCCGCAGGCTGCGCCGTGCAGCAGCAGCAGCGCCGGCGCACCGGGGCGTGGCGCCGGCGGATCCCAGGCGAGCAGGTTGCCGCGCGCGAAGCGCAGCGTGACGGGGTCCGGCGGACGCATCGGCCGATGGTGGATCGGCGCGGCGCGTCCCGCAACCGGCCTGGCGCGCAGCCGCGGAACCTCCGTGGTGCGCTTGGGCGGACCCTCCGTGGCGCGCTTGCGCGGACCCTCCGTGGCGCGCTTGCGCGCGACGTGCCAAGTCTCACCCATGCACCACGGACCGGACGTGATGCTGGCGACGGTGGTTGCCTGCATCCTGCTCGCTTTCCTATTCGGCGCCGGAGCGCGCGCGCTCCGGCTGCCGGCGCTGATCGGCTACATCGCCGCCGGCATCGTGCTCGGCCCCTACACCCCGGGCTTCGTGGCCGACCGCGGCCTGGTCGCCGCCATGGCGGAGGTGGGCGTCGCGCTGCTGCTCTTCTCGGTCGGGCTGCATTTCCGCCCCGCCGACCTGCTCGCGGTATGGCGCGTGGCGGTGCCCGGCGCGGTGATGCAGATCGCGCTGGCCACCACGCTCGGCGCGGCGGTGGGCGGCTCGCTGCTCGGGCTGACCTTCGGCGCCTCGCTCGCCTTCGGCCTGGCGCTGGCGATCTCCTCCACCGTGGTCGCGACCAAGGTGCTGGAGGAACGCGGCCGGCTGGGCAGCGAGGCGGGGCGCATCGCGCTCGGCTGGCTGGTGATGCAGGATCTGGTGGTGGTCTTCGCGCTGGTGCTGCTGCCGGCGATCGCCGGCGCCGGGCCGGAGGCGGGGCAGGGCGAGGGCGCGCTGCGCTGGCAACTGGCGAAGGCCGGCCTCGCCCTCGCGGCCTTCGTGGTGGTGATGGCGCTGTTCGGCCGCCGTGCGCTGCCCTGGATGCTGGTGCGCGTGGCGCGCGGCGGCTCGCGCGAGCTGTTCACCCTGGCGGTGCTGGCGGTGGCGCTCGGCGTCGCCTTCGTCGCCTCGGCGCTGTTCGGCGTCTCCTTCGCGCTCGGCGCCTTCTTCGCCGGCGTAGTGCTGGGCGAATCCGATGTCGGCCACCAGGCGGCGGCGGAGGCGACGCCGCTGCAGCGCATCTTCGCCGCGATCTTCTTCGTCTCTGTCGGCATGCTGCTCGACCCGATGGCGGTGGTGCAGCAGCCGCTGGCCTCCGTCGCCGCGGTGCTGGCGGTGCTGCTGGCGATCGCCGGCGGCACGCTCGGCCTGCTGCTGCTGCTGCGCGTGCATCCGCGCGTCGCCGTCACGGTGGCCGGCGCGCTCGGGCAGATCGGCGAGTTCTCCTTCCTGCTGGTGGAAGTGTCGGTGCAGCAGGGCGTGCTGCCCGACACCGTGCGCGGCCCGGTGCTGGTCGCCGCGGTCGCCACCATCCTGCTGACGCCGCTGCTGCTGCGCGGGATGGAGGCGCTGGCGCCGCGGCTGGCGCGCTCGCCGCGGCTGGCGCTGTGGTGCGGCGAGCAACGGCCGCGCATCGCGCTCTCGCCGCAGGCGGCGTCGCTCGATGGTCATGCGGTGGTGGTCGGCACCGGCCGCGTCGGTTCCGTGGTGCTGCACGCGCTGCGCCGCCATGGCCTGCCCGTGCTGGCGGTGGACGAGGACCGCGCCGCCGCCGAGCGCCTGTCCGCCGCCGGCCTGCCCGTGGTCTGGGGCGACGCGACGCGCCCGGAGGTGCTGCACGCGGCGGCGCTGGAGCGCGCGCGGCTGCTGGTGGTGGCGCTGCCCGGCGCGGTGGAGGCGCGTGCCGTGCTGGCGCTCGCCCGCGCGGCGAACCCCGCCATCCACGTCGTCGTCCGCACCCATTCCGACGAGGAGGCGGTGATCCTGGAAGCCGAGGAGGGCGTCGGCCTGGTGATGATGGGCGAGCGGGAGGTGGCGCTCGGCATGGCCGAATACGCGATGCGCCGGCTCGGCGTGCCGCCCGGTGCGGCGCAGCGCACCGCGCAGGCGCTGCGCGCCCGGCGCGCGGAGGAACCGGGCGAAGGCTAGCGGGCGGTGCCCTATCGCCGCGCCGCCGCGTGATCCCAATAGGTGAAGTTGAAATCCTGCTGCGCGCGGGCCTGCAGGTGGCAGGTGAAGCAGCTGTTGAGCGGGATGTTGCGCCGCTCGCCGGTGCCGGTGAAGGCCGCATATTCCCATTCGCCGTTGCGCTGTTCCGGCCCGTAGCCCTCGCCCCAGCCCGCCTCCTTCTGCTGCGCGCCGATGGCGATCCAGCCCGGCTCGGGTATGAAGCGGCCGGATGTGTCGAGCAGCGGATTGCCCAGCGGGTCGAGACGCGCGCGGGTATCCGCCATGATGATCAGCGTGCCGTGCGGCGCCGGCTGGCCGGCGCGGGTGGCGGCATAGGCCTCGGGGTTGACGTAGAGATGCCGGATGATCTTGCGGTCCGGCTTGTCCACCGTGGCGTAGCGGATGAAGCGCTGCTGCCAGTCCGCCGGAAGCTCGATGTTCTGCGGCCCCGGCGTGTAAGCCGCGCGCGGTTGCGCAATCGCAACGGCGCCGAGCGCCACGAGCCCGAGCCCGGCGGCGATGATGGTCCGATGCATGGCACTCTCCTGGGGGCCTCGCCCGGCCGCATCAGGCCATGCCGGCGGCCGGCGAGGCAAGCGCGGATCACTGGCGTCCGTCGCCGCCAGCCGATATCAGGATCGGTGCCGGCGCGGGAGGAGACGAGATGAAGGATGCGCTGCTGGCCCTGGACCAGGGCACCACCTCGACCCGCGCCATCCTGCACGATGCCGCGCTGGCGCCGCGCGCGGCGGCACAGGCGGCACTGGCGCAGCACTACCCCTCGCCGGGCTGGGTGGAGCACGAGCCGGAGGAGATCTGGCAGGCCAGCCTCGCCACGCTGCGCGAGGCGCTGGCGCAGGGCGGCACGGCGGCGGGCCAGGTGGCGGGCATCGGCATCACCAACCAGCGCGAGACGGTGCTGCTGTGGGACCGCGCCAGTGGCCGCGCGCTGCACCGCGCCATCGTCTGGCAGGACCGCCGCACCGCTGCGCACTGCGCGAGGCTGGTGGCCGAGGGCGCGGCAGAGACGATCACCGCGCGCACCGGGCTGCTCTGCGATCCCTATTTCTCCGCCACCAAGCTCGCCTGGCTGCTGGACAACGTGGCCGGCGCGCGGGAGGCGGCGGAGCGCGGTGCGCTCGCCTTCGGCACGGTGGACAGCTTCCTGTTGTGGCGGCTGACCGGCGGGCGCGTGCATGCGACGGATGCGACCAATGCCTGCCGCACCATGCTCTACGACATCAGGCGCGGCGATTGGGACGAGGAGCTGCTGAAGCTGTTCCGTATCCCGCGCGCGGTGCTGCCGCGCATCCTGGATTGCGCCGCCGAGTTCGGCACCACCGAGCCTTCGCTGCTCGGCGCCGCCGTGCCGATCCGCGGCATGGCCGGCGACCAGCACGCGGCAACGCTCGGCCAGGCCTGCTTCGCGCCGGGCATGGTGAAATCCACCTACGGCACCGGCTGCTTCGCGGTGCTGAACACGGGCGAGGAGCCGGTGGTCTCGCGGAACCGCCTGCTGACGACGCTGGCCTGGCAACTCGGCGGCAAGCGCACCTATGCGCTGGAAGGCGCGATCTTCGTCGCCGGCGCGGCGGTGCAATGGCTGCGCGACGGGCTGCGCCTGTTCGCCGACGCCGCCGAGAGCGGCGTGCTGGCGCAGCGGGCGGACCCAGCACAGAACGTCGTCTTCGTGCCGGCCTTCGTCGGCCTCGGCGCGCCCTATTGGGATGCGGAGGCGCGCGGCGCGATCCTCGGCCTCACGCGCGGCACCGGCCCGGCGGAGATCGCGCGCGCGGCGCTGGAATCGGTGGCCTTCCAGACCCGCGACCTCATCGAGGCGATGGAGGCCGACTGGTCGGCATCCGGCGCGGGCCGTGTGCTGCGGGTGGATGGCGGCATGGTCGCCTCCGACTGGACGATGCAGTTCCTCGCCGACCTGCTCGGCGCGCCGGTGGACCGGCCGGAGGTGCAGGAGACGACGGCGCTCGGTGCGGCCTATCTCGCCGGCCTGCAGGCCGGGCTGCTGCCGCCGCCGGGGCCTTCGGTCGCGCATTGGCGACTGGAGCGCCGCTTCACCCCGAGCATGCCGCGCCCCGAGGCGGACCGCCGCTACGCCGTGTGGAAGGATGCGGTCGGTCGCGTCCTGACGCGCGGGTCAGAGGATGAGCTGACGCCATGATCTACGAAAGCTTCGGCGTAACACCGGTCATCAACGCCGCCGGCACCAACACCCGCCTCTCCGGCGGCATGATGCACCCCGAGGTGACCGCCGCGATGGCGGAGGCGGCGACCGCCTGCGTGGACATGCTCGAGCTGCAGGCCGCCGCCAGCCGCGAGATCGCGGCGGCGACCGGCGCGGAGGCCGGCATCGTCACCACCGGCGCTTCCGCCGCGCTGCTGCTTGGCGCGGCGGCGTGCATGGCCCGCCTCGACATCGCCGCCATGGACGCGCTGCCGGAGGCGCCGCCGCGCCGCGACTTCCTCATAGCCCGCAGCCAGCGCAACATGTACGACCGTGCGCTGCGCGTCGCCGGCGGGCGCCTCGTCGAGGTCGGCATTCCGGACCGCTTCAGCGGCGCCGGCGTGCGCGATGCCTCGGCGGCCGAGCTTGCCGCCGCGATCGGGCCGCAGACCGCCGCGGTGCTGTGGGTGGCGCAGCCCTGGTCCGAGCCTGCACTGCCGGAGGTGTCGCGCGTCGCGCAGGCTGCCGGCGTGCCGGTGCTGGTGGACGCCGCGGCGCAGCTTCCACCGGCCGCCAATCTCCGCCGCTTCGTCGCGGAGGGCGCGGACCTCGTCTGCTTCTCCGGCGGCAAGGCGATCGGCGGGCCGCAATCCAGCGGCATCCTCGCCGGGCGGCGGGAGCTGGTGGCCTCCGCGCTGCTGCAGATGCTCGACCTCGACCTGCCGGAGACGCAGTTCCGCCTGCCGCCGGAATTCGCCGGCAACGCGCAGCCGCCACGCCTGCCACATCACGGCATCGGTCGTTCCTGTAAGGCGGGCAAGGAGGAGATCATCGGCCTGCTGGTCGCGCTGCGCCGCTTCACCGAGGAAGGCGACGCCGCCCGCAGCGCCCGCCTGCGCGCGAAGCTTGAGGCCGTCTGCGCCGCAATGGGCGATACGCCGGCGGAGATCACCGCCACGCCCGTTCCCCTGCTGCTGCTGCGCCTGCCGGATGCCGCTGCGGCCCACAGCGCAGAGGCGCGGCTGCGCAGCCAGCGCATCCATGTCAGCCAGTCCCGGCTGCGCGAGGGCGTGCTGGTGGTGAACCCGCTGGCGTTGGCCGAGCGCGACCTGCCCGTGCTGGGCCGCGCGCTGGCGGATGCGCTGCGGGCATGAAGCGCCCCTGGCCTCGCATCCCGATCATCATCGTCCCTCCGCGCGGCGTCGCGCGGATCATGCTGTACCTCGTGCTGCCGCTGACGCTGGCGGCGGGCGTGCTGAACCTGTTCTTCGACGTGGACGCCTTCGAGGCGCGCACCGGCTTCTTCGACGCCATCGGCACCTTCATCATCGACGGCATCGTGGCGCTGGCCGGCCTGTTCGCCGCGCTCTACGCGGCATCGGTGTTCTTTCCCCGACGCTGGGGCGAGAAGGCGGGGATCGGCGGCGCCATCGTCGCCGCGCTGATCGCCGCCTTCTGCTTCCGGGTGCTGTGGCTCGGCGGTTCGGGGTAGCTCAACCGTAGCCGACGCCCTGGGTGTTCACATACACCGCATAGAGCGACTTCGCGGCCACCATGAACAGCCGGTTGCGGTGCGTGCCGCCGAAGGTCAGGTTGGCGCAGCGCTCCGGCAGGTCGATATGGCCGATCGGCGCGCCGGCGCTGTTGAAGATCCGCACGCCATCCAGCTCCGCATTCCCCATGCCCCAGCCGCACCACAGATTGCCGTCCACATCCACGCGGAAGCCGTCCGGCGTCTCGCCGGGGCGGCAGTTGTAGAAGACGCGGCTGTTGCGCAGCCTGTCGCCATCCACGTCGAAGACGCGGAAGCGGTTCGGAGAGGAGCGGTCCTCGCTGACATAGAGCAGCTTTTCGTCCGGGCTGAAGCACAGGCCGTTGGGGAAGCTGATGTCGTCCACCACCACCGTCACGCGGCCGGTCTGCCCGTCGATGCGGTACACATTGGTCGGCAGTTCCGGCTCCGCACGCTCGCCGGAGATGTAGCCCAGGATCCCGTAGGGCGGATCGGTGAACCAGATCGAGCCATCGGACTTCACCACCACCTCGTTCGGCGAGTTGAAGCGCTTGCCCTCGAAGCGATCGGCCAGCACGGTGATGCGACCGTCGCGCTCGGTGCGCACCACGCGGCGCGTCAGGTGCTCGCAGGTGACCAGGCGGCCTTCGCGATCACGGGTGTTGCCGTTCGGGTTGTTGGCGTTGTGGCGGAAGATCGCGGTCTGGCCGGTGATTTCGTCCCAGCGGTAGAGCCGGCTGTCATGCGGGTCCGACCAGACGAGGTATTTGTGGTCGCCGAACCAGGCCGGCCCCTCGCCCCAGCGCCAGCCCTCGGCCAGCCGCATGATCGCGGCCAGCGGCACGCGGTAGCGTGCGAAGGAGGGGTCGAGGATCCGGATGGCGGGGTCCGGATAGCGCTCGCTCATCCGCCACTGCGCGAGGGCGGGCGAGGCGAGCAGGGAGAGACCGGCGCCGAGAGCGGCGCGGCGTGACGTCGCCCGCAGGGCGCGGGATTCCGTGATCATGGCGCTTCCTCATGTCGTGCGGGCTCTGCGGCCCGCCGGCAGCCTTGCACATCGCCCGCCCAGGCTGGAACGATTATCCGCCCGGCGCCCCCTGGGTGTTCACGTAGAGGGAGTAGAGCGAATGCGCCGCGGCCATGAACAGCCGGTTCCGGTGCCGCCCGCCGAAGGCGACATTCGCGCAGCGCTCCGGCAGCGCGATGTGGCCGATCGGTGCGCCGGCGGCGTTGAACACCTTCACGCCGTCCCACTCCGGCCGCCCCATGCCCCAGCCGCACCAGAGGTTGCCCTCGATGTCCACGCGGAAGCCGTCCGGCGTCTCGCCGCTCTCGCAAGCGATGAAGACGCGGCGGTTGCGCAGCGTCGCGCCGCTCACGTCGTAGGCGAGGATGTTGCGCGGCTCGCTGCGGCTCTCGATGACGTAGAGGATGTTCTCGTCCGGGCTGAACGCCAGGCCGTTGGGATGGTCCACGTCGTCCGCCACCAGGCTGATCGCGCCGGTCTGCCCGTCCACGCGATAGACATTGGTGTGCGGCAGTTCGGGCGTGTGCTTCTCGCCCTCGTACCAGCCGCCGATGCCGAAGGGCGGGTCGGTGAACCAGATGCTGCCGTCGGACTTCACAACCACGTCGTTCGGGCTGTTCAGCCGCTTGCCCTCGAAGCTGTCGGCAATGACGGTGATGGCGCCGTCGTACTCGTGCCGGATCACGCGGCGGCCGAGATGCTCGCAGGCGATGATGCGGCCCTGCCGGTCGCGGGTGTGCCCGTTGGCGCGGTTGGAGGGCTGGCGGAAGACGGTGACATTGCCCGTCTCCTCATCCCACCGCAGCACGCGGTTGTTCGGGATGTCGGACCACAGCAGGCAGCGCTGGTCGCCGAGCCAGACCGGCCCCTCGCCCCATCGGCTGCCGGTCCACAGCCGCTCCACCGAGGTCAGCGGCAGGTGGTAGCGCTTGAAGCTCGGGTCCAGCGCGCGGATCGCCGGGTCCGGGTAGCGCAGGCTCTCGGTCCAGGTCATGTGGTCTCCATCCCTCTCTTGGCGAAGCATCGGTGCCGGCGCCATGCTGCCGCGAAGCGGAGGGGAGGGGAACCATGCCAGGCGCGCCGGCGCAGAAAGCCGAGCCGACAGCGACGGTCCGTCCGGCCCACCCGCTCTCCGCCCGCGCCGCCGCGACGCGCCAGCGCATCCTCGATGCGGCGCTGGCCGAGTTCGCCGAGAAGGGCCTGGCCGGCAGCCGGGTGGACGAGATCGCGGCGCGCGCCGGCGCCAACAAGCGCATGCTCTACGCGCATTTCGGCTCCAAGGAGGAGCTGTGGCTGACCGTGCTGGAACGCGCCTACGCCGCCAAGCGGGAGGAGGAGCGCGCCGTCGCGGTGGAGCACCTGCCGCCGCCCGAGGCCATGGCGCGGCTGGTCGCCTTCAACCTGCGCTACACCGCCCGCCACCCGGAATTCGTCGCGCTGCTGAACCAGGAGAACCTGCACCGCGCCGCCTATCTGCGCCGGTCGGAGGACGTGCCCGCACTCTACTCGCCGCTGGTGGAGGCGCTGCGGGGCGTGCTGGCGCGCGGCGTGGCCGAGGGCGTGTTCCGCAACGGGGTGGAGCCGATGCAGCTCTACATCTCGATCCTCGCACTCGGCCATTTCTACGTCGCCAACCGCCACACGCTGTCCACCATCTTCGGCACCAGGCTGGATACCGAAGCGGCGATCGCGGCGCGCGAGACCCACATTACGGAGGTGGTGCTGGGCTATCTGCGGCCGTGACTTGACCAGCCGCGCGGCGGCGGGTAACCGATCGGTTACTTAACGGGGAAACGCGCCATGGCGGAACGCCGCATCGGCCTCATCATGAACGGCGTCACCGGCCGGATGGGGATGAACCAGCACCTGATCCGGTCCATCGCCGCGATCCGCGCCGATGGCGGCGTGCCGCTCGCCAATGGCGACCGGATCATGCCCGACCCGATCCTGGTCGGCCGCAACCGCGAGAAGCTGGAGGCGCTGGCCAAGGCGCATGGCATCTCCCGCGTGAGCACGGATCTCGATGCCTGCCTGGCCGACCCGAAGGACGAGGTGTTCTTCGATGCCGCGACCACCCAGATGCGCGCGGCGCTGCTGCGCAAGGCGATCGCGGCCGGCAAGCACATCTATTGCGAGAAGCCGACCGCCGATAACCTCGAGGACGCGATGGATGTCGCGCGGCTGGCCAGGCGTGCCGGCATCAAGGCCGGCGTGGTGCAGGACAAGCTGTTCCTCCCCGGCCTGCGCAAGCTGAAGATGGTGATCGACAGCGGCTTCCTCGGCCGCATCTGCTCGGTGAAGGGCGAGTTCGGCTACTGGGTGTTCGAGGGCGACCTGCAGCCGACGCAGCGGCCTTCCTGGAACTACAAGAAGGCCGAGGGCGGCGGCATCATCCTCGATATGCTCTGTCACTGGCGCTATGTGCTGGACAACCTGTTCGGCGAGGTGGAGAGCGTCTCCTGCCTCGGCGCAACGCACATCCCGGTGCGCTACGACGAAGCCGGCAAGCCGTACGACGCGGACACCGACGACGCCGCCTATGCCACCTTCCAGCTGGCAGGCGGGATCGTGGCCCACATCAATTCCTCCTGGGTCACGCGCGTGCGCCGCGACGACCTGGTGACCTTCCAGGTGGACGGCACGCACGGCTCCGCGGTGGCGGGCCTGCAGAAATGCTGGACGCAGAGCCGCGTGAACACGCCGAAGCCGGTGTGGAACCCCGACATCCCGCAGCCGATCGACTTCTTCGCCGGCTGGCAGGAGGTGCCGAGCACGCAGGACTATCCGAACGGCTTCCGCGTGCAGTGGGAGATGTTCTTCAGGTATCTCGCCGGCGAGGTCGCGACCTATCCATGGGATCTGCTGGCCGGTGCCAAGGGCGTGCAGCTGGCGGAGGCCGGGCTGCAATCCTGGGCCGAGCGGCGTTGGATCGACCTGCCGAAGCTGGAGGTGTGATGCGATGACCGGCGGGCCGAAAGGCCCAGAGATCTGAATCGCATCACCCAGGGAGAATGCCATGCCGACGATCACGCTGCCGGAGGGCGAGTACAAGCTCGGCGCTCCGCGGGACTTCCCGAACGCGACGCCGCCCTTCCCACGCGTGGCGCTCGCCGCCGCGCATGTCGTGGCCGATCCGCTGGCCGAGCAGGATCCCTGGCTCGACGCCAAGGTGGACTGGGACCGCACCATCGCCTTCCGCAAGTATCTCTGGTCGCTCGGTCTCGGCGTCGCGGAGGCGATGGACACCGCCCAGCGCGGCATGGGCCTCGACTGGACGGCCGCGCAGGAACTCATCCGGCGCAGCCTCGACGCGATGCAGGACGTGCCCGGCGCGGTGATGGCATCCGGCGCCGGCACCGACCACCTCGCGCCCGGCCCCGACGTCACGGTGGACGACGTGATCCGCGCCTATGAGGAGCAGTGCGAGGCGGTCGAGCGGATGGGCGGCCGCATCATCCTGATGGCCTCGCGCGCGCTGGCAAAGGCCGCGAGGTCGCCGGCGGATTACGAGCGCGTCTACAACCGCATCCTCTCGGGCGTCGCGCAGCCGGTGATCATCCACTGGCTCGGCGAGATGTTCGACCCCGCGCTGGAAGGCTACTGGGGCAACCACGACCACATGGCGGCGATGGAGACGGCGCTCGCCGTCATCCACGCCAATGCCGCCAAGGTGGACGGCGTGAAGATCTCGCTGCTGGACGACCGCAAGGAGATCACGATGCGCCGCCGCCTGCCGAAGGGCGTGCGGATGTACACCGGCGACGACTTCAACTACGCCGAGCTGATCGCCGGCGACGAGCAGGGGTACTCGGACGCGCTGCTCGGCATCTTCGACCCGATCGCGCCCGCGGTCGGCGGTGCGCTGGCCTCGCTCCAGCGCAACGACCTGGCGACCTTCCACGACATCCTGGCGCCGACCGTCCCGCTCAGCCGCCACATCTTCAAGGCGCCGACGCGCTTCTACAAGACGGGCGTGGTCTTCATGGCCTGGCTCAACGGCCACCAGGACCACTTCGTCATGGTCGGCGGCCAGCACAGCGCACGCTCCATCCGGCATTTCTCCGAGCTGTTCCGCCTGGCCGACAAGGCCGGGCTGCTGCGCGACCCGGAGATGGCGGTGTCGCGGATGCGCAGCCTGCTCGCGGTGCACGGCGTCGCCTGATGCGGATAAGCCTCAACACCGTCACGGTGAAGGAGCGCTGGGGCCTCGCCGACTGCATCGAAGGCTGCGCGCGCCACGCCATCCCGGGCATCGCGCCCTGGCGCGACGTGTTGCAGGCGATGGGTGTCGAGCAGGCGGCGCGGCACATCCGTGACGCCGGCCTCGTCGTCACCGGCCTCTGTCGCGGCGGCATGTTCCCCGCCGCCGATGCCGCCGGCCGCGCCGCCGCGATCGAGGACAACCGCCGCGCCATCGAGGAAGCCCATGCGATCGGCGCGCGCTGCCTGGTCATGGTCTGCGGCGGCCTGCCGCCCGGCAGCAAGGACCTGCCCGCCGCGCGCGAGATGATGCGCGCCGGGCTGCACGCCATCCTGCCGGAGGCGCGTGCCGCCGGCGTGACGCTGGCGCTGGAGCCGCTGCATCCCATGACCTGCGCGGACCGGTCCGTGCTGTCCACGCTCGGCCAGGCGCTCGATCTCTGCGATGAACTCGGCGAGGGCACGGGTGTTGCGCTCGACGTCTATCATGTCTGGTGGGATCCCGATCTCGCGCGGCAGGTGGCGCGCGCGGCGTCACGCATCGCCGCCTTCCATGTCTGCGACTGGAAGGTGCCGACCACCGACACCGTCTTCGACCGCGGCCTGCCCGGCGAAGGCGTGATCGATATCAAGGCCATCCGCCATATGGTGGAACAGGCCGGCTATACCGGCGGCTTCGCGGAGGTGGAGATCCTCTCGAAGCGCTGGTGGACCCATGACCCCGACGAGGTCCTGGG
Source organism: Falsiroseomonas sp. (assembly GCF_041690465.1). Lineage (GTDB taxonomy): Bacteria > Pseudomonadota > Alphaproteobacteria > Acetobacterales > Acetobacteraceae > Falsiroseomonas. Next base: position 146,947 of record NZ_JAWLHG010000010.1, on the reverse strand, counting down.
CGAGATCAAGCGGCGGCACCAGACCGCCGTGTGATGCAAGAGCACGGGAGAACACGACCGATGATCCGCATGCAACGCCGGACGCTGGGCCGAACGCTGGTCGCCGCCGCGCTGGCGGCACCGCTCCTGCCGCGCGCCGCGCGCGCCCAAGGGGCTGCCGCTGCCTGGGCGCCGACGCGCGCGCTGCGCTTCGTGGTGCCCTTCCCGCCGGGCGGCGCCACCGACGTGGTCGCACGCATCCTCGGCGAGCGGATGCAGGCGAAGCTCGGCCAGCCGGTGACGGTGGAGAACCGCACCGGCGCCGCCGGCAATGTCGGCGTGGAGAACATCGTGCGCAGCGCGCCGGACGGCTACTCGCTGCTGATGGGCACCACCGGCACGCTGACGATCAACCCGCATCTCTACCGCAACATGACCTTCAACCCGGCCACCGACCTGGCCGGCGTCTCGATGGCCTTCGCGACCGACCATGTGGTGGTCGTGAACCCCTCGGTGCCGGCGCAGACCCTGCAGGAGCTGGTCGCGCTGCTGCGCGCGCGGCCCGGCCAGCTTTCCTTCGGCTCGGGCGGCAATGGCAGCTCCACGCATCTGGTGCCGGAACTGTTCAAGCTCGCCGCGCGCGTGGACATGCAGCACGTGCCCTATCGCGGCAGCGCGCCGGCGCTGAACGACACCGTCGCCGGCAACGTGCAGGTCATGCTGGACCAGCTGCCCTCCGCGCTGCCGATGATCCAGGCGAACCGCGTGCGCGCGCTGGCCGTCACCGGTCCGCGCCGCTCTTCCCTGCTGCCGAACGTGCCGACCATGGCGGAGGCCGGCTTCGCCGAGGCGCAGGCCACCTCCTGGGGCGCGGTGATGGTGCCGGCCGGCACGCCGGCGGCGGCCATCGAGCGGCTGAACGCGGTGATCCGCGAATCGCTCGCCGAGCCCGCGACGCAGCAGCGCCTGGTGGCGGCCGGCGCGGATGCCGTGGTCTCGACGCCTGCCGAGCTTGCCGCGACGATGCGCAGCGAGACGGAGAAGTGGGGCCGCGTGATCCGCGAAGCGCGCATCACGGTGAACTGAGATTGGCAACTGACACGGGGAACTGAGATGGGCGCGCTGCGCCGCCATGCGCCGGCCGTGCTCGCCCACCTCGCCGTGCTGGCGCTGTGGGCCTGGGCGACGACATGGGGCGGCGTGCCGCGCTTCATCCTGCCCGGCCCGCTGGAGACGCTGCGCGCGCTCTCCGCGCCGCAGATCGACTGGCCGCGCCACCTGGCGATGACCGCCGCCGAGGCCTTCGGCGGCTTCGCGCTGGCGGTGGTAATCGGCGTGCTGCTGGCGGTGGTGTTCACCTGGTCGGCTGCGCTGCGGCGCGGGATGATGCCGCTGCTGGTGACGCTGAACCTGATCCCGAAGGTGGCTCTCGCCCCGCTGTTCATCGTCTGGCTCGGCTACGGCCTGGTGCCGAACATCGCGATCACCTTCGTGATCTCCTTCTTCCCCATCGTCATCACCACGGCGCGCGGCCTGGCGGAGGTGGAGCCGGAGCTGATCGACCTCGTGCGCACCGTGCGCGCCACGCGCTGGCAGGTGTTCCGCAAGATCCAGCTGCCCTCCTCGCTGCCCTACCTGTTCAGCGGCATGCGCGTGGCGGCGGTGCTGGCGATCGCCGGCACGGTGGTGGGCGAGTTCGTCGGGTCGGAGGCCGGGCTCGGCTTCGTGATGATGGCGGCGCAGGGCACGCTCGACACGCCGGCGATGGTGATGGCGCTGATCCTCATCACGCTGGTCGGCGTCGCGCTCTATGCGCTCGTGGTGCTGCTGGAGCATCTGACGGTCACGGTCGATGCGCGCCTCCGCTGAACCCTTCCTTTCGCTGCGCGGCGTCGCCAAGACCTACCGCGCCGGCGGGCGGGAGACGGTGGCCGTCTCCGATGTCAGCTTCGACCTGGCGGAGGGCGAGTTCCTCGCGCTTGTCGGCCCGTCGGGCTGCGGCAAGTCCACGCTGCTGAAGATCCTCGCCGGGCTGCACCCGCACGATGCGGGGGAGCTGCGCATCTCCCACCCCGGCTTCGATCCCGGCCGCGACATCGGCGTGGCCTTCCAGTCGCCGCTGCTGCTGAAGTGGCGCCGCGTGCTGGACAATGTGCTGCTGCCCGCGGAGATCCTCGGCCTGCCCATGGCCGCGACGCGGGACCGCGCGCGCGACCTGCTGGCGCTGGTCGGCCTGGCGGGCAGCGAGGACAAGTTCCCCTATGAGCTGTCGGGCGGCATGCAGCAGCGCGTCAGCCTCGCCCGCGCGCTGGTGCACGACCCGAAGCTGGTGCTGCTGGACGAGCCTTTCGGCGCGCTGGATGCGCTGACGCGCGAGCGCATGAATCTCGAGATCCGGCGTATCTGGTCGAGCTCCGGCAAGACGGTGGTGATGGTCACGCACGGCGTGCAGGAAGCGGTGTTCTGCGCCACGCAGGTCGCCGTGCTCACCGCCGGGCCGGCGCGCATGGCGGACCATTTCGCGGTGGAACTGCCAGAGCCCCGGGAGCTTGCCATCCGCAACACGCCGGAATTCGGCGCGCTCGCCAGGCGCGTCTATGACAGGCTTGGACTGGAATGAGGGAGGAAACGCCAATGATCCGACGCATGCTTCTGGCCGCCACGGCGGCGCTCGGCCTGTCGGCCGCGCCCGCGGCCGCGCAGGACCGCATCACCCTGGTGCTGAACTGGCTCCCCGGTTCGGACCACGCGCCGCTCTACTGGGCGCAGCAGCAGAACCGCTACCGCGACGCCAACATCGCGCTGACCATCGAGAACGGGCGCGGCTCCGGCTTCGCCGCGCAGCGCACCGGCAGCGGCCAGGCGCAGATCGGCATCGTCGATTCGCCCTCCGCCCTGCAGGCGCGTGCGCAGGGCGCCGACCTCGTCGCCGGGATGATGATCTACGTGCAGTCGCCCTACGGCATCTATTGGAAGCGCAGCTCCGGCATCACCGGCCCGCAGGATTTCCGCGGCCGCCGCTTCGGCGCGCCGCCGGCCGATGCGGCGCGGGTGATGTGGCCGATGATCGCGCGCGCCATCGGCATCCAGCCGAACGAGGTGACCTGGGTGAACATCGCACCCGAGGCCAAGGTCGCGTCCCTGCAATCCGGCGCGATCCAGGCGACCACGCATTTCTACAACGTGCACTACATCTATGAGCGCGTCTTCGGCGACGACCTCGGCTACGTGCTGACGCGCGACATCGGCTTCAACCCGTACGGCAACGCCTTCTGGATCAACGGCCCCTGGCTGCGCGCCAACCGGGATGCGGCGCAGCGCTTCATCCGGGTGACGCAGGCGGCGTATCGCGACTGCCTGGCCAACCCCGCGCCCTGCGTGGAGGCGGTGTCCGGCCCGGCGGCGACCAGCGTGGAGGACCTCACCGTCTCCTGGCGCCTGGTGGCCGAGCTGATGGGCGACGACCCCGCCGGCAACCGCCCGCTCGGCGGCATGGACCCGGCGCGCATGGCGACGACGATCGAGGCGGTGCGCACCGCCTTCAACGCGCCGGAGATGACGCCGCAGCAGGTGATGACCAACGAGCTGCTCGATCCCTCCATCCCCTCGCACCGGGCGCCCGCACGATGAGCAATCCGAAGATCCTCACCACGGTCGTGGGCAGCTATCCCGTCCCCGACTGGCTGGTGGCACTGCCCTCCGAAACCGCTGTCGCCGACGCCACGCGGGTGGTCATCGCCACCCAGGAGCAGGCCGGCATCGACCTGGTCTGCGACGGCGAGCTCTACCGCTTCGACGTGAACCATCCCGAGACCAACGGGATGATCGAGTATTTCACCCGCCCCATGTCGGGCATCCGCAACGACAGCACCTTCGAGGAAGCGCTGGCCTATCGCGCCCAGCGCGGCATGGCCTTCCGGCTGCGCCCGCCCGGCACGGTGGACGGGCCGATCGGCCATGGCACGCTCGACCTGCCGGCGGCCTGCACGAAGGCGAAGCGTCTGGCGACGAAGCCGCTGAAGTTCACCGTCACCGGCCCGCACATGCTGGCCAAGACGCTGATCGACAGGCACTACGGCGGCAGCGCGGAGAAGGTGGCCTTCGCCATCGCCGACGTGCTGGCCGAGCAGGTCGCGCATTGCGACGCCGCGGTGGTCCAGCTCGACGAGGCGAACCTGCCCGGCAGCCCGGAGGAGGCGCCCTGGGCGGCAGAGGCGATCAACCGCGTGCTGCGCGCCGTGAAGACCAAGGCCGCGGTGCATCTCTGCTTCGGCAACTATGGCGGGCAGAGCATCCAGAAGGGCGGCTGGGACAAGCTGATGGGCTACCTCAACGCCCTGCAGGTGGACCATGTGGTGATGGAGAACGCGCATCGCCCGGCCGAGGAACTCGCGGTGTTCCGTGGCCTGCGCCCGGAGATCGGCATGGGCCTCGGCGTGGTGGACATCAAGCGCACGGATGTCGAATCGCCCGACGACATCGCCCGCGCCATCGAGCGCGCCGAGACGGTGATCGGCCCCGGCCGCGTGCGCTACATCCACCCGGATTGCGGATTCTGGATGCTGAAGCGTAACGTGGTCGACGCGAAGATCCGCGCCCTGGTCGCGGGCCGCGACCTGTTCGAGGGAAGGAGCGTGCGACGCGCCGCGTAGAAGCCGTCACCGGGCCGGGCCCCTGGCCCTGGATCGTCCTCGGCATCGCCGCGCTGGCCGCGGCGGTGCTGCTGGCGATGGGCCGCACGCCGATCTGCACCTGCGGCGACGTGAAGCTGTGGCACGGCATCGTCTTCAGCAGCGAGAACTCGCAGCACCTGACGGATTGGTACACGCCGTCCCACGTCATCCACGGCATGCTGTTCTACGGCGCGCTGTGGCCCCTGCGCGACCGGCTCGGCTGGTGGCCGCGGCTTGCCGTCGCCACGCTGGTCGAAGCCGCCTGGGAGATCGCGGAGAACACCGATGCGGTGATCCAGCGCTATCGCGAGGCGACCATCGCGCTCGACTATTTCGGCGACAGCGTCATCAACTCGGTGTTCGATATCGGCGCGATGTGGCTCGGCTTCTGGCTGGCGACGCGGCTGCCGGTGTGGGCCACCGTCACGCTCGCCCTGGCGATGGAGATCGGCGTCGGCCTGGCGATCCGCGACAATCTGACGCTCAACGTGCTGATGCTGCTCTGGCCGCTGGAGGCGGTGAAGACCTGGCAGGGCGGCGGGTGAGCGACCTCAGCAGCGGTCGGCGCGCTTTTCGGCAAAGTCCAGCAGGCAGCGCGCATAGCGCCCGGTGAAGCGCCAATGCGCGCCGCCGCCATGGCCCTGGATGCCGGAAGGGCGGTCCAGCATCAGCAGCCCCGCGGTGCGGTCGGCCAGCGAGCCGAGGATGCGGGCGCGCGCCTCCGGATCGGGGTCGAACTCGTCGCCGGCGAAATTCGCCACCGCCACCCGCGTCTCCGGGCTGCGCGCGCTGACGACGATGCGGCGGAGATCATCCAGCGCCCAGGCATGCGCGGGGCTGCCGCGCGGGCCATGCGCCGCCGGCGCGATGGCGATCACCGCATCCGCCAGGCCCGGCTCCGCCAGCGCCTGCAGCGCGTTCCATGCACCGCGCGACTGGCCGCCGGCGACCACCCGCGCATAGCCGCGGCGGCGAAGCTCGGCCAGCGCCTGGCGCATCCAGGCGGCGCCAGCCTCCGTCTCGTCGGTGATCGGGTCGCGGTCCAGGCGGATCACGTCGTAGCCGGCATTGTTGAAGGCGCGGACGTGCGGCTGCGGCTGCGAGCCGCGGCTGTCGGCGCCGCCCGGCGAGCGGCCATGCGCCCAGAGATAGGCCCCGCGCGCCCGCGCCGCGCCCTGCCAGAGGAAGCGGCGATCGGGCGAGAGCGACCAGCCGGGACCATCGGCCAGTGGCCGCGAAGGGGCGGGCGGCGTGTGCGCCTCCAGCCCCGGCCAGACCACGTCGAGGTCGCGCACATAGACGCGGCAGCCGCGCCCGCCCCATTGGGCGCAGTTCTCCAGGGCGCGCGTCTCGGTGGCCCTGGCGTCGTCCTCGATCGCGGCGGCCCAGCCCCAGGCGCCGTCCGGCGCGATGGCGAAGACTCGCGGCGTCGGCTGGAGCAGGAAGCGCTGGTAGTCGGCGCGGCCCTCGGCCGAGAGGTGGGGGGGGCGGGCCTCGTCGAGCAGAGGGGGCATGTCGGCGCGCGCGGCGGGTGCCAGCGCGGCCAGGGCAGTCACAAATCGAAGGATTGTCTTCAACATGCCGTGAAGAAGGAAACCATAGCGCAAGCCGGCCTGTCCAGCGGCGCCGCAGCAAGATTCGAGTGCGTATCGTTCCCTGTCTCATGCCCGCCGCCGCCCGGCGCGGACTTGCGGGGGCCGTGCGCCGGCGGCATGTTCCGCCACCTTTTCCGGACCCCCGAGGATCCCCGTTCGATGCGTGTCAAGGACGTGAAGAAGGTCGTGCTCGCCTATTCCGGCGGCCTCGACACCAGCGTGATCCTGAAGTGGCTGCAGACCACCTATGGCTGCGAGGTGGTGACCTTCACCGCCGATCTCGGTCAGGGCGAGGAGCTCGGCCCGGCGCGCGATAAGGCGCTGCTGCTCGGCATCAAGCCCGAGAACATCTTCATGGACGATCTGCGCGAGACCTTCGTGAAGGACTTCGTCTTCCCGATGTTCCGCGCCAATGCGCTGTACGAGGGAATGTACCTGCTGGGCACCTCCATCGCCCGCCCGCTGATCGCTCAGCGCCAGATCGAGATCGCCGAGCAGGTCGGCGCCGACGCGGTGGCGCATGGCGCCACCGGCAAGGGCAACGACCAGGTGCGCTTCGAGCTGAGCTACTACGCCCTCAAGCCCGAGGTGAAGATCATCGCCCCCTGGCGCGAATGGGAGCTGACCAGCCGCACGCGCCTGATCGAGTTCGCCGAGCAGCACCAGATCCCGATCGCCAAGGACAAGCGCGGCGAGGCGCCGTTCAGCGTGGACGCCAACCTTCTCCACAGCTCGTCCGAGGGCAAGATCCTGGAGGAGCCGTGGGACCAGCCGGACGAGATGGTCTGGCAGCGCACGATCAGCCCGATGGACGCGCCCGACAAGGCGACGGAGATCACCATCGAGTTCGAGCGCGGCGACGCCGTCGGCATCAACGGCGAGCGCCTCTCGCCCGCCACGCTGCTGACGAAGCTCAACGCGCTCGGCAAGGAGAACGGCATCGGCCGGCTCGACCTGGTGGAGAACCGCTTCGTCGGCATGAAGTCCCGCGGCTGCTACGAGACGCCCGGCGGCACCATCCTCTACGTCGCGCACCGCGCGATGGAGAGCATCACGCTCGACCGCGAGGCGGCGCATCTGAAGGACAGCCTGATGCCCCGCTATGCGGAGGTGATCTACAACGGCTTTTGGTTCGCCCCCGAGCGCCGGATGCTGCAGGCGCTGATCGACGAGAGCCAGAAGAGCGTGACGGGCACGGTCCGCCTCAAGCTCTACAAGGGCAACACCATCGTCACGGGCCGGCAGTCACCCAACAGCCTCTACTCGATGAAGCACGTCACCTTCGAGGACGACCAGGGCGCCTACGACCAGTTCGACGCCCAGGGCTTCATCAAGCTGAACGCACTGCGGCTGCGCCTCGGCGCGATGGCGGGGCGGAAGGGCGGGGCGCTGTAGGCGCCGCGGGGGGCGTTGCCCCCCTGCACCCCCCCACCAGGAGCCTGAGGCTCCTGGACCTGCGTCCGTTTAACGCCGAAGGCGGAGGGGGCACTTCGGCCCCCTCCGCCTTCGGCGTTGAAAAACAGATGTGGGGGTCCGGGGAGCTTCAAGCTCCCCGGCGGGGGCGTGGGGGCAGCGCCCCCGCTGGCGACCACACACCCACCCCCTCGCCCCCGCCCGCGCGCCCGGCTAGTTTCCGCCCCATGCGCTACATCTCCACCCGCGGCGAGGCCCCGCCCCGTGATTTCGAAGGCGTCCTGCTGGCGGGTCTCGCCGAGGATGGCGGGCTGTTCGTGCCCGAGTCCTGGCCGGTGCTGTCCTCCCGCGAATGGCGCGCGTTGCGCGGCCTGCCCTATCCGGAGCTCGCCGCCCGCATCCTGGCGCTGTTCACCGGCGGCCAGCCGGACGAGGCGGCGCTGAAGCCGCTGCTCGCCGAGGCCTATGCCGGCTTCGGCCACCGCGCCATCTGCCCCCTGGTCCAGCTCGACACCCGCGTCTTTGCGCTGGAGCTGTTCCACGGCCCGACGCTCGCCTTCAAGGACATGGCGATGCAGGCGCTCGGCCGCCTGTTCGACACCACCCTGGCCCGGCGCGGCGAGCGGGTGACGATCGTCGGCGCCACCTCCGGCGACACCGGCTCGGCGGCCATCGAGGCCTGCCGTGACCGGGAGGCGGTGGACATCGTCATCCTCCACCCGGAGGGCCGCACCTCCGAGGTGCAGCGGCGGCAGATGACCACGGTGCTTTCGCCGAACGTCGCCAACCTGGCCATCGCCGGCTCCTTCGATGACTGCCAGGATCTGGTGAAGGCGATGTTCGCCGATGCGCCCTTCCGCACCGAGGTGCGGCTGGCCGCGGTGAACTCGATCAACTGGGCCCGCGTCGCGCTGCAGATCCCCTACTACGTCGCCGCCGCGCTGGCGCTCGGCGCGCCGGACCGGGAGGTGGCCTTCTCGGTGCCCACCGGCAATTTCGGCAACGTCCTCGCCGCCTGGGCGGCGCGGCGGATGGGGCTGCCGATCGCGCAGCTCATCGTCGGCTCCAACCGCAACGACATCCTGACGCGCTTCCTCTCCGCCAACGACATGACGGTGCGCGGGGTGGAGCCCTCGCTCTCGCCCTCCATGGACATCCAGGTCAGCTCCAACTTCGAGCGGCTGCTGTTCGAGCTGCTGGGCCGCGACGCCGAGCAGACCACCGACATGATGCGCCGCTTCCGCACCGAGGGCCGCATGCCGGTGCCGGACGCCGCCTGGCGCGACGCCGCCGAGATCTTCCGCGGCTTCGCGCTGGACGATGAGGGCACGCTGGCCGAGATCGCCCGCCTGCACCGGGAATGCGGCTATCTCGCCGATCCGCACACCGCGGTCGGCACCGCCGCGGCGCTCGCGGTGCCGCCGGTGAACCCGGCCATCCCGCTGGTGGTCGCCGCCACCGCGCATCCGGCGAAATTCCCCGATGCGGTGCGCCGCGCCACCGGCAGCGCGCCCCCCCTGCCTTCGCGCCTGGCCGACCTATATGAGAGGCCCGAACGCCTCACCCGCCTGCCCGCCGATCTCGACGCCATCGAGGCCTTCGTGCGGGCGCATGCCAGACGCAACGCCCCCTGAGCGTTGCAGCCAGGAACAGAATGACCGACGCCATCCAGCTCACCCGCCTGCCCAGCGGCCTGACCGTCGTCTCCGAGACGATGCCCCGTGTCGAGACCGTCTCGATCGGCGCCTATGTGGACGCCGGCGCGCGGCATGAGACGGCGCCGGAGAACGGCGTCTCCCACTTCCTCGAGCACATGGCCTTCAAGGGCACCGCGAAGCGCGACGCCGCGGCGATCGCGCGCGAGATCGAGAATGTCGGCGGCCACATCAACGCCTACACCAGCCGCGAGAACACCGCCTTCTACTGCAAGGTGCTGAAGGAGGACACCAGGCTGGCCGCCGACATCATCGGCGACATCCTCTGCCATTCCGCCTGCGACAAGGAGGAGGTGGAGCGCGAGCGCGGCGTGATCCTGCAGGAGATCGGCCAGGCCAACGACACGCCGGACGACATCGTCTTCGACCATTTCCAGTCCACCGCCTATGCCTCCCAGGCGATCGGCCGCCCCGTCCTCGGCACCGAGGAGAGCATCAAGGCGATGAGCCGGGAGGCGCTGACCGGCTACATGCGCCGCCACTACGGCCACCGCCGCATGGTCGTCGCCGCCGCCGGCGCCATCGAGCATGCCGACCTGCTGGACATGGTGCGCACCCACTTCGCCGACCTGCCCGAGGCCGTCGCGGCCGAGGCCGAGGGCGCGCGCTACACCGGCGGCGAGTTCCGCGAGGACCGCGAGCTGGACCAGGTGCACCTGGTGCTCGGCTTCCCCTCGGTCTCGGCGACGGATGCGATGCACATGCCGACGCAGATCCTCTCCACCCTGCTCGGCGGCGGCATGTCCTCCCGCCTGTTCCAGGAAATCCGGGAGAAGCGCGGCTTGGTCTATTCGGTCTATTCCTTCGTCTCGCCCTTCGCCGATGGCGGCATCTTCGCGGTCTATGCCGGCACCGGCGAGGACCAGGCGGAGGAGCTGGTGCCGGTGGCGGTCGAGGAGTTGCGCCGCGTGCAGCGCGACGTGACGCAGGACGAGCTGGACCGCGCCAAGGCGCAGCTCCGCGCCAGCCTGCTGATGTCGCTCGAGAGCACCGGCAGCCGCTGCGAGCAGCTGGCCCGCCAGCTGCAGGTGCATGGCCGCATCATCCCGGTGGAGGAGACCAAGGCGAAGATCGCCGCGGTGACCATCGAGCAGGTGCAGCAGGCCGCCGCGCGCATGTTCCGCGCCACGCCCACGCTCGCCGCCCTCGGCCCGGCCGGCAAGGTGCCGGCGCTGCCGGCGATCGCGGAGAAGCTGGCGGCGTAGCGCCGGCATGCCGAACAGGAGGCGCGCATGAACGAACTCGACAGGCTTGCCGACCTCGTCGCCGCGGCGAAGCGCGCCGGCGCCGATTCCGCCGATGCGCTGCTCGTGCGCAACGCCTCGCTCTCGGTCTCCCGCCGGCTCGGCAAGATCGAGCAGCTGGAGCGCGCGGAGGGCACCGATCTCGGCCTGCGCGTCTTCTGCGGCAAGCGCCAGGCCATCGTCTCCGCCACCGACCCCGATCCCAAGGGCTTCGCCGCCCTGGCGGAGCGCGCGGTGGCGATGGCGCAGGTGGTGCCGGAAGACCCTTACGGCGGCCTGCCCGACCGCTTCGACCCGCCGCGCGATGTCAGGCCGCTCGACCTGTGGGATCCCGCCGAGCCCGGTGCCGCGCAGCTGATCGAACGCGCCGCCGCGGCGGAGGACGCCGCGCTGGCGGTCAAGGGCGTGACCAACAGCGAAGGTGCGGACGCCGGCTGGGGGCACCTGCACATCGCGCTGGTGATGTCGAACGGCTTCGCCGGCGCCTATGCCCGCAGCTCCCACAGCCTGTCCTGCACGGCGCTGGCCGGCGAGGGCACGGGGATGGAGCGCGACTACGAATGGTCCTCGGTGGTCCATCTGGAGGATCTGGAGGACGCCGCCGGCATCGGCCACCGCGCCGCCGAGAAGGCGATCGCCCGGCTCAACCCGAAGCGTCCGAAGACCGCGCGCATCCCGGTGGTCTACGACCCGCGCGCGGCGGGTTCGCTGCTCGGGCACCTCTCCGGCGCGATCAACGGCGCCGCCGTGGCGCGCGGCACCTCCTTCCTGCGCGAATCGCTCGGCCAGCCTGTGCTGGCGAAGGGCCTGACGGTGCGCGACGACCCGACGCGGCCGCGCGGCCTGCGCTCCCGCCCCTTCGACGGCGAGGGCATGGCGGGCATCCCGCGCGCCATCGTCGAGGATGGCGTGCTCACCACCTGGATCCTCGATTGGCGCGCCGCGCGGCAGCTCGGCATGGCCAGCACCGGCCATGCCAGCCGCGGCACCGGCGGCCCGCCCGGCCCGGCGACGACCAACCTCTGGCTGGAGCCCAGCGCCTTGACGCCCACCGCGCTGATGGCCGACATCGCCGAGGGCCTCTACGTGACCGACCTGATCGGCATGGGCGTGAACGGCGTGACCGGCGACTACAGCCGCGGCGCCGCCGGCTTCATGATCCGCAATGGCGCGCTGGCCGAGCCGGTGAGCGAGATCACCATCGCCGGCAACCTGAAGGAGATGTTCCTCCACATGGCCGCCGCCGACGACCTGCAGTTCAAGCGCGGCACCGACGCGCCGACCATCCGCATCGACGGGATGACCCTGGCCGGCGCATGAGCACGGAGACGCCGATCACGCGCGAAGGCGTGGAGTTCGCCTACCGCTTCCTGCTCGGCCGTCCGCCGGAGAACGAGAAGGCTTACGAGTACGGCCTCTCGGCCGGCACGGTGGAGGCGCTGCGGCGCTGGATCATGGCCAGCCCCGAATTCGCGGACAAGCTGCACCGCGACGCGCCGATCGTCTTCAAGCGCTGGCTCGCCAAGGAGCGCGAGGGGCGTGCGGTGGCGAAGGCGCCGGCCCCGCCGGCGAACGCCGCCGATCCATCGGCGCCCGCCGAGCCACCGACGCGGCCGGCCAGGCCCGCGCGCGCCGTCGCGCCCGCCCGCGCCGCCGCGCAGCGCGCCCGCGCCGCCGAGACGCTGGCGGCGGTCTTCGCCCGGCACGTCGTCATCCACACGCATATCGAGAAATGCGCGGGCAGCTCGGTGATCGAGGGGTTCCGCCGGCTGTTCGGCCCGCCCGCCTGCCTCGACCTGCGCGCGGCGGACGCGCCCAGGCCCGCCAAGCTCCCGCCCGAGCACCGCGCCCGCATCCGGCTGCTGACCGGCCACATCCACCATGGCGGCCACGAGGAGGCCTTCGGGCGGCAGCCGCTCTACATCGCCACGGTGCGCGATCCCGTGGCCCGGCTGGTCTCCTTCCTCGGCTTCCTGCGCCGCAGCGTCGCGCATCCCGAATACGCGCGCTATGCCGGGGTCCCGGTCGAGGAGGCGGTGCGGCGCATGGTTTCGCGGCGCTATTCCTTCGTCGGCAACGGCCAGTGCATGGCACTCGCCCGCACCCCGAGCTTCGAGGCGGCGCGCGCCAGCATCGAGCGGAACTACCTGCTGGTCCTGCCGCATGCCTCGGCGAACCGCATCCCCGCCCTGTTCGCCGATGCCTTCGGCCTGCCGCGCCCGAAGCAGGTGATCTGGGTGAACGCCACCCCCGCCAAGCCGCCCGAGATCGTCCCCGACGAGGCGCTCGCCGCGCACATCCACTCGCTGAACGCCGAGGATGACCGCCTCTACCACTGGGTGCTGGAGAACGAGGAGGCGCTGCTGGCCCGCGCGACGGAGCGGCTCGCCGCGCTGGCCGCGGCGGCCGCCCCCCCGAACCCGGCCCAGGCGGCGGCGCCCGATCAGAACACGAAGCGCGTCCCCACCAGCACCGACCGCCCCGGCGCCGCGAAGCCGTTGGCCGGCTCGTAGCGGCTGTCGGTGAGGTTGCGGCCCTCGGCGAAGGCCGCGATCGCCGGGGTGATCTGGTAGCTCGCCGTCAGGTTCAGCAGCATCCCCTGTGGGTTCCAGGCCGCGCCGAAGCGCGGCGCGCCGCTGTCCTCGTAGGAGGCGAAGGGCCCCTCCAGCGCGCGGCCGGTGAAGACCAGCTCCGGCACCACCGTCAGCCGCGGCAGCGGCGCGATGCGCGCCGAGAGCGCGAGCACGTTCTTCGGCCGCCGCGGCAACTGCCGCCCGGTGCTCTCATCCTCCGTCTCGGTGATGGTCCAGGCCGCGCGCAGGCCGAGCCAGGCGGCGGGGCGCAGCGTCAAGGACAGCTCCGCCCCCTGCGCCCGCGCGCGGTCCACATTCTCCAGCGAATCGAAGGCCGAGTTGAAGTTGATCAGGTTGCGGTAGCGCGCCGAGAACCAGGTGGCGCCGAAGGTCGCGAAATCCGCCCGGCCGGCGGCGGCGATGTCGGTCTCCACCCCCACCTCCCAGGCGAAGGAGCGTTCGGGGCGGAGGTCGGGATTGCCGCGGAAGAAGCCGCCGATGATGCCGAAGCGCTGGAACAGCGAGGGCGCCTTGAATGCCGTCCCCGCCGAGGCATGCACCCGCGACGCGACCTCCGGCAGCGCCAGCACCGCGCCGAGCCGCCAGGTGGTGGCGCCGTCGTAATCCTCCGCCGCGTCGTGGCGCAGCCCGGCCGAGAGGTCGAGCCGCCCGAACAGCCGCCCCTGCGCGCCCACATGCAGCGCGGTGGAGCGCGCCGTCGCGTCGGTGGTGGTCAGCAGCCCGCCGGAGATCGAGCGGCTGTCGCTGCTCTCGATCTCATGCGTGGCGCCGAAGGCCAGCCCGGTGTCCTGGAACGGCCCGACATCGCCGAGCCGCAGCCGGTTGCCCCAGTCGAAGGTCTGGCGCTGGCCGCGGTAGAGGTCGTCGGTGTCGCCGGGATTGCCGGCGTCCGGCAGGTTCAGGTAGCGCCGCCGGTCCTGCGCCACCGCGATGCGCAGGCCGGTGGTCCAGGCGCCGTCGAGCAGCGTGGTCTCGCCGCGGAGCTGGCCGAACCAGTTCTGGTCGCGCCCGGTGTAGTTGGGGTCGTCCAGGCGGAAGAAGGGCGCGTCGTCCAGCTCCGTCCGGTTCCGCCGCCAGCGCAGCAGTGCCTCCACCCGGCTGCCCGCATCGGGGCGGAAGCCGAGGCGGGCGGTGGCGGCGCGCGCCTCCAGCCCGTCGCGCTCGCCGCGGTTGGTCGCCATCCGCCGCGGCACCACGTTGAAGCCGCGCGTGGTGAGTGCCTGGCCCGTCACCATCCAGTCGAACCGGCCATCATTGCCGGCGGCGCCGAGCACCCCGCGGCCGGTGCGCTGGGTGCCGGCGGCGAGCTCGCCGAAGAGTTGCGCCGGCGTGCCCGGCGGCGCGCGGCGCGTCACCAGGTTCACCACGCCGCCCAGCGCGCCGGAGCCGTAGAGCGCCGAGGCCGGGCCGCGCACCACCTCGATGCGCTCGATGTCGCCCAGCAGCTCGTTGCCGAAGTTGAAGGCGCCGTTGGGCTCCGAGGCATCGTTCAGCGGCGCGCCGTCCAGCAGCACCAGCACGTGCCGCCCGGCGGCGCCGCGCAGGAAGGCGGTGGCGTTCTGCCCCGGCCCGCCCTGCTGCACCAGGTTGAGGCCGGGGATGGCGCGCATCGCCTCGGCCAGCGTCTGGTAGCCGCGCTCGGCAATGTCCTCCCGCGTCAGCACGGTGACGGCGGCGGGCACCCGCTCGGCCTCGGTGGGGATGCGGGTGGCGGTGACGATGGTGTCGGGGATCGCCTGCTGGGCATGGGCGCATGGCACCCAGAGCAGGGCGGTGGTGAGGAATAGGAGGCGGCGCATCGGTCTCTCCGTGCGGCGTGACGACATGCCCCGGGCGGGAAACCCGACCGGGACGGCTGGCGTCGTCGCCGCAGGCGAAGGCGAGCGCCGCCCGTTGCCGGACGGCTGTCGCTTCGTTGCGCCGGTGCACCCCGCCCGGCACGCGCGGGACGTCTCTGCGCCGGCCGGTCTCCTGGCTCGCGGAGTGCCGGGGGGATCCCCCCGGGGTCCCCTCCGCCTTCTCGGGTGACAGCACCCAATGGCGTATGGAGAGGACGGCTCCGCCTACAGTTGCGGGGGCAGCCGCGGACTGGACGGGGGAAACTTCCCGTCTTCGCGCGTTCCCGTTTCAGCCCTTGCGGGCCACCGATGCATGAAGTGAGCTAAGCATGCCGCGCGGGTCGCGCAAAGCCGGGCCGCCCCGGGCGGTGTGAGGATGCCGGAAAGAGGGATGTCGCATGTGGCGCACGGTTCTGATCGGGGCTTCGCTCACCCTCGCGGCCTGTGGCACGGCGCCGGGGCCGGACCTGTCCGGGCCCGCGCCCGCCGGTGCGCCGCGGACCGTGCAGAACCTGCCCGAGGGTGTGGCCGGGCCTGCCTCCGACGCGCCGTTCTTCCCGTTCGGCGGCGCTCGCCTGCCGCGGCTGCGCGGCTGGTCGCAGGATGACGAGCGGCCGCCCTGGCTGCGGGACCTGCCGGAGCAGCTGGAGCGCCATCCCGTCCCCGATCGCTGGCCGAACGACACGCTGGCGAAGCTGCGCCGCTGAGCCCGTCCAGCCGTTCAGGAGCCGGCGAGTGGCGCCCTGGCGTGCCCAGCCGCGGTGCGCACACCCCGGGCGATCGCCGGGCTAGAACAGCCGCTGCACCGCCTCCATCCCCAGCCAGCCCAGCAGCCCCAGCACCAGCGTGGCGAAGATGCAGCCCGCCACCGTCAGCCCGACGCCCCAGCCGGTGACCTTGCTGTCGTGCTCGATCAGCCCGAGCGCCATGACGATGTTGCCGAAGGCCGGCGGGCCGTTGGTGCCCGGCCCCGGCAGGATCAGCATGATCGCCACATAGGCGGTCAGCCAGCCGATGATCCGCTCCCCCAGCGGCCCGGTGAAGAAGCCGGGCCGGGGGCGGATGAAGCGCTCGATCCGGTTCAGCCCCATCGAGGAGGCGGAGGCCAGCCGCAGCAGGTCGGTGCGCTTGATGCTCTGCCGCGCCAGGATGCGCGGCAGCTTCGGCACCCGGAGCCCGAGCCCCATCTGCACGCCGAGCAGCAGCAGCGGCAGGCCGAACACGCTGGCCATGCCGGGCAGCAGGCCGGGGAGCAGCAGCAGCAGCAGCAGCAGGCCGAAGGCGCGGTCGCCGAAGGCTTCCGCCATCTCGCCGAGCGTGATCCGCTCGCCCGGCAGCGCGGCGGCGACCTCGGCCACGATGCGCGAGATCGGCGCCGTATCTTCGGCGTGCGGGATGCGCTCGGCGGTCATCGGGGGGTGGGCGTCGGGGATCTCAGGGCAGTCCGAACAGCCAGTTGAAGCCTGCCATCAGGATCCAACCCACGCTGCCGATGACGGACAGGCCGATGACGGCGGCGACCACGCCGAACAGCGCGCCGCCCAGGATGGTCACGCTGTCCTCCTCCATCAGCCCGATCGCCATGATCAGGCAGGCGAGCGAGGGCGGGCCGTTGGTGAAGGGCAGCGGCACGACGACGATCATGCAGAGCAGAACGCCCCAGACGCCGATCAGACGCTCGCCGAGCTGGCTCGTGACCACCGAGGGGCGCGGCTTCACCCAGCGTTCCACCCGGCGCAGCCAGGGCAGCGCCTTCTCGGTGATCAGCAGCAGGTCGCTCCGCCGCATGGAACGGCGCGTCAGCACCACCGGCAGCCGCGGGCTCGGCAGCCCATAGGCGAGCTGCGCACAGATGATCATCAGGGGGAAGCCGAAGATCGGGCTCAGGCCGGGAATGTAGACCGGCAGCAGATTGGGCAGGGCGAACAGCACGATGAGCACGCCGTAGCCGCGCGGGCCGAGCGCCTCGATCAGCTCGCCGAGGGTCAGGCGTTCCCGCGGCCAGCCACGCGCTATGCCGCAGACCAGTTCGGAGACGGGGAGGGCGTGGGCGTCCGCATGCTTCGCGGTCGTCGCCTCGCGCAGGCCTTCGATGGTACGCCCCTCCCGTTCCGGACACGTGCGGCCTTTATGGCCAAGGCTCTCCCCGCACGAGACGTAGCATGCGGCGGCGCCTGCCGACAGGGGCCTTGTTCACGCATGTGCGAGTGGGCGGCGGCCGCTTCGCCGTGCGCAACCGGCAGATGACATGACGGCCGGGGCTCTGCGACAAGGCGGCGCATGGACCCCGTGGATGTCGCCCTCTGCCTCGCGATGGATGTCTCGGCGAGCGTGGATTTCGATGAGTTCGCCCTGATGGCCGGCGGCACCGCCGCGGCGCTGCGCGACCCCTCGGTGCTGGCCGCCGCCACCTCCGGCCCGCGCGGGGCGGCGGCGATCTGCCTGCTGCTCTGGTCGGGCATCGGCGAGCGCGACCTGGCGGTCGGCTGGACCCGGCTGGATGGTCCGGAGGCCGCCGGGGCGCTCGCCCAGGCAATCGCGGACACGCCCCGCCTGCCGCGCGCCGGCGCCACCGCGCTGGGGGAGGGGATGGCCGCCGGCCTTGCCCTGCTCGGCGCCTTCCCGGACGCCACGGCGCGGCTGGTGCTGGATGTCTCGGGCGATGGCCGCCACAACCAGGGCCAGCCGCCCGGCCCGGTGCGCGACCTGGCGGTGGATGCCGGCATCACCATCAACGGCCTGGCGATCCTGAACGAGGAGCCCGACCTTCTGGACCACTACGCCACCGAGGTGATCGGCGGGCCCGGCAGCTTCGCGATGAGCTGCGCCGACTACCCCGATTTCGCCGATGCCATCCTGCGCAAGCTGCGCCGCGAGCTGGGTGGCGGCCTGCTGGTTGCCTGAGCGACCCGACCGGCGGAGGGCGCCGCCTGTAGCCTTGAATCGGCCGGCTCACTGGTTGCTTGCCCCTGCGGCCCGTCGCATAACCCGCCGCCTTCCCGCAGACGCGTCGCCAGCGACGGACCCCTTCCATGCTCATGCTGCTTCCCGGCCCCGTGCAGACCCGCCCCGAGGTCCGCGCCGTGATGGCCGAGGACATCGCCCCCTGGGACGACGAGTTCCGCGCCGAATACGCATCCATGCGCCCGCGCATCGTGAAGATCGCCGGCGGCGTCGAGGGCGAGCATGTCTCGCTGCCGCTGCCGGGCTGCGGCCACATGATGGTGGAGGCCGCGATCCGCACCTTCGTCCCCGCCGGGGGCCGGCTGATGGTGGTACAGAATGGCGGCTATGCCGACCGTCTCGCGCGGCTGGCGACCGAGGCCGGGCGCGTCGTCGTGGCGCTGCACCACCCCGACAACGAGCCCTGCCCGCCGGAGAAGCTGGCGGCCGCGCTGCACGCCAGCCCCGACGTCACGCATGTCGCCGTCGTGGTCAGCGAGACCGGCACCGGCATCGTCAACGATCCGGCGGTCCTCGGCCCGGTGATCCGCGCGGCCGGGCGGCGGCTGATCTGCGATGCGGTCTCCGGCTTCGGCGCGCTGCCCTTCCGCATCGCCGACCATCCGGAATGCGACGTGGTGGTGTTCACCTCCAACAAATGCATCGAGGGCCTGCCCGGCTTCGGCTTCGCAGTGGCGCCCATCGGGCGCGTCGAGGCGGCGGCGGGCAATGCGGGTTCCTGGGTGATGGACCTGCACGACGTGTATCGCCACGCGCTGCGCGACGGCTGGGGCAGCTTCCGCTTCACGCCGGCGGTGCAGGCGCTGCGCGCCTTCCGCGTGGCGCTCGACCTCTACGATGCGGAGGGCGGGCAGCCCGCGCGGCTCGCACGCTACGCCGCCACGCGCGACGTGGCCTATGACGGGCTGCAGGCGCTCGGCTTCCGGCCCTATGTGGAGCGGCCGAACCAGGGCCCGATCATCGTGGTGGTGCACCAGCCGCAGGACCCGAACTGGGACTTCGCGCGCTTCCTGCGCGGCGTGAAGTCGCGCGGCGTGGTCATCAGCAACCACTTCACGACCAAGGCGCCGACCATGCGCATCGGCTGCATCGGCGCCATCGACGCCGACGACATGCGCTTCGCGCTGAAGCAGATGGAGGCGACGCTCGCCGAGATGCGCGTGGGCAACCACGCCGCCTGACGCGAAGGCGCCGCCCCGCTACCCGAACATCGCGGACAGATCCGCCTGCGGCGCCCAGCGCGGGGCGTTGTCCTTGTCCACCAGCACGGCGCGCACGCCCTCGGCGAAATCCGGGTGGCGCGTGACCGTGCGGGTCAGCGCCAGCTCCATCGCCAGGCATTCGGCGAGCGTCATCCCGGCACCGCGACGCAGCAGCTCGAGCGTCACCGCCATGCTGGTCGGCGACATCTTCCCGAGGATCGCCAGCTGCTCCCGCGCCCAGTCGGTCCCCTCCGCTTCCAGCGCGGTGCGGATGGCGTCAAGCGACGCATGGCCGAAGCAGCGATCCACCGCCGCGCGCTGCGCCGCCACCGCACCGGGCGCCACCGGCTGCGCGAAGCGGTCCACCGCCTTCGCATCGCCCTCCAGCAGCGCCACGCGCAGCGCTTGAAGCTCGGCCCGTGGGACGAAATGCGTCGCCAGCCCGGCCTCCACCGCCTCCGCGCCCTTCAGCCGCGCGCCGGTCAGCGCCAGCCAGGTGCCGAGCGCGCCGGGCAGCCGCGGCAGCACGAAGGAGGTGCCGACATCGGGGAACAGCGCGATCGCCGTCTCCGGCATCGCCAGCATCGCATGCTCGGTGACGACGCGGTGGCTGCCATGCACCGAGACGCCGATGCCACCGCCCATGCAGACGCCGTCGATCAGGCTGATCCAGGGCTTGGGGAACTCGGCGATCGCGAAGTTCATCGCGTATTCGCCGGCGAAGAAGGCCTCGATCGCGGCGGCGTCGCCGGCCAGCGCCAGTTCGCGCATCCGCCGCACGTCGCCGCCGGCGCAGAAGGCGCGCCCGCCGGCCCCTTCCAGCACCACCAGCCGCACCGCCGGATCGTCGCGGAACGCGCGCAGCGCGGCGGTGATCTGCTCGATCATCCCGCCATCCAGCGCATTCAGCGCACGCGGGCGGTTCATCAGGATGGTGCCGGCCGCACCCTCGCGGCGGGCGATCACGCTGGGCTCGGCCATGGGTTGCGGTGTCTCGGCCATGCGCGGTCCCCTCGCGGTGGTGTCGCGCGGGGCTAGCGAATCGGGGAGGGGCGGGCAAGCCACCACGCCGGCATCAGCGGCGCGACAGGATGCCGAGCACCAGCGCCGTCACCGCCGCGCCGATCAGCCCCTTCTTCGCGCCCTGGCTCTTCAGCAGCGGCAGCAGCATCGCCGCGCGCGCGGCGCTGTCGCCGAGCTGGCGCATCGCCTCGTTGCGCACCACCAGCGCCTCCTCCGCCACCCTGTCATGCCCGGCGCGGCCCGCGGCGATGCCGATGATCACCATCAGCACCAGGTCGCCGGCCGCGACCAGCAGGGCGGCGCCGGGCGCGCCCCAATCGTCCACCAGCGCAGCGAAGGCCGCGACGTGCAGCATCAGCAGCAGCATCAGCGCAAAGACGGCCGCCGTGGCGGCGAGCGCGGCCTGGATGCCGCGCGCGCGCGCCACCCGGCGCAGGTGCAGCCCCTGCGCCTCGAAGGCGGCGCGGGCCAAGGCGATCAGACGCACCTCGCCGGGGCCTCAGCGATGGTGGCGGTCGCTGGTATAGACGTAGGTGGTGCCGCCCATCAGGCGGCCGAGCAGGAAGCCGCCCACCGCCGCCGCCACCACCGCCAGCAGCGGCCGCTCCCGCACCGTGTCGGACAGCGCGGTGGCATTCTCCTCGATCCGTTCGCGCGCACGCCTGGAATAATCCTCCACCGTCTCGGCGGCGCTGCCGAGGGCGGGCGTCACGCGCTCCTCCATCAGCCGCTCGACCTGGGCGCGCAGCCGGGCGAGTTCGGCCCGGGCATCCTCCGACATCCGCTCGCCCGCAGCGGCCGCGGTGTCGCGCATGTCGCGCATCGGGTCGGGTTCGCCGGCCCTGGGGATTTCGCCATAGGGTTGAGACATGCGGGGTCCCTTTCGTTCTGACTGTCGTTGTCGGCTCGAACGCTTCGGGGGCGAGCCGGTTTCCCTGGCCGGCCGGTTGACAGGCCACGGGGGCACGCGGAGCCTCCCGCCCCATGGATGGTCCGCTGCTGCGCTTCGAAGGCGTCTCCAAGAGCTACGCCGCGCCGGTGCGTGGCGCTGTCGCGCCGCCGGCCGCGCTCGACGGCCTCGACCTCGATGTCGCGCGCGGCGAGTTGCTGACGCTGCTCGGCCCCTCCGGCTCCGGCAAGACCACCACGCTGATGCTGCTGGCCGGCTTCGAGACGCCGGATGCCGGCCGCATCCTGCTGGAGGGGCGTGACATCGCGCGCCTGCCGCCGCACCGCCGCGGCATCGGCGTGGTGTTCCAGTCCTACGCGCTGTTCCCGCACATGACCGTGGCCGGGAATGTCGGTTTCCCGCTGGAGGCACGCGGCATCCCCAGGGCCGAACGGGCGCAGCGCGTCGCCCGCGCCCTGGAGATGGTGCGCCTGCCCGATCTGGCGGACCGCCGCCCGGCGCAGCTTTCCGGCGGCCAGCAGCAGCGCGTCGCACTCGCCCGCGCGATGGTGTTCGAGCCGCCGGTGGTGCTGCTCGACGAGCCGCTCGGCGCGCTCGACAAGGCGCTGCGCGAGGAGATGCAGCACGAGATCCGCACGTTGCACCGGCGCCTCGGCCTCACCATGCTCTATGTGACGCACGACCAGTCGGAGGCGCTGACCTTGTCCGACCGCATTGCCGTGCTCGCCGGCGGCAGGCTGCGCCAGGTGGCGACGCCGCGCGCGCTGTACGACGAGCCGGAAGACGCCTTCGTCGCCGGATTCGTCGGCGAGAACAACCGCCTGCCGGCGACGCTGCTGCGGCCTGCGCCGGAAGGCGCGGTGCTGCGCCTCGATGGCGGGGCGCAGGTGCGGGCGCGGCTGGCCGGCGCGGTGGAACCCGGCACGCGCTGCGTGGTGATGGTGCGGCCGGAGCGCGTGGCGGTTTCCGTCGCCTCCGCGCCGGCGGGCGCCTTGTCCGCCCGGCTCGCCGAGGCGTTGTTCCAGGGCGACCACATCCGCCTGCGGCTTGCGCTGCCCGACGGCGCCGAGATCGTCGCCCGCCGCCCGGTGGGCGAGGCGCTGCCCGCGCCGGGCAGCGAGGTCGCGCTCGCCTGGGCGCCCGACGAGGCGCGCGCATTCCGCGAAGGGGTTTCCTGATGCGCCGCCGATTCACGGCTCCGGACGCTTCGCATCCTCCGCCGACCGGAGGCGTGATGCGCCGCCGCCTCCTTCTCGGCACCCTCGCCGCGCCCGCGCTGCTGCCCTTCGCCGCGCGCGGCCAGACCCGCGACCTCACCGTCGTCTCCTGGGGCGGCGCCTACCAGGAAGCGCAGCGCGAGGCCTATTTCCGCCCCTGGATGCAGGCCGGCGACCAGCGGCTGCTGGAGGAGACCTGGGATGGCGGCATCGGCGTGCTGCGCGCCCGCATGGCCGCCGGCGACAACAGCTGGGACGTGGTGCAGGTGGAAGGCGAGGAGCTGCTGCTCGGCTGCGCCGAGGGCCTGTTCGAGCCGATCGACATCGGCGCGCTCGGCGGCCCCGACGCCTATATCCCGGAAGCGGTGCATCGCTGCGGCGTTGGCGCGATCATCTACGCCTTCGTCCTCGCCTGGGACCGCACGCGGCTCAGCCAGGCGCCGCGCGGCTGGGTGGATATCTTCGACACGCAGCGCATCCCCGGCCGCCGCGCGCTGCGCCGCGGGCCGAAGGTGACGCTGGAGATCGCACTCCTCGGCGACGGCGTGCCGGCCGCCGAGATCTACGCCACCCTCGCCACCCCGTCCGGCGTGGACCGCGCCTTCGCCAAGCTCGACACCATCCGCGACGTGCTAATGTGGTGGGAGCGTGGCTCGGAGCCGGCGCGCTGGCTTGCCTCCGGCGAGGTCGCGCTGGCCTGCGCCTACAATGGCCGCATCGCCGCGGCGAATGCCGGCGGGCAGGATCTCGGCATCCTCTGGTCGCAGAGCCTCTATACGCTGGACTACTGGGTCATCATGCGCGGCAGCCCGAACAAGGCGCGCGCGATGGATTTCCTGCGCTTCGTCGGCCGCGCCGACCGCCAGGCGGAACTGCCGCCGCTGATCCCCTACGGCGTCACCGCGAGGGGCGCGAATGAGCGCCTGTCGCGCCAGGTGCTCGCCCAGCTGCCGACGGCGCCGCAGAACGCCGAGGGCAGGCTGCGCATCAGCGACCGTTTCTGGCTCGACAACATCGACCGGCTGACTGCGCGCTTCGACAGCTGGCTCGGCGGCTGAGCACGCCGGCAGGCGGAACCCGCGCCCCGCGCCACCCGTTCGCGATCCGTCACCCAAGGGGGTCGCGCCCATGCCCATGCGTCTGAAGCCGCTTTCCCGGCAGACCATCCTGATCACCGGCGCCAGTTCCGGCATCGGGCTCGCCACCGCGCGCATGGCCGCCGCGCGCGGCGCCGCGGTGATGCTCGTCGCGCGTGACGAGCCCGATCTCCGCCAGATCGCCGAGGAGATCCGCGAGACAGGCGGCCGCGCAGAGTACCACGTCGCCGACGTGGCGGATGCCGCCGCGCTGGAAGCCGCCGCCGACAAGGCGGAGGAGAGCTTCGGCAGCCTCGATTCCTGGGTGAACGATGCCGGCGTCTCGACCTTCGGCGCCATCGAGGACACGCCGATCGAGGACCAGCGCCGGCTGTTCGAGACCAACTACTGGGGCGTGGTGAATGGCAGCCTGATCGCGGCGCGGCGGCTGCGCGCGCGCTGCGGCGCGATCATCAATCTCGGCTCCGTGCTGTCCGACCGCGCGATGATCTA
This sequence comes from Falsiroseomonas sp., assembly GCF_041690465.1. Classification (GTDB taxonomy): domain Bacteria; phylum Pseudomonadota; class Alphaproteobacteria; order Acetobacterales; family Acetobacteraceae; genus Falsiroseomonas. Next base: position 122,991 of record NZ_JAWLHG010000010.1, on the reverse strand, counting down.
CCAGGGCACCTATTCGGCGACCAAGCACGCGGTGAAGGGCTTCACCGATGCGTTCAGGATGGAGCTGGAGGCGGCCGGCGCGCCGATCTCCGTCACGCTCATCAAGCCGTCCAGCATCGACACGCCCTATGTGGACCACGCCAAGCTGGAGACGCCGCTGCCCGGCCTGAAGCTGCCGCCGCCGACCTATGACCCACGCCTGGTGGCGCGCGCCATCCTCTTCGCCTGCACGAATCCGCGGCGCGACCTCTACATCGGCGCGGGCGGCGCGGCGATCTCGCTGGCCGGCGCATTGTTCCCCCGCCTCACCGACTACGCGATGGAGGCGGTCGGCAAGCCGGTGCAGACGAGCCGGCAGCCCAACCGGCCCGGACTGCGCGACAACCTCCACGAGGGCCGGCCCGGCGGTCATGAGCGGTCCAACCTGCGCGGCCAGCCGCATCGGAAGTCGAGCCTGCTGCTGGAGGCGCAGCTGCACCCGCTCGCCACCATGGCGACGCTGGCCGGCGCCGGCGCGCTGGCGCTCGGCGCGCTTGCGGGGCGGCGGAACGGCCGCGCCCGCGCGGCGCGGCGCCACTGGTTCTGAGGCGGGAGACGCGCATGCCTGACATCCCGATCACGCCGCACATGGACGTCGTCGGCAGCGATGGCGGCCATGTCGGCACGGTGGACCGGCTGGAGCCCGGCCACCTGAAGCTGACCCGCGAGGACGATCCGGCCGGACTCGGCGGCCACCGGATGATCCCGCTCTCCGCCATCGCCGAGGTGGAGCCCGGCCGGGTGCGCCTCGGCCTGGAGGCGGCGAAGGCCCGCGCCATGGCCGCCGGCGGCGGCCATCCCGACCGGATGGAGGAAGGCCTCGCCGAGCGCGGCCGCCCCGGCGAGGCGCGCGGGCCGCTGACCGGCAACGTCCATGGCGGCGGCACCATGGCGCAGCGCGCGGGCACCGGCGACGCCGGCAGCCCCGGCGGGGCCGGCGGCGGCGAGGGCTTCCCCGGCGACCCCAACATGGACCCGAGCGGTAGGGGAAAGGTGTAGCCTTTTATGGCGGAGGGACGTCCCTCCGCGTTCCCCTCTACCCGCCCATCGTGCCCGCCGGCCCGTGGCCGCGGTGTTTGCCGTTCGAGAGGTACGGCCAGTAGAGGGCGTGCGCGGCGTAGAAGTTCTCGCAGTAGATCGGCGTCGGCAGATAGACCCCATCGCCGGCGCGGATCGCCAGGAAATGGTCGGCCATCTTCACGCCGGGGTTCTTCCCGGCGTTGTGGAAGTCGTCCTGGCAGCCATGCTGCAGCCTGGTGATCAGGGTCCGGTTCATCGCCCGCACCAGCTCGCGCGCCTCCACGCTCCACGGTCCGCGCGGGGCGCCGGCTTCGAGGGCGGAGACGTAGATCTTGCGCCAGCCGGTTCCCTCATGCCGCCACATGCTCATCATGTCGTAGTCGGAGACCATGAGATGGCCGCCATGGCCGAGCACGGTGCCGGTCTCCTCGTTCGACTTGGCCTTGGTGGCGAAGGTCTTGCCGGGCAGCGTGCCGTGGAAGGCCCGCGCGCTACGTTTCGGGCAGCGGAACACGATCATCAGCCCGTGCTGCCGGGTGAAGCCGCGCAGGAACATGATGTCGCGCGCATCCATGCCGGATTCGGCCGAGAGCTTCAGGTCGAGCCCATCGGCGCCGGCCGCCTTTGCCTCGGCTTCCTTCACGCGCATCAGGTCGGCGACGCCGCCCGCGCTCATCCTGAGACCGCTCATCCGGCGCCTCCCTGTTCAATCCTGCCGCGAGCCCATCCTGCGTGCGCCGCCGCGCGCCGTCCATCGGTTCAGCGGCCGGGGCGGGAGAGCGTGGCCGGCGGCGGGGGCAGATAGAGGAAGACCTCGGGCTGGAGCATCGGCGACATGCCGCTGCCGCCCTGCGGCAGCGCCTCGCCGCAGGCCGGGCGCAGCACGCCGCAATCCCACCGCCAGCCATCCGGCCGCCCGGAGAGCGTGCCGCCGCGGGCGAAGTCGCAGCGGCAGAGCTTGCCCGCCATGCAGGATGCCACGCCGGCGCGTTCGGCCGTGCAGGATGGCGGATCCTGCGCGGCGGCGGGCGCCGGTGCGGCCATCGGCATGGCGAGGAGCGGCAGCAGGAGCAGGCGGCGCATGGCGTCCAGACTGCCGGAGGGGCCTGAACGGCGTGTGAATCACCGCCCTGCGGTTCGCGCCCTGGCCGGCCCGGCGGCCGTCAGCAAGCCCGACAGCCCCGCGCCACCGGCCTCAGCCGTCAATGCGGCTCCAGAAGCCCGAGCGGACCGAGCGCCGCCAGCGCCTCGGCGTCCGGCGGCTCCATCCCCAGCACCATCGCCTGCCAGCGCCGCGGCACCGCCACCGCGCCGCCGAGCCGCGCCGAAGCAAGCCCTGGCAGCGGCGCGCCCTCCTCAAGCCGCCGCCGCGCCACGGCGTTGAAGCGCTCCGCGCCGTCCGCCGCGGCGTGGGTCGCGGCGTCGTCGCGGAGCGAAACCAGCCGCTCGGTGGCCAGCGCCAGGATGATCGCCTGCAGGGCCTTACGCGGGGTGAGCCCGATCCTTGCCGCCAGTTCATCCGCCAGCGCCGCCACCGCGCGCCGCCCGCCGCCGAGTGCGGCGGCCAGCGCCTCCTCGATGCCGCCGGAGAGCGGGCGGCGACGTGGGCGGTCGGGTGGGGGCGGCGGCGCGGCGGCGACCAGGCGCGCACCAAGCAGCCGGGCGGTCTGCGCCTCGCTTGCGCGCGGGGCGCCGCGGGCGAAGACCGCGTGATGGAAGCTGGCATTGGCCAGCAGGTCGCGCGCCGTCGTGCCCCAGCCTTCGGCCTCGGCCGCCTTCAGCCGCTCGCGCTGCGCCTCGTCGAAGCGCAGCGCGTCCATCGTGTGCTGCAGCCGCGTCGAGCCGACGCGCGACAGCTTGGCCGGCGCCATCGCCGCATCCAGCTCCACGCTCCACAGCGCGTCGCCATGCTCGGCGCCGAACTCATGCAGGAGGTAGGCGTCCGGCAGCCCCTCCATCCGGCTCCAGAAGGCGCGTGCGGCGGCGCTGCCATCCGTCTCGATCCAGCGGGCCAGCGTCGCCCGGACCGCGGCCGGCTCCCCGCGCCCGGCGGCGAGCATGTCGCGGAGGATGCGGCGCCCCGGTGCCAGCGCTGCCCAGGCCGGCATGGCGTTGCAGCCGACATAGACCAGCCCACCCGGGGCGACCCGCCTGCGCAGGATCTCCACCACCGCGGCGCGGTTGCGGGGCGAGATCCAGGTGAAGACGCCGTGCAGCACGATGTAGTCGAAGCGCGGCCCGTCCTCCGCCGCGAAGCTCTCGAAATCGGTCTCGACCAGGTCGAGGTTGCCGAGCCCCGCCTCGTCCCGCAGCCGGCTGGCGGAGGCGATGTGCTCGGGCAGGAAGTCGAGCCCGGCGAAGTGGCCGTGCGGATTGACCGCCGCGAGCGCCGCCAACCCCACGCCGAAGCCGCAGCCCAGCTCGAGATATCGGAACCGCCCGCCCGCCGCGGGCGGAAGCCGCCCGCAGGCCAGCGTCACCAGATCCAGGTGGTCCGGCGCAAGATCGGGCTGGAGGTTCGGCGCGTAGCTCCGGTCAACCGGATAGCCGCCCGCCCAGCCCGCCTCGCCCGTATCAGCCAAGCAGGTCGTCCACGCCGGTCACCAGCGGCGGCGACTGTTCGATGGTCGCCACGTCGAACAGCTTGACCTCATAGAATTTCAGGCCGTCGAACTTGATGTCGAGCGACCCCTCCAGCCTGAATTCCCCCGCCAGGGATTCGATCTCCTGCGGCAGCACGGAGCCATCGCCGAATGCATCGATCGGCTCGAACTTGATGAAGGTGACCACCGGGCTGTTCTCGGTGACGAACTTGAAGTCGAATTCGTTGTCGAACAGGCCGGAGATCGAGTCCGCCAGGGCAAGGAGTTCCTGCCGGTCGCCCTCGAACTTCAGCGCGACCTCGTCCCAGTGGCCCAATTCGAGCTTGGCGAAGACGCCAGATCCGAAGCCAGGCTCCTTGATCGGTATGATGCCCGGATCGCTGATGACTTCCGACATGTGGTCCCTCCCGTGGAACGAACCGGCGCAGTTTGCACCGAGGCGCGAAACGATACAAATCACGAAATTCGAGAGGGGGTCGCATGGGCCGGCATGGGCGGGCCAACCTGTCCGGCCTGCTACGGTCCGCCGAGTGCCCCGAGCACGATGCCTTCGGTCAGCAGCTGCGGCAGCACCAGCGGCTCGGTGGCGCCCGGCGCCCAGTAGAGATAGAGCGGCACCCCCTCCCGCCCGTGCGCGCGCAGCAGCGCACCGATGGCGGGATCGCCGCGCGTCCAGTCGGCCTTGAGATAGGCGAGGTTGCGCGCCGCGAAGGCGTCCTGCACGGACGCGCTTCTCAGCGCAATGCGCTCATTCACCTGGCAGGTGATGCACCAGGCCGCGGTGGCATTGACGAAGACCGGCCGCCCCTCCGCCCGCAAGGCCTCGACCCGGGCGGCGGACCAGGGCTCGGCCCCCGGGCCGGGGTCGGCCGCCGCCGCCGGCATCGCGGCGAGCCGCGGCAGCAGGGCGAGCGCCGCCAGCACGGCCAGCCCCGCCGCCGCCCGGCCGGCGATCGCGCCGCGGCCGATCCCGGCACGCTGCGCCAGCCCGAGCGCCCAGAGCCCCGCCGCCAGCAGCACGCCGCCCGCCAACGCCCAGAGCACGCCATCCGGCCCCGATTGCTGCGCCAGCACCCAGACCAGCCAGGCGGCCGCCGCGAGCATCGGGAAGGCCAGCCCCTGCCGCAGCCGTTCCATCCACGCCCCCGGCCGCGGCAGCGCCCGCGCCAAGCCGGGGAACACGCCGAGCAACGCATAGGGCGCCGCCAGCCCCAGCCCGAGTGCGAGGAACACGCCGAGCGTCATCGCCGGCGGCATCGCCATCGCAGCCCCCAGTGCCGCCGCCATGAAGGGCGCGGTGCAGGGTGTGGCGAGGACGACCGCCAGCGCCCCGGTGAAGAAGGCCCCGGCCGGCCCGCCGCGCGAGGCGAGCGCCTGCCCGGCGCCGACCGGTCGCCCCATGGCGAAGACGCCCATCAGGTTCAGCGCCACCGCCAGCATCAGCCAAGCCATGGCGGCGACGAAGGCCGGCTCGGTGAACTGGAAGCCCCAGCCGATCGCGCTGCCGCCGGCCCGCAGCGCCACCATGCCGCCGCCGATCACGCCGAAGGTCGCCAGCACGCCGGCGGTATAGCCCGCCGCATGCAGCCGCACCTGCCCCCGCGCCTCGCCTGACAGCCGCGCCAGCGCCATCGCCTTCATCGCCAGAACGGGGAAGACGCAGGGCATCAGGTTGAGGATCAGCCCGCCGAGCAGCGCGAACAGCACCGCCTGCACGAAGCCCAGCCCCGCTGCGCCCACCGCCGGCCCAGCCACCGGCGCCGAAACCTCGAAGGCCGGCCGCTGCCCGCCCGCATCGCGCAGCACCACGGTGCCGGAGAGCGCTTCCGGCGTCGCGCCCTCCGCCAGCGTAATCCCGAGCACCATCGCATCGCCCCGCCAGGAGAGCGGCTGCGGCGCGGTATTCTCGATCACGCCCGACTCGTGGGGGAAGAAGAACGCCTGCTGCACCAGCGCCGGCGCCAGCCCCGGCCCGGCGAGGGTCAGGCTCGCCTGCCGGCCGGTCGCGCCGGCGCTCGCCCGCCAGGGCGCGGCGCGGGGCAGGCGTGCCGCGGTCGCCTCGAACAGCGCGCCCGTGGTGGGGGAGGGCAGGGCCTGGTCGGCGACCGGCAGGCTCAGGGTGAAGCTGCCCTCCTCCGGGATGCAGACCTCGGCGCAGACCAGCCATGTGGCCTCGGCGCGCAGCGCGAAGGTGTCGCCCGGCGCGGCGCTGGCCGGCACCCGGACCTCGATCGGCAGCAGGACCTCGCCCTTGTAGCCGAAATTGACCAGCGGCCCGTATTCGATCCGCTCCGGCGCCGGCCAGGCGATCGGCCCGGCGGCCGCGCCTTCCGGCAGCGTCAGAGCGATCTCGGTCGGCGCTCCCGCATCCCCCGCATTGCGCCAGTAGGAATGCCAGCCGGGCGCGAGTTGCAGCCGCAGCCCGGCCCGGAAGCTCTCGCCCGGCGCCACGGCGGCCATGTCCGAGGCCAGCGTGGCGACCGCACGCGGCGAGCGGACAGCCTCGCTCTCCGCCGCAAGGGCGGGCGTGACGCCGAGGCCGAGGAGGAGAAGCGCCATCCGCCACATGCTCGCATAGAACGGGACACCGGCGGCCGGAGGCAAGGGGCGCTTCGGCGGTGATGCGTCCCTGCCGGCACATGACAGCCCCCGCAGGCCGGCCGGGCCGCACTGCCGCGTGATTCGCGCGGCGGCTCAGGGCGGCAACCAGGAGCATTGCACCGGGTTGGATGCGCGTCGCGCGGCCCGGCGTTGAAGGGAGGCACCACGATGCGCAACCTGCGGACCACCGTGCCGCCGCCGGCCTGGGCTGCCGGCGTCTTGACGCTCGGCGCCTGCGCTCGCCGCGAGGGGCCGCTGCCCAGCCCGACCTCCGAGAACATCGTCGCGCCGGCCGCGCTTGGCGCTGCCACCGGCGGCCTGCTCGGCTCGCTGAGCGGCGATTTCGGCTTGGGGGCGCTGATCGGCGCCGGTGCCGGGGCGGCGGGCGGCTACCTGTTCGACCAGGGCTGACCGCCGCGGCGTTCCGCGCGGGGCCGGGAGGCGCTATCCCGCCCCGATGCCGCCGCTGCCCGAGCTTCCCGTCTCCGAGGCGCTGCCGCGCCTGACCGCGTCGTTGCGCGCGGGCTCCAATGCGGTGCTGGTCGCGCCTCCCGGCGCCGGCAAGACCACGCTCGCCCCCCTCGCGCTGATGGACGAGCCCTGGGCGCATCACGGCCGCGTCCTCGTCCTCGAACCCCGCCGCGTCGCCGCGCGCGCCGCCGCGCGCCGCATGTCCGAACTGCTCGGCGAGGCGGCGCCGGGCGGCACCATCGGCCTGGCCACCCGCCTCGACCGCGCCGTCTCCGACCGCACCCGCGTCGAGGTCATCACCGAGGGGCTGCTGGTGCGCCGCCTGCAATCCGATCCCGGTCTGGATGGCGTCGCCGCCGTGTTCTTCGACGAGGCGCACGAAAGAAACCTCGACACCGACCTGGCGCTCGCCCTCTGCCTCGACCTGCAACGCGCGCTGCGCCCCGAACTGAGACTTCTGGCGATGTCCGCCACCCTCGACATCGCCCGCTTCGCCGCCGTGCTGGGCGATGCGCCGGTGGTGGAGTCCCTCGGCCGCGCCTTCCCGGTGCAGGTGGAGCACCGCGCCCGTGACCTCGCCGACGCCCGCGACCTGCCGGAAGCGATGGCCGCCGCCATCCGTGCCGCGCTGAACCAGCACCCCGGCGACGTGCTCGCCTTCCTCCCCGGCTGGGGCGAGATCCGCCGCACCGCGGAGCGCCTCGCCGGCATCGCCGCGGAGGTGATCCCGCTGCATGGCGAACTCCCGCCCGCCGAGCAGGACCGCGCCCTGAACCCCGATCCGCAGGGCCGCCGCAAGGTGGTGCTGGCGACCTCCATCGCCGAGACCTCGCTCACCGTCCCCGGCGTGCGCATCGTGGTGGATGGCGGCTTCCGCCGGGCGCCGCGGCTCGACCCCGCCTCGGGCCTCTCGCGGCTGGTCACCCTCCGCATCAGCAAGGCCGCCGCCGAGCAGCGCGCCGGCCGCGCCGGCCGCACCGCGCCGGGGGTGGCGATCCGCCTCTGGACCGAGGCGCTGCATCGCGGCCTGGCGCCGGCCGACCGGCCGGAGATCCTGGAGGCGGAACTCTCCGGCCTGGCGCTGGACCTCGCCGCCTGGGGCGCTGCCCCGTCCGATCTCGCCTTCCTCGACCCACCGCCCGCCGGCGCGCTCGCCGCCGGCCGCGCCCTGCTGCGGGAGCTGGATGCGCTCGACGCCGAGGGCCGCATCACGCCGATGGGCCGCGGCATGGCGCGGATGGGCACGCATCCCCGCCTCGCGCGGATGCTGCTGGCGGCAGCGGATGACGGCGAGAAGGCGCTCGCCGCCGACCTCGCCGCGCTGCTGGAGGAACGCGATCCGATCCGCGGCCGCGACCAGCCGGCCGACATCAACGCGCGCCTCGAACTGCTGCACGGCGCGGATCATCCGCAAGCCGACCGGGCGACGATCCACCGCATCCGCCGCGCCGCCGCGCTGCACCGGCGCCGCCTGAAGCTGCACGGCACCGCGCTGCCCTGCGGGGAGGCCGGCCCTTTACTCGCCGCCGGCTTCCCCGACCGCATCGCGGCCAAGCGCGGCACCATGGACGGCGCCTTTCGCCTCGCCGGAGTTGGTGCTTCCGGCTCCGCCGGGGGACAAGGCGCGCGCCTCGCCGCCAACGACCCGCTCGCCAAGGCGCCGCTGCTCGCCGTCGCCGACCTCGAGTTGCAAGGCACCGAGGCGCGCATCCGCATGGCCGCCCCGCTCGACCTCGCCGTGCTGGAAGCCCGCTTCCCCGAGCGCCTGCGCTGGGAAACCGGCGCCAGCTTCGATGCCCGCGCCGGCGCCGTGCTGGCCCGCCGCCGCCGCATGTTCGGCCCGCTGGTGCTGGAGGAGCACATCCTGCCGGCGCCCGACCCCGCCACCGTCGCCGCCGCGCTGGCCCGCGCCGTGGCGGAGCGCGACTTCCGCGACCTCGACTGGACCGCGGCCGCGAAGCAGACCCGTGCGCGCCTGCGCTGGATGCGGCAGGTGGAGGGCGAGCCCTGGCCCGACCTCTCCGACGCCGCGCTGGCCGCGAGCGTGGAGGAATGGCTCGCGCCGCACCTGCATGGCCGCGCCAAGCTGGCCGAGGCCAAGGCGCTCGACCTGGTTTCGATCCTGCGCAACCTGCTGCCCTGGGAGCGGCAGAAGCGCCTCGACGCCGCCCTGCCGGCGCGGATCGACCTGCCCGGCGGCCGTTCCGCCGCGGTGGAATACGACCGCGAGGTGCCGACGCTGGAAGCCCGCGCGCAGCACCTGTTCGGCATGGAATCCCTCCCGCCTCTGGCCGAGGGCCGCGTGCCATTGCAGGTCGCGCTGCTCTCGCCGGCCGGCCGGCCCATCGCGATCACCGGCAACCTCGCCGAGTTCTGGCGCGGCGGCTGGCGCGACGCCCGCAAGGACATGCGCGGCCGCTACCCGAAGCACGCCTGGCCGGAGGAACCCTGGCGCGAGGGCGCCTGATCCCCGGCATGTGCAGTTCTTACCTGCGGCCAGCGAAGCTGGCCGAGGCCGCGAATGCGGCCCGCCGCAAGTGCGGCGAGCCAAGTGAAGCGCCGGCGCCTGAGGGCGAAGTGCGTCAGCTCTTCGCAAGCCGGTTATGAGCCGCGCGCGACGTCAGGCGCAATCCGGTTCGGTGCAGACCATAATCATTGTCCATCCGATCAACAGCAGTCATGAACATTACACAGTCATTTTTGTGCAGGAAGCAATACAGCTGGGCCATCATGCTCGCACCGGATCAGAACTACGGTAAAATCTTGCAGCGTTGATTTCAGCATCATGGCCCCGTCGTATCTTCTCCCATGCGGGGCAGGTCGGGGAATGGCCTGCTCTGATTTCAAGACAGCGCCAGGAGACATTTGAAGCATGCCAGGCCACCTCGACGAGCAACAGGAAGTGCTTCGCCAAGACGGCGCCGACCCATCCGTGGATGACAATGGCGACGGCGCCATGGATGCCGCCGGGCACCATCACGACGGCCATGATGGCGGCCATGACGGTCATCACGACGGCCACCACGGCCATCACCACGGCCATCACGGCGATCACGGCGGCGACATCGACTGGGACGCGCTCGGTGCGCAGGTCCTCGCCTACTATGAGGAGACCGGAAGCTGGGGCGATCTCGACAGTTGGCTCGCCACCGGCAAGCCCTGGCCCGCTTCCGCCGATGGTGACAACGGCGACAACGGCGACATCGACTGGGCGGCGCTCGGCGCGCAGGTTCTCGCCTACTACGAGGAAACCGGCAGCTGGGGCGATCTCGACAGCTGGCTCGCCACCGGCGAGCCCTGGTCCGCGTCGGATGACGACGCCGACCAGGGAAGCGCCACCGCCTCGGCCATGGCGGCCAGCGAGGTCAACCTGATCGCCTGAAGCCTGGTCGCCGAGGGTGGCATCACCTGCGGCGTGGACCATGCGTGCAAGGCCGGCGGCCAGACCATGTTCGAGGCGGTGGTCCGCACCGACCACGGCTTGGTCCCCGACACGCCCGGACGTGCCCGCCGGAAGCGGGCACGCCAACCGCCGGACGCCAGCATGCGGGCAACCGCATGCCGGCGACTGGCCATCCCGCCGGCGGACATCCCGGCCGGCGCACCGCCCGGGAACCGGGCCCGGGTCGCCCTGTTGGGGCGGTTGCCGGGGGCGGGCAACGCCCCTGGCAGCGTCCGCGCGACACCGGATCCGGGAGACGTCCAGATGAAGACAAGCGGCAAGCTGTGGCTTCTGCTGCCCACCGCGGCCCTGGCCTGCGGCTTGGTCGCCATGCCCCTGGCGCAGGCCGGGGCGCAGGGCCGCGGCGGCATCCCCTCCTTCCCCGACTACGGCTCGGACGTGCCGCCCAGCCAGCAGGGCCAGGTGTTCGGCGGTGATCGCGGCTGGAACCAGCGCTGGCGGGAGGACCGGAGCTTCGGCCCGGGCACGCCCTCCGGCGAGGATTGGCGCGGCCGCATGGGCATGGGCGGCGCGCTCCCCTGGTATCGCGACTCGGAAGAGGACATGGCCCGGATGCAGGAGCGCATGCGCCAGGGACGCGGCGAGGGGGGCATGGGCGGCCGCATGGCCGGCGATGGCCCCAACGTGCTGCTGCTGATGATCGAGCGCGACCGCCAGCAGGCCCGGCTCGAGGAGGCGCGCCGTGCGGTCGGCGAGGCACGCCAGGCACTGCAGCGCGACGACCAGCCCGGTGCGCTCGGCGCGCTCGACCGGGCGGAAGGTGCCACGCGGATGCTCTCCGTCCGGCAGGAGGCGGCGCTGGAGCGCCTGCTCCAGCAGGCGCAGCGGGCGGTGCAGCAGGGCAACCGGCAGCAGGCGCAGCTCGCGCTGCTCGAAGCGCGCCTCGTGCTGCGCGGCGAGGATGATGTCGCGCCCGGCCGCAACCTCTGGGACATGCAGGGCGCCGGCGGCCAGTCCGGCGGCCGCTGAGGCGTGCTTCCCGCGCGGGCGCCGCCCCGCGCCATAATGCCGGCGGCGCCGGTGCTCGACTGATGCCGGCGGAGCCCCCATGCGCCCTGTTGCTCGGCTCCACCCTGGCCGCCCGGCGCGGCCACGCAAGGAACCCGGCCGACCGCCTCCTGTTCGACCTCTGGCGGTTGCTGCCTGCGGGTGGCGAAACCGGCCGACCCGTGCGGCATCGCCCCACGGCAACAGGCATATCAGGAGACGCCCATATGAGGTTGAGAAACCGGCTGCATCTTCCCGCAGCGATGGCGCTGGCGATCGGCGTCGCGCTGCCCCTGGCCGGGGCCATGGCGCAGGGCAGCGACCAGTACCGCTACGGCCAGCAATACGGCCAGGGCTACGGGCAGCAGGGCCAGATGTTCGGCCAGGATCGCGGCTGGAACCAGCCCTGGCGCGACCAGCAAGGCTCGCGGCAGGGCAACCAGCGCGGCTGGAACCAGCGCGAGCAGTATGGCTGGGGCCAGGACGACCAGCGCTTCGGCCAGGGCAACCAGCGGAGCTGGAACCAGCGCGAGCAGTATGGCTGGGGCCAGGACGACCAGCGCTTCGGCCAGGGCAACCAGCGGGGCTGGAACCAGCGCGAGCAGTATGGCTGGGGCCAGGACGACCAGCGCTTCGGCCAGGGCAACCAGCGCAACTGGAACCAGCGCGGCCCGCAGCAGTACGGCCAAGGCGACAACAACTGGGGCAGCGGCCAGAACTGGGGCAGCGGCCAGAACTGGGGCCGTGGTGAGAACTGGGGCCGCGGCGAGGATTGGGGCACCGGCTCCGACCAGGAGCGCTTCGGCGGCGCGCAGGGCTGGGGCGGCCCGCAGGGCAATTGGCGGCGCTGAGCCGCATCCAGCCACATGACGGCCCGCCGGCGCGGGCACCGCGGGACGCCCGGGCGGGCGCTCCCGCGGATCGCGGGCGCGTCGGCGGCTGGAGCAGATTGCCGCGGGGCGGCACCACCCGGAGGCCTGAATTGAATCCGCTCCGCAGGCGACAAGTCAGGGCATTCGGCGTGAAAGCATGTGAACGGAACATGCTCTGTGCGCAGTTGATCAACGACAAGGAGAAGGCAGGATGAACGGCAGGGTTACGCTGCTGGGCACGGCGTTCGTGCTCGGTCTGGGAACGGTTCTGGCTGGCGGCGCGCAGGCGCAGGGCTGGCAGCGCCCAGGCCTTGAACGGCCGGGCAACGGCATGGAGAGTGAGCGCGGCTGGCGCGGCCAGCAATACGGCCAGTCCCAGGACCGCGGCCCGGGCGGTGCGCCCCCCTGGAGCGACCGAACGGGCCCGCAGACGGGCATGCAGCAGGGCATGGGCGGCCAGGGCATGGGACCCGGCATGGGCAGCATGCCGCGCGACATGTCAGGCATGATGCAGGGCATGGGCGGCCAGGGCATGGGATCCGGCATGGGCAGCATGCCGCGCGACATGTCAGGCATGATGCAGGGCATGGGCGGCCAGGGCATGGGATCCGGCATGGGCAGCATGCCGCGCGACATGTCAGGCATGATGCAGGGCATGGGCGGCCAGGGCATGGGACCCGGCATGGGCGGCATGCCGCATGACATGTCAGGCATGATGCAGGGCATGGGCGACCAGGGCATGGGCGGCCAGGGCATGATGCAGGGCATGGGCGGCGGGAGCCCCGCTCTTGTGATCCTGATGATCGAGCGCCAGCGCCAGGATGCGCAGCTCGGCGAGGCCCGCCGCGCCGTGGACGAGGCTCGCCAGGCCTTGCAGCGCGACGACCAGCCGGGTGCGCTCGGTGCGCTCGACCGGGCCGCCGACGCCACCCGCTCCCGCTCCCTGCGGGAGGAGCAGGCGCTCGAACGTCTGCTCATGCAGGCGCAGCGGGCGGTGCAGGCCGGCAACCGGCAGCAGGCGCAGCTTGCGCTGCTCGAGGCGCGCCTCGTGTTGCGCGGCGAGGACGATGTCGCGCCCGGCCGCAACCTCTGGGACATGCAGGGCGGCAGCGGCCAGTCCAGCGGCCGCTGAGGCGTGCCTCCCGCGCTGGCGCCGCCCGGTGGCGTCAGCGCGTCCAGACGCGCTGAGGGCCGATGTCCAGGTGGACGAAGCTCGGATAGGCGCCCACCCCCATGAAGCCGAGCCGGCGCGCCAGCCCCGCTGCCCGGGTGCCAAGCTCGTCCGCCGAGATCCCCGGCACCGCCATGTCCACCGCCTGGCCATGCAGGTGCAGGCTACGCCGCGCCGCGCCCTCGATCGCGGCGTTGGACAGCGGCGTACGGTAGCCCGAGCGCACGATGATCGGCCGCGAATAGTCCCACCCCTCCTGCAGCACGGAGAGCATGTCGAGCAGCAGCGGCGGCATGGGGCCTTCGACGCCGGCATGGACGTCGCGCAGCAGGTGGCGAAGGCGTGCGATCGCGGCGGGGATGTACTCCTCGCCGGCGCGGAAGGCGACGGCCACCTCCTCGCCGGCGGCGTTCTGCATCCAGAGGAAGCGCTCCGGCGCAATGGCCGCCGCGCGCGCCCGGCCCGAGCCGAGCGCGGCGGCGGCGATCAGGATGCTGCGTCGCCCGAATGCCATGCCGCAGCATTGACGCGGCCCGAACGCCCGCGCAACGGCCGCGAGAGCCGCCCGCCGTAAGGAATGGTGCGGCTGTGTCAGCCGCCTCGCGAAGCTCCGACCTGCGGCCCGCGTCGGAGAGCATGCCCTTGGCATGACGCGGGCCGAGCGGCCGAATGGCCGCCGCGCCAGGTGGCGCGCAGCCAAGCGGGCGGCGCCGGCGCCGGCGATCGAGGGCGAAATGCGTCAGCATTTCGCGAGGACGGCATCAGCCAGCCTTCGGCAGGATCCGCCAGTTCGCCTCGGCCCAGTCGAAGTAGAGCTCCCGCGCCTTGCGGGCGAAGGGGCCCGGCTGCAGGGCGCGCCCGCCGTAGTTGGTGCAGGGCTGCACCTTGGCGTAGTTGCCGGTGGAGAAGATCTCGTCCGCCGTCTCCAGCTCCTCCGGCCGCACCGTCCGCTCCTCCACGGGCACCCCGGCTTCGCGCAGCAGCGCCAGCACGCGCTGGCGGGTGATGCCGTTGAGGAAGGTGCCGTTCGGGATCGGGGTGATCACCACGCCGTCCTTGGCGAACATCAGGTTGGCCGAGGCGAATTCCGCGACATTGCCGATCGCATCGCAGATCACCGCATTCTCGAAGCCGCGCTCCACCGCCCAGGCGGTCGCCCGCGCGCCGTTCGGATACAATGCGGAGGCCTTGGCATCGGTCGGCGCCTGGTCCGGCGCCGGCCGGCGGAAGGGTGCGAGGCAGGCCGAGAAGCCGGTGAAGCCCGGCAGCGGGCTGTCATAGATCGCCAGCACGAAATCGGTGCTGTCCGCATCCGGCCGCGCCGCGCCGAGACCCTTGCGCACGAAGAACATCGGCCGGACGTAGAGCGTGGCCTCCGGCCCCATCCGCCTGATGCCCTCGCGGCACAGCTCCTCGATCTGCTGCGCCGTCATGGTCGGCTTCATCAGCATCTTCCGCGCGCTCTCGACGCAGCGGGCCGAGTGCCGGTCGAGGTCCGGCGCCACCCCCTTGATGCTGCGACCGCCGTCGAAGATCACCGAGCCGAGCCAGAAGGCATGGTCCATCGGCCCGGTGAGCTTCGGCTCCTCGGTCATCCACTGCCCGCCGTACCAGAACACCCCAGCCATCGCTCGCGCCCTCTTCATCCCTCGCCGGCAGCTTTCCCCCACCGGCCCCGGTCCCGCAAGCCGGGGGGCGCGGCAAAGGCGCAGGCCGGCATATTCCCAGGCGCCGCCGGCCGGCCTAGTTTGCGCGCCCTTGCGACATCCGGGGGAAGGAAGCGGAGATGACGATCCATTTCGTCGTCCATGACGAGGGCGACAGCGTAGGCGTGGTGGTGGTGGAGGGCCTGAAGTCCGGCACCCGCCTCAATGGCTGGATCATGGACCAGGACAAGATGATCGAGTTCGACGCCAAGTCGGACATCCCGATCGGCCACAAGCTGGCGATCAAGCCGATCAAGTCCGGCGAGACGATCATGAAATACGGCGTGGACATCGGCAAGGCGGTGAAGGACATCGGCGCCGGCGAGCATCTGCACGTCCACAACGTCAAGACCAAGCGCTGGTAAGGGGAACGCCGAGATGGCATTCGATGTGAAGGGCGCCTCCTTCGAGGGCTGGCGCCGCGAGAACGGCCGGATGGGCGTGCGCAACCACGTCCTGATCCTGCCGGTTGACGACATCTCCAACGCCGCCGCCGAGGGTGTCGCGCGCAACATCCAGGGCACGCTGGCGATCCCGCATGCCTATGGCCGGCTGCAGTTCGGCGCCGACCTCGACCTGCACTTCCGCACCATCATCGGCACCGGCTGCAACCCGAACGTTGCCGCCGTGGTGGTGATCTGCATCGAGCCCGGCTGGGCCGCCAAGGTCGCCGAGGGCATCGCCGCCACCGGCAAGCCGGTCGAGGCCTTCTCGATCGAGCAGAACGGCGACATCGCCACCATCGCCTCCGCCTCGCGCGCCGCGATGCGCATGGTCCGCCACGCCACCAGCCTGAAGAAGACCCGCGCGCCGCTCTCCGAGCTCTGGGTCAGCACCAAGTGCGGCGAGAGCGACACCACCTCGGGCCTCGCCTCCTGCCCGACCGTGGGTGATTCTTTCGACAAGCTCTGGGAGAACGGCAACACGCTGGTCTTCGGCGAGACCAGCGAGATCACCGGCGGCGAGCACCTGGTCGCCAAGCGCTGCCGCACGCCCGAGATCGCCGACCAGTTCATGGCGATGTTCGACCGCTACCAGCGCCTGATCGACGCCAACAAGACCTCCGACCTTTCGGAATCGCAGCCGACCAAGGGCAACATCGAGGGTGGGCTGACCACCATCGAGGAGAAGGCGCTCGGCAACATCCAGAAGATCGGCCGCAAGTGCACGGTGGACGGCGTGCTCGACAAGGCGGAGATGCCGACCCATCCGGGCCTGTGGTTCATGGATTCCTCGTCCGCCGCGGCCGAGATGGTGACGCTCTGCGCGGCCTCCGGCTTCGCGGTGCACACCTTCCCGACCGGCCAGGGCAACGTCATCGGCAACCCGATCCTGCCGGTGATCAAGCTGACCGCCAATCCGCGGACGATGCGCACGATGAGCGAGCACATCGACGTGGACGTGACCGGCCTGCTGCAGAAGCGGATGAACATGGACCAGGCCGGCGATGCGCTGCTCGAGAGCATCCAGCGCACCGCCGACGGCCAGCACACGGCCGCCGAGATCCTCGGCCACCGCGAATACAGCCTCACGCGCATCTACGAGAGCGCCTGACCACCCGCGCCCTTCCTTCTCCCACCTCCCGCGAGAGCGGGGGGTGGGACGCCAAATGCGGGCCGGGGTCCGGGCCCGCGCACCCCTACTCGCTCACCCCCATCGGATAGAGCGCCGCGACTGGCGCCCTGAACACGATGTTTTCCAGCGCCCGCGCGCCCTCGGTGACGATCACCGGCCGCCCACCATCCGGTAGATCTCCGCCAGTTCCACGCCGAAGCCGATGCTCTCCGGCGCCAGCGCGCCCTCAGTCACCGGCAGCGGCTCGGCTGGCCGGTTGCCTTCCGCATCGCGCCGCAGCAACTCCATGCGCGGCGAGGCGGCGACCTCCGCCTGCAAGGCGCCTTGCCCGACCTCGGCCGGCGCCGCACCAGTATTGCCTCGGCGCGACGCACGAAGCGGTACGGCAACGGGCGCGCAGCGGCAGCGAAACCCGCCGTGTGCATCCTGCGGACACGGGCGGCACGACACCGCCCGGTTCCGCAGGAGAACCCGCCATGAACCGCAAGGTCGTCTTCGTCCTCTTCGCCTTCCTCGGCTGCCTCTTCGCCCTGGTCGCCGCGCTGCCCTCCGCCCGCTCCGGCGAGCTTGCCGCCGCGCCGCCCACGCCCGACTTCCAGGTGCCGCTCGCCTGGATGGCCGAGGCGCTGGCGCAGATGCCCTTCATCCTGCCGCCGGGGCGGTGAGGGCTGCGTCGGCGTGCCACGACAACGTCGCCGAATGCGTACCGCGATATCTGCGATGGGCCGCCACCGGTCCCACCCATGCTGCGCGACGGGTCATGCAGGTGCCCAACTCGCCGACCGCCGCCCAATCCAACCACGACTGCTTGCGCAGGCATGCAGGACAAGCGACCATCCACCCGTAACACCCGCCAGGGTCTCCGCCCGATGACGCTGCGTGCCGCCCTCGTCCTCGCCGCGCTTGCCTCGCCGGCATTGGCGCAGTCCACGCCCGCGACGGTGTATTGCGCGAACGAGCGCATCGTCGTGGAGCGCTCGACCATGCAGCAGTTGCAGTCGCGGCTCGGCCACGCCCGGATCTGCGTGATCGGCCCGAGCTTCGACTTCCAGCCTGACGGCGTGACATGGGTGCGCAGCAACCTCCGCAAGGACGTCGGCGACGCCTGCAGCTGCCGCTGAGCGGGGGCCCGCCAGCCCCGGCTTGGGCGCGCGTGGCGCCGATGGGCAGCACGGCGAAGGGCATCCTCGCCGGCGCGCTGGCCCTGGCCCTGCCCATCCTGCTGCAGGTCGCGCTCGAGCCGATGCTGGGCGACGGCTTCCTGCTGGCGCTGCTGTTCCTGGCGGCGCTGGTCCCGGGCTTCGGCGTTGCGCTGGTCTGGTCGGGCGGCGCGCCTTGGCGTCTCGCGGCCGGGGCGCTGCTGATGATGGCGGTGCCCTTCGCCTCGCTCGGCATGCTGGATGCGCGCGTCCTCGGCCCGGTGCCGACCACGACGTTGGAGGCAGCGCTGGGGAACGGTCTCGCCGCCGGCTTCCGCCTGGCCGATGCGGCCCCCGATGCCGCCTTGCAGCGGATCGTCAACGCGAGCAGCACCCATCGCCCGACCGATCAGCGCAACCGCCGCGGGCCGCCGGTGACGGAGCGCGGCACCTTTCTGGTCGCGCCGGTCCTCGGCTCAGGCTGGTCGCAGGCCGATCCGGTGCGGCTCGTGGTGGTGCAGGACCTGGACGAGGCGCCAGCCCGCCCCTGGGCGCCCTCGGGCGGCGTGCTCAAGCTGCTGCCGGACCGGCTTCGGCAAGCCGCGGTGCGCCAGGCGCTGGCCGAGGCGGGGCTGGCGATGGCGCCGGACATCCTCATCGCCCGCTGGGTAGCCAACCCGGACTGGGCGCGGGTCGAGGCAGCCCTGCCGCTGCTCTGGCTCTACTCCGGCGCGCTGGCCGTCTGGAATGTGCTCGCGCGCGGCACGGAACAGCGAGGTGGCAGATAGACCGGGAGCGGGCTGTCGGCCGGGCAGCCGGGCGCAGGCGGGTCGAGACAGGCCGACACCGCGTCCCGCTACGCCAGCCAGTCCTGGGCATATATTCCTTGACCTGTCCCGCCCCCTCGCGCACACTCCTCGCCGAACGCCCGTCGCGAGGCCCCAGATGCGCCCCCCGTCGATCTACCCCCTCCGCCACACCCCCCGCCACGCCTGGTCCCCCATGACCGACGCCGAGTGGGACGCCCTCGCCCCCCTCGTCACCCACGCTGACCAGTGCCGCCCCGGCCGCCCGCCCGCCGATCCGCGCCGGCTGTGGAACGCCATCTTCTGGGTCGCCTGCTCGCATGGCGCCTGGCACCACCTCCCCGCCGAGCTCGGCCGCGCCGACACCGCCCATCGCGCGCTGCGCCGCCATCTCGAGGCCGGGCTGCTGGACCGGCTGCTGGTGGCGATCTCGCCGCATCCGCTGGCCGCGGCCGAGCTCGCCCCGCTCGCCTGGCGCATCGCCCGCGCCTGGCGCCGCGTCGCGCGGCTGGCCAGCATGGCGCAACTCATGCTCGCCCGCCGCCTCGGCCTGGCCTCCGCGCTGCCCTGCGCGCCGGAGGACCTGCCGAAGCCCTATTTGTCCGAATTCGCCAAACGCCTCGCCGCGCATGTCCGCGGCGCCGGCCCGATCCTGCTCGGCTTCCTCGCCGCGCTGCACCACGAGGCGATGGGCCGCCGCCATGCCTGGCGGCTGACGGACGCACCGGCCCGGTCGTGATCCGCCCCGCCGCAGTGCCCGCCCGTGCAGCCAGCGCTTCCGCCGCGGCCGGCGCGCGCGGTAGCCTGCCCGCCCACAGCCAGGGCGGGAGGCGCGCATGACCACATCCCCCAACCCCACGTCGGAGCCGGGCACCTTCCAGCTCGGCCTCTGCATGGCCGGCGCCGTCTCGGCCGGCGCCTATACCGCCGGCGCGCTCGACTTCCTGATCGAGGCGCTCGACACCTGGGAAGCGGCCCGCGCCCGCGGCGAGGCGGTGCCGAGCCACCGCTTGAAGCTGCGCGCATTGTCCGGCGCCAGCGCGGGCGGCATGTGCGCCGCGATCCTCGCTGCCCTGCTGCACCGCCGCTTCCCGCCGGCGCGCGACGCCGCCTCGCGCGCCGCCAACCCGCTCTGGCAGGCCTGGGTCGAGGGGCCGGACATCGCCAAGCTGCTCGACACCGCCGATCGCGGGGCGGATGCCGGGCCGGTGCTGTCGCTGCTCAACGTCACCGCCCTGCAGCAGATCGTGGACGGCGTGCTGGACGCGCCGGGCGAGCCCATCCGCCGCCCCTGGGTGGCCGAGTCGCTGCCGCTGTCGCTCTCGGTCGGCAACCTCCGCGGCGTGCCCTACGGCATGGGCTTCGGCGGCGAGGGCACGCCCTCGCACAAGATGCGCATGCACGCCGATTCCGCCGGCTTCGTGCTCGGCGACGGCAGCCGGCACCGCGACCTGGTGCCGCTCGCCCCGCCCTCCGGCAGCGGCGCGGGGAACTGGAAGCGGCTGGGCCAGGCGGCGCTGGCCAGCGGCGCCTTCCCGCTGGCGCTGCGCGCCCGCGCGCTCACGCGCCCCGGCGCCGACTACGCCAAGCGCGAGGTCGAGATCCCCGGCGACGGCCACCCGCTCTCCGCCCATCGCGAGGCGCTGGTCACCGGCATGCTGCCGGACTGGCCGGGCGGCGAGGCGCCCGGGCGCTACGACCATCTGTGCGTGGATGGCGGGGTCTTCGACAACGAGCCGCTGGCGCTCTGCCGGCGGCACATGATGGACCTGCCCGGCCAGCGCTTCGTCCGCGACGGCCGCTTCGCCGACCGCAGCGTGCTGATGCTCGATCCCTTCCCCGACACGCCGGCCGACGGCCCCTCCGACCCCGCCACCCCGCTGCATGCGCTGGCCATCGCGCTGACCGAGGCGTGGAAGATGCAATGCCGCTTCGGCGCGGTGGATGTGGCGCTCGCCGGCGCGCCGGACGTCTACAGCCGGATGATGCTGGTGCCCTCGCGCGGCGGCGCCGACGAGGCCTCCGGCGCGCCGCTGGCGGCCGGCGGGCTCGGCGCCTTCCTCGGCTTCTTCCACCGCGAGTTCCGCGCGCATGATTTCGCGCTCGGCCGGCGCAACATGCAGCGCTTCCTCGGCCGCCACCTGGCGCTGCCGGCGGAAAACCCGCTGTTCGCCGAGGCCGCGATCCGCCCTGCCGGCGCGATGCTGGCGCAGGTCAAGCCGGGCCACCTGCCGGTGATCCCGCTGCTGGGCGATTGCACGGCGGAGGAGGCGCTGCCGCGCTGGCCGGTGGGCAGGCTGGATCCGGCGACGCTGGCCGCGCCGATCCGCGCGCGCATGGATGCCGTGGCGAAGGACCTGCTGCGCGGCGCGCCGCTCGGCACCTTCGGACGCATCGCCGCGCGGGGCTACTGGTGGTGGAAGCGCGACGAGCTGGTGGCGGCCGCGACCGGCGCGATCCGCGGCGCGCTGGTGGCGAAGAAGCTGGTCTGATGCCACCGCGCGAAACCGGCGCGAAGGGCGAGGCCGCTTGCTATCGCGCCTGGTCGCAAAGCGACATGATCCGGCATTCGCGGAGCGATTCGCCGGAACATGCGCCTTCTTCCCGCCCTCCTGCTGCTCTTCGCCCTCGCCGGCGCCAGGGCCGAGACGCCGCAGCGCCTGCTTGGCCTGGCGGCGGAAGGCGGCGATCTGCGGGCCGAGCTGGCGGATGGCGGCGTGCTGCGCGGCGCCGATCTGGCCGGCGCGGTACTGCGCTTCGACGCGCTGGAACTGCGGCTCGACGAGGTCCGGCGTGACGAGCAGGTGCCCGGCGTCGCGCCCGGCAGCTTCGCCGGCGATGTCTGGCTGTTCCGCCTGCTGGCGCGCGAGCCCGGCGGCGAATGGGCGGAGTTCTGCACCGCCGACGCGAACGGCGAGCGCCTGGCCCTGGTGCTGCCGACCGAGCCAGGCGGCTTCGCCTTCACCTGCTCGGCCGGCGGCAACGGCAGGTGCATCCGGCTCGGCTATCGGCCCTGGGCACGGCTGGCGGATGGCCGGCCGCTGGCGCCGTTCCACGCCGCCTGCGTGCACCTGCTGCGCGCGGCCTATGGCGGTGATGAGCGCGCCTTCAGCCGGGACGCGGCGCCGGTGGACATCTACGACCGCGCCGGCATCCAGGCCTCCGCCAACGACCCCGCCCACGCCTTCGAGGCCGGCTGGTCGGAGGAGGGTGCGGTCTGCCTCGCGCATCCGCGCAGCCCGGAGAATGGCAGCTTGTCCGAAATCCTCCGCCACGCCCCGCGGCTGATCGGCCGGGCCGGCATCGAGGCCTGCGATGAGGCGCGGGCGGCCGCCCTCGGGGCGCTGGTGTTCAACCGCTCGCTGAGATGATGAGGTTGACAATCCACTCACGGATTGGTGATACACGCTCAAATCATGAGCGCTGTCTCGTTTCGAGAACGTCCTGTCCCGCCCGGCTTCGCCGCCGGCGCCCCGGTGCCGTGGTGGGTCAAGTTCGGCGTCAAGCTGGCGATCGGCACCCTGCCGGTGCCGGCGCGGGCTTGGCGGGCGCTTGGCCTGCGCCGCCATTCCTTCTCCGCCTCCGAAGCCCGCCGCCTGGTGCCGCCGCTGGCCAAGGCGGTGGCGCGCGCCACCACCCTGATGGGCCGCGCGCCGCGCAGCGTGCTGGAGATCGGGCCGGGTGCGATGGTCCGCCGCGCTCCGATCGCCGCCGCGCTCGGCCTGGGGCCGATCCTCTACCTCGATGTGGAGGACGACGCGCCGCAGGACCTCGCGCCCTACCGGATGGCGGCCGAGGCGGCGCGCGCGGCCGGGCTCACGCCGCCCGATCTCTCCGGCTGCGCGACGCGGGAGGATGTGCTGGCGGCCTGCGGCGCACGCCTGCTGCTTGGCGGGCCGGAGCTGCTGGCGGCGCTGCCGGCCGGCTCGGTGGACCTGGTGTTCTCCGAGGTCGTGCTGGAACATGTGCGGCGCGAGGCGATGGTGCCGCTGCTCGCGGCGTTGCGCCGGGTGACCGCGCCGGACGGCGTCGGGCTGCACGGCGTGGACTTCCACGACCATCTCGGCGGCGCGCTGCGTCAGCTCGGCTTCTCGCCGGACTTCTGGGAGAGCCGGGCGGTGGACCGCGCCGCCCTCTACAACAACCGCCTCGGCCTCAGCGAGATGCTGGAGCTGTTCGCCCGCGCCGGCTTCACGGCCGAGGCGCCGCACCGCCTGGTGTGGGAGGAGCCGCCGCTGCCACCGCGCGGCGTGCATCCGGCGCTCCGCCGCCGCGCGGAGGACAACCGCATCTGCCACGCCGAGCTCGAGGCGCGGCCCGGCTGACACGCCGTCCGGGACGGCATCCGAGCCCATGGGTTGCCGGCGATGGCCGGCCCGCGGCACTCTGCGGGCAATGCAAATCCCAAGGGAGTCGTCCATGATCCAACGCCGCACCGCGCTCGGCCTTGCCGCCGCGCTTGCCATGCCGGGCCTGGCCCGCGCGCAGGGCAGCTTCCCCGACCGCAACCTGCGCTACATCGTGCCCTTCCCGCCGGCCGGCCTGACCGACATCATGGCGCGGATCGTCGCGCAGAGGCTCACCGAGGTCATCGGCAAGCCGGTGGTCATCGAGAACCGCGCGGGCAACAGCGGGATCATCGGCGCCGATGTCGCTGCCAAGGCGCAGCCGGATGGCCACACGCTGCTGGCCATCACCATGACGCACACGGTGAACGCCACCCTCTTCCCCAACGCGCCCTACGATTTCCGCCGCGACTTCACCACGCTCTCGCTGCTCGGCTCGCTGCCGCTCGTCGTGGTGGTGAACGCGGAGAAGAACCCCGCGCGCGACCTCTCCACCCTGCTCGAGCAGGTGCGCACCCGGCAGATGAGCGGTGCCAGCTCCGGCAACGGCTCGCCGCCGCATCTCGGGCTCGAGCTGCTGCGCCGCACGGCCGGTGCGGGCGACAACCTGGTGCACGTGCCCTATCGCGGCGGCGCGCCGAGCGTCACCGACCTCGCCGCCGGCAACATCGACGTCATGGTCTCGAACCTGCCGGAATGCCTGGCGCAGATCCGCGGCGGCCGGCTGCGTCCGCTGGCGATCACCTCCGCCGAGCGCCACCCGCTGGTGCCCGAGGTGCCGACGGCGCGTGAACTCGGCAAGCCGGAGCTCGAGATCACCAACTGGACCGCGGTGATGACCAATGCCGCCGTGCCCGCGCCCATCCGCGCGAAGCTGGAGCGCGACATCCTGACCTCCATCCGCGATGCGGAGACCACCCGCAAGGGCCAGGAGGCCGGCTTCCAGGTGCTCGGCTGGGAGGCTGCGCGCTCGCAGCAATTCGTCGCGGCGGAAACCGAGCGCTGGGCGACCCTGGTGCGCGAAGCCGGCATCAGGTCTGAGGGGTAGAGGTGCCGAGGCTGACCCTCGCCGAGGCCGAGGCCCTCGCCCGCGCCGCGCTCGCGGCGGCGGGGGCCGGCCCGCGCATGGCGGCGTTCACCGCCGCCGCGCTGGTGGCGGCCGAGGCCGAGGGCCAGTCCGGCCACGGCCTCTCCCGCGTGGCGCAGTACTGCGCCTTCCTGAGGAACGGCCGCGCCGATGGCGCGGCCGAGCCCGCGGTGGTGGCAGAGCGTGGCGGCGCGGCGCTGGTGGATGCACGGCATGGCCTCGCCTATCCCGCCGTCGCGCTGGCGGTGGAGGAGGCGGCCTCGCGCGCGGCGGCGCATGGTGTCGCCTTCCTCGGCATCACCAACAGCCACCATTCCGGCGCGATGGGCCTGCCCGTCGCCGAACTCGCGCGGCGCGGCTTCGTGGCGCTCGCCTTCACCAACTCGCCGGCGGCGATGCCGGTGCCCGGCGGGCGCCGGCCGCTGATGGGCACCAACCCGGTCGCCGCCGCCTTCCCGCGGCGTGAGGCCGACCCGCTGGTGATCGACATGGCGCTCAGCGAGGTGGCGCGCGGGAAGATCATGGTCGCCGCCAAGGAGGGGAAGCCGATCCCCGAAGGCTGGGCGCTGGATGCGGAGGGCAACCCGACCACCGACGCGAAGGCGGCGCTCTCCGGCGCGATGCTGGCGATGGGCGGCACCAAGGGCGCGCTGCTGGCGCTGGTGGTGGAACTGCTCTGCTGCGCGCTGACCGGTGCGGCCTTCGGCTTCGAGGCCGACAGCTTCTTCGAGGAGCAAGGCAACCGCCCGCGGCTCGGCCAGGCGATCCTGGCGATCGACCCGGGCGCGCTGGCCGGGCGCGAGGCCTTCCTCGACCGGCTGGAGGTCCTGCTCGCCGCCATGCAGGCCGATCCCGGCGTGCGGCTGCCCGGCAGCCGCCGCGCGGCGCTCGCCGCCCGCGCCGAGGATCACGGGATCGAGATCCCGGATGCGCTGGCCGGCACGCTGCGCGCGCTTTGCGCCCCGCCGCCGGCCAGGTAAAGCTGCGCGCTTCGGAAACGATGCGCGAGGCCGCAGGGATGCCAGCCCCCGCCTATACGCCGGGCGAGCCGGTCCCCCACTTCCATGCCCGTGCCGCGGGCAATCCCCGCTTCGCCTTCGACACCATCGCCGGCCGCTGGGTGATGGTGCTGATCCCCGGCCCGATGGGCGAGCCGGGCAAGGCCGAGCGGCTCGCCGCCATGGTCGGGCCGCACGCGCATCGCCTCGACACCGACAACGCCTTCATGCTGGTGATCGGCACCGATCCCGCCGACGAGGCCGCCGGCAACCTGAAGGATGGTCCTGGCCGCCGCGTGCTGTGGGACGATGATGGCGCCGCCCGCCGCGCGCTGCGCGCGATGGAGCAGGATGGCACGCTGCGCCCCGGCTGGCTGCTGCTCGACCCGATGCTGCGCGTCTTCGGCGTCTGGCCGCTGGAGCAGGGCGCGGAGGCGATGGCCACCCTCGCCGCCTTGCCGCCGCCGGGGCGGCATGCCGGCGTGCCCCTGACCGCGCCGGTGCTGGTGGTGCCTCGGATCTTCGAGCCCGGCTTCTGCCGCCGGCTGATCGCGCTCTACGAGGAGCAGGGCGGCGACGAGAGCGGCTTCATGCGCGAGGTCGGCGGCAGGACGGTCGGCCTGCTCGATCCCGGCCACAAGCGCCGCAAGGATTGCCTCATCGAGGATCCCGACCTGCAATCGCAGTTCCGCGCCCGCCTCACCGCCCGGCTGATCCCGGAGATCCGCCGCGCCTTCCAGTTCAACGCCACGCGCATCGAGCGCTACATCGTCGCCTGCTACGACAGCGCCGACCAAGGGTTCTTCAAGGCACATCGCGACAACACCACGCGCGGCACCGCGCATCGCCGCTTCGCGGTGACGATCAACCTCAACACCGGCGAGTACGAAGGCGGCGCGCTCTGCTTCCCGGAGTTCGGGCCGCAGACCTATGTCGCGCCGCTCGGCGGCGCGGTGGTGTTCTCCTGCTCTCTGCTGCACGAGGCGCGGCCGGTGACGAAGGGCCGTCGCTACGCGACGCTACCCTTCCTCTACGATGACGCGGCGGCGAAGATCCGCGAGCGGAATGCGCAGTTCCTCGGCGAGAACAACGCGCTGCCGGAGAAGGCGGCCACCGGGTGAGCGACGGCCGGCCGAGTGACGGACCTGGCGCCCGCCTGCCGGACGCCGACCGCATCGCCGGCGTGGCGGCGGTGGCCGCCGTCTTCGCGGCGCGGCCCGATGCGGTGCTGCGCCTGTTCTACCTGCCGGCCCGCCGGCGCGAGGCGGGGCCGTTCTGCAAGCTGCTCGCCGCCGCGCGCAAACCCTACCGGGAGGTGCCGCCCGACGAACTCGCGCGCATCGCCGGCACGCCGCATCACGGCGGCATCGTCGCGGTGGCGGCGGCGCGCGCGGTGCCGGAGCTTGCCGCGCCCTTCCCGGCGGCGCTGCTCGGCGCGCGGGTGCTGCCGGTGCTGGACGGCATCGGCAATCCGCACAACCTCGGCGCCATCGTGCGCTCGGCGGCGTTCTTCGGCTGCGCGGGGATGCTGCTCTCGGGCGATCCGCGCCAGGCCGGGCTTTCGGATGCCGCCTACCGCACGGCGGAGGGCGGGCTCGAACACCTCGCGCTGTACCGCGCGACGAGCCTGGCGGTCGGGTTGCGGGCGATGGCGCCGCGCTTCACCACGGTGGCGGCGGTGGCGAAGGGCGGCGTGGCGCCGGCCGACCTGCCGCGGACGAAGCCCTTCGCGCTGGTGCTGGGCAACGAGGAGGATGGGCTGGCGCCCGCCACCCTCGCCGCCTGCGCGCATCGCGTGACCCTGCCGGGCTCCGGCCGGGTGGAGAGCCTGAACGTCTCGACCGCCGCGGCGGTGCTGATCCACGCGCTCGAAACGCTACCGCCGGCGGCGGGTTGAGACCGGGATGGAGTGCGACCTGCTGGTGATCGGCGCCGGCGCCGCCGGTATCGCCGCCGCCCGCACGGCGCAGGCCGCGGGGCGGAGCGTGCGCGTGCTGGAGGCGCGCGGGCGGGTCGGCGGGCGCGCGATGACCGAGACCACCACGCTCGGCGTGCCCTTCGACCTCGGCGCCACCTGGCTGCACGCGGCGGAGCGCAACCCGCTGGTGCCGCTGGCGCGCGGCCTCGGCATCGCGCTGGCCGACAGCGATGCGCTACGGCAGGAGATCACCTTCGTCGGCCGGCGCCGCGCCACGCCCGAGGAACTGGCCGAGTATGACGCCGCCGAGGCCGCCTTCGAGCCGGCGATCCGCGCCCGCGCCGCGGCGCCCGGCCCCGATATCGCGGCCGCCGAGGCGGCGCCGCGCGGCGGGCCGTGGGATGCGACGGTCGCCGCCTGGCAGGGCCAGGTGATCAGCGCCTGGCCGCTCTCGGCGATCAGCCTGCGGGATTTCGCGGCCAACCTGCTCTCGGGCGGCAACCTGTTGCCGGCCTGCGGGCTCGGCGCGCTGCTCGGGCGGCTGGCGGAGGGGCTCCCGGTGACGCTCGGCGCACGCGTCGCCCGGCTGCGCTGGGGGGGCGGGCAGGTGGTGGCGGAAGGGGCGTTCGGAACGCTGCGCGCCGCCGCCGCGGTCTGCACCATCCCGACCAGCCTGCTCGCCGGCACCGCCATCCGGTTCGACCCGCCGCTGCCGCAGCCGGTGATGCAGGCGGCGCATGACCTGCCGCTCGGCGCCGCGATCAAGGTCGGGCTGCGCGCCGTGGGCGAGGACCGGCTCGGGCTTCCCGCCCATGCCTCGACCGACCGCCAGGTCGCGCCGGGGGAGGAGCTGATCCCGATCACCTTCTGGCCGCAGGGCCGCGACCATGCGCAGGCCTGGATCGGCGGCCCGCTCGCCGCCGAGATGGAGCGCGAAGGCCCGGACGCGGCCGAGGCGCTGGTGCGCGCCGAGATCGCCGCCCGCCTGGGCAGCGATGCGCCGCACGCCTTCCGCCCTGGGGCGCTGGTTTCCGGCTGGATCGCCGATCCCTTCGCGCGCGGCGTCTACAGCCATGCGCGGATCGGCGCGGCGAGGGCGCGTTCGGTGCTGGCGGAGCCGCTGGCGGGCGGCCGGCTCTGCCTGGCCGGGGAGGCCTGCCACGCGGACCTGGCCGGCACGGTGGGCGGCGCCTGGGCCTCGGGCGAGGCGGCGGCACGTCACGCACTCGGCACCTGCGCTTGAACGGCGCGGGAACGGACCGACCTGTTCGCCACATGATCGCCACGGCAACTCCGTCCGCAGGCCGGTTGGACGTGCGGCAGACGGCGGAGGCGAAGACGCTCACGCTGTCCGGCCGGCTCGATACCGCCACCGCCGCCGCGCTCTGGCCGAAGCTGATGGCGGAGGCGGCAGGCGGGCCGGCGGTGCTGGATCTCGCCGGGCTTTCCGCGCTCGACACCACCGGCGCGACGCTGCTGCTGGTGGCCGAGGCGGCCGGCAAGGGCAACCGCATCGAGGGCGCCGCGCCGCCGGTCGTCGCGGTGCTGGACCGGGTGCGGGCCGCCCGGGCCGCGCCACGCCCGAAGCCCGAGGCGCGGCTGCCCGTGGTGGCCCGCATCGGCGAGGCGACCTGGCAGGCCGGGCGGGCGGTGCGCGATGCCGTCGCCTTCCTCGGCGAGCTGACGCTGACGCTGCTGGGCACGCTGCTGCGTCCCTGGCGGCTGCGCTTCCGCGAGACGCTGCGCCACCTGGACGAGGCCGGCACCCGCGCCTTTCCGCTGACGGTGCTGCTCGGCGTGCTGATGGGGGTGATCCTCGCCTTCCAGTCGGCGATCCCGCTGCGGCGGTTCGGCGCGGAGGTGTTCGTGCCGAACCTGGTCGGCATCTCGCTGCTGCGCGAGCTGGGGCCGCTGCTGGCCGGGGTGATCCTGGCCGGGCGCACCGGCAGCGCCTATGCCGCGGAGCTCGGCACGATGAGCGTGAACGAGGAGGTGGCGGCGCTGCGCATCATGGGGATAGACCCGATGGCGCTGCTGGTGCTGCCGCGGGTGCTGGCGGGGCTGCTGGTGATGCCGGTGCTCTCGCTGCTGCTGACCCTGGCGGGGCTGATGGGCATGGCCTTCATCATGGGTTTGTTCGGCTTCCCGCTGACCACGGTGCAGCAGCAGCTGGTCAGCACGCTGCATCTGTCCGACCTGCTGGGCGGCCTGCTGAAGGCGGCGGTGTTCGGGTTGGCCATCGCCGGCATCGGCTGCCATGCCGGGCTCGGCGCCGGGCGCGGGCCGCGGGCGGTGGGCGATGCGGCGACGGGCGCGGTGGTGGGCGGCATCGTCGCCATCGTCGTGCTCGATGGCATCTTCGCCGTGGCGTACGAAAGGCTGGGGATTTGAGCGGCGAGGCGAGCGTCATCGAGGTGGAGAAGCTGGCCGCGGGCTTCGGCGGGCACATGCTGTTCCGCGACGTCTCCTTCCAGGTGAAGCGCGGCGAGGTGTTCGTGATCCTCGGCGGCTCGGGCTGCGGCAAGTCCACGCTGCTGAAGCTGATGATCGGGCTGGTGCCGCCGGTGGCCGGGCGCATCGCCATCCTCGGCACCGATGTCTGGGCCACCGAAGGCGCGGCGCGGCTGGACCTGCTGCGCCGGATCGGCGTGATGTGGCAGCAGGGCGCGCTGTTCGGCAGCCAGACGCTGCTCGAGAACGTGGAGATGCCGCTGGCCGAGCACACCTCGCTGCGCCCCGCGGCGCGCAGCGAGGTGGCGCGCGTGAAGCTCGGGCTGGTGGGGCTTTCGGAAGCGGCCGCGCGGCTGCCCTCGGAGGTCTCGGGCGGGATGCTGAAGCGCGCGGGCATCGCGCGCGCGCTGGCGCTGGATCCGCCGATCCTGTTCCTCGACGAGCCCTCGGCGGGGCTCGATCCCGTCACCTCGGCCGGGCTCGACGAGCTGATCCGGGACCTGGCGCGCTCGCTCGGCACCACCTTCGTGGTGGTGACGCATGAGCTGGCCTCGATCCTGGCGATCGGCGACCGCTGCATCATGCTCGACCGCGAGGCGAAGGGCATGATCGCGGAGGGCGATCCGCGAAGGCTCCGGGACGAGAGCACGCATCCCACGGTGCGCGCCTTCTTCCGGCGGGAGGCGGCATGATGAACGCCACCGATTCACGCCTGCGGTGCTTGCTGCGCTGCGCCCTCCGGCGATCGGAGGCCGTATGACCTCGCACACGCTCTACCTCCGCGTCGGCATGCTGGTGATCGCGGGCGCGCTGCTGGCGGTGGGGTTCGTGCTGTTCCTGGCCGGCAACCGCGGCGGCACGACCTCGGTGATCTACGAGACCTATTCGCGGGAATCCGTGCAGGGGCTCGATGTCGGCGCGCCGGTGCGCTACCGCGGCGTGCAGATCGGGCGGGTGACGGAGATCAGGCTGGCCTCCGCCGAATACCGCCCGGCCGCCGGCATCTCCTTCACCGAGGCGTTCCGGCTGGTGCTGGTGCGCTTCGCGGTGGACCCGAGCCAGCTCGGCACCGTCCCGACGCTGGAGGAGGCCATCCGCCTCGGCCTGCGGGCCCGCATCACCGCGCAGGGCATCACCGGCGTGAACTACGTGGAGCTCGACTTCGTGGAGCCGGAACGCTTTCCCGTCATCGCCATTCCCTGGACGCCGGAATACCCGGTGATCCCCTCCATCCCTTCCACCGTCGCGCAGGTGCGCAACGCGGCGGAGGAGTTGGTGGCGCGGCTGTCCAGCGTGCCGCTGGAGCAGATGATGGGCGATCTCGCGCAGTTGCTTGCCTCGCTCAACCAGCAGACCACGGAAGGCGACCTCGCCACCACGCTGCGGGAGTCCGCGCGCGCCATGACGCTGCTGCGCGACGCGCTGGATGACGGAGAGATTGAGGCGACGCTGGCCGACCTGCGCGCCGCCGCCGGCTCGGCGCGCGAATTGCTGGCCGCGCCGGAACTGCGAGCCACCCTCGCCAGCACCGCCGCCGCGGCCGAGGACATCCGCCAGGTGGCCGCGCGCCTGCCGGCGGCGATGGAGAGCCTGGAGCGCACGCTGCGCTCGGCGCGGGGCACCAGCGCGGACCTGCAGGCGACGGTGGCACCGATCCTGTCCGACCTGCGGGCGACGGTGGCCAATCTGCGGGCGGCGACCGAACAGCTTCGCTCCTCGCCCTCGCAGCTGCTGTTCGGCGCCCCGCCGGCGGCGGACCGGCGGCGGTGAACCCGCGGCGCATCGGCGCCGACGATGATGAGGATGGTGACGAGGATGCGCATCACGCGACGACACGGCCTGGTCCTGCTGCCGGCGCTGCTGGCGGGCTGCACGGTGTTCCCGGACCGGCCCAACGTGCCGGTGCGGCGCTATGGCTTGGCGCCGCGGCGGCCGGAGAGCCGCCCGCCACGCCGCGGCGGGCCGGTGCTGCTGGTGCGCAGCCTGCGCGGCGTGCCGGGCCTGCAGGAACTCGGGCTGCGGCGCGTGCGGCCGGAGGGCGGCTACGACATCGCCCCGTACGAGGAATGGATCGCCCCGCCCGCCGACCTGGCGGAGCCGGCCTTGCGTGCCTGGCTGCTGGACAGCGGCCTGTTCGCCGCGGTGGTGGCGCCCGGCAGCCGGGCCGAGGCGTCGTTGGTGCTGGAGGCGCAGCTCACCCGCCTGGAGGCCGCGCCGGCCGCCGGCGAGGCGCGCGCCGCGCTCTCCGGCGTGCTGCTGCGGGAGGAGCGGCTTTCCGCCCGCATCCTCGCCCCGCTCGAGGTCAGCGCCACCGCGCCGCTGGCCGCGAATGCCGAGCCGCCGGCCCAGGCCGAGGCCATGGAGGCGGCGCTCGGCGGGGCGTTCACCGCGCTGGAGCGGGCGATCGCCCAGGCGATCCGGTAGCGTCCTGCGCCGCCGCGATCGCCTGGCGCAGCACCGCCATGTCGCCGATGTGGTTGGCGAGGATCAGCACCAGCCGCGCATCCAGCCGGCGCGAGGCCTCCGCATCCAGGCCGCGGTGCGCCTCCACCAGCAGGGCGAAGAGCGCGTCCGGATCGGCGAGGCGCGGGGTGGTGTCGAGCGTGCTCATGGGCTGGCCTCTGCCAGGGTGCGCGACAGCGCGCGGTCCAGCGCGGCGGCGATGGCGGCCGGTGCGGGCGTGGCGAAGCGCGCCGCCACATGCTGGTCCGGGCGCAGCAGCACCGCGCCGCCGCGCGGCGCGCCGAAGCGTGCGGCGGCGAGCCCCGTATGGTCCCACAAGGCGCCGGGCGCCTCCTCCGCGCTGACGAAGACCGCCGCGACGCCCGCGGGCAGGGCGGCGACCAGCTTCGGGTCGGGCGGGGCGAAGACCAGCAGCCGGAAGCCGTCGCCGAGATGGCGCAGCAGCCAGTCGGGCCGGCCTTCATGCAGCACCGGCGCATCGGGCGCCGGCGCGCCGGGCGGGGCGCCGCCCTGCCAGGGGCCGGAATCGGCGCTGTTCAGCGGGCTGTCGGCATAGGTGGAGGGGCGGGAGAGCCGGCCGGAATTGACCAGCGGGCGGGCGAAGGCGTGCTGCGCCGCAAGCTCCAGCACCGCGTCCCGATAGGCGCGCGCGGCGTCGGTCTTCGGCGTGATGAAGTCGGTGCTGCGGGTGGAGTTGAGGATGTTCTCGTCGGCGGCCGGGATGCGCTCCG
Source organism: Falsiroseomonas sp. (assembly GCF_041690465.1). Classification (GTDB taxonomy): domain Bacteria; phylum Pseudomonadota; class Alphaproteobacteria; order Acetobacterales; family Acetobacteraceae; genus Falsiroseomonas. The sequence continues at coordinate 90,544 of NZ_JAWLHG010000010.1, read as the reverse complement.
CATCGTAGCTGTCGAGCAGCGCCTCGGGCGCGCGGCCGGCGAGCACGGCGGCGAGCTTCCAGGCCAGGTTGTCGGCGTCCTGCACGCCGGCATTGCCGCCGCGCGCGCCGAAGGGCGAGACCTGGTGCGCGGCATCGCCGGCGAAGACCACGCGGCCATGGCGGAAGCGCTCGATGCGGCGGCAGCGGAAGGTGTAGACGCTGACCCATTCCAGCTCGAACGGCACCTTTTCGCCGAGCATGGCGCGCAGGCGGGGGATCACCTTCTCCGGGCGCTTCTCCCCCTCCGGGTCGGCGTCCCAGCCGAGCTGGAAATCGATGCGCCAGACATCGTCGGGCTGCTTGTGCAGCAGCACGGATTGGCCGGGATGGAAGGGCGGGTCGAACCAGAACCAGCGCTCGGTGGGAAAGCCGACATCCCCCTTGATGACGACGTCGGCGATCAGGAAGCGGTCGCGGAAGACCTGGCCGGTGAAGGGCAGGCCCATGCTCTCGCGGATGAAGCTGCGCGCGCCGTCGCAGGCCAGCAGCCATTCGGCGTGCAGCGCGTAGCCGCCATCCTGCGTGTCCACGATGAGGGTCGCGCCGTCATCGTCCGGCGCGACGCGGCTGATGCGGTGCTTCCAGCGCAGTTCGACGCCGGCGGCGAGGCAGGCCTCCACCAGCCATTCCTCGGCATAGTATTGCTGCAGGTTCACGAAGGCGGGGTATTCGTGGCCTTCCTCCGGCAGCAGGTCGAAGGCGTAGGTCTCGCGGTCGCGGTGGAAGACGCGGCCGGTCTTCCAGGTGATGCCCTTTTCCGTGAAGCGCTGGCCGAGGCCGAGGCGGCCGAAGATCTCCAGGCTGCGCTTGGCGAAGCAGATGGCGCGGGAGCCGAAGGAGACGGTGTCGTCCTCGTCCAGCACCACCACGCTCACGCCATGGCGGGCGAGGTCGAGCGCCAGCGTCAGCCCCACCAGGCCGGCGCCGGCGACGACGACCCTGTGGCTCTCCGACTTCGGCGGTGTCGGCGCGGCGGGGTAGCGGGGGTTGGTGTAGGTGGCGGGCATCTCAGCCGCGCGCTTCGGCGCTCTTCATCGCCGTGCCGTGTTCCAGCGCCTTCCACATCTCCACGTCGCGCTCCGCGGTCCAGATGCGGGGGTGGTCGAGGCCCTTGGCCTCGTCATGGGCGCGGGAGACGTTGAAGGGCATGCAGTGCTCGAAGATCACCCAGGACCCGTAGCGCGGGCGCATGAAATCCATCGTGTCGGCATAGATCTCCTGCAACGCCCAGCCCTTCGCGACACCCTGCCGCACGCGGGCGAAGAGATCGGAGGTGAAGGCGCGGGTGCCGGCGATGGCGTCCTCGCATTCCGCCTTGCTCAGCAGCGCGCGGCCGCGGCCGGGGACCATCTTCTCGGGGCCGAGCTCGCGGATCGCGTCGAGCGTGGCGGGCCAGTCGGTGAAGTGGGCGTCGCCGCAATAGGGGGTGGCGCCGAACTCCACGGTGTCGCCGGCGAACAGCACCTTCTCCTTCGGCAGCCAGACCACCGTGTCGCCGGCGGTGTGGCTGCGGCCGATATGAATCACCTGCGCCTCGCGCTCACCGAGCCAGAGCGTCATCCGCTTGTGGAAGGTGTGGGTCGGCCAGGTGAGGCCGGGGATGGTCTCCTTGCCGCGGAACAGGCGGGGGAAGCGGCCGATCTCGCTGTCCATGTCCTGCTGGCCGCGCTCGACGATCAACTCCCGCGTGGCGTCGGAGGCGATGACGGTGGGCTTGCCGTAGCCGGAGACGCCCAGCACCCGCACCGCGTGGTAATGGGTCAGCACCACCTGGGTGACGGGACGGTCGGTGACGGTCCGGATGCGGGCCTGCACGTCCTGCGCCATGGCGGGGGTGGCCTGGGCGTCCACCACCACCACGCCCTCGGGCCCGACGACAACGCCGGAATTGGGGTCGCCCTCCGCCGTATAGGCGAACAGGCCGGGGCCGAGTTCGTCGAAGGAGACAGTCTTCTCGGCGAGGTCGGTGGTGGAGGCGAAACCGGACATGGCGCTTCCTCTGGTTTCCGGCGGGTCCCTTGGCGGCCCCTGGTGGCGGTGCCGGGGGGCCGTGGCGCGCCCGCCTTCGCGGATGGATGGGCGCAAAGGTGGCATGCCCGGCGCGCAGGGCAAGCGCAACCGCAGCCCTGGCGCGGCTTGGCGGTCCCGGCGGGGTGGGCCGTGTTGCATAAGATGAAGCAGAAACACATTTCATCGCCGCGCGGTCCGCTATAGGTTGCCTCTGTCGGAAGGCATCCGTGGCGGCGGGTCCGACGCGCATCGGGGACACATCGTCGGTCATGAGCCGGAACAGCACGCCCAACCTGACACCTCTTCCGGGCGGTTGCGCCGCCTGCGCGGTGCGGCCCTTCGCCCTGTTCCGGGTGGTGCCTCAGGCACGGGTGGGGGAGATCGCCCGGGTGCGCTCCGGCGTGCGGCTGGTCCGCGCGGGGGAGGCGATCCGCGACGGCGTGTTCACCCTCTATGCCGGCTGGGCCTTCACCTGGACCGCGACCGCCGATGGGCGGCGGCAGATCCTGGACTTCCACCTGCCCGGCGACCTGATCGAACGCACCGAGGACGGGGCGGAGGTGGAGGCGCTGACCGATGTCTCCTTCTGCATCCTGGCGCGCGACCGGCTGTGCGAGTTCATGGGCCGCGATCCCGGCCTGGCGCTGTCCTATGCGGAGGGGCTGACGCGCGACCGCGCGCGCCTGCGGGAGCGGCTGACCAGCCTCGGCCGGCGCGACGCGGTGGGCCGCGTGGCGCATCTGCTGCTCGAGGTGCATGGGCGGCTGCAGCGGCGGGGCGGGGGCGACGCCAAGGGTGGGCCGGTGCCGTTGAAGCAGGCGCATGTCGCCGACGCCCTCGGCCTGTCGGTGGAGCACGCCAACCGCGCGCTGGCGGTGCTGCGCAAGGACGGGGTGGCGACGCTGGCCAAGGGAAGGCTCGACATCCTCGACCGCCGGGCGCTGGAGGATGTGGCCGGCTGGGACGGGCCGCCCTCGGTGGAGCCGCTGGCGCCGCGCACCGCCGTGGTCTGATACCCGCGGCCTCGTCGGGTGACCTGCGCCCGCTGCACGCGGGCGAGCGGCCGAATGGCCGCCGAGGCGCACAAATGCCATGTCAGCGGTCGACGAAGCCGGCCGCTGACATGAGGGGCGTCGCCTCCTATCGCCGGTTGGGTTAGCCTCGGCCCGGAACGAGGAGAGAGGCCCCGCGATGCATCCCCGCCGCCTTCTGCTTGCCGCGCTGCTCGCGCTGGTGGTGGCATCGGCTGCCGTGGCGCAGGGCGCCGATCCTTCCTTCAACCTGGTCAACCGCAGCGGCCAGGACATCACCGAGATCTACGTCTCGCCGGTGAGCGAAACCTATTGGGGGCGCGACCTGCTGGCCGCCGAGGTGCTGCCGAACGGCCGCGCCTTTCCGGTGCGCCTCTCGCCCGCCAGTGGCTGCCGGCAGGACATCCGCGTGGTCTATGCCGATGGCAGGCCGGAGGAGCGGCGCAACCAGGATACCTGCCGGATCGTGGACCTGGTGTTCGGCACCGCGCAGGCGGCGCCGCGCGCCGCGGTGGGCAGCGGCAATCCCTCCTTCAACCTGGTGAACCATGGCGGCCAGCCGATCCGGGAGGTCTATGTCTCCTCGGCGCGCGAGACCCATTGGGGCCAGCAGCGGCTGCCGCGCGTCATGCAGCCGGGGGAGCACCTGGCCGTGCGGCTGGCGGCGAACGATTGCGTGAACGACGTGCGCATCGTGTGGATGGACGGCCGGAGCGAGGAACGCCGCCAGGTGGACACCTGCCGGCTGGTCAACCTGGTCTTCCGGTAAGCCTTCCACCGTGACGGCCTCGGCGGCCGGGCCGCGCGCGACCCTGGCCGAGCAGTATGCCCAGCTGCGCGAGCGCCGCGCGGCCGGCCGGCCGGTGGCGTTCGAGGCGCTGCTGCGCGCCTTCTACGGCGGGTTTCTCAGGCCGGGCGACATCGCGCTCGACCTCGGCGCCTTCAAGGGCACGCACACGCTGCCGCTGGCCGAGGCGGTGCGCGGCGAAGGCGGCGCGGTGCATGCCTTCGAGCCGAACCCGGACCTCGCCGCGGCGCTGCGCCGGCGCTGCGCGCATCCCGCACTCGTCCATGTCACGCTGCACGAGGCGGCGGCGGGGCTGGAGGATGGCGAAGCCGATTTCGTGCTCGCGCTCGACAGCCCGGGCTACAGCGGCCTGCGGCAGCGTGAGTACGACAGGCCGGACATGCGCACCCGCACCATCCGCGTGCGCTCCGCGCGGCTGGACACCGAGCTGGCGGGGCTGGAGCGGCTGGCCTTCATCAAGGCCGACCTGGAAGGCGGCGAGTTCGACGCGCTGCGCGGCGGCGCGGCGCTGATCGCGCGCACGCGCCCGGCGATCGGCTTCGAGTTCGGGCGGCGGTCCTACAGCGCCTATGGCGTGGATCCCGGCGCCGTCTTCGACTGGTTCGCCGGGCAGGGCTATCTGCTGTTCGACATCCTCGGCAACCTGCTGGGCACGCGCGAGCGCTTCCTGCGCGCCGATTCCATGCCGCTGATGTACGAATACCTGGCGCTGCCGCAGGAACGGCGCGACCTGCACCGGCTGGCGCGCGGGCTGGCCGCGCAGATCCCGGACTGGCCCTGGGGCGGTGGCGCGAAGCCATCCGGCGCGACGCGGCATCTGGTGATCCCCGGGCTGGCCAAGGCCGGAACGACCTTCCTGTTCGAGCAGCTCGCCGCGCAGCCCGCATTGTTCGGCCGTGCGCGGGAGAAGGAGATCGGCTACTTCAGCCGCCCCGGCGCGGTCACGCGAGAGGACTACCTGGCGCTGTTCCCGGAGGCGGATCGCGGCCGCATCCTGCTCGACGCCTCGCCCGCCTACATCCAGAACCGGCCCGACACGGCGCGGCGCCTGCGCGAGGCGCTGGCGGGCGACAGGGTGGATGTCGTCATCCTGCTGCGCGATCCGATCGACGCGCTGTTCTCGCACTACCTGCACGACCTGAAATCCACCATCGGCCGCCCGAGCTGGATCGCGGAGCGGCCGGAGAGCTATGCGCTGTCGGAGGAGGCGGTGCTGGCCCGCTACCTGCGGCCGCGCGCGGCGGCAGTGGAGGCGTTCAAGGACGTGTTCGGCGAGCGCTGCCGCGGCTTCCACATGGCGGCGCTGTTCGACGGCACGGCGCAGGCGGCGCTCGGCGCGATGCTCGGCGTGGAACTGCGCGGCTTCGACACGCGGCGTGTCGCCAACCGCGGCGGCTTCGTGCCCGGCTATGTGTATGGCGGGGCGGAGGGCGTCGCATACCGGCAGGGCGGGCAGGCCTGGCACGTGCCGCCGGGGACGCTGGTCTTCGTCGCCGAGGAACGCTCCGAGCTGCATCCCGACATGCCGGGGGACGCCGCGGAGGCGCTGATCCGGCTGGGCGCGAGCTTCACGGCGGAGATCGTCCTGCCGGCCGCCACGCTGCAGCCGGTGGTGGAGGACTACCTCGCCATGTGCCGGACGCTCGGGCTGCCGCCGGCGCTGAAGCCGCGCGGCGAGGCAGTGCGCTTCGCGGCGCCGCGCGCCGGCGTGTCGGAGCAGGTGCTCGCCCGGCTGGCGCGCCTGTAGGCACAGGCGCGCCGCCGCTTCCGTTTCAGGCGGCGTTCAGCGCCTTCCACACGCTCTCCGGCGTCGCCGGCATGTCCACCACCTTGCCGCCGAGCGCATCCACCAGCGCGTTGATCACCGCCGGCGGCGAGCCCACGGCGCCGGCCTCGCCGGCGCCCTTCACGCCGAGCGGGTTGGTCTCGCAGGTCACCTCGATCAGGTCCACGTCGATGTCCGGCAGGTCCTCCGCCCGCGGCAGCGCATAGTCCATGAAGGAGGCCGAGAGCAGCTGGCCGCTGCCGTTGTCGTAGGCGGTGCGCTCCATCAGCGCCTGGCCGACGCCCTGCGCGACGCCGCCATGCACCTGGCCGCGCACGATCAGCGGGTTCAGCGCGTGGCCGACATCGTCCACCACGATGTAGCGCAGCACCTGCACCGCGCCGGTCTCGGCATCCACCTCCACCTCGGCCATGTGGCAGCCATTGGGGAAGGTGTGGCTCTCGATCTTCGCGGTCTCCATCGCATCGAGCAGGATCGCGGACTGGCCGGCGGCGACGCGCTTCCGCTGCGCGGCGGCGAGGTCGAGGATGCCGATGCCACGGTCGGTGCCGACCACGGCGAAGCGGCCGGCGCCGGGCGTGAACTCGATATCGGCGACGGCGGCTTCCAGCTGCTCGGCGGCGGCCTGCTTGCCCTTCTCGATCACGCTGGCGGTGGTCACCAGGATCGCCTGACCCTCGGAATAGAGGCTGCGCGCGCCGCCGGTGCCGCCGCCATCCGGCAGCGAGTCGGAATCGCCCTGCTGCACGCGGATCTTGGCCACGGGGATGCCGAGCTCATGGCTGGTGAGCATGGCATAGGCGGTCTCGTGGCCCTGGCCGGTGGATTGCGTGCCGACATAGACATCCACCATGCCGTCCTCGGCGAACACCACCTTGGCATTCTCGGTCGGGCCGCCGCCGGTGGCTTCGAGGTAGTAGGCCAGCCCGATGCCACGCTTCTTCCCGCGCTTCGCCGCCTCCGCGCGGCGGGCCTCGAAGCCGGCCCAGTTCATCTTCTCCAGCGCGCTGTCGAGCAGCTGCGCGAAGTCACCGCTGTCGTAGCGCTGGCCCATCGCGGAGACGTAGGGCATGGCGCTCTGCGGCACCATGTTGCGGCGGCGGATCTCGACGCGGTCGATCTTGAGCTCGCGCGCCGCGGTGTCGATCAGCCGCTCGACCAGGTAGTTGGATTCCGGGCGGCCGGCGCCGCGATAGGCGTCCACCGGCACGGTATGCGTCATCACGCCGAGCACGTTGGCGTGGATCGCCTCGAAGCCATAGACGCTGGCCAGCACCTTGGTGCCGGCGCCGGTCGGGATGAAGGGCGCGTAGTTGCTGAAATAGGCGCCCATGTTCGCGTAGTTCCTGGTGCGCAGCGCGAGGAACTTCCCGTTCGCGTCGAGCGCGATCTCGCCGAGGGTGATGTTGTCGCGGCCATGCGTGTCCGACAGGAAGGCCTCGGTCCGCTCGGAGGCCCATTTCACCGGCCGGCCGAGCTGCTTCGCGGCGAAGCAGACCAGCACCTGCTCGGCATAGAGGAACAGCTTCATGCCGAAGCCGCCGCCGACATCGGGGGTGAGGACGTGGATGTCCTCCGGCGGCATGCGGAAGATCGCCTCCGCCAGCATGTTGCGCACCTGCCAGGAGCCCTGGGTGTTGGTGTGCAGGGTGAGCTTCCCGCCCTGCCACGCGGCGACGGCGGCGCGCGCCTCCATCGAGGCGACGACGACGCGGTTGTTCACCACGGTCAGCCGCGTGACATGCGCGGCGCGGGCGAAGGCGGCATCGGTCTTCGCCTTGTCGCCCGCCTCCCAGTCGAAGGCGATGTTGTTCGCGGCACCCGGCCACACCAGCGGCGCGCCGGGCTCATGCGCGGTGGCGAGGTCGGTGGTGGCGGGCAGCACGTCGAACTCCACCAGCACCGCCTCGGCGCCGTCGCGCGCGGCCTGCGGCGTCTCCGCCACCACGAAGGCGATGGGGTCGCCGACATGGCGGACGGTGTCGGTGGCCAGGGCCAGCCGCGGCGTGTCGGCGCGCGGCGTGCCGTCGCGGTTCTTCAGGGGGATCATGCAGGGCAGCTCGCCGAGGCCGGCGGCCTTGAGGTCGGCGCCGGTGATCACCGCCAGCACGCCGGGGATCGCCCTGGCAGGCGCGGTGTCGAGCGCGGTGATGCGGGCATGGGCATGCGGGCTGCGCAGCACCACGCCATGCGCCTGGCCGGGCATGCTGATATCATCGGTGTAGCGGCCGCGCCCCGTGAGCAGGCGGGGATCCTCCACGCGCCGCACCGACTGGCTCAATCCGAACTTCGCCATGGCTTCCATCCCCGGTGTTGGTCTGCCGCCATCATCTGACGGCTTTGGGCGATTGGGGAAGGGGGCAACCGCGTCTTCCCGCGGGCGTTCACGCGCTGGCGAGTTTGGAGACCCGAGATGCGCATGATTCGTGCTGCCCTTATAAGTGGCCTGCTGACGTGCAGCCCTGCGCTGTCGCAACCCGCGGCGCAGGCCGAGGCGGCGCGCGCACTGCGTGCCGCGGAGGGCGAGCTGCGCGAGACGATCCGGCGGATGGACGAGGGCGGCCTGACCGCCAGCACGGGGATCTCGCATCTGCGGCAGGCGCTGAACGAGGTGGAGCGCGCCATGCTCACCCTGCCCGCCGCGGCGCGCCAGGGCGCGCCCTGGCAGACCGCGGTGAAGGAGGTGAGCGAGGCGATGACCGTGCTGCGCGAGGAGGGCACCGACCCCGCCCGCGCCCGCGCCGCGGCCGGCGAGGCGCTGTCCACCATCCCCGCGCTGCGCGGCGAGGAGACGGGGTCGGAGGGCGGGTGAGCTACTCCGCCGCCGCCGGCCGCGGCCGGCGGAAGCGGGACTTCACCTTTTCGCGCATCGTCTGGAACACGGCGTAGAGCATCGGGATCATGAAGATCCCGATCAGCGACGCCGCGATCATGCCGCCGAACACCGGCGTGCCCACCGCCCGGCGCGAGGCGGAGGCGGCGCCGGTGGCGATCACCAGCGGCACCAGGCCCAGGATGAAGGCGAAGGAGGTCATCATCACCGCGCGGAAGCGCAGCCGCGCACCCATCACCGCCGCCTCGCGGACGGACATGCCTTCCTCGCGCCGCTCCTTGGCGAATTCCACGATGAGGATGCCGTTCTTCGCCGCCAGCGCGATCAGCACCACCAGGCCGATCTGCGCATAGACATCCAGCGCCAGCCCGGTCAGCCACAGCGCCAGGAGGGAGCCGAGGCCACCGACGACGACCGAGAGCAGCACGGGGATCGGGATCACCCAGCTTTCATAGAGCGCCACCAGGAAAAGGTAGGCGAACAGCACCGAGAGGGCGAGCAGGACGCCCGTCTGCCCCGCTGCCAGCTTCTCCTGATAGGCGGTGCCGGTCCATTCGTAGCCGTAGCCCTGCGGCAGGGCGCGGGCGGAGATCTCCTCCATCGCCAGCAGCGCATCGCCCGAGGAGACGCCCGGCGCCGGCGCGCCCTGCACCGCGACGGAGCGGACGTTGTTGTAGCGGTTGATGGTCTGCGGCCCGAGCACGATGCGCGCCTCCGCCAGGCTGCGCAGCGGCACCATCTCGCCGCGGTTGTTGCGGACATGGATGCGCCAGAGGTCGGGGATGTCGTCGCGGTCGCGCGCCTCGCCCTGGATGTTCACCTGCCAGGATCGGCCATAGAGGTTGAAGTCGTTAACGTAGAAGCCGCCGAGCGTGGATTGCAGCGCGGCGAAGATGTCGCTGATCCGCACGCCGAGCGCCTGCGCCTTGTCGCGGTCCACGTCGAGGAACAGGCTGGGCGTGTCGGCGGCGAAGGTGGAGAACACGCGCGTCAGCCGCGGATCCTGGTTCGCCGCGACGATCAGGCCGAGCATGGCCGAGGACATCTCCTCGGGCGGGCGGCCTTCCAGGTTCTGCAGCTGGTACTGGAAGCCCGCACCGGTGCCCAGCCCGATGATCGGCGGGATGTTGAAGGCGAAGGTGTTGGCGGTGCGCACCTGTTGCACCGCGCCGAAGACGCGGCCGATGGCGGCATAGACGCTCTCTTCCGGGCCGGTGCGCTCGTCGAAGGGCTTCATCCGCACCACGACGAAGGCGGCATTGGATTGTGCGCCCTGATCCACCAGGGAGAAGCCGACGATGGAGAGCGTGTCGTCCACGCCCGGCGTGCCGCGGATGATGCCCTCCACCTGCTCCACCGCGGCGCGGGTGCGCGCCAGGCTCGCACCCTGCGGCAGCTGCATCACCACGAAGAAGGCGCCCTGGTCCTCCTCCGGCAGGAAGCCTTGCGGCGTGCGCTCCGCCAGCCACCAGATGCCGGCCCCGAAGGCCGCGGTCAGCACGAGCGAGAGAGCCGCGATGCGCACCAGCCGCGCGACGACGGCGCCATAGGCGTCGCGCACCTTGTCGATGACCCGCAGCACGAAGCCGAGCGGGCCGCGGCGCGAGCCGTGATGCGGGCGCAGCACCAGCGCGCAGAGCGCCGGCGAGAGGGTCAGCGCGACGACGGCCGAGATCAGCATCGCGGTCGAGACCGTCACCGCGAACTGTGCGAACAGGACGCCGGAGAGGCCCGGGATGAAGCCCACGGGCACGAAGACCGAGAGCAGCACGAGGGTGATGGCGATGATCGGGCCGGTGATCTGCGCCATCGCCTTCTTGGTGGCCTCGGCCGGCGAGAGGTGCGGCTCCTCCGACATCACGCGCTCGACATTCTCCACCACGACGATGGCGTCGTCCACGACGATGCCGATGGCCAGCACCATCGCCAGCAGGGTGACGGTGTTGGCGGTGAAGCCGAGGAGGAGGAGCACGGCGAAGGTGCCGATCAGGCTGACCGGCACGGCGATGGTGGGGATCACCGTGGCGCGCAGGCTGCCGAGGAACAACAGCACCACCAGCACCACCAGCACGAAGGCTTCCAGCAGCGTGATGATCACCTCCTCCATCGTGTCCTGCACGAAGGTCGAGGTGTCGTAGAGGGTCTGGAAGCGCATCCCCTCGGGGAAGCTGCGCGACATCTCCTCCAGCGTGCGGGTCAGCGCGGCGGAGGCCTGCACCGCATTGGCGCCGGGCGAGAGATAGGTGCCGATGGTGATGGCGGGCTTGCCGTCCAGCCGGCTCTCGGTGTCCATCCGCGCGGCGCCGAGCTCGACCCGCGCGACGTCGCGCAGCCGCAGCAGCGAGCCATTGGGCGAGGCGCGGATGACGATGGCGCCGAACTCCTCCGGCGTGGTCAGCCGGCCGCGGGTCTGCAGGTTGATCTGGTACTGCTGGTCCTCGGTGATCGGCTGCGCGCCGATGCGCCCGACGGCCGCCTGCACGTTCTGCGACTGGATCGCCTGGATCACGTCGGCCGGCGTGAGGCCGAGGCTGATCAGGCGGTCGGTCTCGAACCAGATGCGCATGGAGTAGTCGAGCGCGCCGAAGATCTGCACCTGGCCGATGCCGGGCACGCGCGCCAGGCGGTCCAGCATGTTGATGGTGACGTAGTTCGACAGGAACAGCGGGTCCTGCTCCGGCCGGTCGGACAGCACGGCGACGAATTGCAGCACGGCGGAGGATTGCTTGCGCACCGTCACGCCGGCGCGCTGCGCCTCCTGCGGCAGGCGTGCGAGCGCCGACTGCACGCGGTTGTTGACGTTGACGGTGGCGATGTCGGGGTTGGTGCCGAGCGCGAAGGAGACGGAGAGGGTGTAGGTGCCGTCATTGGCGGAATTCGAGGACATGTAGAGCATGCCCTCCACGCCGTTCACCGCGCCCTCGATCACCTGGGCCACGGTCTGCTCGACCACCGCCGCGGAGGCGCCGGGATAGACGGTGGTGACCGAGACCTGCGGCGGCACGATGTCGGGGAACTGCGCCACCGGGATGCGCAGCATCGCCAGCGCGCCGGCCAGCGCGATCAGGATCGAGAGCACGATCGCCAGCCGCGGGCGATCCACGAAGACGGCGGAGATCATGGCGGATCAGCCTGCTCCCGGCGCGCTGCGGACGGCGGGCGCGGAGGCGGGGGCGGGGGCGACGGGCTGGCCGGGGCGGACGCGCTGCACGCCCTCGGCCACCACCGTCTCGCCGCCCTCGAGGCCGCTCTCCACCACCACCTGGTCGGCGATGCTGCGGCCGAGCGTGACGCCGCGGCGCTGCGCCTTGTTCTCGGCGTCCAGCACGAAGACGTAGTTGCCGCGCTGGTCCTGCAGCACGGCGGCGCGCGGGACCACGACCGCGGGCACCGGCTCGGCGCCCTCGACGAAGACGTTGACGAACATGCCGTCGATCAGCCGGCGATCCGCGCCGGTCGCGCCCGATGCGGCATTGCCGTCGATCGGCGGGTTGTCGATGACGGCACGGATCAGGATGGTGTCGGTGCTGCGGTCAACCTGCGGGTCCACGAAGTCGATGCGGCCGGCCGGGGCGTGGAGCTGGCCGCTCGGCAGGCGCAGCCGCACCCGCACCGCCTCCGCCCCGCCGCGCGTGGCGTAGCGCTCCCGCAGCTCGGAGCCGGTGCGGAGCGAGACGGGGAAGGTGACGCGCATCGGGTTCTGGCTGACGATGGTGGCCAGCGGTTCGCTGGTCGGGCCGACGACGGAGCCGACGGAATAGGTCGCACGGCCGATCTTGCCGTCCACCGGCGCCGCGATCTCGGTGTAGCCGAGGTTGATCTCCGCGACGCGGAGCTGCGCCTGGGCGCCGAGGACGGCGGCCTGGGCGGTGCGTTGCTGTGCCGTCGCCTCGTCCACGCGGGCCTGGGTGCCGGCCTGGCTGCGCACCAGGTCGCGGGCGCGATTGAGGTTGATGGTGGCGTTGGTCAGCTCCGCCTCGGCCGCGGCGACCTGCGCCTGGGCGCGGGCGAGCTCCGCCTCGAAGGGCGCGCGTTCCAGGCGGAACAGCGGCTTGCCGGCCTCCACCTCCTGCCCCTCGCGGAACAGGCGCTCCTGGAGAAAGCCGGTGACCCGGGCGCGCAGGTCCACGCGGTCGATCGCCTCGACGCGGCCGACGAACTCGCTGCTTTCGGTGACCGGCCGCCGCTCGGCGGTGATGACGCCGACGGCGGGCGGTCCCTGCGGGCCGAACTGCGCCAGCGCCGGCGTGGCGAGCAGGAGCGGCGCGGCGACGGCGATGGCGGCGCTGAAGCTTCGCATCTGGGGGGTCCAAGGTTCCAGGCATGGCAAGCGCCACCGGCGGCGCGCGTCAAGCGCCGCGGGCGGCCTGCCGGTCCGAGCGCCGCTACGCGGCGGTGCCGCGCGCGGCTTCGAAGGCTTCGATCTCGGGCAGCAGGGTGAAGGTCAGTCCGATCTCGTCGAGGCCGCGCAACAAACAATCGCGCGCGAAGTCCGGAATGGCGAAGTGATACGCGGCGCTGCCGGCGGCGACCAGCAGGTTCTGCGGTAAATCAACTGTGAGCTGTGTGCCGGGCTGCCGCGCAACGAGGTTGCGCAGCGCCGTGCAGTCCGATTCGGCCAGCCGGATCGGCAGCAGGCCGTTCTTCAGGGCGTTGCTGAAGAAGATGTCGCCGAAGCTCTCCGCCACCACGGCGCGGATGCCGAGGGCGAGCAGCGCATAGACCGCCGCCTCGCGCGAGGAGCCGACGCCGAAATTGCGTTGCGCCACCAGGATGCCGGCCTGGTCGAAGGGCGGGCGGTTCAGCACGAAGTCGTCGCGCTTCGCGCCGTCCGGCGTGAAGCGCAGGTCGTGGAACGCGTATGTGGAATACCGCTCGTCGCGCGGGCGGCGCATGAAGCGGGCGGGGATGATCTGGTCGGTGTCCACGTTGGACATCTCGAGCGGCGCGGCGATGGCGGTGAAGGTGGTGAAGGGTTCGGCCATCTGCGTCACTCCCCCGCCGCGACGAGGCGGCCGGCCAGCGCGCTCGCCGCGGCCGAGGCGGGCGAGACCAGGTGCGTGCGCGCGCCGCGGCCCTGCCGGCCCATGAAGTTGCGGTTGGAGGTGGAGGCGCAGCGCTCGCCTTCGCCGACGCTGTCGCCGTTCATGGAGACGCAGAGCGAGCAGCCGCTCTCCTCCCAGCTCGCACCCGCTTCGGCGAAGACGCGGTCGAGGCCCTCCGCCTCGGCGGCGCGCTTCACGGCGGAGGAGCCGGGCGAGATCAGCATCGGCACCGCGATCCGCTTCCCCTTCAGCACGGCGGCGGCGCTGCGCAGATCGTCGAGCCGCGCATTGGTGCAGGATCCCAGGAAGACGCGGTCCACCGCCACGTCGGCGAGCCGCTCGCCGCCGGCGAGGCCCATGTAGTCCAGGCTGCGCTGCCAGGCCTTGGCGCGCGCGGCGTCGGGCGCTTCCGTGGGCCTCGGCACGCGGCCGGCGAGGGGGGCGGCTTCCTCCGGGCTGGTGCCCCAGGTGGCCATGGGCGTGATGGCGGCGGCGTCGAGCGTCACCTCGGCGTCGAAGGCGGCGCCCTCGTCGCTGCGAAGGTCGGCGATGTCCACGGGCCGGGCGAAGGGGCGGCCGGCGAGCCAGGCTTCGGTGACGGCATCGGGTGCGACCATGCCGGTGCGCGCGCCGGCCTCGATCGCCATGTTGCAGAGGGTGAGGCGCCCCTCGACCGAAAGGGCGCGCACGGCGGGGCCGGCGAACTCGATGGCGCCGCCGAGCGCACCGCCGGTGCCGATCATCGCGATCAGGGCCAGCGCCATGTCCTTCGCGGTGCTGCCGGCGGGAAGGCTGCCTTCGAAGGTCACGCGGATCTGGCGTGGCGGGGACTGCCAGATGGTCTGGGTGGCCAGCACATGCGCCACCTCGGAGGCGCCGATGCCGAAGGCGAGCGCGCCGAGCGCGCCGTGGCTCGATGTGTGGCTGTCGCCGCAGACCACCGTCATGCCGGGCAGGGTCAGGCCGAGCTCGGGGCCGGCGACATGCACGATGCCCTGCATCGGGTCGGCGAGCTCGAAGGCGCGGATGCCGGCTTCCCTGGCGTTCTTCTCGAAGGTCTCGATGATGCCGCGGATCTCGGGGTCGGCGATGGCCGTCGTGTCGCGGGCCCGCGTGGGCGCATCGCGCCCGGGGCGCGTGGGAGCATAATGGTCGCCGAAGCCGAAGGAGAGGTCGGGACGGCGCACCTTCAGACCGCGCGCGCGGAGCATGTTGAAGGCGTGGAAGCTGCCCTCGTGGAAATAGTGGCGGTCCACGTAGAGCAGGCAGAGCCCGTCGTCGCGCCGGTGCACGACATGGGCGTCCCAGATCTTTGCGAACAGCGTGCGGGGCATGGCCTAAAGCTGCGGCGCCGGCGGCCGGACCGCAAGGGGCGGGGTCCGGCCCCTGGCCGGCGGGCGCAATCCGGCCCTCTGGCCGGCGGGCGGAAACGCCGGCAGGTTGCGCGCCATGTGGTTCGACCCGCCGCGCGCCCTCGCCGCCACCCTGCTCTCCCGCCTGCCGGATGCGCTGCGCCGGCCGAAGCCCTCCGCCTGGGCGCAGGCGAACCGGGGCGGGGCGGCGATCGACAGCTTCCTGGAAGGGCCCTGCTTCGACGCGGCGGGCAACCTGTTCTGCGTAGACATCCCGCATGGCCGGGTGTTCCGCGTGGCCGGCACCCAGTGGGAGGCGGTGGCGGAATACGAGGGCTGGCCGAACGGGCTGGCGGCGCGGGGTGGGGAGCTGGTGGTGGCAGACTACCGCCACGGGCTGCTCGCGCTCGATCCCCGCGACGGGGCGATGGCGCCGATCCTGGAGACGGTGCTCTCCGAGGGGTTTCGGGGCCTCAACGACGTGCTGGCGCACCCCGACGGCTCGCTGCTGTTCACCGACCAGGGGCAGACCGGGCTGCAGGACCCCACGGGACGCGTCTTCCGCCTGCATGCCGATGGCCGGCTGGACCGGCTGATCGCCAATGGCCCGAGCCCCAACGGCCTGGCGCTCAGCCGCGGCGCGACGCATCTGCTGGTGGCGATGACGCGCAGCTGCGAGGTGTGGCGCTTCGCGCTGCGGCCGGATGCGGTGGTGGGCAAGGCCAACCTGTTTTTCCGCGTGCCTGCCGGCATCTCCGGCCCGGACGGGATGTGCATGGACGCGCATGACCGGCTGTTCGTCGCCAATCCGGGACACGGCCAGGTCTGGGTGGTGGACCCGCACGGGGTCTGCACCCACCGGGTGGACTGCACGCCCTTCGGCCGGATGCCGACCAACTGCACGCTCGCGCCGGATGGCCGCACGCTGGTGATCAGCGAGAGCGCATCGGGCTGCCTGCTGGCCGCCGAGATCCCGCCGCCCTGACCGGTTCCGCTTGACGCGCGCCCGTGCGGTCGCGCATCCTCGGCCGCATAACAGAACGACGTTCTGCACAATAGAACGACCGGAAGGAGGATCCGTCATGCTGCCGCGCCGCACCCTGCTCGCCGCCCCCGCCTTGCTGCTCGCCGCCCGCGCCGCCGCGGCGCAGGAAGCTTGGCCGACGCGCCCCGTCCGAATGGTCCTGCCCTATGCCGCCGGCGGCGCCACCGACGTGATCTGCCGCCTGGTCGCCGACCGCCTGTCCGCCCGGCTGCCGCAGCGCGTGATCGTGGAGAACCGCACCGGCGCCGGCGGCTCGATCGGTGCTTCCAACGTCGCCAAGTCGCCGGGCGACGGGCACCACCTGCTGTTCCACAACATCGGCCATGCGGTGACCCGCGTGCTCTACCCGCAGCTCGACTACGACCCGGCGACCGACCTGAAACCGGCCACCATCGTCGCGGAGAGCCCTATGGTGCTGCTGGTGCCGCCGAACTCGCCGCACCGCTCCGTGCAGGACATGGTGGCCTTCGCGAAGGCGAATCCGGAGCGGCTGACCTATGGCAGCACGGGCGGCGGCGGGGCGCTGCAGCTGGTCTCGCTGCTGTTCCTGCGCGCGGCGGGGATCCGGATGACGGAGGTGCCCTATCGCGGCGGCGCGCCGGCCGCGCTCGATCTCGCGAATGGCTCGCTCGACATGCTCTACGATGCCGGGCTGACCGGCTTCGGCCTGGCACAGGGCGGCCGGGCGCGCGCGCTGGCAATCTCCGGCCCGCAGCGCAGCCCGGTGATGCCCGATGTGCCGACCATGGCCGAGCTCGGCTTCCCGGACGCGACCTTCATGGTCTGGCAGGCGGTGTTCGCGCCGGGCACCACGCCGGCGCCGGTGCTTGCGCGCATCCAGGAGGCGGTGGCGGCGGTGCTGGCCGAACCGGCCACGCGCACGCGGCTGGCCGAGCTCGGCGCCGAGCGGCTGGTCGGCAACACGCCGGAGGAGGCGCAGCGCTACGTCGCGGCGGAGATGGACAAGTGGGCCGTGATCCTGCGCGAGGCCGGGGTGCGCGCGGGCTGATGCCGGAGGGCGCAAGCGAACGGCCGGAGGGCGTCGCGGCGGTCGGCCGTGCGCTCTCGATCCTCGGTGCCTTCCGGGAGGGCGAGGCGGCGCTGACGCTGGCCGAGCTCGCCGCGCGGACGGGGCTCTACAAGAGCACCATCCTGCGCCTGCTCGGCACGCTGGAAGCCGCGCGCTGCGTGGAGCGGCAGGCGGATGGGCGCTGGGCGCTGGGGCCGATGCTGTTCCGCCTCGGCGCGCTCTATGCCCGGGCGCGGCCGGTGGAGCGCCATCTGCCCGCCGTGCTGAGGGCGCTGGCGGAGGAGAGCGGGGAGACTGCGAGCTTCTGGGTGCGGCATGGCGATGCGCGGCTCTGCCTGGCGCGGGTGCGCGCCGCGTCGCCGATCCGCGACGATCTGGCGGAAGGCGATCTGCTGACGCTGCCGGCCGGGGCCGCCGGCCGGTTGCTGACCTCGGCCGATCCGCGCGCGCTCGGCGTGGTGGCGACCTTCGGCGAGCGCAATCCGGAGACGGCGGGTGTCGCCGCGGCGGTGTTCGCGGCGGGCGGGCGGCTGGAAGGCGCGCTCGGCATCTCCGGCCCGCGGGAGCGCATCGCCTCGCGCGCGGCGGCCCATCGTGCGACGCTGGCGCGCGCCGCGGAGGAACTGACGCGCCGCCTGGGCGGCGATCTGTGAAAGGGAAGTCCACCATGCGTGACGTCACCGTCAGCGAGGTCGGCCCGCGCGACGGGCTGCAGATGGTCAAGGCGGTCGTGCCCACCGCGACCAAGATCCGGCTGATCGAGGCGCTGCACGCGGCCGGCCTGCCGGAGATCGAGGTCGGCTCCTTCGTGCCGCCGAAGCTGGTGCCGCAGATGGCCGATACCGAGGAAGTCACCCGCCACGCGACGACGCTGCCGGGCCTGCATGTCGCGGTGCTGGTGCCGAACCTGCGCGGCGCGGAGGCGGCGGTGGCGGCGGGCGCGCACAAGATCACGCTGACGCTCTCGGCCAGCGAGGCGCATAGCCGCGCCAATCTCCGCCGCACGCGGGAGGAGCAGATGCAGGTGGCGCGCGAGGTCGCGGCGCATGTGACGGCGCGGCAAGGCAGGCGGCCGATGCTGGAAGCCGGCCTCAGCACCGCCTTCGGCTGCTCCATCCAGGGCGAGGTGCCGGAGCGCGACGTCGTGGACATGGCCGCGGCACTCGCCGCGGCGGGCTTCGATTCGGTCGGCCTGTCCGACACCTCGGGCTATGCCAACCCGGCGCAGGTCAGGCGCCTGGTGCGCGCGGTGAAGGCCGAGATCGGCGAGAAATGCGACAGCCTGCACCTGCACGACACGATGGGCCTCGGCATGGCCAACGTGACCGTGGGCGTGGAGGAGGGGATCCGCATCTTCGATGCCGCGCTGGCCGGGCTCGGCGGCTGCCCCTTCGCGCCGAATGCCTCGGGCAACATCGTCACGGAGGATCTGGTGTTCCTGCTGGAATCGCTCGGCCTGCGGACCGGCGTGGATCTGGAGGCGCTGGTCGCCGCGCGCCGCATCCTGCAGGAAGCGCTGCCCGGCGAACCGCTGCACGGCAACTATGCCCGCGCCGGGCGCCCGACCGGCTGGAAGACGGCAGCATGACATCGCCCACGCCGCTGCGCGGCATCCGCGTCGTCGAATTCACCCACATGGTCATGGGACCGACCGCGGGGATGGCGCTGGCCGATCTCGGCGCCGAGGTGGTGAAGGTGGAGCCGGCGCCTGCGGGCGATACCACGCGCCGCCTCACCGGCTCCGGCACCGGCTTCTACGCCGCCTTCGGCCGCGGCCGCCGCAGCCTCTGCGTGGACATGAAGACGCCGGAGGGGCGGGCGCTGGTGCAGCGGCTGGTGGGCCGCGCCGATGTGGTGATCGAGAATTTCCGCCCCGGCGCGATGGCGAAGCTCGGGCTCGGCTACGCACAGCTCTCGGCCGCCAATCCCCGCATCGTCTACTGCTCCTGCAAGGGCTTCCTGCCCGGCCCCTATGAGCACCGCACCGCGCTCGACGAGGTGGTGCAGATGATGGGCGGGCTCGCCTATATGACCGGGCTGGAAGGCCGGCCGCTGCGCGCCGGGTCCAGCGTGATCGACATCATGGGCGGGCTCTCGGCGGTGATCGGCATCCTCGCCGCGCTGCGCGAGCGTGACGCCACCGGCAGGGGCGGCGAGGTGCAGGCCGGGCTGTTCGAGACGGTGGCGCTGCTGATGGCGCAGCACATGGCGCAGACGCGCATCACCGGCACCCCGCCGCGGCCGATGTCGGTGCGCACCCCGGCCTGGCCGGTGTACGACATCTTCGATACCGCCGATGGCGGCCAGGTCTTCGTCGGCGTGGTGACCGACACGCAATGGCCGGCCTTCTGCGAGGCCTTCGGGCTGGACGACCTCGCGACCGACCCGACGCTCGCCACCAAGCAGCAGCGGGTGGAGGCGCGCGACCGCACCATCCCGCGTGTGGCCGCCGCGCTCGGCAACTGGACCAAGCCCGACCTGATGGCGAAATGCGAGGCGCTCGGCCTGCCCTTCGCGCCGATCGGCAAGCCGGCCGAGCTGTTCGACGACCCGCATCTGAACGGCTCGGGCGGGCTGGTGCCGCTGACGCTGCCCGATGGGCGCGACATCGCCCTGCCGGCGCTGCCCGTGGCACTCGATGGCGCCCGGCCGGGCGGGGCGGGCGACCTGCGGCCGCCCGGCGCGGATGGCCCGGCGATCGCCGCGGAACTCGGCTACAGCGAGGGAGAGATCGCGGCGATGCGGGAAGCCGGGGTGTTGGCGGTCGGCGGCTGAGGCACGCTCAGCACGTCATGCCCGTGAGCTCCTGCGGCGGCTCCGTCAGGGGCCGGCCGGGGGAGCAGATCCAGCGCGCCTCGAAGCGCAGCGGGGCGGCCTGGCACTCCCGCTCGGCGAAGGCACGTCGTTCCAGACATTCCGCCTGGGAGGCGTAGGCGCGCGGCGCCCAGCCCGAGACCTCGTACCCCGGCACCCACAGCCCGTTCACCAGGAAGAAGACATTCAGCCACCACTGCATGCCGACCCGCCTCTCCGCCGATGCCCGCGGTGGGGCGTTGACCGGACCGGCCATGCATGACGGATGCGTGGCGCCACGCAAAGAGGGCATTCGCAACCGGGGACGATCTCCCTATATTGTGGCCACAAGGTAATCTGGAGACGTCACCCTCATGAAACGCCCGACCGCCGCGCTGTTCGCCGCCTTCGCCGTGGCCACGCTGGCGCTCGCCCCCGCCATCGCCGAGGCGCGCGTGGGCGGCCGGTTCTCGTCCGGCAGCCGCGGCAGCCAGACCTACACCGCGCCACCCGCGACCCGCACCGCGCCGAGCGGCGGCCAGCAGTTCCAGCGCACGGAGACGCCGGCGCAGCGCCCCGGCACCGCCGCGACGCCGCAGACCGCGCAGCGGCCGGTGGGCGCGACGGGCGGCTTCTTCAGCCGCAACCCGCTGATGGCGGGGCTGATGGGCGGCCTGCTCGGTGCCGGCCTGTTTGGCCTGCTGAGCGGCGCCGGCCTGTTCGGCGGGCTTTCGGGCTTCGCCGGCTTCCTCGGGCTGATGCTGCAGATCGCGCTGATCGCCGGCCTGGTCTTCCTGGTGATGCGCCTGATCCGTGGCCGTCAGCAGCCGGCGCTGGCCGGCGGCCCGGCCGGCTACGCGCGCGACATGAACCCGGGCGGGCGCCCGGCCGGTGGCTCCCCCATGGGCGGCGGTGCGTTCGGTGGCGCGGGCGGCGTCGTGCGGCGGCCCATCGAGATCGGCGCGGCCGATTTCGAGGCCTTCGAGCGCAACCTGGTCGAGATGAACGAGGCCTGGACACGCCAGGACGTCGCCGCGCTGCGCCGGCTCTCGACGCCGGAGATGGCGCGCTACTTCGAGCAGGACCTCGAGGACCTGAAGGCGCGCGGCTGGACCAACGCGACGCGCGACGTGAAGCTGGAGGCTGGCGACCTCTCCGAGGCCTGGCATGAGGACGGCCAGGACTATGCCACCGTCGCGATGCGCTTCTCGCTGGTGGACGTGACCACGGATGCCGCCGGCAAGGTGGTGGAAGGCAGCCCGACCGAGCGGGAGACCGCGACCGAGCTCTGGACCTTCACCCGCCGGCCCGGCACGCGCTGGACGCTCTCGGCGATCCAGCAGACCGGCTGAACCCGGCTGCCGGCCAGCCCGTCTCGCGGGCTGGCCGGCCTTCCTTCACAGCTTGATGTCGGCCGCGCGCGCCACCTCGCGCCAGCGCGCATCCTCCTCCCGCACCGACTCGGCGAAGGCGGCCGGGGTCACCGGCGTGGCGATGGCACCCTCCGCCCGCAGCAGCCGGGTGAATTCAGGTGTCCGCAGCGCCGCGTTGGATGCCTCGTTCAGCGTCCGCAGGATCGGCGCCGGCAGGCCCGGCGGGGCGAACAGCCCGAACCAGAGCCCCGCCTCCATGTCGATGCCCGACTGCTTCAGCGTCGGTGCCTCGAGCCCCTGCGCCGGGTCGCCCTCCGCGGTGTAGGCGATGATCCGCACCCGGCCCTCGCGTGCCAGGCCGATGATCGGCGGCGGGGTGGAGACGAGCAGCTGCAGCTGGCCGGAGGCGAGGTCGGTCACCGCCTGGCTGCCGCCGCGATAGGGCACGTGGGTCATGCGGATGCCGGTGCGCAGCGACAGCGCCTCGGTGATGAAATGGCCGAGCGATCCGATCCCGACCGAGCCGTAGTTCACCGCGCCCGGTCGCGCGCGGGCATACTCGATCAGCTCCTGGACGGTGCGGATCGGCAGGCCGGCATGCACCGCGACGGCGTTGGGCGAGCGCGCGATCTGGGCGACCGGGGTGAAGCCGTCCACCGCGGACCAGCCGACCGGCTGGACGATGGCGGCGGTGACGAGGATGGCGGAGGTAACGAGCAACGTGTGGCCGTCCGGCGCCGCGCGGTGCACCTGCGTGGCGCCGATGGTGCCGCCGGCGCCGCTGCGGTTCTCCACCACCACCGGCTGGTCGAAGCTGGCGCGGAGCGCCTCGGCCAGCGGGCGGGCCATCAGGTCGTTGGTGCCGCCGGGCGGGAAGGGGACGATGATGCGGACCGGCTGCGTCGGGCGCCAGGGCGCCTGGGCGAGCGCGGGGCGCGGCAGCGCGAGGGCCGCGCTGCCGGCGGCGAGGGCGGCCAGGGCATGGCGGCGCGGGATGGACATGCGACTTCTCCGACGGCGATCCGCGCTATCGGTAGTGCAGGCGCCGGCCGCGGCAAAGCATCATCAGCCGCCGGCGGTGAGCCGCAGCAGCGCCGCCGAGGCCAGGCGGGAGGTGGCGTCGTCGCTGCGGCTGGTCAGCGCCATCGGCACCCTGAGCCCGAGCGCGACGCCGGCGCCCTCGGCCCCGCCGAGATAGGCGAGCTGCTTGGCCAGCATGTTGCCGCTCTCGATATCCGGCACCACCAGGATGTCGGCGCGGCCGGCGACCGCGCTGACGATGCCCTTGGCCTGCGCCGCCGCCTCGCTCACCGCATTGTCGAAGGCCAGCGGGCCGTCGAGGATGCCGCCCATGATCTGGCCGCGATCGGCCATCTTGCAGAGCGCGGCGGCATCCAGCGTGGAGGCCATGCGCGGCGTCACCGTCTCCACCGCCGAGAGCAGTGCCACCCGCGGCAGCTCGATCCCGATCGCGGCCGCCAGGCGGATGGCGTTGCGCACGATATCCGCCTTCGCCTCCAGGTCGGGGGCGATGTTGATGGCGGCGTCGGTGATGATCAGCAACCTGGGGTAGAGCGGCGCGTCCATCACGAAGGCATGGCTGACCCGGCGCTCGGTGCGCAGCCCGGCCTCGCGCGGCAGGGCGGCGGCGAGCAGCTCGTCGGTGTGCAGGCTGCCCTTGACCAGCGCCGCGGCGCGCCCCTGGCCGGTGAGGGCGACCGCCACCTCCGCGCTGGCGTGGCTGTGCGGGGTGGGGACCAGCTCGAAGCCCGAGATGTCGAGCCCGGCTGCCTCCGCGGTGCCGCGGATGCGTGCCTCCGGCCCGACCAGGATCGGCGCGATCAGCCCGTGCCGGGCGGCCAGCACCACCCCTTCCAGGCTGCTGGCGTCGCAGGGATGGGCGATGGCCGCGGGCACCGGCGGCAGCCCGCGGCAGCGGTCGAGCAGCGCGGTAAGCATGCGCCGCGGCTGCACGCCGAAAGGAGTCTCGACGCCGAGCGGCGCGTTGGGCGGCGGCATGACCTCGGCCAGGCCTTCCAGCACGGCGGCGCCGCCGGCGTGGCGGACCGTGCAGCGCAGGGCGAGCCCGCCCGCCGCGGCAGGGCCGGCGACTTCCACCGCCAGTTCCAGCACGTCGCCCTCGGCGAGCTGCCCGGCGTAGCGGAAATCCTCCCGCAGCAGGCGCGTGCCGGGGCCCGGGAAGCGGCTGACCAGGAGGCGGGTCATCAGCGTGGCGGCGGCGCGGCTGGTCAGTGCCGGGTCGGCCGAGCCGATCAGCGCGGCGACCGGGGCGAGTTCGGCGGCGGTGACCCGGTGCGTCAGGGCGTGGCGGAGGCCGGGGGGGAAGCCGGTCGGGGCGGGGCTGTCCATCGGGACGCAGGTTGCGGAGGCCGGGGGGCGGCTGTCCACCCCATCGGCATGACGTATTAAGCGAGGGGCCTACGCACGCGGAACGTGTATGCACGAAAACGCAAGGCGGCCCTGCCCAAGAAAAGGCTGCACGCATCCCACATTTGCGCTAGGAGGACGCCTTTCGGTGGCAACTCTGTGACGGAACTGGCTGAACGATGGGCGTCGTGATCGGGGAGGTGGCTCGCAGGCTCGGCTACCGCCCGGGGATGGCCTGCGCGGTGATCGGCAACCCGCCTGGCCTTAGTTTTGGACTGCCGAGTGGGGCGACCGCCGCGGCGGACCTGATCCTGGCCTTCGCGGCCGACCGTGCCACGCTGCGCGCGATCGCGCCGCGGGCGCTGAACCTCTATGGGATCGGGGCGCGGCTGTGGTTCGCCTATCCGAAGAAGAGCGGCCCCGTCCGCTCCGACCTGGATCGCGACCATGGCTGGGACCCGGTGACCAGCGAGGGGCTGCTGCCGGTGACGCAGATCGCGCTGGACGACACCTGGTCGGCGCTGCGCTTCCGCTTCCGCGAGGAAATCCCGAAGGTGATGCGCGCCGGGGCCTGAAGCCCCCGGCAGGCCAAGGGGTGTCGCGCGGGCGCTGCGCGCCCTGGCGTGTCCGCCTGCGGCGTGCACACCCAGGGCGACCGCGCGGGCCTAGCCGCCCGTCGCCCGCGCTGCGCGCAGGGCGCGGCGCAGCTTGGCGATGCCTGTCCGCACGAAGCCGGTCTCGCAGAGCTTGCGCCCCTCCTCCGCCAGGGCGCGCGCCTCGCCGGGGGCGGCGCCCGGCTGCTCCTCGAACCGGGCCGAAAGCTCCTCGCAATAGGCCGAGCTGTCCGTCGTCACCCGCACCGGGTGCTCGGCAGCCATGGGCGCGGCAGGCAGCGGCAGCAGGAGGAGCGGAAGCAGGAGCCAGGCACGGAGCATGGGAGGGAGATTGCATCCGCCCGTCGTTCCAGCCCGTTTCAGCGCCGTGAAAGCGGGGTCATTCATGCTTCCGTCACACCCTGGGCCACCGGCAGCCGCAGCCGCACCGTGAGGCCCCGCCGCTCGGCGCCGGGATGGGTATCCTCCAGCACCACCTCGCCGCCATGCAGCGCCGCGACCGCGCGCACCAGCGACAGGCCGAGCCCGGAACCCGGCGTGGTGCGTGCGGCATCGGCGCGGAAGAAGCGCTCCCCGGCACGGGCGCGGTCGGCATCGCGCATGCCCGGCCCGTCATCGGCCACCACGATCTCCAGCGCCACCTCGCCGAGCCGCGCCTCCAGCCGCACCGTGCCGCCGTCGGGGGTGAACTTCAGCGCGTTGTCCAGCAGGTTCGCCACCGCCTGGCCGAGCAGGTCGCGGTCGCCGACGAGCGGCAGGGCGGGCGGGATCTCCGCGACCAGCTGCTGCTCGCGGGCTTCCGCCGCGGCACTGTAGAGTTCCGCCACGTCGGTCAGCATCGGCGCGAGATCGGTGGGCGCGAAGGCGGCGCGGCGGGCGCCGGCCTCCACCTCGGCGATGCGCAGCACCGCCTGGAAGACGCGCGCGATGGCGTCGAGGTCGGCGATGCCCTGCTCCAGCGCGGCGCGCAGCGCCTCCTCGTCCCGCGCCGAGACCAGCGCTTCCTCCAGCTTGGCGCGGGCGCGGGCGATCGGCGTGCGCAGGTCATGCGCGATGGCGTCCGAGACGCCGCGCACGCCTTCCATCAGCCGCGCGATGCGGTCGAGCATGGCGTTCATCGTCACGCCGAGCTTGTCGAATTCGTCCCCGCGGCCGGAGAGCGGCACGCGGCGGGTCATGTCGCCGGTGCCGATCGCCGCGGCGGTGCGATAGACCGGGCTCAGGCGCCGCTCCAGCGCGCGGCGCAGCAGCCAGGCGCCGAGCAGCGCCAGCGCGGCGGAGGCGCCGGCCGCCCAGGCGATCCCCTCGGAGAGCAGGGCGCGCAGGCGCAGCTTCTCCGCCACGTCGCGGCCGACCAGCATGCGGTGGCCATCGGCCAGCACCACCCGCAGCAGCCGCGCCTCGGAGACGGTGCCGTCGCGCTGCAGCGGGATGCGCAGCCAGGGCAGCTCGATGCTGGCCTCCGAGGGCCAGGTGCTGAGATTGCCGGCCAGGCGCCGGCCGGCGGGGTCGAGCAGCAGGTAGAGCGACTCGTTCTGCACATCCACCGCCAGGCGGTCCTCGATGGCCGAGACCAGGTCGTCGATCCCGCCGGTGCGGCGCCGCTCGATCAGCGCGGTCGCATCGGCGCGGATCGCGGCTTCCACTTGGCGGTCGAGCGCGCCAGCGGTGTTCCACCACAGCACCACCGCGGCGGCGGCGGCGGCGGCGGCGAAGACGGCGGTGAAGAACAGCGCGAAGCGGCCCGAGGCGCTGCGCATCAGGCCGAGGAGCGGCGGCTCGAAATTGCTGGTGGTGAGGGGGGGCGGCGGGGCGATGGGCGGGCTTCCGGGTCCAACCTCTACAGAAGCCAGCGATTCACGCCCTGGCGTGCCCGCTGCGACGTGCACACCCCGGGCGATCGCAGGCTGGCGTCAATCCGCGCGGATCATGTACCCCGCATTGCGGACGGTGTGGATCAGCGGCTTGTCGAAGCCCTTGTCGAGCTTGTGGCGCAGCCGGCTGACATGCACGTCGATCACGTTGGTCTGCGGATCGAAATGGTAGTCCCACACCTTCTCGAGCAGCATGGTCCGCGTGACCACCTGGCCGGCGTGGCGCATCAGGTGCTCGAGCAGCCGGAACTCGCGCGGCTGAACGTCGATCTTCTTCCCCCCGCGGGTGACGGTGCGGGACAGCAGGTCGAGCTCGAGGTCCGCCACCTTCAGCCGCGTGGTCGGCATCTCCGCGGCCGGGCGGCGGCCGAGCGCCTCGACGCGGGCCAGCAGCTCGGCGAAGGCGAAGGGCTTGGTCAGGTAGTCGTCGCCGCCGGCCTTGAGGCCCTTCACCCGCTCGTCCACGGCGTTGAGGGCGGAGAGGAACAGCACCGGGGTGCGGTTGCCCTGGCCGCGCAGGGTCTCGACCAGGCGAACGCCGTCCACGCCGCCGGGCAGCATGCGGTCCAGCACGAGCACGTCGAACTGCTCGGAGGCGGCCATGAACAGGCCGTCGCGGCCGTTGGCGGCGTGTTCGACCGTGTGGCCCGCCTCCATCAGCCCCTTGCGGACGAAGCGGGCGACCTCGGCATCGTCCTCGACCAGCAGGATTCGCATGTCGCCTCGCAACCAGGTGAGGAAGAGGGGCAGGTTATGGCGGCATGGCGGAGAATTCCTAGCCCTGCGCCCTGCTGCCGCCGCGCGGCCGGCCCGCGATCAGCCCTGGGGCTGCGACGGGCGCCGCCCGACCTGCACCGGGATCTCGCTGGTCCGCCCGTCGCGCAGCACGGAAAGCCGCACCGTCCGCCCCGGGGGCACCGCGGCGATGTTGCGGACCAGGGCGCGCGAGGTGCCGATCCGCTCGCCATCGATGGCGGTGACCAGGTCGCCCTGGCGCAGGCCGGCGCGGGCCGCCGGGCTGCCGCGCTCGACGCCGGCGATCATCACGCCGGGCGCCATGGCCGGGCTGGTCCGGCCGGGGCGTTCGGGTTCCAGGTCCTGCACGGCCACGCCGAGCCAGCCGCGCTCGACCCGGCCACCATTGCGCAGCTGCTCGACGATCGGGCGGGCGAGGTCGGAGGGGACCGCGAAGCCGATCCCGGCGGAGGCGCCGGAGGGCGAGTAGATCGCGGTGTTGATGCCGATCACCTCGCCGGCGGTGTTGAACAGCGGGCCGCCGGAATTGCCGGGGTTGATCGGCGCGTCGGTCTGCAGGAAGTCGTCGAACGGCCCGGCGCCGATGTCGCGCCCGCGTGCCGAGAGGATGCCGGAGGTGACGGTGCCGCCGAGCCCGAAGGGATTGCCGGCGGCCAGCACCCATTGGCCGATCCGCACCGCGCCGGAACTGCCCCAGGGCACGGCCGGCAGCGGCGCGCGCGCCTCAACCCGCAGCAGGGCGAGGTCGGTCAGCTCGTCGCCGCCGACCACGCGGGCGGTGTATTCGTCGCCGTTCTGCATCGAGACCACGACGCGCGTGGCGTTGCCGACGACATGGTTGGCGGTGACCACCAGCCCGGAAGGGTCGAGCACGAAGCCGGAGCCGGCGCCCTGGGTCTGCTGGCGGTCGCGGCGGTCGCGGAAATAGCGCTCGAACGGGGTGCCCCGCAGCTCGGGCGGGAGCTCGCGCGCGGCGGCGGTGACGGCGATGTTGACCACCGCGGGCAGCACCCGCTCGGCGAGATCGGCGAAGTCGGGCAGGGTGGCGGCGCCGCCGAGCTGCGCCCGGGCGGGCGGTGTGGTGGCGCAGCCGACCAGCGGGATGGTGGCCAGCGCGAGCAGCGCGCGGCGCCCGGCGGGGCGGCCAAGGGGGCGGCTGGTGAGGACACCGGTGGGGCTGGAGAGGGAGTGGTGCATGGCTCCTCGGCGGGGCTGGGGCGTTGCCCCCGGTGAAGGCGGCGCAGCATGGAGAAGTGCCCGGACCGGTTCAACCGCGGCGGGCACGCACCCTTGCGCGAGATGAAGGTGGCGTGGTCCGGCGCCGGGGCAATCCTTGCGGGCGTCGGGCTGGCGCGCTTCGCCTATGTGCCGCTGTTCCCGGCGATGGTCGCCGCCGGCTGGGTGGATGGCGCCGGGGCGGGGCTGCTCGGCGCGGGCAACTTCGCCGGCTACCTGCTGGGCGTGCTGGCCGGGCGCGGGCTGGCGCGGCGGATCGGCGTGCCGCGGGCGATGGATGCGGGCATGGCGCTGGCGCTGCTGGCCTTCGCCGCCTGCGCGCATGAGGGCGGGCTGGCTTGGCTGCTGGCCTGGCGGGCGCTGGCCGGGGTGGCCGGCGGCGTATTGATGGCGCTGGCCGGGCCGGCGGTGCAGGCCTCGGTGACAGCGGCGGCGCGCGGGCAGGCGGGCGGCGTGGTGATGGCCGGGGCGGGCTCGGGGATCATCGCGGCGGGGCTGCTGGTGCCGGTGCTGCTGCAGGGCGGGCTGGTGGTGGCCTGGCTGGGGCTGGCGGTGGCGGTCGGCCTGGTGTGGATCGTTGCGCGGCGCGCCTGGCCAGACCCGCCGGCGCTGCCGGCGAGCGCGGCGGCGGCCAAGGTGCCGCGGGCCGGGCGGCTGCTGCTGGCCTATGGGCTTTCCGCTGCCGGGATGGTGGCGCCGATGGTCTACTTGGCGGATCTGGCGGTGCGCGGCCGTGGCCTGCCGATCGAGGCCGGCGCGGCGGTGTGGATGGGCTTCGGCGCGGGGGCGGTGGCCGGTACGCTGCTGGGCGGGCGGGTGGCCTCGCGGATCGGCGGGCGGCGGGCACTGCCGGCCTGGATGGCGGTGCAGGTGGCGGCGCTGGCGCTGGCGCTGGTGCCGGCCTGGCCGGCGCTGCTGCTGGCCGGGCCGCTCGGCGGCTTCGCCGGGGTGGGCGCCACGGCGGTGACGCTGGCGGCGGCGCGGGAGGTGGCCGGGGCGCAGGCCGGCGTGGTCTGGGTGCGGGCGACGGCGGGCTATGCGCTGGCGCAGGCGGGTTTCGGCTTCGCGCTCGCGGCGCTGTTCGGCGCGACGGGCGACAGCCATGCGGCGGTATTCGGGGTGGGGCTGGCGCTTTCGCTGGCCGCGCTGGCGGTGGCCTGGGCCGACCGGCGGGGGTGAGGATCGGTGCCACCCTCCACGGGCTTGCGGCCGCACGCCGCTCGCGCGCAGGGCAATGGCATGGCCCGGCGCGGCGGGGCGAAGGCAAGGCGGCGGAGCCGCCGCCCGCCGTATGAGGGCGAAAAAAATGGCGGGATCCCCGAGGGGATCCCGCCGAAGTTCTGGATGCCGGCCAATCGGGGGGGAAGCGGCCGGCATCCGGGGAGGGAGAGACGGGGTGCAAAAGCTCGGCAACCCCGCCTGTCTTATCGCGCGGGAAGCTTGCGCGATCCTTTCCAGCGGGCGCTTTTTCGGCCGCCTCGCGCGGACGCGACGCACGCCCCCGGCATGACGCACGCAGGGCGCGCGCCTATGGTCTGCCCGGCACCTCCAGGGTGATCGGAGGGGGGGCATGGCAGGGGGTGATCGGATGACGGGCAAGCGACTGCCTCTCGAGGGGTTCAGGGTGCTGGAGCTCGGCCACTACATCGCCGGCCCCTTCGCCGCGCGGCTGCTCGCCGACATGGGGGCCGAGGTCATCAAGGTGGAACCGCCGGAAGGCGACCCGCATCGCGGTTGGGGCAGCCAGGTGGACGGGCACGCGGTGTGGTTCAGCATCCATGGACGCAACAAGCTCTGCGTCTCGCTCGACCTGAAATCGGCGGAGGGGCGGGAGAAGGTGAAGCGGATCGCCGCAAGCTGCGATGCGCTGATCGAGAATTTCCGCCCCGGCTACCTGGAACGGATCGGATTGGGACCGGAGGTGCTGCAGGCGATCAACCCCCGGCTGACCATCGCGCGGGTGTCCGGCTACGGGCAGGACGGGCCGTACCGGGACAAGCCTGCCTTCGGATCGATCGGCGAGGCGATGGGCGGCATCCGCCACCTGACGGCGACGCCCGGCGTCACCGAGCATCCGCCGCCGCGCTGCGGGGTTTCCATCGCCGACGACATCGCCGGCATCTACGCCGCCATGGCGGTGCTGGGCGCAGCCTGGGCGGCCAAGGGCGATCCGGCGGCGAAGGGGCGGATCATCGACGTGGACCTGGTCTCCTCCGTCTTCTCGCTGATGGAGGGGATGCTGCCGGAATACGGGCTGTTCGGCTGGGTGCGGCAACCGCAGGGCGCGGCGCTGCCGACGGCGGCGCCGACCAACACCTATCTCTGCGCCGACGGCAAATGGCTCTGCGTCGGCGGCAATTCGGACGCGATCTACAAGCGGCTGATGAAGGTGGTCGGGCGCGAGGATCTGGGCGAGGATCCGCGCATGGCCACCAACAACGGCCGCTGCGCCAACGTGCAGGAAATCGACGCCGCGATCGGCGCCTGGACCATCACGCTGCCGGCGGCCGAGGCGGAGCGGCGGCTGGAGGCGGTGGATGTGCCGGTTTCGCGCCT
The DNA here is from genome assembly GCF_041690465.1 of Falsiroseomonas sp. Classification (GTDB taxonomy): domain Bacteria; phylum Pseudomonadota; class Alphaproteobacteria; order Acetobacterales; family Acetobacteraceae; genus Falsiroseomonas. The sequence continues at coordinate 59,973 of NZ_JAWLHG010000010.1, read as the reverse complement.
CTACGACATCAAGGACTGCGCCGAGGACCCGCATTTCCGCGCCCGGCAGACAGTGATGGAAGTGGACGACCCGCTGCTCAATCGCCGGCTGCTGCACCCCGCGCCGCCCTTCCGCTTCGATGGGGTGAGCCCGCCCGAGATGGTGCGCTGGACGGCGCCGGCGGTGGGCGCGCACAACGACCGGGTGTTCGGTGAACTGCTGCAGGAGGAGCCCAAGGCATGACATCCCGGGCGATCATCAGCGACGTCGCGCCACGCGACGGGCTGCAATCCATCGGCCCCTTCGTGCCGACCGAGACCAAGATCGCGCTGGTGCGCGCGCTGCACGCCGCGGGCGTGCGGCGGATGGAGGTGGGCTCCTTCGTCAGCCCGAAGGCGGTGCCGCAGATGGCCGATACCGGCGAGGTGCTGAAAGCGGCGCTGGCGCTGGAGGGGCTGGAATCCACCGTGCTGGCGCCGAACCGCAAGGGCTTCGAGGCGGCGAAGGGGGCCGGCGCGCATCGCGTGGGCCTGTTCATGTCCGTCACCGAGAGCCACAACAAGGCGAACGTCAACCGCAGCTGCGCCGAGAGCTTCGCCGACCTCTCGGCGATCGTGGCGGATGCGGTGGCGGCGGGGATGAAGGTGCGCTTCAACCTCTCCTGCTGCTTCCACTGCCCCTTCGAGGGCGTGGTGCCGGAGCGCGATGCGCTGGATTGGATCGAGCGGGCGGTCGCGCTCGACCCCTGGATGGAGATCGGCATCGCCGACACCACCGGCAATGCGGCGCCCGACCAGGTGGCGCGGGTGGTCGGCCATGCGGTGCGGGCTTGGCCGGCGCCGGATGGAAGCTCCCGGATGGCCTATCACGGGCACGATACCTACGGGCTCGGCGTGGCGAATGTCGCCGCGGCGTGGGAGGCGGGCTGCCGGGTGTTCGACAGCGCGGCGGGCGGCCTGGGCGGCTGCCCCTTCGCGCCGGGGGCGACGGGCAATGTCGCCACCGAGGATGTCGCCTGGCTGTTCCGCCGCATGGGCGTGGAGACCGGGCTCGACTGGGCGAAGCTGCTGGCGGCGGCGGACCTGGCGGCCGCGGTGCCGGGCGGGCTGCCGGGTGGGCGGATGCGGGCGGTCCCGGCGGCGCGCAAGTCGGCCTGAGGCTGCGGGTCAGCCGATGCGTTCGAAGGCGTGCTGCCACTCGTAACCCCAGAGGGGGAAGTCGATCTGCCGGCGGTGGATGTTGGTGAAGGCGTCGATGGCGAGCTTCGGACAGCCGAGGATGTCCACGCGCGCCGCCTCCTCGCGCGACCACAGGTAGTCGTCGCAGAGCATGACGCCGCCCGGCGGCAGCAGGCGCCAGGCGAGGACCAGGTCGGCCAGCACGTCCGGCGCCTCGTGCGAGCCGTCCACATAGACGAGGTCGGCACGCTCGCCGCGCGCGAGCAGGCGGACCAGCCCTTCGAAGGACGGGCCCTTCAGCACCTCGACCTTCGCCGCCGCGCCGCTCTCGGCGACGTTCGCGCGGAAGCGCGCCTCGAGGCCCTCGGTCTGGGAGGGCAGGTGCTCGGCGCCGCCGCCGAAGGTGTCGAGGCAGGTGATGCGGCTCTCGGGATGGCGCAGCAGATGGTCGAGGAACCACAGCGTCCCGCGCCCCTCGAAGACGCCGATCTCGACGATCCGACGTGGCGCCGTGGGGTCCCAGCCGAGCAGCTCGAAGAACAGCCGCTGCCAGTGGGGAAAGTGGCCGGTGGACCAGTCCTCGGTGAAATGCGGCATCGGCGTGGCTCCTCGCTCCTGTCGTAACCGGGAGAGTGGCCATCCGTTCCGCAGGCCAGGGTGCCGGGGCGCGTGCAGCGGGGGGCGGATCGCGCTATCAGGGGGCATGCGCGCCGCCCTCGTCGTGCTGGTCCTGCTGCTTGCCGGTTGCGGCGGTGCGCACGCGCCGCAGACCGGGCTGTCCGCCGGCGAGCCGATCTCCTGCGTTCCCTATGCCCGGGCCCGATCCGGCATCGCGATCCAGGGCGATGCCTGGACCTGGTGGGATGCCGCCGCCGGGCGCTACGCGCGCAGCCGGGCGCCGCAGCCGGGCAGCGTGCTGGTGCTGAACCGCACGGCGCGGATGCGGGAGGGGCATGTCGCCGTCGTCTCGCGTGTCGTGACCGCGCGCGAGATCCTGGTGGACCACGCCAATTGGGCCTCCGGCGCGGCGAAGGGGCGGATCGCCACGGCGCAGCGCGTGGTGGACGTCTCGGCTGGCAACGATTGGTCGCTGGTGCGGGTCTGGTACCCGCGCGTCGGCGATTTCGGCGCGACCACCTACGCCGCCCGCGGCTTCGTCCACCCGCGGCTGGAGATGGCGCAGGCAAGGTGATCTTTGCCGCAAGTCGCGGCTCGGGCATCCTGTCGCCCTGAACGATCGCAGGGAGGATCAACGTGCAACTCACACGCCGCGGCCTGGTCGCCGCCGCCAGCCTCGCCGCCCTACCCGGCGCCGTCCGGGCGCAGGGCGCTTGGCCGGACCGGCCGGTGCGCATCATCGTCGCCTTCCCCGGCGGCTCCACGCCCGACATGGCGGCCCGCGTGGTGAGCGGCCACCTCTCCAACGTGCTCGGCCAGCCGGTGGTGGTGGAGAACCGCTCCGGCGGCGGCGGCAACATCGGCACCGAGGCGATCGTCCGCGCCAATGACGGCCACACCGTCGGCGTGACGATCGGCGGGCCGGGCAGCACGGCGAAGGTGCTGAACCCGAACCTCTCCTATGATCCGGCCACCGACCTCACGCCGATCTCCCTGCTGGCGCGGCTGCCCTTCATCCTGGCGGTGCATCCCTCGGTGCCGGCGAACACGGTGCAGGAGCTGGTGGCCTATGCAAAGGCCAATCCGGGCAAGCTGAACTACGGCTCCACCGGGCCGGGCACGCTCTCGCACCTGGCGACCGAGGATTTCGCGGCGAAGGAGGGCTTCCGGGCGGAGCACGTCTCCTATCGCGGCGTGGCGCAGGCGGTGCTCGACCTGGTGGCGGGGCGGCTGCAGATGTTCATGGCGGCGCCGGCCGGCGTGCTCGGGCAGATCGCGGAAGGCAAGCTCAAGGCGCTGGCGGTGACCGGGCCGGAGCGCATGCCGCAGCTGCCGAATGTGCCGACGCTGCGCGAGGCGGGGGTGCAGATGGACCCGGTGGTGGCCTGGATCGGCATGTTCGGCCCGGCCGGCATGCCCGCCGACCGCGTCGCCCGGCTGGCGCGGGAAGCCAACACCGCGCTGAACCAGCCGGAGCAGCGCCGCATCCTGGAAGCCGCCGGTTTCCAGCCGGTGGGCTCCACCCCGGCCGAGTTCGCCGCCCTGCAGAAGGCGGAGATCGAGCGCTGGGGCGGGCTGATCCGGCGCCTGGGCATTCAGCCGAACAGCTGAAGCGGCCGAACGCCTCCTCCCCCGCGAGCGTGGGGGAGGAGGCGCCGCGCTGCTACTCCGCGGCCCGCAGGGTGACCTCGGCGGTCTCGTTGCGGGTCTTCCACAGCGAGTAGAAGACGCCGCCCGCGATCATCGCCAGCGTGACGCCGAGCGAGATGGCCGGGTCCACCTTCCCGAAGATCTGGTTCCAGAAGATCTTCCCGCCGATGAACACGAGCACCAGCGCCAGCGCATACTTCAGGTAGTGGAAGCGGTGCACCATGGCGGCGAGCGCGAAATACAGTGCGCGCAGGCCGAGGATGGCCATGATGTTGGCGGTATAGACGATGAAGGTGTCGGTGGTGATCGCGAAGATCGCCGGCACGCTGTCCACCGCGAAGATCAGGTCGGCGATGTTGATGATGACGAGCGCCAGGAACAGCGGCGTCGCCCACACCGCCAGCCTGCCCTTCGCATCCGGCTTGCGGACGAAGAACTTCTGGCCGTGCAACTCGTCCGTCACCCGCATGTGGCGGCGGAAGAACTTCACCACCGGGTTCTTCGAGATGTCCGGGTCGCCCTCCGGCACCACCAGCATCTTGATGCCGGTGGCGATCAGGAATGCGCCGAAGATGTAGAGGATCCAGTCGTATTCCTGCACCAGCGCGGCGCCGACGCCGATCATGATGCCGCGCAGCACGATCACCGCGATGATGCCCCAGACCAGGGCGCGGTACTGGTATTTCCGCGGGATGGCGAAGAAGCCGAAGATCAGGCTGATGACGAAGACGTTGTCGATGGACAGCGCCTTCTCGATGAAGAAGCCGGTGAAATAGGTGATGCCGGCATGCGTGCCGTCGGCGGTGGTGATGTGCCCGCCCTCGTAGCCCCACCAGACCGCGCCGCCGAACAGCATGGCGAAGCCGATGTAGAAGGCCGAGAGCCAGAGGCTCTCGCTGATCCCCATCTCCTTGTCGTCCCTATTGAGGACGCCGAGGTCGAAGGCGAGCAGCGCGACGACGATCGAGAGGAAGCCGGCCCACATCCAGACCGGTTTGCCGATCCATTCGGCGACAAGAAATTCCATGGCGAACCGTTCTCCCGGCAGGGCCCGCCCGGACATGACTCGAAACGTCACGATCCGGGCCTGGGCTCGTGCAGCACAACGATCCGACATCACGGTGAACGGCTGTTTCCCGTCCATTCCGCCAGAGGGGCCCGGATCAGTCGCGGCAGGTGGAGCGGATTTCGGAAGGTTTCAAGATGGACGAATGGAAATTCCTCGGACAGGCCAGCGTCACCTCCCGGCGGGGCTTCCGCGGGCGGCCGGGCCTGCGATTTCCGGCCGGCCCCCGTTGTCTCGCCGCCCGCGCCGGGCCATGTCCGGTTTGCGCCGGGCCACAACGCGGACTAGTGTCCGGCCGAGGCAACCCGGCTGGCCCGAGGGATAGACCCAGGGCCGGTCTGAAACTGGGATCGAGGCGTCACGATGGGTTCGTTCAGCATCTGGCACTGGCTTGTGGTGCTGCTGGTTATCCTCCTGCTGTTCGGCAGCGGCAAGATCAGCGGGCTGATGGGCGACGTGGCCAAGGGCATCAAGTCCTTCAAGCAGAACATCAAGGAGGAGGAGGGCAAGGAGGACGCCTCGATGGCGGCTGACGCCGCGTCGCAGACCCCTGCCCAGCCGGCCGGCAGCATCCAGGGCCCCCAGGGTGCCCAGGCGCAGCCGAACCAGGCCGCCAGCTCCTCCCGCCCCGCCGCCTGAGCGGCGGCGGCCGCGCGGCAGGCCGGCGGGCGTGCCCCGTGGGCCGGGCGCATGCCCGCATTGATCGTCTCCGCGCGCCGGCCTAGGTAGGGCGCGGGAGGACGTGCCGCACAGGAGCCCCTAGGGGGCGCAGGCGGCCACGCGCCGACCCCGGATGGCGGGGCCGGCGCGTTTCGTTTGTGCGGGCGCTTCTGGGAGGCGACATGACAACACAGCCGGCCGCATCGGGCCTGCCGCAGGGCGCCACCGCGCAGCCGGTGGACGATACCGAGTTCTCCTCCTCCCGCCGCAACCTGACGGGGTGGCAGGGCCAGCTCTGGCGCTATGCCTCGGCTGCCTTCGTCGCCTGGCACATGTGGATCCTGCTGGTCGCGCCGCCCGATCCGACCGTGGCGCGCGCCGCGCATGTGTTCCTCGGCGCCGCGCTCGGCTTCCTGCTGTTCGCCCCCACCGCGCGCGGCGCTGGCAACCGCGTGCCCTTCTACGACTGGCTGGTGCTGATCCCCTGCGTGCTGATTGTCGCGCATTACGTGCTCGATGCCGACGGGATCGAGATGCGCACCTTCATGGGCCCGAACTGGCGCGACCTGGCGGTGGCCGGGGCGGGCATCCTGATCGTGCTGGAATTCGCCCGCCGCAGCGCGGGGATGGCGATGCCGATCATCGCCGGCACCTTCATCGCCTATTGCTTCGTTGGCCCCTGGATGCCGGGCCTCCTGTTCCACCGCGGCGTCTCGCTGGACCAGGCGCTGACCGAGCTGTTCAACAACAACGGGGTGCTGGGGACCATCGTGCAGGTCTCCTCCACCTTCATCATCATGTTCGTCACCTTCGCCTCCTTCCTGCAGACCAGCCGGGCGGGGGACTACTTCAACGAACTGGCGCTCGGCCTGGTCGGCTGGGCCCGCGGCGGGCAGGCGAAGGTGGCGGTGGTCTCCTCCTTCATGTTCGGCACCGTCAGCGGCAGCTCGGTGGCGAATGTCGTCGCCTCCGGCACCTTCACCATCCCGATGATGCGCCGCGGCGGCTACGACCGGGAGACGGCGGGCGCGGTGGAGGCCACTGCCTCCACCGGCGGGCAGCTGGCGCCGCCGGTGATGGGGGCCGGCGCCTTCATCATGTCCGAGGTTCTGGGCCGCCCCTATACCGAGATCGCGCTGGCCGGCGTGATCCCGGCGCTGCTGTTCTACTTCGCGGTCTACACCCATTGCGACCTGCACGCCCGCAAGGCGCGGCTGCACGGCCTGCCGCGCAACGAGCTGCCGAGCGTGCTGCAGCTTCTGAAGCGGGTCTACATGCTCTCGCCGCTGGCGATCCTGATCTTCATCCTGCTGCAGGGCTATTCGCCCTTCCGCGCCGCCGCCTGGGGCATCGCCGCGGCGCTGGTCATCATGACCATGACCTTCCTGCTGCACCGGCTGGCGGTGCAGAAGCAGAACCCGGTGCAGGCGGTGATCGGCACCGTGATGGAGCTGGTGACGAGCTCGATCGACGCGCTGGCGGGATCGGCGCGCGAGGTGATGCAGCTGATCGCGGTCTGCGCCACGGCGGGCATCGTCGCCGGCGTGATCGGGCTGACCGGCGTGGGCGGCCGCTTCGCCTCGCTGCTGCTGCAGATCGCCGCGGGCCTGCCGCTGCTGGCGATGATGTTCGCGATGCTGGTGGCGATCATCCTCGGCATGGGCGTGCCGACCACGGCGGCCTATGCGATCGCCGCCGCGGTGGTGGCGCCGGGGCTGATCGACATGGGCGTGCCGGCGCTGTCGGCGCACATGTTCATCTTCTACTTCGCGGTGCTCTCCGCGATCACGCCGCCGGTGGCGCTGGCCTCGTTTGCGGCCGCGGGGCTGGCGGGCGGCGACATGTGGAAGACCTCGATGAAGGCGGTGAAGCTCGGGCTGGCGACCTTCATCGTGCCCTACATGTTCTGGATGTCGCCGGCGCTGCTCGGCCAGGGTGAGACCTTGGTGGTGGCGCAGGCGGTGGGCAGCGCCCTGCTCGGCGTGTTCCTGCTGGCCTCGGCGACCGAGGGCTGGATGTTCCGCACCGCGCTGGTGCTGCCGCTGCGCATCGTCGCGGGCTGCGCGGCGATCGCGCTGATGGTGCCGGAAGGGCTGACCGATCTCGGCGGGCTGCTGGTCGGCCTCGGCATCATCGTCTGGCAATGGCGGCGCGCGCCAGCGGAGGGCGAGACGGTGGCGCGCGCCCCGCTCGGCGGGCGCTGAGGCCAGGCGGCGTGGGCGTGCCGGCGCATGTCGCGGAAGCGATCGTCGCCGCCGGGCGACGGCTCGACGCGCTCGGCCTGGTGCCGGCGACGGCGGGGAATTTCTCGATGCGGCTCGATGCGCGGCGGCTGGCCGTCACCGCCTCCGGCCGGCACAAGGGGTTTCTCACGACGGACGACGTGATGGTGGTGAACCTCGATGGCGTGGCGGAGGATGCGTCGCGGCGGAGCTCCGCCGAGACGCTGTTGCATTGTGGGATCTACCGCCGCTTCCCGCAGGCCGGCGCCGTGCTGCACGGCCATTCCATCGCCAACACGGTGCTGTCGCGCGCCGCCGGCAACGAGCTGCGCCTGGCGGGCTACGAGCTGCTGAAGGCCTTCCCCGGCCTGCCGACGCATGACGCCGAGGTGATGCTGCCGGTGGTGCCGAACGACCAGGACATCGCGCGGATGCAGCGCGGGCTGGATGCCCTGTGGGATGGCCTCGCCGAGGTTCCGCCCGGGTATTTGATCGGCGGCCACGGCGCCTATGTATGGGCGCCCGACATGCCGGCTGCGCTGCTGCGCATGGAGGCGCTTGAATTCATGCTGGCCTGCGAATTGGAAGAGAGGAGGCACGCGCGATGAGCCGCCTGACCGTCTGGAACGCCGAGACCAACGACCAGCTCCTGGTCACCGAGGACCCGCAGCGCATCGCCGCCGAGCTGAAGACGGTCGGCGTGCGCTTCGAGCAATGGCCGCGCGCGGACCTCCCGGCCGATGCCGATGCGGAGGCGATCCTCGCCGCCTATCGCCCGCATCTCGACGCCTTCCTCGCCGCCACCGGCGCGGGCACGGCTGATGTCATCAAGCTGACGCCGGACCATCCGCAGAAGGATGCGATGCGCGCCAAGTTCCTCTCCGAGCACACGCACACCGAGGACGAGGTGCGCTTCTTCCACAGCGGCACCGGCAACTTCGTGCTGCACATGAATGGAAAGGTGTTCGACGCGCATTGCGGCCCGGGCGACCTGATCAGCGTGCCGGCGAATTCGAAGCACTGGTTCGACGCCGGCGAGAATCCGAACTTCGCCGTGGTACGGGTCTTCACCGACACCACCGGCTGGACGCCGCACTACACCGGCACCGACATGGCGGAGAAGTTCCCCGCCGCGACGGCGTGACCACCGTCCGCGCCATCCTCACCGACATCGAAGGCACCACCAGCGCGATCGCCTTCGTGAAGGAGACGCTGTTCCCCTTCGCGGAGGCGGCGCTGGACGGCTTCCTCGATGCGCATGAGGGCGATCCGAAGGTCGCCGCCCTCCTCGCGGAGGTGCCGGGCCCCGATCGCCGCGGCACGCTGCGCCGCTGGATGGCGGAGGATGTGAAGGCGACGCCGCTCAAGTCGTTGCAGGGCCTGATCTGGCGCGCCGGCTTCGAGGATGGGCGGCTCAAGGGCCATCTCTGGCCCGATGTCGCGCCCTGCCTGCGCGCCTGGGCCGCGGCCGGGATCACCCTCGCGGTCTATTCCTCCGGCTCGGTGGAGGCGCAGCGGCTGCTGTTCCGCCATTCCGTTGCCGGCGACCTTGAGGGGCTGTTCGGCGGCTTCTTCGACACCCGCATCGGCGCCAAGCGCGAGGCCGCGTCCTACGCCGCCATTGCGCGGGAGCTGGCGCTGCCGCCAGCCAGCATCCTGTTCCTCTCGGACGTGGCGGAGGAACTGGACGCGGCTTCTGGCGCGGGCCTCGCCACCTGCCAGCTGGTGCGCACGGCCGACGGCACGCTGCCCTGCGGGCGGCACGCCGAAGCCACAGATTTTCCGGCGGTTGCGCAACGTTTCGCGCTGCCGCACGCGCCGGGGTGACAGCCCCCCGCGCCGCGGGCTAGATGCCGCCCAGCCCCTCGGCGGGAGGCCCCCTGGATGCTGACAACCTATGCCCTCGCCGAAGGCCGCGTTTCGGTGCACGAGGGACTGCTGCCGCCCGCCGAACTGGCGCGCGCCGTCTGGATCGACCTGCTGAATCCGACGCCGGAGGAGGAGCGCGCGGTGCAGTCCGCGCTGCGCCTGGAAGTTCCGACGCGGGAGGAGATGGAGGAGATCGAAAGCTCCTCCCGGCTTTATCGCGAGGATGACGTGCTGTTCCTCACGGCCAACTTCCTGCACGGCGTGGATCGCGGCGAGTACAACTCCACCCCGATCACCTTCGTGCTCGCCAGCCAGGCGCTGGTGACGGTGCGCTACCAGACCCCTAGGGCCTTCACCGCCTTCTCGCTGCGTTGCCAGAAGAGCCCGGGGCTGGTCGCCACGCCGGATGGGGTGATGCTGCACCTGTTCGAGCAGATCGTGGACCGGCTGGCCGACGTGCTGGAGCGCATCGGCGGCGAGATGGACGGCGCCTCCTCCGCCGCCTTCCGCCGGGCACGGGTGAAGGTGAAGGCGAACGAACGCAGCGCCGACCTGCGCGAGACGCTGATCACCCTCGGCCAGGTCGGCGAGGTGACGACGCGGGCGAGCGAGACGCTGCTCGGCCTGTCGCGCATCCTCACCTTCGTCGGCGCGGAGAAGGCGACCGCCGTGCGGAAGGAGAACCAAGCGCAGATCAAGACCCTGGTGCGCGACGTGCGCTCCCTGGTCGAGCACGCGAACGTCCTGAACAGCAAGGCCAACTTCCTGCTGGATGCGGTGCTCGGCATCATCAATGTCGAGCAGACCAACATCATCAAGACCTTCACCGTGGCCTCGGTGGCGCTGATGCCGCCGACGCTGATCGCCAGCATCTACGGCATGAACTTCGCGCAGATGCCGGAGCTGAACCAGGCCTGGGGCTATCCGGCGGCGCTGCTGCTGATGGTGGTCTCGGCGGTGCTGCCGATCGTCTATTTCAAGCGGAAGGGCTGGCTCTGATCCGGCGCGTCGCCTTCCTTCTCCTGCTGCTGACGCCGGGCCTCGCCGCCGCCCATGGTGCGGATGCCGGCGCCGGGCCGGCCTGCCCGCCGCGCGGCACGCCGCTGGTGAGCGTGGAGCTGGTGGACCCGGAGCCGCGCGTGCTGCCGGCACTGCCCGCGGCGCGGCTGCGCGACGAGGTCGGCGGGGCGGCCGATGGCGAATTCCCGCATCATCTCGGCCTCACCCTCTCCCGCGTGGAGTGGAGCAGCGAGATCACGGTGCGCTCGCGCGGGTTGGAGGGCGGCCCGGTCTGCGCACTGCCGGCCGAGGTGCGCCTGCAGCTGGTGCATGCCGAGCACAGCATCCGCCTGGCGCGGGAGGTTCCGGCCGGCGGCTGCCTGGCGGGCGAGGTGCTGGCGCATGAGCGCCGCCATGCCGAGCTCAACCGCCGCACCCTGCGCGAGGCGTCGGCGGAGCTGCGCCGGCTGGCGCGCGACTGGGCGGCGCGCGCGGAGCACCGCGCGGCCGACCTCAACACCGCCGCGACCGCCCTGCAGGACGATCTCTCCCGCGCGGTGGAGCCGGTGCTGCAGCGCCTGCGCAGCGCGCGCGAGGCCGGCCATGCGGCGATCGACACGCCGGAGGAGTACCGCCGCATCAGCCGGATCTGCCCGGAGGACCAGCGGCGGCTGCGCGCCGTGCTGCTGCGCGCGCGCTGAGCAGCCGCACGGATTGACCCGCAGCGCCGGCCGCGATTGTTTGGCGGGCGCTCCATCCCCCGCCACGAGGCCCGCCATGCCCGCCACGCACCGCATCGCCGCGACCCCCGAAACCGTGCGCTACGGCGCCTTCGATGCCGGCTTCCCGCCGGTGGCGACGATCGCCAGCGGTGACCTGGTGGTGCTGGAATGCGTCTCGGGCGCGAAGGAGGTGATGCCTTCGCCGGAGAGTGGGCTGAAGGTGCCGCCGGCGCTCGCCGCCATCCATGCCGCCGACCCGCCGCGCATGGGGCCGCACCTCATCACCGGCCCGGTCGCGGTGCAGGGCGCCGAGCCCGGCGACGTGCTCCGCGTGGACATCGAGCGGATCGAGCTCGGCAACGACTGGGGCTTCTGCGGCTTCCGCCCGCTGTTCGGCACGCTGCCGGAGGATTTCCCCTATGCCCGCATGCTGCACATCCCGGTGGACAAGGCGGCGATGACCTGCCGTGTGCCGGTCGGGCCCGGGGTGACGCTGCCGCTCTCGCCCTTCTTCGGCGTGATGGGCGTGGCGCCGCCCGCCGCCTGGGGGCGGCTGTCCACCAAGGAGCCGCGCGCCCATGGCGGCAACCTCGACAACAAGGAGCTGGTCGAGGGCACCACGCTGTGGCTGCCGGTGCATGTGGCGGGCGGGATGTTCTCGGCCGGCGACGGGCACGGGGTGCAGGGCGATGGCGAGGTCTGCATCAACGCGCTGGAGATGTGCCTGACCGGGCATTTCCGCCTGACGCTGGAGAAGGGCGGCGGCGCGGCCGATCCGGCGCTGCGCTTCCCGCGCGCCGAGACGCCGACGCACTACGTCTCGATGGGCCTGCACGAGGATCTCGACCTCGCCATGAAGCAGGCGCTGCGGGAGATGATCGGCTTCATCGTCGCGCGGATGAACGTCTCCGCCGCGGACGCCTATCAGCTCTGCTCGCTGGCGGTGGACTTCCGGGTGACGCAGACGGTGAACGGCGAGAAGGGCGTTCATGGCCTGTTAAGGAAGGGGCTGCTTTTCTGACGGAAGGCGGCCGCGGGGCATCTGTCCACAGCTTTTCGCACCCGTGACACCAACCAGAACTTGTGTCTGCCGCCGGCGTTGGCCTACCGTATCTGGTAGGTAGGGGGCGGTGGAGGACTGGCATGGACTGGTCGGCAGAGGCCATTGAGCGGCTGCGCGCGCTCTGGGCGGAGGGGCATTCGACGGCCGAGATCGGTCGTCGGATGGGGATCTCGAAGAATGCAGTGGTGGGGAAGGCGCACCGGCTGAACCTGCCGGCGCGGCCTTCCCCGATCCGCCGCGAAACCGGCGGGGCGGTGGCGCGGCCGCAGGCGGTGCGCCCCGTGCGGGCCGCCGTGCCGGCGCCGCGCAGCACCCTGCCGCAGGTGGCGCAGATGCCTGCCGCCGTGGCGGCGCCGGCAATGGCGCCGGCGCGGGCGGTGGTGCGCCCCTTCCCGCGCGCCGCCTCGGCGCGGGCCTGCTGCTGGCCGATCGGCGAGCCGGGCCAGCCCGGTTTCCGCTTCTGCGCGGGCGATGCGCTGTCCGGCAAGCCGTACTGCCCGGAACATGCGGCGGTGGCCTATGTGAAGGCTCGCGACCGGCGCGAGGACGCGGCATAACAGCTACTTGCAGGCCTGCGATCACCGGCGCCCGGCGCCGGTGAAGCGCGGATGCGGGCTGTTCGGCCGGCTCCGCTGCGGCTGACAAACCGCGGGGGCGGTGTCAGTCTTGCTTGACAACCCTCTTCACTCCCGGCGCGGGCTCCTACATCCTGTCGGGTGAACGAGGGACGGGGACGGATGCGCATCCTGCTGGCCGAACCGCGCGGCTTCTGCGCGGGCGTGGTGAGGGCGATCGAGATCGTCGAACGCGCGCTCGCGATCCATGGTGCCCCGGTCTATGTCCGCCATGAGATCGTCCACAACCGCCACGTGGTGGAGGATCTGCGCGCCAAGGGCGCCATCTTCGTGCGTGAGCTGGACGAGGTACCGGCGGGCGCACTGACCGTCTTCTCCGCCCATGGCGTCGCCCGCGCGGTGGAGCGGGATGCCACCCAGCGCGGGCTCGACGTGCTGGACGCCACCTGCCCGCTGGTCACCAAGGTGCATGTCGAGGGCCGCCGCTACGCGAAGGAGGGGCGCGCGGTGATCCTGATCGGCCATGCCGGCCATCCCGAGGTGGAGGGCACGCTCGGCCAGATCGACGGCGAGGTGCATCTGGTCGCCGATGTCGCCGATGTCGCCGCGCTGCCGATCCCGCCGGAGCGCAACGTCGCCTATATCACCCAGACCACGCTGTCGGTGGACGACACGCGGGAGGTGATCGAGGCGATCAAGGCGCGCTTCGCCGATGCGGTCGGCCCGGGGACGCGCGACATCTGCTACGCCACCCAGAACCGGCAGACCGCGGTGCGCGACCTGGCGCGGGAATGCGACGTGGTGCTGGTGGTCGGCGCGGCGAACAGTTCCAACTCCAACCGGCTGCGCGAGATCGCCGAGGAATGCGGCGCCCGCGCCTTCCTCATCGCCGACGCCGGCGCGCTGACCGCGGCGATGGTGGAGGGGGCGCGCAATGTCGGCCTCACTGCCGGCGCCTCCGCGCCCGAGCGCCTGGTGGAGGAGGTGGTGGCGACGCTGCGCGCGCTCGGCGCGGCGGATGTGGCGGCGCTGCCCGGCATCACCGAGGACGTCACCTTCCGCCTGCCGACCAGGCTGCACGCGGCAGAGTAGAGGGGGCCGCACGCGGCGCTCAGGCGGTGCGGCGGACCAGCTCCGCCGCCATCTCGTCGGCGCTGCGCATCACCGCGGCGTTGGCCGCATAGGCCTGGCGCGCCAGCAGCAGATCCACCATGCCGCGGGCCAGGTCCGGCGCGACGGCGGTCGCCTCCAGCGCCGCGCGGGCGCTGCCGTCCTCGACGAGCCGTGGCGCACCGGCGGTGGCGACGCGCCCGGCGGCGTCCGCCGCCTGCGTCCCGACGCGGTGCAGGCCGCGCGCGGCAGCCGCGATGGCGCCGGCCGGTCCGGGCGAGAGCGGTGGGATCGCCATGCGCGGCTACAGCGACCAGCGGATGAGCGCGGCGGGGCGCACATCGGCGGCCCACAAGGCGCTGCCGGCCTCGGCGGCCGCGGCGTAGGCCGCCAGCGTTCCCGCCTGGCGCTGGCCGCGCAGCGGGGCGTGGGTGGACATCGCCAGGGGCGGCGGGGGAGCAAGGCGGACCATGGCTGCGTCATCCTGCGCGACAACGGTTGCGAAAGGATGAATCGGCGACGGCGCCGCCGGCGCGCGCGGTCCGGTGGGCCGGGGCCGGCTTCCGCCCGCCCCGGTTCCAGGCTAAGCCGCCGCGCGATGCGCCACTTCCTGGAATTCGAGAAGCCGATCGCCGAACTCGAAGGCAAGATCGAGGAACTGCGCCGGACCACCGATGCGGGCGGGATCGACGTCGCTGAGGAGGTCGGCAAGCTGCGCGACAAGGTCGAGGCGCTGCTGCGCCAGACCTACGCCAAGCTCACGCCATGGCAGAAGGCGCTGGTGGCGCGCCATCCGGAGCGGCCGAAGGCGCTGGACTACGTCCAGGCGCTGATCGGCGAGTGGATGCCGCTGGCCGGCGACCGCGCCTTTGCCGACGACGCGGCGGTGGTGGCGGGGCTCGGGCGATTCCGTGGCCATGCCGTCGCGGTGCTCGGCACGGAGAAGGGGCGCGACACCGAAGGCCGGGTGAAGCACAATTTCGGAATGGCCAGGCCGGAGGGCTACCGCAAGGCGCGGCGCATCATGGAACTCGCCGGCCGCTTCGGGCTGCCGATCCTGAGTTTCGTGGATACCGCCGGCGCCTTCCCCGGCATCGAGGCGGAGGCGCGCGGCCAGGCGGAGGCGATCGCGCGCTCCATCGAGGCGGGGCTGGAGGCGCCGGTGCCCTTCGTTGCCACCATCATCGGCGAGGGTGGATCGGGCGGCGCCATCGCGCTGGCGGCGGCCGACCGGGTTCTGATGCTGGAGCACGCGGTCTATTCGGTGATCTCGCCGGAGGGCTGCGCCTCCATCCTGTGGCGCGACGCGGCGCAGGCGCCGACGGCGGCCGAGGCGCTGCGCATGACGGCGGAGGATCTGCGCAGGCTCGCCCTGGTGGACGCGGTGGTGCCGGAGCCGCTGGGCGGGGCGCATCGCGACCCGGAGGCGGCGATCGCCGCGGTCGGCGAGCGGATCTGGGCCGCGCTGGACCCGCTGCTGGCGCTGGATGGCGCGACGCTGCGCGCAAGGCGCCGCGAGAAGTTCCTGGAGATGGGCCGCGCGGGGGTGGTCTGACACTGGCGGCGTCGGTCTTTGACCGATGCCGCCGCAAGTGCGCCATGCGGAACGCAAGTGACGCCTGAGTAATTCCGCGCTGAAATCAAGATGCGCTGCCGACTCGGAGGCACGCCATCAGAGGTTGTGCATCCCACATCACTCTTTGATCTGGCATGAGGCGTTCAGGCTGCTTATCAGCTTGGCTCACGAACAACGGAGCCTGAGTTGATGCCCGATACGTCCGGCGTTTCCCAGTGGGAACACCTCCTACTTGAATTGATCAATGAGTCGCGGGCAGATGCCGGGCGCAAGCCGCTCGCCTTCGATGCGGAGCTCGTCTCCGCTGCGGGCAAGCACAGCGACTGGATGATCGCGGCGGATGTCTTCTCCCACACCGGCGCCGGGGGCAGTTCGGCCTCGGGCCGCATGAAGGCGGATGGCTACACCTGGCAGGCGGCTGGGGAGAACATCGCCTACATCGGCGGCTCCGGAGCCGCCACGATCGATGCGGGCGATGTGGAGCGGCTGCACACGATGCTGATGAACTCCTCGGGCCACCGGGCCAACATCCTGAGCAGCAACTTCACCGAGATCGGGATCGGCATCACCCAGGGCGACTACAAGGGACGGCCGGCGATCTTCGTCACCGAGGATTTCGGCAGGCCGACCGCGGCGGAAGCGGCCGAGCCGGACAGCTGGTTCATCTGACCGCTGCCGCGCCGTCCCGGGCCCTCGCGGCCCGGGGCGCCGGCTCCTGCAGGGCTGGCCCCGGATAGAACCGGGCACAGTTGAAGGCACCGAGGCGGCATCCGCGGTCGCGTGCCAGCCCGGAGGGCACGTTTCCCCGGCGGGCAAACCGCCTACACTCATCGCCAATGTCCCCCCGCGACGCTGCGAGCACCGATCCCGCCGATCTCCGCCAACTGTTCCTCCGCGTCTTCCCGGCGGTCGGGCTGGCGCTGGATGGCGCGACGCTGCGCGCAAGGCGCCGCGAGAAGTTCCTGGAGATGGGGCGGGCGGGGGTGGTCTAGCGCCGCCCCGCTTAGGCGCGGGCTGATGCCGCAGCAGGCTCACTGCCTTTGCAGGCCGGCCGGGTCAAGGTCATCCAGGGTCAGGAACAGCGGGTTGGCCTGGCGCCGCTGCGTGGCTGCTGCCGTGCTGCCGCGGGGCTGCGGGAGAACGCCCATCACCAGGTTCAACGCCACCGGCGCTTCCGCCGAAGCCGCCTCGGAGCGGAAGTAGAAGGTCGCCCGCAGCCGACTGCCGGGCGCGAGTCCCAGATAATCCTGCTGATTGGCGTAGGAGTTCGAGGGCCGCAGGCATTCCGGCTGGTAGAGTGGCTGCATGTAGCTGTGCTGGATGTAGCCGCCGCAGGCCGGCAGCCCGTCCACGCCGGTCGCCGTGAGCACCCCGCCCTCGGCGTCGCGCAGTGTCGGCCGCGGACCCACCAGCAGCACGCCGAGAGCGGCTGGACTGGCATTCTCGACCGCGAGGGTGAGCTTTGCGTCCCGCCCGTTGCGCTGCACCTCCGCCACGCACAGCCGCAGCCCGAACTGCTCCTTGCAGGCGGAGGCGGACATCGGCGGTGATACCGGTTGCGAGCCGGGATCGGAGCTCACCGCGGCCGGGGCAGCCGCGGTCACGCAGTTCCGCCCGCGCCCGGAAGGCTGCCGCAGCATCTCGGCCAGCTCGCCGGTGCGGGGAACGGAGACGGCCTGGGCAGTGATCAGCTCGCCGCTGTCGATGCCGACCACGCGGGCATTGATCCGCAGCCGATCGCCGATGACGACGAAGGAGCCGACCACCAGCGCATCGATGCCGGTCAGCCCGCCGAGGCGGCGCCGCTGCTCGGGGTCGGTGAGGAAGTCGTCGAGCCGGTACTGCGCGACGACGGTCTCGAGCTGCAGGCGCTCGACCAACCGCGGCCGCGGTTGCACGCCGATGACGAGGGCGGTGGTCAGCTCGTCCACGACAAAGACCGAGAGCAGGGGGCAGGCCTGGTCGGCGCCGGGGAAGGGCATGACGGAAAGCACCGGCGGGCGCTGGCTCCCCACCGCGCCGGCGAGGCCGCGGGCGAGGGCCTGGAGCCCCGCCTCCAGCGAGCCTGCCATCTCCTGCGCCCTGGCCGGGCCTGCGGAAAGCATGGCGGAAAGCGCGAGGGCGGCCAGCCGCAGGCCTGTCCGGGGCGGCGCTTCGGGCGTCGGCATGCTGGGTCTCACCGGCTGTCAGGGGCGGCGCCGCCCGGGCGGAGGGCGGCTGCGAGGCGCAGCCCGATCTGGTCGCCGGCCCGCCGCAGCGCGTCGCGCCGAGCCTCCTCCTCGGTCGCGCCGAGGCCGGTGACCTCGCGACGCTGCACCGCCCCGCCCGGGGCGCCGGGGCCGAGGAGCCGCGCCTCGATCATGGCGTCCACCGACACGAGGGCGGGCCCTCCCGCCGGCGCCGCACGGGGCGCACCGAAGATCGGCGGCGCGATCTCCGCCCGCAGCTCCGCGACGTCCGGCCCGGCGGCGAGGGCAAAGCCTTCCTCCGCGAGCACCCGTCGCGCCTGTGCCGCCAGAGACGGCCCCTCCGGCGTGTCGGGCGCGACGACGAGGATGCGGCCCTGGAAGGCCGGCGCGGCGGCCTGGTCGGGCGCCGGAACCGGCTGCGGCGGCGCGGGGGGCGCGGGCGCCGGCCGGGGCGCAGGCGCGACCCGGCAGAGGTCCAGGCGCATGCCGGCGAGGGAGCGGCAGATCGTCTCGAGATGGGTGAAGGTGAGCGCGACGGCACCGATGGTGGTGGCGAGCAGGGTCAGGCCGGCGGCCAGCCGCGTGACCACGCCGCCGGAGCGTGGCGGTTCCGGCCGGCGCTTCGCGGAAGAAGCCTTCGACTTCAAGGCCGACGTCCCGGATCCCTCGCCGTGCAGGCTAGCCGCGGCGGGGCCCGGCCAGCAACAACGCCGTTGCTCGCGCGACCGGATGCCGGCGGGCACGTTTCCCCGGCGCGGAAACCGCCTACACTCGGCGCCAATGTCCCCCCGCGACGCTGCGAGCACCGATCCCGCCGATCTCCGCCGGCTGTTCTTCCGCGTCTTCCCGGCGGTCGGGCTGGCGATGTTCGGCGCGGCGCTCGACCAGACCATCGTCGCCGCCGCGCTGCCCGCCATCGCGCGCAGCCTGGGCGAGGTGGAGCGGATCTCCTGGGTGGTGGTGGTCTACCTCGTCGCCACCACGGTCGCCGCGCCCGTCTATGGAAGGCTGGGCGACGCCTTCGGGCGGCGGCGCATGCTGCTGGTGGCGCTGGCGATGTACGGGCTGGGCGCGGCGCTCTGCGCGCTGGCGCCGAGCCTCAACCTGCTGGCGCTGGCGCGGATGGTGCAAGGGTTCGGCGGCGGCGGGCTGATCTCGCTCTCCGTGGCGCTGATCGCGGAGGTGGTGCCGCCGCGCGAGCGCGGGCGCTTCCAGGCCTGGATCGCGGCGGTCTTCGCGCTGGCCAGCGGCTTCGGGCCGGTGGCCGGCGGCTTCCTGACGGAATGGCTCGGCTGGCGGGCGGTGTTCCTGCTGCAGCCGCCGCTGGCGCTGCTGGCGGCGTGGCTGGCGGTGCGGCGGCTGGGCGGCGCGGCGCCGGGCGTCTCCAAGGGCTTCGCCTTCGACTGGCCGGGGCTGCTGCTGTTTGCGCTGTTCGTCGCGCCGGCGCTGCTGGCGCTGGATTTCGCGCGCCGGCTGGAGCCGGGGGCGCTGGCGGCGGCGGCGGGGCTGGCGGCGCTGGCGGGGCTCGCGCTGTTCCTGCTGTGGAAGCAGGAGCGCGCGGCGCGGGACCCGCTGCTGCCGCTGGCGGTGCTGGGCAATCCCTCGGTCTGGCGGGCCAACCTGCTCTCGGCGCTGGTGGCGGGCGCCTTCGTCGGCACCATCGCCTTCCTGCCGATCTATTTCGCGGCGGTGCGCGGGCTGAGCCCGGCGGCGAGCGGCGTGGCGCTGCTGCCGCTGGCGGTGACGGCGGCCTTCGGCGCAATGCTGACGGGGCGGCTGCTGTCGCATACCGGGCGGACCATGATCTGGCCGAGCTTCGGCCTGGCCTTCTCCGCGGTGATGCTGGCGGCGGCGGCGGTGTTCGCGGGGCAGCTTTCGGTGGCACAACTGGCGGGGCTGCTGGGACTGGTCTCGTTCGGCTTCGGCACCTCCTTCCCGATGGTGCAGGTGACGGTGCAGGCGGCGGTGGGGCGGGAGCGGCTGGGCTCGGCCACCGCCTCGGTGCAGTTCACCCGCGCGCTGGGCGCTGCGACCGGGACGGCGCTGATGGGGGCGGTGCTGTTCGGCTTCCTGGTGGCGCAGGGCGGCGGGGCGGCGGAGTTGTTCGTCGCCCTGGTCAATCGCGGCCCGTCGGCGCTGGCGGCGCTGTCGGATGTGGCGCAGGCGGAGTTCCGGGCGGGCATGACGAGCGCCTTCCGCGCCGCCTTCCTGACGGCAGCGGGGCTGGTGGCGGTGGCGGCCTGGCTGACCACGCGGGTGCCGCTGCAGCGCATATGACGGAAAAGGTGCCGAGAATGGGGTTCGATCCCGCCGCCGAGGGCTGGCGCCCGCATGAGGACAGGGCGATGCCGCGCGTGATGGAGGCGCTGTGGCGGCGCGAGGAGGAGGCGGGCTGGGCCTATGGCTTCCAGACCGGCGAGGCGCAGGCCAATGGCCGCGGCGTGGTGCATGGCGGCATCCTGGCCACCTACATCGACCACACGATCGGCCGGGTGGCGCGGGAGGCGGCGGGCGACGTGCCGGTGGCGACGATCCAGCTGGACCTGCACTACCTGGCGCCGGCGCGGATCGGCGGCTTCGTGGAATCGCGCGGCCAGGTGGTGCGGCTGACGCGCTCCGTCATCTTCCTGCGCGGCGAGCTGGTCTGCGAGGGGAAGGCGGTGCTGGCGGCCTCCGGCATCTGGAAGATCCTGGGGCGGCCGTGACGTCGCCGGTCAGAGGTTGAACGCCACGCTGCCATTCGCCGCCACGTCGTAGCCGCCCATCCGCGCGGCGCGCCCGGCGAAGGCCGTGCTGCGCGCGAAGCCGAGCAGCGCCTGCATCGCGGCGCCGAAATAGTGCCGGCGCGCCATCACCAGGTCGAAGCGCTCGCGGATCAGCGGCACGAAGTCGAGGCCGCGTGCCGCCGCCTCGGCGCGGATACCGAAGCCGGCATCGGCGCGACCCTCGGCGACCGCGGCGGCGACCTCGTCCTCCGACAGCGCCGGGGCGGGGAGGAAGGCGACCTGCTCGAGGCGGAGGCCGGCCTCGGTCAGCAGATGCAGCAGCAGCACGTGGCTGCCGGCGCGGGGCTGGCGGCCGGCCACCACCACGCCGCCGGCAAGGTCCGCCACGCCGGCCAGCTTGCGGGGATTGCCGGGCGGCAGGATCAGCCCCTGCTCGCGCCAGGCCCAGGTGATGCCGACCACGCCGCGCCCGGCCAGCACCTCGCGCGCCGCCGGCTCGTTGAAGGCGCCGCTGTCGGGGTCGAGCAGATGCGTCGCGGCGGCCAGCGCTTCGCCGGCGGCGATCGCGGCGAGGCCCTCCAGGCTGCCGCCGCTGCGCAGCGCCAGGCCGCAGCCGGATTGGCGCACCGCCCAGTCGAGCAGCGGGTCGTGGCTGCCGGCGAGGATCGGCGGCGGGTCGGGGCGCGCTGCGAGCTCGGCATCGGCCTGCGCGGCCAGCCAGCGCGCGAGGCCCTCGCGCGGGAACAGCCACTTGCCGCCGAGCTGCGCCGCCGGCAGGCGGCGGCCGCGCGCCAGCTCGTAGAGCGAGCGTTCCGAGAGGCGCAGCCAGGCGGCGGCCTCCTTCAGGGTCAGCACATCCGGCATCCTCCGGCAAAATCCGGCAGCTGCCGTGCCGGCGTCAAGCCTGGAGCGGGTTGACGCTGGTGCCTGCCAGCACTCAATTCCGACCCGGACCGGAGGAAATGGGTGCAGGACATCGGCAGCGCCTTCGCGATGGCCCTCGGGCTGGTTGGCGCCGGCGATCCGGTGCTGGGCGAGATCGTGCTGCTCTCGATCCGGGTGAGCCTGACGGCGGTGGCGCTGGCGGCGCTGATCGGGCTGCCGCTCGGCGCGCTGCTGGCGGTGGCGCGCTTCCCGGGCCGGGCCGGCGTGGTGGTGGTGATCAATGCGCTGATGGGGCTGCCGCCGGTGGTGGCGGGGCTGCTGATCTACCTGCTGCTGTCGCGCTCCGGCCCGCTCGGATCGCTCGGCCTGCTGTTCACGCCGACGGCGATGGTGATCGCGCAGGCGGTGCTGATCGCGCCGATCCTGGCCGCGCTGGCGCGCCAGGTGCTGGAAGCGCTGTGGGAGGAATATGCCGAGCAGCTGCGCTCCTTCGGCGCCGGGCCGTGGCGCGCGGTGCCGACGCTGCTGTGGGATGGGCGCTTCGCGCTGCTGACCGTGCTGCTCGCCGGCTTCGGGCGGGCGAGTGCGGAGGTCGGCGCGGTGATGATCGTCGGCGGCAACATCGAGGGATTCACCCGCGTGATGACCACCGCCATCGCGCTGGAGACCAGCAAGGGCGACCTGCCGCTGGCCTTGGCGCTCGGCATGGTGCTGATGGCGGTGGTGGTCACGGTGAACGCGCTGGCGCAGGGGCTGCGCGGCGTCGCGGCAAGGTGGGCGGGCTGATGCGCGCGCCGGACAGCATCCTGCCGCTGCGGGCCGAGGGGCTGGGCTTCGGCGTCGGCGGCCTGCGGATCCTGCAGGCGGTGGACCTCGCGATCGAGGCCGGCGCGCCAACGCTCGTCATCGGGCCGAATGGCGCCGGCAAGAGCACGCTGCTGCGGCTGCTGCACGGGCTGCTCGGGCCGACCGCCGGGCGCATCGCGTGGTCTGGCCCAGCGAGCGATCCGGCGCGGCGGCAGGCGATGGTGTTCCAGCGGCCGGTGCTGCTGCGGCGGTCGGTGCTGGCGAACGTGCTCTATCCCCTGCGCCTGGCGGGGCTCGATCCGGCGGCGCGGGAGGCGCGCGCGGCGGAGGCGCTGGCGCTGGTCGGGCTCACGGAACTTGCTGCGCGGCCGGCGCGCCGGCTTTCGGGCGGGGAGCAGCAGCGCCTGGCGCTGGCCCGCGCGGCGGCGCTGCGGCCGGAGGTGCTGTTCCTCGACGAGCCCTGCGCCAGCCTCGACCCGGCGGCGACGCGGGCGGTGGAGGGCATCGTCGCCGCACTGGCGGCGCGCGGCACCAAGATCGTCATGACCACGCACGACCTCGGCCAGGCGCGCCGGCTGGCCGGCGAGGTGGTGTTCCTCCACCGCGGGCGGGTGCTGGAGCACGCGCCGGCTGACCGCTTCTTCGCCGCCCCCGCCGCGCCGGAGGCCGCCGCCTTCCTGCGCGGCGAGCTGGTGTGGTGAGAGCTTCCGGGAGCCACGCCATGTTCCGGCGCCTGCTGATCGCCGCGGCCATCGGCATCCTCGCCGCCCCCGCGGTGGCGCAGCCGCGCAGCATCACCGTGGCGAGCACCACCAGCACCGAGCAGTCCGGGCTGTTCCGCCACATCCTGCCGCTCTTCACGCGCGAGACCGGGATCGCGGTGCGCGTCGTGGCGCTCGGCACCGGGCAGGCGTTGGATGTGGGCCGGCGTGGGGATGCCGATGTGGTCTTCGTGCATGACCGCGCGGCGGAGCTGCGCTTCGTGGCGGAGGGCCACGGCGTCGAGCGCCGGCACGTGATGTTCAACGACTTCGTCATCCTGGGTCCGGCCGCCGATCCCGCCGGCATCGCCGGCCTGCGCGACGCCGCCGCGGCGCTGCGCCGGATCGCGGAGGCGCGGGCGCCCTTCGTCAGCCGCGGCGACCGCAGCGGCACGCATGCGGCGGAGCTGCGGCTGTGGCGGGCGGCGGGGGTGGATCCGGTGCAGGGCCGCGGCCAGTGGTACCGCGAGGTCGGCCAGGGCATGGGCGCCGCGCTCAACACCGCGGCGGCGCAGGGTGCCTATCTCCTGGCGGATCGCGGCACCTGGCTCGGCTTCCGCAACCGGCAGGAGCTGAAGGTGCTGCTGGAGGGCGATGCGCGGCTGTTCAACCAGTACGGCGCGATGCTGGTGAACCCGCGCCGGCATTCGCATGTTGAGGCGGAAGACGGCCAGCGTTTCGTGGACTGGCTGGTTTCGCCGGCCGGCCAGCAGGCGATCGCCGAATACCGCATCAACGGGGCGCAGCTGTTCTTCCCGAATGCGCGGCAGGCCGAACCGGTCTCCTGACACCCTGCGCGCCGGGGCTGGTTCGCGGTGTGTGGTTGGCGTGCCTGTGATATCGGCGCTCGTGCTCACGGATTGGCGAATGTGCGGGTGCTGTGCAGAATGAGACAGAGACGGGGCGAATGACGTCGGTAACGAGAAACTCGACGGATGGAAGCGTGAGGCACGCACCCCGGGTGTCCGCTTGACACCGGGTGCCGACAGCGAACCCGCTGCTGCATGGCGCGGCGGGAGTCGGCGGATGCGGGCATGACCGCCCCGGCGAACTTTCCCATTGTCGGCATCGGCGCCTCGGCCGGCGGAATCGAGGCGTTGTCGGGATTCTTCCGCGGCCTGCCGGACTCGCTGGGCATGGCCTTCGTGGTGGTGACCCATCTCAGCCCCGACCGCGAGAGCCGGCTGCACGAGGTGCTGGCAAACCTGACCGGCCTGCCGGTGCGCGTGGCGAGCGACGGCCAGAAGGTCGAGCCCGATCATGTGTATGTGCTGCCAGCCGATGCCGTGCTCGGCATCGAGGGCGGGCATCTCCGGCTGCGACGCCCGAATGCGGTGCAGCGCGAGCGCCATCCGATCGACATCTTCTTCGCCGCGCTGGCGCAGGACCAGGGCGAGTCGGCGGCCGGCGTGGTGCTCTCCGGCGGCGACAGCGACGGCACGCTGGGCCTCAAGGCGATCAAGGAACGCGGCGGGCTGACCATGGCGCAGGTGCCCGACGGCCACGGGCCGCAGCACCGGGACATGCCCGACAGCGCGATCTCGGCCGGGGTGGTGGATTTCGCCCTGCCCGCCGAGCAGATGGGCCCGCGGCTGGTCGAATTCGCCCGCGGGCTCGCCGTGCTGGACGGCCTGGCCGACGGCCCCGCCGAGAGCCCGGGGGCGCAGAGCCTGGATGCGGCCCGGCGCGAGATCTACGCCATCCTGCGCAGCCGCGTCGGCCACGACTTCGAAGGCTACAAGCCGAAGACCTTCCTGCGCCGCGTGCACCGCCGCATGCAGGTGCAGCAGCTCGCCACCGTCGAGGCCTATATCGAGCGGCTGCGCCAGGACCCGCAGGAGGCGGGTGCGCTGTTCCGCGACCTGCTGATCGGCGTCACCACCTTCTTCCGCGATGCCGAGGCGTTCGAGGCGCTGGAGAAGCTCGTCATCCCGAAGCTGTTCGAAGGACGCGGCGCCGACGACACGGTGCGCGTCTGGGTGCCCGGCTGCGCCACCGGCGAGGAGGTGTTCACCATCGCCATCCTGCTGCGCGAGCATATGGACGGGCTCGCCGCCGTGCCGCGGGTGCAGATCTTCGCCACCGACATAGATGAGCGCGCGCTGCTGGTGGCGCGTACGGCCCGCTACCCCGCACCCCTGCTCGACAGTGTCTCGCCCGAGCGGCGGGCGCGCTTCTTCGTGGGCGATGGCGGCACCTACGCGGTGGCGAAGGAGGTGCGCGATCTCTGCATCTTCTCGCCGCACAGCGTGATCCGCGATCCGCCCTTCTCCCGCATGGACCTGATCTCCTGCCGGAACCTGCTGATCTATTTCGGGCCGGAGGTGCAGAACCAGGTGCTGCCGCTGTTCCACTACGCGCTACGGCCGGATGGCTTCCTGTTCCTCGGCACGGCGGAGAGTGTCGGCCCCTTCGGCGACCTGTTCACGCCCCTGGACAAGAAGCAGCGCATCTTCCGCCGCCGGCCGGAGAGCGCGGCCGGCATCCGGCTGCCGCTGCACCTGCCGGGACTGTGGTCCGGCCATGCCGCGGTGCAAGGCCCGCGCCGCTCGCCGCTCGGCGGGGCCGCCCTGCGCCAGGCGGTGGAGGCGCAGGTGCTCGACCGCTTCTCGCCGCCCTTCGTGGTGGTGAACCGCGACGGCGATGTCGCCTACTACTCGGCACGCACCGGGAAATACCTGGAGCCGGCGCCCGGCATGCCGAGCCGGCAGATCCTGACCATGGCGCGCAAGGGCCTGCGCCTCGACCTGCGCACCGCGCTCCGCGAGGCGACGGAGACCGGGAGCACGGTGACGCGCGAGGGGGTTGTGATCGAGGGCGAAGACGGTCGCGTGCAGCCGATCACGCTGACAGTCGAGCCGCTGCGCGACGGCGACCGCGCCGACCCGCTGTTCCTGGTGCTGTTCGCCGACGAGGGACCGCCGCTCGACAGCGAGGCGGCGTCGGGCTGCTCCCGGCCGCAGGATGGCGCGGCGCTGCAGCTGGAGCGCGAGCTGCGAGAGACGCGCGACCGGCTCCAATCGGTGATCGAGGAATACGAGACGGCTCTGGAGGAGCTGAAATCCTCCAACGAGGAGCTGGTCTCGGTGAACGAGGAGCTGCAATCCACCAACGAGGAACTGGAAGCCTCGAAGGAGGAGGTCCAGTCGGTCAACGAGGAACTGCACACCGTCAATGCCGAGCTGGCCGGCAAGGTGGAGGCGCTTGACCGCGCCAACGGCGACCTGCTGAACCTGTTCGAGAGCACCGACATAGCGACGGTGTTCCTCGATTCGGACCTGGTGATCCGCAGCTTCACGCCGGCGGTGGCGAAGGTGTTCAACATCCTGCCGAGTGACCGCGGGCGGCCGATCACCGACCTGTCCAGCCGGTTCAGCCTGCCGGAGCTGACCGCCGATGTCGCCGCGGTGCTGGCGAACGGCGCGCCGATCGAGCGGCGCGCCGACGATGTCGAGGGCGGCGCGCGCTACCTGGTGCGGCTGTCGCCCTATCGCGATGGCAACCAGAAGACGAAGGGGGTGGTGGTCACCTTCGTGGATATCACCAACCTGAGCGAGGCCGAGGACCGCCAGCGCGTGCTGGTCGCCGAGTTGCACCACCGCACGCGCAACCTGCTGACCGTGGTGCAGGCCATCGCGGCGCTGACGCTTGGCAAGGGCGGCTCGCTGAAGAGCTTCAACGAGCGGCTCGCCGCGCTCGGCCGTGCGCAGGAACTGGTGAGCCGCGACGGCCGCGACGAGCTGGACCTGGGCGAGGTGGTGCGGCTGGAACTCGCCGCGCATGCCGCGCCGGATGCGGAGCGCGTGGCGCTCTCCGGCCCGCCGGTGCCGCTCGGGCTGGGCCATGTGCAGGCGCTGGCGCTGGCGCTGCACGAGCTTGCCACCAACGCCATGAAATACGGCGCGCTGAAGCAGGAGGGTGGGCATCTCGACGTGCGTTGGCGTCTCGAGCGGGATGCCGCCGGTGAACCCTGCGTGGTGCTGGACTGGCGGGAGACGGGCGTGGAGATGCCGAAGGAGCCGCCGGGCCACGGCTATGGGCGGCAGCTGATCGAGCGGGCGCTGGCCATGGCGCTCGGCACGCGGGCGGAGCTTACGTTCATGCCGGATGGCGTGTTCTGCCGCATTGCGATCCCGCTCGGTGGGCGCCCGCGGAAGACAGCCTAGTGGTCCGCGCCTAACGCTTGGTTCCTATGCCGAAGCCGGAGAGGGGCAGATTGGAGGTGGAAATGGGGGATGATGGTTGGAAGTGGGCGCAAGCAGATGCAGAGGCCGAGGTTGAGCGGAAGCGGCTGGCTCAAGTTGACAGGCAGCGTGAGCGGACAAGGCGGTTGGCTTACCTTGGGCTTTCGGGAAGCGATCCAAGGCCCAATTGTATCCACTGCGGTCAGCCCTTCGATGATTCTCAGTCTAGCGCCGGGGAGTACGGCATCTGCCAACGGTGCGTTGATCGCTAGCGATTTGGTAGCAGCCTCGGCTCGGGTATCAGGCGTCAGATTTCGACCACTAGTCCCCGGCGGCAAGCCGCCGCGCCAGCGCCCGGTGCCGCGCCGCATGGGCGCGCTCGTCGAGCGTCAGCAATCGTCCCTCCCGCACCACCACGCGGCCGCCGATGATGGAAAGCGCGACGCGCCGCGGCGTGCAGAAGACCAGCGCGGCGACCGGATCCTCGCCGGCGCCGGCATGGTCGAGGCCGCCCAGGTCGAAGGCGACCAGGTCGGCGGCCATGCCGGGGGCCAGCGCGCCGATGTCGTCCCGCCCCAGCACGCGGGCGCCGCCGGTCGTCGCGATCTCCAGCGCCTGGCGCGCCGTCATCGCAGCCGGGCCGTCGCCGATTCGCGCCAGCAGCATCGCCTGCCGTGCCTCGGCCAGCAGGTGGCCGGAATCGTTGGAAGCCGAGCCGTCCACGCCGAGCCCGACCGGCACGCCGGCGCGGCGCATCGCGGGGATCGGCGCGATGCCGGATGCGAGCCGCATGTTGGAGCAGGGGCAATGCGCCACGCCGGTGCCGGTGCGCGCGAACAGCGCGATGCCGGCTGCGTCCAGCTTCACGCAATGGGCGTGCCAGACATCCCCGCCGACCCAGCCGAGCGCTTCCGCGTACTCCGCCGGCGTGCAGCGGAAGCGCTCGCGGCTGAAGGCGACGTCCTTGTCGTTCTCGGCGAGATGGGTGTGCAGCCTGAGGCCGCGGCCGCGCGCGAAGGCGGCCGCGTCGCGCATCAGCTCCCGCGTCACCGAGAAGGGCGAGCAGGGCGCGATGCCGATGCGCAGCATGGAGCGCGGCGCGGGATCGTGGAAGCGCGCGACGACACGTTCCATGTCGGCGAGGATCGCGTCCTCCGCCTCCACCAGCTGGTCGGGCGGCAGGCCGCCCTTCGACTGCCCGAGGCTCATCGCGCCGCGGGTTGGGTGGAAGCGGATGCCGATCTCGCGCGCCGCCTCGATGGTGTCGTCCAGGCGGCAGCCATTCGGGAAGAGATAGTGGTGGTCGGCGGCGGTGGTGCAGCCGGAGAGCAGCAGCTCGGCCATCGCGGTCGTGGCCGCGACGCGCAGCGCCTCGGGCGTCAGCCGCGCCCAGACGGGGTAGAGCGCGGCCAGCCAGTCGAACAGCTCGGCATCCTGCGCGGCGGGCAGGGCGCGGGTGAGCGACTGGAACATGTGGTGGTGGGTGTTGACCAGGCCGGGCAGCAGCACATGGCCGGCTAGGTCCAGGCTGTCGGCGGCCGGCGGCGGCGGCTCGTCCGGCCCGCCGAGCGCGGTGATGGTGCCGTCGGCCACATGCACCCAGCCGCCGGCGATCTCGCGCCGCGCGGCATCCATGGTGACGACCACCTCGGCGTTCCTGAGCAGCAGGCCGTCGCGCATGGCGGCCCCCTTGGCATGCGGCGCAGCACGGGGCAAGCGTAGCGCAGCCCCCTGTGCGCTTGGCCGGCGCCGTGGAAGCATGGGGCGAGCGGAGCATGGGGAGGCAGGCGATGCCGGTGCGGAGCGTGGAGCCATGACGGCGAAGGTCGCCCTCGTCACCGGCGCCGGGCGCGGGATCGGGCTGGCCACGACACGCCGTTTCCTGGAAGAGGGGTGGCGCGTCGCGCTGCTCGACATCGATGGCGAATTGCTCGGCCACGCCATGGCGGAGCTCGCCGCGCCGGAGGCGACGCTCGCGCTGCATTGCGACGTGGCTGACGTGGCGGCCGCGCCCGCTTCGGTGCGGCGCGCGGCGGAGCATTTCGGCCGGCTCGATGCGCTGGTGAACAATGCCGGCACGGCGGTGTTCAAGCCGATGCTAGAGACGACGCCGGAGGAATGGGCGCGGACGCTGGCGGTGAACCTGACCGGCCCCTTCCTCTGCACCAATGCCGCGGCGCCGATCATGGCGGAGGGCGGCGGCGGGGCGGTGGTGAACATCACCTCCATCTCCGGCCTGCGCGCTTCCACGCTGCGGGTGGCCTACGGAACCAGCAAGGCGGCGCTGGCGCATCTGACCAAGCAGCAGGCGGTGGAGCTCGGCGCGCTCGGCATAAGGGTGAACGCGGTGGCGCCGGGTCCGGTGGACACCGCGATGGCCAAGGCTGTGCACACGCCGGCGATCCGCAAGGACTATCACGACACCATCCCGCTCAACCGCTACGGGCTGGAGACGGAGCTGGCGGAGACGATCGTCTTCCTCTGCGGCGAGCGCGCCAGCTACATCACCGGCCAGGTGATCGCGGTGGATGGCGGCTTCGAGGCGACGGGGATCGGACTTCCCACTCTGCGCGCGGAAAGGCGGAACCTGTGACGGATACCTTCGACTACGTGATCGTCGGCTCCGGCGCCGCCGGGTCGGTGCTGGCGAACCGGCTGACCGAGGACCCCGGCGTCACGGTCTGCGTGCTGGAAGCGGGGCCGCCGGACCGCCATCCCTTCATCCACATCCCCGCCGGCTTCGTGAAGACGCTGGCCGACCCCTCCGTCACCTGGCAGTTCCGCACCGAGGGCATTCCGAACACCGGCGGGCGGCGCATCGCGACGATCCAGGGGCGCACGCTCGGCGGTTCGTCTTCGGTGAACGGGATGATCTACAACCGCGGCCAGCCCGCCGACCTCGATGCCTGGGCGCAGCGCGGCAACCGCGGCTGGGGCTACGCCGATTGCCTGCCCTACTACCGCCGCAGCGAGAACCGCATCGGCACCTGCGACGAGACGCGCGGGCGCAACGAAGGCGCGATCCCGGTCACCGACATGGACTGGATCAACCCGGTGTCGGAGGCCTTCATCCAGGGCTGCCTCGGCCTCGGGATTCCCCGCGCGCGGGACTACAATTGCGGCGACCAGGCGGGCGTCGGCTATTACCAGCGCACCATCCACAAGGGCCGGCGCGTCTCCGCCGCGCGTGCCTTCCTCAAGCCGGCGATGACGCGGAAGAACCTGGAGGTGCGCACCAATGCGCGCGCCAGCCGCATCCTGTTCGAGGGCAAGCGGGCAGTGGGCGTGCAGTATCTGGCCGCGGCCGGCGCGCCGCTGAAGGAAGTGCGCGCGCGGCGGGAGGTGATCGTCTCGGCGGGCACGGTGAACACGGCGCGGCTGCTGCAGGTCTCGGGCGTCGGGCCGGCGGACCTGCTGGGCAGGCTCGGCGTGCCGGTGGTGCACGAATTGCGTGGCGTGGGATCGAACTTCCGCGACCACTACGCGGCGCGCTTCGTGATGCGCGCAAAGCCGGGCGTGCAGACGCTGAACGAGCTCTCCCGCGGGCTGAAGCTCGGCGGGCAGATCGCGCGCTGGGCAATGCGGCGGCCGAACATCCTGGCGACCACGCCATCCCATGTGCATGTGTTCTGGAAGAGCTTCGAGGGGCTGGACCAGCCGGACCTGCAATGCGTGTTCACGCCGGGCAGCTACGCGGAGGGCAAGGTCTATATCCTCGACGACTATCCCGGCGTGACCGCCGGCGCCTGGCAGCACCGGCCGGAGAGCACGGGATGGGTGCGCGCGCGCAGCGCCAACGTGTTCGAGGATCCCGAGATCAACCCGAACTACCTCTCCGATCCCATGGACGTGCGCGTGCATCTAGGCGGCATGCGGCTGCTGCGGCGGATGCTCGGCGCGCCGGAGCTCGCGCCCTTCCTGGAGAAGGAGACGCTGCCCGGCCCGCAGGCGCAGACCGATGACGAATTGTTGGATTTCTCGAAGCGCAACGGCAGCACGACCTACCACCTGATCGGCACCGCGCGGATGGGCCCGGAGACCGACCCGACCAGCGTGGTGAGCGACCGGCTCCTGGTGCATGGGATGCAGGCGCTGCGCGTGGTGGATGCGTCGATCATGCCGAGCATGCCCTCGGCCAACACCTATGCGACGACGCTGATGATCGCGGAGAAGGCCGCGGACTTCATCCGCGGCCGCGAGGCGGCGGCGGAGGCGGCGTAGCCGCCTTCCTGCGACGGCTACTCGGCGGCCAGCCCGGCCGGCAGGCGGCGCGGCGCGTCGGCGAAGGCGAGATGCACGAGGCGGCCGAGGAACAGCAGGGCGCCGGCGAGCCAGACCATGCCGGCCGCGATGGCGAGGCCCGGTGCCTCGTGGATCACCGCCAGGTACACGCCCGGCGCGAAGGCGAGCGCCGAGCCGGCGGACAGCACGAACTGCACCATCGCCAGCCGCCCGATGGCGAGTTCAGGCCAGGCGCGCAGCGTCAGCCCCATCAGCGCCAGCGAGGTCCAGCCCACCAGGTTGGTGTGCGCATGCACCGGCATCAGCCGATAGTCATGCGCCATGCCCATGCCGATGCCGAGCGTGACGCCGGCCACCAGACAGGTGGCGGCGGTGATCAGGAACAGGACGGGAAGACGGGACATGACGGTTTCCTCCGGATCGTCGGTGCCCGCTGTTTCGCGCCCCTTTGTTTCAGGATGATGCCGGAGGCACAGGAATCGGGTTGCGTGCGTGACAGGCCTGGTGTCACGCACGAAACACTCAACCCAGCATCTGCCCGCCATCGACGATGATGGTCTGCCCGGTCACCCAGCGCGCCGCCGGACTGGCGAGGAACATCACCACCTCCGCCACCTCCTCCGGCGTGCCGAGCCGGCCGAAGGGGATGGAGCCGAGGATGCGGTTGTAGAGCGCCGGGTCGCCGGTCCGCCGCGCTTCCCAGCTGCCGCCGGGGAACTCGATGGAGCCGGGCGCGACCGCGTTCACGCGCACGCCGTGCTCGGCGAAGGCGGCGGCCTGGCTCGAGGTGTAGTTCACCAGCAGCGCCTTCACCGCCGCATAGGCCGGCGTGCGGCGCGAGGGGCGGAAGCCGGAGATCGAGGTGACGTTGACGATGCAGCCCTTCGCCGCGCGCAGATGCGGCGCCGCGGCGCGGCTGGCGCGCACGGTCGCCATCACGTCCACGTTGAGGCCCTTCGCCCAATCCTCCTCCGTATCCTGGCTGCCGAAGCCGCTGGCATTGTTCACCAGCACGTCCACGCCGCCGAGTGCTGCGGCCGCGCCTTCGACCCAGGCGGCGACGGCCTCGGCCTTGGACAGGTCCGCGGCCATCGCATGCGCCTTCACGCCGAGGGCGGCGATCTCGGCGCGCGTCGCCTCCAGCGCCTCGGCGCCGCGGGCGCAGATCGAAACGGCAGCGCCCTGCCGCGCGAAGCAGAGCGCGACGGAGCGCCCGATTCCCTTGCTGCCGCCCGCCACCAGCACGCGCTTGCCTGCGAAATCGCCCATCTGCATTCCTCCGTTGCCGCGCCCATGGGAGAACCCTGTCCGCGCCCTGGCAAGCCGGGCAGGGTGACGCCCCGGTAAGCGCGGTGCATAACCGCGCCAAGGTGATCGGGAGGGCAATCGATGCCGGATGGAGCTCGCGCAGGTGTGGCGGAGACGGTGGCGGAGGCGCTGCTGGCGGAATTCGCGCGGCGCGGCACGAAGCGCATCTGGGGGGTGCCCGGCGGCGGCAGCTCGCTCGACCTGCTGAACGGCATGGGGCGCCACGGTCTGCGCTTCGTGCTGGCGAAGCATGAGGGCGCGGCCGTGATGGGCGCGCTGGCGGAAGCCGAGCTCACCGGCGCACCGGGCGTGGTGCTGACGACCAAGGGGCCTGGCCTGGCGAATGCGCTGAACGGGATGGCCTGCGCCAGCCTGGAACGCGCCCCGGTGGTGCTGGTCTCGGACGGCTTCACGCAGAAGCAGCTCGGCTATGTCACGCATCAGGTGTTCGACCAGCGCGCGGCGAGCGCGCCCTACGTCGTCGGCTATGCGCGCGGGGAGGGCACCGCGCCTGCGGCGGGGATCGCGGCGCTGCTCGACCTGGCGCAGAGCGAGCGGCGGCCGGTGCATCTGGACCTGACCGGCGAGGCAGCGCGGCGGGCGCCCGGCAGCGCCACGCCGCGCCGGCTGGCGGAGGATGTGCCGCCCGATATCGGCCATGGCGCGGCGCATCTTGCGCGATCGCGGCGGCCGGTGCTGGTGGTGGGGCTTGAAGCGGCCGAGTCAGGCGCCGCGGCAGCGATCCGGGAATTGGCGGAGGTGCTGCAGGCGCCGGTGCTGGTCACCTACAAGGCGAAGGGCGTGCTGCCGGATGCGCATCCGCTGCATGCCGGCATCTTCACCGGCGGCACGCTGGAAGCGCCCTGCGTCAATGCGGCGGACCTTGTCCTGACCATCGGGCTCGATCCCGTGGAGCTGATCCTGCAGCCCTGGCGCTATGCGGCGCCGGTGGTGGATGTCGCGCTACGGCCGCATCCCGTGCGCTACGTGGAGCCGGCGGCGACGATGCACGGCCCGATCGCCGGCTCGCTGAAGCGGCTGGTCCGCGCCGCGCGCGCCTCCGACTGGCCGGCGCCGGAGATCGCGCGCTACCGCGCCGATGCGCTGGCCGCGATGGCGTGGGCAGGGGAGGGCGGCGTCGCGCCGCCCGATATCGTGCGGCTGGCGCAGGCGGCCGCGCGCTCCGCCGGGCGCGCGCCGCGCGTGACGGTGGATGCCGGCGCGCACATGTTCTCCGCCACCGCGTTCTGGGACTGCGAGGCGCCGCGCGACCTGCTGATCTCGAACGGCCTCGCCTCGATGGGCTTCGCGCTGCCGGCAGGCATCGCCGCGGCGCTGCACGACCCGGCGCGCGGCGCGATCGCCTTCACCGGCGATGGCGGGCTGATGATGGTGGCGGGCGAACTTGCGACGGCCGCGGATACCGGCGCGAGGCTGGTGACGGTGGTGTTCAACGACGCGGCGCTGTCGCTGATCGACATCAAGCAGCAGAGTCGCCAGCTGCCGCCGGCCGGCGTGCGCTGGGCGCGGCCCGACTTCGCCAGGGTTGCGGAAGGCTTCGGCGTGAAGGGCTTCGTGGCGACCGATGCCGCGGAGTACCGCGCGGCACTGGACGCGGCGCTGGCAGTGGAGGGGCCCTCGCTGATCGACGTGCATGTGGACCCCGCCGGCTACCCGGCGCAGCTGCAGGCGATGCGCGGATGATCGCCTCCGATGGTCGCAGGGCGCAGGCCCTGAAGGGGCCGAGCACCGGAGAGCTGAATCGGAGGCGCACATGATCCCCGCGCTCCGGCTGGGCACCGCCTGGGCGCGCCTGTGTGGGCTGATGGACGAGGCGGCGGAGACCTTCGTCCGCACCTCCTTCTCCTCCGTCGTGCGCGACAACTGGGACATGGCGGTCGGGCTGATGGACAGCGCCGGGCGGCAGGTGGCGCAATCCTCGCGTTCCGTGCCGAGCTTCGTCGGCACCATGCCGCGCACGCTCGCGGTGATGCTGCGGCGCTATCCGCCGCACACGCTTGCGCCCGGCGACGTGCTGATCAGCAATGACGGCTATCACGGCACGGGGCACCTCAACGACATCACCATGATCAAGCCGCTGTTCCGCCCAGGGGAGGGGAATGGCCGGATCGCCGCCTGGATCGGCAGCACCTTCCACTGCACCGACATCGGCGGCGCGCCTTCCGTGGAGGCGCGCGATGCCTGGGAGGAAGGGCTGACCATCCCGGTCGCGAAGATCCTGCGGCGCGGCGAGGAGAACGAGGATGTCGTCGGCTTCCTCGAAGCCAATCTCCGCCAGCCCGACGAGGCGCTGGGCGACATCCGCGCGCAGTTCGCCATGTACGACCAGGCCGAGCCGCGGCTGTTCCGCATCCTGGAGGAGGAAGGCATCGCGGAGCTCGACGCGCTGGCCGCCGAGATCTTCGCGCGCTCCGAACGCGCGATGCGCAGCGCCATCGCCGCCGTGCCGGATGGCGAGGTGACGGACGAGGTGACGGCGGACGGCTTCGAGCATCCCGTCACCATCCGCCTGCGTGTCGCGATCAGGGGCGAGGACATCACGCTGGATTTTCGCGGCACCGATCCGCAGATCGCCCGGCCGGTCAACTCGCCGCTGAACTTCAGCCGCGCCTATTCGCACTACGCGGTGAAATGCGCCTTCGACCCGCAGACGCCGAACAACGACGGCAGCTTCCGCCCGATCACGCTGATCGCGCCGGAAGGCAGCATCGTGAATCCGCGCCGGCCAGCGCCGGTCTGGGGGCGCCACCTGACCGGGCACTACCTGCCGATGCTGGTGCTGGCTGCGCTCGGCAAGCTGATCCCGGAGCGGGTGATCGCGGAATCCGGCGGCCCGCTGTGGAACGTGTATTTCACCGGCGAGCAGCCGGATGGCCGCCGTTTCGTGCGCATGTTCTTCATGAATGGCGGCCACGGTGCCGCGGCCTCCCATGACGGGCCCTCCTGCCTCTCCTTCCCCTCGAACGTCGCGACGCAGCCGGTGGAGCAATTCGAGAACGCGGCGCCGATGCTGATCACCGAGAAGGCGCTGATCCCCGGCAGCGGTGGCGATGGCGAACGGCGCGGCGGCCTCGGCCAGCGCATCGGATTCCAGGTGGTGGGCGCGAAGCCGGTGATCGCGACCTATCGCCACGAGCGCGTGCAGCATCCGCCGCGCGGGCTGCTCGGCGGCGGCGCGGGGCGCGGCGGGCGCGACCTGGTGAACGGGACTCAGGTGGCGGCGAAGGCGCGCATCGTGCTTGCCCCGGGCGACACCATCACCTTCGAGACGCCGGGCGGCGGCGGCTTCGGCGATCCGGCGCGGCGCAGCGCCGAGGATCGCGCGCGGGATGCGGCGGAGGGCTACACGGCGTGAGCGCTCCCTACCGCATCGGCGTGGATATCGGCGGCACCTTCACCGACCTCGTGATGCTCGACACGCGCGACGGGCGGCTGTTCAACGGCAAGGTGCTGACCACGCCGCATGCGCCGGAACAGGCGGTGCTGGAGGGTATCTCCGGCCTGCTGGCGCGGCACGGCGTCCGTCCGGATCAGGTGCGCCACGTCATCCATGGCACCACGCTGGTCGCCAATGCGCTGATCGAGCGCCGCGGCGTGCCGACCGGCTTCCTGACGACGCAGGGCTTCCGCGACGTGCAGGAGATCGGCACGGAGATGCGGCACGACACCTACGACCTGTTCATGCGCCGCCCCGATCCGCTGGTGCCGCGCCGGCTGCGCCTGGAGGTGCCGGAACGGCTGATGCCGGATGGCAGCGTGAAGACGCCGCTCGACGAGAATGCCGCGCGCGCCGCCATCCGCGCGCTGCGCGAGGCCGGCGTGCAGGCGCTGGCGGTCTGCCTGCTGCACGCCTTCGTCAATCCCGCGCATGAGCGCCGCATCGCCGAGCTCGTCGCGGAGGAAGCGCCGGAACTGGCCGTGTGCCTCTCCGGCGAGCTGGTGCCGGAGATCGGCGAATACGAGCGCGGCTCCACCACCATCGCCAATGCCTATGTGCTGCCGGTCTTCGCGCGCTACCTGGCGCGGCTGGACGAAGGGCTGCGCGCGGCGGGCGTGACCGGGCCGCTGTTCCTGATGCTGTCGGATGGCGGCACCGTCGCGCGCGACGTGGCGGCGCGGCACCCGATCCGCCTGGTGCAGTCCGGCCCCGCCGGCGGCGTGCAGGCGACGCGCGTGTATGGCGAGGCCGCCGGCGCGCCGGACATCCTCTGCTTCGACATGGGCGGCACCACCGCGAAGGCCGCGCTGATCGATGGCGGCCAGCCGCAGCGCAGCCTGGATTTCGAGGTTTCCCGCGTCGATCGCTTCCGCAAGGGCAGCGGCCTGCCGCTGAAGGTGCCGGTGGTCGAGATGATCGAGATCGGCGCCGGCGGCGGCTCCATCGCGCGCGTGGATGCGCTCGGGCTGGTGCGCGTCGGGCCGGACAGCGCGAGCAGCGATCCGGGGCCAGCCTGCTACGGCCTGGGCGGGCGCGAGCCGACGGTGACGGATTGCGACCTGCTGCTGGGCTACCTGGCGGCGGACAGCTTCCTCGGCGGCGAGATGCGGCTCGACGTTGCGGCCGCCGAGGCGGCGGTGGGCGAACGTCTGGGCGCGCCGCTCGGCCTCTCGGCGGTGGAGGCGGCCTGGGCGGTGCACGAGACGGTCAACACCTCCATGGCGCAGGCGGCTGCGATCCATGCGCTGGAGAAGGCGCGGCGGATCGAGGGCTACACGCTGGTGCCGATCGGCGGTGCGGGCCCGGTGCATGCCGTGGAGGTGGCGCGCAAGCTCGGCATCGGGCGGCTGGTGGTGCCGGCCGGCGCGGGTGTGGCCTCGGCCTTCGGCTTCCTCGCCGCGCCGATCAGCTTCGCGCTGCTGCGCGGCCAGGTGGCGCCGCTGGCGACGCTCGACCTCGATGCGCTGCGCACGATGCTGGACGGGATGACGGCGGAAGGCCGCGCGCTGGTCGCCGAGGCCGGCGTGGAGGCCGCGGAGACGACGATCCGCGCCGCGATGCGCTATGCCGGCCAGGGCTACCAGGTGGAGGCCACGATCGCTGCGCTGGACCGCGACGCCATGCGTGCCGCCTTCGAAGCCGAGTACCGCCGCCTCTACGGGCGCATCGAGGCGGGGCTGCCGGTGGAATGCGTCGGCTGGCGCGTAACCGTCAGCGGGCCGACGCCGACGATCGACCTCGCCGCCATGCCTTCCACCACGGGGATCGCACGGAAGGGAAGCCGGCCCGCCTGGTTCGGCGGTCGCTTCATCGAGGCGGCGCTGTACGACCGCGCCGCCCTCGCACCCGGCGAGAGGATCGCAGGGCCAGCGATGGTCGAGGAGCGCGAGAGCACGCTGGTGCTCCCGCCCGGCGCCCGCGCAAGCTGCGACGCCGCGCGGAACCTGCTGGTGGAGGTCGGGTAGCGCCTCTGCCCCGCTACAGCGTCCTGATCTCGACCTTGCGGAAGCGCACGACGCCGCGGTCATTCGGCACGCCGGCCGCGTCACGCAGGCCCGCACCGTGCTGCAGGGCGATGGGACCGGAGGCGAACCTGCCGTCCTGCGCCGCATCCACCGTCTTCTGCCCGTTCAGCAGCACGGTGAAGCGGTCGCCGCGCGCGGTGATGTCGTATTCGTTCCAGCGCCCGCCGGCCTTCGGCATGGGATCCACCGCCGCGACGTCCACGATGGCGCCGGTTCCGTATTTCGGCTCCGGCCGCTCGTCCCAGATGTTCACCTCGTAGGCGTTCGAGGAGTTGATCGAGGACGGATCGCTGACCCGGATGAAGATTCCGCTGTTGGTGCTGGTCTCGACCCAGAACTCGAGGCGAAGCTGGAAATCGCCATAGGATTGCGCCGACACCAGCATGCCGTTGCCCCGGTCGGCGACCATCATGCCGTTCTCGACCCGCCAATTGGCGTCGCCGATGCGGTTCCAGCCTTCGAGATCCCGCCCGTTGAACAGGCTGGTCCATCCGCCGCCCTGCCCGAAGGCCCCGCGCCAGTGTCCCAGGCCGGCCGAGGCGGCCAGCAGCGACAAGCCCATGTTGAGCGATCGACGATTCATCCCGGTTTCCTCCTGGCGCCTGCATGCAGGCGTGCGGCTCCGTCATTCGCGAAGCGCACTGGCTGACCCGGCGCGGCGAGCCTATCGCCCTTCCTCGCCGGGGTTCAATCGGAACCTGGGATCGGGCGCGGGCTACACCGGTGTCCGCCATTCCGGATGCGCATCCGTGGTGCCCCGCACCACGCCTTCATAGGCCGCCTGCAGGCGCTGCGTGATCGCGCCCGGCGTGCCGCTGCCGACCGGCAGGCGGTCCACGCTGGTCACCGGCACAAGTTCCTGGCCCGTGCCGCAGAGGAAGACCTCGTCGGCGACGTAGAGCTCGGTGCGGTCCACCTCGCGTTCCTCGAAGGGAAGACCAAGCTCGCGCGCGAGCGTGATCACCGTCTCGCGCGTGATGCTCTCCAGGATGTCGCTGCTGCGGCTGGGCGTCGCCAGCACGCCGTCGCGCACCAGGAACAGGCAGGCGGCGGCAGCCTCGCTGACCTTGCCACGCTGCGTCAGCAGGATGGCGCTGTCATAGCCATCGGCCTTGGCCTGCAAGGTGGCGAGGCGCCCGGCATGGTAGTTCGCGCTCGCCTTCACGCGCGGCGGCATCGCGTTGTCCGGCAGCCGCGTCCAGGAGGAGACCTGCGCGGCCAGGCCGGTGGCGAATTTCGTGCTGCGCTCGCGCGGCAGCGCGGCGGCGATCCAGCCGACGGGACCGGTGGTGGCCATCATGCCCATGCCCTCGATCTGCACCTGCACGCGCAGATAGGCATCGTCGTCGGGCTCGTTCAGTCGGATGACGTCGAGCACCGCCTGGCGCAGCACATCGAGCGGCGGCGGGTCGGCCAGGCGCAGCACCTTCATGCCCTGGCCGAGGCGGGCCAGATGCTCGTCCAGCCGGAAGACGGTGAAGGCGCCGGTGGTCGGGTGGCGATAGGCGCGCAGCCCCTCGAACACCGCGATGCCGAAGGCGACGCCGAGCGCGAGCGGGTGGATGCGTGCGTCCTCGAACGGGATGGCGCGGCCGTTGTGGATGATGGTGCGGGCCTGCCACATGCTGCTTGCTCTCCTGTCGCGGCGCGGCGAGTCTGGTTGCGCGCGCGGGTTCCGGCAAGCCATTGACGGCGGCTCGCGCCCGGTGCCCGATGGACCGCCCGAGGGGAGGAGAGACGATGCGCAGGGCCCGCCCATGGCCGTGATCGCCAGCACCGCCGATCCGCGGTCCGAAGCCTTCCGCGCGAACGCAGCCGCCATGGCCGCGCTGGTCGCGCAGCTGCGCGCGACGGTGGAGAAGGTGCGGGAGGGCGGCGGCGAACAGGCCAGGCAGCGGCATCTCGGCAGGGGAAAGCTGTTGCCGCGGGAGCGCATCCGCACGCTGATCGATCCCGCCTCGCCCTTCCTGGAATTCTCCCAGCTCGCGGCGCAGGGGATGTATGGCGAGGAGATCCCGGCTGCCGGGATCATCACCGGCATCGGCCGTGTCGCCGGGCGCGAATGCGTGATTGTCGCCAACGACGCGACGGTGAAGGGCGGCACCTACTACCCGATCACCGTGAAGAAGCACCTGCGCGCGCAGGAGATCGCGCAGCAGAACCAGCTGCCCTGCATCTACCTGGTGGACAGCGGCGGGGCGAACCTGCCGAACCAGGACGAGGTCTTCCCCGACCGCGACCATTTCGGGCGCATCTTCTTCAACCAGGCACAGATGTCGGCGGCCGGCATTCCGCAGATCGCGGTGGTGATGGGCAGCTGCACCGCCGGCGGCGCCTATGTGCCGGCGATGTCGGACCAGGCGATCATCGTGCGCAACCAGGGCACCATCTTCCTCGGCGGCCCGCCGCTGGTGAAGGCGGCGACCGGCGAGGTGGTGACGGCGGAGGATCTCGGCGGCGGCGACCTGCACAGCCGCACATCCGGCGTGACGGACCACCTGGCGGAGAGCGATGCGCATGCGCTGGGCCTTGCGCGCCGCATCGTGGCGGGGCTGAACCGCGCCAAGCCCGCCGGCTTCGACGAGCCGGCGCCGCCGCGCGAGCCGCTGCACGGCGACATCGGCGGCGTGGTGCCGGCGGATGTGCGCGAGCCCTATGACGTGCGCGAGGTGATTTCCCGCATCGTGGACGGCAGCGAGTTCGACGAGTTCAAGCCGCTCTACGGCCCGACGCTCGTCACCGGCTTCGCCCGGATCTGGGGCTATCGCGTCGGCATCGTCGCCAACAACGGCGTGCTGTTCAGCGAGAGCGCGCAGAAGGGCGCGCATTTCATCGAGCTCTGCGACCAGCGCGGCATTCCGCTGGTGTTCCTGCAGAACATCACCGGCTTCATGGTCGGCCGCAAATACGAGGCCGGCGGCATCGCCAAGGACGGCGCGAAGATGGTCACCGCGGTCGCCACCGCACGCGTGCCGAAATTCACGGTGATCATCGGCGGCAGCTTCGGCGCGGGCAACTACGGCATGTGCGGCCGCGCCTATTCCCCGAGGTTCCTGTTCATGTGGCCCAATGCGCGGATCAGCGTGATGGGCGGCACCCAGGCGGCGAGCGTGCTGGCGCAGATCCGGCGCGACGCGATCGAGGCGAAGGGCGGGGAGTGGCCCGCCGAGGAGGAGCGGAAATTCAAGGCGCCGATCGAGGCGCAGTACGAGGCGCAGGGCAACCCGACCTACGCTTCCGCACGCATCTGGGACGATGGCGTGATCGCGCCGGAGGATACGCGGATGACGCTCGCCCTGTGCCTCTCGGCGGCGCGCAACAACCCCGTGGCGGGCTGGGGCGGCGAGCCGCGCTTCGGGATCTTCCGCACGTGAGCTTCCAGACCCTGCTCATCGCCAATCGCGGCGAGATCGCCTGCCGCGTCATCCGCACGGCGCGGCGCATGGGGCTGCGCACCGTTGCGGTGTTCTCAGAGGCCGATGCGGGCGCAATGCATGTCGCGATGGCGGATGCGGCGATCAATATCGGCCCGGCGCCGGCGCGCGAGAGCTACCTGAACATCCCCGCGCTGCTCGACGCCGCACGCGCCACCGGCGCGGAAGCCATCCATCCCGGCTACGGCTTCCTCTCCGAGAATGCGGAATTCGCCGAAGCCTGTGCGGCCGCGGGCCTCGTCTTCGTCGGACCGCCGCCTGCCGCCATCCGCGCCATGGGCAGCAAGGCCGCGGCGAAGGTGCTCATGGAGCGGGCGGGCGTGCCGCTGGTGCCGGGCTACCACGGCGAGGACCAGTCGGACGCGACGCTGCGCGCGGCGGCGCAGCGCATCGGTTTTCCCATCCTGGTCAAGGCCAGCGCCGGCGGCGGCGGCAAGGGGATGAAGATCGCCCAGGATGCCTCCGAACTGGATGAGGCGCTGACGCTGGCGCGGGGCGAAGCGGCCTCGGCCTTCGGCGACGACCGGCTGCTGCTGGAGCGCTACCTGACGAGGCCGCGGCACATCGAGATCCAGGTCTTCGCCGATGGCCACGGCAATATCGTGCACCTGTTCGAGCGCGACTGCTCGATCCAGCGGCGGCACCAGAAGGTGGTGGAGGAGGCCCCGGCGCCAGGGATGACGGCGGAACGCCGCGCCGCCATGGGCAAGGCGGCCTGCGATGCGGCGCGCGCCATCGGCTATGTCGGCGCCGGCACCGTGGAGTTCATATCGGAAGGCGACACCTTCGCCTTCATGGAGATGAACACGCGCCTGCAGGTGGAGCATCCCGTGACGGAGGCGATCACCGGCCTCGACCTGGTGGAATGGCAGCTGCGCGTCGCCGGCGGCGAGGCGCTGCCGCTGGCGCAGCAGGAGCTGCGCATCGCCGGCCACGCGATCGAGGTGCGGCTCTATGCCGAGGATCCGACGCGCGACTTCGCGCCGAGCGTCGGCACGCTGCGCCACCTGGCGCTGCCGGAGGGCCTGCCCGGCATCCGCGTGGATGCCGGCGTGCGCACCGGCGACGCCATTCCCATCCACTATGATCCGATGATCGCCAAGCTCATCGCCCATGGCGCGGATCGCGAGGAAGCGCGGCGCCGGCTTCTGCGCGCGCTGGCGGCCTCGGAGGTGGCGGGCGTGCGCACCAACCTGCCGCTGCTGCGCGCCATCTCAGCGCATCCCGCCTTCGCGGCGGCGGAACTCGACACCGGCTTCATCGCGCGCCATGGCGAGGCGCTGCTGGCGCGGCAGGAGGCGGCGCCGCGCGGCGCGCTGGCCGCCGCCGTGCTGCGGCTGCTGCGCGACGAGTCGTTCAGCGATCCCGCCGATCCGCGTTCGCCCTGGGGCCTTGCCAATGCCTGGCGGCTGAACGGCGAAGGCTGGCAGGATTTTCTGCTGCTGGACGGCGAGGACCAGGCGACCATCCGCGCGCATCTCGGCAACGGCCTCGTGCTCGACCTGCCCGGCGGCGCCGCCCGCATCGCGGGCGCGCGCTGGGATGGCGATGCGCTCACCTGCGCGCTCGACGGTGTCGTGATCCGCGCACGGGTGTTGCGCGACGGCGATGCGCTCGCCGTCATCCTCAGCGGCGCGACGCATGAGATGCGCCACCTCGATCCGCGCGCACCTTCGGGCGAGGCGGACAGCGCGGGCGGGCGTGTCGTCGCGCCGATGCCGGGGCGGGTGCTGCAGCTGCTGGTCGCGCCGGGCGATGCCGTCGCGCGCGGCGCGGTGCTGCTGGTGCTGGAGGCGATGAAGGTGCAGATGCGCATCACCGCCCCCGCCGAAGGCA
This sequence comes from Falsiroseomonas sp., assembly GCF_041690465.1. Lineage (GTDB taxonomy): Bacteria > Pseudomonadota > Alphaproteobacteria > Acetobacterales > Acetobacteraceae > Falsiroseomonas. The sequence continues at coordinate 16,829 of NZ_JAWLHG010000010.1, read as the reverse complement.
TCATCGGCGCGGTGCGCTGCGCCGTCGGCGACCTGGTGGAGGACGGCGCCGAGCTGGTGACGCTGGAGCCCGCCGGCGGAAGCTGACTACCGCACGGGCGACAGCCGCAGCACCTGGCCGTTGGATTGGTCGGTGAGCGCCAGGATAGCGCCGTCCGGTGCCTGCGCTACGTCGCGGATGCGGGCGCCGAGCGCGATGCGCTCCTCGTTCTGCACGCCGCCATCCGCCAGCCGCAGCCGCACGATGCCCTGTGCCCTGAGGCCGCCGATCAGCATGTCGCCGCGCCAGCCGGGGAAGGCCTCGCCTGTGTAGAACACCATGCCCGAGGGCGCGATCACCGGCGTCCACTGGTGCACGGAGCCGGCCAGGTCCGGGCGCGTCGGCGGGTCCGGGATGCCCTGGCCGCTGTAGTGGCGGCCCCAGCTCACCAGCGGCCAGCCGTAGTTGCGCCCGGCTTCCACCAGGTTGAGCTCGTCACCGCCGCGCGGCCCCATCTCGGCGACCCAGAGCGCGCCGGTCTCGGGGTGGATCGCCGCGGCCTGGATGTTGCGGTGGCCATAGGACCAGATCTCCGGCCGCGCGTTGCTCCGGTTCACGAACGGATTGTCTGGCGGCACGCCGCCATCCGGCTCGATGCGCACCACCATGCCGATGGTGCCCGAGAGGTCCTGCGCCGGGTCGAATTCGTAGCGGTCGCCGAGCGTCACGATGAGCCTGCCGTCCGGCGCGAAGACCAGGCGCGATCCGAAGTGGTTGCCGCCCTCCACCTTCGGCTGCTGCCGCCAGATCACCCGCACCTCCTCCAGCGCGGTGGCCTCGGCGTTCAGCCGGCCGCGCGCGACGGCGGTGCCGGCGGTGCCGCCCTCGCCCGGCTCGGCGTAGGACAGGTAGATGCGGCGATTGCCGGCGAAGTCGGGATCGAGCGCCACGTCGAGCAGCCCGCCCTGGCGACGGGCGAAGACCTCCGGCACGCCGTCCAGCGGCGGCGAGAGCTCGCCCTGGCGGGAGACCAATCGCAACCGGCCCGGCCGTTCCGTCACCAACAGGCGGCCATCCGGCAGCACGGCCACCGCCCAGGGATGCACCAGCCCATCCGCCAGCACCTCCACCCGCACGGTGCCGGCCGAGGTCTGGACTTCCCGCGGCTGTGCCTGGGCGCAGGCCGGCAGCAGCAGGGCAGCAGCGAAGAGCAGGCGCACGAGGCCCCGGCGCGTCGCCTCAGGGCCAGTAGGGCGGCAGGCCGTAATGCGCATGGAGCTGCTCCTCATAGCCGCGCGCCGGTGCGCCGGTGGGATCATAGTCCGGGCTTGCCTTCACCTGCGCGCGGGTGAGGTCCACGCTGACCCTCCGCGCGCGCCAATCGATCGCGTGGAACCACTTCGTCCCGACCAGCACCTTCCGCCCGGGCCACCAGTTCCGCGTGTCCACCACCACATAGCGCAGGACCCACGCCTCGCAATCGACGAGGAATTCCTCGACATGGCCGATGTCGCCGTCGCTGGCATGGATGTGGTAGCCGGCGACCTCGTTGGCGCTGCGCAGATGCGGATCGCCCGGCGGGCGATCCGGGTCCGGCAGGTCGGGGTCGCGGCGCGGATGGTCGGTGAGCGGCAGCGGGGCGGGGCCGGTGATGCCGGCGGCCGGCACCACGCCGAAATCCCAGTACGGCGTCTGGCCGTAGTGACCATAGAGACCCGCCTCCAGCTGGCGCGAGACCGGGGCGTCGAAGTCCACCGCCGGGCTTTCCTCCACCTGCCGGCGCGTCAGTCCGACCGGGAAGTCGCGCCCGGCCTGGGGTGAGCCGAGGCAGGCGGTCGGCAGCAGCACCTTGCGTCCGGGCAGCCAGGTGCCGGTGTCCACCACCGCCCAGCGCAGATGCCAGCCTTCATCCTCGAACAGCAGGTCCGCGATGCTGCCGATGCGGCCATCCGTCGCCTGGATGGAACTGCCGATGAGGACCGAGGATCGCCAGAGCATCATCGACGTCACCTCCCTTGGCTCGGGGCTTCCCGGCTTCAAAGCCGCGGCAAAGCGCATGGTTGCGCACCAGCTGCCCGGGCGGGCAACCGATTGCGACCCTGCAGGTTGCGGGACGATGCAGCAGCTGCTCGCCGACGCCCCGCTCTGGGCTTCCATCGCGACGCTCGTGGCTGCGGCGGCGGCGATCTGCTTCGCTGGCACGCGGCTGGCCGGCGTCGCCAACGTGCTGGCCGACCGGACCGGCATGGGAGAGGTGATCGCCGGTGCGTTGTTCGTCGGCGGCGCGACCTCGCTGCCGGGGATCATCACCTCCGTCTCCACGGCGTGGCAGGGGCATGCGGGGCTGGCGATCGGCAACGCGTTGGGCGGGCTGACGGTGCAGACCGCCTTCCTCGCCGTCGCCGACCTGTTCTACCGGCGCGCGAACCTGGAGCACGCCGCCGCCTCCACCGTCGGCCTGGCGCAGGGCACGCTGCTGGTCGTGCTGCTGACGCTGCCGTTGATGGCCGCGAGCGGGCCGGACTGGACCTTGCTCGGCATGCATCCCGTCACCCCGATCCTGTTCGCGGGCTATGGCGCGGGGCTGTGGCTGCTGGCCGCGATCCACGAGAAGCCGATGTGGTCGCCGGTGATGACCTCCGCGACCCAGGCCGAGGAGGTCGGCGGCGATGCGGCGCGGGAGCAGGGCGGCGGCGAGGACCCCACCGCCGGCCCGTATCGCGACAGCCCGACGCGGCGGCTCTGGCTGCTGTTTCTGCTCCATGCCGGCATCACCGGCGCCGCCGGCTATGCGGTGGGCGAGGCGAGCATCGCGCTGGTCGGCCGCACCGGCCTGTCGGAGACGGCGGTCGGCACGGTGTTCACCGCGGTCGCCAATTCGCTGCCGGAACTGGTGACCGCGGTCGCCGCGGTGCGTGTCGGCGCGGTCGGGCTGGCGGTGGGCGACGTGATCGGCGGCAATTCCTTCGAGGTGCTGTTCCTCGCCGCCGCCGATATCGCGTGGCGCGACGGCTCGCTCTATGCGCGCTTCGATCAGGACAATGTCTTCACCGCCGCCACGGCCCTGCTGATGACCGGCGTGCTGCTGCTCGGCATGCTGCCGGCGGCAGCGGCACGGGGTGGCCGGCATCGGCTTCGAGAGCGCCATGGTGCTGGCGCTGTACGCGATCGTGGTGGCGGTCGCCTTCTTCTGACCCCTGCCAGAAGACGGGGCGGGATCTGCCCCCCCCCCGCCCCCGCAAACCCCGCAGCGCTGACGCGTTCCGGCATCGTCGCGGCTTTCTTCGACGAGGCTTCATGGCCGACTGGTCCGCTGCGGACATCGCCCGAGGGGCGCTGCTCCTGCTCGCCGTTGCGCTGGTCGCGCTGACGGCGCTGCCGTGGCTGCGCGCCACGGCGGGGTGGGTGCGGGTCTGGGATTTCCCGCGCCCGCAGATCGCCGCGCTGCTGGCGCTGACGCTGGCCGGCCTGATCGCCCTGTCCGAGTGGCGCGAGGCCGGCACCTTGGCGGTGCTCGGCGCCGCCGGGGTGGCGCTTGCGGCGCAGCTGTGGCGGATCTGGCCCTACACCAGGCTGCACCGGCCGCAGGTCAGGGCGGCGGAGCCCGATGCGCCCGGGGAGGACATCGCCCTGCTGGCCGCGAACCTGCAGCTGCGCAACAGCGGAGCGGAACGCCTGCTGGCCCTGGTGCGCCGCATGTCGCCCGACATCGTCTTCGTGGTCGAGCTGGACGAGAGCTGGGCCGACGCGCTGGAGCCGCTGAAGGACGAGTACCCGCACCGCCTGGTGCATCCGCGCCGCGATTTCTGGGGCATGGCGCTCTACTCCCGGCTGCCGCTGGTGCAGCCGGAGGTGCACTTCCTGCTGGAGGACTACGTGCCTTCCATCCGCACCGGCCTGCGGCTGCCTTCAGGCACGGTGGTATCGTTCCACGGCGTGCATCCCAAGCCGCCGATGATGTTCGGTCACGGCACGGTGCAGCGCGATGCGGAGCTGGTACTGGCCGCGCAGGCGGTGGGCAGCGGTCCGCGCCCGGCCATCCTGGCGGGCGATCTCAATGCGGTCGCCTGGTCGCGCGAGACCGAGCTGTTCATGCGGGCTGGCGGGCTGCTCGATCCGCGCATCGGTCGCGGGCTGTTTTCCACCTTTCCCGCGAACTGGCCGTGGTTCCTGCGCTGGCCGTTGGACCATGTGTTCTTCAGTGGCCATTTCCGGCTGCTGTGGCTGGCGAAGATGCCCGATATCGGCGCGGACCACCTGCCGCTCCATGTGACGCTTCGCCTGCAGCCCGGCCCGCCACAGCCGGAGCCGCTGCCACGAGCGGAGGACGGGGCCGCAATCCGCCGCATCATCGCGGCCGGGCGGCGCGCGGCCGGAGAGGAAGGGTCAGCCTCGCCGGAGAGGTAAACCGCAATCGCCCTGGGTGTGCGCACGGAAGGTTGGCGCGCCAGGCGTGAAACGCCGGCTCACGAACAGCTACTCCGAGCTCCGAGCCTCAGCGGATGGCCGCGGCGCCAGCACCGCCACGGCCCGGGGCAGCACCCGCAGCCGTGCCGGCGTACGCGCGAGGATCTCGCCATCGGCGTTCACGCTGCGCGGCCGGTGCGTGCGGATCTCCACCTCCCGGCAGGCGGCGGTGCGCACCTGGCGCCACTGGCCCTGGCGCCCGGCGCGCAACGCAGGCAGCAGCAGGGCAAGCCACCAGGCGTTCTCGAATTCCAGGCTGTAGAGGTGCAGCACGCCGTCATCCGGCTCGGCATCCTCCTCCACAGCCATGCCGCCGCCGTAGTAGCGGCCATTGCCGAAGGCGACCTGCAGCGTGCGGACATGGTGCAACTCGCCGTCGCAGATGATCTCGGCGCGGAAGGGGCGGGCACGCGGCAGCGCGCGGAGCGAGGCGATCGCATAGGCCAGCCGGCCCCAGCGGCGCTTCAGCTCACCGGTCAGCTCCTTCGTGACCGCGACGCTCAGCCCGATGCTGGCGACGTTGAAGAAGGGATGGCCGTTGACCTCGCCGAGGTCGATTCGGCGCCGGTGCCCTTCCAGGATCACCCGCGCCGCGGCCTCGGCATCGGGCGGGATGCCGAGGGTGCGCGCCAGGTCGTTGGCGGTGCCGAGCGGCAGGATGCCGAGTGGAAGTCCGGTCTCGATCAGCGCGGCGGCGGCGGCGTTCATCGTGCCGTCGCCGCCGGAAAGGACCAGCAAATCCACCGCATCGGCATGGCGGCGGATGATGGCGGCGAGCTCCTCCGCACCGTGGCAGCTCTGCTGCACCAGTTCCAGCCCGGCAGCTTCCAGCGTCGCCGCGGCCGCGAAGAACCCGGTGTCGGCGCGCCGGTGCTTTGCATGGGAGACGAGCAGCACGCGGCGCGGATGCCACGCCGGGCCTGCGTCGGCGGGATTCGGTTCGGGGTCGTCGGAGACACTCATGCGGCACCTTCGGCCGGAGGCCGTGCCATGCGCAGCCTTCCAGCCCGGGCTGCGGCGGGCGGGCGCCTCGGCCAGAGCGCGCGCCGCCTGCCCGGGTTCCCGCTGCATCCCGCGGCCCCGTCGGGCGCTGAGGCTCGACACGCCGCGCCGGCATTCGGCGGCGACGACGAAAAGGAGAAGGGCATGTGGCGGTTGTTCCGGAACCTGGCGATCCTGCGCGGCATCTGGGGCCTGGTGCGGTGGGCGCGCCGGCGTTGAGCGCGGAACCGCAGCGGCCTGCGCCATGCGCCAGCTGAGCATCCGCGTGCCGCGCGGCCATGGCGCGGCGGCGCTGGACGCCGCCCGCGCGCATGGCGGCGCCAACATGGCGCGGATCGAGGCCGCCGACGAGCACGGCGCGGCCGAGCTCGTTCTCGCCAGCCTGCCGAATGCGCAGGTGGGCCCGCTGCTGGATGCGCTGGAGCGGCTGCCCGACCTGCATGTGACGCTGGCGCCGCAGGGTGTCATCACGCTGCGCCCGCCGGCCGGGCAGGCGGCGGAGCAAGCGACGGATGTCGCGTCGCGCAGCCCGGTCGAGGTGTTCCTCGGCGGGCTGCAGAGCGTGGGGTCCTGGACGGGCTTCCTCGGCTATGCGGCGGCGGGCGGGATCGTGGTGTGGATCGGCCTGTTCACCAACACGGTCTACCTGCTCATCGCGGCGATGCTGATCGCCCCCTTTGCCGGGCCCGCGATGAACGCGGCGCTGGCCACGGCGCGCGGCGACGCAGAGCTGCTCGGGCGTTCCGTCGCGCGCTACCTGGCGGCGCTGGCGGTGGCGATCGCGACGGCATTCGCGCTGAGCCTGCTGCTGCGCCAGCAGGTCGCGACGGAGATGATGGAGTCGGTCAGCACGATCTCCTCGGTCGCGGTGCTGCTGCCGCTGGTGGCGGGGGCCGCCGGCGCGCTGAACCTCTGCCAGTCGGAGCGCAGCAGCCTGGTGAGCGGCGCGGCGACGGGGATGCTGGTGGCGGCCTCGCTGGCGCCGCCGGCAGGTGTGGTCGGCATGGCCGGATCCATGGGCGATTGGGAGATGGTGCGCGCCGGCGCCTTCGTACTGGTGCTGCAGCTGGTCGGCATCAATGTCGCCGGCGCGGTGGTGTTTCGCCTGTTCGGCCTGACGCCGCGCGGGGTGCGCTTCGCGCGCGGGCGGCGCTGGGTGGGCGCGTCGGCCTGGCTGGCCTCGGCTGCGGTGGTCGGCGTGCTTCTGGCCTGGCAGTTCTCGGACCCGCCGGAGTTGCAGCGCTCCACACGGGCGCAGCGCGCCGCGGCGGAGGTGCAGCAGGTGGTGGAGGCCAGCGGCACCGCACGGCTGGTGGAGGCCGAGGTCCGCTTCACGCGCGCCGAGCTGGAGCGCGGCAATGCGCTGCTGGTGCTGGTCCATGTGCTGCCGACGGGGGCGGATGGCGCCGCGCCGGACGCGATCCGGCGGCAGCTCTCGGAAGCCATCCGGGCGCGGCTGTCCGCGGAGTTCGAGGTGCGGCCGCTGGTGGACGTCACCGTGCTCGATAGCGGTTGAGCGCCGGTCAGCCCTGCCGGCGCAGCAGCGTCCAGGCGAAGCGCTGTTCGCCGCCGGCAGGGGTGCGATGGATTTCCGCCTCGGCATGTTCCAGCGCGAAGGGCGGGCCGATGCGGGCGGCGAGATCCTGCGGCGACCAGCGGCGCACCGGAAGCCCGCTGCACCGCTCCGGGCCGTCGGGGGCGAAGGCGGCGATGATGACCGCGGCGCCGGGCAGCGTGCCGGCACGCAGCGCGGCGAGGTAGCCCTCCTGCGCTGCGTCGTCGGTGAGGAAGTGGAACGCCGCGCGATCATGCCAGAGCGCGTAGCGGCGCGGCGGCGTCCAGCGCGCGAGGTCGGCCTCGATCCAGGTCACCTTCGCCGCCGCCGCGCCGAGGCGCTTGCGGGAGATGGCCATCGCGGCTGGCGAGAGGTCGGCGACCGTGATGTCGGCGAAGCCCTGCGCGAGGAGCGCGTCCACCAGCTTCGACGCCCCGCCGCCGGCATCGAGCAGCGGCGCCGCGGGATCGGCGCCGGCGGCTTCGATCAGGCGCAGCGACGGCGCGGCCTCGGCCTGGAACCAGGAGCGCGTTTCGGCCCCCTGGGCGTAGGCGGCATCCCAATGCGCGGGGCCGCCCGCCGGCGTCTCAGACACGGCCGTGGCAGTGCTTGTACTTCTTGCCCGATCCGCACGGGCAGGGCGCGTTGCGCGGCGTGGCGGACCAGGTCGAGGGATCGTTCGGATCTACCGCCGCCGCGACCAGCGGCGCACGCGACGTCTGCACCGCTGTGCCGTAGGCGGGCGGCGGACCGGCATCGGCATATTCCAGCTCGCCGCCCGCGCCGGCGGGATCGGGGTGGCGCATGTCCATCACCCGCACCGGCTCCGGCATCGGCGGCGGCTGGTCCTGGCGCAGCTCGATTCGCATCAGCACGCTGGTTACCCGCTCACGCAGATCCACCAGCATGGCGTTGAACAGGTTGAAGGCCTCGCTCTTGTACTCGTTCAGCGGGTCACGCTGGCCATAGGCGCGCAGGCCGATGCCCTGCCGCAGATGGTCCAGCGAGAGCAGGTGCTCCTTCCAGACCGCGTCGAAGATCTGCAGCAGCAGGCTCTTCTCCACCATGCGCATCAGCTCGGGGCCGAAATTCGCCACGCGCGACGCATAGGATTCGTCGGCCGCCTTCTGCAGACGCTCGCGCACCTCGGTCTCGTCGATGCCTTCCTCGCGCGCCCAGCCGGCGACGGGCAGGTCGAGGCCGAGCACTGTGCTGACCTTCTCCTGCAGGCCGACGAGGTCCCACTGCTCGGGGTAGGCGTTCTCCGGGATCGCCTTGTCCACCATCGCGCCGACCGTCTCGCGGCGCATCTCGGCGACCGTCTCGGAGACGTCCTCGGCGGTCATGAACGCCTTGCGCTGCGCATAGACCTCGCGGCGCTGGTTGTTCATCACGTCGTCGTATTTCAGCAGGTTCTTGCGGGTGTCGAAGTTCCGCGCCTCGACCTTCTTCTGCGCCTTCTCCAGCGCCTTGTTGATCCAGGGGTGGATGATCGCCTCGCCCGGCTTCAGCCCGAGCTTCTCCAGCATGCCGCCCATGCGGTCGGAGCCGAAGATGCGCATCAGGTCGTCTTCGAGCGACAGGAAGAAGCGCGAGGCGCCCGGATCGCCCTGGCGCCCCGAGCGGCCGCGCAACTGGTTGTCGATGCGCCGGCTCTCATGCCGTTCGGTGCCGATCACCAGCAGGCCGCCGGCGGCTTTCACCTGGGGCCGCACCGCCTCGACCTCGGCCTTGTGGCGCGCCAGCGCGGCCTCGTATTCCGGGCTGTCGGCATTGCCCACTTCCGCGCGCGCCAGCATGTCGGCGTTGCCGCCGAGCTGGATGTCGGTGCCGCGGCCGGCCATGTTGGTGGCGATCGTCACCGCGCCCGGGCGGCCGGCCTGGGCGATGATGCCGGCCTCCTGCTCGTGGTAGCGGGCGTTCAGCACCTGGTGCGGGATCTTCTTCTTCTTGAGCAGGCTTGCGATCAGCTCCGACTTCTCGATGCTGGTGGTGCCGACCAGGATGGGCTGCCCCTTGGTGCGGCATTCGTCGATCAGCGCGATCACCGCCTCGTATTTTTCCTGGGCGGAGCGGTAGACCTCGTCGTCGGAATCGGCGCGCGCCACCGGCACGTTGGTGGGGATCTCGACCACGTCGAGCTTGTAGATCTCGGCGAACTCGTCGGCCTCGGTGGAGGCCGTGCCGGTCATGCCCGAGAGCTTGGGATAGAGGCGGAAATAATTCTGGAAGGTGATGGAGGCGAGCGTCTGGTTCTCCGGCTGGACCGGCACGCCCTCCTTCGCCTCCAGGGCCTGGTGCAGGCCGTCGGAGTAGCGGCGGCCTTCCATCATGCGGCCGGTGAACTCGTCGATGATGATGACCTTGTCCTGGGTGACGCCGTATTCGGTCACCGGCTTGACGATGTAGTCCACGTCGCGGGTGAACAGCACATGCGCGCGCAGCGACTGGTTGGCGTGGTGCACCAGGGTGACGTTCTGGATGTCGTAGAGCCCGCCTTCCTCCAGCAGCCCGGCCTCGCGCAGCATCTCCTCGAGCTTCTCGGTGCCGGTCTCGATCAGGTGGACGGTCTTGAACTTCTCGTCCTTCTCGTAGAGCGACTTGTCCTTCACCAGCTCCTTCATCACCACGTTGACGCGGTTGTAGAGGTCACTGGTGTCGTCGGTCGGGCCGGAGATGATCAGCGGCGTGCGGGCCTCGTCCACCAGGATGGAATCCACCTCGTCCACGATCGCGTAGTTGAAGTCGCGCTGGACCATCTCGTCCAGGCGGTACTTCATGTTGTCGCGGAGATAGTCGAAGCCGAACTCGTTGTTGGTGCCATAGGTGACGTCGGCGGCATAGGCGGCGCGGCGTTCCTCGTCGGTCAGGCCGTGCACGATCACGCCGGTGGTCAGGCCGAGGAAGCGGTAGATCCGCCCCATCCATTCCGCGTCGCGCTTCGCCAGGTAGTCGTTCACGGTGACGACATGCACGCCCTTCCCGGAAATCGCGTTGAGGTAGACGGGCAGGGTGGCGACCAGCGTCTTGCCTTCGCCGGTCTTCATCTCGGCGATCTTGCCTTCGTGCAGGACCATGCCGCCGATCATCTGCACGTCGAAATGACGCATGCCGAGCACGCGCCTGCCGGCTTCGCGCACCACCGCGAAGGCCTCGGGCAGCAGGTCGTCGAGCGAGCGGCCGGCGGCGAGGCTGGCCTTGAACTCGTCGGTCTTGCCGCGCAGCGCCTCGTCCGACAGCGCGGCGATCTGCGGCTCCAGCGCGTTGATCGCCGGCACGCGCGCCTGGTAGCGCTTGAGGGCGCGGTCGTTCGAGGTGCCGATGAAGGCGCGGACGAGGCGTTGAAACATGATTTCCAGTCGTCTCCGGCCGGCGCCCTGCGCCTGCCCCGATGGTCGCCTGCCGTCGCAGGGCCGATCAGCCCGGTAGCACAGCGGCCGTGCGAAGGGGGCGCAGCCGGCCGGGCACCGGCCATGCCGGCGGGGGCGCGGCAGCCGAGAGATAGGCGCGCCGGGGGGGCGCGTCAACGCGATCGGGCCGGCGCCGGACAGGCCCCGGGGCCCGCCCAAGGGTCCCGCCTTGTGACAGCCTCCGGCATCGGCCATATCGGCCGTTCCCCCGGAGTTGTCCCCCGATGCGCCTTCCGGCCCTCGCACTTGCCGTCCTGCTGCCCGCCGGGCCTGCCCTGGCCCAGGCCCCTGCCGCCCCCTCGGCACCCGCTGCCCAGGCCCCCGCCGCCCAGGCCCCCGCCGCCCAGGCCCCCGCAACGCCAGCCCCGGTCGCCGCCGATCCGCTGCTGGCGCGGGTGGATGGGCAGGAGATCCGCCAGTCCGACCTGGAGGCGGAGCTGAACCGCCTGCCGCAGGAGCTGCGCGGGATGCCGCCGCAGATGCTCCAGCCGCTGCTGCTGGACCAGATGATCACCCAGAAGGCGCTGGTGGCCGCCGCCCGGGCCCAGGGGCTCGACCGCGATGCCGAGGTGCGGGCCCGCATCGCGCGCGCCACCGAGGAGACGCTGCAACAGGCGCTGCTGCTGCGCGAGGTGCAGCCCCTGCTGACCGAGGAGGCGCTGCGCGCCCGCTACCAGCGTGATATCGCCGGCCGCCCGGCGCAGGAGGAGGTGCGCGCCCGCCACATCCTGGTGCCGACCGAGCAGGAGGCGCGCGCCGCGCTCGCCGAGGTGCGCCGTGCCGGCGTGGACTTCGCCGAGGTGGCGCGCCGCCGCTCCACCGGCCCGGGCTCGCGCGAGGGCGGCGATCTCGGCTTCTTCAAGCGCGGCGACATGATCCCGGAATTCGAGCAGGCCGCCTTCGCCCTGCAGCCCGGGCAGATCGCCGACGACCCGGTGCGCACCCAGTTCGGCTGGCACGTGATCAAGGTGGAGGACCGCCGTGCCGCGCCGGCGCCGACCTTCGAGGAAAGCCGCGAGCAGCTGCGCCAGGCGGCCTTCGAGCAGGGCGTGAGCAGCGCCGTCGAGCGCATCCGCGCCGCCGCCAACGTCGAGCGGCTGGCCGGCGGGGAGGCGCCGCGCGCGCCCTCGCTGCTGGATGGTGCCGCGCCGCCGGCCGCGGCGCCCACGCCGCGCCGCTGAGTGGTTTTTCGCCTCCCCGGCTTGCGGGGGCGGTTAGGGTGGGGGAAACACGCCGTCCGTTTCGCTCAAGACTGATGGACCCTCGCCCATGGCCGCCGGTAAGGACCTGCCCGTCTCGCCGCTGATGCTGCCGCTGCCGGTGCTGCCGCCGGTGCCGGGCGTGCGGCTCGGCACCGGGCAGGCGGGCATCCGCTACAAGGCGCGCGAGGACGTGACCATGATGGTGTTCCCCGCGGGCACCACGGTTGCGGGCGTCTTCACGAAGAACAAGTGCCCCGGCGCGCCGGTGGATTGGTGCCGCGCCGCACTGAAGGGCGGCCGCGCCCGCGCGCTGGTGGTGACCGCCGGCAACTCCAACGTCTTCACCGGCAAGGCCGGCCGCGAGACCTGCCAGGCGACCGCGAAGGCGATGGCGGAGCTTGCCGGGTGCAGGCCGGGCGAGGTGTTCCTCGCCTCCACCGGCGTGATCGGGGAGAAGCTGCCGACGGAGAAGCTCACCGCCGCGCTGCCGCCGCTGTTCGGCGCGCTGGGCGAGGATGGCTGGGCGGGTGCTGCGCGCGCCATCATGACCACCGACACCTTCCCCAAGGGCGCCACGCGCACCGCCAGGATCGGCGAGGCGACGGTGACGGTCAGCGGCATCGCCAAGGGCAGCGGCATGATCGCGCCGGACATGGCGACGATGCTCTGCTTCCTGGCCACCGACGCGAAGATCCCCGCCGGCGCGCTCCAGGCGATCCTGCGGAAGGGCTCGGACCGCAGCTTCAACTGCGTGACGGTGGACAGCGACACCTCCACCTCCGACACGGTGCTGCTGTTCGCCACGGGGGCGACGAAGCATCCGCGGGTGCCGCCCGAGGGCGGCGCGATCCTCAGGGACTTTGCCCGCGCGGTGAACGAGGTGCTGATGGACCTCGCGCTGATGGTCGCGCGCGACGGCGAGGGCGCGCAGAAGCTGATCCGCATCGACGTGACCGGGGCGGTCAGCGCGAAGTCGGCGCACCGCATCGGCATGTCCATCGCCAATTCGCCGCTGGTGAAGACCGCGATCGCCGGCGAGGACGCGAATTGGGGCCGCATCGTCATGGCGGTCGGCAAGTCCGGCGAGCCGGCGGACCGTGACCGGCTCTCGGTCGGCGTCGGTGGCGTCTGGATGGCGCGGGAGGGCGAGATCGTGCCCGGCTACGACGAGGCGCCGGTGGTCGCCCACATGAAGGGGCGCGAGGTGGAGATCAGCGTGGATCTCGGCCTCGGCCGCGGCAAGGCCACGGTGTGGACCTGCGACCTGACGCACGGCTACATCGATATTAATGGAGCATATCGTTCGTAGCGGGGCAGGCACCGCTGCCCGGGCCTTGACGCTCTCATTGGCCTAGTCGGCGCCTTAATGTGCGCCAGTAAGATTTCTTGACGGGCGCGTGACGATCGGGGCGGGGCGCGACTCGCTCCTCGCTGCTCGCCACGCGCCCGCCGAAGGAACTTTCAGCCGAACAGGTCCCCGTAGTCAGGAATTGTGGGAAGATCAGGCAGTTCCGGGACCGACAGGTCCGGAAGGTCCACGTCCTCAGGAACAAGCGATCCGACCAGTTCCTCAAGGTCGGGGATATCATACTCGGGCGGCGTCGGAAGGGTGGGCGGCATGTCGTCCTCCATTGCTTGCCCCGGCGTCCCACGTCGAAGTTGGGGCGCGGCCGGCAAGAAACTCTGAATAACGCAGTCCCGCAAAAGCAATGCCCTTGTTGCGCTCTTCCGGATGAACACTTCCTGGCTGAGCTTATACGCCCTTTGTGCAGCATGACCGTCGGCCGGCTAATTCCTTTTTGCTGTCCTTGAGAAGCTTGGCCGCCCGCTAACGTGGCCGCGCCCGTTCGGCGTAGCAGGAAGCCTTGAGGCCGAGCTTGGCGGGAAGGGAGGGCAGCTATGACAGCTATCGCATGGGTCGGTTCCGACGCCTTGGCGCTCGGAGATGCCACTCTCGCAACCACGACAACCGTCGTCACCGCCGAGGCTGGGGACAGCACCTTCAAGGCCACGGCGGACAGCACCGCAACGGCGGTGGGGGAGTCTGAGACGGGAGACTCCCTCGCCACGACCGGGATCACGAGCTTCGTATATGCCAGCGACGCGGACGGCACCGGTGCGGGCGTACTGACGACGACCTCGGGCACGGCCGTGGGCGAGGACTCCTACGCAACAAGCACGACCACGAGCTTCGCGATCAGCACCGACGGCGCGGACGTTGCCGTCGGAATCTGCTACTCCTACGCGACCGGCGACACCTACCAGGAGGCCGAGGCTTACGTTGACCCGTACGGGGATATCACCGCCGGTCACACCGTGGAGACGGATACAGCGCTGTTCGATAGTGCCCGCAGCATCGGGGTCGCAGTGGATATCATCTGAGGGTCGCGGCGCACGCGGCTCAGGCGTCGCCGACAGTCGGGCGAACGCGCCCGAGGGCGGGATCGTGCCCGGCTACGACGAGGCGCCGGTGGTGGCCCATATGAAGGGGCGGGAGGTGGAGATCAGCGTGGATCTCAGCCTCGGCCGTGGCAGGGCCGCGGTGGGACCTGCGACCTGACGCACGGCTATATCGACATCAACGGCGCCTATCCCAGTTGAGACGCCGGGGCGGTCAGCCCCGCTTGCCGACGCGCGCCTCGATCAGCGTGCGGATCTCGGCCAGCGCATCCGCCCCGTGCCCCTCCAGCCGCACGCGCAACGGGGAGGGCACGCCGTAGCGCGTGATCGCCATGTTGTCGCCGCCATAGCTGCCGAAGCGCACCTTGGCGATTTCCTCCCAGCCCATGCGGATCCGCTCGCCCTTGCGTTCGATGGCCAGGCCATGCTCGTCGATCTCGAGCACCGCCGATCCGGCGATGCGGTTCACCAGCGCATAGAAGCCGAGCGTCAGCACCGCCATGGCGGCACCAAGAGCCGAGAGCGCCACGATGTCGCGGAAGCCCTCGAGCCAGCCGAGCAGCGGCGTGAGCACGCCGACGATGGCAGCGGTGATCAGGTTGGAACGGCGCGCCTCGGAGGCCGCCGGGACATAGCGGTTCGTTGTCATGCGCCGAGCTTCGCGCAACCAGCGCGGGATGCAAGCCGCCCTGCCGCACGGCGCCCGCTCGCCTGTGGTGTGCGGCGCAGAATCACGCCCTCGGGCGATTCCGCCCTGCGGCGATCTGCTCTAAGGAAGCCGGAAGCGTGTGGAGCACCCATGGAACTGCCGCCCGGCGCCGAACAGCACGAGTCGGGCGAGGCGGCCGATCCGCTCGCCCCGCCGCCCTTCCAGCCGCTGCGCACCGACCGTCTCGCGCTGCGCCCGCTGCGCGCCGAGGACGCGGCCGAGCTGCATCGCCTGGTGAACGACTGGGAAGTGGCGAAGACGCTGGCGCGCGTGCCCTTCCCCTATCCGCGCGAGCTCGCCGACGAATGGATCGCCTCCACCCGCGCGCAGATCAACGAGGGCCGTGCCTGGCACCTGGCGATCACCGGCATCGAGCATGCCGGCACGCCGGAGGAGGCCGAGGTGCTGGTCGGCTGCGTCGGCCTCACGCTCGATGCGGCGCGGAAGCAGGCGGAGCTCGGCTATTGGGTTGGCCGGCGCTTCTGGGGCCATGGCGTGGCGCCGGAGGCGGCCGGGCGCATCGCGCGCTGGGCGCTCGCCAATCTCGGCATCGAGAAGCTGGTCGCCTCTGCGCTGGTGGAGAATCCGCGCAGCCAGGCGGTGCTGCGCCGCATCGGCTTCCGCCACGCGGGCGAGGGCGCGCGCGATTTCCTCTCGCGCGGCGGCGCCATGCCGGTGGTGCTGTTCGAGATGGGCCGCAACGACCTGCCCGCCCTGCCGCCCTCGCCCGAGTCGGCCATGTCGGCGGAGGCGCCGGGGGCCGGGGCGGCGGAGGTGCCGGCGGGCAAGCGCATCCTGCTGGTCGCCGCCTGCGCGCTGATCGACAGCGATGGCCGCGTGCTGCTGGCGCGCCGGCCGGAGGGCAAGCCGCTCGCCGGGCTGTGGGAATTCCCGGGCGGCAAGGTGCATCCCGGCGAGACCCCGGAAGCCGCACTGATCCGCGAATTGCGGGAGGAGTTGGCGATCGACGTGGCGGAGGCCTGCCTGGCGCCCTTCGCCTTCGCCAGCCATGGCTATGAGGGCTTCCACCTGCTGATGCCGCTCTACCTCTGCCGTCGCTGGTCGGGGCAGGTGACGCCGGTGGAGGGCCAGGCGCTGGCCTGGGTGCGGCCGCAGAAGCTGGCCGAGTACCCGATGCCGCCGGCGGACAAGCCGCTGGTCGCGCTGCTGCGCGACTTCCTGTAGCCTGCCGCCTCGATTCCGTCGCCCGGAGCGTCCATGACAGGTCACTCCCCCACCGCCTGCCTGCTCGTGATCGGCAACGAGGTGCTCTCGGGCCGCACGCGCGACGCCAACATCCAGTTCCTGGCGACACGACTCGGGCAGATCGGCATTCCGCTGCGCGAGGTGCGGGTCATTCCCGATGTGCGGGAGACCATCGTCGCCACGGTCAACGAGGTGCGGCCGAAATTCGACCACGTCTTCACCACCGGCGGCATCGGCCCGACACACGACGACATCACCAGCGAATGCGTCGCTGCCGCCTTCGGCGTGCCGTGGGAGCCGCACCCCGAGGCCTGGGCGCGGCTTGAACGGCATTATGCGCCGGGCGAGTTCAACCCGGCGCGGCAGCGCATGGCGACCCTGCCGCGCGGGGCGACGCTGATCGACAACGCGATCTCCATCGCGCCGGGCTTCACCATCGGCAACGTGCATGTCCTGGCCGGCGTGCCGCGCATCATGCAGGCGATGTTCGACGCGCTGGCGCCGACGCTGCAGGGCGGGCCGCCGATCGCCTCCCGCACGGTGCACGCGGACGGCATCATGGAAGGCCGCATCGCGGAGGGGCTGGCGGCGATCCAGGCGCGCTGGCCGGCGCTCGATATCGGCAGCTATCCGTACTACCGGATGGGCGGCGGCGGGGTGGCGCTGGTGGCGAAGGGCGTGGACGTCGAGGGCGTCGAGGCCGCATCGCGCGACATCACCACCCTGCTGCGGGCGGTGGGCGGCAAGCCGGTGCAAGGGGAGCCGCCGGTCTAGACCCGAGTTGCCCGGGCCGTGTCCGGGCAACTCGGCTCCAGCCCTTTCGAGCCGGCGATTCACGCCCTGGCGTGCCCGCCTGCGGCGTGCACACCCAGGACGATCGCGGGCTAGAGCGACGTGCC